>CAVVZQ010000017.1:0-10686 GCA_963752715.1 uncultured Actinomycetota bacterium | reverse complement strand
TCCGTGGGTGTTCACACCACTCGTTATCGGATTGTGACGTGTCAGCAACAAGAGTCCGGAACTGCTGTCGTACAGCACAAATCGGCAGTTCAGCGACGCTCACCTGAATTGCCACGACAGGGCGGGTGGAGTCGGAAACAGATGAGACTGCCGCCCGAAACAAACCCTTGACCGCATGTTCAGGGTTTGCCGGGCGACAGTCTCGTGTTGCCCCAAGGACAAGCTCGTGAACTCCGTGCTTCGCGCCGCAATTACCTCCGGTCAGAACCGGAAGAGATCCTCCTCCACTTCTGCGCCCGGGACGGGAATGGATCCTGCTACTTCCCTGTCGAGCCTCGACGGGCGGGTCACGTCCTCGCCCGGCACACCGAACAGCGCTAGCACCAGTGGGTCGAGCGGATCGGTCTCGTCGAGCCGTACCGCCTGCACCAGCATCCGCCGAGCTGAGACATCCACCGAGGAGACCCCGATGTCCATCCCGTCCCTGCTGGTGCCGGGAGCGTCACGTCGCTGGGACAGCGTCTCCGTCACCACCGACTCCGGCGCCCGCACCCACACCCGGCGAACCTGATGGGGCTGCGCGGGCATCGCGGATGCGTCGAACAAGCCCGGCGAGAGGAACAGCAGCCCGCCCGCCTCCGGGACCAGCTCGGTCAGGAAGACGTCCGGCGAGGTCACCTCGAGGTCGTCCGCGCTGGGCTGCACCCTGTCGAAGGCCTCCTGCGGCTGCAGCCCCGCGCAGAACTCGACCGCCTCGCCGACCGCCTCGTCCGTCGCCGACCGGGCGTACGCACCAGAGGCCAGCCCACCCAGCAGGTCGGCCCGCGCACCGGTCGCAGCCTGCGGCACGTCGGTGTCCGCGTCCCCGAAGGCATCCTCGGCGCGGCGGCCGTGACTGCGGTTGAAGGCCTCCCGGCCCTGCGCCGCTGACGTCAGGTACACCCGACTCGCCCACCCCTGCCGGGTGACCCTGGCGGCGAGTCGCGCTGCCAGCTGCGAGCGGGTCTCCTCCCCCACCGTGCCGACCGCGTCCTGGTAGGCCGTCGGCACCCGGGGGTCCGCCTCCCGTACGGGCTGAGCAGTCTTAGCGGCATCCGTGGCATCAGGGGCCGGCTCCGGCGTCCAGGGCCGGTGCAGTACCCAGCCCTGAATCTCGGCCCAGTCCCGCATCTGCAGGTACATCGCCCACAGACGGGTGTGCTCCGCGGCCGCCTGGCGGGCAGCGGCCACGGCCTGGCCGAACGTGTGGGCCGACAGCGCCACGCGGTACTGCGCCTGGTTGACCGTCTGCACGTAGCGGCGGAACGACCGATAGTAGATCACCGGCAGCGCCAGCAGCGCCGTGCTCACCAGGGCCAGCCCCCATCCCGGGGCGATCCCGAAGAAGCCGAAGATCATGTGTGCGACCCCGAGCGCGACGGCCACCCCTGTGCCTACCAGGGACCACAGCCAGGTATTGACCAGCCGCCGGCGCGCCGTCTGCACCTCGCTCAGATCCAGCGAGACACCTTCGGCCACCACGGACAGCGACCGCTGCAGGCTGTCGTAGGCATTCGCCTCCTCGCCGTACACCGCGTCCGCGGTACGCCACAGCAAGGTGCCGGACCGCCGTGCGATCCACGCGTCGAAGCGCTCGAGCTCGGCCTCCAGCCGGCCCAGGCGCTCCTGTGCCAGCCGAAGGTCGGCCTCGGTGGCGGTGATCTTCGCCTGCAGCGAGGCCACCTCCGCCCGCAGCGTCGCCACCTCGGCGAGCACCGCCTGATCGGGCTCGGGGAGTGCCTGCACGACCGCCTGCTTCACCTCGAGCTGACCAGTCGCCGCGGCGTGGCGTGCCCGCAGGTCATGCACCTGGCGCTGCAGCCGCCGTACCTCCTCGCGACCCTCGCCGACCGCGGGACGCAAAGCCGCGGCGAACTGCTTCGCGGCACGCGGGTCGCAGGCACGGATGTCCTTCATGCCCTCCGCGTCGCGCAGGGCGGGGAGCTTTCCCAGCACCTGCGGATCGGGGCGGTACCGGTCATGCGGGTGGGGCCCGATCGCCCCCGGCTCGACGATGACCTCGCGTGCGGAGCCGAGCCTCGGGGTGGAGAACCCCGCCGGCATCGGACCGCCGTCCTGCAGGCCCAGCGTCACCTGTCGCAGGTCCCGCCAGACCTCAGGGGTCTCGATGGCCAGCACTGGCTGCTGAAGCGACGCCAGTGCCTCGCGTGCGAGTCGGTCGCCCTCGTCGGCTCGCCCGCCCGGCCGTGCCTCTCCCCCGGACCCGCCCGCGTCGCCTTCCGGCGGCGAGGGAACCCGTGCTCCGAACGCGTCGCTGGCCGGGGCCTGCGGGATCTCGCGGGCGTCGGCGGCCCGCTGGCGCGCCCGGCGACCCACCTCGATCAGCCCTCCGCTGCCGAAGGTCGCGTTGGCGACCATGGTGTTCGCGGCGTCCCGGGCCCGCTCCTCGACCCAGCTGGGCACTCGTTTGACCAGCGCGACCAGGAAGTTGAAGAACAGCTTCAGCGCCTGGCCGATGCCGACCTGCTGCGGGCTCGGCGGGGCTTCCCACGCAGCCGGGCGGAACCGGAAGACCGCGCCGTGCGCCGTCCCCAGCTCCTCGAACGTCGTCTCGACCAGCCGCTGCGGCTGTGCGGTGGGCACGAGGCGCTCGGCCTCCGACGTCGGTACAGGCCAGCGGCCGGCGCGCGGGCTCAGCCCCTCCTGCGCCACGGCGGGAACGAGGTCGGAGTTGACGATGCTGCGGACGTAGGCCCTCACCACCACCGGCGCGGGTTCCCCCGGCGTGGCGTCGGACCGTACGTCGTACGGCCCCTCGGCCACGTCGGCCCAGAGCCCGCCGACGGTGGCGCAGTGCAGCGCGGCGTGGCCGGGAAGCGTCTCCGCGTCGACGAAGATGTCCGGGTGTGCCGCGCTGGCCCGGTCCTCCGGGGAGGCGATCGCGTTGACCTCCCAGCCGGCCATCAGCACCGCCGGGTCGACGTCGGTGATCCCGGTCTCGGGAACGACCAGGTTCACGGTCACGATCCGTACGTCGGCCGGCAGGATGCCCTTGAGCAGCGTCAGGAGCTCGACGGCTGCCGTACGCACCTCCGGCTGCGGCTGGCCGCCCCGCGAGACCGGCTGCAGCAGTACCAGCCGCACCAACCGGTAGCGCACGCCGCGGATGGCGTCCTGCAGGTCAACCTCGCCCACGCGTGCCCTGCACGGTCCCCCAGCGACCCCTGCGGCCCCAGGGACCCCAGCCGCACGGGGCGACGGGATAGCCCCCGCGGGATCCAGCGCGACCGCCGAGATCCACGCGGGCGCGCTGTCCGTACCGGGGTGCACTCCGCCGGGACGAACCCAGAACGAGCGCCGCAGCAGCCCGTCGAGGGTCCACCCGGCGAGCACCTCTCGGATGCTCTCGCCGGCCGCCGAGTCCTCGGCCAGCACGATCGTCAGGTCATGGGACTGCGCCATCGTCAGAACCTCTCCGGCGCCGGCAGCGAGCGTACCCGCCGACGCAGCGTGTCCAGCGCGCCCAGGACGTCCTCGCGCAGCTCCCAGACCATGGGGACCTCGTCGTTGTCACGCAGCGCCTCGGCCACGTCCACGCCGTCGATGATGCGCGCGTACGCCGCGTGCATCGCGTCCAGCCGGGCGGCGACGGCATCACGCCGCTCCACCCAGGTCCCGCTCGCCACGCCCACGTCCTCGGACCTCGGCTCGGGCGCCCCGATCGGCAGCCTCGCCTCGTAGATCCAGTCCGCGAGCTCGGTGTTCACCTCGAGGTAGGTCTCCATGCCGCCGTTGGCGTCGGTGCCCAGGTCGATCAGGCGCCAGTAGGCCTGCATGGCCGCATCCCGCTCCGCGACGTAGTCCAGCAGCGCCAGCGGCAGCGACTCCAGAACGACCGGCAGCCGCTCGTACTGGCGCCGTCCGATCGGCCGCCCGATCGGTGGCATCGGGAAGCTCACCAGGCCGCCGGTGTTTGGGTAGAAGATCGACGTGTCGTCACCGTTGTACTTGAGCTGGTCGAACACGTTCGCGGTGAACCAGCCCCGCACCATGGCCCGCCGCACCACCGGGTGGGCGGGGACGAACTGCGGCAGCGGCCGCGCGCGACGCCACTTCCAGAAGTTCTGGCGCAGGGTCGGGTCGTGCTTGCGCTCGGCCCAGCTCGTCGCGATCGGTCGGATGATCGACTCGAAGACGACGGGCTCGTACGGCGTCTCGTAGGCGGTGAAGAACTCGATGCCGGACTGCCGGCCCTCTCCGAAGGCCTTGCCCATGCTCGGCTTCCACATCCCCTTGTCCTGCAGCACCGAGCGGAACAGCTCCGCGGCCGGCGAGCCGTCCGGGAACGGCACCTCCGACAGGTGCAGCACCCAGCTCACGTTGTAGCTGCCGTGCACCGCGGAGAGCACGTTGTGGTCCACGCTGACCAGCGGCGAGCTCTTGTCCAGGGCCTCCACCAGCCCGTTCTGGAACCGCCGCCGGTGCTCGAGGAGGTCCGCGGCCGGCTGTGCATGCTCGTCGAGGTAGTCGGCCAGCGACTCGTGCACCCGTCGGCCCATCGCGGTCTCCGGGTTGTCCACCCAGGCCCGGGCCCGCTGCACGATCTGCGACACCGACAGGCGGACCTCGAAGCTCGCCGGCGAGGGCAGCGACATGGCCTGCGACTGCAGCGCCGGGGACGTCGGCACCCACCGAGAGCGGGCCACCACGACCTGCTGCTCGCTGCCCGTGTCGAAGTTGCGCGTACCCATCAGCGCCTGGGTGGCCGCCTGACGCAGTGCGGTCTCCTCCTCCACCACTCCCAGGGAGGCGCGCACGCACGCGACGAACTCCTGCGGGAACTCGTCCACGGGGTCGATGAGCACCTCGTTTCGGGCGCTGCGCAGCGCCTTCGGTACGTCGCTGCCTCGGGGCCAGTTCTCGGTCGCCGAGGGGCGGCCGGGGGCACCGATCTCCTGGGCCGTCAGACCGTCGGCGGCCTCCCGTACGGCGATCCGCATCGGACGCACCAGGTGAGTGGCGACCTCACCCAGCAGCCCAGCGGCGAACTCCTTCAGCTCCGCCTCGGCGGCCCAGCCCAGACCCTCCATACCCCGCTCCACCGCGGAGGCGATCGACGGGTTCTGCGGCATCAGCAGCTCGCCCCCGGCCGCCTGCAGCGCACCGTAGACCTGCTGGTCGACCGCGTGGTAGCGCTCCCGGTCGCGGACCGACTCGCCGCGCAGCTCCTCCCGGACCGTCTGCAGCTCCGCCTCGGTCAGCGCGAGCAGCGCCTCGGTCACCCGGGCGCCGTGAATCGCCAGGTACCTCGCCGTGACCCGCTCCAGGCGGTCCTGCAGCGCAGCCACCCACTCGCGCCCCCGACTGACCACGTCCGCGTTCTCCTCCTGCAGGAAGCCCTGGCTGTGGCCGTGTACGGCGGTGATCAGCTCGGTCGCGTACTGGTCGGACCGCTTGCCGTCCTTCTTGCGACGGCCACCCGACGGCTGCCCGTTGCTGAGCTGGGAGTGCACCACCTGGTGCTTGTGGCTCAGCCGGGCGCGACGGTCGGTGGAACGCAGCGCGTCGATTACCTGGTTCGCCTCGTACCCGCGCTCGTTGAGCCCGACCTCCTCAAGGAAGACGACCTTGCTCGCCGCCGCGAGATACTCGACCTTCTCGCGGCTGGTCTTCTTGTCCGCCACCGCGGCGTGCTCCTCGTGGCCGCGCAGCAGCTGGTCCACCACGACTTGGGCGATGCGCTGCTCCGAGTAGCGCGCGAACCGGTCCCGCCCCAGGCTCAGACGGGCGAACCCGATCGCCTCCAGCGGAAGCTCGTCGTCGGACTCCTTCAGGCGCAGCACGTCGGGCTTGTCCGCCGACTGCGTGTAGTTGCCGTGGATGTACCCGAAGAACTGGGACTGCAGCGCCTCGCTCGCCGCCAGGGCGGCCAGCGACTTCCCCATCGCCCAGAACACCTCGTTCTGGTCGCCGAAGGTCACCCCCTGGCCGTTGCTGCGGCCCACCACCAGCGCGTAGCGAGTCCCGTACTGGCGGGCCGTCGAGATGTTCACGCCCTTGGAGGCGAGCAGTTCGCGGTGGTCGGCGGGCAGGTCGTCGTCACGGGTCCAGAACGCCGCCATCATCTCCGACAGCGTCGCCAGCGCGTTGGGCTGCACGCCGCGGGAGGACGCATTGCCGATGTGATCGAACACGTCCGGTGCGTAGAGCACGGCCATCGGGTTCTGCGGCCATCCCTCGCCCACCGACCGCACCACGTCGGCGATGTCCATCCAGGCACCCGAACCGGAGCCGCCGGCCATCGACGAGACGATGAAGACCTGCGGGATCGGCGCGACCGCGTCACGGGACCCGCCCAGCAGCTCACTGAGGTCCCGCAGCTCGGAGGAGACCTCAGCGCTGGTCAGGATCGCGGCCGCGTGCTCGACGCGCTGCTTGACGTCGCGCAGCGACGCCAGGGTGATCGTGCGGCCCAGCGCCCGGTACTGACCGGCGCCCCGCTCGATGCCCACGTGCATGTCCTTGGGGTCGAGCCGCCAGCCGACGTGCCCCTCGCGCCCCACGTCGCTGGCGCCGGCGGTGACCGCCCGGTCGATGGCCGGGTAGGAGACCCCGGCCTTGACCATCGGGACGTAGTCGGAGGCAGGCAGCTGACCGGGCAGGTCCGGCTCGTTGCCGTCCGGGGTGAACGGTACGTCGACGTGCAGGATCTGCCACGACTTGGGGAAGCCGCGCTCTTCGACGCGCCAGCCGACGGCCTCGAGGCGAAGCTCGAGCTCGTGGCGCATCGTCCGCAGCGTCTTGCCGCCGGAACCGCCGATGCCGATCAGGAGGAGGGGAGTGAGCATCTGGGGGGTGTCCTTTCGGGGGTGCTCAGGTGTTCTGGGTCTGCTTGTGTTTTCTGTGTCTGCTTGAACTGCGTGCGGCTTGTCTCGTCGCGTTGGGTTGGGTCCCTCGGGCGCGGTCGCGCACCCGATCCCCGGTCACATGCCCGGAGGTCGCTTCCAGGCCGGAGGTGATGGCTGGCCCGGCTGGCCCGGCTGGCCCGGCTGGCCCGGCTGGCCCGGCTGGCCCGGCTGGTTAGGAGGCGTCTCACCAGCAGGTGCGTACGACGCCTCCGACGGCTCCGACGCCTCCGACACTCTCCGACTCCCACGGGAGACGCGGAGCCGGGATACCACTCGCGGGCTCGCTGCCCTGCGATCCGTGGGTCGTCCCGCCCCCTGCAGGCTCGCTTCGCCTGTCCGAGGCCGACCCCGCGTCAGCGTGGCTGCGAAGCGCCGCGATGGCGTCCGACACCACGCGCGGTGCCGCCTGGGACACCTGCGCCAGCTGGCGGTCCGCCTGCGCCCGGCTGACGATCACGACCACGCTCGCCTCCACGACGTCGCTCGCCGCCGGCCCACCCGGGTTCTGCGTCGCCGGCTGCTGCGGGGCCAGGAGAACCAGGACGGTCCCGGGGAGGTCCAGCCGCACCGGCGCGGACCGTCCGTCGGCAGCCGTACGTCCCGCCACGGAGCTCCCCGACACACCGCTCGCCAGGTACGCGCCCGCCGCCGTCGCTCGTCCCGCAGGCGGGCTGAACGGAAGCCGTGGCAGGACTGCCCGGAAGGTCAGGGGCGCGCCCTGTCCGGAGCCACGCGTACCCTCGACGGTCGCGGCGAACAAGCGGCTGTCCGTACGCGGTGCCTGCAACGGCCGCAGGTCCTCGAAGGCCACGCCGAGGGGCCCCACCGCTCCCGGCGAGGTGTTCCGCGGCGCCATCACACCGTTCGTGACCGTGACCGGCACGGCCACCGCGTAGGTGTTGCCCGGGGCACGGAACTTCGCCTGTCGGTAGTTGAGCAGGTACATGGCGGCGAGCGGCCCGCCCACCCCCAGCGCCAGCAGCGCCAGCAGCACCCCGAGCTGGGTGGTGCGGTCAACTGCCTTGACCATGTCGAATGCGACCGGCACCCGCACGGAGGCCTGCTCGTCCGCCCCGGCGCTCGTCATCGTCAGCACGATCTCCCCGCGGACGCTGCCGTTGGCTTCGGCCTCGGGTACCACCTGCACTGGCAGGGTCACCGACTCACCGCGCGGTACGGCCAGGCAGCTGTCAACGCCGGTGGCGGCAACGCCCGACGTGCTCACTGCGCCGGCCTCGCCCGGTACCTGGCTGAACGATGCTTCCTCCAGCCAGACGCAGGAGTCAGCCACGTCGCTCCCCACCAGGGTCAGCTCGCCGACGGCGGGCTCCACCCCCTCGATCGCATCCAGCCGTAGCTCAGCCGGCTCGATTACGGGAAAGGCAGACGGGGGCCGCACCGGCACCGCGTAGCTGCGCAGAACCGGCCGCAGCGCCAGCCCGGACTCAGTGACCAGGTCGAGCTGCAGGTTGACGTTCACGTTCGAGGACTCGATGTCCGACGGCGCCGTGAAGGTTCCCGTGTAGCGGCCCGGCTCCTCCTCGGTCAGTGGTGCCGCGAGGGTGACGCCCCTACCCGGGTCGCGCACTGATGCGGTCACGGCCACGTCTGAGAAGACACCGCCGCTCAGCGGCTCGCCGTCGCTGCGCACCACCTCCACGGTGAACGCCACGGGCTCGCCGGCCTCGAATCGGAGGTCATCCTCCGCGATGCGGGGCGAGAAGCTGCCGAAGACGTAGACCTGCGACTCTGCCGTGCCGCCGGCGCCCTCGGGGTCGACGAAGGTGAGTGTCCAGACGCCGACGTCGTCGCCGGCTTCCTCCGGCAGCTCAACCGCGATGAGGACTCCGTCGCTGGTCAGCCAGGTAGCCGACGCCGTCGCGCCACCTACCGTGCCCGTGAGGTTCTCCCCTGCCGTGACCCGCAGCGAGTCCCCCTCAGGAGAGGTCAGGACCACCTCGACGGTCTCCGAGCCGGTCAGCGCCAGCACGTTGAAGCTGGACAGTCCCGGGTCGATGGTCAGGGACTGGGCGCCCTCCTCGCAGACCTCCACGTCGCAGATCTCGGTCTCGGTCGGCGGCTGCGCCGTACCGTTGTTGACCAGCGCAAGCGCCCCGTAGAGCTTCGCAACCACCTCTGTCATGTCGTCGACCTCGACGTAGGCACCACTGGCCCAGCCGGTAGGGATGGGCGCCGTGCCACAGCTCGCCCCGGGCGCTGACCCCTCCGCGATGGCCTGTACGAGCTCCCGGTCGGCGGGTTCCACCTGAGCGGTCAGCAGGAAGGCGAAGTTCACGACGCGGTCGCGGCGCAGCTGGTCGGCCACCCCGTCGGGGCGGCACAGCGCATCAAGGCCGGCTGCCTCCGCGGACGAGCTGCCCACGTCGTACTTACCGTCGGTGAACCAGAGCAGCACCTTGCAGGGTTCCGTACCGGTCTGCGACGTCACCACCGCGGACTGCCGGGCGAAGGAGCCCTGGGCTCCCTGGAGCGCCGCCTCGTAGTCGGTGTAGCGGCCGTGGTCGGCATCCGCCAGCCCCCGCGCATCCGCGGTGACGTCGTCCAGGCTGCCGCTGTCCAAGCGGGTCCAGTCGGTCTCCGCACGGTAGCTCTCGTCGAATGTCGCGATCGACACGTCGATCACAAGCGAGTCGTTGCTGGCGCTGGCCTGCTCGAGGACCGACAGCCCCGCAGTCACGGCGCCGACGCGGTCGTCGGCGGGGTCGGTCTCGCGCAGGCTGCCTGAGGAGTCGACCATGAACTGGACCAGAAGGTGACCGCTGGAGTTCGTGCAGTTCGCAGCCTCCGACAAGGCGGTCTCGACCGCAGCTGAGCTGGCGCTGGACGCTGTCCCGGTGGTCGGGCTGGCGGTGGCGGTCGCCGACGCTGGTGCCGCCAGCGCGACACCGGCGGGAGCGGCGACGCCCACGGCCAGGGCTCCGGCACTGAGTGCCGCCAGAGCGTGGCGGGGTGAACGCCGTAGGCCGGAGCGGGGCGTACCGGACGTCCCCGGGCGCGGGGACCGCTGGAGTAGCATCTCGATCTTCCTCATAGCCGAGCCACCCAGGTGGCGATCACCAGCACGGTCGGCACGATCAGAGCCAGCGAGGCGATCAGCGTGCCGGTCGCGACACGCTCGGCTCTCGGGCTCGGGGAGTAGCGGGGCTCCTCCGCACGGCGCCGGTTGTCGTCGGCGCGGAACCGGAAGGAGAGCAGGATGGCGGCGACCGCCAGCAGGTAGGCGGCGACGGCACCCGGGACAGCAGCAAACAGAACCAGAACGGTTCCCACCAAGAGGGCCGCCCCAGCCAGTACGAGCAGCCAGATCCTGGGTCGGGTCGGACGACTCCCGTCGGATTCGCTCCCGTATGGCGGGTAGCCCCCTCCCGGAGATTCCGTGGCGGGAGAACCACTGGTGGGGGAACCGCTGGCCGCCGCTCCCGAGGGGTGCGCACCTCTGTACGCCCCGGGGGAGCTCCCCCAGCCGGGGACCTCAGAGGGGCTCCCCCAGCCGGGTGCTCCCGATCCTTGGCTAGAGCCGCTGCTCCAACCTGGAGCAGAGCTCGTCGAGTCGGGCCACGTCATACTTTGCCTCCGGTAGCTCGCGCGGGTACACCCGCCCGGGTGCCCGTCGCTGCGGCCCGCAGTGCCGTCGCATCCTCGAGGGACGGGAGCCCGCTGAGAGGGTCGACGGCACCGAAGGCCCCAGCGCCAGAGCAAGGGTGTTCCGGAGGTGTGACGGAACTACCGCGTGAGCCGTGACGCAGCTGCTAGGCAG
>CAVVZQ010000016.1:0-26990 GCA_963752715.1 uncultured Actinomycetota bacterium | reverse complement strand
CCAGAGGGCCTCGGCACCCACTGCGTCGGCGCCCAGTGAGTCAGTGTGTTCGCTACCTGCGCGCCGCCGCCAGCGCCGCTCGAACGGCGTCGGCCGGGGAGCCGACGAAGGCAGGGCCATGCCCTGGGACCACCACGTCAGCTTCGAGTCCGGACAGGGCCTGGAGCGAGGCCAGGGCCTGCTCGTTGTCGTGGTTGAAGAACGAGGGCAACAGCTGCGGCCCTGGGATGTGTACCAGTGCATGCTCGGTCATCAAGGCATCACCCACCAGGATTGCTCCGCGCTCCGCGAGGTGGAAGGCACTGTGCCCGGAGGTATGGCCCGGTGTCGGGACCGGTACGGGCGTGCCCGGGATGTCGAGGACCTCGGTGGTGAACGTGTCCACGTTGGCTAGCCGCTCCACCCGCGCGGCCTTGAGCGCCACCACGTCGCGCGCCCACACCGCCACGTCAGGCCGCCACACCTTGGCCAGCAGCGTCGCAATCGAGACCTGTTCGATCCGTTGCCCGGTCGCGTTGGGCACCTCCCGCTCATGGACCAGTACCGGCGTGTGCCCCACCGATCGGAAGTACTCCGCACTCCCCAGATGGTCCGGGTGAGCGTGTGTCAGGATGACCGCGGCCACGTCCGCGGGTGAGCGGCCGACCCTGGCCAACGAGGCGATCACGCGCTCCCGATCCCCCGGATAGCCCGTGTCGACCAGCGTCACCTCCCGGCCGTCGACGACCAGCCCCCACCCGACGTGCTTTGCCCGGGCCTGCCAGACCCCCGGCGCAACCTCACGGACCTCGACATCCATCCGGCCGCCCCCCGCGCTCGCCCAGAGTTCCACCGTACTTCCGTCGAGCGGATGACACCTCAAGGTGCAGTGTCGGACCGGCGTACGCCGTCAGGTGGGCGTACGTCGAGCCGCACGCCGGTCTCTCGCTCGGACACCTGCCAGAGCGTGGCGATGGCAGCGTCGTTGCCACGGCGCAGCACCGGCAGCCGCACCGCCCACCCGTTGCTGACGAACCGGGGCCCGTAGAACTCGCCCCCGCGGGCCCGCGGATCGGTGGCAGCCCGGATCTGCGGCATCGCGCCGTCCGCGACGTCCATGCCGGTGTGCTTGGCCAGCCACGCCCAGAACGGAGCCGTCCTGCCGGCCCCGCCCTCGGCGACCGTGGTGGTCTGAAGCTCGCTGTGCGACAGTCCCGGGTGCGCCACGAGGCTCTGGGCCGACACGCCGGCTTTCTCGAACTCGCGCTGCAGGCCGAGGCCGAAGTGGTAGTTCGCCAGCTTCGACTGTCCGTACGCCTGCCATGGTTCGTACCGGCCGTGCAGGTGCGGGTTGTCCGGGTCGACCGGGCGGCCGACGTGGTGCGCCGTGCTCGTGACGGTCACGACCCGCGCCGCCGGTGCGGACAGCAGTGCCGGCATCAGCAGCGCGGTGAACGTCCAGTGCCCGAGATGGTTCACGCCGAGCTGCATCTCGTACCCGTCGGCGGTCTGCCGCTCCGGCATCGCCATCAGACCTGCGTTGTTGACGAGGATGTCGACCCGGTCGTGCTGGTCCAGGATGCGCTCGGCCGCCCTCCGCACCGACGCCTGCGACGCCAGGTCGAGCTCCACCAGCTCCAGGCTCGCCTCCGGAGTCTCGGCGCGGATCTCCGCCGCCGCGTCAGCCGCCTTCTGCTGGTTGCGCACCGCCATCACCACGTGTGCGCCCTTGGCGGCGAACACCTTCGCCGTCTGCAGGCCCAGCCCCCCGTTCGCACCCGTGACCACCGCCGTGAGCCCCGTGAGATCCGGGACCGACTCCTGCGTGTACGCCATGTGCCTCTCCCGTCAGTCGTCCCCCACCCAGTCGTCCTCCACCCACCAGACTGAGCCACCCCGCCCCCGGTCACCATTCGGCCACGCGGGCGGTGACCCGTACGACAGGTCAGTCAGAACCGGGAGAAGGCTGCCTCAGGGACCGATTGGCGGACCTGACTGACCTGAGGCGGCTCTCAGGCGTCAGGACTGAGACGTCACGCGACGACGTCGGCGGCGAGGTGCTCGCCGGTCAAGGTCGAGCGGGCAGCCACCAGTTCGGCGGGAGTGCCCTCGAAGACGATCCGGCCACCGTCGTGGCCCGCGCCCGGCCCGAGGTCGATGATCCAGTCGGCGTGGGCCATCACTGCCGTGTGGTGCTCGATGACGATGACCGACTTGCCGGCGTCGACGAGCCGGTCGAGCAGGCCCAGCAGCTGCTCGACATCGGCGAGGTGGAGGCCGGTGGTCGGCTCGTCGAGGACGTACACGCCGCCCTTCCCCGCCATCTGCGTGGCCAGCTTGAGCCGCTGGCGCTCGCCGCCGGACAGGGTGGGGAGCGGCTGTCCGAGGCCGAGGTACCCGAGCCCGACGTCGGCGAGGCGACCGAGGACGGCGTGCGCGGCGGGCGTGCGGGCCGCGCCGGAGCCGAAGAACTCCTCGGCCTGCGTCACCGACATCGCAAGCACCTCGCTGACGTCACGTCCTCCGAGGTGGTACCCCAGCACCGAGGGCTGGAACCGCTTCCCCTCGCATTCCTCGCAGGTGGTGGCCACCCCGGCCATCATCGCGAGGTCGGTGTAGATGACGCCGGCCCCGTTGCAGGCGGGGCAGGCACCCTCGGAGTTCGCGCTGAACAGCGCCGGCTTCACGCCGTTGGCCTTCGCGAACGCCTTGCGGATCGGGTCGAGCAGTCCGGTATAGGTCGCCGGGTTGCTCCGCCTCGAGCCACGGATCGACGACTGGTCCACCGACACGACGCCTTCCCGGCCCGACACCGAGCCGTGGATCAGGGAGCTCTTCCCCGACCCGGCCACCCCGGTGACGACGACCAGCACGCCGAGCGGTATGTCCACGTCGACGTCCCGCAGGTTGTGGAGGCTGGCGCCACGCACTTCGAGCGCTCCTGTGGGGGTCCGTACCGACGGCTTCACCGATGCTCGGTCACCGAGGTGTCGCCCGGTCAGCGTCCCGCTCGCCCGGAGCCCCGCTACGGTGCCCTCGAACACCACCTCGCCACCGTCGGCACCGGCCCCGGGGCCGAGGTCTACGACGTGGTCGGCGATGGCGATCGCCTCCGGCTTGTGCTCGACGACCAGCACGGTGTTGCCTTTGTCGCGCAGCCGCAGCAGCAGGTCGTTCATCTTCCGGATGTCATGCGGGTGCAGGCCGATGGTCGGCTCGTCGAACACGTAGGTCACGTCGGTGAGCGAGGACCCCAAGTGGCGGATCATCTTGGTGCGCTGTGCCTCGCCGCCCGACAGCGTGCCCGACGACCGGTCGAGCGAGAGGTAGCCCAGCCCGATCTCCACGAACGAGTCGAGCGTCTGCCGCAGCGTGGCCAGCAGCGGTGCCACGGATGGCTCGTCCAGACCGCCGACCCATTCGGCGAGGTCGCTGATCTGCATCGCGCACGCGTCGGCGATGCTGATGCCCGCGATCTTCGACGAGCGCGCCTCCTCGTTGAGCCGGGTGCCACCGCAGTCCGGGCAGGCGGTGAACGTCACCGCCCGCTGGACGAAGGCCCGGATGTGCGGCTGGAGGGCGTCGACGTCCTTGGACAGGATCGACTTCTGAATCTTTGGGACCAGTCCCTCGTAGGTCAGGTTGATGTTCTCCAGCCTGACCTTCCGGGGCTCGCCGTAGAGGAGGTCGTGCCGCTGCTGCTCGGAGAAGGCGGAGATGGGCACGTCGGCCGGCACCACCGCGGTGAAGATCCGTACCTGCCACCCGTCGGCGGTGTAGCCGGGGACGGTGATCGCACCCTCGGCCAGTGACCTGCTCTCGTCGATCAGCTGCGTCAGGTCGATATCGGTCACCGATCCCATGCCCTCGCATCGGGGGCACATCCCGCCGGCGACGGTGAAGGCGCGCTCCTCCGTCCGGCCGGTCCCGCGCTCGACCGTGATCGCCCCACTGCCCCGAGCCGAGGGCACGTTGAAGGCGAACGCCTTGGCTGACCCGACGTGCGGCGTGCCGAGCCTGCTGAAGAGGATCCGCAGCAACGCGTTGGCATCGGTGGCGGTACCGACCGTGGAGCGGGGGTTGCCGCCCATCCGCTCCTGGTCGACGATGATCGCCGTTGTCAGCCCCTCGAGCAGGTCCACCTCCGGCCGCGCCAGCGTCGGCATGAAGCCCTGCACGAAGGCGCTGTAGGTCTCGTTGATCAGGCGCTGCGACTCCGCGGCAACCGTGCCGAACACCAGCGAGCTCTTGCCCGATCCGGAGACTCCGGTGAACACGGTCAGCCGACGCTTGGGCAGCACGACGCTGATGTCCCTCAGGTTGTTCTCGCGCGCGCCGTGCACCCTGATCAGGTCGTGGCTGTCCGCCACGTGCGTCCCGCGAGACGTCAGGTCGTCCATCGCCGTCGCATCCTGCTCCGTTGCCCGGGCGGCAGCTCGGGCGCCGCCGTCACATGATGCTCTCGCATCCGTACGCCGTTGACACCCGTGCTTGCCTTAGCCAATATTGACTCAATAGATGCTGACTGAAAGTGAAGGGGCGGCATGAACGACGAACGTGAGAACCCGCGACCTGACATCGCCTTGGACCAGCAGCTGGCGCTGCGAACGGCGGCCACGAACCTCCAGCGTCGCTTCCAGGGCGTGTTCGGGCTGGAGACAGTCGAGCGATTCCTGCACTCCTCCTACGACCAGTTCGCGGGACAGGCCGTGACGGTCAACTGGCTCCCCCTGCTGGCCGAGCGGTTCGCACGCGTCAGGCTCACAGCTCTGGCGCGGGTAGAGGGCAAGGTCGATGACTCGCGGCCCACCGTGCTCTTCCTGTGCGTCCACAACGCCGGTCGCTCACAGATGGCGATGGGCTACTTCCAGAGTCTCGCGGGCGACCGGGCAGTCGCATGGTCAGGGGGCTCGGAGCCGACCAGCCAGGTCAACCCGGCCGCGATCGAGGCGATGGCGGAGATCGGGATCGATATCTCGCAGGAGTTCCCCAAGCCATGGACCGACGAGATCGTACGGGCAGCCGACGTGGTCATCACGATGGGCTGCGGTGATGCCTGCCCGATCTTCCCGGGCAAGCGGTACGAGGACTGGGAGATAGCCGACCCGGCAGGCCTCGGAGTGGACTCGGTCCGTCCGATTCGCGACGAGATCGGCCACCGGGTGCAGACGCTGCTGGCGGAGCTGGAGATCCCGACGGCAGCGGCGTGACCCGGACGGTCCGCGGGGCGGGCCCTCACTTGTAGGGTGCAACGATGACCGGGCCCCCGGAGGTGGCGGGCTCAGCGACCCAGCCGACGCCAGCGAGCCCAGCCGGGCCGGCCGCTGCGCCACGCTGGTGGCGTCGCTACGTCACCGATGTCGTCACGGCTACCGAGGCCGACTCCGCGGCCTACCAGCGCGCAACTCCCCCGGCACGCAGCGCGCAGCGCACCGCCCTCGTCCTCGTCGTCTCCGCCGTGTGTCTGACCCTGATCAGCTTCCTGGGTCGCGGCCGCGACGCCGACTGGCTCGTGACAGGCCTGGAGTGGGCCGGGCTGGACAGCCTCGCGGGCGACCTGGCGCGCCATCTGAGCAGTGACGGCAACCCGGCTTTCAGCCGACTGATGCTCTGGGCGGGCGTGTCCGTGGTCGGCTACGTCGTGCTTCCGGTCCTCGCTGTGCGGCTCGTCCTGCGGGAGAGGCTGCGGGACTTCGGACTGCGGGTATCGGGTGTCGCGCGGTCCTGGAAGCCGTACGCCGCACTGTTCGCGGTGGCGCTGCCGTTCATCCTGCTCGCCTCCCTCGCCGGGGAGTTCCAGGCCCGCTATCCCTTCTACGATCTCGCTCCCGCGGAAGCGTGGTGGCCGTACCTGTGGCTGTGGTGGGCGGCGTACGCGCTGCAGTTCGCGGCCCTGGAGTTCTTCTTCCGCGGCTTCATGGTCCACGGCCTCAAGCAGCGCCTGGGGATCGGCGCCGTCTTCGTGATGGTGGTGCCGTACACGATGATCCACTTCGGCAAGCCGCTCCCGGAGGCACTGGCCGCCATCCTCGGTGGGACGATCCTGGGCTTCCTGTCGCTGAAGACCGGCGCGATCTGGTGGGGGGTGGCCCTGCACATCGCGGTGGCGGGCAGCATGGACCTGCTCGCGCTGGCGCACCAGTCGCTGTGAGCCTCGGCAGACGGTCGGCCCCGGGTGTCCGACCACATCAGGCAGCCGGCCACCGGCCTGCCGTGCTCGTCCACCGCGACGGTGGAGGCGTACTGGCCGGTCAGCCCCACGGCGTGGAGCCGCCGCGGACCAACCACCCCGTCGGCCGCTCGATGATGCCCCCGAAGGGGTCGTCCTCGGCCATGCTGCGATCCTGCACCTTCCCTGCGACGCGTCGTCGGGCAGCGGTGACGGCGTACGGTGACCGTGTGTCCGAGCACGAGCGCGAGACGGAGGAGACGCCCTCCCCTGCCGACGTCGCCCGACAGTCGTCGGTGCGACGACGCCGGCGCCGCAGGCGGGCCGCGGAGCAGGCACGCGAGGTGTCCCACGAGATCGGCCAGCGCCGCGATGACGTGACCGCCGCGGCCGGCCGCGCGGTGCACAAGACCACCGAGGCGCTCGAGGAGACCCTCGACGACGTCGTCGAAGACGTTCGCCACGCCGCATCCCGGATCCGGGGCCGTCCGGCGGCTGACAGCGGCCGCACCACGGTGGACGCCGGCGGGACATCCGGGGCACTGCGCTCGCTCACCGGGGGCGGCGGCTCGAAGGTCGGCACGCAGCGGGCGATGCGTGCCCGGGACGCCGCCCGGCCCACGCCGGACGACCTCGCCGAGGCCGAGCGCAGCGTGGTGATCGTCCGGCGCTCCCGGGCACGCAGTGATCCCGATTAGCCCGCCTGCAGGCTTCCGTCCCGCGGTCGTGTGAGACTGCATGTCGTGTCTGCCACGAACCTGACCCGCGACGAGGCAACCACCCGGGCCGCACTGCTCGAGGTGCACTCCTACGACATCGCCCTGGACCTGACCGAGCCGAGCGGAGCCGCGGGAGCGACCACCTTCCGATCCCGGTCGGTGATCAGGTTCTCGGCGCGTACCCCGGGGGCGGGCTCCTTCGTCGAGGTCGCCGCCGAGTCGGTCCGGTCGGCCACCCTCAACGGGGTTCGTCTCGATGTCCCGCCGGGACCCCTCACTCGCCTCGCGCTGCCCGCTCTGGCGGCCGAGAACGTTCTGGAGGTGGACGCCGACTGTCGCTACATGACGACCGGCGAGGGGCTGCACCGCTTCGTCGACCCGCTCGACGGCGCGGTCTACCTGTACAGCCAGTTCGAGACGGCGGACGCCCAGCGCATGTACGCCTGCTTCGACCAGCCGGACCTCAAGGCGACGTTCCGGTTCACCGTGACCGCTCCGGTGGGCTGGCAGGTGGTCTCCAACGGGGCCGTCGAGCACGTGGAGAGCACGCCCGAGGGCGCGCAGCGGGTCCACTTCGCCGAGACGGCCCGGATCTCGACATACATCACAGCGCTCGTCGCCGGGCCGCTGCACGTCGAGCGCGACCACCACGACGGGATCGACCTCGGGCTGTTCTGCCGCGCCTCGCTCGCCGAGCATCTCGACGCCGCCGAGCTGTTCGGGCTGACCAGACAGGGCCTGGACTGGTACCACGACACCTTCGGCGTGCGGTACCCCTTCGGCAAGTACGACCAGCTGTTCGTACCGGAGTTCAACGCCGGCGCGATGGAGAACGCCGGGTGCGTGACCTTCCGGGAGGACTACGTGTTCCGGTCGAAGGTCACCGACGCCGCGTACGAGCGGCGGGCCGAGACCCTGCTGCACGAGATGGCCCACATGTGGTTCGGCGACCTGGTGACCATGCGCTGGTGGAACGACCTGTGGCTGAACGAGTCCTTCGCGACGGCGATCTCCGTGCTGTGTCAGAGCGAGGCGACCAGGTTCACCGGCGCCTGGACGACCTTCGCCGACACCGAGAAGACCTGGGCCTACCGGCAGGACCAGCTTCCCTCCACGCACCCGATCTCGGCGGACATCCCCGATGTCCACGCCGTGGAGGTCAACTTCGACGGCATCACCTACGCCAAGGGCGCCTCGGTGCTCAAGCAGCTGATGGCCTACGTGGGACGCGAGGCGTTCGTGACGGGACTGCGCCGCTACTTCGAGGCGCACGCGTACCGCAACACCACGCTCGAGGACCTGCTCCGCGAGCTGGCCCTGGCCTCCGGGCGCGACCTGCAGCGCTGGTCGCAGCTGTGGCTGGAGACCGCCGGGGTGAACACGCTGCGCATGGACCTGACCCTGGACGGGGACGTGATCGGGACGGCGGCGGTCGTGCAGACCGCCCGCCCCGACCACCCGACGCTGCGGCCGCACCGGCTCGGCATCGGCCTGTACGACCGCCGCGGCGGTCGTATCCAGCTGCGGGAGTCACTCGAGCTGGATGTCGACGGCGCCCGGACCGAGGTGCCTGAGCTGTCCGGCGTGACGATGCCGGACCTGCTGCTCGTCAACGACAAGGACCTCGCGTACGGGAAGATCCGCCTCGACGAGCGCTCGCTGGCCACGCTGCGCAGCGACGTCGGGCTACTCGACGACCAGCTGGCCCGCGCGCTGTGCTGGACCGCGGCCTGGGACATGACCCGCGACGCCGAGATGGCTCCGCGCGACTACGTACGCCTGGTCATCGCCGGGCTCCCGCACGAGGCCCGCATCGGGTCGGTCCAGACGCTGCTGCGCCAGGTCGAGGTGGCGCTCACCTCCTACGCGGACCCCGACTGGGAGCCGCAGGGGCGCGCGGCCCTGGCCGAGGCCCTGCGCGGGCTCATGATGGACGCCGAGCCGGCCAGCGACCACCAGCTGGCGTTCGTCCGGGCCTTCGCCAGCCAGGCACGCGACCCCGGGAGCCTGGCGTACGTCCGGGGCCTGCTCGACGGGACCGAGCAGCTGGGCGGGCTGCAGGTCGACACGGAGCTGCGCTGGCACCTGCTGCAGTGCCTGACCGCGTTGGGCGAGCTCGGCGAGCAGGACATCGCCGCAGAGCAGGCCAAGGACCCCACCGCGACGGGTCAGCGGCGCGCCGAGACAGCCCGGGCGCTGCAGCCGGACCCTGCCGTGAAGCACGCGGTCTGGGAGCGCGTCACCACGGACCTCACCGTGCCCAACGCGGTGCTGGAGTCCCTGATCGCAGGCCTGTGGCACCCGAGCCAGCGGGAACTGCTGCGCCCCTACACCGACCGGTACTTCTCGGCGGTCGCCGGTGTCTGGGAGAGCCACACCACCTCGCTGGCACAGGGCATCGCGGTGGGCACCTATCCCGCGCTGGACGTCTCCGAGCGGGCGGTGGCCGCGGCCGACAGCTTCCTGGACCGCGAGGGGGTGCCTGCCCCGCTACGGCGACTGGTGGTGGAAGGGCGGGCGGGCATCCTGCGCTCGCTGCGGGCTCGGGCGCGCGACCGCCAGGCACGCTGAGCGGGCTGAGCCGCCTAGCTCAGGCCGGCTAGCCAGCTCGGGCGGGGCTAGCCGCGGCTGGCCTGGTCCCGCATCAGGTCCACCCCGGAGACCAGGCCGCCGATCAGGTCTCCCTGGGCGAACGCGGAGACCATCGAGGCCACCGCCAGCCCGCAGGTGCGGTCCGGCAGGTACCGCTTGGCGTCGGTGCCGGTGACCACTTCGACAACGCGCTGCTCAGGAGACACGGCGACCACCACGCTGCGCCGGGCGTCGCTGCCCATTCCGTCCAGCAGACCGAGCACGGCCCGGTGGGTCGGTGCCCGCAGCTCGCCGATGTATACGCTGAAGCGCAGCCCCGTACGGTGGTCGGCGGCGGTCAGGGAGCGGTCCAGCCGGTGCAGCTGACCCGGGGTGAACGGGCCATCGCCCCTACCAGGTTCCACGGGCACCTCCGGGAAGCTCGGGCACGACGGTGGCGGTCGCACCACGCGAGCGGGCTGAGACACGCTGGGTCCGGGCACGCGTCAGGCGAGGGCCCGGCACCGGGGCGTCCTCGGCCGCCGCGCGCTCCACCTCCAGTGCGGATCCGGCCGGAAGGGCGAGGTAGCCGGACCCTTCGACAGCCCGGGCGCCGGCCCCACTCCCGAGTGCTGCCTCGTCGCGCCTGCGGGCGGAGTCCGAGGACTCCAGCCACATCGGGTCGAACACCCACGGCTTGCCGGGGCGGTAGCGGGTGCGGGAGGACCGAATCGAGTCGGGTACGTAGGAGAACAGCAGGATGAGAAGCGTCACCGTCAGCGGAATGCCAGCCAGGATGAGGACCACTTCGACGGTGCTGTTCACGTCCCCCACGGTACCGAACGGAACGGTCCGTCCCGACCGTCTGTGTCGCGGCGCTCAGACCTGTGTCGAGCCACCCTCTCACCAGCCCGGTGGGGTCCGGTCGCGCCACGGCCGGGCCCGCTCGACCTCGGCGCACACCGACAGCAGCAGGTCCTCCCGGCCGTACGGGGCCGCCAGCATCACACCCACCGGCAGTCCCTCGGGCGTCCAGTGCAGCGGCAGCGATGCGGCGGGCTGCCCCGAGACGTTGTAGACGGACGTGTACGGCGTGAAGCGCTTCTGTCGCTCGAAGTCCTCGGCTGGATCCCCCGTCTCGGTGAACCAGCCCGCCGCGACCGGGGGCATCGCCAGCGTGGGCGACAGCAGGAGGTCGTACCCCTGCGTCGCGGCGGCCAGCTGCCGGGTGGCCGCCTGCATGCCGGCCATCGCCCGGAGGAACCGCGTGGCGCTGACCTGCCGGCCCCGCTCTCGCAGCCAGCGGGTCAGCGGACGCAGCCGGTCCTCGGAGTCCGGCGGGACCGGGATCGGGGTCGTCGCCGCGGTCCACACGTCCTCGAAGCTGGCGACGGCGCCGGGGTCGAGAGGCACAGTGACGTCCTCGACCTGATGCCCGAGCTCCGACAGCAGCAGCGTCGCGTCGTCCCATGCCGCCAGGCACTCGGGGTGAACCAGGGTCTCGGCGATGACCGGCGTCGAGAACCGACCGATCCGCAAGCGGTCCGGCTCCCGGGTCGTCGCGGAGAGGAACGACTCGGCCGGTGGTGGCTGGAAGTGCGGGTCTCCCGGCATCGGAACGGCCATCGCGTCGAGCATGGCTGCCGCGTCAGCCACGGTACGGGCCAGCGGGCCGTTCCAGGCCAGGCCGGTCAGGTCGCCCATGAGGGGACCGTTGCTCACCCGGCCCCGGGTGGCCTTGAGCCCGAAGATGCCGCAGCAGGACGCCGGGATACGAATCGACCCTCCTCCGTCACTGCCCTGGGCGAACGGCACCAGACCTGCCGCCACCGCCGCTCCCGCCCCGCCGCTGGACCCCCCGGCCGTACGGCTGGTGTCCCACGGTGTGACGGTGGCACCGTCGAAGTCGGTCTCGGTGTAGCAGGGGAGGCCGAACTCGGGCGTGGCCGTCTTGCCCAGCGACACCGTGCCGGCCTGCTTGAGCAGCGTGACCACGTGGTCGTCCAGCGGTGCGACCATCTCCGGCAGAGCCGCCGAGCCGAACCGGATCGGTACTCCGGCCACCATGTTCAGGTCCTTGATGGCCGTCGGTACGCCGTGCAGCGGAGGCAGCTCCCGGCCGTCGAGGTGGCCGTCGAGCACGGCCCGTTCCGCTGCCCGGGCGCCCGCGCGGGCGGTTTCGGACGTGGTCCGGACGAAGGCTCGGAGCTGGGGGTTCAGCTGCTCGATGCGCTGCAGGTAGTGCTCCACCAGCTCGGTGGGGCTGACCTCGCGGCGTCTGATCGCGTCGGCCTGCTCCAGCGCTGTGAGGTCATGAAGCTGCGTCGTCACCGTGCGCCTCCAACCCGCCCGGTTCGGGCCCGGGCTCGTGCCAGTGCGGCTCGCGCGCCTCGTGCGCATGGGGGTGGCTTCCGTGGGCCGGGTCGTCGACGAAGAACGCGTGCTCGTGCAGCGCCCCCAGGCCGTAGGCGACCTCCAGGTTGTGCTGAGTCAGCACCGACCGGGGCGGTCCCGAGGAGACCACCCGGCCTCCCATCAGGATCACGTGGTCGGCCGCCATCGCCTCGTCGAGGTCGTGGGTGGTCAGCACGACTGTGCCGCCGCCGTCCCGCTCGGCGTGGATGATGGCATCGATCGTCCGCGCCGAGACGAGGTCCAGGCCGGTGAGAGGCTCGTCGAGAAGCAGCGCGCAGCGGTCCTGAGCCACACCCTGGGCGACGTAGACGCGTTGCCGCTGGCCCCCGGACAGCTCAGTGAGGTGACGCTGTGCCAGGTGCAGGATGTCCAGCTGCCGCATCGCGTCGGCGACACGCTCCCGGTCCTCGCGGCGACGCCGACCCAGGATGCCCAGCGAGGCGTACCGAGCCATGCCGACCGCCTCCTCGACCGTCAGCGGAGTGCCCGCGGGCAGCTGGCCGTCCTGCAGGACGTAGCTCAGCCGCGTCCGCACGGCTTCAGGCTGCTCGCCCAGCACCAGGAGCCTGCCCGAGGACGGCTCGGAGAGCCCCGCCAGTGCGTTCAGCAGGGTGGTCTTCCCCGACCCGTTCGGCCCGATCAGTGTGGTGATGCGGCCCGCGGGGACCGTGAAGGAGGAACGGTCCACCGCGGTCCGCCCGCCGTAGCCGATCACGACGTCGATCCCCCGGGCGAAGACCTTGGTCATGGTGCTGCCTCCGCCACGGCGTCACGGCGGCGTACCTGGTCGCGGACCTGAGTCACGAGCAACACCAGGAAGAAGATCACGATCGGGGTCAGTGCGATGGTCGCCGATCCCGCCGTTCCCAGGTGGTAGCTCAGGACGAGCCCGAGCCAGACCGAGAACAGCGCGATCCCGACGGCGATGCCCATCATCGCCCGGACGGTCCGGGCCAACAGCGCGGCGGTCGCCGGCGGCCCGACCAGCAACCCGAAGATGAGCAGGGTCCCGACCGCCTGGTAGCTGCCGATGATCGTCGCCGCGATCAGCACCAGCAGCGCCGCGTGGGTCCGTCGGGGATTCATGCCCAGCAGCGTCGCCTTGCGTTCACTGAAGGCCAGTGCCAGCAGCGGCCGGTACATCACGAGCGCGGCGGTGACCGCCACCACGGCGAGGACCGCCTGGGAGCCGAGATCCGCATTCGTCACGCCGAGCACGTCGCCGAAGAGGATGGTGGTCAGGCTGCCGGTGTAGGAGCTCGACTTGGAGATGATCACGACACCGAGGGCCAGCATGCCCACGAACAGCAGGCCGATCCCGGTGTCCTCCCGCAGGGACGTCTGCCGGTTGATCAGCTCGATGGCCACCACCATGACCACGGCCGCGACCGCGGCTCCGAGCAGCGGGTTGAAGTCGAAGAGCACCGCGGCGGCGATGCCCGGCACCACGCCGTGCGCGAAGGCGTCGCCGAAGAAGCTCATGCCGCGCAGCACGAGCCAGGTACCCACGACTGCCGCGGTCACCGCTGCCAGTGCGCCGCCGACGAGGGCACGCTGCTGGAATCCGAGGACGAAGGGTTCCACCAGCCAGTCGATCACCACGGAATGATCCCACCCCGCCCGGCCAGCCGAGAGCCGCGGCTATGCGCTCGGCGCTGGTCGGCAGCCCGACCAGTGCAAGGCACGCGGTCAGCGCGTGCGCCCGGTAGGTTCGCCTCTCGGGCGACGGTGGGCTGCACTCACGGCCTCCTGACCTGACCGGCCCTGGGGACGGACTTCACCTGCGTCCGGGTGATGATGAGAATCATTCTAGACTAGGCGGCGGAGGACACGCCGGGCAGCGGAAGGAGCCCACCCCATGGCCCCCCCATCCGAGGCATCGCAGCGGGCGACCCCGCAGCGGGCAGCGGTCACGGCGCTGCTCGAGGAGCACGACCAGTTCCTCAGCGCCCAGGAGATCCACTCCGAGCTGCGCGAGCGAGGTGAGACGATCGGCCTGGCCACCGTGTACCGGACGCTGTCGATGCTCAGTCGCAACGGCGTCGTGGACGTCGTGATGCGCGAGGACGGCGAGGCCCTCTACCGCCAGTGCAGCCCTCGCCACCATCACCACCTGGTGTGCCGCCGCTGCGGCCGTACGGTCGAGGTGGTCGGGCCGGCCGTGGAGACGTGGGCCGAGGCGATGGCCGCCGAGCACGGCTTCAGCGACCTGAGCCACACCTTCGAGCTGCACGGGCTCTGTGCCCGCTGCCGAGCGGCTCAGGGCGAAGGTGAGTCATGATCTCGGTGTGCTCGGAGGTGGGCCCGCTGCGGACCGTGCTGGTCCACCGGCCGGGGCTGGAGCTCTTGCGGCTCTCCCCCGCGAACTCCGCTGCGCTGCTGTTCGACGACGTGCTCTGGCCCGAGCGGGCACAGGAGGAGCACGACACCTTCACCGGCATTCTCAGGGACCGCGGCGTCGAGGTGCTGCTGCTGGAGGACCTGCTGGCGGAGACGCTCGCCATCGAGCCGGCTCGCCGGTGGGTCGTGGAGCATGCCGTCACTCCTGGTGCCGTGGGCACGGTGGTCTTCGAGCGGGACCGCGAGATCGCCGCAGCCGTCGGACCCGCGGACCTGGCCCGGTACCTCATCGGGGGCATCACGCGTGAGGACCTCACCGCCCTCGGGCTGGGGGACGCTCCCCTGGGGCTGATGGCACGTACCGGAAGTGGACACGACCTCCTCCTGCCTCCGCTGCCCAACCACCTGTTCGCCCGCGACTCGGCGTGCGTGGTCGGGACGGGCATCACCCTCAACCCGATGGCCACCCAGGCGCGGCGCCGCGAGACCGCGCACCTGGAGGCGATCGCCCGCTGGCACCCTCGCCTGCGCGACGCGTCGATCCTGCTCGGGGGCAGCGAGCAGGAGTGGGACCAGGCGACGCTGGAGGGTGGCGACGTCCTCGTGGTCACCGAGGACACCGTCCTGGTCGGGCTGTCCGGCCGGTCCTCGGCGCAGGGTGTGGAGATCCTGGCCGATGCGCTCTTCCGTGCCGAGCAGGCCACGGAGGTGCTCGTCGTGGAGATCCCCGACCAGCGGGCCTTCATGCACCTCGACACCGTGCTCAGCTTCGCCGACCGGGACCTCGTGGCCTACCACCCTCCGGTGATCGATCCCGCGCGCGTCTGGCGGATCACTCCGACCCGCAGCGGGGCCGACCGGCCGACCCTGACCGTGGAGGAGATACCCAGCCTGTTCGACGCGCTGTCCCGGGCACTGCAGGTCGCCCTCCGCCGCGTGCCGACCGGCGGCGACCAGCTCACCGCCCGGCGGGAGCAGTGGACCGACGCGGTGAACCTGCTCGCGATCTCCCCCGGCGTCGTCGTCGGCTACGAGCGCAACACCGCCACGAACCGGTCGCTGCGGGAGGCGGGCGTGGAGGTGCTCGAGATCCCCGGGTCCGAGCTCGGCCGGGGCCGCGGCGGGGCGCGCTGCATGAGCGCTCCGCTGGTGCGCGAGGCCTGAGGGCGGACCGACGCCGCCGCTGACTGCGCTAGTGTCTCAGCGTGGCACTGAACAGCCTGATCAGGACGTCAGACCTCAGCCCGGTGGATGTCGCACGCATCCTCTACCACGCTGAGGAGTTCCGCCAGCAGCCCGACCGCAACGGCACGCTGCTGCAGGGCCGTACCGTCGTGCAGTACTTCGCCAAGCCCTCCACCCGTACCCGGCTCTCCCTGCACGAGGCGGTCGCCCGGCTGGGCGGCGTTCCGGTCGCCGTCAACGACTCCGACCTGCAGCTGGAGCGCGGCGAGACGGTGGAGGACACCGCCCGGGTGGTGTCCCGGTACGCCGCGGCCTTCACTGCCAGGACCTTCTCCGACGAGCTCATCGTCGACTTCGCGCGCTCCGCGACTGTCCCGGTGGTGAACGCTCTGACCGACACCGACCATCCCCTGCAGAGCCTGGCCGACCTGATGACCATCGGGCAGCGCTTCGGGTCTCCGAAGGGCTGCCGCGTGGCGTACCTCGGCGATGCCAACAACGTCTGCACCAGCCTGCTGCAGGCATGCGCCCTGACCGGGGCACACATCACCGTCGCGGCCCCCGAGGGCTACGGCCCGGACCCCGCGACCGTCGCCCACGCGGCCGCGCTGGCGGAGCCGACCGAGGGCAGCGTGAGCGTCACCACCGATCCCGAGGAGGCGTGCCGTGACGCCGACGTCGTCTACACCGACGTGTGGGTGTCGATGGGCGACCCGGCGGAGAGCCGGGAGGCGCGCCTGAACGCCTTCGCCCCCTACCAGGTCACCGAGCGCCTGATGGGGCTCGCCGCGGGGGACGTCATCTTCATGCACTGCCTTCCGGCGCATCGCGGCCAGGAGGTGGAGGCCAGGGTGATGGACGGTCCCGCCAGCATGGTCTTCGACCAGGCTGAGAACCGGCTGTGGACCTCCATGGCGGTGCTCGCGATGCTGCTGCGCGGGCGCCTGGAAGGCCGCTGACCTCATCCCCTCGACGTGCCGGAGGCGGCAGGGTGGACGACGATAACGCCATGAAGTGTCTCGTGACCGGAGCCACCGGATACATCGGCGGTCGCCTGGTCGGGCAGCTGCTCGACGCCGGCTACGAGGTCCGGTGCATGACCCGCGACGAGTCTCGGCTGCGCGACCTCCCCTGGGCCCCCCGCGTGGAGTCGGTGCAGGCCAACGCCCTCGAACCGGAGACCCTGCCCGCCGCGATGGACGGCGTGGACGTCGTCTACTACCTGATCCACTCCATCTACAGCGGGCCTGACTTCGACAGCCTCGACCGGCAGGCAGCGGTGAACGTCTCTGCTGCGGCGCGCGAGGCCGGCGTGCGGCGCATCGTCTACCTCGGCGGGCTGTCCCCCGACGTCCCCGACTCCGAGCTGTCGACGCACCTGCGCTCCCGGCACGAGGTCGGCGACATCCTGCTGGCGTCCGGGGTTCCCACCGCGGTCCTGCAGGCCGCGGTCATCATCGGCGCCGGCTCGGCGTCGTTCGAGATGCTGCGCTACCTCACCGAACGACTCCCCGCGATGGTGACACCGACCTGGGTGGACACCCGCATCCAGCCGATCGCCGCCCGTGACGTGCTGCACTACCTGGTGGGGTGCGCCACGCTCCCACCCGAGGTCAACCGCCGCTTCGACATCGGCGGGCCGGACGTCCTCACGTACCGCGAAATGATGCGCCGCTACGCCTCGGTGGCGGGACTGCGGAGGCGGGTGATCGTGAGCGTTCCCGTGCTGTCCCCGACGCTGTCCTCGCACTGGGTCAACGTCGTGACGCCGGTACCGGCGGCGATCGCGCGGCCGTTGATCGAGTCCCTCACGCACGAGGTGGTGTGTCGGGAGGACGACCTTCGGCGCTACGTCCCCGACCCTCCGGAAGGCCTGACCTCGTTCGACCTCGCCGTGCTTCTCGCGCTTCGCAAGGTGCGCGACCGTCGCGTGGAGACCCGCTGGTCGGGCGCCACCTGGCCGGGAGCCCCGAGCGACCCGCTCCCCACCGACCCCGAGTGGGCAGGCGGCTCGCTGTACGAGGACATTCGCGAGACCGTCGTGGCGGCTCCGGTCGAGGATGTCTGGCGCGTCGTCGCGGGCATCGGCGGCGAGAACGGCTGGTACTCCTTCGCGCTGGCCTGGGCGGTACGGGGACACCTGGACCGGGTCGTCGGAGGCGTCGGCCTGCGGCGCGGCCGCCGCGACCCCGAGGAGCTGTGGGTCGGCGAGGCGGTCGACTGGTGGCGCGTCGAGGAGATCGCCGAAGGCAGTCTGCTGCGCCTGCGTGCCGAGATGCGGCTGCCCGGGCTCGCCTGGCTCGAGTGGATGCTGGAGCCGCTCTCACCCGGTCCCGACGGCCGAGCCCGTACGCGGCTGCGGCAGCGCGCTCTCTTCTACCCGCACGGCCTCGCCGGCCACCTCTACTGGTACAGCGTGCTCCCGTTCCACGGCATTGTGTTCGCCGGCATGCAGCGGAACATGGCCGCGGCTGCCGAGCAGGCCGTCAGCCCGACAGCAGCTCCGACACCACGGTGATCTCGGGGACGGCCGCCAGTGCCTTGCTCACCGGGCAGCCGTCCTTGGCCCCGACGGCGTGCTCGCTGAAGGTCTCGGCAGAGATACCCGGGACCACCCCGCGGACGCTCAGAGCGATGGAAGTGATTCCCCAGCCGCCCTCGACCTGGGAGAAGGTCACCTCGGCCCGGGTGTCCAGGCTGGTCGGCGGGACCCCCGCACGAGCGAGGGACGCCGACAGGGCCATCGAGAAGCATGACGCGTGCGCGGCTGCGACGAGCTCCTCAGGGGAGGTCAGGCCGGTACCCGCGGTGCCCTCCGTACGGGCCTTCCATGACACGTCGAAGCTGCCCAGTCCGGAGGACTCGAGCACCGCGGTGCCGCTGCCCTCCGCCAGGCTGCCTTCCCAGTGCGCCGACGCGCTGCTCACCGCTGCCATGTGGTGCCTCCCTCATTGCCCGACAGGTCCCGCAGACCCGTCCTGGCCAACCCGTCCTGGTCAACCTCTCCGGCCAACCCCTCCGGCCAACCTAGCCGGACAGCCGGGCATCGTCACGGTGCGCCGGCCGAGTGCACTCTGCGACACTGAGGCCATGTCCGAGCAGGCCAAGTCTGAGCAGAAGGGGGTGAGGGGAGCTCCCCTCAGATTTGTTCCCGGACCGGCCGGCGCAGACGAAGAGCCCTCGATGTACGACGCGGTCGGCGGTGAGGACACCTTCCGTCGCCTCGTCTCACGCTTCTACCGGGGCGTCGCGGACGACCCCGTGCTGCGTCCGCTGTACCCCGAGGACGACCTCGGGCCCGCGGAGGAGCGACTGACGCTGTTCCTGATGCAGTACTGGGGTGGCCCGCGGACCTACTCGGAGCAGCGCGGTCACCCCCGACTTCGGATGCGGCACGCCCCGTTCCCGATCGGCGCCCGGGAGCGGGACGCGTGGCTGGCCCACATGATGAAAGCCCTGGACTCCCTGGACCTGCCGGCCGCCCAGCACGCGGCGATGGCCGACTATCTCCACACTGCCGCCACGATGCTGCAGAACCGCGCCGACTGACCCGCCACGGAGCCTGAGGCTCCCCCGCGCGCCCGCGCTCGCTGTCCCGCTCGGACCCACTGGCAGGATCGGCGGCATGGCGCAGGACGAAGCCGGCCCCCGTCACCCGGCTACATCACCGTGGTGGCGCGATGCCGTGTTCTACGAGGTCTACGTACGGTCCTTCCTCGACACCGACGGTGACGGCATCGGGGACATCCCCGGGATCACCGCCAGGCTCGACTACCTGGCAGATCTCGGGGTGGACGCGCTGTGGGTCACCCCCTTCTACCGCTCGCCGATGGTGGACCACGGGTACGACGTGGCCGACTACCGCAGCGTGGACCCGATCTTCGGAACCGTGGCCGACGTCGAAGCACTCGTCGCGGCGGCCCATCGTCGCGGCATCAAGGTGACGCTCGACATCGTCCCCAACCACACCTCCGACCAGCACGAGTGGTTCCGTGCGGCCCTGGCGTCGCCTCCCGGCAGCCCGGAGCGGGATCGCTACGTCTTCCGGGACGGGCGCGGACCCGACGGGTCCGAGCCGCCCAACAACTGGCCCTCGATCTTCGCCCCGTCGGCCTGGACCCGGGTTCCGGACGGCCAGTGGTACCTGCACCTGTTCGCGCCCGAACAGCCCGACCTGGACTGGCGGAACCCCGACGTCATGGCCGACATGGCCACCACGCTGCGGTTCTGGCTCGACCGCGGCGTGGACGGGTTCCGGTTCGACGTGGCCCACGCCATGGCCAAGCCCGAGGGTCTGCCCGATCTGCCCGAGGACTTCGAGGCCGCGATGCTCGACGACGCCTCGGTGGACGTACGGTTCAACAACGAGGGCGTTCATGAGCTGCACCGTCAGATCCGGGCGGTACTCGACGACTACCAGCACTCTTCAGGACGAGTACTGACAAGCGTCGGCGAGGTGTGGGAGCGCGACCCCGTCAAGCTCAGCAGGTTCATCAGGCCCGACGAGCTGCACCTCACGTTCAACTTCAGCCTTCTCGTGGCCGCGTGGGACGCCGCACAGTTCCGGAGGGCGATCGACTCCTCGATCGAGACCGTCGATCTGCAGCACGGCACGGCCACGTGGGTGCTGTCCAACCACGACAAGCCGCGCATGGCGACCCGGTACGGGAACGGGGACCTGGGGCTGCGTCGGGCACGCGCCGCGGCGCTGCTGCAGCTCGCGCTGCCCGGCGTACCGTTCGTCTACTACGGCGACGAGCTCGGCATGCCCGACGTGGCGGTTTCCGACGCCGACATCCAGGACCCTCAGTGGCTGCGGTCCGGCGGCGCCGAACCCACCCGGGACCCGTGCCGGACTCCCCTGCCGTGGTCCGGCGATCAGGCCCCGTACGGCTTCACGGCAGTCGGCTCCCACCCGTGGCTGCCCATGCCATCTGGTTGGAGCGCGCTCACCGTGGCCGCCCAGGACAGCTCGCCACACTCGACTCTGACCCTCTACCGCAGGGCGATCGAACTGCGGCGCCAGCACCCCGGCCTGGCCGCCGCCCAAGGGCCCGGGCTGACCTGGATGCGCTCCGCACCGTCGACGCTGGCGTTTCGCCGCCCGCACGGCCTGTGCTGTGTGGTCAACATGGGCACGGAAACGGTCCCCCTGCCCTCGGGGGACGTGCTGCTGCGCAGCGACCTCCGTGACGGTCGGGACCTGCCGCCCGACACCGGGGCCTGGGTACAGCTGGCGGACTGACGTCGGGCTGGTCGGCCTCCTCAGACCGGGCGCAGCGAGAGATCAGCGCCGTCCCGCACCACTGAGCTCCCGTAGGTCGCATCGAGGCGAATCCAGCCGGCGGCTGTCGCCACCCGGGCCGGATGGCTGCCCAGGAAGCCCATCCGTGAGCTCGCGAGCAGGAGTCTCAGGGGTACTCGGACCTCGCCCCCGGAGTCCGTCGCCGTCAGGACCGTCTGGTCGAGCATGAGCGTGCCGGCCTGCTGGGTGGCGCCTCGGCCGGACGGCTCGGTGCCCTTGAGTGCCCGAGCCGCCTCCCGGGCCAGGCCATGCACCACCTCGGCGGCAACGACCTCCCGGGGTCTCCAGCGCAGCGCACTCGGCCACGTGCCCGACCACCAGGCGGGTGGCAGCTGCGCCAGGTCGAGCGCACCGTCGCTGCCGACCCGTTCGAGTTCGTCGAGCAGGTCTCGCCCGGATACCGCGACATCGGTGCCCTGCGCCGGGCTGCGCAGCTCTATCGAGCGCATGACCAGCACGTCGTAGGGAAGCCAGGCGCCCAGCTGCAGCCGCGGCTCCCCGGTGGGCGAACGGGTCTCGCGCAGCCGCAGAACGATGTCGGGCGACTGCCCGAGGGCCCGCGCCACCAGGGCTCCGGCCGCCCGGACATCCTCCCGGTCCCGAAGGACGACGTTCACCGCAGCGCAGCCGCTCAGCCGCGGCTGAGACGCCGATAGGTGACCCGGTGCGGTCGGCTGGCCTCTTCCCCGAGCCGCTCCACCTTGTTGGCTTCGTAGGAGGCGTAGTTGCCCTCGAACCAGAACCACCGGCTCTCGCCCTCGTAGGCGAGGATGTGGGTGGCAACCCGGTCCAGGAACCACCGGTCGTGGCTGATCACCACCGCGCATCCCGGGTACTCCAGCAGCGCATCCTCCAGGGAGCGCAGCGTCTCGACGTCGAGGTCGTTGGTCGGCTCGTCAAGGAGCAGCACGTTGCCGCCCTGCTTCAAGGTCAGCGCGAGGTTGAGGCGGTTGCGCTCACCTCCGGAGAGGACGCCGGTGGGCTTCTGCTGGTCGGGCCCCTTGAACCCGAAGGACGCTACCCACGCCCGGCTGGGATAGTCGCGGTCCCCCACCTTCAGATAGTCGAGGCCGTCGGAGACCGTCTCCCACACCGTGCGCTTCGGGTCAAGGCCCGAGCGACCCTGGTCGACGTAGGAGAGGTCGACAGTCTCCCCCACCGTGACCGACCCTGCGTCCGGGCTCTCCTCCCCGATGATCATTCGGAACAGCGTGGTCTTGCCCACGCCGTTGGGCCCGATGATTCCGACGATCCCACCGCGCGGCAGCTTGAAGGACAGACCGTCGATGAGCAGACGCTCTCCGAAGCCCTTGGTGAGGTGGTCGGCGTCGATCACCACGCCGCCGAGGCGCGGTCCGGGAGGAATCTGGATCGCCTCGGTCGCGACCGCGCGGTGCCGCTCAGCCTCGGCCGCGAGCTCCTCGTACCGCTGCAGCCGGGCCTTGCTCTTGGCCTGCCGGGCCTTCGGGTTCGACCGGACCCAGTCCAGCTCCTGCTCCAGGGCCCGCTTGCGTCGAGCGTCCTTCTGGCCCTCGACCTTCATCCGCTCGGCCTTCTTCTCCAGGTACGTCGTGTAGTTGCCCTCGTAGGGGAAGGCGTGGCCGCGGTCGAGCTCCAGGATCCAGCCTGCGACCCGGTCGAGGAAGTACCGGTCGTGGGTCACGGCGAGCACGGTGCCCGGGTAGCGCTCCAGGTGCTGCTGCAGCCACTCCACGCTCTCGGCGTCGAGGTGGTTGGTGGGCTCGTCGAGCAGCAGCAGGTCGGGCTGCTCGAGCAGCAGCTTGCACAGCGCCACCCGGCGCCGCTCGCCTCCGGACAAGGTGGTGACGTCGGCGTCCCCGGGCGGGAGCCGCAATGCGTCCATCGCCTGCTCGATGCGGCTGTCCAGCTCCCAGGCGTTGACGTGCTCGATCTTCTCCATGATCTCGCCCTGCTGGGCCAGCAGGACGTCGAAGTCGGCGTCCGGAGCCCCGAGCTTCTCGGAGACCTCGTCGAACTCGCGCAGCAGCGTCCGGATCGGAGCCACTGCCTCGTCGACATTGCCCCGGACGTCGAGGTCGGGGTTCAGCGGAGGCTCCTGGAGCAGGATTCCGACCGAGTAGCCGGGGCTGAGCAGCGCGTCCCCGTTGGAGGGCTGATCCATGCCCGCCATCAGCTTGAGCAGGCTGGACTTGCCCGCTCCGTTCGGCCCGACCACGCCGATCTTGGCGCCGGGAAGGAACGCCAGGGTCACGTCGTCGAGAACGACCTTCTCGCCGTGTGCCTTGCGGACACGCCGCATGGAGTAGATGTACTGAGCCACAGGTGATTCCTCCGTCGGGTTGCGCCCATCCAGTGTGCCCACGCCCGGCCCGCGGGTCACTCTGGATGGGCGCCACGACTCAGGTAGCCGCGAGCTGGGACTCCTCGCGGACGCTGTAGGTGCCCGGTGAGGACGCCTCGGCCTCCTCCGGACCAGGCGCTCCGACCCACGCATGTCCACGGTCGTCGCCGGCGCCGTCGGTGTCAGGCGGGGCGGCCTCGTGAGTGGCTTCGTGCGTGGTCTCGTGGGTGGCCGCCTCGGGCCGCCCTTCCGCGCTCGGCCAGGACTGACGCGACTGCTCACGCTCTCGGACAAGCACCTCGTGCTTGCCCATGTTCGGTCCGATGGCGTCGGCCTCGAGCTCGTAGCGCTGCTGGCGGTGGCCGTCGGACTCCCACTCCTTGGTCGACAGCCTGCCGGTCACGATCACGGAGTGCCCCCGCCGCAGCTCACCGTGCACCCGGTCGGCCACCACCCTCCAGCACTTGACCGTCACGTACACGGTGTCCCCGTCGACCCACTCCTCGCGCTCCTTGTGCCACTTGCGGGCGGTGGACGCGATCCGGAAAGACACCACCGACGTGCCTTCGGGGGTTCGCCGCCGGATCGGGTCGGCGGTCAGGTTGCCGGTGACGGTGAGGTGGGTGTCGTACATGCACTCCTCCAATCGGTTGGCCCGGGCGGGCCGCAGTGCATCCCACTGTCCGCAGACCCGTGGCGGGCTCCCAGCACGACAGCGAATCTGTGGACGAAGCGGCCTCTGCGACAGAGCCTGTGGACAACCACGGGGACCTGCGTAGGCCGTCATGGCCCGTGCCAGACTTGCCGCGTGCACATGGCGGTGCCCCACGTCCGGGACCTGATCCTCCCGACCACGCGGGGCTACCAGCGAGAGTGGCTGCGGCCGGACCTACTGGCCGGCTTCACGGTGGCGGCACTTCTCGTGCCTCAGTCCCTGGCCTACGCGCAGACCGCCGGCATGCCGCCGGTCACCGGCCTGTACTCGAGCATCCTGCCCGTCATCGTCTTTGCGCTGCTGAGCACCTCTCGACACGCGGCCGTCGGGCCCACGGCTCCGATCGCCGTCATGATCCCGTCAGTCGTCACGCCGCTGGCCGACGGCTCGGAGATCCGCTACGTCGCCCTGACGGGAGCGCTGAGCCTGCTCGTGGGCGCGATCAGCGTGCTGGCCGGGCTCGTACGGCTCGGCTTCATCGTCAACTTCATGTCGGTGTCCGTGCTGCTGGGCTACATCACCGGGCTGGCGCTCGTCATCGCCGCCAGCCAGCTGGGCCCACTGCTCGGGGTGCAGGTGTCCGGCACGGCGTTCTTCGACCGAGTATGGGACGCTCTCGGCAAGCTCGACCAGGTCAGCGGCCTGACGCTGCTCGTAGGCATGGCTACGGTCGCCCTGCTCATCCTGGGCAAGAGACTGCTCCCCGTGTGGCTGCCCGCACCATTGGCGGTCGTCGTCCTCGGCATTGCGCTCTCCAACCTGCTGGACCTCGAGAGCAGGGGGGTCGCGACCATCGGGGCATTCGAGCGGGGGCTGGGCGGGCTGGTGATCCCCGACGTCTCGGCCGGGGACCTGCGCGCGATGCTCCCCGGCGCACTGGGCATTGCCCTGGTCGCCTACGTTCAGACGATCGCGATTGCCGAGCGATTCGCGCATCAGCACCACTACCGGGTACGAGCCAACCAGGAGTTCGTCGCACTCGGTGGGGCGAACGCGGCCGCCGGCCTGGTCGGTGGCTTCTCCGTGAACGCAAGCCTCACCCGCAGCGCGGTCGAGGAGCAGTCCGGCGGCCGCACCCAGGTGGCGAACCTGGTGGGCGGGGGCGTGGTGGCGCTGACCCTGATTCTGCTCGCGCCGTTCTTCGCCTCGCTGCCCACAGCGGTGCTGGCGGGCATCGTCATGGTGACCGCGATCCGCCTCATCGAGTGGGAGCGGCTCCAGCTGACCGGTCGGATCAGCAAAGAGGAAGCCTCGCTCGCAGCCATCGCCCTGTTCGGAGTTCTCCTCTTCGGGTCCACTGCTGGGCTCTTCCTCGCGGTCCTGTCCTCACTGGTCGTGCTCGTCTCCCGGGCCACGCGACCGCACACCGCAGTGCTCGCCTACGTCCCCAGTCAGGGTGCCTACCGCGACGTCGAGCGCTACCCGGAAGGCGAGTCAGTGGACGAAATGGTGCTCTACCGCTTCGACGGACCGCTGTTCTTCGCCAACGCGCGCTTCTTCAGCACCCAGATCAGGGACCTGGTCGCGGGCTCCGCCGCACCCGTACGGTGCGTGCTTCTCGACGCGGAAGCCGTCACGCACCTGGATCTCTCCGGCGCGCTTGCTCTGCTGGAGTTGGTCGACGACCTGAAGAAGCAGGACGTCGCCCTGGTCATCACACGGGCCAAGGGACCGACCTACGACCGGATGCAACGCTTCGGCGTGGTCGACGCCGTCGGCGCGGAGAACTACTACCCCACCAACCACGCCGCGGTCTCCGCATTTGAGCGGCGGGACCGCAGCACCGGCTGACGCCTCGGGCCGATGGCCCTCGCCTACGCTCGCGCCTCCGACGGCACCACGATCTGATCCCACCACGCGGCTATCTCCGCGGCGATCTCATCCGGGGCGTCCTCCTGGATGAAGTGCCCGGCCCCGGTGAGCACGCGAGTCCGGTGCCGGGGCAGGCGGCGCTTCCACTCGAGCAGGTCGTGCACGGTGAATGCGATGTCCTTGTCTCCCCAGACGAACAGCGTGGGCTTGTCGGCCAGCGCTTCGATCGACTCCGACAGCTGCGCGAGGAACGGCGTGCTGCCGATGAGCTCCCGGGGGAAGACCGCCGTCGGCTCGCGCGACGCCTCATCCGGGAACGGACCCCGATAGGCGTTCATGACGTCGTCAGAGAGCTTCACCCGGTTCACGCCCGCAGGTACGAGAACCTCGACGAAGGCGTTGGCGCCCTTGATGAGCTGGGTTCCGATGGGGCCACCAAGCGCGGCGGAGAACCACCGGGTGCGCCTGTCGTCATCCTTGGGCCAGCCCCACGTGTTCCCCACGACGAGGGCCCGTACGCGCTCGGGATGCCGGGCAGCCACCCACATGCCGATGGGCCCGCCCCAGTCCTGTACGACCGGGGTGAAGCCGTCCAGCCCGAGCGAGTCCACGAAGAGCTCGACCACCCGGGCGTGGCTCTCCGGCTTGAAGTCGTACCCGGGCGCTGCCTCGGACAACCCGAACCCCGGGTAGTCCAGGGCAATGCACCTGAACCTGTCCTTGAGGCCCTGGATGATGCCGCGGTAGAGGAAGGAGTACGTGGGGTTGCCGTGGAGCATCAGAAGGACTGGCCCTTGCCCCTCGTCCACGTAGTGGACCCGGTGCCCGTCGAGGTGGACGTAGTGGTCCGCGTAGGGGAAGAGGGCAGTCGGCAGCCAGTCAGGCCGCTCGGTGTCCGTACCGGTCATGCCAGTGACCTTCCTGTTGTACCCGTTCGGTGAGCGCCAGCGATCTCCCGTCGCTACGTGCCGCCCGGACGAGCGACTTTGACGGGAAGGCTGCGGGCGAAATCAACGCCCCGCGCCATCCACGCCGCGAGGTCCTCGTCCGAGGCGAAGCCCTCACGTGACACGTACACCATGCTCTTCATGGACTTGCCCGTGAACGTCATCTCACGCGCGTGCGGCAGGGACAAGGCCTCCTGCTGCCCGTCGGGCCCGACCCGGACCATGAGCTCGTCACCGACGATGCCGCAGGCCATGTTCCCGTTGACCATGAACGCCAGACCGCCGAACATCTTTCGCTCGTCCACCCCTGGCTGCCCGGACAGCGCCTCCCGCATCCGGTCGGCGAGGCCCTCGTCGTACGCCATGCGCACCACCGTAGACCTACAGTGGGACATGCAGATGCGCCCGTAGCTCAGCGGATAGAGCAGGTGCCTTCTAAGCACTTGGTCGCAGGTTCGAGTCCTGCCGGGCGCGCGAGCAGGGGAAACGCGGGTCAACTGACCATTGTGA
>CAVVZQ010000015.1:0-45852 GCA_963752715.1 uncultured Actinomycetota bacterium | reverse complement strand
GTCGGTGCCGGGGTCTGGGTCTGGGTCTGGGTCTGGGTCTGCGTCGGCGGCCTGCCGCGCCTCGTACAGGGCGCGGGCGGTGAGGATGATGCGCCGCAGTCGGCGGGTCAGCTCCCCGACCCGCTTGCGACGCCCCTGACGCAGCCAGCCCACCGTCTCCGCCTCCACCCGCGCCACGTGCTTCGCATTGGTCAGCGGTGCGAGCTCGTCGAGCAGCTCGACCAGCCGGATCGCGGGGAAGGCGCTGATGCGCCCGTCCGCGGCCAGTTCCGCCGCCCGCGGGTAGCGGGCTAGCCGGTCGGCCTGATGCAGCCGGGAGCGCACCTGTCGCTCCGACAGGCCCAGCACCAGCCCCGCCTCACACGGCAGCCAGCCGTCCAGGTCCAGGTACGCGTCCGGCGCGTCCTCGCCGTGCGCCCGGTCCTGCACCCCTAGGTAGCGGTCCCGCAGGAGGCGCAGATCCTGCCCCGCCATCACCTGCAGCTGGCTGATCAGCCCCTCGATGTCGGCCAGCCGCTCCAGCAGCAGCGCGTCACACGAGGGATCCCCGCTGTCCGGGCCCGGCTCCATGATCCGCGACCACCGCCAGGACGGGGAGTCCCAGTCTCGCTGCGCCTGGGCCAGCCACTCGCTCTCCGGCATCCCCAGCTCCGGGTCCACCGGCTCGGAAACCACGTCAGGGTCAGCGCCGGTCACCTCGACCGTCTCGACCACCGCCGCCACCTCGACCACCGCTCGGTCACCTCGATCACCTCGGTCACCTCAGTCGCATCCATCCATCCACCCCGTATTCGAACGTATGTTCGAAGAGTACCAGCGCCACATTCCGCTCGCAACCCCTGAGCAGGGGAAACGGAACGAGAAGGTTCCGCGCGGCAACGCGGCCGGCGCGCAGTCCGTATGGGCGAGCCCGATGGAGGGGCGAGCCCGATGGAGGGGCGAGGCCGTCCAGGGCTACTGGGAACGCCGCGGCCGGGAGGACCGCGCCTTCATCCGGGTGCCGGGCAAGGGAGGTGCCGGAAGCCGCGGGTGCGAGTCCCCGACTACCTCGCCGAACCGATCCAGCCCGGCCTCCCACGCCTCACGCGCGGCCACGATCTCGTCATGGTCCCGCGCCACGAAGTTCCACCACATCAGGAGCCGCTCGGCCAGCGGCTCTCCCCCGAGCACCAGCAACGTCGTACCGGCTTCAGACTCAACCCTCACCGACTCCCGGCCCCATCCCAGGTAGTGCAAAGAGCCCGCCGGCACACGGGCCCCACCCACCTGTGCGAATCCGTCCGCCGTCAGGACCGCGTACTCGAATCCGCGCTCGAGGGGCAGCAGCGCGGCGCCGCCGGGCGGGACCACCACCTCCGCACCGACGATCGGTGTGTACGTGGCCGCCCCGGACCGGGCGCCGGCGAACTCGCCCATCAGCACTGTGGCGGTGGTTGCCCCGACCGCCACTCGCGGCAGGTCCGCGTGGTGCTCGAAGTGTGGGCTGCGGCTGCGATACTCCTCGGGCAAGGCCACCCACAGCTGCACGCCGAACAGCCGCGGCGTGGTGGGCAGCGAGTACTCCGAGTGTGCGATGCCGCGCCCCGCCGTCATCAGATTCATCTCGCCAGGTCGTACGATCGCGTGCCCGCCCACGCTGTCGCGGTGCTCCACCTCCCCCTCGAGAAGCCAGGAGACCGTCTGCAGTCCGATGTGCGGATGCGGCGGCACCTGCATGCCGCGCTCTCCGACCGCCTGCAGATCCACCGGACCGTAGTGGTCCACGAAGCACCAGGCCCCCACCGTACGGATCTCCCGATGGGGCAGCGTGCGGAGCACGTGTACGCCCTTCGGGCCCCCGAGGGGTACCTCGCGGGGAACGAGGGTCTGCTCGGGCGGCGAGGGGTCCAGGGTGGACACGCCACCGCAGGTGCTCTCGTCAGGGCGGGTTTCCAGGTTGCTCATGGCGGCCCCTGATCTTTGACAGCCGAGTGCGACCCGCTAGCCGGCCTGGCGCTCCTCGGCACCCGTCGCGGAGTCAGGCTCGCTCTCCCACTGGCCCGGGCCCCACTCACCGCCCGACTCAGCCTCCGACTCCCCCTGCTCGGCCAGGTATCCCACAGCGGCCAGCGACAGCACGGCGGTCGACGTCATCAGAGCCAGCAACGCCGTCTTGCGCGGGATGTACCCGGCGAGCAGTGCGTGCCACATGATGAGCTGATCGGGCACCTGCATGGCCAGCACCGCTGTCTTCGCCTGCTCGTTGCCGGCCAGCGCGGCGCCACCGATCATGACGTTCCGTACCCCGAACAGCCGCAGACCGAACCGGGCCGCCCCGGTGGCCTGCTCCTCCGGCACCTGGTAAAGCCGCATGGCGAACGTGGGGGTCAGCGTGGTGAGGATGCCGACATCAACGGAGATCCCCGCAGCGAGACGCGACAGCGTCGTGCCCTTCGAGCTCATGAGTGACTCGTACTCCCTTCCGCGCCGGCGACATCGGACCGACTATGACAGGCAGCCTCGTACGAGCCGACGGCACCCCCGGTGGGACGTAGGGTGGCCGGGTGTCCGACTCCGCCCCCACCAGGACGCAACCCGGCAGCAGTCAGGAGGCGCCGGCACCGGAAGCACACCCGCCACGCCGGCCACTGGCAGAGCTGATCGACCCCGGATGGGCCGCCGCACTCGACCCGGTAGCCGACCGGATCGCAGCGATGGGCGACTTCCTGCGTGCCGAGGTCCGCGCGGGCCGGGGCTACCTGCCCGCCGGCGGCAACGTGCTGCGCGCCTTCACCCAGCCTCTCGACGAGGTACGGGTTCTCATCGTCGGTCAGGATCCATATCCCACCCCAGGTCACCCGGTCGGGCTGTCGTTCTCGGTGGCGCCCGAGGTACGGCCGCTGCCCCGCAGCCTGGTGAACATCTTCCGCGAGTACAGCACCGACCTGGACCTGCCCGCCCCCGGCAACGGGGACCTGAGTCCCTGGTCGGCGCACGGCGTGATGCTGCTCAACCGGGTCCTTACGGTCCAGCCGGGCAAGCCGGGGTCCCACCGCGGCAAGGGTTGGGAGGAAATCACGGAGACTGCCGTACGGGCACTCGCCAGCCGGGGCGGCCCCCTGGTGGCGGTGCTGTGGGGGCGGGACGCTCAGACCCTGCGCCCACTGCTGTCGGACATCCCCGTGGTCGCCTCTGCACATCCCAGCCCGATGTCTGCCGACCGCGGCTTCTTCGGCTCACGACCCTTCTCCCGGGCGAATGCCCTGCTGGTGGACCAGGCGGGCACGCCGGTGGACTGGCGGCTACCCGACTGAGAGGCCGGTCCCGACTGAGAGGCCGGTCCGGGACACGCACCACTCCCACAGCTCCCTGCGGCGCTGAGGGGTGTCGGTCGCCCGGGTCTTCGGCAGGCGATGCGTGGGACGCGGGCGACGGTCGTGCCAGAACAGCCCGGAGGCCTTGAGTGCCTCGTCGTCGGCGACCAGCCAGAGCAGCGTGTCCGCACCCTGCTCCGGGCTGCGCAGGAATGGTCCGGTGAGGCGCCGGAAGGTCGGCAGCGAGGTGCGCACCCCCGGGGTGTCTGCCCAGCCTGGGTGCAGGGAGTGGAAGACCACGCCGCTGTCGGCGTGCCGCTGCGCCCAGATCTCGGTGAGCGTCACCTGCGCACGCTTGGCCCGCGCGTACTGTTCCGCCCCCCGGTAGTCCGACTCGCCCATCTGAAGGCGGTCCACGGTCAGGCCTGCGGCGTACATCCCGCCCGAGGACATGGTCACCACTCGCGCCGGGGCGGAGTCCACCAGGCGGTCCATCAGCAGACCGGTGAGCAGGAACGGGCCCAGCACCTGGCTGGCCACCGTCATCTCGGTGCCGTCGGGCGCGACCAGGCGACGGTCGCTCAGCGCTCCCGCGTTGTGCACCAGGGTGTCAACGCGCGGATGGCGCGCCAGGATCGTCTCCGCCGCGACGCGCACCGCCTCGAGGTCGCCCATGTCCGCGACGACCGTGTCGATCCGCCCGCCGGCCTCGTCCGAGCCACCGCGGGAGAGCCGCTCACGCACCGCTGCCAGCTTGCGCTCGTTGCGGCCGAGCAGCACCAGGGAGGCCCCGAGCACGTTCAGCTGCGATGCCGCCGCGAGGCCGAGTCCCGAGGTCGCGCCGGTCAGCACCACGACGCGGTCGTGCAGCGTGTAGGAGTCCAGCGGCCGCCACGCGTCCAGCCGGGCCCTCAACCCGTACCCCAGCCGCGTGAAGCTGGGCGCCACCGGTGCCTCTGCCAGCGCGTCCGCCAGGTCGGCCACCGACGTCATGGGACCACCGGGGCCTGCGTCAGGGCCGCGCGCATGCCGCGCTCCGCCCGCCCGCCGATGCGCTGGAAGGCGGGTCGCAGCGCGAGGTCACCGAGCCGCAGCGGCCCCGGCAGCGAGAGGTCGGCGTCGTAGGTGACCAGCGCGCCCTCCCCGGCCGGGGTCACGGTGATCCGGTCCGTCGAAGTGAGCCCGAAACCCCGGCCGACGAGCAGTACCTCCCGACCCGGGTCATGGTGCTCGGTGGCGTAGCGCAGTGTCAGGTCGCGAGGGAAGCCGGCCACGGTCACGTCGAAGACGGCGTCAGGCCCCTCCCCCTCGCCCCGCACTTGGGTCACGCGTGTCACGCCGGGGTCCCAGGTGGGGAAGGTTCGCATGTCCGCCATGAACGCGAAGGCACGCTCCGGGGTCCACGCCGACCAGACGCGTGCGATGTACCGAGCCATGGCCTGACGGTACGGTCACCCGCTCATCCCGGCACGTCGAGCCGCCTGGCGAGCTGCCTGCCAAGCTCAGCGGCAGTGATCAGACCGTCCGTCGTGCCGCGCAGCGTGCAGCACCACCGGGCGCAGACCTGACCGCAGGTAAGGGCAGTCACCAGGTCCCGACCCTGGAGCAGGTGTGCTGACGTCACACCCACCGCCAGGCTGTCCCCGGCCCCATTGGTGTCGACGACCGGGTAGCGCCGATCCGCGTCGGGCTCGGGCTGCAGTGCGACCGGCCCGACGAGCACAGCCGGCTCGTCGCGAGGCACCAGCAGGGCACCGCGGCTCCCCAGCCCCACCACCACGGCTCGGGCGCGGCCCGTCGCCATCGCCTCCCGGGCGTAGGCCTCCGGATCGGGCAGGCCCGCACCCGAGGAGAACAGCAGGTCCGCGCCCGAAACGAAGTCCGCGCGGTACGGCTCTGCCACCCCGGGTGGGTCCTGTGCGTCCTGAACGTCCACCACCACCGGGACTCCGGCGGCGTGCGCCAGCGGGAGTACGTGGCGCGCCCAGTCTGGGATGTTCAGGTGCACCACCCGGCTCGCCCGCACTAGCCGCTCCGTCGTCGCGGCATCCGGAGGCGTCGCGCCTTCCACCCGCGGGTCGTAGAAGTTGCGGCGGGAGCCGTCCGGGCTCACCAGGTTCACGCTGCGTGCCGTACCACCGGACGTCACCAGTCCCTCGGTCAGGATCCCGTCCTGCTCCAAGGTCTGGCGCACCCACCGGCCGTGCGGGTCGTCCCCGACGTGGCCCAGGTACGCGGTGCGCCAGCCCAGTGCCGCATACCCCCGCGAGGCATAGCCTCCGGCGTGGGCCACGCAGTCCCGGACCTCCACGAAGGCGCCCTCCGCCTGCGTCTGTGCCCCGTCGGAGGAGGGCAGGTACACGTTCGTGTCGACCCCGATCGCACCCACCACGAGCACGTCGATGGTTCTGCGGGAGCCGGTCACGGACTGATCGTGACATGACCCGCACCGCGCGAAGCCGCCGGCACCGGTGATTCGCGACCAGCATGGAACTCCGCCAGGCGCTTGATCTCCTCCATCATCCGGCGGCTCATGACGTGCCCGTCGCTGTGCTCGCTGCGTGCAGTCGAGGTCGCGGTACGAGACAGCACCACAGCACGCATGGAGGGCCACCTTCCGGCAGGTGGCTGATCTGTCAGGAGGATTGTGGACGACCCGCGGTCAGCACCCGGACGAGGGTCACTAGCTGCACGACCGCGCCGACGAAGGTCCCGATGGCCGCGATGATCAGGATCGTCCACACAAGCCAGGTCCAGTCCACGCTCCAGGTGCTGAAGTCGAACGGGAAGACCTGGATCACCCGGAGCACGACCAGGAAGCTCACCAGCGCTGTCAGCAGCTCGCCGGCGGCCTTGAACCAGGCCGGGTCGGCGAACAGGTATACGACGTTGAGCAGCACGCCGAGCGCCAGCGAGAAGTTGACCAGTCCGAGTACCTGGGTGGTCTCCTCGGTGAGGAAGCTCAGCTCCTCCCAGCCGGGCCACACGTTGAGCAGGTAGATGATGGCCGCGTTGATGACTGCCGCGAACGCGTAGCCGGTCCGCCGTACCGCCACGGGCGGGCGCTTGCGAGGGCTCCGAGACGTCGTCGTCACGCTGCTCACCTCGCCTCCGGAGGCTTCTGCTTCAGCGTACGCCGCGCCCCGCTGCCGACAGGACGTACTCCGCCTCCACGGTCACCCACGGGTTGGCGTGTCGTCGGCCCGCGGGGCCCCAGTCTGCAAAGGTTCCGTCGCTGACGACGCGGTCGACGGTACGGGCGGTGCGGCGCTCGAGGGGGAACCCGCCTTCGGGGAGCCGCTTGGACTCCAGCAGGTCCAGCGCGTCGCCACAGCGGGGGTCGGCGATCGCCTCGACCTCGACCATCAGCAGCAGGGCGAGCAAGACGTCGTAGAACCGGATCGGGTACTGGATGAGCAGCGGGTCTCCGCCCCACTCGGGTCGGAGCGCCGCCCCGTCGCGGCGTCGCCACAGCAGTCGGCGGGCGAGCAGCAGCTCGGTGCCGCGCCGCACCGCCTCCCGTGCTATCACCGTCGTGCTCGGCGGGCGCAGGTGGCGGCGCGAGAACTGCCAGTCGTACACCTGTTCCATCAGCGGCTGCAGCGTCCGGTCCCTGGGCGGGTGGCCGATCAGCGCGAGGAAGTACAGAGTCCAGTGCGGGCCCTGCCACTTCTTGTAGGGGCCGGTCGCGATGGTGCCGTCGGCCTCACGATGGCTCAGCAAGGCGGCGGCCGTCGTCTCCCGGTCCGCGCGATACCGCAGGCCCGTGCGGCTCATGCCGGGGCCGGGTCCCGCCAGGGGTCTCGCGCGGCGGCGATCATGGGAATCTGCATGGGCAGCCGGGCCCAGGCCACCGCCTTGTGCACCGGATGCGCGCCGGACCGGCGCTGGGTGGCGATCGCGTACCACCAGTTGCCGGGCCAGACAGCAACCAGGGTCGCGGTAGTAGCGGCCGGGGCCCACCGCGCGCCGGTGAGAAGTCCGGCGGCGGATACCAGCTCGGCCACACCGGAGCCAACGATCCACGCCCGCGGTGCCGGCAGCATCGGCGGTATCAGCGGCTCGAAGACCTGCGGCCGGACTAGGTGGGTGGTCCCGCTGGTGAGGAAGGCGAGGGTCACACCCCGCGCGCCGGGGCGCAGTCGCGCCCACGCCCATTCCGCCACAGCGAGATCCTCTCACGCGGGCATCGGGACCACCTGGGGTGCCTGAGTAGCGCAGGGTTTGCCCCTCGTCATCCAGTGCGGCTGCTCCGCCGCAACGCCCACAGCAGCACGGCCGCCAACAGGACCGCCAGCAGGCCGATCAGCGGGGACGCCACCAGCACCCCTCGGACATCGGTGGTCCGACCGAGGTCGGTCACGGGTGTGCCGGCCAGTACCAGCAGCCCGACCGTCAGCAGGACGAACGCCACGCCAGCGACCCAGGCCCGCCACGCACCCGGTGGCACCGGTGGCGGGGGTGGTCGGTGCTCGGCCGGTCGGACCAGGGCGACGATCACGGCCAGGACCAGTGCGGAGGCCAGCACCATGCCGAGCGTGGCGAGCCACCACGCTGCCGAGCCGACCGGAGGCGTCGGGTAGCCCAGCGGAAGGAGGACCGCCGCCGCAAGCACGTGGGCTGCCTGGTGCCAGAGGTACAGCGACAGGATCACGCCGTTCACGGCTACGACGGCGAGCCAGACGCGAGGAACCGCGGTCAGCCGCGCGAGCGGTCGGCGGAGCAGCTCGAGCACCCCGATCTGGCAGCCCGCGAGGGCGAGCAGGGCCAGGTTGGGCGGGCTGACGTTGGACACCTCCTCCCCGGTGATGCCGATCATGCGAGCCGGGTACGGGCCCCAGGCGACGAGTGCTGCGGCGGCCAGCAGCCCACCGGCAGCCAGTGCGGCGGCCACCCGACCGCCCAGCCGTGCCTCCGCGTCGAAGTACCCCATCTGGTGGATCAGCAGCCACACCAGCAGGAAGTTGATGGTGGCCACGACGTCGACCCCGAGACCGAAGCGGAGCACATCGGCCGCTGCGACCACCATGACCAGGGTCGCGACGAACGCCCATCCCCAGCGCCGATGGGCGGCCAAGGTGGCCGGGGTCAGCGCGATGACGACGAAGTAGACCGCCAGGAACCAGAGCGGCTGGGTGAAGAGCACCACCGTGCCCCTCGGCAAGCGGTCATCCAGGGCGGGGACCGCCCGGACGACGACCGAGGCGGCGAACAGCACCCCGAGGTAGAGCAGCGTCGGCGGCAGTACCCGGTGCGAGCGCCGGCTCAGGAACGCTGCGTACCCCCACCCTCGGCGACGGACGCTCTCCCAGCTGTGCCGGTTGGAGAAGCCGCCCACGAAGAAGAACACCGGCAGCACCATGAGCAGCCAGCTCAACGGCCATAGAGCGGGAGACTCGCCGAGGTTGCTTACTTCGGCCAGCTCGCCGTCCTCGATCCACAGGCCGCCGACCAGCCAGTGGCCCACCACCACCGCCACGATCGCGAGCCCCCGAGCCAGGTCCACGACGCGGTCGTGACCCTGGGGGGTACGCCTGTCGAGACTCTCGGCCCGAGTGGCCGGATGCGAGGAAGGACTGCTGCTCACAGCCCTATGATCCGCTCGGAGCCGAGCGAGGAGGAGCAGACGTGACGATAGTCGAGGTGCGCCGGGCCGAGTCCCGGTTCGTGACCCGTACGGACTGGCTCACCTCGTACCACTCGTTCTCCTTCGGAGACCACTACGACCCGGCCAACCTAGGCTTCGGGGAGCTGCAGGCCTACAACGAGGACGTCGTGGCGCCGCTGTCCGGGTACGACACGCACAGCCATCGCGACATGGACATCGTGACCTGGGTGCTCGAGGGCAGTCTGGTGCACCGCGACTCCCGAGGCACCGTGGGTGAGCTCCGTACGGGTCTGGTGCAGGCAATGACCGCCGGTACCGGGATCCGGCACTCGGAACGCAACGAGTCGCGTGACGAGCCGGCGCACTTCGTGCAGATGTGGGTGGCGCCCGCAGAGCCGGGCCTGCCGCCGCGCTATCAGCAGGCGGACGTCGGTGACTCGCTCGCCCGGCCCGCGTGGACGGTCCTGGCTTCGGGTATGTCGCGCTACCAGGGCGAGGCTGCGGTCCGGATCACCAACCCGTACGCCGCGCTGCTCGCCCGTCGCCTGACCGCGGGCGCCGCAGTGACGCTACCCGAGGCGCGCCACGTGCACCTTTTCGTCGCACGGGGCGCTGTCGTGCTGGAGGGCGCGGGTCGACTGGAGCAGGGCGACGCGGTGCGGATCACCGCCGGCGGCGGGCAACGGGTTACGGCGGGGGGCGCCGCGGGGATCCCCGCGGGGATCGCGGCGGACGAGCCGGCTGAGCTCCTGGTCTGGGAGATGCACGCGCGCCCGGACCGCTGAGGCGAGAACCTAGACTTCCGCCATGGGCTGCGACACCTTCGTCGCCCTCCCCGGGATCACCGCGGACGGCTCGACCATCCTCGCCAAGAACTCCAACCGGGAGCCCAACGAGGCCCACGAGCTTGTGGCGCTGCCGGCGCGCGACCATGCGGCAGGTGCCACGGTGCGGACCACGTACCGCACCATCCCTCAGGCCCGGCGTACCAACGCCGTGCTGCTGGCGAAGCCGTACTGGATCTGGGGCGCGGAGATGGGCGTCAACGACCACGGTGTGGCCATCGGCAACGAGGCCATCTTCAGCCGCGTACCGCACGAGCGGGAGCCGGGCCTTATCGGAATGGACCTGCTGCGACTGGCGCTGGAGCGGGCAGGAAGCGCCGCGGCGGCCGTCGCGGTCATCACGTCCCTGCTCTCCGACTACGGGCAGTCCGGCAACTGCCGCCACCAGGGCACCATGCAGTACTTCAACAGCTACCTGGTGGCGGACCCGACCGGGGCGTGGGTGCTGGAGACGGTCGGTCGCGAGTGGGCGGCCCGACGGGTGGCTCGCGAGGCCGGCCGGGCCTCGATCTCCAACGCGCTCACCATTCACCGCGACTTCGACACCCGCTCCCCGAACCTGATCGCGGACGCGGTCGCGCGTGGCTGGTGTCACGGCGAAGCGGACTTCGACCTCGCGTCGCAGTACTCCGACCGCCTGTACACCCGCTTCAGCGGCGCCCGGCACCGGCAGGCCCGTACCGGGGCATGCCTGGCGGCCGGGGGCGGCGCGTTCGACGTGGCGGATGCGATGGCTGGGCTGCGCGACCACGGAGACCTGGCAAACCCGGCAGGCCAGCGCGGCAGGGCTGACTACGACCCGGCCTGCGGACTTCTCCGGCAGGAGGTCTGCCTGCACGCCGGGTACGGACCCGCGCGCATCGACCAGTCGACCGGTTCGATGGTGGCCCACCTGACCCACGCCGGACCCCCGACGGTCTGGCTCACGGGCACCTCCGCACCATGCACATCGGTGTTCAAGCCGGTGTGGCTCGACGGCGGCCTCCCCGACCTGGGACCTCGGCCGTCCGGTCGGTACGACCCGGCGACCCTCTGGTGGGCCCATGAGGACCTGCACCGCGAGTCGCTGCGCGACTTCGCCGTTCGGCGAGGGCGCTACACCCAAGACCGCGAGGCGCTGGAGGCGGAGTTCCGGCGCCAGGCCGAGAGCGCCGTCCTCGGCACCGCCGAGCAGCGCGCAGCGACTTCCCGACAGTGCTTCGCGCAGGCGCAGGCCGCGGAGGCCGACTGGCTGATGGAGGTACGGACGACCCCACGCCATTCCGCCAGGTGGGCCAGACTGCTCAGCAGCCCGTACGTCCAGGCTTGGCGGGCGAGGGACCGGAGGGCGGGACGACCATGACCGCTGCGTCGCTGTCCAAGGAGCAGGTGCTCTCGCTCGCCGAGCGCTACGTGTGCCCCAACCGGGTCCAGACGCTCCGCGCCCTGGGCGCTGACCTGGTCTTCGGCCGACGCGAGGGATACCGGCTGTGGGACCTCGACGGCCGCGAGCTGCTCGACCTGCATCTCAACGGCGGCACGTTCAACCTCGGGCACCGCAACCCCGAGCTGGTGACAGCACTGACCGACGCGCTGCAGACGCTCGACATCGGCAACCACCACTTCCCCTCCCTCGAGCGCTCGCTGCTCGCCGAGCAGCTCGTGGAGGCGACACCGGGGATGCGCTACGCGGTGTTCGGAAGCGGCGGCGGCGAGGCCGTGGACCTCGCGGTGAAGAGCGCGCGTCGAGCGACGGGACGGCGTCGCATCGTGTCGGTCAGCGGCGCCTACCACGGCCACACCGGCCTGGCCCTGGCAGCCGGGGACGAGCGTGCCGCCGCTGCCTTCCTCTCCGAGGGCGGCCCGGGCGAGTTCACCCATGTCCCGTACGACGACTTGGATGCAATGGCCACCGCTCTCGCCGGAGGAGACGTGGCCGCCGTGCTACTCGAGACCATCCCCGCCACGGTCGGCTTCCCGGTCCCGTCCGCGGGGTACCTGCCGGGGGTGCGGGCGCTGTGTGACCGGTACGGCACCGCGCTGCTCGCCGACGAGGTGCAGACCGGGCTGGGCCGGACCGGGTCGCTGTGGGCGGTGGAGCGCTACGGAGTCGTACCGGACGCGGTGGTCACCGCCAAGGGGCTCTCCGGCGGGCTCTACCCGATCTCGGCGACGCTGCTCTCCGAGGGGCTCGGGGACTGGCTCGAGACGGACGGCTGGAGCCATGTCTCCACGTTCGGGGGGGCCGAAGTCGGCTGCCGGGTGGCGCGGGCGGTGCTCGACCTCACTCGGGCCGAGCCCACGCGGACCCGCATCGACAGCTTGGTGGTCCGCTTCGCCTCGGGACTGACCGACCTGCAGGCCCGGTACCCGGACTGGCTTGTCGAGGTCCGGCAGACCGGGCTGGTGATAGGTCTGCGGTTCGCTCATCCGCAGGGCGGCCTGCTGATGACGGCGGCCATGCTGCAGGCCGGGGTATGGGCGATGTTCGCCGGGTTCGACCCGTCGGTACTGCAGGTCAAGCCGGGTCTGCTGCTCTCGGACGGCGAGGCCGACCGAGCCCTGGAGGCGCTGGACGCGGCGTGCGGGACAGCTCGGGCGCAGGCTGAGGCCAGCGGCGCTGCTGGCGGAGCCGATGGTTCCGGACGAGCCGGACTGCCATGAGCACTGGTGATGCACTCTCCGTGCTGACCCTGTTGGAGCGGGTCCTCGACCCCGCCCACCCGGAGCGGACACCGGGCCTGCACGTCCTCGGGTACGGAGAGGCGAGCGTGGCCCTGGCGCTGGACCCCCTGCCGGGTCGGGTCGCCAAGCGGACCTGGAGAAGTACTTCGACGACTACTTCGACCCGCGGACGCTCGCCGTGGACCTGCTGGGCAACCTGCACAAGGAGGGCGTACCCGAGCGGATCGACGCCTGCCTCCCCGTGGTCAACGACTGGCTCGCAGGTGTTGCCGGTCGTGCCGGTCGTGCCGGTCGTGCCGGTCGTGCCGGTCGTGCCGGTCGTGCCGGTTCGTGCCGACCCGGCGCGGCCGATCACACGAGCGGAGGTCGACCGCTACTACCGCTCGGATGCCCGACTCCTCGAAGTGTTCCTGGTGGCGCGCCGGATCGACCGTGCGCTCCGGCACGCGCTGCTCGGCCGCCCGTACGACTTCGTCCTGCCGGGCGACGTCCGCCGCTAGCTCAGGCGCCCGAGCAGCTCACGATCCCGCTTGACCCGGCACCGGCCAGGTACTGGAATGCAGCCGTGAGCATCCGTACCTCCCCATGGCCCGCCGGCACCCCGTGCTGGACCGACCTGATGACGCCCGACCCGACCGCAGCCGCACGCTTCTACGCCACGCTGCTCGGCTGGGAGGTCCAGGACACCTCCGCCGAGTACGGCGGGTACCTGATCGCCCAGCGCAAGGGTGCCGCCGCGGCCGGGATCGGCCCGCTGCAGCAGCCGGACACGCCCGCGGCCTGGACGCTGTACTTCGCCAGCGACGACGTCGACGCCACCGCCCAGGCGATCACCGCGGCGGGCGGTTCCATCGTGCTGCCCGCGGGGGATGTGGGCTTGCTGGGGCGAATGCTGCTAGCCGCGGACCCGACAGGCGCGGTTTTCGGGGTGTGGCAGGCGGGGCAGCACATCGGCGCCGGCATCGTCAACGAGCCGGGTGCGCTCACGTGGGTCGACCTGCGCAGTCAGGATCCCGACCGGGCACGGGTGTTCTACACCGCGGTGTTCGGCCACGGCCACGCGACCATCCCCCACGCACCGCCCGACTACCAGACCTTCGCGCTGCCGGGCGACGAGGCACCCCTGGGAGGAATGGGCGGCATGATGGGAGCACCCGAGGGCACTCCGTCGCACTGGCTGGTCTACTTCGGCGTCGCCGACGCGGAGGCCTCCGCGGCGGTGGTGGGCAAGGAGGGCGGCCGCGTCCTCGTACCCCCGTTCCTGACCGACTACGGACCGATGGCGCCGGCCCTGGACCCCCAGGGCGCGGCCTTCTGGCTCGCACAGCCGACCACGCCCCAGCCTGACCGCGCCGGCTAGCCGGACCCCGGCACAGCAGGGGGGAGAATGGCCGACGTGAGCGAAACCTCGTACGGACAGCCCCGCCCTTTCCACCGGTTCCGCGCCGCCGCCGAGGCCGGTGACGTCGAGGGCATGCTGGCCTTCCTCGACCCGGAGGTGCGGCTGTACTCGCCCATCGCCTTCCGCCCGTTCGTGGGACACGAGCAGGTACGCGAGCTCTTCTCGCACCTGCTCGAGGTGTTCGAGGACTTTCACTACGTGGACGAGCTAGCGGGGGTGGCCGAGCTGGCGGGGCCAGCGGGTGAGGCGGGGCCAGCGGGTGAGGCGGGGCCAGCGGGGCTGGGCAGCCACGCCCTGATCTTCCGTACCCACATTGGCGAGACCCAGATCGAGGGCCTTGATCACGTACGGTTCGGACCGGACGGGCTGGTCACCGAGTTCACCGTCATGGTGCGGCCGCTGTCGGCTGCCATCACGCTCGCCCAGGAGATGGCGCCCCGGGTGGGGCACATCGTCAAGGGCTGACCTGCGGTCCGGCTGCCGCGCTGCCGGGCTGCCGCGCTGCCGGGCTGCCGACCGCCGCCCGCGCCGGGCTGCCTGCCGCCGAGCCGGCCCTCCAGGGCTCACCCCGAGCCGGCCCTCCCAGCCACCGAGATGCGGGTTCGGCACCGATATGGACCCCCATTACGCACCAGAACCCGCATCTCGACGAGCGTAGCTACAAGACGGTGTCCAGGACGTGGGTGAACAGCCCTCATTACGCACCCGAACCCGCATCTCGACGAGCGGGTGGGGACGCCGCGGGCAGCCAGGGGGCGCCGGGCTGCCGGACCGGCGTCCGGGGCAGCAGGACCGGCCGCCGAGGACCGCTAGTTCTCGGCCAGCGCCACGACCTGGGCTATCGCGTAGTCCCCGTCATGCGAAAGCGACACCGCCCAGCCGGACAACCCCTGCTCTGCGGCCAGGAGAAGGGCCCGGCCATGCAGGACCAGCCGGGGAGCGCCGCTGTCGGACGTCAGCACCTCCACGTCAGCCATCGGTACGCTGTCCACCCCCACGCCAAGCGCTTTCAGCGTCGCCTCCTTGGCAGCCCACCGCGCCGCCAGTCGCTCCGGCCGTCCCTGGCAGGTCGCCCGTTCGTCCTCGGTCCAGGCCGAGTGCAGCAGCCCCTCTCGCCCGGGCTCCAGCAGCCGAGCCACTCGGCCGACGGCGACCAGGTCCACCCCGCACGCGACCCTCACGCGAGTACCTCCTGACGGCGCGACGAGCGCACGAGCGCACCGGGCGCGACGTGCGTACCGAACGTACCGAGCGCGTCAGAGTGCCCGCCCAACCGGTCACCCGCCAGTACGCCACCCCAGCGGCGACCGAGGCGAGCAGCGCCAGCCAGTGAGCCTCCCCGAGCAGCGGATAGACCTGGTAGTGGGTGAGGTAGATGTACAGCGACGCCGACGCCAGCACCCCGGTCCCCGCCACGGCGAAGCGCGGCAGCGGGATCGTCGGCACCCAGGCCAGCAGCAGCATCCCTCCGACGATGATCGCGGCCCGGTGCGGGTTGTCGTACATCCACGGCACCAGCAGCACCAGGCCGGCGGAGAGCGCGACCAGCAGGCGGGTGGCGCCTGCCTCGACGGCCGCCGCGACTGCCCATCCGAGCACGAACAGCCACAGCACCGCTCCCGGCGATAGCAGCGAGCGAGGGAACTCCAGCTGCGTTTCTACCGCCAGCCAGACCAGGAGCGAGACGGCGAGCAGCGCCGCCGGCGTCCCCACCGGGTAGCGCCGCTGCAGCCGGTCCGCGGCGGGGACCGACAGCAGCGCCAGCAACCCGAGCAAGAGGTACGCGAGCGACTCGACGAACCAGTACCTCAGCTCGGGGGTCAGCGCGTTCGCCCCTATCAGGCTGTTGGCGAAGAACACGTGCGCGCCGTATTCGTCGGAGACCAGGTACACCAGGCCTAACCAGAACACCGTCGGGACCAGGATGCGGCGCAGGCTCGCCGCAAGGTGCGCGACGCGGGCGCGCCGAGGGGCTTCGGTCAGGTGGAACCGGGCCAGGTTGTAGCCCGCCACCCCGATCAGCAGGTGCGCTCCCCCGCGGATGTCGTACGCACCGATGTGGCTGCCGACGACGAGCAGAATCGCGACCGCCCTCAGCACCACACTGGTCTCGACCATCGCGAGCCGGCGGCGCCGTGCGTACGGCTCCGACGGGCGCGCTGCCCGCGGCCACCTTCCTGGTGCCGCCCCGGCTTCGGAGCGGCCGTCGCCCTCGGCACGCTTCTCCCCGGGTGGGCTGCCTCCCCATACAGCGGCAGCGCCGCTGGCCACCAGCTCGGCGATCGTGCGGGTGTGCCAGTCCCGGGGCAGGGTGCCGAGGGCCTGCTCCAGGCGCAGCGAGAGCGCCACGTACGTCAGAGAGTCGCCGCCCAGCCCGACGAAGGTCGCCGACGGGCCGACTGCGCCCAGGTCCCGGTCGAGGACCTCCGCGAAGAGACGACGTACGGCGAGCAGGTCCACCCCCTCGGAGGCCCGGAGCTCGTGGTGCTCCGACGACGGGTCGGCCAGGGTCGACCGCGGCGTCGAGGATCACACACCCCCGGCACGCCTCCCGTACCGCGTGATGGTCGACCTTCCCGGACGGCACCCGGGGCAGCGCCTCGAAGCACATCACCCGCACGGCGGTGGGCGGCAGCGAGGCGGCCCGAGCGGCGACGGCACGGACGCGCTGCTCGTCCGCTGCCCCCTCGACCACCACGACCAGCGTGTCATCCACATCCACGCAGAAGCCGGGCAGGCCCGCGTTCTCCAGCGCAGCCTCCACACGTGCCAGGTCGATCCGCAGGCCCAGCACCTTGACGAAGCGGGCCGCCCGACCCACCACCTCGAGAAGCCCGTCGGGCCGCAGCCGTCCGAGGTCGCCGGTGCGTAGCCGATCCACGGTACGGCCCAGAGCCAGGTCCTCGGGGCGCTGCGCGTACCCGAGCATGACGTTCGGGCCGGAGTAGACGATCTCCCCGGTCATGTCCGGGTCCGCCGCATCCTCGATCGGCTCGACCGACAGCGAGCCACCGGGAATCGCGACGCCGATTGCCCCCGGGTGGGCATGCGCCATCGCGGGCGGCAGGTATGCCATCCGAGCCGTCGCCTCGGTCTGCCCGTACATGACGTAGAAGTCCCAGCCGCGCCGTTCCCCGAGCTCCGCGTATCGGCGCACCCTTTCCGGGGCGAGCCGCCCGCCCGCCTGTGTCAGGTACCTCAGGCTCGGCAGCTCCATCTGGTCGAACCCGACCCGATCCAGCAGGTCGAACGTGTACGGCACGCCAGCGAAGGACGTGCCCCCGTGCGCGCGGAAGAGCTCCCAGAAGCACGGGTCCACGACCGAGCAGTCGGTGAGGACCAGGCCCGCGCCGCGGAGCAGGTGGCTGTGGATCACAGATAGCCCGTAGGAGTACGCCATGGGGAGCGTGGTCATGGCGCGGTCGGTGTCCCGGATGTCGAGGTAGGCGGCGATGGACTCGGCGTTGGACTGCAGGTTCTGGTACGAGAGACGCACCAGCTTCGGTGAGCCCGTCGAGCCGGAGGTGCTGAGCAGCAGCGCCAGATCCGGATGCAGGGTGTGGCGGCTACGCGACCGGAGACGCTGCGGCTCCCAGCGAGCATCGCTGCCGAAGCCTTCGCGCACGACGACATCAGGGTCGTAGGCGTCGATGAGCGAGCGAGACCGATCGCCCCCCGCGGGGACCAGCAGGACCACGTGCCCCGCCGCCACCGCAGCAAGGTAGTAGATCAGCGCGTCGAGCTCGTTGGACACCTCGATCAGGACCAACCGGCGAGGCTCTCCCAGCCGCTGCGCGACACGGGCGATCCGGTGGGCCAGTTCCCGGTACGTGAGGTGCTCGGTCGCAGTGACGACCGCGGTGCGATCCCCGTGCTGGTTCAGGTCAATGACCAGTGGCAACCCGCTCACAGACATCTCCACCGACACCAGGTAAGGCTAACCTAACTTCGCCGCGGGCCAGCCGCTCTCGCACCGATTCGGCTGTCAGGGTTCTCACTGCGGCGGGCCCGGCGGGCGGGTCCGGCGGACGGCAAGGTAGGCCTGCATTCCGCCGGCCAGGTCGGTGGCCCGCGCCATTCCCAGCCGACGCAGCGCAACTGCCGCGACGCTCGAGGCGTATCCCTGGTTGCAGACCACGACGATGCGCCGCCGCGGCGAGTCCGCCTCCGGCAGACGGTGCGCGCTGGTGGACACCATCCGCCACTCGAGCACGTTGCGGTCAACGACCAGCGCACCCGGCAGCTCACCGTCGCGCATCCGCTGCTCGAGCGGACGGATGTCCACGACGACGGCTCCGTCGGCCATCTCGCGGTCCAGATCAGCCGGGTCGACGCGGTCCAGCTCGTGGCGGGCCCGCTCGACGTAGTCGTCCAGGTCGCCCGGTCGTCCTCGTACCCGCATCCCGACCCAGGTGAACGGCTGTACGACACCGGCAGGCGTGACGTGCTCCTCCCGGCCGCTGACGCACATCTCCAGGCCCGGGCCGAGCGCCTGCCCGAGTGACTCCGCGTCATAGCGCACCACCGGCAGGCCGGAGCACTGCGGCGGCCCGTCGTCGGCGAACGTCCCCACGACCACCCAGCTGCCCGGTCGCAGCGCACAGTGCATCCGCTCAGGTACGAGCCCGGTCGCCCTCGGCGGTCAGGAAGTGGAACAGAGCGCGGTCGTGCCATACCTGGTAATGGCGGGCCGGCCGCCAGCGCAGCACGTCCTCGACCACCCAGCTGACCGGGCTGTCGCCGACGCGCTGCTCCGCGACGGCGACCGCGTGCGGCGAGGCATCCAGCACTGAGAGGTCGCGCCAGCCGGAAGCCAGCAGCTCGTCCACCAGGGTCGAGGCGCCGCCGCCGACGTCGACCAGGGAGGCTTCCGGCCCGATCCCGAGCGCGTCGAGCATCTCCAGCGAGCCGGTGGGGAAGGCCTGGTACCAGCTCACCCCTGAGGGGCCGCGGCGCTGGTAGACGCGGTCCCAGTACGCGCGAGTGGCGGGCTCACCGCTCATGTCCCAGCCCAATCCTCACAGTCCGCCCATGTGCCTGGTGAACCACTCGCGGGCCGCCTCGGCCGCCTGCTCCAGCGTCCCCGGCTCCTCGAAGAGGTGCGTCGCGCCCGGGACGACCGTCAGGTCGCTCTCGCAGGTCAGCTGGGCCTGCGCCATTCGGTTCAGCTCCAGTACCGCGGTGTCGTACCCGCCGACGATGAGCAGCGTCGGGGAGGTCACCTCGGCCAGCCGCGGACCCGCGAGATCGGGTCGTCCGCCGCGCGAGACGACGGCCGCTACCGGCCCGCCGCTTGCGGTCGGGTTGCGGGCCCCTTCCGCAGCTGCCCAGAGCGCCGCCGCGGCTCCCGTAGACGCGCCGAAGTAGCCGACGGCCGGGGTTGGGGTTGGGGTTGGGGTTGGGGTTCCCGCCGCTGCCTGGGTCGCACTAGCGCCGCTGGCTGCCTGCAGGCTCTCCCGCAGCCAGCGCGTCGCACCGAGAAGTCGGCCGGCCAGCAGGTCCACGTCGAAGACATTCCCACGGTCGGCCTCTTCGGCCCGGGTCAGCAGGTCGAACAGCAGCGTGCCGAGGCCCGCCTGGTTGAGGACCTCCGCCACGTACCGATTGCGCGGGCTGAGTCGACTACTGCCGCTGCCATGGGCGAACAGCACCACCGGACAGCCCGGGCGCGGCAGCGTGAGCGTCCCCGGCAGGGTGACACCGTCGACAACGACTTCGACCTCGGCCTCCATGGGTTCACCGTATGCCTGTACGGGCTGCTGCCAACACCCTGCGTACGGTCCCTGAAATGGCGCGGATCTGAGCCGTTTCGCGGACCGTATGCGGGGCCTCAACGAGGGCGGATGTTCTGGTTGGCACGGAACACGTTGTCGGGGTCGTACTCGCCCTTCACCGCCTGCAGTCGCGCGTACGTGGACTCGCCGTAGGCGGCACGTACCCGCTCCTCGCCCTCGAGCCCGATGTAGTTGAGGTACACGCCCCCGTTGGTGTGCTCGGCGATGTCCTGACGAAACTGCCGTACCCAGGCCCGGCAGGCGGGCCCGTCCGCGGGGTCGTCCCAGATCGCGAACGGGTGCGTGACCCAGGGGGTGGACCGTCGCGACAGCGGCGTGGCGTCCTCCCCCACCCGGGCGATCGCGCCGCCCCAGGGAAAGAGAACCTGCTGGGTGAGCGGCGTGGGGCGGTGGGCGCCCGAGGAGAGGAAGACCTCGATCGCGGCGTCGTCGAAGGCGTCGTGGTAGTCGGCGCTCCAGTAGTGCCGGAAGCCCGGAGGATCGGTCAGCGACTCCTGGAACTCGGTGTACGGCATGACCGAAACCAGGTTCGCCGCCGGTTCCCGGGCCAGCAGGTCGGCGACGACCTCGCTCCCCTCCCCCGGGTCGCCCGCGTAGCAGACCACGACGCCGAGCAGCGACTCAGCAGCCAGCTCAGCAGGCACGATCTCGGCATCGGGGTCGCTGACGACAATGAGCCCTCCCCCGAGCGCGTCGGGCGCCCGCGCCATGAGGTCGCGGTAGGCGCGGCTGACTTCACTGACGACGGACCGGTCCGACATGGGCCACACCGCCAGCCCGGCGAGCACCTGTGGCCCGAGTGGGTACAGGCGGAACTCGAACGACGTGGCCACGCCGAAGTTGCCGCCCCCGCCGTGCAGCGCCCAGAACAGCTCCGGATTCTCCGACTCCGACGCCCGGACCTGGCGCCCGTCGGCGGTGACGAGCTCGACCGCGGTCAGGTTGTCGCACGCCAGGCCGAACGCGCGGGCCAGCCATCCGTCGCCGCCGCCGAGGGTGAAACCGGCCACGCCCGTCGTCGTGGCTCGGCCGCCTGTCATCCCCAGCCCGTGGGCCTGGGTCGCGGCGTCGATCTGACCCCACGTGGCGCCCGAGCCGACGCGGACACTCGCCCGCGCCGGATCGACCTCTACGGTGTCCATCGGGCGTACGTCGACCACCAGTCCGCCGTCGTTGGTGGACTGGCCGGCGACGGAGTGACCACCCGAGCGCACCGCGATCGCGAGCCCCTCCTGCTGCCCGAACGCCAGCGCCTGCGCCACGTCGGCCGCCGAGCCGCACCGCGCGATCACCTCCGGCCGACGATCGATGTCGCGGTTGAACACCTCGCGGATCGCCTCGTAGTCGGGGTCACCGGACCGCACCCAGTGCATGGCTGCCTCCCTCGCAGCGGTACGCCTCTGCGCCCCACGGTCCTCCGGGCCGCGGAGGCGTCAAGCGCGAGCGGATGCGGTGCAGACTTCGCCTTCCTGCTAGCGGCTCTGTCCAGGTAGCGGCTGATCCTTCGCCAGGTGCACACCCTCGGACACACCCGATGGCTTGAGCTGGTCATCACTGGCCATGCAACCGACCAGTCCGCCCCAGTCACTCCCGTCAGCCACCGTAAGCCCGTCACACGGCTCCTCGGCAACGAATGTCAGGTGCTGGTTCGCCTTCCAGATCGCCTCGTGGTTTCTCCGCGCGAGTGGGTGGCGGGTCGGCTTCAGAACGCCAGGAAGCCGAACCCGACGACGAGAAGGGTGCCCGCCAGCTCGACCAGCCCGACGGTACGGATCTGCACCCTGCGACCCGGCAGGACAAGGGCGCGCGCCAGCAGGAACCCGAAGGGGACCGCCAGCCACGGGCTGACCAGCGCCGCGACCAGCAGGGCGAGGACGTGCCAGAGCAGCGACACCGTACGGAACCGCGCGTTGCCGCGCTCTCGGATCATGGTCTTGACGTGCAGCACGGTGCTCACCAGGTAGAGGGCTGAGACCAGCGCGGTCGTGGCCGCCAGCCGCCAGTCCGCCTGCTGGGGCCCGCCTACGCCGACGAGATAGGTGAGCGGGGCCATCAGGGTCGCTTCGGCGACGAGGATCAGGTCGTTCGCCAGGGACCGCTCGGACCGGTGACGGGCGTAGTGGACGTTCAGAGCCAACAGCGGCGCATACGCCAGGGCGAACCACGCCACGGCGGGTACGGCGAGCAGCACCACCGACCCGGCAACCGCGGTCACGGCCCCGTACGTCAGCAGCGGAAGCCGGTACTGCTCGGGTCGCCGTACGTGGACGACGGCGAAGAGGTTGTAGGAGGCCAGGTACCCGCCGTACCAGGCAACCAGGAGGGGCAGCTGGACCCAGGACCAGCCGGAGGCGGCCACGCCGAGCAGGAACGGCACGGCCAGCATGCCCCAGGCCCCGTGCTGTGCGGGTACCCACCCGCGTCGGCTGCTACGGCTCCGGGGCGTCCCCTCGACGCGACCGCGACCCGATGCCACCCGGTCCCGGCCGGGTGCCGTCCCTGTCATGTGCCCAGTATCTGGCTCGCCGACGGCCACGGTGGCCGTGCGTCGCTGGTGTGGTCGGGGAGACATAGCTCGCGATGCCTCGCTGGTGATCCCTGCGGCGATCGCTCTCGCTCCCAGTCAGACGCGTTCCCGGGACGGGTCGGCACAATAGGGGCGCCCGTTGCACGTCGGTCCGGCACGAAGGTCGGTCCGGCGCGACGTCGATCCGCTCAGAGGAGTGATGCGCATGTCCTCGGCGCGACGGGTCGGCGGCATGGCGGGCCGAGCGGAGGTACGACCCGACTGGGGGGTGGTCGCCCAGCGCCGCTGTAGTGGGGCGCAGTCACCCCGCCGGAGGGACCCCGTAGACCTGGGTCGTCCCAGCGCCGAGTCGGCCCACATCGTCGGCGTCCACGATCTCCTTGCCGAGCGGGTTCAGCGCGAGGCCTGCCAGCTTGAAGTTGGCGATCCCGAACGGGATCCCGATGATCGTGATGCACAGCGCAATACCCGAGAACACGTGCAGCAGTGCCAGCCAGATCCCGGCGAGGAAGAACCACAGGACGTTGCCGACACACGACGGCGCGCCGGCGTCGGCCTGCGGTACGACGACGCGTCCGAACGGCCACAATGCGTAGCCGGCCATCCGCCAGGCGGCGAAGCCGAACGGAATGGTGATGATCAGGATGAACATAAGCAGCCCGGCGAGGAAGTACCCGATGGCCAGCCAGAAGCCGCTCAGTACCAGCCACAGGACGTTCAGGATCGCGCGAAGCACACCTTGAGGGTAGGGCCGTACCGACCGGACGGAGCACCCGAGGGACAGTGCCGGGCGGGAGGCTGCGGGAATGTCTCGCGGCTGCGCTAGGTTGACTCGATGCCGGTTCGATCCACGCCCCCGGGTCCAACCTTTCGTCGCTACGAGCGACCACGCGCCGTGAGGAGCGCATGGCGGACCGGCGTACGGGGCCGTCCCACAGGGCGGCCCCGTACTGCGTCGTGACCGCTACCGCGCATGACCCCTACCGCCTCACGAGGAGACCGCTTCCATGGCCACCGGCGGGCGATAGAGGGAGCCGTACCACTCGGCAACTGCGGTCGGCGTCCGCCTCCGCGTCCAGCATCGCGTGCGCGTCCTCGAGTCGATGTGACGGCACCTCGACAGGCGGGCCGAACAGCCGCCGGGAGCCCCTGTCCGGGATCACGTGAGCGAGCAGGAACGCCCCCGGGTACGCCTCGCCGGCATACGCGGGGTCGCTCAGGATGATCACCGGCTCGTCGGGAGCCCCGCGCAGGTCGCGAAGCGAGATCGACGTGCCCGGCTCGACGTCCACCACCTCGTAGAGGCCCCACGGACAGTCTGCCCAGGCACGCAGCACCTCGGTCTCGGCCTCGGGCAGCAGTGAGCCGCGCCGATCCAGGTAGTCCCAGATGCCGCCGCCGAAGAGCCACGCCTCGACGATGAGCGCCGCCGCCGTCTCCGTGACCACGTAGGTGCCCACTCCGTCCCCCGCAGCCCGCTGCGCGACGTACTCGAGCTCGTCCAGCCCGCGGTCGGTACCCGGGTTACCTGGGCTGGACAGGTGCTTGTGCAGCTTGAGGATCAGCCAGGTCGACAGCTGGTCGTCAGGTATCCGCGGGTTCACCAGGCAGCAGGCCTTGAACTTGCGCCCCGATCCACAGGGGCAGCGCTCGTTGCGGCCGACGTGCGCGGTGAGGGACGCGAGGCTGGTCAGGAACGCCGCCACGTCCTCGTCCAGCGGACTGCTGGCCTTTCCCCCGGCGAGGGCCGTCAGGCGCGACTCGAGCTCGGCGGCGCGCCGGACGTCGGACCGGTCGAGGGCGATCCGCGCAAGCGCGTCCGTGGCCAGTATCTCGCTCGGGTCCAGGCGCAGCGCCTGGGCGAAGTCGGACTCCGCCCCCGCGAGATCGCCGCGGGCCTGCCGAGCCAGACCACGGAGCGTCGTGGGTGCGGCGGAGCCCCGCGAGGGAGTGGCAGCCACCAGGGCGTCGGACAGCTGGGCCATCTCCTCGGAGTCGAGGGAGTACTGGACCGATCCGTACTCGAGGAAGGCCGGCAGTACGGTGCCGTGGTCCAGCGCCAGGGCCACGTTCCGCATGAGCTCGGGATCCGCTGCGGGGAGTGGAGCCGACTCGAGCGAGAGCATGGGCCGGAAGACATACCGGTTCCACGCACGGACCACCTGCTCGAGGGCGTCGCGGCAGCAGCCCTCCATGGCCCAGCGTTCGACCAGGGCGTCCAGCTGCTTCTCGCGGTACCGGACCCCGGGCGGCTCCCAGGACTCACCACGACGGCCCGCCCAGGCATCCCGTACCTCGATGCCGTGCCGCTCGAGGAGCTCCCGTACCGGCAGCACGGGGGTACGGAAGAGGCTGCCATCGGCGCTGATCGCGGCGATCACGAGCGTCAGCGGCTCGAGTCCGACGCCCTCCACCGCCTCGGCGTCGAACGCCGCCGCCAGCGCCTCACCCTCTGCGCGTCCTTCGCCGGCGCCGGCAACCTTGGTCAGGGTCAGCTCGCTGCCCCGCCGGTCCACCCCGACCAGGTCGCCCGCGGAGTACCCGGCCAGCCATCCTGCAGGGCCCACCAGCAGCGACCCACCCAGCCTGCTGTTCTCCCCCGACGTCCCCGCCGGCTCCGGCGTCTCGTATCGGACGGGCTGGCCGTCGGCGGTGGTCAGCGCGCCGACAGGCCCAGCGTCCAGCAGCTCCAGGTCGACGGCGAGAACGAGGGCATCGCGCTCGCACTCCTCGGCCGTCAGCCGGCGGGTAAGAACCCTGCCCTCCACCAGCCAGGAGTACGCGACGACCTGCTCGCCGACGTCCCAGGTGGCGTCGTTCTCCATCGCCTCGTCGAGTGCCCGGTCCAGAGCCACCAGGGCGCCCACGCTGACCTGCCCCTGGTGGCCGCCCGAGCCCGCACGCGCGCCCACCGTCTCGAGAAGGTCTCGTGCGAGCCCGGCGGCCCGTTCCCGGTCCAGACCTGGAACCTCGGTCAGCGGGTTCCGTTCGCCTGCCGTCCGTACCAGCTCGTGGACGGCGTTCGAGATCTCCGTACGGTCCCGCGGTCCGGCCGCGACCAGAGCGAGGACATAGGCGTCCACAGCATCGGTCAGGTCAGGTAGCCCTCTTGTCACGGCCTCGACGGTACGTGGGAGCGAGCGCAGTTGCGCCCCTCGGACTCAGCTCCCGGATGACGCCGTGGGAGCCGAGGGTGGCATCGGCTGACTGCCCTCACCCAGGCTGGACAGCTCCGTCAGCGTGCTGCGGAGTACCTCCAGGCCGTCGGTCAGTTCCTGGACCTGGTCGGAGGCGTCTCCCACCTCCCCCATCGTGCCCTGCAGCACGTCGAGCTCGGCGAGCCGGGCCTCCAGGGACTCCAGCCCCAGCACCGCTGCCTCGGTACGAGCGAGCAGGAGGTTCTGCGCGTCGTCGAGGCGGGCCACCACCCCGAGGTGACTGCGTACGGCAGCGAGCGCCTTCTCCCGCTGTGCCTGGACGGCCGCGGAGCTCTTCTGCCCGGTCGCATCCAGAGCCACTCCGGCCGCTATCGAGCCGAACTGCAGCTCTTCCTCCCGCCGCCGCAGCGCCTCGGGGTCGATCTTCTCGCGCGACTCCTGTAGCTGGGTGATACGTCCGGCCGCGATCGCCACGTCGTCGACGACCAGCCCCGCCGTGACGGAGAGGCTCGTGGGTCCTCCGCCCGCGCCGCGGTGCTTGGTACGGCGCTCCGCCTTCGCCACTGCCCGTCGTGCCCGCTTGGCGCGCCGCAGCAGTGCCCGTGCCTCAGGGTTGAGCCGACGAGGCCCCTGCCAGTAGTCCACCCCCGCCTTGACGCCCATCGTCGCCGCCGCGGACGCAGTACCCACCACGACCGATCCGGTCGCCAGCAGCATGCCGCCGCCCGCGGTGCCGGCCACCACCCAGCCCCAGGGGTCCTTCCAGTCGATCGTGGAGCGCCGCTTCGCGTACTCCAGTGCGTACCGTGACATCGCACCTACCTAGAAGTTGGAGAGCACCTGCTCCAGCACCCGGTCGATGCTGGCTGCGTTGGTGGCGTCGTAGGCTGCCGCCTTGCTGGCCTCGGCGATCTTGGTCAGGGTAGGCATGTCGGCGTCTTCGCCGTACCCGATGGGGAAGACTCTGACGACCGCGGCCTCGTCCTCGACGTCGAGGTCGCTGAGCAAGCCGGACAGGTCGCCGCCACCGTCGTTCTGGCCGTCGGAGAGCAGCACGACAGCGGTGATCCGGGAGGTGTCCGGGTTGGCTCGCAACTCCTCCACCGCAGCCTGGGCCGAGGTGTAGAGGTCCGTACCGCCGCCGGGCTCGAGGGCTGCGATCGCCCGCTTGAGCGTCGCCCGGTTGCTCGCCAGGGCTGCCACCGGAACGACTTCGCGGTGGCCGTTGGAGAACACCCAGAGGCCGACCTCGTCATCACGCGCGAGGCCGTCCAGTGACGCCAGAGCGGCCTTCTTTGCCGCCTCGAGCTTGGTGAGCCCCGTACCCTCGGCCTCCGCTCCCATCGAGCCGGAGACGTCCAGGAGCAGCAGCACCCGCCCTCTCTTGCGCAGCTCGTCCCAGGAGTTCAGCACCTCGTCGAGCACCGCCGGAGCCGGCGTGGTGATCACACGGGTGGGCTGCGCGGGGAGGATGCCGAGCTGCTGGGTCATCTCGGCACCGGGCTCGCCGTCGTAGGAGCGAAAGCCGACCTGCTGGTAACGACTCTGCTGAGGGCCTTCATGCAGGTACGACAGGAAGTCGTCGGCCAGCGCGCGCTTCGCGTCGTCCACCCAGGCAGCATCGAGAACCAGGTAGGGGTGGTCGAACATGGCAGTGCCGTCCGACGGGTACACCGCGGCCAGCGGCGTCTTGGGGACCCTCGTCTCGCCGGTGTCCGGGTTGCCGTCCGGATCCCCGGAGTTGTAGTCGAAGACGTTCTTCTCCTCCAGCGGAACGGCACTGACGTAGGAGGTTCCGCGGCCCTGCTCGTCCGCATGGGCCATGTTGGTGAGGAAGGCGGAGGAGAGCGGCCCGTAGTGCACGGTCGCGGACTCCACACCCGAAACGAAAGCGCGGACCTCCGGCTTGTTGAGGTCGGCCACCGTCAGGTCGCTGACCAGCCCGGTCGCCGCGTAGTACGTCGCAAGCGTGGCCTGGAACCCGAAGGTGGACACGTGCGGGTTGGTCTTGCCCATCTTGAACGAGCCCCACTCGGGGTGGCCCACCGAGGCCCATCCTTGCGGGTCGTTGGCAAGAGCCAGCAGGTCCGCCCAGCCGATCTGCTGCTGCGGCCAGCCGAGGGCCTCGGCCATGGGCTGTGGCATCGCGACCACCAGAGGTGATGTCACGACGGACTCCGCCTCGGTCGGTATCACCGCCTGCCTGTCGGCCTCCCGCAGCCGCAGGTTGACCACGCCGGTCCAGGACGAGTCGACGGGGGACCAGACGTCCGGGCGCTGTACCGTCCCCGAGCCGTCCTGTGCCTCGGTCGCCTCCAGGTCGCCGGCGTCCCATCCCGCGACGAGCTGGTCCGCCACCCGGCCGGAGGCCGCGGAGTACGCGTTCACGAACACGCAGGTGTCGGCCACCGTGCGGCCCTCGGCGTTGTAGACCTCGGCCAGCTCCGCGGTAATGGTCGCCTTCTCCGAGGACACCGCCACATTGATCGTGGTGCACCCGGAATCCTGTGCGGCCGCGACGTCCGACGGCGTTCCCGAGGAGAACGCCCGCACGGCGAGCCCCCCGACCAGCAGCAGGACCGCGAACACGACAGCGGCGATGAGGCCACCGCGCCCCCTCAGCGACAGCTCCATACTCCCTGCCTCCCCCTGCGCTTCCCTGTCCCCCTACCCGGCAAAGGGCGCAAAACAGGTCGATGACACCTTTCGGCCAGTGTGACGGAATGTCTCCGACGGAGTAGCGAGTTCTCCAGGTCAGTCGTCTTTGTCACGCGATGTCGAAACAGCCAATCAGGCACCAAGCCGGGCCGCGGCAGGGCGGGTCACCGGGCGGGACGTCCACCCCGGGGCGTACTCGGTCGGCGCCGCTTAGCGCGCGGCCCCCTCCAGAGTTCCCCTCACCTGACCGCTGGGGTCGAAGACCAGGCAGGTGACACCTCGGTCACCGGAGGACCACGATTCCTCGGTGGGCAGGTAGGAACCGAACTCCAGAACGGAGGTCTCGTACGAGCGACCCACGAAGGACTCGAAGCGGTCGTAGCAGACGTCGTCTGCCTGCTCGCCGACCGCGGTCTCACCGGGCCAGGCACCCTCGTCCAGGCTTACGACGGCGTAGACCTCGACGTCGTGAGGTTCCTCGCAGGGGACGGCGGGAACGGAGTCGAAGGTCTCGCCCTCCTGGCCCTCCTGGCCCTCCTGGCCCTCCTGGCCCTCCTGGCCCTCGGAGTCGCGGAAGTAGGGATCGATCAGGCAGTCACCGACCCGCAGGTCGAACACGCTGAGGTCGCCGCCCCCAACGACCTCGCCCGTGGACGCGTCGCGATCCACGCCGAGCGAGGAGGTCAGAGCGACCCCGACTGCCACGATCAGTGCGAGCACCAGGACAACGATCAGGACGACGACCCAGGTCGGCAAGCCTCGGCGTGGATCCGACGCGGGCGGCGGTGGGTACTGCGGAGGCGGAGGGCTAGCTCCGTAGGCGGGTCCCCAGGACGCGTACGGTGCGTCGGGCGGCTCGCGCGGGTCAGGCATCTGCGGTTCGTCCGACGGGCTCGGACTCGATGCACCGAATGTCTCCGGGTGCCCGGTACCTCCCGGGACCTGATTCTCGTCCTGCACGTTGCTCATGACTGTGGGACGCCTTCGCGTTGGAGTCGGGTCCGTACCTGCGACCAGCGGTGATCGGACTCACTGCCTGGGCAGCTGCACATCCGCACCCTCGGGCAGCACGTAGAAATCGACGTTTCCGGAGGCGATGGCCTCGCGCAGGGCCTCGTTCTTCACCTTCGCGAGGTAGCCCTCCACGCCCAGAACCTCGACCTGTCGCCGTACCGACTCCAGTTCCAGATCTGCCTTCTCATTGCGCAGCCGCTGCTGCTCCCGCTCCGCCTCGAGCTGCGTCTTCTCCTGGGCCAGGCGGGCGTCCAGCTGCTCCTGTTCCTGCTGGGCAGCGGCGCGGGCCTTCTGCTGGGCCTCGATCGACGTGCTGAGGTCGCCGTCCATGGGCTTGAGGCGGTCGACGCCCACCGTCAGCCCCTCACAGCTCTCCCCCGGGACCCAGCCGGAGCCACAGAAGTAGGCCCCACCGGTCGCGTCGTTGACCAGTTCCTGAACGAGCAGGCTGACCTCACGCTCGTACGTGCGCCGTACCTCCGGGTCGGACCTCAGGACCAGCCAGTCGTACTTGAGCGTGACCGTGTCGAGGGCACGGTCCAGCTGTGGGAGGAGGTAGGTCTCCAGGGTCGCGTGCCAGCCGCCCGTTCCCCCGTTGATGTAGGCCGCGTTCGGGAAACCGATCCGCTCGTGGAACGCCTCGAGGGCGTCCGCCGAGGTGTTGAGTGTGTAGTAGACCTGTGCGCTGATCTCCATACGGATTCCGTCACCGGTCACCACGACGATCGGCGCGGCTTGCGCCCCGTCCTCGCCACTGACCTGGTACGTCTGCTGCCCGACCGGGTAGTTGTAGACGTCGTCCCCCGGTCCGACGAAGGCGTTCGCGGTGCCAGGCGCAATGACGCCCTTGAGGCTCGCGGACTCGATCAGGCCACCTCCGTAGTGCAGGCCGATCTCGTCCCCCGGCATGTCCTCCCAGTCAGGGCCGAAGATCATCCACAGGAGGCCGGCAACCGCGAGAAATCCGGCTGCGGTCGCCGCCAGGTACCGGCGCGGGACCCGTGCGCTGCTACCGTCCGCGTCGGTCGAGCCTTCCGGACCGGCCAGCCTTCCAGGGCCTGCAGGGCCCTCTCCACCCTCGCCGCGTTCGTGCTCGCCTGGCAGCGTGATCTGGTGCGTGTCCGTCATGGTGAGTCCCCCGCTTGGGCCTTGTCAGGCTTCGGCCGTCGGCGGGTCCCGATTCCCCCGGCCCGCCGCCATGGTGCGCAACAGGGTGGCGGCGATACCCGGGTGACGCTGACGTTTCACGGGACACACGGGTGGTCTGTGTCGGTCCTCACACCCGCGCGTCATCCCGGCGAGGCTGGCTCGCGCTATCGCGCGGGGCTCGCGCTACTGCTCGCCCTGCTCCAACCACGCCCACGCGTCATCGGCATCGGCGAAGAAGGCAGAGTCCTCGGCGTAGAACGGCTTGGCGAGATGAGCGAGGTGCTCCTCCCACCTCTTGTCCCCCACGATCGCCATCGGTCGATCCGTGGCGTCTCCGGAGACGGTGAACCCGACCACCCTTCCGCTGCTTCTGTCCGATTTCGTGATCATGGCGCCATGCTGCCACGCATAGCGCGTTCGGGATGACAGGGTAGGAGTGTGACCAACCCACCGCCTCCGGGCACCCCACCTGCTGGACCGCCGCCGCCCTACGCGCCGCCCCCTGCACCGGTCGGCTACGGCCCGATCGGCAAGCCTCGCTCCACCGGCCTGACGATCCTGGTATCGATCGTGACGCTGGGGATCTGGACCTGGATCTGGTCGTACTGGAACGGCGAGGAGCTCAAGCTCTACCGTCGCGACGGCCTCGGCGGCGTGGCCTATCTGCTGATCACGATCTTCATCTCGCCGGTGACGATGTTTCTACTCGCCAACGAGGTGGAGAAGATGTACCGGGAGGCAGGCGAGGAACCGCGCATCACGACCCTGTGGGGCCTGTGGTTCCTGCTGCCGCTGATCGGCAACATCATCTGGTACGTGCGCATCCAGGGCGCGATCAACGACTACTGGCAGGCGCGCGGCGGGACGACGAGCCCCGGGCTGACCTGATTGGCCAGCTGCCTGCCAGACCCGTCCGGCTGCTCGATTCGGCTGCGCTATTCGGCTGCCTGACTCCGCTATCGCCTGACTTCGCTGCCTACTCGACGTAGACGTCGCCGTCGCGCTCGGTGACCCTCCCGAGCCCGAGTGGCGCAACCTTCGTCAGCGCCTTGAAGAACGAGCCCAGTCCGGGCACTTTCGCGAAGCTGCCCTGCGGCCCGCGCACCATCCGGCCGGTCGAGGTGTCGTAGGCCGCCTGGTGCCATGGGCAGACGAGTCGCCCCTGCTCGTCGATGGAGCCCTCGGCGAGGTCGGCCCGCAGATGGCGGCACTTGCGCGTCACCGCGCTGCGCTCGCCGGCGATGTTGCATACCGCGTACTTGCCGGCTCCGACCACCGAGCCCGGCCCGAGTTCCTCCGCCGTTCCCACCCGTGTCTCGCTCATGGTGTCATCCTGCCACGGTGCAGGCGCGGTCGCGGCTGGAGAGACGCCCGGAGACCCGGGCCGGCACGCTGTGTCGCCAGGCTGCCCGCGGATCCAGCTCGCCCACCAGATCGACCCACACGTTCGCTAGGCGAAGAGACATCGGCCGGGGGGTCGGAGTCAGTGACCGTTGCGGGAGAAGTGCATGTAGTCCTGGTAGCCCCGCCAGTGGCCGCCCCACTCCCACCCGATGGAGGCGAATGCACGGACGACCACGTCACCATCGGTGATCATCCCGGGCCGCAGCCAGGACCGGTCCGTGTAGGCCTCGGCCAGCTCGGGCACGACCGTGGCACCTCTCACGTAGGGGTTCTGGAACGGGTTGACGTCGATCGCCAGCCCGTAGGAGTGCTGCGACCAGGTGGATGTTCCCTTCACCGGTCGGCAGACTGTCGACGCGGTGATGTTGCCGTCCCCGTAGGGCGGCGCCTCGATGTCCTCGGTGGTGGGCAGCCGCATGTCCTCGATGGGGAAGCGCGCCTCGAACAGAGTGCGGAACACCGCGACCAGGTCCTCGGCCACTGATGCGTTGACGACAAGCTCGCCGGTATGGGGTTGGTCGTCGAACCCCCAGATGCTCACCGTGAGGTGGCGGAGGTCGTTCAGGGCGACGGGACACCCAGGCTTCCAGGAGATGCCCATAATGCGCCGCACCTCATCGGTGACCGGGCCGACGCTGGCCGCGAACGTGCCTTCCGTAGGCGGGGGCAGCCGGCCCTGCGACTGAAGTGAGCGGCTACGCAGGACTTCGGGAGTGCGTTGCGGCGGTACCGACCCGTCCGGGTTGGTAGGGAGCGGCGAGGCCCCTACGACCCAGGCAGGAGCCTCGGCGTCGAGGCCGCTCAGCGCCCGCGCCCCCGCCGGCGCCTGAGCCTGGGCCTGCGCTGCACTCTCCGTCGCCGCGTCCTTCGACGGTCCCGCCGGGTCCGACGCCGGCGAGGGGATCGGCGACGCGTCCCGCGCGCTTGCCTGCGGCGCAGACGACTCGGGTGGCGAGGTTCCGCACGCCGCCGTCGCCACGGCCACGACCGCGCACGCACAGGCCACGCGGACGCGTTGGCGACCCATGCCAGCGATCATGCCACGGACGGGCCGGGCGGGCCGGACGTGCCGGACGGGCACGCGACGCGTGCTCACCTCTCGGCTTCCCTGTGCAGACATGTGTGTTGGACCTCGTGGGCACAGCACACAAGTCGCGGGCTGCTTCGGAGGTGAATTCGCGTCTCCGCTGGTCAGAGGCCTGGACCTGCGGGCAGCAGCGGCGCGCAAGCGGGACATGTGTGCCGCTCGTGCCCGAGGTGGCACACATGTCTCGGACCCGACGGGTAGGGAGGCCCGTTGACAGCGGCCGAAGACCGCAGAGCTGACGGGTGTCCGGCCGTTTCCGGTACAATTGGGAGGCACTGTTCACATAGCTCAAGAGTGACCGGCTGTCCGTACCTGGCGGGCCGGTCCGGCAACCGCGACGGCTCCCCCGTCACGGTGCCCCAGGGGAAGAGCGGGTTCCTCGCCCACCGAGGAGCAAGCGCCGGAGTCTCCGGCAGAGGGGCTTCTTCATGTCCACGTCTAGTTCTGCTGTCGTACCCGCAGACGCGGAGCGAACGGCTGCGCGCCCGGGCACCCTGAACGAACCAGTCGGGCAGACCACGCCGCGGGCGGGGTCGCCCGCAGGATCGCCGACAGGCCCGGATCCGGGGTCTCGACCCGGTCCGGTCACGCCGCGGGCGGGGTCGCCGGTGGACCCTTCCGCGGGGTCATCGACGGACACGCCCAGGCGGTCGTCGACAGACACGCCCGGGTCCCTGACCGACGCGCTCGGCGTCGTCGGCTGGTCGCACCTCGACCCGCTACTGCTCGGCGCACTCGCACTCCAGGCGCCCGTCCTTCTCGTCGGCGAGCACGGTACTGCGAAGACGCTGCTGGTCGAGCGGGTGGCAGCGGCGCTCGATCAGGAGTTCCGCCACTACAACGCCTCGCTGGTCAACTACGACGACCTGGTCGGAATCCCGATTCCCGACGAGAACGGCGACCTGCGCTTCGTCGGTACGGCGGGAGCGGTCTGGGACGCCGAGTTCGTCTTCTTCGACGAGGTCAACCGATGCCGTCCGGATCTGCAGAACAAGCTGTTCCCGATCGTGCATGAGCGGCGCCTCGCCGGTCAGGACCTGCAGCGGCTGCGCCACCGGTGGGCGGCGATGAACCCGCCCAGCGAGCTCGACGCCACCGACTTCGGCCGAGGCCCCGACGGTGGGTTCAGCGGCGGGTACTTCGGCGCCGAACCACTCGACATCGCGCTGGCCGACCGCTTCTGGTTTGTCGTCCGGGTGCCCGGCTGGAAAGACCTCTCCCGCGGGGACCGCGCCGCGCTCGCTGCGGGCACCAGCCCTGTCATCGACGAAGAGGCCAGGCACGACCTGGCTGCCTTGCTGCGTCGGGTCGCGTACCTCACCGATGTGGCAGAGGCGGAGTTCGGCGCGGTGCTGTCCGGCTGGGCGGTCCACGTGGCTGACCTGCTGCGCGGTACCGGAATCGTGCTGAGCCCCCGGCGGGTTCGCGTCCTGGTCCGTGCCACGGCGGCAACGATCGCCGCATCCAGCACCCTGGCGCCGGCCGTGAACCCGCGCAACGTCGCCGAGCTGACGCTGCGCAACGCGCTGCCCTGCTGGGCGGACGCCAGGCCACCCTCCGAGCTGAGCGTGGTGGCTGCCCACGTTCAGGCGTGGGAGCTGGCTGAGGGCTCGCTGGACGAGGTGACCCGAGAGATTCTCAGCGAGCCGAACGCGGTCCGACGGATTCGCACGGCGCTCCGCCTCGGAGCCGGCCAGCCTGAGGTGGCCCGGACCGTGACCGGCGCACTGGCGGCGCAGCCGACGCAGGCACGCCGCACCGCGCTGGCCGTCGTCGTCAGTCGCGCACTCTCGGAGCAGCCGCTCACCCCTGCCGCGTGGTCCACCGTTGCCGACCTGGCGCGACCGGTGCTGACACCGGCCCGTGCCACGGCGACGGCGATGCCCGGGCCGCAGCTGGAGGCCTGGCGGCGGGCCACGGGACTGCTCGCCGACGAGGACCTACGTCGCAGACCGACCGCCCCACTGGAGCGGGCGCTGGTCCACGGCTGTGGGCCGGCGCTGCTGGCTGGTGAGGACCCGGCGGCCCTCCTCCATCAGTTCCGCGCCTGGTGCCACGACTTCGGAGTGGTCTGATGTATCCCCGACGCACTCAGATCACCCTCGAAGCGGTCGTGGTGCGCGATACCTGGGTCCGGTTCCGATGGAGCGCTCCCCGGCCGACGCTGTCCGGGGATGCGCTGTCGCGACTTGACTCCCTGTGGAGGCAGACCGGGTTCTCGGGCGCGGCGTTCGTGGTCGCGGCCACGGACGAGACGGTACGGCACACCGTGCCCCTCCATTGCCCGGACCAGGACCTGGTCGCGAACGTCCTGCTGCGCACCCGAGGCGACCTCCTCCTCGGAGAGAGCCCACTGCTGGACGACCCGCTGGTACTGGACGAGCGGGACCTGCTCAGTGACGACCCGCGGCTGCACGCGCTGACACAGCGCGCCTTCCGAGGGCGCGCCATCCGAGAAAGCCCCACCCGACACGTGAAGGAGGCGCAGTGAGCGGACCGCACCCGCGCACCGGGTCAACCGTCCTGACCCGGCCGCCGGCACACCGACTGACCCAAGAGCTGGGCCACGCGACCCAGTCACTGGCCGAGCGAGTGGCCCGTTGCCTGCCGGCCGGCAGCTTCGAGCTCGATACCTTCGTCCAGCTCATCGGCGTCGAGGAGACCACCGAGGTGCCGACCGCGTCGGTGACCTGCGACCTTCGGCCGCGACTGAGGCTCAACCCCGACTTCGTGGCTCGGCACTGCGCGCGGGAGGAGCACTTGTTCCTCCTGGTGATGCACGAGCTGTGGCACGTACTGCTGGGCCACACGGCTGCCTACCCGCGTAGCACGCAGAACCACAACATCGCCTTCGACGCGGTCATCAACGCGGGGCTGACTGCCGAGCTCCCCCAGCCCGAGTACCGGGGCTTCTTCGAGGCCCTGAACCCCCCGGACGAGTTCCCTCACCTGCTGCTGCGCCCGCCGGTGGGGTGGCCGTACGACCCGGTGTACACAGTGCCGGGACCTCCCGATACCCGCGGCGTTCTGCGCCGGCTCTACCCGAAGCCGGGCGAGCAGCTCCTCGGCCCGACGTACGGGGAGCTGCTCGAGCTGATTCGGAAGGGCAGCGACGGCGAGGCCGGGCTCCCGGTCCTGCTCGGCGAGCACAGCGGCGAGAACGGCAACCCGATGGACGACGTGCTTCTCGCCGAGGTCATGGAGCGTGTGACCGCGTCATGGGGAGACGTCCCTGCGATCCTGCCGGGGCGTGGGGGGGGTTCCGGCCCGAACCGGACATGGGTCGCGCGTCGAGACAGCGCGGAAGCGACCCGTACCGCGTTTCGCCGCGTGCTGAAACGTGCCGTCTCTCCCCAGCGCGAGGGCCTTCGGAGCGGTCGGAGGTCCTCGGAGGTTGTCCTCGGGCCGGCGACCCCGTTGCCCAGTGCGTACGACCGGACCGTGCACGCGAAGCGCGCGCTGGGCGTACCGGCGCTGCTGCAGCAACAGCGCACGGTCACGCCGGTTCGTACGCCGCAGCCACCCCATCGGGCGCTGGTCTACCTCGACGTGTCCGGGTCGATGGCCGGGCTGCTCCCCCACCTGGTCGACCTGCTCGTCCCGCCCGTACGGCAGGGTCTCGTAGTGGTCCGACAGTTCTCGACGCAGGTGTCGGAGCTACCTCTGGCGGACCTGGCCTCCGGGAACCTGGCCACTACCGGCGGCACCGACATCGCGTGCGTGCTCGCCGACGCCATCGAGCTGCCCTTCCGACGGGTCCTGCTGCTGACGGACGGGCAGGTCGGGGCCCCCGGGCAGGCGTGGGTCTCGCGGTTCAAGAACCGGGGCATCGAAGTCTTCGCCGCCGTCCCGGTGAACGGGTCGACCAGCGATCTGGACGGCTTCGCACACGTCACACGACTTCCGGGGCTGCAGTGAGCGCGGGGCTGGCACGGGAGAGCGTCCACCCTGCCGCGCAGCGCCGAGGCCGGTACCTGGTCTCAGCCGAGGACGTGCTCCCCGGTCACCCCGACCGGCTGTGTGACGCCATGGCCGAGGCGGTCGTGCAGCTCGCCCTGAGCGTGGACCCGCTCGCGTTCGTCGGGGTGGAGGTGGCGCTGCACCGGCGCCGGATGTTCGTGACCGGCCGGGTGATGGCCGGGGGCCCGGCTGGGGGTACGTCGGCGCTGCGCCTCGACGAGGCCGACCTGGTAGCGCTGGCGGACCAGGTACTCGTGGGGGCGGGGTACGTCGGCAGGTGGGCCCGCTCCGTCGACGTCGACAGTGACCTGATCGTGGCGCCGTTGGACGAGGAGGACCGGGCCGTACGGGGGTACTCCGCCGACCAGACCATCTCCGTCGGGTACGCCGACCCCCACTCTCCGGGGATGGTTCCGGTGGAGGCGTACGCGGCGCGCCGGGTACGCCAGGCCTTGGCCGATGCCCGCGCCGCAGCCCCAGACCGGCTGGGGCCGGACGGCAAGGTGCTGGTCACGGTGGACCTGGGCCCGGCCGATTTGGGCACGGCCGACTTGGGCACGGCGGATCTGGGCACGGCTCCCGCCCGCCCACGTCTGACCGCGCTGAACGTCGCGATCCAGCATGCCGAGGGAGTCGGGTACGAGGAGCTGGTACGGCTGGTCACTCCATCGCTGCAGGCGGCACTGGAGGACCTGACCGCTTGGCTGGACGTGCCCGAGCGGCAGGGCCCGCTGGGGAGGCAGGACCGGCAGGGCTGGCAGGGCTGGCAGGACGACGTGGGCTGGCTGGGTCCGGACGTGCTGCGCGTCAACGGTGTCGGCGACTTCAGCCGCGGCGGACCGGACGGCGACAACGGTCTGTCGGGCAAGAAGCTGGTCGTGGACCACTACGGGCCCCGGGTACCGATCGGCGGCGGCGCTGTCTGGGGCAAGGACCCGCACAAGGCCGACCGAGCGGGCTACGCGCTGGCCAGGGCTGTCGCTGTCGCCCTGGCGGAGCAGGCCGGACAGGCCGTGACCGTCCATCTGGGATGGGTTCCGGGACTGCGCGAGCCGGACCGGGTCTCCGCGCAGCTCGCGGACGGTACGCGGCTGTCCGAGGCCGCGGTCGTTGGCCTCCTCGGCCGCCCGCTACCCGGTATCGCCGCGGCTGCACGACTCGGTTGCTCGTCACCGCACGTCGGGGTGCTGGGCGAGTCCGCTAGCGGCGGCGCGAACCCTCACCCACACACAGCGTCGTTGCCCACGCCGGAGCGTGCGGGACCGTACTCGGCTCGGTGACCGCCACCAGGACCCGCGCCTCACCAGGCGGAGGACGGTCGGGCCAGGGCGTGTACCCGTCGGTGAGCACGACAACGATCTGGGGCTGCGGCTTGAGGGCCAGCGCCGCCTCAATTCCCTGGCCCATGTCCGTACCCCCGCCGCCGTGCAGGCTCAGGTTCTGGATGTCCCGCTGGTGCCGGATGTGCTGCGCCGGGCGTGCCTGTGAGTCGCAGGCGATGACAGCCACTCCTCGGGCGGCTGCAGCCCGCGCGCGCAGGATGCCCGCTACCTCGCCGAGCAGCGCCCTCAGCTCGCTCTGGCCGATGCTCCCGCTGGTGTCCACGACAACGGCCACCGGCGGTGGCGCGGGCGCCCTCAGCGCGGGGAGGACCACGTCACTGCCCGCCGCGCGGACAGCCTGCTGGCGGCGCGACGGCCGCCGGTAGCTGTAGTCGCGGCGGCCGGCCACCTCGGCCAGCGCCCGGCGTACCTGCGAGGCGAGCGCCAGCCTCCAGTCGATGGTGGGCTCGAGACGCTCCTCGGCCCAGCGGAGCACGTCGGACGGAACGGAGCCGACCGACCGGGCATGGCCGGCGACGCTGCGGGCGGTCCGGTCGAGGACCGCTTCGCGGGCGTGAGCCGGTACGCCGGGCACGTCGGGGTCGGAGGCGGCGCGCTCGTACCGGCCGTCACGGCCGTGCGCCACTGACCCGCAGTCGCCCCGTGCCGCTCCCCGGCCGCCCAGGGTGCGGTCCGCGCTGGTTCCGCCCCTACTGGTTCCGCCCCTACTGGTTCCGCCCGCACTGGTTCCGTTCGATTCTTCGCGACTGCCCATCGGATCAGCACTGCAGGCATCCGGGTGCCGCTCCAGCAGCTGCCGGTAGACCTGCTCCGTGGTCATCGCCTCGGACACGCCGCACCGCCGCAGGGTCCGGTACCGGACCGGCTCCAGACCCCACGGCATGCCGGCCCCGTCCAGCGTGGCGTTGATGGCGCAGTCCGCGGCGAGGTTCCACAGCACGGAGGCTTCGGGTGCCCCGTTGACCGCTCGGAACCGCGCGGCGTGGCCGTGCAGGATGTGCAGCGCCTCGTGCAGGACCGCGGTGGCCAGCTGGTCCGTGGTCTGGGACAGCGCGAAGTCCGGCGAGTAGTACAGCCGCCAGTCCTCGTCGACCGCCATCGTCGGCAGGCCCTCGGGCACGGGGACGAGGTGCAGGCTGAACAGCAGCGAGGACAGGTACGGCCAGCGCTGCTGGGCGACGACGCGTGCGGCCATCACCCGCATCCGTGCGCGAGCGGACTGGTCTCCGTCACTCACAGCAGCCCCGCCTCCCGCAGCAGAGGTAGGAGTGCTCCCACCGTGTCCGGGTCGGGTGCTGCAGTCGTCGGCTTGAGAGCCAGCCAGTCGCGAGCGAGGCCGACAGCGATGTCGGGATGCCCGGCCTCGGCGATGCGCGCCAGCAGGGTCCCCGCGGACGCCCAACGCTTGGCGCCACGGCGGGTCGCGGTCTGGCCGCGCAGTACCGTGAGCACGCCTGCGGCGATGACGTAGAGGCGGTCCGCGCGCGTCGGCAGCTCCGTGCCCGATGGGTCGTCGAGCACCCGGTTCGGGTCGGGAAGATCGAGGTTGTCCAGGTACGAGAGGTACTCGGAGGCTGCCCCGATGCCCACGCAGCCCTGCACCAGGAGCCGTCGTGTCATCGGCGACACCCCTGCGGCCTGGGCGTACGCGGACACGACCGCCGCCATCTCCCACGATCGCGGCGTCGGGAAGGCGCGTCCCTGCTCCGCCACGCTTCGGGGCAGAGCCGTGGTCAGGTCGGGCCGAGCGGTCAAGAACCCGCCGACGGCCACCAGTTCCTGCGCGACGAGCTCACCGAGCTTGGTCTCATCGACGGCGGGGAGCTCCACGGTGGGCCAGGAGCCTGCGAACCCTTCGCGGACCACCGGCATGGGCAGCTCCCAGTCCAGGTGGCAGAACCGGTTGGCCAGCGGCGGAGCGAGATCCCACCCGTCCGCCGCCAGTTCCGGCGGGTTCGCGGCCGCGATGACACTGGTGCGCTCCCCCAGCGGCAGGTCGCCCACGACGCGGTCCAAGCACACCCGAAGCAGTGCCGCCTGGACGCTCGGTGGTGCGGTGTTCACCTCGTCGGCGAACAGGACGCCGTCGCCGGCCTGCGCGAGGCGTACCGCCCAGTCCGGTGCGGCGAGCACGGCCCTCCCGTCTGCGATCGACGGCAGTCCGGCGAAGTCCTGGGGCTCCCGGATGCTGGCGAGCAGCACTTCGAGGTGCCGCTGCGAGTGCTCCGCCACCGCACGTACGGCGCTGGTCTTGCCCTGACCCGGCGGGCCCCACAGAACCACGGGCACCCGGGCCGCCACCGCGACCGCGAGGGCCTCGCAGGCGTACCGATAGTCCTCTGTTGTGTTCACGCGACCTCCGTGTTTTTCGGGCTGGTGCAGCGGGTACGGCTGGTACGGCGGGCGAGGAGGGGTCAGCCGGCGAGCACGACCACCGCGCGCGCGTACTCGTCGGCAGCAGGGTTGTCGCGAACGGCGTTGCGGACCGACTGGACCGGGTCGGCGGCCAGCCGCTGGAGAACCGCCCCCGGGCTGGAGGTGTTTGCTGCCACGGCTGCCCGTACCGCGGGTCGGGTCGAGCGGGAGAGCCGGGTCAGCAAGGCCGGCGTCGCCCGGCGGTTGCCGGCCACTGCCACCCGTACGTCGAGTCGACCGGTGCTCAGCAGCTCCAGCAGCTCGTCGCTGCTCAGCGCCGTGCTCTCGGCTGCCACGGCGGTCATCTCGGGATAGGTCTCGAGCAGCTGCCGGCGCAGCGAGCGCGAGAGCCTCGGGTCCCGCAGGACTTCCTTGAGCATTGCGGGCCCTTCGGCCGCCCTGGCGGCCATCTCGTCGTCCGCGGATGCGGGCACAGCCACGTCCCAGGACTCCGGTTCGGCTTGGGTCGCGGGCTGGGACTCAGACCCGCGATCGGGTTGGCGCTCACCTTCGGGCGAGTCTGCTTGCGTCGGGGGTTCAGCGCTTGCGGCCGGAGTATGCGTCGGCTTCGCCTCCGAGGTCGCCCCGGACGTTGACCCCCGTGGGGACACCCGAGAGGACCGCCACTGCTCCCCCAGCCACTCGGCCCTGACCGGGTGGGCGGTCAGACCTGTGATGACGGGCGCAAGGGTGCGTCGCCATCGCGAGTTGTCCGCGCTCCAGGCCACGGTCTCATCGCGGTCCTGAGTCAGCTGGTCGAGCAGGGCGTCGTCGGTCGCGGGGTTCAGGGCGGCGGCACACCGCATCAGGGCCCGGCCCGAGGATGCTGCCTGCGCGATCTCCCCTGCTGAGAGGTGCGGGTTGCAGGCCCTCGCCACACCGAGCAGCTCGACGAGAGAGCCTGCAAGCTCGGATGCGGTCACTGCCTCCCAGATACGGTCGACGTCCTCGGCACGGGCGAGGAGGTACCCGAGGGTGCGACGCGCGGCGTTGCCGAGGTACCCCTGTGCGGTTGCGCTCGCGAGCAGCACCTCGACGGGCACGTGCGGGTTGGACAGGGCTGCCTCGGCCGCCGAGCCACCCTGCTCCACCAGCTGCGCGAGGAGCCGGGACGGCGCGCCGGGATTCCCCGCGACCTCATGGTCGTAGCGTCCCGACTGGCCGCGGAGTCCCCGCAGGACCTGGCCCGGTGTCGCCGGGTTGGCGGCCAGAGCGCGGCCGATGCCGATGTCCCACTGCTCTACCAACTCGGTGAGTGCCTCGGCCGACTCCGTACGGTTCGCGGCAGTCGCAGCCTGGAGGCGGCGGCGCACGGAGAAGGTCGCCGCTGCGACCACGGCACGAGACGGGCTGTTCGGGTTGTCCAGCACCGCCGTCCTGACCTCGCTGGAGCGATGCCCGGCCAGCGTCTCCAGTGTCCCGGCGGACGCTTGTGGGTCGCTCGCGAGGCGGAGCACCGCGGCATGGTCGGGTGAGACGGAGGCAGTCTGCTCCGCTCCGTGGCGACAGTGCCGCGCGGCAGCACCGTGACAGCCGTACTGGACCTCGTGGGCGACCGCGTCGGCGAGCCGCGCGGTGCTTGCACAGGCCCGCAGAGCGCTGTCCACGTTCTGAACCCTGTGGTAGGGGGCGCCTGCGACGCGCAGCAGAGCACCCGTATCCACGCGAGGGTTTTCGGCCACAGCACTGCGTACGTCGGGGCTCCTGTCGAGCGCGAGCCGCAGCAGGACCTCCGCTTCGGTACGGGAGCATCGAGCGGCCGCCGCGCGCACCTCGGCATCGGGGTCGGCGGCGAGTACGGACAGCGCCTCCGGTACCGAGGAGGCGGCAGCAACCGTGTCCAGGTCGGCGAGGCGGCGACGGGTCCGCGACCTCGACGTCTCTCGGACCCAGGGATCAGGGTCCTCCTCGAGCCAGTGGAGGATGACCGGTGGGGTTGCCGGGTTTCCCGCAACCTCGCGTCGTACCTCGTCGTGAAGGTCAGCTGCCAGGAGCGCGAGCGCATCCACCCCCACCCGGGAGTTGCCGGCCAGAGCGGCCCGCACGTCAGGGTCCGGGTGGACGGCGAGCGCCATCTCGCAAGTCGGATCGTCCGAGACCGAGGACGCACGGGAGCTGAGAGCCGATCCGCTCTCGCCGGCAGTCTGCGGACTGACCGCCGGCACGCCGGCTCGCCGCTGCGCCTCTCCGAGCCTGCGCATGGTGCCGGCACTGATGTCGGGTACGGACTCCCGCCGGTCGCGTGCCCGAACCGCGCGTGTCTTCAGCTCGAGGAGGCTCTCCGCCGGACGCGAGGGGAAGACGTTGCCGAGGATCCACGCCTGCGCGTCGCGATTGCCCGCCAGCGCGAGCCGAACCCCTTCGTCCGCGTCTGCGGCCAACAGGATCACCACGGGTCCGGTCACCGTCGCCGCCGCCTCTGCGCGGACGAGCGCGTCCGCAGACACCGCTGCCACGAGCTCGGCGTCCTCGGACGGGCGTATCGGCTCGCTGCGGATTCGACGACCCAGAGTGCCCCGGATGAGGGCAGCCGTCTCCTCATCGGGCAGGTGGGGTCGTGTGACAAGCGCGTCGAGGATGACCTGCGACGTCACGGAAGGGCTCGCCAGCCACAACCCCAGCAGGGTGTCTGCGATGCTGACTCTCGGCCCGTAGGACTGCCTGGTTGTGATGTCGCGATGGGCGACCAGGTGCCGGTAGACGCTCACCAGCAGTGACGGTTCGAGGTCGGGACACCTGAGGAGAGTCCTCACGTACCCCAGCTCCGCACAGTCCTGCTGCCGGGAGCTGAGGGAGTCCAGCGCGCACCCCGCCGTGTCATGCACCCGCAGCGCGTACTCGAGAAGGAAGTTCGCCACCTGCGGCTGCGGGACGCCCGAAGGGTCTCGCATCCAGTCCTCGACCTGCTCGGCCAGCTCGCGGGACAGATCGGGTGACAGAGCGCGTGTCGGGTCGGGTACGGAGGAGGACAGAGCCGACCGGGCGAGGGCCACCAAGGACTGCTCGGCCATGCCGGCGAGGAGCTCGGGAGGTACTGACGCGCGGGCGAGGACCGTCCCGCGGACTACGTCGGTGCGCCCGAAGGACCGTGAGCTCACCAGGTAGCCCAAGAGCTCCGGTGGGGCTGAGGGGTTGGCCAACAGCCCAAGGAGGTGGTCGTCGGATGTGTCGGCGAGCAGCCACAGAATCTCCGGCGACAGACTGGAGTCCGAGGGGTCTGCGAGTCCGCGCTCGTAGTCCGTACGGAGGTTGTGAGGAAGCCGCCGCACCGCCCTGTCCAGGCGGGCACGCAGCAGCGGGGAGTTCTCCAGCGTCGCGTACGGGAGGTCCCACTCGCGGTCGAGGAGCGCGTCGCGGTCACCCTCCGGGAGCCGCCGGTCCTCGATGAGCGAGTGCACCACCGACATGGACCCCCACGCTCGTCGTGCCAGGACCGTTCGGGACAGCGATGCGAGGACGGCGGGGGGCGTACGAGGGTTGTCGAGCAGTCCCCGCGCGACCTCGTAGTCGGAGCGGCTTGCGAGCTCAGCAAGGATCCGCGCCGGGGTGAGCGGGCACTCGGCCAGCACGGCGGCCAGGGCCGGCTGGGCCACCAGGCCGTCCCACTGGGCATCGTCCAGGCCTGGGGCGCACCGCGGCAGAAGAGCCTCGAGCCCCTTGGCCCGTACCTTGTCACTGGGATGGGCGAGAGCGAGGTCCAGACCCTCGGAGGCCGGAAGGCTCGGGTGTACGGCAGCCGCGCTTGCCACGTGCGGCCGCAGGTCCCCGAGAAGGCGAAACAGCACCTCTGCGGTCACGTTCCCGTTCGAGACGTTCTTGCGCTGCTGCACTGCCCGTCTGTCGAGGTCCCGTGCTGCACCGTCGACCAGGTCGTCGGCCATAGTCGGGTTGTCGTAGCAGGCGAGACGGACCTGCAGGGCGGGGTCCGCCAGCAGGGCAGCCGCGACGTCGGGAGGTACGGTCCCGGAACCGGCGACGCGGGCCCGTACCCAGCCGTTGGGGTCGTCAGCGAGACGCCGCAGCACATCCGCCCGCGTCGAGGGGTTCGCAGCGACCCGTGCTCGGACCATGTGGTGGGGGTCGGCCGCCAGGACCGCGAGTGCCCCGGCGGGCGCCGCGGGATGGGAGGCGACCTCGAGCAGGACGGCACTCACGACGATCCGCGGGTCGTCCGGGTCGTTGTTCAGCGGCTGGTGCTCGGTGTGCGCTGCGAGGGCTGCCAGCACGTCCGGCGGTGCGGCCGGATTGCGTGCGACGACCTTCAGCACGTCGTCGCCGCACGTGGACAGCAGGTCCCGGAGGATTTCGGGAGGGCAGTCGCCCGACCCGGCGCGCGCCTCCCAGCGGGCGACGCGTTCCGGGTCTTGCGTGGTCTCCGGGATCGGGTACCGCGCGCGCAGGGCTGCCAGGGCCGCGTCACGCCGCGATGTAGGGCTCTCGGTTGACGCTGTGCCGTCCGTCGGTGCTGTGGCCTCGATCAGGAGCTCCGCCTCTGTGTTCGCCTGTGCCATGCCGCCGGCCCCCCGTGACTTCGCGCTGTTCCCCTGTGACATGCCGCTCCCCTGTGACATGCCGCCATGCTGACTCGAGGCTGTGACAGATCCGTCGGTCGGGTGGACGCCCCCCCGGCGAGGTTGCGGGGCGGGGTTGGGGGGAGGTTGCGGGGGAGGTTGGGGGGAGGTTGCGGGGAGGTTGCGGGGCGGGGTCGAGGGCTTCGTAGGGGGCGGGGCGCACCGACGTGGGAGGGTGAGGAATGGCCCTCGCTGACCTGCCCCGCAACGGATACGTCGCGATCGGGGACAGTCTCACGCAGGGGTACGGCGACTCGGTCTCCGGCGAACAGTTGTGCAGCTGGACGGACTGGGTCGCTCGGGGTCTCCAGGAGCAGGACCGCGGACAGCAGAAGCCGGCGCTGTCGTACCGCAACCTCGGCCAGGTCGGCACCAGTACCCGAGACCTGCTGTACGGACAGCTGCCCCGGGCGCTGGCGTACGAACCGGCGCTGGTGACGGTGACGGCAGGCGCCAACGACCTGCTGGACCCGCGCTGGTCGGCGTCTGGGTTCCGACGCGTCATCGCCGCGGTGCTCGAGCGCTTGGTCGAGGCCTGTCCCGTCGCTGTGACAGTGACCTACCCGGTCGCGGCTGGGGCCATCGCTGCTCCCGGCCGGCCGCCGAACGTGTGGGAACCGGTGCTGCGCGGGCTCCCGCGGGTCAACGAGGTCATCCGAGAGGCAGGCTCGGATGTGGGCGCGCGCCTGCTGGACTTCGAGGAGGTACTGGAGTCCGCGGGTGCCGGACGGACCCTCATGAGCAGCGACCTGGTGCATCCGAATGCGCGCGGCTACCGGCTGCTGGGCGCGTGGGCGCTCCCCCAGCTCGCCGCCTGGCTGGCCCCGCAGCCCGGCTGATCGACTGAGCGGCTGATCAGCCCGGCAGCCCGGCAACCCGCCAGCCCCGCCGGGCAGCCAGACGGCCGGCGGCGGCGCAATTGCGTCACACCCTCAGCGGACACTCACAGGGTCGGACTC
>CAVVZQ010000014.1:0-21638 GCA_963752715.1 uncultured Actinomycetota bacterium | reverse complement strand
GGCTGGCGCCGCGTCCGAACTTGTTACTGACACACGGTGCGTGGCGGAGTCGGAGCACGGTCGCTACACCAGTACCTGACGTGAACCCGGCTGCCGGCAGAAGGACGAGAAGCGACAAACGACCAGCTTCTGCCCGACGGACCTGGACGCGGTATCCGGTCATGACGATCCACTCGGCGAAGGCCTGGAACTTCCCGATGGTCGTTCTGGCGCGTACGGGGAACAGGCCTTCGACGACACCAGGAGCGGTACTATCGAGTGACGACGGCGCGAGATCCGCCTGGGCGGAAGGACGACAAGCTTAGCGACGGCCGGTCGGGATGTCGCGGAGGGGCGAAACAGCAGCTGCTGAGCGCGAGGATGCTCGGCTGCTCTACGTCGCCTGCACGCGGGCGCGCAGGTCACCTCGTCGTCGCGCTGCACGGGCACGCAGTCACGGGTGGCCGCGCGCAGGTGCTGTCCAGCCGTACGCCGGGGCTGTGCATGAAGCTGAAGCTCCGCGGAAGAGCAGGAGTGGCTGGGCGAGCAGGCAGCATCACCCACACCACCGATGCCGTGGCCGTACTGGTCGACAGAGCGTGCCCGCGTGCGTTAGTGGCGGCAGTACCGGCGGCTGCGTCGGCGACGGACATCAGCCCTCGGCCGGATCCGTCCCCGAGGGTTTCGAGGATCCCTGCAGGACTCGCCAAGGTGCGCGAGACCTGAGCTCCCCGGGCCTGGGTCAAGGGACGCTACGGCGCAGCCGTCGGCCGAGCCGTCCATGGAACCCTTCGACGTCGACTTCGGACGGTCAGGGACTGGAGGACGTCTGGCGCGAGGGCAGCGCTGACGAAGGCGTCGCTGACCAGGCGGATCTCGTCGTCGCGCTGGCGAGCTCGGATTCCGTCGCCTGTCGTCCGTGAGCGGCCTCCCGTGAGCACACAAGGAGACACGTCGGTACCAAGCTGGACGGAGGAGATCGTCAACGGCTACATCGACCTACTGTTCGTCTCGGAGACGGGATTCACACTGGTGATCGTCGACTACAAGACGATCAGTCCGACGAAGGAACCCTCGAGGCCTACCGGTGCAGCCGCGGTGTACACGTGGGATGCTTGGCTGAGACGGCGGGACGGTCTGTGTCACGGTATGCTCGATTCTCTCGAAAGATGACGCCGAGAGGTGGAGCTGCCTGCTCGCGGCAGCGGAAGTCAGAACAACATGACCGAATTCCGTCGAGGAACCCGGGCTGGACCTGACGATGGACCCCCCTAGGTCTGGTCGTTCGGACCGTCGACGCCACGCCCCTGACCTGGCACGTGGCCGTGGGTACCGACCAGTACCTGCAGCTGGACGACGTCGTCGTGGTCAGCCGCCGGCTTCCCGGCCGGCCGGACCGTCACGGTGCCGGGGTGGTCGACCCAGGTGCGCGCCACCACGAGGGCGCAGCTACGGGTCGGCATCCGCCATCGCAGCCGGCTCGATGCCGGCGCAGGTCCAGGAATCGCGGAGATGACCACGACTCGGTGGCGCCGGAGGTCTATGTCCCGCCGCGACCGGGGGCGGCGGTCGCCCGAGCCCAAGGGGCTCAACGTGAACGTGCCCTGTACTTCGATGACTTCGGGACGAACCGGGTGCCGGTGGGCTGGTCGCGGGACGGCCTGCCGGTGTATGTGAACACCGAGTTCCTGGACGGCACGCGTGGCGCGCACGTGTCGATATCCGGCGTGTCTGGTGTGGCGACGAAGCCTCGTTCGCACTGTTCCTGCTCTATGCCCTGCTCCGTGCCGACCCGCCCGTGCTAGCAGCGGCGCACAACGCGAAGGCCCTGGTCCTGGCCGTGAAGGGGGAGGACCTGCTGTTCCTGGACACGCCGAACCGGGCGCTGACCGAGCAGGCGGGGGTGGCGGAGGGCTACGCGCGGCTGGGTCTGACGGCTGGGCCGTTCCCGTCTGCGGCCTTCCACGCTCCACCGCGGCCCGGTGATGCCAGCGGGGTGCCGCACACCGACCACCGCACCCAGGGAATCGGGGCGTTCTGGTGGACGCTGGCGGAGTTCTGCGCTGACGAGCTGCTGCCCTACGTGTTCGCCGACTCCGAGGACGACCGCGCTCAGTACGTCATGGTCGTGGCGAACGTGGCAGCGGTGCTCCAGCGGGAGGCGACTCCTGTCGGTCCTGACGGGGCGGTGAGCATCGACGGCCGGACGGTGCGCACCTTCGCCGGGCTGGTCGACCTGGTGGTGGACAAGGTCACCGACGAAGACGACCAGGTCCGCGCGCACTGGGCGGGCCGGGCGATCGGGCAGGGGACGGTCAACGCGTTCGTACGCCGGCTGCGCAGCGCGGTGAAGCCGATGGGGCCGATCGTACGGGGCGACCTGACGGACACTCCCCGTCGGCGCATCCGTACCGAGGAGCAGGTGACGGTCGTGGACCTGCACCAGCTACCGCAGCGCGCGCAGCGGTTCGTGGTGGGCGTCGTGCTGGCCGAGCAGACCGCCCGGCAGGAGCAGGTTGGCCGGGACGCACAGCTGTTCGTGGTGGTGGACGAGCTCAACCGGTATGCCCCGCGTGAGGGCTCCTCGCCGATCAAGGAGGTGCTGGTCGACATTGCGGAGCGGGGACGGTCGCTGGGCATCTGCCTGATCGGTGCCCAGCAGACGGCCAGCGAGGTGGAGCGGCGGATCATCGCGAACGCCTCGGTCAAGGTTGCGGGCCGTCTGGACCCGGCGGAGGCGGCACGGGCCGAGTACGGGTGGCTGCCCGCGTCCGCGCGGCAGCGGGCGACACTGGCGCGGCCTGGGGCAATGTTCGTGGCGCAGCCCCAGATTCCGGTGCCGCTTGCCGTGGAGTTCCCCTTCCCCGCGTGGGCGACGCGCCCGGACGAGGCGGCCGGCCCGCCACCAGGGTCCACCGTCGGCTACGTGAATCCCGGAGGCGACATCTTCGAAACCCTCGGCGCAGCAGCGGCCACGGACCCCGCCGCTGATGCCGCACCCGGGGACGCCGCCGCCGACGACCCTCCGCCGTTCTGAGGGTCCCGCCGCGAGGAGGCGCCATGCCGTTTCGTCTGCTGCACACCGCCGACTGGCACCTGGGAAAGGTGCTGCGGGGGGAGTCCCGCCTGGCGGAGCAGCGCGAGGTCGCAGCCGAGATCGTCTCGATCGCCGCCGAGCACCGGGTGGACGCGGTTCTGGTGGCGGGGGACCTCTTCGACAGCACCACCCCCGGTGCAGCCGTGCAGCGCCTGGCGTACGACACGCTGCTGAGTCTGGCCGACACCGGCGCCTCCGTGATGGTCCTGGCGGGCAACCATGACCAGCCGGCACTGCTGGAGGCTCACCGTGACCTGCTCGCACGGGTGGGGGTCACCATGCTCGCCGAGCTGCGCAGGCCCGACCTGGGGGGACGGCTACGGCTGACCGGCGCTGACGGCACCCCGGTGGATCTCGCCCTGCTGCCCTGGCTGAACCAGCGACAGGCGATCCGGTCGCCGCAACTGCTGGAGATGACGGCCGCGGAGCAGAACGCGGCATACGCGCAGAGCATCCGCCAGGTGGTGGAGGCGCTGACGAAGGGCATGGACAGAGCGGTGGTACGGGCGGTTGCAGGTCACCTGACCGTCGTCGGCGCCACCATGGGAGGAGGGGAGCGCGCTGCCCACACGGTGTTCGACTACGCCGTTCCTGCGACGGCCTTCCCCTCCCACCTGCACTACGTCGCGCTCGGTCACCTGCACCGGCGTCAGAACGTCGCGGGACCCACCCGCATCGACTACTCCGGGTCTCCTCTCGCCGTCGACTTCGGCGAGACCGAGAACACCCCCTCGGTACTTGTCGCGGACCTCGCCCCCGACGTGCCCGCGAAGGTGTCCGACGTCCCGATCGCGGCCGCCCGCCGCCTTCGCACGCTGCGAGGGACGATGAGCGAGCTGGAGCAGCGCCGGGGGGAGCCGGGGGAGTCCGACCTGCTGCGCGTCGTGGTCACCGAGCCGCTTCGGGCCGGGATGCGCGAGGAGGTGCTGGAGCTGTTCCCGCAGGCGCTGCAGGTCCAGGTCCAGGCGCCGACAGCGCTGTCCGGCACGGCGCAGCCCGCGGGTCTTGCCGAGTCGGCTAGCCCCGCCGAGCTGTTCGCACGCTACTGCCAGGATCGCGGCGTCGACGACGCAGCCGTACGGGAGCTGTTCGCCAGCCTGTACGAGGAGGTCACCGGCTCCGAGGGAGCGACTTGATGCGACCCGTGATCCTCGATGTCGACGGCTTCGGCTCCTACCGCGGCAGCACCACCCTGGACCTGCGGAAGGTCGACCACTTCGCCCTCGTCGGCCCGACCGGCTCAGGCAAGTCGACCCTGCTCGACGCGATGGTGTTCGCGCTGTACGGGACGATCCCTCGGCTAGGTGCGAAAGCAGTGTCCGGGGCGCTGTCGCCGACCGCGACCGAGGGCAAGGTGCGACTGGTCTTCGACGTGGGCGGAAGCCGCTACGTCGCCACCCGGGTGCTGCGACGTACGGCCGCCGGCGGCGCCACGGTGAAGGAGGCCCGGCTGGAACGGCTGGGCGACACCGAGGGAACGGGCTCCTGGGGCGAGCGGCTCGACCCCGTGGGGGAGCCGGGCGTACGCGGGATGGACCGGGCGGTCGAGGAGCTGCTGGGACTGAGCTACGAGCACTTCACGCGGGCGGTCATCCTGCCGCAGGGGGACTTCGCTCAGCTGCTGCACGCCCGCAAGTCGGAACGGGAGGACATTCTGCAGGCCCTGCTCGGGCTGAGCGCGTACGAGGAGATGGGCAGGAAGGCGCGCGAGCGGGCCCGCATCGCCGAGGGAACGGCGCAGGTGCAGGAAGGGCAGCTGCAGCAGCTGTCCCATGCCACGCCAGAGGCCCTCGAGGCCGCGCAGCAGGCCGAGCGCCGGGCACGTGCGCTCGCCGCCCGAGTGCCCGGCCTGGTCCAGACAGTGCGCCTCGCGGAGGAGGCGCACGCGGCGTCCCGGGTCGAGCGGGACAGAGTGACCGCCGAGCGCGGGGTGCTGACGGCGGTCTCCGTACCGGACTCGGTGGCAGGTCTGGCGGAGCGGGTGCGGCAGGCCGCCGCGCTGGAGGGGGAAACATTGGCCGCGGTAGCTGCCACGGAGGATGCTGACCGTCTCGCGGGTGCCGCGCTGGTGGCTGCAGGAGATCCTGCCGTGTTGGCCGGTTGGCAGCATCAGCACCGGCAGCGCCACGATGCCGAGCAGCTGCTCGCTCGGAGGGAGAACGAGCTGCAGGCGGCTGAGGCGACACTCGTTCCCGCGGCGGCGGCCGTTGACCAGGCGACTCAGGCCCGGGACGAGGCGGAGACGGCGTACGAGCATGCACGCGCCATCGATGTCGCCGGAACACTTCGCCCGCATCTGGTCGCCGGAGAGCCGTGCCCGGTGTGTGAGCAGACGGTGACCACGCTGCCGTCGACTGCCGTGGACAGTGGGCTCCTGGAAGCGCAGCAGCGTGCCAAGGAAGCGGATGCGACGGTACGGGAGGCCGAGCGCGAACTCACGCGAGGTCGGGCAGTGAGCGACCAGGCACGCTCTGCGGTCGACGAGGCGAAAGAGCAGGTTGAGTCGCTGAGCAGGGCGCTGTCCGGCGCTCCCGACGCCGCGGATGTCACGATCCGCCTCGATGAGTACCGGAGGGCCAAGCAGCACGCGGAGGAAGCCCGCTCCGCGCTGGAGAGCGACCGGCGTGACCTGGAGGCCGCGCGCAAGGCAAGACGGGAGCTGGATGCCGCTGACCGTCAGTCCAGAGCTGAACTGGCTCAGGCACGAGACCGCCTGGTCGCGTTCGGCGCCCCGCCTCTCATGGAGGGGGACCTCGCCGAGGCGTGGCAGTCGCTGGTGTCCTGGGCGACGGCGGAGGCCGGCCTGCGGGAGCAGGCCCTCGCGCAGGCCACGGACGCTGTGGACAAGACGGCGGCTGCGGTCGCTGGGGCACGGACGACCGTGAGCGAGGCGCTGGCGGCGGAGGGCCTGAGCGTTCCCGCGGATCGGCTCGTGGAGCTGGCCTCGACAGTGGCTGCGACGGCGGCCGAGAAGGCCGCGCATGCCGCGGCCCAGCTGCAGAGTGACTACGAGCGGGTCCGAGAGCTGACCGAACAGGTGAGCGAGCTGCGGGGCAAGGCGCGTGTCGCCGAGCTGCTCGGCCAGCTGCTGGCGGCCCACGCGTTCCGGTCCTGGCTCTCGCGTACCGCGCTGGACGCACTGCTGGTGGATGCCTCGGAGACGCTGCGCACCCTCTCCGGGGGGCAGTACACCATGGCACTGGACTCAGGCAGCGACAGCTTCGTGGTTGTCGACCACTTCGACGCGGACAGCGTCCGGCCCGTGAAGTCGCTCTCCGGCGGGGAGACCTTTCAGGCGTCCCTGTCGCTGGCGCTGGCACTCTCCGCGCACCTGGCGCAGCTCGCACCGGCCGGTGTGCGGCTGGAGACGCTGCTGCTGGACGAGGGGTTCGGCACGCTGGATGCCGACAGTCTCGACCTGGTGGCAAGCACCCTGGAGGAGCTCGCGGCCAGCGGTGACCGGCTGGTCGGCGTGGTCACCCACGTCGCAGCGCTCGCAGAGCGGACCCCGGTCCGCTTCCAGGTGACCCGAGCGCATGCGACCAGCGCGGTGGAGCGGGTGGAGGAATGAGGTGGTACGTCGAGAGCTGGAGCCCGGACTACGACGCTCCCGCGGACCTTCCGTACGGCACTCCCGAGGACACCTCCCGCGCCCAAGTGACCCTCGACGTGGAGCAGGCCGCGGATCAGTGGCGGCCCGTGCCGGCGCCCGAGCCGGACCCGGCTGTACTCCCTTCGGCGGTGCTCTTCGTCGACGGCGTCCGCCGCCTCGACGCCCGGGTGTGGATCGACCCTCCGCCTGACCGCACTCAGGACGATGCCGTACCAGGGGCATGTGCGTCGATTGCGGCCGGCGTTGTCACCTGCACCTCGGCTGGTGCAGCCGTCACTGCCGTCGTGGTGCAGCGGGGGCTCTTCACGACGGCGACCCATGCGCAGGGTGTAACAGCGCGTCACCCCGGTGGTTTCACCGCCTCGTACCCGGCCCGTCTCGTGGCAGGCGATCCCGACCCGGAGCGATTGTCGCTGGAGGTCCAGAACCACCTAGGCATGATCGAGCATCTGGTCACGGCACAGGCGCGGGATGGGCTGCCTGCCGACGCCCGGGATCACGACCTGCTGGTGCTGGACGGCCCCATGCGCGGGAAGGGGTCGCTCCCGCGAACGCTCGGCATGGCCAAAACCCATCGCAGCCGCTATCTCCCCGACCCCCAGCACCAGCTGGTCCGCACGCTGGGCGCGGGAGAACGCACGCCGGTCGCCCTTGTGGGGACGACATGGCAGCGACACACCTGGTACCTGCGTCTGCCGACGGGCGGCGTTCCGGGTCCGCCGTGGGGCGGAGTTGTGCGCGTGGAGTGCTCCGCGGAGCTGGACCGTGCAGAGGTGCTGCGGTTGGCTGATCTGTCCCAGCGGGTCCTGCCCCAGCACGCGAGCCTTCCTTGGAAGGACCCGCGGGCCCCCGCGAACCTGACGCCCATCGGGACACTTGAACGGCACCTGCGACGTCAGCTTGGTGACGCGCGGCTGCTGCTCGGCGCTCTTCAGCATGCTGCTGCATCGGGCGGGGAGTAGGTTTGCCTGCCTTCCCTTGTCGCACCATGTGGGCCCCCACGAGGGCGTGTTACAGGGTTCGCGATCATGGCCAAATAGGGTCCGTGAAACGGCCAGAAACCTGACCGTTTCGCGGACCGTATGTCGCAGTGGGTACTCCTCTGCGAGAGGGCACGGATGCCGAGGGGCGTCAGTGTGACGCAGGACACTGCCGCAACCGCGTCTTCACACGGCGGTCTACGCGTCCCATCGTCGAGTTCTGTCACAGGGGCGCCGGACTCTGGCTGCCCCGAAGCCGCGCGCGCAGGAGTTAACCGAATGACGAGCACCCTCGAGGATCTCACCGATCTCACCGTTCCTACCACCGGCGAGGTCGCCGAGGCCACTGGGGCCACTGAGGTCGCTGAGGCCACTGAGGCCACTGAGGCCACCGGGGTCGCCGAATCGGCCCGAGCGTCGGAGACCTCCGTCGTCACCGATGCTTCTCCCGTGCCTGTCCAGCAGGTGGACCAGGCGCCGACCGGCCTGGTCGAGGTGGAGGTCGACCATCTCGAGTACGTGTACTACGCGCTGGCCCACAACAAGGTGCCTATCGTCCAGCGCATACTGCTCCGCGCCGGGAGTGGCAAGACACTGCACGATGTCACCATCCGCGTGGAACTACTCGAGCGCGGACAGGCTATCGGTCAACCGTGGGAGCGGGAGATCGGACGGCTGTCGGGCCAGACAGTCTTCCAGCAAGTCGAACTGATCCTGGATCCCACCCGCATGAGCCAGGTGGAGGAGGCCCGCCCCGCCGAGCTGGTCGTCACCGTGGCCTCGGAGACCGAGGTCCATGCCGTACAGCGACGCCCGGTCACCCTCCTGGCCCACAATCAGTGGACAAGCGAGCGCGGCCGGGAGATGCTGAGCCTTCAGACGCTTGCCGCCTTCTGCCAGCCCAACCACCCGCAGCTGCAGCCCGTGCTCCACGGCGCAAGTCGCGTCCTTGAGGCACGCACCGGCGATGGTTCACGTGAGGGTTACCAGCGGGGCCGAGCCGATAGGGTGGATCAGATCGCTGGCTCCGTCTATGAGTCCATGAGGGCTTTGAAGATCGACTACTCCAATCCCCCCGCTAGCTGGGACATTCCGTCTGGCCAGAAGATCCGTACGGCCGAGCAGGTCCTGGAACCGGGTGGTGCCGCAACATGCCTCGACACTGCTGTGACGTACGCAGCGGCTCTCGAGCAGTCCGGCCTGAACGCCCTGATCGTCGTCGTGAACGGCCACGCATTCGCTGCCTACTGGACGGAAGAGGCGTGGCTCCGAGATGCGGTGGTCACGGACCTGAACGTACTGGCCGCCCTCGTGGATGAGGGAAGGATCCGCCTGGTCGAGACAACGACGATGACTGCCGGTGCTTCGCGGTCGTTTCAGGACGCCGTACGCGCGAACAACTGGCGCCTCGGTGACTCGGAAGCCTTCCTCGGCGTAGTGGACGTCGCGAGAGCTCGGCTCGAGGGTGTCGTGCCGTTGCCGGTGTCCGCCCGCCAAGCCGACGGCAGCACGGTCATGATCGAGTACCAGCCCCCAGTAATCAACGTCGGCGACAGGAACGCGCCCGGACGCACTCGGACCTCGACGTCCAATGGTGGGAGACTCGAAGACCGCGCTCCGGAACGGGTGCAGAGGTGGAAGTCAGCCCTGCTGGACCTCTCGCTCCGCAACGCACTGATCAACTACAACCCGGAGCGCAAGGGAGTGCGCCTTGCGATTCCGCCGGAGCTCCTTGGTCGGTTCGAGGACATCATCCACGGGGGCCATCACGTTGATCTGCGGCCGCACGATGCGATAGCTGAGATTCAGCGTGAGCGCGGTGCCCGGTTCGTGACCGACCTGGGGGTGGAACGACTTGCCACCGAACTCCTCGGGGAGGGAGTGGCATATGTCGCCCTCGAGGAGTCTGTGTACCACTCCCGCCTGCGCTCCCTGGCGCGCAAGGCCCGTTCCATCGAGGAGGAGACCGGCGCCAACAACCTCTACCTGGCGCTGGGCACGCTCGTATGGAGTGACGGGGACCGAGAGCTCACCTCACCGCTGTTCCTGGTCCCGGTTCGCCTTTCGGGTGGGGGCCGGAAGAGTCCATTTGTGGTCACCGTCGAGGACGGCGGCATCGCCACGCCGAACTACTCCTTGCTCGAGCGGCTGCGTCGAGACGGGTTCTCCGTACCCGAGTTGGACAACCCTGCTCTAGATGCCTCGGGGATCGACCTGGATGCCTCGATCAAGGCGGTACGCACGGCCATCACGGAGGCCGGATACACCTACCGTGTGGACGAGACCGCCGACCTGGCGATCCTGCAGTTCTCGAAGTTCCGCCTCTGGAAGGACATCGACGACCACTGGGAGACCTTCCAGGCCAATACCGTCGTCCGCCACCTCGTGGAGACGCCCACCCAGCCCTTCGTCGACCCGACCGCTTCCCGTGAGACCGCTACCGCTACGGCGGGCCGCGCGGAGGACATGTGCCCCATCCCGGTCGACGGTTCGCAGCTGACCGCGGTCGAGGCGGCGCTGGCCGGGCAGTCCTTCGTGCTGGAGGGGCCTCCGGGCACCGGCAAGTCACAGACGATCACCAACCTGTTGGCTGCGGCGGTCGCCGATGGCAAGAAAGTGCTCTTCGTCGCCGAGAAGCCCGCTGCACTGGAGGTGGTGAAGCGTCGGCTGGACTCTGTCGGCCTGGCACCCTTCAGCCTCGACCTGCACGCCAAGGGAAGCACCTCGGTCCAGATTCGCGAGCAGCTCTCCGAGGCCCTCAACCACCGCGTTGCTCTGGACAGGGAGGGGCTCGACGCGGCGACGAGCAAGCGGAGCTCGGCGAGCCGGGAGCTCGAGTCGTACGCACGCAGGCTCCACGAGAAGAACGTGCTCGGCATCTCGCTGTGGGAGGCCCGGAACAAGGCGCTGGCGTGGGGTGAGGGCCCGGCACTGACGGTGTCGCCGGCATTCGCCGAGCAGGACACGAAGGCGTTGGCTCAGGTGCGTGAGATTCTGGCCGAGCTGCCTGCAGTGGCTGATGCCGCACGTCTGGAGCCAGGCCATCCCTGGTCGTTCGTCTCGGGTGAGTCCTTTGCCCCCGTTGACCGCGCCGCGCTCGCCGATGCAGTCCGACGTGTGGTTGCTTCGACACAAGCGCTCCCGACCGACGATCCCGTGCTCGGGCCAGCCGTTCGCGCGGCCGGGTCTCCGGCGGATCTGCGCCTGCTGCACATGATGGCAGCGGGTCATCTGCCTGCGGCGCACGTCCTGGCGCGGGTACACAATCCCGCCTGGGAAGCTCTCGCTGAGGGTGCTATGCGGTCCGTGGACGCCCTGGCGGTGTCTCACCGGGAGCTCTTCGACCTTGTCGGGCCGCAGGCACTTCGTGAAGACCTTCCGCGGTTGCGGGCGGAGGCAGTGGCCGCAGCTCAGGGAGCCTTCGGGACGAGGCGCCGGGGGCTCAAGCGAGTCGCGACGGCCCTCGCTCCGTACATGGGTGAGCTCGCTGTCCTGCGACCCAAAGAGGTCATTCCGGTCCTGGACGAACTGATCTTTGTGGCCAAGGAGGTTGCGCAGCTGAGGGATCATCTTGCATCCGTCCCGGGTCTTGTGATCGGACCCGACTGGAGCCCCTACGACCAGGCTTCGCGGGCCCAGTTGTCGGCGCAGATTGACTGGTTGCGCTGGGCTGCCTCCCGTACCTCGGCGGACACTGCCTTTGCCCGAGCACTGCACGCCGTCGGGAACGCCCGTACCAACGACGAGCTGGCCGTTCACGGGCTGCACATGTCCGCCGAGGCCTTCGGCGCACTCGGAACAGCGGTCGGTTCGGATGAGAGCGCATGGTCGCACTGGAGCGGAGAGCGCGGTCTGGCGGCGGCGACTCGTTCGGCCGTGTCGACATGGGAGCGCGATGCGCGAGACGGGCGGTTCCTGGCTCTGCAGAGGTGGTACGAGCTCCATGGTCACGTGGCGCCCCTGACTGGGGTTGGGCTTGACGAGCTGAGGCGGGCGATCATCGCGGGCGAGGTCGTCCTCGAAGAGGTCGAATCGTCCTTCGAACGCGGCCTGGCTCGCATGGCGCTCGCTGAGCGGCTGGAGGCGACCTCGCTCGACACTTTCGACGGGGCGCGGCACGAGCGTCAGGTCGCCCGGTTCGTGGACTCTGACTCTCAGATCCGGGAGCTGCTGACGGATGCCATACCCTACGAACTGCTGTCGGGGCGTCCGTTCGCCCCAGGCGTTGCCACTGGTCAGGTCGGCGCGCTGGCCCGGGAGCTGGACAAGAAGCGAGGTCTGCCGGTACGGACGCTGCTGCGCCGATACCCCGACGTGGTATCCGAGCTCACGCCGTGCTTCCTGATGAGCCCGGACTCCGTAGCCCAGTTCCTGGAGCCGGGCAAGTTCCAGTTCGACCTGGTCGTCTTCGACGAGGCCTCGCAGATCCGTGTCGCTGAAGCGATCGGTGCCATGGGCCGGGCGAAGTCCGTCGTAGTGGTGGGAGACAGCAAGCAGATGCCTCCCACCACATTCGCGGAGGCCGCCTTGGGCGGGGATGGAGGGTTCGACGCTGACCCTGATGAGCTTGCGCTGACGGTCCCGGAGGACCAGGAGAGCATTCTGTCGGAGGCGGTGCAGGCGGGACTGCCGCGCCACTGGCTGTCCTGGCACTACCGCAGCAGGGACGAGGCGCTGATCGCGTTCAGCAACGTGCGGTACTACGAGGGCCGACTGTCGACGTTCCCGGCTCCGCGCATCTCACCCGACGGTGTGCGGTTCGTCAGGGTGGACGGTCACTTCCATCGCAGTGATTCCTCAAGTGGCAAGAAGCTGAGGACGAACCCGGTCGAGGCGCAGGCCGTCGTCGCCGAGATCCGGCGGCGCCTGAATGATCCGGCGACGGCCGGGCAGTCGATAGGCGTGGTCACGTTCAACACGCAGCAGCGCGACTTGATCATGGATCTGCTCGACAGGCTGGACGACCCCGCCGTGAACGACGCGCGGGAGGACGCTCCGGACGATGAGCAAATCTTCGTCAAGAACCTGGAGAGCGTCCAGGGTGATGAGCGCGACGTGATCCTCTTCTCGATCGCGTTCTCCAAGAATGCCGCTGGCAATCTGCCGCTGAACTTCGGCCCGCTCAACCGAGTCGGCGGCGAGCGCCGTCTCAACGTGGCGGTGACCCGCGCCCGCGCTCAGGTCGTGGTCTTCTGCTCCTTCGACCCCGGCGACCTCAAGGCCGAGAACACCAGCTCCGAGGGGCTGCGGCACCTGAAGGAGTACCTCACCCTGGCCGCCGAGGGCGTGCAGTCCTCCGGCGACCTCACCGCGAGAGGGCTCACCGACCACAGCGAGGTACGCCACCGAGACGAGATCGCGGAGCGACTCCGAGAGCGCGGTCTGGAGGTCACGACGGGGCTCGGGTTGTCGGACTTCCAGGTCGACCTGGCGGTTGCCCATCCGGAGGATCCCGACACGCCGGTCCTGGCGGTTCTGCTCGACGGTCCGACCTGGGCGGGGCGCCGCTTGGTGGCGGACCGGGACGCCCTGCCGGTCGCCGTGCTGCAGCGGCAGATGGGCTGGCCCGCGGTTGCACGTGTCTGGCTGCCCATGTGGCTGCAGTCCTCGGACGAGGTCGTGGCTGAGATCGAGCAGGCAGTACAGGATGCGCACCTGCGCCCGGGGGCAGCCTCAACATCGGTCGAAGGGTCGGCGTCAGCTGGCACCACCCCGCCAGCAGCGGGTCTCGATCCCAGAGCCGCGTCAGGCACGCGAGCCGATATCGGCCGCAACCGAGACCGGCGACACCGAGACGCTCAGCGTCCCTGGAGGTGCCTCCCACCGTGGCAGCGTGCAGATCCGCGGGGTAGTCACAGTGCCTGAGCTGAAGGCTGAGGAGTTCGTTCCGTACGTGCCTGTCGAGCGGTACGCGAGGGAGAACCTCGACAGACTCGACCACCCGGGCGTGCGAAGCGCGGTGCTCGGAGTGATGCAGGAAGTCCTGGCGACGGAAGGCCCCGTGCCCGTCGACCGACTTGCCAAGCTTGTCGCCAACACGTTCGCGCTGTCCCGGGTACGGCAGAACCGCGTAGACGACATCGTTCGGCTGGTCCCGCGTGGATGGATTCGCGGCGATCGCTCGCTGGGCACCTTCGTCTGGCCGGAGGGTGTCGACCCGGGGACCTGGGCCATCTTCCGTCGCACCCCTGTAGGGGTGAGCAGGCAGGTCGAGGACGTAACGCCCGAGGAGATCGGGAACATCGTGGCCGCTCTCGCTGAGCTGAGCATGGGCATCGACCGTGAGGAGGCCGTCCGCGAGGTTGCCGGCGTGCTGGGTCTGAGTCGGGTATCCGCCGGGACAAGGACTCATGTGACCCGGTCCATCGACGTCGCTGTCGGCTCGGGCCGGCTGGTTGAGTCTGAAGGTGTGCTCGCGAAGGGGCAAGGCGCCGCCTAGTCCGAGGCACGCGCGATGGCCCGCAGCGGGAAGTCCTGCTGCGGGCCATCGATTTTGGCACTGCGAGGTTAGAAGTAGCCCCCCACCACGACGTACCGGCCGGTGCGCGCTCCCAGCGGCACCGGCTCCTCGGCCGGGACCTCCCCACCGAGCTCTTCCGGAACGACTCGGACGAGGTTCTTGACCATGGCGATCACGTCGTCGACGAGCTGCCGAAGCTCCTCAGGGTCGAGGCCGTCCCCGATCCGACTGCCCTGCACCCAGACCGTTTCCTCGACGTGGACCGCGTGCGGCGGTGAGTCCGACCCTGTGAGTGTCCGCTGAGGGTGTGACGCAATTGCGCCGCCGCCGGCCGTCTGGCTGCCCGGCGGGGCTGGCGGGTTGCCGGGCTGCCGGGCCGATCAGCCGCTCAGTCGCTCAGCCGGGCTGCGGGGCCAGCCAGGCGGCGAGCTGGGGGAGCGCCCACGCGCCCAGCAGCCGGTAGCCGCGCGCATTCGGATGCACCAGGTCGCTGCTCATGAGGGTCCGTCCGGCACCCGCGGACTCCAGTACCTCCTCGAAGTCCAGCAGGCGCGCGCCCACATCCGAGCTTGCCTCTCGGATGACCTCGTTGACCCGCGGGAGCCCGCGCAGCACCGGTTCCCACACGTTCGGCGGCCGGCCGGGAGCAGCGATGGCCCCAGCCGCGACCGGGTAGGTCACTGTCACAGCGACGGGACAGGCCTCGACCAAGCGCTCGAGCACCGCGGCGATGACGCGTCGGAACCCAGACGCCGACCAGCGCGGGTCCAGCAGGTCGTTGGCGCCTGCCGTCACCGTCACCAGCGCCGGTTCGTACGCCAGCGCCCGGGGCAGCTGTCCGTACAGCAGGTCTCGGGTACTGGTGCCGACCTGGCCGAGGTTGCGGTACGACAGCGCCGGCTTCTGCTGTCCGCGGTCCTGCTCCTGGAGGCCCCGAGCGACCCAGTCCGTCCAGCTGCACAACGGTTCGCCGGAGACCGAGTCGCCGTACCCCTGCGTGAGGCTGTCGCCGATTGCCACGTATTCGTTGCAAGGCAGGTCAGCGAGGGCCATTCCTCACCCTCCCACGTCGGTGCGCCCCGCCCCCCACGAAGCCCCCGCCAACCCCGCCCCGCAACCTCGCCGGGGGGCGTCCACCCGGCCGACGGATCTGTCACAGCCTCGAGTCAGCATGGCGGCATGTCACAGGGGAACAGCGCGAAGTCACGGGGGACCGCCGGCATGGCACAGGCGAACACAGAGGCGGAGCTCCTGATCGAGACCACAGCACCGACGGACGGCACAGCGTCAACCGAGAGCCCTACATCGCGGCGTGACGCGGCCCTGGCAGCCCTGCGCGCGCGGTACCCGATCCCGGAGACCACGCAAGACCCGGAACGCGTCGCCCGCTGGGAGGCGCGCGCCGGGTCGGGCGACTGCCCTCCCGAAATCCTCCGGGACCTGCTGTCCACGTGCGGCGACGACGTGCTGAAGGTCGTCGCACGCAATCCGGCCGCACCGCCGGACGTGCTGGCAGCCCTCGCAGCGCACACCGAGCACCAGCCGCTGAACAACGACCCGGACGACCCGCGGATCGTCGTGAGTGCCGTCCTGCTCGAGGTCGCCTCCCATCCCGCGGCGCCCGCCGAGGCACTCGCGGTCCTCGCGGCCGACCCCCACCACATGGTCCGAGCACGGGTCGCTGCGAACCCCTCGACGCGGGCGGATGTGCTGCGGCGTCTCGCTGACGACCCCAACGGCTGGGTACGGGCCCGCGTCGCCGGTTCCGGGACCGTACCTCCCGACGTCGCGGCTGCCCTGCTGGCGGACCCCGCCCTGCAGGTCCGTCTCGCCTGCTACGACAACCCGACTATGGCCGACGACCTGGTCGACGGTGCAGCACGGGACCTCGACAGACGGGCAGTGCAGCAGCGCAAGAACGTCTCGAACGGGAACGTGACCGCAGACGTGCTGTTCCGCCTTCTCGGGGACCTGCGGCCGCACGTGGCAAGCGCGGCTGCCGTACACCCGAGCCTTCCGGCCTCCGAGGGTCTGGACCTCGCTCTCGCCCATCCCAGTGACAAGGTACGGGCCAGGGGGCTCGAGGCTCTTCTGCCGCGGTGCGCCCCAGGCCTGGACGATGCCCAGTGGGACGGCCTGGTGGCCCAGCCGGCCCTGGCCGCCGTGCTGGCCGAGTGCCCGCTCACCCCGGCGCGGATCCTTGCTGAGCTCGCAAGCCGCTCCGACTACGAGGTCGCGCGGGGACTGCTCGACAACCCTCGTACGCCCCCCGCCGTCCTCGCATCGCTGTCCCGAACGGTCCTGGCACGACGAGCGTGGGGGTCCATGTCGGTGGTGCACTCGCTCATCGAGGACCGGCGGCTCCCGGAGGGTGACCGCGACGCGCTCCTCGACCGCGAGTGGGACCTCCCGTACGCGACGCTGGAGAACTCCCCGCTGCTGCGTGCCCGCCTGGACAGGGCGGTGCGGCGGCTTCCTCACAACCTCCGTACGGACTACGAGCGCGGACTCGCAGACCCCTCGGACTCCAGTCTGTCGCCGGAGATTCTGTGGCTGCTCGCCGACACATCCGACGACCACCTCCTTGGGCTGTTGGCCAACCCCTCAGCCCCACCGGAGCTCTTGGGCTACCTGGTGAGCTCACGGTCCTTCGGGCGCACCGACGTAGTCCGCGGGACGGTCCTCGCCCGCGCGTCAGTACCTCCCGAGCTCCTCGCCGGCATGGCCGAGCAGTCCTTGGTGGCCCTCGCCCGGTCGGCTCTGTCCTCCTCCGTACCCGACCCGGCACGCGCTCTGTCACCCGATCTGTCCCGCGAGCTGGCCGAGCAGGTCGAGGACTGGATGCGAGACCCTTCGGGCGTCCCGCAGCCGCAGGTGGCGAACTTCCTTCTCGAGTACGCGCTGCGGGTGCATGACACGGCGGGGTGCGCGCTGGACTCCCTCAGCTCCCGGCAGCAGGACTGTGCGGAGCTGGGGTACGTGAGGACTCTCCTCAGGTGTCCCGACCTCGAACCGTCACTGCTGGTGAGCGTCTACCGGCACCTGGTCGCCCATCGCGACATCACAACCAGACAGTCCTACGGGCCGAGAGTCAGCATCGCAGACACTCTGCTGGGGTTGTGGCTGGCGAGCCCTTCCGTGACGTCGCAGGTCATCCTCGACGCGCTTGTCACACGACCCCACCTGCCCGATGAGGAGACGGCTGCCCTCATCCGGGGCACTCTGGGTCGTCGAATCCGCAGCGAGCCGATACGCCCGTCCGAGGACGCCGAGCTCGTGGCAGCGGTGTCTGCGGACGCGCTCGTCCGCGCAGAGGCGGCGGCGACGGTGACCGGACCCGTGGTGATCCTGTTGGCCGCAGACGCGGACGAAGGGGTTCGGCTCGCGCTGGCGGGCAATCGCGACGCGCAGGCGTGGATCCTCGGCAACGTCTTCCCCTCGCGTCCGGCGGAGAGCCTCCTCGAGCTGAAGACACGCGCGGTTCGGGCACGCGACCGGCGGGAGTCCGTACCCGACATCAGTGCCGGCACCATGCGCAGGCTCGGAGAGGCGCAGCGGCGAGCCGGCGTGCCGGCGGTCAGTCCGCAGACTGCCGGCGAGAGCGGAGGGGCTCTCAGCTCCCGTGCCTCCTCGGTCTCGGACGATCCGACTTGCGAGATGGCGCTCGCCGTCCACCCGGACCCTGACGTGCGGGCCGCTCTGGCCGGCAACTCCCGGGTGGGGGTGGATGCGCTCGCGCTGCTGGCAGCTGACCTTCACGACGAGGTACGACTCGAGGTTGCGGGAAACCCGGCAACGCCACCGGTCATCCTCCACTGGCTCGAGGAGGACCCTGATCCCTGGGTCCGAGAGACGTCGAGGTCGCGGACCCGTCGCCGCCTCGCCGACCTAGACACGGTTGCTGCCGCCTCCTCGGTACCGGAGGCGCTGTCCGTACTCGCCGCCGACCCCGATGCCGAGGTGCGCGCGGCGGCCGCTCGATGCTCCCGTACCGAAGCGGAGGTCCTGCTGCGGCTCGCGCTCGACAGGAGCCCCGACGTACGCAGCGCAGTGGCCGAAAACCCTCGCGTGAGCACGGGTGCTCTGCTGCGCGTCGCAGGCGCCCCCTACCACAGGGTTCACAACGTGGACAGCGCTCTGCGGGCCTGTGCAAGCACCGCGCGGCTCGCCGACGCGGTCGCCCACGAGGTCCAGTACGGCTGTCACGGTGCTGCCGCGCGGCACTGTCGCCACGGAGCGGAGCAGACTGCCTCCGTCTCACCCGACCACGCCGCGGTGCTCCGCCTCGCGAGCGACCCACAAGCGTCCGCCGGGACACTGGAGACGCTGGCCGGGCATCGCTCCAGCGAGGTCAGGACGGCGGTGCTGGACAACCCGAACAGCCCGTCTCGTGCCGTGGTCGCAGCGGCGACCTTCTCCGTGCGCCGCCGCCTCCAGGCTGCGACTGCCGCGAACCGTACGGAGTCGGCCGAGGCACTCACCGAGTTGGTAGAGCAGTGGGACATCGGCATCGGCCGCGCTCTGGCCGCCAACCCGGCGACACCGGGCCAGGTCCTGCGGGGACTCCGCGGCCAGTCGGGACGCTACGACCATGAGGTCGGGGGGAACCCCGGCGCGCCGTCCCGGCTCCTCGCGCAGCTGGTGGAGCAGGGTGGCTCGGCGGCCGAGGCAGCCCTGTCCAACCCGCACGTGCCCGTCGAGGTGCTGCTCGCGAGCGCGACCGCACAGGGGTACCTCGGCAACGCCGCGCGTCGCACCCTCGGGTACCTCCTCGCCCGTGCCGAGGACGTCGACCGTATCTGGGAGGCAGTGACCGCATCCGAGCTTGCAGGCTCTCTCGTCGAGCTGCTCGGTGTGGCGAGGGCCTGCAACCCGCACCTCTCAGCAGGGGAGATCGCGCAGGCTGCATCCTCGGGCCGGGCCCTGATGCGGTGTGCCGCCGCCCTGAACCCCGCGACCGACGACGCCCTGCTCGACCAGCTGACTCAGGACCGCGATGACACCGTGGCCTGGAGCGCGGACAACTCGCGATGGCGACGCACCCTGGCGCCCGTCCTCACAGGTCTGACCGCCCACCCGGTCAGGGCCGAGTGGCTGGGGGAGCAGTGGCGGTCCTCTCGGGTGTCCCCACGGGGGTCAACGTCCGGGGCGACCTCGGAGGCGAAGCCGACGCATACTCCGGCCGCAAGCGCTGAACCCCCGACGCACGCAGACTCGCCCGAAGGTGAGCGCCAGCCCGATCGCGGGTCTGAGTCCCAGCCCGCGACCCAAGCCGAACCGGAGTCCTGGGACGTGGCTGTGCCCGCATCCGCGGACGACGAGATGGCCGCCAGGGCGGCCGAAGGGCCCGCAATGCTCAAGGAAGTCCTGCGGGACCCGAGGCTCTCGCGCTCGCTGCGCCGGCAGCTGCTCGAGACCTATCCCGAGATGACCGCCGTGGCAGCCGAGAGCACGGCGCTGAGCAGCGACGAGCTGCTGGAGCTGCTGAGCACCGGTCGACTCGACGTACGGGTGGCAGTGGCCGGCAACCGCCGGGCGACGCCGGCCTTGCTGACCCGGCTCTCCCGCTCGACCCGACCCGCGGTACGGGCAGCCGTGGCAGCAAACACCTCCAGCCCGGGGGCGGTTCTCCAGCGGCTGGCCGCCGACCCGGTCCAGTCGGTCCGCAACGCCGTTCGCGACAACCCTGCTGCCGACGAGTACGCGCGCGCGGTGGTCGTGCTCGCCGGCTGACCCCTCCTCGCCCGCCGTACCAGCCGTACCCGCTGCACCAGCCCGAAAAACACGGAGGTCGCGTGAACACAACAGAGGACTACCGGTACGCCTGCGAGGCCCTCGCGGTCGCGGTGGCGGCCCGGGTGCCCGTGGTTCTGTGGGGCCCGCCGGGCCAGGGCAAGACCAGCGCCGTACGTGCGGTGGCGGAGCACTCGCAGCGGCACCTCGAAGTGCTGCTCGCCAGCATCCGGGAGCCCCAGGACTTCGCCGGACTGCCGTCGATCGCAGACGGGAGGGCCGTGCTCGCCGCACCGGACTGGGCGGTACGCCTCGCGCAGGCCGGCGACGGTGTCTTGTTCGCCGACGAGGTGAACACCGCACCACCGAGCGTCCAGGCGGCACTGCTTCGGGTGTGCTTGGACCGCGTCGTGGGCGACCTGCCGCTGGGGGAGCGCACCAGTGTCATCGCGGCCGCGAACCCGCCGGAACTGGCGGCGGACGGGTGGGACCTCGCTCCGCCGCTGGCCAACCGGTTCTGCCACCTGGACTGGGAGCTGCCCATGCCGGTGGTCCGCGAAGGGTTCGCAGGCTCCTGGCCCACCGTGGAGCTCCCCGCCGTCGATGAGACCAAGCTCGGTGAGCTCGTCGCGCAGGAACTGGTGGCCGTCGGCGGGTTCTTGACCGCTCGGCCCGACCTGACCACGGCTCTGCCCCGAAGCGTGGCGGAGCAGGGACGCGCCTTCCCGACGCCGCGATCGTGGGAGATGGCGGCGGTCGTGTCCGCGTACGCCCAGGCCGCAGGGGTGTCGCCGATGACGCGACGGCTCCTGGTGCAGGGCTGCGTGGGCATCGGGGCAGCCTCCGAGTACCTCTCGTACCTGGACAACCTCGATCTTCCCGACCCGAACCGGGTGCTCGACGACCCATCGGGCACGGAGCTGCCGACGCGCGCGGACCGCCTCTACGTCATCGCCGCAGGCGTGCTCACGGTACTGCGCGGCCAGACCGCGACCCGCCGTGGCGCCAAGCGTTGGGCGTCCGCGGGGACCCTGCTGGCGCGCATCGCCGAGGCCGGGCATCCCGACATCGCTGTCGGCCTCGCTCGCGACTGGCTGGCTCTCAAGCCGACGACTGCAGCACCCGACCCGGACACGGTGGGAGCACTCCTACCTCTGCTGCGGGAGGCGGGGCTGCTGTGAGTGACGGAGACCAGTCCGCTCGCGCACGGATGCGGGTGATGGCCGCACGCGTCGTCGCCCAGCAGCGCTGGCCGTACCTGTCCTCGCTGCTGTTCAGCCTGCACCTCGTCCCCGTGCCCGAGGGCCTGCCGACGATGGCGGTCGACGAGGACTGGCGGCTGTACTACTCGCCGGACTTCGCGCTGTCCCAGACCACGGCGCTGGCCACCGCGGTCCTGCACGAGGCGCTGCACATCCTGCACGGCCACGCCGCGCGGTTCCGAGCGGTCAACGGGGCACCCGAAGCCTCCGTGCTGTGGAACCTCGCCGCGGACTGCGCCATCAACGCCACGCTGGACGGGGCCGGCATGCCGTGGGGACTGGAGCCGGTCCGGTACCGGACCCTGCGGCGGTGCGGCGTGGCCGAGGCGATGACCACGGAGCAGGTCTACCGGCAGCTGCTGGAGCGGCACCCGGATGCCTGCAGTGCTGATCCGATGGGCAGTCGCGAAGAATCGAACGGAACCAGTGCGGGCGGAACCAGTGCGGGCGGAACCAGTAGGGGCGGAACCAGCGCGGACCGCACCCTGGGCGGCCGGGGAGCGGCACGGGGCGA
>CAVVZQ010000013.1:0-13485 GCA_963752715.1 uncultured Actinomycetota bacterium | reverse complement strand
GATCCGCCGCTCCACCTCGCTGGCCGTCTGCTGGGCACCGATCAGGCAGATGCCCAGCGACCGTCCCCGCTCCGCAATGTCGACCAGCACCTCCTTGATCGGCGAGGAGCCCTCACGCGGGGCATACCGGTTGAGCTCGTCCACCACCACGAACAGCTGTGCGTCCCGGCCAACCTGCTCCTGCCGGGCGGTCTGCTCGGCCAGCACGACGCCCACCACGAACCGCTGCGCGCGCTGCGGTAGCTGCAGGTCCACGACCGTCACCTGCTCCTCGGTACGGATGCGCCGACGGGGAGTGTCCGTCAGGTCGCCCCGTACGATCGGCCCCATCGGCTTCCACCGCGCTGCGCAGCCGGCGTACGACGCGTCGACCGTCCCCTGCCCGATCGCCCGGCCCGCCCAGTGCGCGCGGACCTGGTCGTCTTCGTCGGTGACGTTGTCCACCACCAGGTCGACCAGCCCGGCGAAGGTGCGCACCGTCCGGCCGTCGATGCTCACCGCCCCGTCAGGACCGACAGGAGTCGCCTCCCGCTGGAGCACCGCTGCCACGTTCGCCACGACCATGACGTACTGAGCGCGGTCGTCCTCGGAGTCGGCGAACACGTAGGGCAGCAGCTCGTCAGCGCAGAACTCCGCCAGCGTCCACCAGAACGCCCCGATTCCCTGGGTGCGGTGGTCGGTGTGCGGCACCCCGCTGGCATCACCGGGCCGCGGTGGAGCGTGGAAGGCCGCAGACGGGAACGGCCCAGCCGTCAGACCCAGCCGCGCGTAGCCCTCCGCCACCCCCGCCTGCTCGGTCAGCGCCCGGTTCGGCGTGTCCAGGAACAGCAGGTCCTCCCCCTTCACGGCCAGGACCAGGGCCTTCGCGTTGTGCGCCGCTGCTAGCACGGGCGGGTCGGCACGGAGCAGGGCATAGAGCAGGAACAGTGCGAACGAGGTCTTCGTCGCCACACCAGACACGCCGGATATCGACACGTGCGCGCCACGCGTGCCGTCCAGGAACTCGGTGTTCACATACACCGGCAGGCCGTCCCGCGACCAGCCCACCGGCACCCGGTTCGTCCCGAAGTCATCGAAGTACAGGGCAACGTCACGTTGAGCCCCTTGGGCTCGGGCGACCGCCGCCCCCGGTCGCGGCGGGACATAGACCTCCGGCGCCACCCGAGTCGTGGTCACCTCCGCGATCTCCTGGACCTGCGCCGGCATCGAGCCGGCTGCGATGGCGAATACGTCCGACCCGAGCTTGCGTCCTTGTGGGTGGCGCGCACCTGGGTCACCACCCCGGACACCGTGACCGGCTCCGGCCGGCCGGGAAGCCCGCGGCTGACCACGACGACGTCGTCCAGCTGCAGGTACTGGTCCGGACCCACGGCCACGTGCCAGGTCAGGGGCGTGGCGTCGACGGTCCCGACCACCAGACCTACGGGGGGTCCATCGTCAGGTCCAGCCCCGGGTTCCCTCGATGGGATATCGGTCATGTCGCTTCCTGACTCCCGCTGGCCGCGAGAGGCAGCTCCACCTCCTCGTCCTCACCTTCTCGACAGAACACCAGCACACCCCGCGACACAGACCGTCCCGCCGCCTCAGCCAGCACCCGCGCGTACACCGCGAGCTGCACCCGGTAGGCCTCCAGCGTCTCCCTCGTCGGACTGACATCCGTCTTGTAGTCCACGACCACCAGGGACCCGTCGTCCGAGACGAACAGCACGTCGAACCATGTAGCCGTCGACCACCCCGCCGTCCAGCTTGGTACCGACGTAGGTCTCCTTGTGGTGCTCACGGGAGGCCGCCTCACGGACGACAGGCGCATGGAATCCCGAGCTCGCCAGCGCCACGACGACATCCGCCTGGTCAGCCACGCCCTCCGTCAGCGCCTGCCCTCGCGCCACGTCCTCCAGTCCCTGACCCGTCCGAAAGTCCACGGTCTGAAGGGTTCCATGGACGGCTCGGCCGACGGCTGCGCCGTAGCGTCCCTTGACCCCAGGCCGGGAGCTCGAGGTCTCGTGCATCCTTGGCGAGTCCCGCGGCAGGGATCTCCAAACCCTCGGGCACCGGCACCCGGCCGTGGGCTACGTCCGTTGCCGACGCAGCCGCCGGCACTGCCGCCACCTGGACGCATGCGGGAGCACGCTCGGTTGACCAGTACGGCCACGGCATCGGTGGTGCGGCGGCTGGATGGCCGCCCCGCTCGCCCAGCCACTCCTGCTCTTCCGCGGAGCTCCAAGCTTTCATGCAACAGCCCCGGCGCACGCGCCGGACAGCACCTGCGCGCGGCTACCCGTGACTGCGTGCCCGTGCAGCGCGACGACGAGGTGACTGCGCGCCCGCGTACAGGCGACGTAGAGCAGCCGAGCATCCTCGGCGCTCAGCAGCTCCTGTTCTCGCCCCTCCGCGACATCCCGACCGGCCGTCGCGAGCTTGTCGTCCTTCCTGCCCAGGCGGACCTCCGCGCCGTCGTCACCCCACAGCACCGCTCCCGGTGTCGTCGAAGGCCTTTTCCCCGTACCGGCCAGAACGACCATCGGGAACTCCAGGCCTTTCGCTGAGTGGATCGTCATGACCCGTACCGCGTCCAGGTCCGTCTCGGGCAGAAGCCGGTCGTTCGTCCGCTCCTCGTCCTCCGCCTGCAGCCGGGTCCACGTCAGGTACTCGCGCAGCGACCCGTGCTCCGACTCCGCCCACGCACGCGCGTCGTCAATAACAAGTCGGACGCGGCGCCAGCCCTCCCGATACTCGCCCGGCACGGTCAGCCGCTCCAGCACCCGCCGCTCGGCCACGATCTCGCCCAGCAGCTGGCTCGGCGCGAGGCCGCGGCGTCGCCGGCCCAGGCGGACCAGGAACTCCATGGCGTCACGAACGGGGTCGCCGGGCGGGACCCCCTCCGGGGCCGGGACGTAGGGGTCTCCACCGCCCCCCCGCCGCCTTCCACCGCCAGAGGTCGTCGTCGCCGCAGCCGAGAACGGGCGTACGGAGAGCCTCGACCAGCACGAGCTCGTCCGTAGGGTCGTCCACCGCCCTCGCCACCAGCAGCAGGTCCCTGACTTCGTCCGACCGGTAGAGCAGGGACGTCGCCTCGACTCGGTACGGCACTCCCGCATCGCGAAGCGCCGGCTCGAGGTCCCCGAGCCGCGTCCGGGCGGGAAGGAGCACCGCGATGTCCGACGGCTGGAGGGGCCGGCGTACCCACCGGGAGTCCACCTTCCGATCGGTGGTCCACCCCTCGTGGAGAGCACGCACGATGACCGCGGCGACGTCGCGGGCTTCGCGCTCGTTGACGCCGGTGTCCCGTCCGCCCGGCGTACTCCCCGACTCCTCCGTACCGAGCACGACGACCGGCGGCCCCACCGAGGGCGTCAGCTCCTCCTCCTGCTTCTCTGGAGCGAGACCGGTCGTCAAGGACCCGTACTCCGGCTGCACACCGGGACGGGGCTGCAGGAGGGACCCGAAGGTGACGTTCACCCAGTCGAGGACCTCCGGAGTAGAGCGGAAGTTCGACGTCAGCGAGCACGTCGTACCGCCCGCCCCAAGGTGCTCGAACGCGTCGAGGAAGGTCACGATGTCGGCGCGCCGGAACCGGTAGATCGCCTGTTTGGGATCGCCGACGACGAAGAGGGACCCGGCCGGCACCGGGCAGTCGTGCCAGTCGTCGGCACCACCTGCTGCGCCGGCAGCGATCCGGACCGCGAGCTCCACCTGGATCGGGTCGGTGTCCTGGAACTCGTCGAGCAGCAGGCGCTGGTACTGGGCCTGAAGATCGACCCGGGCCTCAGGGTCGGAGCGCACCAGTCGCCGCGCCAGGACCAGCAGATCGTGGTGCAGAAGCCGGCCGTCGCGCTGACGCTGCCGGGCGGCTGCCAGAACTTCCCTGCTCAGGTACGAGACCAGCTGGCCCAGTGCCGCGTCAACGATGGCGAGCCGAATCTCGGCAGCGATGGCGAGCACCTCGTCGAGGTGAGCCCGCGCCGCCTCGACGTCGGACCAGCTGCCCTTAGCGCCCACCTTCGCGCGCGACTTCTTCCACCGCCCGAGCAGCCGCACCACATCGGTACGACCCTCGGCCGAGCGCAGCTCACCCAGCATCGGTTCCAGGCTCGTGATGAACGTCGCCAGCTTGTCCTCGGGCTTACGGCACTCGGTGTCCCGCCGCTCCACGAGCCCGGCGAGCGCCTGCTCCAGCCGTGCGATGTCCAGCGGCGGAAGTGCGGGCAGCCCGGCAGCGTCACCGTAGTGATCCTCGACCAGGTCCCAGTTGCTCTCGAGCGCCTCCAGCACTCCGCGAACCGTTCCACCCTGCCCGTACTGGGAGGACCAGCGCTCCAGCGATGCCCCTGCTTGGAGCAGGATTCTCAGCCCCTCCCCCACCGCCTCATCGGTGAGGAGTCGGGACCGGACGTCGGACCACAGCCGGTCCAGCCGCACCGCCGAGGCCACCTCGTCCAGGACGTCCACCACGGGCGGAAGACCCGCCTGGACCGGATGCTCGGAAAGGATGCGCCGGGCGAAGGAGTGCAGCGTGCCGATGGCGGCGCCATCGAGGTCGTGCAGCGCCTCACGGGCGCGCTCCGCCCGGGAGTCTTCCTCGTCCGCGGCGATCTCGGTCAGCCTGACCCGTACCCGGTCACGGAGGCTCGGTGGCGGCCTTGTCCGTGAAGGTCACGGCAGCCACGCTGCGCATCGCCACCGGCTGGTCCGGCGACGTGACCACCGCGCACACCCGGTCCACCAGCACCGACGTCTTCCCCGTACCGGCACCCGCTGTGACAACGACCGTCCGGTCGACCGCGGTACGTGCCAGCTCCCGCTCCGGGGCATCCACAAGCCCGCTCACGCCGTCCCCTCCCCTCCGGTGGTGCCCTGCGCTCCCGCTATGACCTCCCAGTACGGAGTCGAGCTCCTCGGCCGCGCACAGCCGTTCGAAGTCCTCGACCGCCAGGCGCTCTTCCAGGCCGTCCGGGCTGCAGGCGGGGCACTCGTACGCGTCTGAGTGCTTCCTCGGGCGCGGCGGGAACAGCCCGGCTCCGATGGCGTCCGTCGCAACCCTGAGAACGTCGCGGGCGGCCGCCCAGACCTCGGGGGTGACGTCGTAACCGGTCACCTTCCAGCCGCCGAGGCTCGGAGACGAACCAGTAGGCAGCCATCACCGGCTTCTGGACTCCGAGGCGGTCCCGCGCGGCAGCCGCGTACAGCGGGAGCTGCAGGAAGCGTCCCCCTGCCGTCGGACCCGAGGCGCTCAGTGACTCGTACCTCTTGGCCTTCCCGGTCTTGTAGTCGATGACCACGACCCGGTCCGGCCCCTCGTCCACCCGGTCGGCGGACCCCCGCAGTCGCAGCGTCCGTCCGTCGCCGAGGTCCACGTCCAGGGGCGGTTCCCCGTCCCTGCCGAAGGACAGCTCCGCCGCGTACGGGCGCAGTCCCTCCCTGACCAGCCGCTCGCCGTCCCGTTCGAGCCACGTCAGCAGGTCGTCCCGGATGCGGCGGCGCTGCCCGTGCCAGAGCACCTCGAACCCGGTCACTCCGCGCTGCACCGCCGCGTCGAATTCCTCGCGAGCGACCTGGTCCAGCCTTGCCCGCACGTGCTCCGGCCACGGCCGTCCGTACGAGGAAGGTGCGTCCTCGTCGAGCCAGAGCTGCACCATCCGCTCCATGACGGCGTGCACGAGCGTTCCACGGTCCAGCGCACTGAGGTCCACCACGTCCTCCGGGGCCTCCACCTCCCTTACGCCCAGCAGGTACCGCACGAAGTAGCGATGCGGGCAGGAGAACCAGGCCTCCAGCGCCGTCGGTGAGACCACGGAGTCCGATCCCGTCAGACCCGGGACCGGTACGGTCGTTCCCACCCGGCCGTCGAAGCGGGTGAACGTCCCCGAGGCCCGCGCGCGCACCATTTCCCTGGCGCGTGCCAGCACGACGTCGTCGTGCAGCGGGCCGTCGACGCCGCCCGGGACATGGTCCCCGCCGGTCCCACGGGCGATGTCGGTGCCGGTCTCCGCGGGCGCCGTGGCGAGCGCCCGCTGGCGCCACTGCTGGTCCGTGACGGGCGCGTCGGCCAGCAGCCCGGCGGCGTGGGATGCGACGAGCTCGACCGCGGCGGCCCGATCGCCTGGCGCGTCCGCGAGAGCACTCTCCCATGTGGTGGCGTACACCTGCTTGCCAAGGATCGAGGCCAGGGTTGGCAACAGCCAGCGGGAGGGTACGCGCTCGCCGCCACGCCGAAGGTCTCCCCGGGGGAACGACAGGATGCGGCCGGGCTGCTCCGCTGTTCGGGGAGGCGCCGCGGCCAGGACTGCCAGCAGGTTCTCGTGCTCCTGCTCCGTCCGTTCGGCCAGCGTCCGCAGCTGGCCGTCGGTGACCTCACGCACCCGGTCCGGCAGCAGCGGGTCATCCGCGTGCCGTCCCGGGAGAAGACCCTCGGCCATGCCGAGAACACACACCAGGTCCAGCTCCAGGCCCACGCCATCCCGTACGGTCCCCACCAGCACGCCGTGGCCGATCGTCCCGACCCGGTCGAGATCCTCCGACAGTCGCAGCTCCACCACGTCCCGCAGCGACGACAGCGACGCAGCTCCCGCGATGTCGTCCACGCCCGCGAGGCTGTCGAGCAGCTGGAGTACCCGGTCGGCCGCGTACTGCTCGGCGGGATCGTGCCAGGCCACCTTGTTACCAGGCTGGTTGTTCCCACTCTCTCCGCCCCGCGCGGCCCTGCCTTCACGGGGGAGGAGGTCTTCCCAGAGCGAGCGAATGGTCGTGGCGAGCTCGCGCCAGGTCCGGCTGTGCTCCGCCGACTCCAGCCGGAGCCGCACCTCGGAGACGAAGGAGCGCAGTCGCTCGGCCTGCGCGGCATCCTCCTCGCCACGAGACGCCCGGTCCTCCTGGCCCGCTGCCAGTGCGTCGGCGGCCTCGGTACGGCGCTGGGCCGCCCATGCGGTCAGCCGTACCTCCCAGTCCTGGTCCGCGATCACGCCGGCCTTGCGTGACAGCCGCTCCCATCTGCTCGCGGGGACGGACTCGTCGTTCCAACGCAGCGGCGCGTCTGCGATCCAGGCCATGACTTCGTCCCGACGGAACTTCCGCAGCGGCAGGGCGAGCAGCCGCCGGATGGCACGGCCGTGGACCCGCTCCGCAACGGGGCGCACCGCTCTGCCGTGGAAGGTGATCCCGGCGGCCGTCAGGTGCTCGTGCAGCAGCCGCGCGTAAGGGTCGGAGCTTGCCGTACAGCAGGGCGATGCGATGGCCGGGCACGCCTTCTCGCAGCGCCGCCGCGACCCGAGCCACGACCGCACGCACCTCGTCGTCGGAGTCCGTCGCGGACACCACGAGGTCGCCGTGTGGGTCCTCCATCCCGGCAGGGCGTGGGTCGCCGTGGACGACGGTGAGGTCCGCGTTGCGTCCCAGTGCCGCCACGAAAGCCTGCTCGGCGGGGTCGTGCTCCTGCGGGAGGAAGAGGATTACTGACGGCAGGGAGTGACCCTGCTCCAGCGCCGCGGTTGCTGCAGCCAGCAGCTCGGATTCCCCGAAGAAGCCCTCGCGCAGCGCCGAGCGGATGTGGCGGTGCAGTGCCACGGTCGCCCCAGGGACCTGCCCGAGCCCGGCGATTCGCTGCAGCACCTGATCCGGGAGCGGGTCGAGCACGCGGGAGGCGACCGCCAGCGCCCGTACGGTGTCAGGATGCTCGGCGATCGCTGCGAAGGGTCCCGGTACCTCCGCCAGCGCACGCCGCGTCCCAGCCAGCAACACGTCGTCGGTGACGGGACGACGGCCGCCCGATGACCGGTCGACCTCGGCGATCTGGTCGGCCAGCCGACGCAGCGTGAGAACCGACAGCCCGGCAATGCCGGGAGTTCCCTCGCCCACGCCGTGGGCGGCCAGCCATCGCCGTACTGCGACACCCACCGCATTGGCCGGCGCGACAACGATCACTGGTCGGAGGCGATTCCCGCCCTGAGCGGCTCCCACGGCGCGGGAGAGCGCCTCGTACGCGGGTCTTCCGTACGGCACGTGCGTGGCTGGCATGCCCGGCCTACCGTTTGCCCGCGTCAGCAAGCGAGCCCGACGACTGCGCGTTGTCGTTGTTGTCCTTCCGCGTGGCGCCGATTCCCTCGAGGGCGTCGCGTATCACCCGCCACTGGTCGTCGCTGTCCGGGATTACCTCTCTGAGCTTTCGTGCGCGGTCTGCGATCGTCTGGGCCTCCGCGACCGCCTCGTCCTTCGCTTCCCGAAACAGGTCGTCGTACCGGGGGTCTGCGAAGTAGGAGAGGTCATCGCTGGCCGTCATCGCGACCCGGTCCAGGAAGGGGTCGACGTTGCGGGCCTTGTCTTCTGCACCCGCGCTTGCTGCCATCCCGTCGGCCGCCGCCACGACGGAGAAGCTCCGTCCCGAAAAGTGCTTGACGCGCCGGGTGGCTGCTGTGCATCACGAAGGTGCCCATCCGCTGGGTCACCCAGCCAGGAGTCTCCGACGTGCCGCGGGAGTTCTTCACGTGCTCGCGCAACGCCCGGGCCTCCGACACCGCCTGCGCGAGCGTGGCGTCACTCATCGACGTGCCCAGCACCAGGACGTGACCGGACAGCAGCTGCTCCTGAAGGAGTCCGGTGAGAGGCCGGCGCACCGCGTGCATCTCGACGGACTCCTCTCGAGTGAGCACGATCGACTTCTTGCCGACGTCACCGTGGAGCTTCAGCAGGCGGGGCTGCCCGGGTTGCGCAGGTTCGCTCCACGGCAGCACGGTCGGCGTGACCCCGTACGCACCCTTCATCGCGATCTCGTAGCCGCGGTAGTAGTTGGTGGTCACGGCCACCGTGGGCCGCAGCGACCCCATCAGGCCATGGGTGAGCGAGAGACGGTTGACGGTGACCATCGTCTTCAGCGCCTCGCGGATCTTCTCGGCGTCAGCGTCGCGAAAGAGCAGGGACGCGGCATCCATGGCGTCCAGTCCGTCGAGTCCGTCGAGAGGCTCGGAGGCGCTGGTGGCAAGGTCTTTCAGCATCTGGCTCCAGAGCGGGAGGCCCAGGCTCACGCTCACGCTCACGCCCGCGCCCGCGCCCGCGCCGAATAGCAGCGACAGCGACCTGGCGCGGGCATGCTCGGCGACCCGGTCGGTATGGGTACCCTGCTCGCCCACTGGGCCGGAGTTGCCAGGCAGTCCCGAAGCGCGGCGCACATGCTGGACGGCCGCGTTGTCCGATCCCCTCCGACACACCAGCACGACGTCAAAGCAGAGGTCCGGCAGCCGATCGGACAGCTTCTCGAGAACCTCCTTGATGACAGCCCCCCGCTTGTGAGCCATGCCGCCACGGCCCACGCCGACGACCGGCATCGCGAGCAGGGGGCGCGCGCGCAGAGTCTCGGGTGGCTCCTGGTTCCATCGCTCCTGAGCCTCTTCGAGGGCCGCCCGCATCCCCCGGACCGCCTGCTGCGGGCCGCCGGCAGAGTTGATCGCCACATTCGTGACCAGGATCAGGGCCTTGCGCCGGTCGCCCGGCCGGGCGCCAGCCGACTCGTCGAACGTGACTCGCAGGTCGTCGGGCGCCACCCCGGATCGCGGCGGCTGGTCACTACCCGCGGTCCGCTCGCTACGGATCACCTCGCTCCATCGCTTGCCCACCTTGAGCCGATGGTCGGAGGAGATGAGGCAACCGTCTGCGTCGATCTTGGAGAGATCGCCCCGGATGACGAACAGTGCGCCTCCGCCGTCCACCGCCATCTACGTTCCTCCGCTTCGCTAGACGGACGCTGATCCTCTCAGCAAGCCGGACATTTCGTCACACCCCCTCCGCACTCTGCCCTCAGACACGCAGCGACACGAAACGGATGGTGAGAGACGATGTTCGGAGCACTCCACGTAGGCCGCGGTACCACCCGCGGCGCTATGACCCTCTTCCCGGTCTGGCACGACGGACCAGCCCTGCGAGGCCTGCGCACCGGCGCCGGCCTGGTGGAGGTGCGGGAGCGCGAGGGCTCGCCGACCGTACCCAACCTGGTGGTCAGCAACCCCACGGACAAGCTGGTCCTGCTCGTCGAGGGGGAGCTGCTCGAAGGCGGCTGGCAGAACCGGGTGATGGCGTCGTCCTGGCTGCTGGCTCCGCGTGCCGCCGATGTGGTCGAGGTCGCGTGCGTCGAGCAGGGTCGCTGGCACGGTGCAGCCGATCACAGCCAGGGCGGACGGCGGGCACCGGTCTCCGTGCGTGCCGCCAGCTACACCGGAGCGGACGGCCCCCTGCCAGGCCGGGACCGCCAGGGCGAGGTGTGGCGCCGGGTCGAACGCCAGCACCACATCCACGGTCCGTCGGCGACGGGATCGCTCCTCGACGCCATGGACAGCGGCCACGTGCGGCGCGCCAGGCGGCACATCACCGCGGGCCTGCGTCCGCTGCCGGGGCAGAGCGGTGTGATCGTCGCGCTGGCCGGGTACCCGGTGCTGCTCGAGGTCTACGACAGCAACCGCACGCTGCGGGCGCACTGGAGCGCCCTGCTGGAGTCCTTCACCGTGGACGCGATGACCCTGCCGGAGGTTCCCACCCCTGGGCAGCGCGCCCGGGACTTCGCGGTACGGGTGGAGCAAGCCGCCCTGGAGCCGGTCGCCATGGCCGGCGCCGGCCTGCAGCGAGTCGGCCGAGCCGGCAGCGTCTCCGTACGGGGGCTCGAGCTTCGGGACCGACCGGTGCACCTGGTCGCGGTCAACGAGCGGCACCCGGTGGCGGTGGCCGCCTGACCGTACCTCGGGCATTGCCGCCGACCTCTTACGCGGACGGCGACCTCGTCGTGGTCTAGGCCACCGGCAACGCCATCGACTACGCCTTCCGTACGGCTCTTCGACGTGACCGGTTCGCCCGCTTCCTCGCCGACCAGGTGGACGGCCCTCGACTACACCTCCAGCGTCAAGACCTCCATGGCGCACGCAGGCAGCTTCGAGGGCCAGCGCAGCACGGCCTACTTCGGCGTCTGGCAGGCGATGCGCGACTTCCAGTGGTCCGTGCTCGGGCGCTGGACTCAGCGTTCCGCGCTGACGTCAGCGTTCCCGTGCGACTCAGCGTTCCGCGTGGACTCAGCGTTCCGCCCCGCCGATCACCCCTCCCGACCCTCCCTCGGCGCGAGATGGGGGTTCGGGCGAGGAATGACACCCCATAGCGCACCCAAACCCCCACCTCGCAGGGGCCCACCTGCACGCCAACGCGATCGGCTGCGCGAGATGGGGGTTCGGGCGAGGAATGACACCCCATAGCGCACCCAAACCCCCACTCGCGGAGCGCCTACCCCATCTCGCGGGAGCGCCTACCCCCATCTCGCGGGGAGCGCCTACCCCCATCTCGCGGGGGCCGGAGGAGCCGTCCGACCCAAAGGATCAGCACCTACCGGTACTCCGGATGGTCGCGGTACCAGTCCAGCGTCACCCGCAGCGCCTACCGGTGCGGTGTCGGGACGAAGTCGAAGGCCTCCGCGAACGAACAGTGCGAGACCTCCAGCGGCCGCTCGGACTCGTACAGCATCTCCGAGACCTCGCCCACGTCCTTCTGGAACAGCCCGATGCCCCGTACGACGTACCCGGACACCCGGGATCCCCGGATCTTGCCCGGCACTCCGGCCTCCTCGCTCGCGGTCCTGAGCAGCTCGCGATGGGACACCGTCGGAGCCGCCGGGATGTGCCAGGCTCGGCCCGGCACCGCCGGATCCCTGCCCGAAGCCTCGGAAGCGAGCAGCGCCAGGCCGCGGGCGACGTCGTCGACGTAGGCGTAGGTATGCGGGGCGGCGACGTTGCCCAGCACCGAGACTCTCTTCCCGTCGAGCAGCGGGTAGAAGTGGCGCTGGCCGAGCGTGGAGTTGAACGAGGAGTTCAGCGCGCCTGGCCCGTACATGTCCGCGGAGCGGCCTACGACCCGCGGACTCGCCCTGTCCGGGCCGCCGCCAGGAAGGCCGTCGCTATTCTGCCTCGCAGCCAGCCCTTGCGCGTGGTGGCCGCGTACGGCAGGTCCTCAATCAGCGGGCCGCTCACTTTCCCGTACATGTAGACGTTGTCGTGGTGGACGAGCGTGGCACCGACCGCAGCCGCGGCCGCGATCGCGGCCTTCAGCGAGGCGGGTACAGCTCGTACCGTCGACGCGCGTTCAGGCACAGGTAGACGACTTCCGCGCGGTCGCACACCTCCCGCAGCGACGTCGGGTCGGCACCATCCAGCGCCGTCGGCTGCGTACCGGGCATGTCGTACGCGGCGTTGCCCATCACGCTGACCAGGTCCACGTCGTGGCCCGCGTCGCGCAGCTGCCCTGCGAGGGCGGTACCAAGTGGCCCCGCGCCGAGCACGACCTGTCGCATGCCTCCTACCTCACCGCTGCATCGTCGAAGGCGCAAGCCTCGCGATCAGCGGCCCACGCACCCGGGGGGCCATCCTCTGTTGAGAAGGTGGACCGCAGAACGAGGCGGAGCAGCCCGTTCCAGACTCGCAAACGCAGCCGACGTCCACACAGAACCGGAGATGCCATGAGCCTGTCGGATGACGTATCGGCCCTCGCAACAGCGTCGGGCCGGGTGCCGGGTACCAAGGGGCACGAGGAGGCCCGCGCGTACCTCACGCGTCGCTTCACCGAGCTCGGCCTGAGCACGTACGCCGGTCTCGCCGGCTTCGAACACGCCTACCGGGCGGAACAGACATACCGGGCGGGTCCTTCCTACGCCGCCGACCCGACCGACGCAGCAGCGATTGCCTCCCACGTGCTCACGCTTCGGTCCTTAGTCGGGGTGGTCCCGGGGGCGGACCGATCCCTGCCTCCGATCCTGGTCGGCGCCCACTACGATTCGGTGCTCGCCGGCCCGAGCGCCGACGACAACGCCGCCGCCGTTGCCGTCATGCTCTCCGTCGCGCAGAGCATCGCCGAGCGCCCGCTCGGCCGTGACGTGGTCATCGCTGCCTTCGACGCCGAGGAGCCCCCGTACTACTTGTCGCAGGACATGGGCAGCACGCGATTCGTGGAGGACGTCCTCGAGCCTCCGGTCCACCTGGCGATCATCATGGATCTGATCGGCCACCCCGTGAACGCCGGGCTGCTGGCGCTCGACCCCAGGACCATATTCGTGACCGGCTGCGAGTCACACTCGAGCCTGCCGTCGCTGCTGCAGAGCCTCGAGACACCGATCGTGGCCACCCGCAACGATCGCGTCGGAGACATGAGCGACCATCACGCGTTCCGAGTGTCAGGCGCGCCGTACCTGTTCTTCAGCAGCGGGGAGTGGCCCTACTACCACAGCCACCGGGACCGCATCGAGGGGCTCGACTTCCGCAAGATGGCCGACTTCGCCGTCGACCTGGAGACCGTCGTGCGTCGTGCCGACCCTGTCACCACCGCATACCACGCAGACCACGACAGCACCGAGTTCGAGCTGGCGACGATGGAGCGGCATATCGGGGCAGAGGTCCTCGCCGCCGCCGCGGAGTCGCTGGGGGTCGCCGACTACCGCAGCGCGGAAGGACTGGATCGGTTGATACCTCAGCTGCG
>CAVVZQ010000012.1:0-53894 GCA_963752715.1 uncultured Actinomycetota bacterium | reverse complement strand
CGCGCCCGGAGAGACTCGAACTCCCAACCTTCTGATCCGTAGTCAGATGCTCTATCCATTGAGCTACGGGCGCAGGCACTCGCACGACGTCGTCGAGCACCAGAGACCAGTGTAACGGCAGCCCGCGCCTGCCGGACCCGACAGAAGAGCCAAACGCTGCCGACCGGGCACTGCGGGAGAGAACCAGCCAGCCCAGGTCATCGGACCAGGAGCTCCACCCACAGCGGGTAGTGGTCCGACAGCCGGTAGGACAGGTCAACCTTGTCCCGCGTACGGATGACCTTCCGGAAGTCGATGCTCCCGGCGTTCCCTCCGTACGCCAGCGACAGCGCAGGCACCGTCCCCTGATCCGTCTTGCGACCGGTGAACCAGGCCACCTGGTCGTAGTGGCTGTGGTCGTCCTCCTGCGTCGAAGATGGTCCTCCGCAGCCCCTGCAGCTCATCCGGCACGGTCAGCCCGCTGGAGACCAGCGCCTCGTAGTTCGGGTCGTTCGCCCGGTCGATGTTGAAGTCCCCGAGCGCGATCAGGTTCTGGTTGTAGTCACTGAGCTCGTTGGCCCAGTCGGCGAGCCAGTTGCCGAACCCGGCGATCTCCGTGGTCCGCTCGCTGGCCTTCTTCCCGTACCAGATATGGACGGTGACCAGGATGAACGTCTCGCGTCGCCGCCGACCCCGAGTCACGAAGCTGACCGCGTACGGGCGGCGCGCGAACTCGTCCAGCACCTTGTTGCCGATTCGCCTCCCGTGCCACTCCTCCGGGATGCCCAGCTCGCTGGCCAGACCCGAGGGCCGTACCCGGTTGGTGTCGAACACGTACGCCATCCGCTCGTAGCCGCCCTTGCTGCCCCGGTTGACATCGGTGAGCAGCAGACCCCAGCTGTCGCCCAGGAAGCGCAGCATCTGACGCAGCGCGCCGATCCGCCCCTGCACCTCCTGCAGCGCAACCACGTCGAACCGGGACACGATCTCGGCGATCATGGCCACCGAGCCCCAGTCGCGTTTCGGGGAGTCGCCCTTGGCCGCCCGCCAGGCGTGCGTGACCTCGCCGAACTCTCGAACGTTCCAGGTACCGACCAGCACGTTGTGCCCGACCTGCTTGACCGGCACCTCGTGGTCGAGCAGCTCGCGCAGGCGGGTCAGCCTGTCGGCCACGGACCGCGGGGGACGTCCCGGCTGTTCGGACATGGTGGGCGAATCGTACGCCGCGCTGTCATCGCCCCGGCGTTTGCGCCGTGCACCGGGTCACGTGAGCGGAGGCTCCGGGATTCGAACCCGGGAGGGGCGGTAAACCCCAACCGCATTAGCAGTGCGGCGCCATAGGCCAACTAGGCGAAGCCTCCCCGACAGCCTGCCCGTTGACCCGGGAACCGACCGGCCCGTGACCCCGGATGCTGCCGCTTCTCAACGGTACCGGACAATGGCCTGGGGTAGCGATGATGCGATGGACGATCGGCGACGGGGAGCGAGGACCGCGCTTCACGGACCGGCGGGCCGCCGGCAGGGCGCTGGCCGCTCGACTTCGTGAGGTCCAACCGGACCTGCACGAGAGCTCTCCCCTGATCCTCGGGCTTCCGCGCGGCGGCGTCGTGGTCGCCGCGGAGGTCGCCACCGCACTCGATGCGCCGCTGGACGTGCTCGTGGTTCGCAAGCTGGGTGTGCCGTGGCACCCGGAGCTGGCGTTCGGCGCGATCGCCGCGGGTGTGCGCGTACTCAACCCTTCCGTCGCCGCCGGGATCGGCCAGGCCGACATCGAGCGGGTCACACAGGAGGAAACCCAGGAGCTGCTTCGCCGGGAGAAGCGCTACCGAGGCGACCGCCCGCCCCTCGACCTGCGAGGTCGTACGGTTGTCCTCGTCGACGACGGGCTCGCGACCGGGGCCACCGCCCGGGCGGCGGTGGCGGCAGCCAATGCCGCCCAGGCTGAGAGCGTCATCCTCGCCGTGCCGGTGGCGGCGCCCGACTCCGCCCAGGCGATCACCGACGCCGAGCTGGTCGCGGTGGCACTGCCTGCTGACTTCTACGCCGTGGGGCAGTTCTACGACATCTTCGACCAGACGACCGACGCCGAAGTCACCCGGATCCTGGCCGAGCACCCGCGCCGCTGAGTTCCTTGCGCGCGGCAATACGCTGCTCACCATGGCCGCACCCGACATCGTCCCAGCCCCGGAGGTCGCTCGCCGGATCCGGGTGCGCGGATGACGACGCCCGACCCAGACCGGGTCGGAACCGGGAAGGCGGAGACACCGCCGCAGCGGCCCACGCCGGCGGCACTCCTGCGCGCCATGCTCGTGGCGACTGTCGTGGGCGTTCCCGTGGCGCTGGCCGCCCTCGGATTCCTGACGCTCACCAACGCCCTGCAGACTGCACTGTGGGAGACGCTGCCCGACCAGCTCGACTTCTCGCCGTCCGCGTGGTGGTGGGTGATCGTCCTCCCGACCGTGGGCGGCGTACTGTCCGGGCTGGCCGTCCGCAAGCTTCCCGGCCGCGGCGGTCACGAACCGATCAAGGGATTCAGCCCGGATCCGGTGCTCCCCAGCGCCATCCCGGGTGTCGTGCTCGCCGCGCTCGCATCCCTGTCCTTCGGCGCGGTTCTCGGCCCGGAAGCCCCGCTGCTCGCCCTCGGGAGTGCCCTTGGCCTGTGGTTCGCGAGACTCGGGCGGCTCTCCGGGGCCGTCGCACCGCTCGCCGCGGCGGCCGGCCTGTTCGCCGCCATCTCCACGCTGTTCGGCAACCCCCTTCCCGCCGCACTGCTCGTGGTCGAAGTCATCGGCATGGGAAGTACGGGCGCCCCGCTGGTCGCCGTGGTGCTGCCGGGCATGCTCTCCGCAGCGGCCGGTTACCTGGTGATCTCGGGGGTCGGGTCCTGGACGGGCGTGGAGGTGTCGGGGTTCGAGATCCTCGACCTCCCCGACTACCCCACCGTACGAGTCGGCGACCTCCTGTGGGCGATCCTCCTTGCGGTGGCCCTTGCCGCCGTCGTGCATGGAGTCCGGTGGCTCGCGCAGGTCAGCCATACCCTCACGGTGAAGACGCCGTACCTGTGGGCACCCGGAGCCGGCCTGCTCGTGGGCGCGATGGCTGCGATCTTCGCCGGTGTGACCGGGCAGGCCGCCGACCTCGTCCTGTTCTCCGGCGAGTCCGCCGCGGCTACCGTCGCTGCGACCGGTGCCGCCTGGGGCGGCGGCACGCTCCTGCTCCTCCTCCTGCTCAAGGCGCTCGCCTACGCCGTGTCGCTGGGCAGCCTCTTCCGCGGCGGTCCCGTCTTCCCCGCCCTGTTCCTGGGCGTGGCGGCCGGGGTACTTCTCAGTGTGCTGGTGCCAAGCGTGTCTCTGACGGCCAGTGTGGTGGCGGGCATGGCGGCAGCAGCTTCGGCGGCCCTCCGACTCCCGCTCAGTGCCGTGCTGCTCGCGGTGCTGCTCGGCGGGTCCACGGCGGTCGAGGCGACGACACTGGCCCTCATCGCGTCGGCTGTCGCGTTCATCGCCGCGAAGATCCTCGATCGCTCCGGTTCGGATCGGGCTGAGGGCGACGCGGAGCCGGACTGAGCCCGGCCTGACCGTCTGAGCCTCGAGCCTCACCTGGTCTGAGCCCGCCTGAGCCAGCCTGAGCCCGCCTGAGCAGACATTGAGCGGACTAGCCCCGCCTCACCCCCGTTTCAAACCGGCCCCACGCCCGCCGCGGAGAACGCGAAGAACACCGAACCCCAGAGGTTGAGAGCCGTGATGTGCCAGTCACGCCGACCGGGCCGCCACGACCACCAGCGGTGACCGGCTTCGGCGAAGGCGATCGCCGAAGACACCAGGAAGCACACCGACCAGATGGTGTGCCGGGCGCCAGATCACCCGGTTGGCCATGTCCGGGGACACATCGAGGAACGCCGTGAACGTCGTCACGTTGAAGTACACCGTGCCGACGAGCTGGATGGTCGTGGCCCAGAATCCGATCTGCTGCGGCGTCCAGCCGAACCAGCGATGCCGCGCCTGACGGACGACCTGCACGTACGACAGGTACGCAGCCGTGGTGAAGAACAGCGAGCCGACGAAGAAGGTCATGGCCGTGGCGTGTGACCCCACGGCGTCGGCGTAGCCGGGGAGCGGCCCGAGCACGAAGCACACCGATCCGACCGAGAACAGCACGGCGATCCACCAGCTGAGCCCGCGCCGACCCGCCTCTGCCTTGCGGTCCCCGCGGGACTCCCAGCGCACCCGGGTGCCGTCCGGTAGTGAGTACGCGACCGACGTGACGAAAGGACGTGGCCCCGCTGTGGTCACAGTGTGGCGTCGGCGGGGACCTCGACCGGTAGTCGCCGATGCCGTGGTTGCCGGGTCAATGCGGTGTCAATCCGATTTCAATGCGTTCCAAGCCGAGACGATAACAGGTCGGTCGTGCCACGGGCGAAGCCGTTGCGCACCACCACGCAGAGCCCGGACACGTCGGTGGTGGGGCAGATCTGGATTCCTTGCCGACGGGGGTCAGGGGCGGTACGTTCACTCCGTCGCGGGTCGCGACGCCTGGCTAGGAAGGAAACCTCCACCATGCCGCCTATGGACAACCTTGCTCTTTACGTCGCCAGTTACGGCGACGCGTCGTCTGCGCAGCAGGACTTCGAGGTCTTGAAGGCGGCCGAGGGGACCGACTTGCAGGTTGTGGCTGCCCTGGTGATGAGCCGCGACGCTGATGGGCAGGTTGACGTGCTGTCCGAGGGCGACGGCGTCACCGGCGCCGGGGCGGTCCTAGGTGGCGGCGTCGGACTGGTGGTGGGGTTGTTCGCGCCGCCGTTGCTCGCTGCGACCGCGATCGGAGCTGGGATCGGCGCCGTGCTGGGCCACCTGACAAAGAAGCATGCTGAGAAGGAGCTGGGGGTGGAGCTGGACGAGTACCTGCCGCCCAACTCTTCAGCTGTCGTTGTGGTCGTTGACGACGCCTACCTGGACCGTGTCGAGGGTGCCCTGGTCAAGGCTGACAAGCGGATCAGCAAGGCCATCGACGCCGAGGACTACGACAAGCTCGAGAAGGCACTGAAGAAATCCGAGGAGCAGACGTCTGAGGCCCTGGACTCCTGAGCATCACCCTGACCAGGATGACAACCGGCCTGCGCTGAACGCTGGTCTCCTCGGCGGCGAGGCGGCCGAGTTCTCGTTCAGAGTCATGATGGTGTCGGCTGAGCAGGAGGTCCCCACGCCCCAACCCACGGCACGGATGAGTCGCTTCCGCCGCCACCCAGGCGGCGGCATCTCCTAGGCTGCGGTCAACGGGAAGGGGTTGTGGTGGGCGAGCATGCGCGTTCTGCGGCGGAGCTGCGCCGTGGTGAGACCGATCGGGTGAAGGCGTTCACCGACGGGGTGTTCGCGATCATCATCACGATCCTGGTGCTGGAGATCAGCGTGCCGCCGAACCTGAGCGAGCAGTCGTTGGCCGAGGCGCTGCGCGAGACCTCGCCGGAGTTGTCAGCGTGGGTGACCAGCTTCCTGATCACCGGCATGTACTGGGTGTGGCACCGTAACCTGTTCAACCAGATCCGGGCGGTCAACCGGGACGTGGTGTGGCTGAACCTGCTGTTCATGCTGCCGGCGGCGCTGATCCCGTTCGCGGCGTCGGTGCTAGGGGAGTACCCCGATGAGCCGATCGGGCTGCACGTCTACGGCGCCGTGCTCATCGCCGCCTCGCTGATGCGCTGGGTCCTCTACGCCTACGTAGCGCGCCGACCTGAGCTGCTGTTCGACCCCCTCACCGACCGGCACCGCCGCATCGGCGAGCTGCTCGCCGTATCCCCCATCGTGGTGTATGTCGTGGCGATGGCCCTCGCCTCAGTAGCCCCCACCATCAGCCGAATCCTCTACATCGCCATGCCCCTGCTGTACTTCGGCCTCATCACCCTTCTGCGGCAACGACCCGCCACCCGCACCGAAGCCGAGAACTACGGCTAACCACACGGCCGCAGCCTGCCCGACGTCGCCGACGACATCGTCACGGTGATCGACGGGTTTGAGGAGTTGACGGCGTACGGGTCAGTGCCGGAAGGACTCTGTGTGGCTGGGGTCGTGCGGCAGCGTTGTAGACAGGCTCTCGAGGAAGCTCGTCGCCCTGGTCAGGTCGTCGAGGAACAGGTCCGCCGTGTCACGGGCGAAGCCGTTGCGCACCACCACGCGCAGCCCGGACACGTCGCTGAGGTTGTCCGGCAGGGAGTAGGCCGGCACCTGCCAGCCGCGCTCCCGCATCTTCGCCGAGACGTCGTAGACGCTGTAGTGCGTGACGTCCGGCTTGAGACGGAAGAAGAAGACCGGGAGCTGTGAGCCGTCCGACAGCAGCTGGTAGGGACCCATCTCACGGATCGCATCCGCCAGGTACATCGCCGTGTCGCGGCCGGCCTGCTGGGTCTCCCGGTAGCCCTCCCAGCCGAGCCGGATGAAGTTGTAGTACTGGGCGATCACCTGTGCCCCGGGACGGGAGAAGTTCAACGCGAAGGTGGGCATGTCCCCGCCGAGGTAGTTCACGTGGAAGACCAGTTCCTCGGGGAGGTCCTCGGGTGTTCGCCAGACCACCCAGCCGACGCCAGGGAAGACCAGGCCGTACTTGTGCCCCGAGGCGTTGATCGAGCGCACCCGTGCGAGGCGGAAGTCCCACTCCAGCTCGGGGTCGAGGAACGGCGCGACGAAGCCGCCGGAAGCGGCGTCGACGTGGACCGGGATGTCCGGACCGCCGGACGCCGCCAGCGCGTCCAGCGCGGTCGCGATCTCCTTCACCGGCTCGTACGAGCCGTCGAAGGTCGATCCCATGATGGCCACCACACCGATCGTGTTCTCGTCGCACAGCTTGAGCGCCTCCTCGGCGTTCAGCTGCAGCCGGCCCTCCTCGACCGGCGCGTACCGGGGCTCCACGTCCCAGTAGCGGCAGAACTTCTCCCACACCACCTGCACGTTGATCCCCATCACGAGGTTCGGCTTGTCGGCGGGAAGCCCGGCGGCCTCGCGACGCTGGCGCCACTTCCACTTCAGCGCCAGGCCGCCGAGCATCACGGCCTCGCTCGATCCGGTCGTCGAGGTCCCGGTCGCGTTCTCACCCCCGGGCGCGTTCCACAGTCGGGCGATCATGCGGACGCAGCGGCCCTCGATCTCCGCCGTCTGCGGGTACTCGTCCTTGTCGATCATGTTCTTGTCCGACGTCTCCGCGAACAGCAGCTTCGCCTCGTTGTCCATGTACGTCGTGACGAAGGTGGCGAGGTTCTGCCGTGAGTTCCCGTCGAGCATCAGCTCGTCGTGGACAAGGTTGTAGGCGACCCGGGGATCCATGCCATCGGCCGGGATGGCGTCCTTCGGCATGCCCTCCGTCGCGCGGGGGCGGGCGTAGAGCGGAGCGATTGCGAGTCGTTCGATCTCGAGAAGGTCAACGGAGTGAAGGGCCATGCCAGGAGAATAGGACGGCCCTGGGACTGGCTCGATCCGCCCCTAGGCGAACTGGCAGGGCACCGCGGTGTCGGTACGGGAAACCTCCACCCCGTCCACCGAGACCACCAGCAGTACCGAGCACGCGCCCCGCTCCACCGTGCCCTCGAAGACCGCGTCCACCGCCTGGCTCGATGCCGTGCGCCCTATGCACGCGCCGGAGACGCTGCCACCAGAGAGGTCCACGTCGGCCGTGCAGTCCGGTGTCCCGTCGACCGACACACCGGCTTCGCGCAGCTGCTCGGCGGCGACGCGGCCCAGTGCCGACTCCAGCCCGCTCCCGATCAGGTCTCCCGCGGCATCGTTCACCGCGGAGTCGATCCCGCAGCCGGTGAGCACAGAGCCTGTGAGTACACAGCCGGTGAGCAGCCCCAGCGACGCCAGCCTCGCACCAGATGTCGCCACGCTCACCCCTCACCTCCGAGAAGTCCCTCGACCGTCGGCCGTACCCGATCAGCCACCGCCGTCACCAGTGACATCCTCGTACGGCGCTCCAGCAGGTCGTCCACCGTCGCGGCGCCCTCCGCGTACCGGCCCCACGCCAGCTCCACGCCGCGCTCCGGACGGGCGGCGTCCACCGGGGCCAGCAGCTCCGGACGGTCCTGCGCAAGTCCCGCCACGAGTGGTGCCTCGGTCCCGTACTTCCGCACGAGGCGGGGGGGCAGGCCGGCAGCCGCGGCAGCATCGACGGGACCGGCTCCGACCAGGCCGATGTCGCGGGTCCGGCAGGGCACGTCGGTCAACCGATCCACCACGTCCTGCGCCATCTTCCGGTACGTCGTGAACTTGCCTCCCGTGACCGTGACAAGGCCACCCGGGCCCTCGATCACCGCGTGCTTGCGGCTGATGTCCGAGCTGCTTCCCGCCTCCTCCCCGGCCGCCAGCAGCGGCCGGAGACCGGCGTAGGAGCCGACCACGTCGTCGGGGGTGAGCTGCGGCTCAAGTACCTGGTTGATGGTTCCCAGCAGGAACGCCACGTCCTCGGCCGACACGGACGGCACGTCCGGAATCGGACCGTCCAGCGGGTCGTCGGTGAGCCCCAGGTACACCTGGCCGTCCGGGTGGGGCAGTGCGAACACGTACCGGCTCGTGGAGCCCGGCACCGGCGCCGCCACCGCCGCCGCGGGATGGCCCAGTGAGGCCGCGTCCAGGACGAGGTGGACGCCCTTGCTCGGGCGCAGCTGAACGGACGGATCGAGCGCACCGGCCCATACACCGGTCGCGTTCACGATCGCCCGGGCGGAGACCTCCAGCGTCTGCCCCGTGAGCTCCTCCTGGAGTGAGGCCGTCTGGTCGCCCACCGACAGCGCCCGGGTATGGGTCAGGATGGTCGCCCCGTACCCGGCCGCCGTGCGAGCCAGCGCGACGACGAAACGTGCGTCGTCCTCGAGCTGCCCGTCCCACCACAGGACGCCGCCCTGCAGTCCGCTCCGGCGCACCCTCGGGATCAGGGCGGCGGACTCCGCGGTCCCCACCCGACGAGGCGGCGGAAGCGTACGGGAGGAGGTTCCGGCGTAGCGTCGCAGCGCGTCTCCCGCCCGGGCACCCAGCTCGACCAGGCCCGCAGCTCGACCGCTGACCGCCCAGCCCGCCTCGCTGGAGCCGTACGGAACGAGCGTGGGCAACGCCCGGCTCAGGTGAGGGGCGATCCGCTCCATCACCAGGCCGCGCTCGACCGCGCTCTCCGCCGCCACGGCGACGTCCCCGTGCGCGAGGTAGCGGAGGCCGCCGTGCGCCAGCTTCGAGGACCACCGCGAGGTACCGAAGGCCAGGTCGTGAGCATCTACGAGAAGCACCGACAGACCACGCGAGGCGGCGTCCAGGGCGACGCCGGCCCCAGTGACTCCGCCGCCGACGACCAGGACGTCGAACGGCTCCCGGCGGGAGGCCAGCCGGTCGAGGTCACGCACCCGGCGGGAGGGGCCCAGGAGCGTGGCCGGCTCGCCCGGCGGGAACACCCGAACGGGACTCCTACGACGGGCGCGGACGTCTCCCACGGAAGGTGAGGATACCGCCAGCAGGCACCATGGGCCGCGGGAAGCGGAGGGAGCCGAGTCAGCCCGTGGCCCCTGACAGCCATGTCCCCGGTTTCCACGGCTCACCCAATAGTCTGTGAGACGTGACTGACGCAACCGCGCCGACCGAGGACGTTGTCGACATCCCCCTGATGGGTTGGACCCCGCCTGGCGAGGAGTCCTCGGTGCCCGAGGAAGCTATGGAACTGCTGACCGACGTGATCGGCCAGCCCACTCCCCGGCCAGCCGTCACCGAGGACGCCATCACCCTCCCCGAGAGCAGGCTCCAGGCCGAAGGACGCAGCGCGCTCGCCGCAGCGGTCGGTGGGGAGCATGTGAGCACCGAGCGCCAGGTGCGGCTGTTGCACGCCGGCGGCAAGTCCTACGCGGACCTGGTACGGCTGCGCAGCGGCGACGGATCGCGGGCCCCGGACGCGGTGGTCTTCCCCGGGTCGCACGAGGAGGTCATGGCGGTCCTACGAGCATGCGCCGACCGCGGGATCGCGGTGGTCACCTTCGGCGGTGGAACCAGCGTGGTCGGTGGGGTGGACAACGAGCGGGGCGCGAATACCGCCGTGATCTCCCTCGACCTGCGCCGCCTCAACCGCGTCGTGTCCGTCGACGAGGACTCCATGACGGCCACGCTCGAGCCCGGACTGCGGGGACCGCGGGTGGAGGAGCTGCTCGGCGAGGAAGGTCTCACGCTGGGGCACTTCCCACAGTCCTTCGAGCACGCTTCTGTGGGCGGCTGGGTGGCTACCCGGTCCGCAGGCCAGGCCAGCACCGGGTTCGGCCGGATAGATGGCCGGGTACTGGGGCTGCGCCTCGCGACCCCCTCGGGAGAGCTCCGGCTGAGCAAGAACCCGTCCAGCGCCGCGGGGCCCGACCTGATCCAGCTGTTCGTGGGCTCCGAAGGCGTCTACGGCGTGATCACCGAGGTGACCCTGCGGGTCTTCCCGAAGCCCAAGGCGCGCCAGTACGAGGGATGGGTGTTCAAGGAGTTCGCCGACGGAGTGGCTGCCTTCCTGGAGCTCGCCCAGCGCGGGCTCGGCCCGGACATCTCACGGCTATCCGACGTGGACGAGTCCACTGCCAACCTCGCGATGGCGGGGCTCGAGCCCCGCACGAAGCGCGTCATGGACACCTACCTTCGGCTGCGGCGAACCGGTCCCCAGCCGTGCATGGCGATCGTGGGCTGGGAGGGCACCCAGGCCGGAGTGTCCGCGCGGCGGGAAGCTGCCGCCGAGGCCCTGGGGCGGCACGGCGGCGTGCGACTGGGCCGCCGGGTCGGGGACTCCTGGGAGGCGCACCGCTACGGCGGCCCACGTTTCCGGGACACGATGATGAACCTCGGGGTCCTGGCGGAGACCCTGGAGACGGCCACCAGCTGGTCCAACCTGGACAACCTCTACGAGGCTGTGCGCACCGCCATCATCGACTCGCTGGCGGCACAGGGCACGCCGGCCTACGTGATGACCCACATCTCGCACCTCTACGCCACAGGCGCATCCCTCTATTTCACGGTCCTGGCCCGACAGGTCGACGGAGACGAGGACGCGCTCATCGAGCAGTGGATGACTACCAAGAACGCCGCAACCCAGGCGATCGTCGCCGCCGGTGGGACGATCACGCACCACCACGCCGTGGGCAAGGACCACGCCGCCTACCTGCCTGACGAGGTCGGCTCGCTGGGTATCAAGGTGCTCGAGGCCGTGAAGGAGACGCTCGACCCGGCGGGCATCCTGAATCCGGGCAAGCTGGTGCCGTAGCGGCCGTCCTGGCGCAGCACACAAGTCTCGGCGACACGCCGCGTGTCGGCCTCGAAACAGCGGCGTGTCGGCGCGACTTGTGTGCTCAGGCGAGTCTTCGCGGCACACACGTTGCCGACTGCCTAGCCTCAGTCCATGGCTCTCCAGTCCCTGATGGTTCCGCTCGGCACTCCGGCACCCGACTTCGACCTGGAATCGGTCGACGGCACCCGTCTCGCCCTGAGGGACGTGAGCGCGCCCGTCCTCCTGGTCGCCTTCCTGTGCAACCACTGCCCCTACGTCAGGCACGTGGAGGCCGAGCTGGGACGAGTCACCGCGGAGTTCGCCGACCGGGGCGTCGCGACCGTGGGCGTGTGCAGCAACGACACCGACGCCTACCCGGAGGACGACGCCGCCCACCTGCGCGACCAGCTCACGCGCGCCGCGTGGTCCTTCCCCTACCTCCTCGACAGCAGCCAGGAGGTCGGTCGGGCCTACCAGGCGGCCTGTACCCCGGACTTCTTCGTGTACGACCGTGACCGACGCCTGGCCTACCGGGGTGCGATGGACGACAGCAGCCCCCGCAACGGGGAGCCCAACGACGGTCGCTATCTACGTCGGGCCTTGGCGCTCGTCCTCGCCGGAGAGAAGGTCCCGGAGCCACACATCCCCAGCATGGGGTGCTCGATCAAGTGGCGTCAGGGCTGACCGCTTCGGACACCGTGAGGAGCGCATCGACCCCGCCGGTGCGGTACGCCTTCCACGGGTCCGTTCCTGGCCGGTCCACGTAGCGCTCCTGCTCAGCCCGCCACTCACGCAGGGTGCGCTCCAGTGACTCCTGCTCGCCTCGCCGGCAGCCGCGTCGCAGCTCCCGCAGGGCGGAAACCCGGCCTTCGTGATATTTCACGCCGGAGACCGGGCCCCCGGAGCGACTCAGGTAGCACAGCGACGCGTCGCCCGATACGGCAGTCAGGTCGCTCACAGCACCCTCGAGGCCGACCTCCACTGCGTTGAGGACGGCCTCGAGGGTGCTGCTCGGTGAGGTGCTCACGCGCGTTACACCCACGCTGCGTCAGTCGTGCGACGGGTCAGCCGAGCGCTAGGACTGGGCCGCCTGCGCCTCCGCGACCTTGCGGTGGACGTCTTCCATGTCGACGGACTTCACCTGCGTGATCAGGTCCGTCAGAGCCTCACCGGGAAGCGCACCCGGCTGCGAGTAGAGAACGACCCGCTCCCGAACGGCCATCAGCGTGGGGATGGAGCGGATTCCGAACCGGGCAGCCAGAGCGGGCTGCTCCTCCGTATTCACCTTCGCGAACACGGCGTCGTCGTGCTCCGTAGACGCCGACTCGTAGACGGGTCCGAACATGCGACACGGTCCGCACCACTCCGCCCAGAAGTCGATGAACACCATGTCGTTGCCGCCGACTACGTCGTCGAAGTTCTCTGCGGTCAGCTCCACCGTTGCCATCTGTGTCTCCGATCCTGTGTCTCTCGGGAACTATACGCCTATACCCCCGTGGGTATGGGAACGCGGTCTCGCTCCGGTTCATTCCCCCGTCCTCGGCCGCCGGTACGCGGTTCGGCCTCACGACCCGTGCGCTGACGACCCGCGCGCATTGACGACCCCCACTCACTCACCAGCCGCGCGTTCCCTCACCACCCTTGAACGGTCCCACGACCTTGCTGGTGATCCATCCGCCATAGAAGTCACCCTCCTGCTGGGTCGCCACCTCGTCGTCCACGGTGCACCGGTCCATCATCCGGGGGTAGAAGGCGACGTGGTCCCTGAGCATCTCGAAGCCCGGGCCCGCGTCCGGGTAGTCCCAGGCTGCGCCCCGCATCGTTGTGGCACCGCCCGTGACCGACCAGTACCTCGCCTGACCCTTGAACTCGCAGTAGGTCCGGTGCACCGGGATCTCCTCCAGTACCCCGTCGGCGACGTCATCCCGAGGAATGTAGTACACGGGCGGGTGGCTCGTCTCCAGCACTCTCAGAGCCCGTCGGGTCTCAGCGATCACCTCTCCGCCGAGCTCCACAACGACGTGCTCAGCACTGGGTTCCACCCGGGGAGGACGGGGGTAGTCCCATACCGACTCCTGTCCCGGCCCCGGCTCAATGCGCAACGGATGACGTCCGAACATGACTCCAGCCTCTGACAGTGGCGTCAGACATGCACGTTCGGGAGGATTCCCAGTGGGTGACGGGTGAGAGGGGGCCGGTCTGACATGCGCGTACGCAGGGTCCGCAGCCGGCTGACCGGCCCGACCGGACGTGGCGGAGCGGGGCTTGCCGCACTGGCCGCGCTGGGCCTGCTCGCCAGCGGGTGTGCCGGCGGCACCACGGACGCCTCGTTCTCGATCGGCATCCCTGAACCCCAGTACCTGGTGCCCTCCAACTGCAACGAGACCGGGTGCACCGAAGTGCTCGACGCCCTCTTCCTCGGCCTCGTGGACTATGACCCGGAATCCGGCGAAGCCGTGCTCTCGGAGCTGACCGAGTCGATCGAGCCCAACGAGCCCGGCCCGCAGAATCCGGCGGCACGCCCAGCAGCGGCGACCGTGACACAGCAGCAGACACCGGCGAAACGGCGAGCGCCGGAGGGGCGACGGAGGCCAACACCGTCTGGACCATCAAGATCAACAAGGGCTTCACCTTCCACGACGGAAGCCCGGTCACCGCGGAGTCGTTCATCACCGCCTGGAACTACGCCGCGTACGGACCGAACGCCCAGAACAACGCCTACCTCTTCGGCCCCTCGGGCCTGCGCGTCCAGGGGTACGAGGCGGTCCATCCCGCCGATCCCGATCCGTCGGACGACGCGGTCCCGGAACCGACCGCAACCACGCTGTCCGGGCTTGCGAAGGTCAGCGACACGGAGTTCACGGTCACGCTGTCCGAGCCGTTCTCCGGGTTCAGAAGCATTCTCGGGTACACCGCCTTCTATCCGATGCCAGCCGCTGCGTTCACGTCCGACGGCTCGCTGGACCCCGAGTTCGAGGAGGCACCGATCGGCGACGGTCCGTACCGGATGGACGGGCAGTGGCAGCACAACGTCGCCCTCAGCACTGTGCGGTACGAGGAGTTCGCGGGACGTCCGCCCCGCAACGGCGGGGTCGAGTTCCGCGTCTTCCCGTCGCTGGAGCAGGAGTGGGCCGCGCTGCAAGAGAACGCCCTCGACGTGAGCCGGTCGCTGCCCGCGAGTGCGATGGAGACAGCGCGCCAGGAGCTCGGCGAGCGCTACCTGACGCAGCCCTCGTCGTCCTTCCAGGTCCTGGGGTTCCCCACAGGTGAGGAGGAGTACTCCGACATCGACGTACGGCGGGCCGTCTCCCGGGCCATCGACCGCGACGCCGTGGCACGTACGGTGTTCGGCGACGCCCGGCGGGCCGCTCGGTCCTTCGTCTCTCCCCTGGTACCCGGCTTCCGCGCGAACACCTGCGGCGAGAACTGCGACTACGACGTCGAGGCCGCGCAACAGCTGTGGGACAGCGCCGACTCCCGACCCGACCAGATCACCATCTCCTACAACGAGGACGCCGGTCACAAGCCATGGGTGGACGCAGTCTGCGAACAGCTCACCGACGCGCTGGAGGTCGAGTGCGTCGGTGTCCCGTACGCCACGTTCAGCGCGCTTCTCGACAAGCTAGGTGCCGCCTACTCCGCCGCTGCGAGCTTCGGGCCGTTTCGGGTCGGGTGGGTGATGGACTACCCCTCGATCGAGAACTACCTCGCCGCGCTCTACACCAGTGACGGGGCCGCCAACTACTACGGCTACGACAACGAGGAGGTCGACCGACTCGTGGCCGAAGGTGACCGGGCCGAGAGCGATGACGAGGCGATCAGCAGCTACCAGGACGCCGAGGACGCGGTGGCGGAGGACTTGCCGGTGATTCCGCTGTGGGACTCCATGGTCGTCGCCGGTCACAGCACCCGGGTCTCCGACGTACGGATCGACGTCTTCGACAGGGTCGACAAGGGGCAGGTACGGGTGGTCGGCTGAGCCCGGCCTGCCCGGTCTGGCCGGTCCGGTCCCGAAAGGTCAGCCCGTTCGGAGCCGCCCACGGGGCTCAGCCCAGCAGCGACTCTCCGACGTAGCTCCCGCGCCGGCAGCCCGGCGGTACGGCGAAGACTGCCGACCCGACGGGAGTCGTCCAGGTGTTGAGCACGTCGCTGTCCGCCAGCTTGCGCTGGATCGGCACGAACTGCTGGGACAGGTCGGCGGCGTACGCGGTGAACAGCAGTCCCACGTCCGGCGAGCCGTCGGGCAGGAAACCGTCGTCGTAGTTGAACGGGCGTCTCAGGAACCTGCTCTCCGGCGTCTCGCCGTGAGCCAGACGGATGTGTGCGAACTCCGGTATGACCGGCAGTCCGGATGGGCTCACCGCCGCGAAGTCCGGCTTGTCGGTCTCGTTCGCGCCGGTGAGAGGGGCGCCGTTGGCCAGCCTGCGCCCCATGACCTGCTCGCGTTCCCCGCGCCCGAGCTTGTCCCAGCCGTCGAGGTCCATCCGGATGCGCCTGAGCACCATGCCTGTGCCGCCGTTCAGCCACGCCGGTCCGTCGCTCGCCCACACCACTCGAGCGAAGTCGGCGGTGCCCGGCGCTGGGTTCTCGGTGCCGTCGACCTGGCCCATCATGTTGCGGCCTGTGGTGCCGTACGGCGTGCTGCCCGCGGCCCGGTGGAAGCCCGACTGAGTCCAGCGCACCGTGGCGAAGGCACCGGCGTCCTTGACCATCATGCGACAGGTGTGCGCGAGCGTGACGGGGTCGTCGGATCCCAGGTGGAGCAGCAGGTCCCCGCCGCTCCAACGGTCCTCGAGCCGATCGATGGGGAACGCCGGGAGTGGCGCCAGCCAGGCAGGGCGGCTGCGCTCCAGCCCAGGAATGGCGAACACGCCGGGTCCGTATCCGATGGTGGCCGTCAGGCGGGCCGGTACCTCGGCGAGCTCTGGCTCGGAGTCCGCCAACGCGGGTGCTCCCTGGGTGAGGCGGGCCGCGTCATCGGTCCACAGCCGCATCAGCCGTACCAGGTCCCCGCGCCCCATGCCGGGACTCAGGTCGAATGCGACGAACAGCGTGTGCGCCTGCAGGGCCGTCTCGACCCCGGACTGGTGGGCCCCGTAGAAGGGCTCGACCTGACGACCCACGGCGTCCTCGGGCTGCGCGGCCGCCTCGACGGCCCGCCCGACGCCGAACCCCGCAGCGGCGACGCCTCCGGCGGCAACCGCGCCTCCGAGGAGCAGTCGGCGGCGCGACAGCCCGCCCGACGAAGGTGGCTCCGACGGGTCGGTCGCTGCAGGTTCCTCAGGTCGGATGGCGGCTACTCCATGCCCGTCTCATCCGTGCCCGACATGTCCGTGCCCGGCATGTCCGTGCCGTTCGCGTCGTACGGTTCCGTCCCGCCCTCCGTCTCCTTCGCCTGCGCGACGTACTCGTACGTCGAGCCGTCGTCGAGCTTCAGCGTGACCGTGACGTCGTCGCCCGGCAGGACCGGCGCGGTGAGGTCCATGATCATGATGTGGTCACCGCCGGGCTCGAGCACGTGCTCTCCCCCCGCCGGAACGGCGAACCCGTCCTCCTTGGGCTGCATCACCATCTCGCCGTCGGACATCACGACCTCATGCAGCTCGGTCCGGTCGGACGCAGAGGTCTCGGCACCGACTACGACGACGTCCGCGTCCCCCTCGTTGGTCACCACACCGAAGGCGGCGGTCATCTCCCCGTCGGAGGCCTTCACCCACGCGTCGGACACCGAGAGCGCGACCTCCGGGTCACTGCCGCCGCAGGAAGCCAGGCCCAGCGCGAGCCCAACAGCGGCGGGAACGGCGATCAGCCTGGCTACCCGATCACTGCGTACCCGAGTCACGGAGGCCCCCCTTGACGTACCGGGACCCCGCCTTCCATTGCAGGCCGGAGCCCTCGTTAACAGCGTGAACCCATCGTACGTCGCCCATAGTCGGGACGGCGTCGCTCGGAGCCGATCTGTGTCGGCGGACACCAGCACCCCTGAACCGGACCAGCCGGTCCGGCCGGTGCGGGCGAATGACACGTCTCCTGGGTGCCAGCCGCAGCAGGGCCCGGTACGTCGGGCAGGATGGTGGGTGTGAGCGAGGAGGAAGCGCCCGCGGATGCGACCGGGATCGATGAGGGCCCCCCGGAGCGGCAGAAGGTCGCCTGGTGGAAGTCGCTCATCGGCCTCGTTGTCTCCGGCGCTCTGATCTACTGGGTCTTCTTCCAGTTCCTGCCCAGCAAGATCGACTTCAACGAGGTAGCCGACGCCTTCGGCGACGTGAACCCGCCGTACTGGGCACTGATCGTCGGGGTCACGGCGGCCTGGCTGACCGCCACCTGGTGGACGATCGCCATCACCCTGCCCGGGATGCGGCTGCGGGAGGCCGTGCTGTCCAACCTCGGCTCCACGACGGTCAACAACACCGTCCCAGTGGTCGGCGGGGTCCTCGCGCTGGGCGTGAACCTGTCCATGTACTACTCGTGGGGGCTCCCACCGGATGCCTACGCGCTCGGTGCCCTGGTCAAGGGAGTCTGGGACAACATCGTCCGATTCGCCATGCCGGGCATCGCACTCGTGCTGTACCTGGTCTTCGTTGGCTCGCTGGGACCGGGATGGACCCCCATCTTCTGGATCGCCCTCGTCGCGCTGGTCGCCGTGGCGGTACTCGTCGTCCTGCTCGTCGCGATGGTCAAGCGGCGGGACTTCGCGATGTGGCTGGCGCGCTGGGCGAACAAGGTCGCCGCCTGGGTGCTGCGTCTCATCCGTCGGCCGGAAACTGACATCCAGGCAGGAATCCTGCAGTTCAGGGACAACCTGACGCTGGCGGTGACGGGCAACGCGGTGAAGATCACCCTCTTCGACGTCGGCTACCAGCTCCTGATGGCCACTGTCCTCCTTGTCAGCCTTCGGGCGGTCGGCATCGACTCCGCGCTGATCCCGGTATGGGGCGTGTTGCTGTCCTGGGCCTTCACCCGCGCCGTCACCGTCATCCCGATCACACCGGGCAACGTGGGTATCGCCGAGACCCTCTTCATCCTGACGCTGACCTCGCTGGCGGGCGGCGACGCAGCCCCGCCGGGGACCCAGGAGCTGATCACGGCGGCTGTACTGATCTACCGGCTCTTCACGTATCTGCTGCCGATCCTGCTCGGCGGGTTCGCGTACCTGTTCTGGACCCAGAACTCCTCGTGGCGGGAGTCTGTGGCAAGCCGCGGGTGGCGTACGTCGGTCGAGGGGCTGGTCGGGCCGCGGGGTCGGGTGCAGTAGTCGCTCACCGACGGGCCTCGTTCCGACGGTGGCCCGGTCCACCGGGGGCCGGGTCCGATGGTGGCCGGTCCGCCGGGGGCCGGCAGGTCCGACGGTGGCCGGTCCGTCGGTGACCCGCGCCAGTTCCGCGTACCGTCGATGTTGTGCACGATGTCCTGTCCGTTCTGCGCAGTCCCCGCATCATCGGCCTCGCCGTCCTCACCGTGGTGCTCGCGATCCTGTTCGCGTTCCTGTCGTCCTGGCAGCGGGACCGCGCCGCAGTGGAAGGCGCCAAGGCCGAGCTGTTCACCGAGAACGTCGCCGCTGAGCCCCTGATCGTCGAGGAGTCGTTCGCGCCCGGTCAGCCCCTTCCGCCGGAGCTCGAGTGGCGCGCGGCCACCGAGGCAGGCACCTACGACGCAACCGCGCAGGTTCTGGTCCGCAACCGGGCACAGGACGGACGCAACGGCATGGTGGTGGCCGCTCCTCTCCGTACCGAGTCGGGCACCTGGCTATGGGTGGCGCGCGGGTGGATACCCGCCGGGCGCGCCGCGTCGAGCGTCGTCACCGCGCCGGCGCCGCCGTCAGGCCCGGTCACCGTGTCGGGAGTGCTCCGCCCCTCCGAGACCCCCGACGAGACCCAACCGGCGGACCTTCCGGTCGGTCAGGTTTCCGCACTCGACGTCAGCACCCTGTCCACGGGACTGGACGGTCCTGCGTACGGGGTCGTGCTCCAGGCAGACCTCGAGGACCCCGCTCCTGCCGAAGTGCTCACACCCGTCCTTCCGCCAACCGGGGTTGGCGGCAACTGGCAGAACATCTCCTATGCGCTGCAGTGGGCCGCCTTCGCCGTGATCGCTGTCGTCGGGTTCGGATTGATCGTGCGGCTCGAGGTACGCCAGCGGAGACAGGGGGGCGAGGCGGGTGGTGCCGCTCCGCAGCCCGAGCCTGGTGCCGAGCACGCGATCGGCGCGCTGCCCGATCCGTACGACACCGAACCCGCTCCGTACGCCACCGAGCCCGAGCGGGGCGCCGCCAGCCCGCCCTCCCTCTGATGATCTTGGCGCTAGACGCCGGCTCCGCCGTGATCATGGCGCTAGAGCACCGCTTCCCCCGTGATCATGGCGCAAGGTCACGACTCGCAGGGGCAACACGCCGCGCCGTCTGATCGGACGCCATGATCACGGGGAGCGGGGCGATCCGGCGCCATGATCACCGCCTCAGCCTTGGCGCAGAGAGCTCAGGGGGGCGCAGAGAGCTCAGGGGGTCGCAGAGAGCTCAGGGGGGCGAACTGTACGCAGTAGGGCGAATCGAAGTAGGCGCACGGCGCCACCCCACCAGGCCCAGTCCGAGGCCTAGGCGCGCGGCGCCAACGACTCCAGCAGCAGCGCCTCCTGCAGCACACACCTCTCGAGCTCGCCGAGGTCGACGCTCTCGTCCTCCGCATGGATCTTGCTCGACTCGAAGTCCTCGGCCCCCCAGAGGATCACCTCGGCCTCCGGCATGAGCCGGTTGAGCAGGTCCACGAGCGGGATCGACCCGCCCAGTCCCGCACTGCCGGCGGGTCGGCCGTACGCATGCCGCATGGCCTCGCGGGCTGCCTCGTACCCCGGTCCCGACGTGGCCGCGGAGAACCCGGGTGCGAGCTTGCCCGGCGTATAGGACACGTCCACCCCCCACGGGGTGTTGGCCGTGAGGTGGGCGATGAGCGCGTCGACCGCCACCTGCGGGTCCTCACCGGGCACGATGCGCAGCCCGATCTTCGCCCGGGCCCGCGGGATCAGCACGTTCGCGGCGTGGTCCACGGTCGGGGCGTCGACGCCGAGCACGGTTACCGATGGCTGCGCCCACAGGCGCGAGGCGATCGACCCGCTGCCCACCAGTCCCACACCGGGCAGCACCCCGGCCGCGCTGCGCAGTGCCTCCTCGGGGAACTCCGCGCCCTCCCAGGCTCCCGAGCGCAGACCGGGCACCGCGACCGACCCGTCCGCCGCGTGCAGCGAGGAGAGCATCCGTATCAGCGCAGCGAGCGCGTCCGGCGCGACTCCTCCGTACATGCCGCTGTGCACCGGGGCGTGCAGGCTGCGTACCTCGACGGTGAGCTGGACGTGCCCCCGCAGGCTGGCTGCCAGCACGGGCTCGCCCACTCGGAGGTTGCCCACGTCGGCCACGATGATGACGTCGGCCCGCACGCGGTCGAGATTGTCGACGATGTACGGACCGATATGGGACTCGGTCTCCTCCTCGCCCTCGACGAGGATCTTCAGCCCGACGGGCAGCCCGCCCGTACCGGCGCCGAGCGCTTGTGCCGCCCCGGCGTGCATCACCACCCCGCTCTTGTCGTCGGCGGCCCCGCGTCCGTACAGGCGTCCCTCGCGTACGTCCGGCTCGTACGGCCCGGCACCCCACTCCGACAGGTCGCCCGGCGGCTGCACGTCGTAGTGCGCGTACAGCAGCACCGTCGGCGCTCCGGGTGGTGCGGGCGCCTCCGCCAGGACCGCCGGATAGCCACCGGGCACGTCGAGCAGCTCCACCGACGGCATGCCGGAGCGGCTCATCAGGTCGGCCACTGCCTCGGCACAGGCCAGCACCGGCTCGGACGGGTACGCCGGAAAGGCACACGAAGGAAGCTTGACCAGCTCGGCCAGCTCGTCAGTCAGCGAGGGCATCAGGCTACTGACCGTGCCTCGGAGCTCCTCGACGCGAGCGGGTTCCAATGGGGCGAGTGGGGCGGCGGGCACGTCCGGAGACTAGCGGACCGCCTCAGGCCGCCACGATGCTGATCCCGTAGCCCACGATCACCGCGGTGGACACGGCCACGGCCATCGGGATCTGGAACGAGTGCGCCAGGATGAAGTCGGGGATCCGGGTCGTGCCGGACTGGTCGAACTCGATGCTGGCGATCTGTGGACCGTTGGCCGGGAAGAAGAGCACACCGCCGACCGCGGGCCACATGCCGACGGCGGCGGCCGGGGTCAGGCCGGCAGCCAGGCCGATCGGGATCATCGTACGGGTGGCGGTCGACTGGCTGGTGGTCAGCGCCGCGGTCAGGAACAGGGCTACCGCGAGCAGCAGCGGCGCGGCCTCGGCGATCGGGGACAGGAAGGAGACGATCGAGTCCTCGTTCGCCGCGATGAACGTGCTCGCCATCCAGGCGACACCGAACAGCGCGATGGCGGAGGTCAGGCCTGCTCCCCAGACCTCCTGAGCGGTGATGTCCTTGGCGCCGACCCTGCCGATCACGACGATGATGGCCGCGGTCACGAACATCACCAGCTGGATCGTGGTGGACATCGGCAGCGGTACGGGCTCACCATCGGCGTTCTCCACCGTGGGCCGCAGCTCCTCGAACAGCCCGAGAGTCACGATGCTGAACACACCGCCGACGAAGATGAGTGCCGAGGCCATCCCGACCCGCGTGCCCTGCGGCACGTCGGGCTTGGTGTGTACGGCGACCTCATGGCCCGGCGGCAGGAGCTCGCCTGCGGCGATCTTCGCCTGGATCTCCGGGTCCTCCGACGGGTTCAGACCGCGCCGGAGCATGATCGTCGCTGCGAGCAGCACGCCGACTGTGACGGCGGGCACGGTGATGGCGAGCAGCATCGCCAGCGAGACACCCTCGTCCTCCACGAGCGTGAGCATCGCAGCGGTGGCTGCCGAGACCGGGCTGGCAACCACGGCCAGCGCCGAGGCGACAACCATCACCGACATCGGCCGTTCGGGGCGGACGTCGTTCTCGTAGGCGACGTCGTAGACGACCGGCATGAGCGGATAGACGATGTTTCCGGTACCGGCTCCGGCGCAGAAGCCGAGCGCCACCAAGGGGGCGACGTACGTGACGGCGGCTGGGCGCCGACGGATGATCTTGGCTGCCACCGACACCAGCCAGTCGATCCCGCCGGCCGCCTGCATGGCCGACGCAGCGAGGATCACCGCGAGGATGATGAAGACCGCGTCCACCGGCGGATCGGCAGGTTCCAGGCCGAAGGCGAACACGAGTACGGCCGTTCCGACGCCGCCCCACAGGCCCAGCCCCACCCCACCGGCCTTGACACCGAGGAAGATGCCCCCGAGCACGACGGCGCCCTGCAGCAGGATCAGCACGGTGTCCACGTCAGCGGACTCTATCGCTCACGCCTCCCCTCACGGGGGACCAGTGCCGCCTCAGACGACGGTGCGCCCGGTGACGGGTGTGACCCCCTCTGTTGCAGGAGTTCCAACCGGACTACGGTGACGTGGCAGACAGCGAGGGCTCGGCGCGCCTGCGCACGGCCACGGCACACAGTGGAGGTTGTCCATGACGGAGATCGAGGTCGAAGAACGGATGGGCGCGTTCGACGCCGTCATGTGGGGCGTCGAGTCCGACCCGATGCTCAGGTCGGTCATCATCGCGATGATCGTCCTGGACCAGGAACCCGACATGGAGGTCGCCCGCTACCGGGCCGAGCGCATGTCGATGGCAGTCCCCAAGCTGCGCCAGCGCGTGGTCGGCAACCCCGTCTCGCTGGTACCGCCGCGCTGGGAGACCGACCCGAACTTTGATCTCGACTACCACGTACGCGAGTACCGAGTGGTCGACGACGGCACGCTGCGTCCCGCCCTGGCGATCGCGGAGCGCATGGGCGAGCAGGACTTCGACCGCTACCGGCCGGCGTGGGAGGTCGCCATCGTCAATGGCCTCTACGACGGCAAGGCGGCGGCAATCGTCAAGATCCACCACGCCATCACCGACGGCGTCGGAGGGCATGGCGATGGCCGCGTTCCTGTTCGACCTGGGCCGCGAGCCCCGAGTGGACCTCGGACCCGAGCCCACCGGCGGCGAGACCGACATCCTCGACCCGATGGGCAGGCTCGTCTCCGGGCTGAGCTTCGAGGGCAAGAACCTCCTCGAGCGCCTCAAGGAGGCCGCCGGCGGCGCCGCGGGGCTCGCCCAGCGCGCCGTGGGCTCTCCCGCGGAGTTCGCCGCTGACAGCGTGGAGTTCGCCGGCTCGGTCGGGCGCATGCTCGCGCCGGCCAGCGTGCCGCTGAGCCCGCTGATGACCAAGCGCTCCCTGTCGGTCCGGTTCGACTTCCTGGAGAGGCCGCTGGCGGAGATCAAGAACGCCGGCAAACGTAACGGCGGCACCTTGAACGACGCCTTCATGGCGGCCGTCTCCGGGGGTCTGCAGCGCTACCACCTGCGCCACGACGTGACGGTGCCGGCACTGCGGGTCAACATGCCGGTCAACCTGCGCGCCGGGGACCAGATCTCCACGACCGGCGGTAACGCCTGGGTCCCCGCTCGCTTCGCGGTCCCGACCGACATCGGCGACCCCGTCGAGCGGATCAAGCTGCTGCACCCGCTGCTGCTGCAGGCCCGCACGGAGAAGGCGCTGGTCCTCACCACGCCGGTGATGCGGCTGCTGACCCGCCTCCCCCAGCCGCTCACGACCGCGATCTCGGGCGGCATGATGCTCGGCACCGACTTCGCCGCGACCAACGTCCCCGGCCCGCCGATCAAGATCTACATGGCCGGCGCACAGGTGGAGAACATCCTGGTGTTTGCCCCCAAGGGTGGCGCTGCGGTGAACATCGCGCTCTTCACCTATGACAAGCGCGCCGTCGTGGGCATCAACATGGACGTCAAGTCCATCCCCGACCCTGACGTGTTCATGGAGTGCATGAACGAGGCGTTCGACGAGATTGCGGCGCTGGGCCAGGGCGAGGGCTAGAACCGGCGCCCCTGGGCTCGCCGCGACGAGGTCGAATCAGGTCGGTGACATGGTCGGAACAGTGACCTTTTCGCCGACCTGATTCGCGTCCGGGGGCGGGTCGCGACCGGGCCAGAGTCGGGCCTGGGGTCAGGGCCCGCGCCGGGTCAGAGTGCGCCCTCGATCGCGTCGCAGACGGTGTCGATGACCTGAAGGCGGGCATGCCGCTTGTCGTTGGCAGACACCAGGTGCCAGGGCGCGACCTTGGTGTCGGTGCGGGCCACCATCTCGTCGACGGCGTCCACGTACGGCTGCCACTTCTCCCGGTTGCGGTAGTCCTCTTCGGTGATCTTGTACTTCTTGTACGCGGTCTGCTCGCGGTCCTTGAACCGGCGCAGCTGCTCGTCGGGGTCGATGTGCAGCCAGAACTTCACGACCGGGATCCCGTGGTCGACGATCTGCTCCTCGAAGTCGTTGATCTCGTCGTAGGCACGGCGCCACTCGTCTTCGCGCGCGAAGCCCTCCACGCGCTCGACGAGGACCCGCCCGTACCAGGAGCGGTCGAAGACGACCATGTGACCGGCCTCGGGGAGCTGCCACCAGAAGCGCCACATGTAGTGGTGGGAGATCTCCTCCGGCGTGGGCGCGGCGATCTGCACCACCCGGTAGTCACCGGCCTCCATCGCCATCGTCATGCGACGGATCGCACCGCCCTTGCCGGCGGCGTCCCAGCCCTCCATGACGACCACCGTCGAGACCCCCTTGCGGAAGGCCTTGTTGGTGATCTTGCGCAGCCGGCGCTGTGAGTTCTCCAGATGCGTGCCGTAGCGGTCGTAGTCCACGGTGGCGGACAGATCCACCTTCTCCAGCGCCGCAGGGATCGGTTCCGGGGTCGGAGCGGGGGCTCTCCGCACGACTCGACCGGCGTCGAGGTCCTGCACCTGGTCCCAGATCGCATCGGCGATCGTGCGGCCCACCGTGTAGTCGCGGAAGCGCGCCTGGGTGCCGTCCACGACGTGCCACGGAGAGGTGTAGGAAGCCACCGACTGCAGGTACTTCCGTGCCACCGGGATGGCTTCGGCAGTCGCGTCGAAGACCCGCCAGTCGTCGGGGCGAATCTGCCAGGTACGCATGTTCTTGCGGCCCAGACTGGCCAGCCGCTGCTGCAGCACCGCACGGGGCGCGGTGATCCAGAACCTCAGAAGAAGCGTGTTGTCGTCGGCAAGCTCCTGCTCGAAGTTGTTCACGTTGTCGATCCGACGCTTGAACTCCTCGTCGTCGATGTCGCCCCGGGTGCGGGCGGCGATGGTCTCCTGCACGGCCGCACCCGCGTACATCACCATGCCGCCGCGACCCGGAAGGTGCCGCCACAGCCGCCACATGTACGGCCGGGCCGCCTCCTCGTCGGACGGTGTCCGGAAGACGTAGGTCGGCATCAGCCGCGCGTCCATCCACTCGTTCAGCCGGTTCAGCACCCCGTTGACACCGAGCCAGTCGTCCCCGGCCACGGCGATCACGACAGAGAAGTCCTTGCGCCGCTTGAGCTCGTACTGCGCGTTGACCAGGTCCACCCGCAGCCCGGGCACCAGCTCCTTGAACTGCTTCTTCTTCATCCGATGCCAGTGCGGCAAGTCGGGCATGAGTCCCTCGGCCGACGCCTGATCCATCTGCCTCACCTCCGCTGACCTGACGGCGCTGCCACCGCCCATACCGTACGCGGCTCCTGACCGCGGCGACGAAGCAGTCGGCACTCCCAGCCCTCGAGCACGTCAGCTCCGTACGGTTCCATGCCGCCGCCGGCCACATGCTCAGCCAGTGTGGCCCACCGCTCGGCGAGGAACCCGGTGGCGATCAGTGTTCCGTCCGGGCCGCACGCACTTCCCGCGGGGGTCGTCAGGGTCTCCCAGGCCTCGGAGGGAAGGTTGGCGACAACCACGTCGTAGCCCTGCAGGCCGTCGGCCCGGTCGGCGATCCGCACCTGCACCCCGTTGCGCTCCGCGTTGGCCCGCGTTGTGTCCCGGGCCCGCGCATCGATGTCCACGGCCGTCACCTCGCGGGCACCCAGCAGGGCCGCGGCCACCGCGAGCACGCCACTGCCCGATCCGAGGTCGAGAACGGACCGCCCCTGCAGCCGCAGTGCGGAGAGTGCTGCCAGCGCGAGACGGGTCGTCGGGTGCGCACCGGTTCCGAACGATCGGGCCGCGTCGAGCACCACGCGTACGCCGTCCGAACCGGGCTCACGCCGTGTCTCTGGAGCGGGCGCGGAAGCGGGCGCGGAAGCGGGCGAGGACGCGGGTACGGGCTGCACCGTCACGCGACCGCTGCGAACCGGCCGGGCGTAGGCGCGCCAGCCGTCCCACCAGGCGCCGTCGGGATCCTCGGAGATCACCCGTGTCGCGTGGCGGACGCCCACGGTGCGGGCAGCGGCACGGGCGGATTCCTGGTCCGGCATACCCGCCCGCAGGAGCACGCCGCCGACCGCGTCCGGGAGCTCTGCCAGCGCCGTCGCACCCAGTGCCCACAGCTGCAGCGACACCACGTCGACATCGTCGACGGGTACGACCACCTCGACGACGGGAGCCGCGCTCACCACGTCTTCCGGCTCCACCCCGCGCATTCCCGGCGTCCACTAGTCCGCCTCGGCCGAACGGGGTCCACTCTGGGCCCACCTCGGGCCCGCCTCGGCCGACCGGCGTCGGCCTGGGTCAGTGCTCCACCTCGACCTTGGCGCCCTTGGCCTGCCCGATGTCCTCGAGCAGCTGGCCGAACCACGGCAGGTCGATGTCGAACGGCTTGCCGCCCCGGATCCGGTCGAACTCGATCGCCCGGAGACGGTTCCCGTTGTCCTCGTCGTGGCCGATGACACCGCTTTCCCTGCGCAGCGCGCACTCCACGGCGAGGTCGGTGCAGGACTTGATGAGCCGAAGGTCGTCGCTGTTGGCGGCCGCGGACCGGCTGAAGTAGCCGCTCTTGGCGACCATCGTCTTCTCGGCCCCGAGCATCTCTGCGAACTGCTTGCCGAACCAGGCGCCCGGGTTGACGGCATCCAGCTTCACGTGGCCGAAGGCGTCGCGCGGCACCTCTTCGCCCCGGGCCTCCATCTGGGCGACGATGTCGGTCACACCCGCGCCCTCGGAGACGAAGATGTTCACGCAGCCGTTGGCGTCCATGAGCTTGCCGAGCCGCTCGGACTCGCGCGCGATGTCGATCTCCATCTCGGGCACGAACACGCCGTGGACCTCCCAGCGCCGGCGGTCGAGACCGATCCCGGGGTTCCACTCCTGGCTGTCGAGCCGGTTGCGGTACTGCACGGCCGTCGCCGCCGTGAGCCACCCGCAGTTGCGGCCCATCACCTCGTGCACGATGAGCATGCGCGGGTTGGCGCTGTGCTCGGCGATGATGTTGCTCGCGTACAGCGCGCCCTGCTCGGCGGCTGTCCAGGCCCCCAGCGACTGACGGATCGGGAAGACGTCGTTGTCGATCGTCTTGGGCAGTCCGACGACGGTCAGGTCGTAGGAGTGCTCGTTGAGGTACGCGGCGAGGTCGGCGGCGGTGGTGTTGGTGTCGTCGCCCCCGATGGTGTGCAGGACGTCCACGCCATCCGTCGTCAGCTGTTGCGCGGCCACTGCGAGCGGGTTCTGACCCTCCTGGACGAGCCCCCGCTTGACCGCGTCGGCGACGTTGGTGAGCTTGACTCGACTGTTGCCGATGGGGCTGCCGCCGTACCGGTGCAGGACATGCGCGTGCTCCCGTACGGCTGGCGTGACGACGATCGACTCGCCTTGGAGCAGACCGGCGTAGCCGTCCAGGTAGGCGATGATCTCGACGTCGGGAGCGATCTCCGTATAGCGCTCGATGAGCCCCCCGATTGCCGAGGAGAGGCAGGGGGCGAGGCCCCCGGCGGACAGCATTGCCACCTTGCGAACAGTCATGCCGGAGACTCTATCCACCTCCCCTCATCCACTCCCCCTCATCCACTCCCCCTCATCCACTCCCCTTCACCCACTCCCCTTCAGACCGGGTACCAAGCACCCGTACGGCCGGAGCTCGGCGCGGCCCGAGGACAGGGGGTCTGATCCGGCGGCCCGGGGCCGGAGGCGGGCACATGGTCACGGCTACGCTGCCGGAGATGAAGTCTCAGGCCACGACCGTTGCCGCCTACCTGGACGAGCTGCCACCCAACCGTCGGCATGCCGTGGAGCAGGTGCTGGACGAGGTGAGAGCCCACCTGCCCGAGGGCTACGCCGAACAGATGGGTTTCGGGATGATCACCTGGGTCGTCCCCCTGGAAGTCTTTCCGGACACCTACAACCGGGCGCCGCTGATGTATGCGGCCCTGGCGTCTCAGCAGAACTACATCTCGCTGTACCTGATGAGCCTGTACGCCGGCGACGCCATGACGGAGGAGGCCTTCCGGTCGCGGTGGTCCGGGGGGCGCCGCCTCGACATGGGCAAGTCGTGCGTGCGGTTCCGCTCAGCCGACGACCTCGACCTCGACCTCATCGGTGAGGCCGTGTCGCTGTGGACCCCGGAGCAGTTCGTCGACCTCTACCGGGCAAGCCGAGCCGGCCGCTAGCGGCTGCTAGCCCGATGCCCCCACCGTCGCCCGCGCCCGCGATGGGGCAACCGCTTCCTCGCCGCGTATCGGCTCCATCGTGCCGCGCCTCATCCGGAGCAGCGCCTTGTCGAGCTCCACGACGACAGGCGTGGCCAGCGCCAGGCCGATCACCGCCAGCCACTGCGGGCCGGTCAGCGACTGCGCCGTGAGCGCCCTCTGCATGAAGTCGAGCTCGGTGCCCAGGACGATCAGCACCACTGGGATCGCCAGCCACTTGACGGCGTCCAGGATCGGCGGCGTCAGCCCCGACTCCGGCTCGCGGCGCATCACCAGGCCGCTGAACACCGTGCCCAGACCGACGACCGCGAAGGTCATCGTCATCGACGCGCTCGGAGCGTCCGGGCTCGGGTCATCCGGCCCCCACACCAGTGGGATGAGGCCGCCGAGGAAGAGCACCGCGCCGTACACCAGCCACCGCGCCACAGCGTGACCGTTGGTGATCGTCACCTTCGGATCCCGCGGCGGACGGCTCATGATCTCGGGGTTGCTGGGGTCCTTGATGATGGCGATCACCGGGAACACGGCAACGAAGAAGTTCAGGAACAGCACCATGAACGGGGTCATCGCGACGCCGCTGTTGATGTTGAACACGCTGGCGGCGAGGAAGATCAGTACCAGGGAGATCAGCTGGCTCATCTGGTAACGGATGTAGGAGACGATCTTGTCGTAGATTCCGCGCCCGAGCTCGACGGCGTGCACCAGGGTGCCGAAGTTGTCATCGGTCAGGATCATCTTCCCGGCCTGCTTGGTGACCTCGCTGCCGGAGCCCATGGCAACACCGATGTCCGCCTTCTTCAGCGCGGCCGCGTCGTTGACCGCGTCCCCGGTCATCGCCACGATCCGGCCCTGCGACTGCATCAGGTCGACCAGGCGGAGCTTGTCCTCGGGTGCCACCCGACCGAACACGTGGATGTTGGGCAGCCGCTCCAGCACCTGCTCGTCGGAGAGCTTGCGGAACTCCGACCCGCTGATCGCACCGGGACCTAGCCCCAGGTCCTCACCGATGGCCTTGGCCGTGACGGCGTGGTCACCGGTGATCATGCGTACGTCGATGCCCGCCCCGAGTGCCACCGTGACCGCCTGCTTCGAGGAAGGACGCAGCGGGTCGATGATCCCGACCATTCCGACGAAGGTCAGATCCTCGACCATCGACATCGGGTCCGCCGTGGTCCGGTCCAGATCGCCGTCATCGATGTGGCGGGCCGCGAAGGCCAGCACCCGGAGTCCGCGCTCGCCCATGCTGCGGTTGGCCTCGTTGATCTCGTTGATCATGTCGCTCAGCGGCACCACGGAACCATCGGCCGCCACCGCCTGAGTGCACCGCGCCAGAACCACGTCGGGCCCGCCCTTGACCAGGCCCACATTCGTCAGGCCAACGTCCGGCTCACGTACTGTGTGGTACGTGGCCATGAACTTGTAGTCGGAGTCGAACGGGACCTCGGCGATCCGGGGATATGTCCGACGACTCTCCTCGGCGTCCACTCCGATCTTCGCCGCCAGCACGACCAGCGCCGCCTCGGTGGGGTCTCCGACAACCTCGCCGTCGTCGGACACTGTGGCGTCGGAGCACAGCGTCAGCAGGTAGGCGAGGCGGGTGAAGTCGGGTTCCTCCTCGCCGGCGGCGTGCAGGATGTCGCCCCGCTTCTCGTAGCCGCTACCCGCGATCTTGTACCAGTGACCGTGGTAGAAGAGGCGGCTGGCCATCATCTCGTTCATGGTCAGCGTGCCGGTCTTGTCCGTGTTGATGGCACTGGTGGCGCCGAGGGTCTCGACGTCGGTGAGGTTCTTCACCACCGCCTTGGCCTCGGCGAGGATCTTCGCGCCATAGGAGAGCATGGCCTGCACGAACGTGGGCAGACCGGTGGGAATGGCGGAGATTGCCATCGCCACGCCGAGCAGCATCACGTCCTCGAACTCCATGCCGCGAACCAGGCCCATTATCACGATCAGAGCGACGGCGGCCCACGCAATGATGCCGATCACCTTGGTGAGGGAGTCGAGCTCCTTCTGCAGCGGCGACTTCACGCGTCCGACCGACTCCAGCATGTCGGCGATGCGCCCCATCTCGGTGTGCATGCCGGTGGCGGTCACGATCATGGCGCCAGTGCCCCGGGTGACCGAGGTGTTCTGGAACAGCATGTTCGAGGTGTCGCCGATGGCGACGTCGGTGCCCTGCAGGGTGTGGGAGTCCTTACCGACCGGAGCGCTCTCCCCGGTGAGGGCCGCCTCCTGACACTCCAGGGTGGCCCCCCGGATTATGCGTCCGTCGGCCGGAACCAGGTCACCGGCCTCGACCTGGACCAAGTCTCCCGGCACCACCTCGGTGGAGTCCACCAGCTTGAGGGTCCCGCTGCGTACCACCTTGCTCTGCGGGATCTGCATCTTGGCCAGCGCGTCCACGCTTGCCTGGGCGGCCAGTTCCTGGCGGGCCCCCATCACGATGTTGAGCACCACCAGGAACGCCACGACCAGTCCGGTGGACCACTGCGCGATCGCGAAGCTGACGAATGTGACCGCGATGAGCATCAGGTTCATCGGGTCCTTGAGCTGGACCAGAGCGACCTGCCACGTCGACGGCGGGGGCTCGCTGTGCAGCTCGTTCGGCCCGTAGGCGATGAGCCGGTTGCCGGCCTCCGGGTCGGTGAGACCGTTCGTGGCATCACTGCCCAGCTCCTGCACGACCTGCGCGGCATCCTTCGCATACCACGTGGGTCGGGCAGGCTGGGCCGATCCGCTCGGCTGCTCCGGTGCGTTCTCCAACGGCTGCGTCACAGTCATCGGCACGCTCCACTTCTCGCCGCGAACATCGTGGCCAGAGCCTACGGCAAGTCGCCGACCGGCTCCCCGGCTACTTCACCGGGAGCAGCGGGCACTGGAAGTAGTCGGGCGGTGCGCCCGGTGCGTCCGGAGCCCCGGCCGTCACCGTCAGCAGTCCGGCTGCCTCCTGGGCCAGGAGCTCGTCATCGCTGGTCAGCACGGGCAGTGCAGCGCCATAGAAGGCGAGTGCATCGTCGGTCCAGGTGACGGTACTCACCGCCCACCGACCCCCGTTGTAGTCGGGGTTACCTGGTGCTGCCTCCGCGACGGCCAGCTGTCCGGCGGCGCCGTTGGTCACCGCGTACAGCGCGTCGAACGAGTGGCTGCTGCTGCCACGAGGTCCGGGCAGCGCGGTCGTGAACTTGGTCCCGTACGCCTGACCGTCGGCGTACACGCGGCCCTCGAAGGAGGGCGTGCCCGGCGCGGCCGTCGCCGGCGACGCCAGTGCCAGCCCTGCGAGCAAGGTTCCGCCCGAGGCGGCAGCACCCAGCCGCCTCCCCATCTGAGACGTGAACAGTGATGTCCGTGTCATGACTCCTACCTCCGTCTTCCGGTCGGCCAGTTCCGACAGATGTGACGCTAGGCAGGGCTTCTTGCAGCACCCGTGCCGAACTGTGAACGATCCCTTACGGTCGCCTACCAGGGCGTTCAGGGGGTTTCGCGGGGTCGAACGGGCTCGTACGCTGAGATCATGACCGGCTCGGGAGCTCATGTGCTGGTCGTGGACGACGAGCCGATGGTGCGCGAAGTGGTCACCCGCTACCTCGAGCGCGACGGCCATCAGGTGTCCCAGGCGGACAACGGCGACGACGCGGCGCGCTGGCTGGCAGACAACGTCCCCGACCTGGTCGTGCTCGACGTCATGCTGCCGGGCAGGGACGGCCTGGACGTCCTGCGATGGCTGCGCCGCGAGGGTGAGGTCCCGGTCATCCTCCTGACGGCCCGCGCCGAGGAAACCGACCGCATCGTGGGACTCGAGCTCGGGGCCGACGACTACGTGGTCAAGCCCTTCTCCCCGCGCGAGCTTGCGGCTCGGGTGCGCACGGTGCTGCGCCGCTCCCGGGCAGGTCCGGCGTCGGCTTCGAACGACCGGGTCATCGACGGCAACGGGCTGACGCTCGAGCTTGCCAGCCGGGAGGTGCGACTGGATGACAAGCGGGTCGAGCTCACCCCCAAGGAGTTCGACCTGCTCGCCCACCTCGCCTCGCACCCCAGACACGTGTTCACCCGGGAGCAGCTCCTGGAGTCGGTATGGGACTCCAGCGCGGCCTTCCAGGACCCGTCGACCGTGACAGTGCATATTCGTCGGCTGCGAAGCAAGATCGAGCACGACCCGGAGCGCCCCGCGCGGCTCAAGACGGTGTGGGGCGTCGGGTACAGGTTCGAGCCATGACCACGGCAGTAGCGCTGACCGGAGTGCTCCTCGGCGCGGCCCTCCTCCTGTGGTGGGGGGCCGGACCCGCGGGGCGGGCGCTCGCCCGCGCCCGGACCCTGCGTACGACCGTCGTGTTCATCGCCCTCGGCGCTGTGGTCGCAGCGGTGGTGGCCTCGGCGGTGGCTGCCCGGCTCATGCTTCTGGACTCCGATGCTCTGCTGACGGTCCTCGTCGTGCTCGCGATATCCGCCGCCTTCGGGGCCCTGCTGGCCATCGGCCTGTCACGGCCCCTGGCCCATGACATACGCCGTCTCGGCGACACGGCGCGCCGCGTCGAGGACGGCGACCTGGCCTCGCGTACCGACATCGTGCGCTCCGACGAGATCGGCCAGGCCGCGCGAGCGCTGGACGACATGGTCGCGCGACTCGCCCGCGCGGAGGCGGAGCGCTCCGCTCTGGAGCAGCAGCGGCAGATGCTTCTCGGCAGCATCAGTCACGATCTCAGGACTCCTCTGGCGGCTCTGCGTGCAGCGCTCGAGGCCCTGGAGGACGGGATCGCGGCAGATCCGGACCGGTATCTGCGCTCGATGCAGCACGACGTGGCGGCCCTGACCGCGCTGGTCGACGACCTCTTCCTGCTGACCCGCCTGGAGTCGGGCGGGCTCGCCCTCACCCCCGCGGATGTCGACCCAGCGGTGATCGTGGCGGAGGCGGTGGCCGCCCTCGCTCCCACGGCAACAGCGAAGGGCGTGGCGATCTCGGTCCGATGCCCGCAACCGGTGACCGTGCGGGCCGATGGCGCCGCGATCGGCCGGGTGGTGCGCAACCTGATGGACAACGCGCTGCGCCACGCACCTCGGGGATCCGTGGTCACCGCCAGCCTGACAGGCCCCCCGGCAGCCCCTGCCACAGACCATCCGGGCGAGGTCGTGATAGGGATTCACGACGAAGGCCCGGGCTTCCCAGAAGGGTTTCGGGCCGCCGCGTTCGACAGCTTCGCCAGGGCGGACGTCTCGCGTGCGCGCGCCAGCGGCGGATCCGGTCTCGGACTCGCGATCGCCCGGGGGCTGGTCGAGGCGCACGGCGGGCGGATCTGGATCGGCGACGGCCCCGGCGGCGAGGTGTGCTTCTCGCTGCCCAGCTGCGCCGCTAGCGCCCGAAGGTCTCCAGGATCGCCCAGAGGTTCTCGGCCATCCGCTGCATGGGCACCTTGAACCAGGCACCGCCCAGGATCACGTGGTCCACCTGCGAGGAGATGGCTGCGATCTTGTCACGCACCTCGTCCGCGGTACCCACGACCGCGTACCGCTCCACCGCCTCGTCCGGCACCGCCGCAGCCATCGCCGCCGGGTCCTTGTTGCTCTCCACGAACACCCGCCGCAGGGAGTCCATCAGCGCCTCGTCCCCGTACGAGGCGAAGACGCCCTTGTAGTTCGGAGTGGTCCCGTAGAAGGCGATCTGCTGCTTGGCTTCCCGTACGGCCTGCTCCCGGTCATCAGAGATGCACAGGATCACTCCCTGGGCCAGGGTGAAGTCGCTGCGCGCCCGCCCCGCCTCCGCCAGACCCTGCTCCAGGGTCGGAAGGACGTACTCGCTCAGGTACCGGTCGGAGGTGAAGGGGTGCCCCAGCATCCCGTCCGCGTAGGCCGCCGCCGTCCGCACCATCAGGGGACCCACCGCTGCGACGTACGTACGCGGCATCTTCCGGTCCGAGGAGCGCCCCAGTCCGTTGAGGCCTGGGCGAAGCACGTGGTAGAGGTCGCCGTCGAAGCGCACGTCCTCGCCCCGCTCCATGCGCCAGACAGCCTGCATCGCCTGGACGTACTCGCCCATGCGCTGGGCAGGGTGGTCGAACTCGGCCGAGAAGCGCTCCTCGATGATCTTGCGGACCTGGCTCCCCAGCCCGAGCACGAAACGGTCACCGCTGATCTCGTTGAGATCCCACGCCTGCATCGCCGTGATGGTGGGCGAACGGGGGAAGGCAACCGTGATGTTGGTCCCCACGTCGATCCGCTCGGTGGCGGTGAGCAGCACCGTTGCCTGCACGATCGACTCCTGGGTGACCTCCGAGACCCAGAGGGCATCCATCCCCCGGCGCCTCGATCTGTCGCGCCAGCTCCGGAAGCAGCTGGTACGGCCCACCGACGGCCACGCCCCACTCAGTCATGTCCGAGACCCCGCTCCCCGCTCCTGCGACCCACCGGCCGGGCCGTGCCGTCAGTCGAACGTACCGAGCCACGGCGTACGGGCCCAGTCACGCATTCTTCTTCGCCGCACCCACGTGGTGTGACAGGATCTTCAGTAGCTGAAACGCAGCCGAAACAGTACGTGTGACGAGGGACATCAACGAGCCAGGCCCTCGGGACGTTCGACAGCCAGGCGCACCTGATGTGCAGCGGGCTCAGTGAGGTGGCATCGATGCAGCCCCTGGACCCGACCTCCCCCCGGTTCCGCGCCTACACCCAGCGTGACCTCGACCGGATGCCCCACCTGGAGTCGATCGACCCGGACCTCAGGCTCCAGATGAAGGCGGTTGCCTCCGTCCTGCCGTTCCGCGTCAACAGCTATGTCCTCGACGAGCTCATCGACTGGGACAACGTGCCCTACGACCCGATGTTCCAGCTCACCTTCCCGCAGCCCGGCATGCTCACGCCGCGGGACCTCGCCCGGATGGTGGACCTGTACCGGGCGGGTGCCAGCCGGGCAGAGATCGAGGCGGTGGCGCGCCGCATCCAGATGGAGCTGAACCCGCACCCCGCGGGCCAGATGGACCTCAACGTGCCACGTGACGACGCTGACCAGCCGATACCTGGCATGCAGCACAAGTACCGCGAAACCGTGCTGTTCTTCCCCGGCGCCGGGCAGACCTGCCACGCCTGGTGCACCTACTGCTTCCGCTGGGCCCAGTTCGTAGGCATGGACGAGCTGAAGTTCGCGGCCAAGGAGCCGGACGCGATGGCCGCCTACCTGCGTCGGCATCCCGAAGTGACCAGCGTGCTGTTCACCGGCGGCGACCCGATGGTTATGCGGACCACCGTGCTGCGCCGGTACGTCGAGCCGGTCCTGGACATCCCCACGGTCACCAGCATTCGGCTCGGCACCAAGTCGCTCGCCTGGTGGCCGTATCGTTTCACCACCGACAGCGACGCCGATGACCTGCTGAGACTGTTCGAGGACATCCGTGCCCGGGGCAAGCACGTCGCCGTGATGGGGCACTACACGCACCCGGCCGAGCTGGCGACACCGGCGGCGGAAGCCGCCGTCGAGCGGGTCGTCTCCAGCGGAGCTGTGATCCGCAGCCAGTCCCCGGTGATTCGCCACATCAACGACAGCGCCGCCGCTTGGCGTGACATGTGGGAGCGCCAGGTGAGGCTCGGCGTGATCCCGTACTACATGTTCGTGGAACGGGACACCGGCGCCCGCGACTACTTCGCCGTCCCGCTGGCCGAGGCGTTCGAGATCTACAACCACGCGGTGCGGACCGTTACCGGCCTGGGTCGCACCGTCCGAGGACCCAGCATGTCCGCCGCGCCGGGCAAGGTCCTCGTCGACGGCGTCACGGAGATCGCCGGACGCAAGGTATTCGTCCTGAGGATGATCCAGGCGCGCGACCCCTCCTGGACAGGAAGGGTCTTCTTCGCCGACTACTCACGCACGGCGCGCTGGCTTGACGAGCTGCGGCCTGCGTTCGGCGAGCCTGAGTTCTTCTTCGAGCCGGGCCTGCGAGCGATGACCGAGGCGGCTCATGGCGGCGGGCCCCGCGCCGGTGGTACTCTGTCAGAGGTTGCAAGGCAGTTTAGTTATTGACTCTCGCGCCCGCGGATTGACAGTCCGTCGGGCGTTGTCATTCGAGACCCTCGTGCACGCAGTGTCCGGATGTGGGGCTACGACAACGGCGGCAACCTCGGGATCGGCACAGTGCCGGCCCGGCACCCGCACCACAGAAGGAGCACACAGCATGGCGCAGGGAACAGTGAAGTGGTTCAACAGCGAGAAGGGCTTCGGCTTCATCTCGCCCGACGGTGGCGGAGCGGACGTATTCGTCCACTACTCAGCCATCGCGACGGACGGCTACCGCACACTGGACGAGAACCAGAAGGTCGAGTTCGACACCACGCAGGGCCAGAAGGGCCCCCAGGCGGAGAACGTCCGGCCGATCTGACCTGACTGCACGACCTGGACTTCCAGAGGGACCTCACCGTCGGGTGAGGTCCCTCTGTCATGCTCTGGCCCCATGGGAGGCGTGAAGCGCGAGAGTCTGCCCCCGGCGCCTACGAGTCACTGCGCACAGTGAGGTTGGATGCGACCTTACGGAGGAAGGGCGCCTCGCACCCGATCTCGTACCCCGCTTCGCGGTCGTGAGGACGCTGAGGCCCCGGAGGTGCTGGCCCGGCACGTCGCCGACGTGCTCCGCCGGGCGCTCGCGGCTCACCGGACCCCGCGACGGCTCGCCCTGGTCAACGAGCTCATCTCGATCCTGGAGGCGGAGCCGGACGGTCAGTCCCTCGGTGAGGAGCGCGTAGCTGCCCTGGAACAGCTGGTGGCGCTGAGCCGCGAGTTCTCCCCCGGCGTCCACGAGATCGCACGACCGCTCACGCCCCTGTCCGACGCCGCCCTGTTGACGAATGCCCGCTGGGATCCATCGCTGAGCTCGGAACTGCGGTCGGAGCTCGCCAGCGCCGACCGTGTCGACCTGCTGTGCGCCTTCATCCGCTGGCAGGGTCTTCGGGTTCTTGAGGACGCGCTCACCATCACAGCCGAGCGTGGCGTCCCGATACGACTGGCCGCGGCAGCGGTCGCGCCCTGAGGTCCTGGCCCGCCGTGTGCAGCCAGCGGGGCCAGCGGGCCCGCGCGCTGCGATGTGACGTCCTCGGGGTCACCGCGCGAACGCGGGCTGCTCCCCGTACCGTCATCTCGTAGTCGGCGCTCGCCCAGCTTCCGGCGAAGGGAGTCAGCAGTGGCGCAAACCGAACCCTCCCAGCAAGCCGGGACGGCGACGCCGGACCCCGCGAGGTGGCGGATCCTCGCGATCATCGCAGTCGCCCAGCTGATGGTGGTGCTGGACGCCTCGATCGTGAACCTGGCACTCCCCTCGGCCAAGGCGGACCTGGGCATCTCGGATGCCAACCAGCAGTGGATCGTGACGGCCTACACGCTCACGTTCGGTGGCTTCCTGCTCCTCGGCGGCCGCATCGCGGACTTCTGGGGACGCAAGCGAGCCTTCATCGCCGGCCTGCTCGGCTTTGCGGCAGCCTCCGCGCTGGGGGGAATCGCCACCGGTGGGGCCATGCTCTTCGCCGCCCGTGGCCTTCAGGGGTGCTTCGGAGCACTGCTCGCTCCAGCCGCGCTGTCGCTGCTCACCGTCACCTTCCATGAACCGAAGGAGCGTGCCAAGGCCTTCGGCGTGTACGGGGCGATCGCCGGCGGAGGGGCCGCCATCGGGCTGCTGCTGGGTGGAGTGCTGACCGAGTACGCGTCCTGGCGCTGGTGCCTGCTGGTGAACGTGCCGATCGCCGTTGTCACCGCTGCGATCGCGCTTCCGATCGTGAAGGAGTCGAAGGCCACCGGGGACACGACGTACGACATCCCAGGAGCGGTCACCGTGACCGGCGGGCTGATCGCTCTCGTCTACGCCTTCACCCAGGCCGCGCCCACCGGTCCGGAGGACACCTCACACTGGACCGAGGCCTCCACGCTGCTGTGGTTCGGCCTGGCGGCTGTGCTGCTCGTGGCCTTCTTCGTGATCGAGAACCGGTCCTCCAGCCCCTTGCTCCCGATGCGGGTGCTGCTCGAGCGCAACCGGGGCGGCTCGTACCTGGTCTCTCTGCTGATCGGTATCGGCCTGTTCGCGATGTTCCTGTTCCTGAGCCTCTACATGCAGATCGTGCTCGGGTACTCGCCGGTCAAGGCAGGGTTCGCGTTCCTGCCCTTCTCCATCGGGATCATCCTGACAGCCGGGGTGGCAGCGAACCTGCTCCCGAAGATCGGACCCAAACCGCTGATGGTGCCCGGATCGCTTCTCGGGGCCGCCGGCCTCGTGTGGCTGAGCCTGATCACCACCGACAGTGCCTACCTCACCCAGATCCTTCCGCCCATGATCATGCTGAGCGTGGGGATGGCGCTCGTGTTCATCCCGCTGGCCTCGACCGCGCTGCACGGCGTCGGCTCGCACGACGCGGGCGTGGGCAGCGCCCTGATCAACACGACCCAGCAGATCGGCGGCTCACTGGGAACCGCGCTGCTCAACACCGTCGCGACCACGGCGACCGCGGGCTACCTGGCCAGCAATGCGGCACTCGGAGAGGCGGCGGTTCCGGCCGGCCTGACCTACGGCTACGCGCGAGCCTTCCTGATCGGTTCGGCATTCCTGCTGGTGGCGGCTGTCGTTGCGGCAACCTTCCTCACCATCGGCAAGGAGGCGGCCAGCGAGGACGGGCTCCCGGTCGCGGCAGCCTGAGGCGGGAACGACCCGACACCCACGGGCAGCCACCGCTGGCCTCACACTGACCCCATGCCCGCTCCCATGCCCGCTCCCGTGCCCGCCGGAACGCCAGCCTCCGCTGGCGCACGACTCCTTCGTCGTATATAGGAAATCGTTAGTCGCACTGATAGATTCTGATCGTGGACCCGGTCAGGAACCCGTACCGCCCTGGTGCCGGGCGCCGTCCGCCCGAGCTGGCCGGGCGCGCCGAGGTCCTCGACGCCTTCGACGTGCTGGTTCGCCGCGGCGAGGAGTACGGGGAGGGCGACCGCAGCTGGGTGCTGACCGGGCTCCGAGGTGTGGGCAAGACCGTGCTGCTCAACGAGCTGCTCGCCCACGTGAGCCACCACGACTGGATCACGGCGAAGGTGGAGGCGGGCGCCGGTGCGTCGCTGCCGGTCGCACTGAGCCAGGCGCTTGTGAAGGGGATGCGTACGGCGACGGGGCGTCATCCCCTGCCCCGGATGCAGCGTCTGCTCGGGGTCTTCAAGGCTTTCAGCCTGAAGGTCAACCCGACCGGGGTGTCGCTCGGCATGGAAGTGGAGCCGCTGCGCGGTGTGGCCGACTCCGGCCGGCTCGCGGACGACCTGACCGCTCTGTTCGAGATTCTCGGGGAGACCTCCCGCGAGCTTGGCGTGGGCACGCTGATCCTTGTCGACGAGCTCCAGGAGGCGACCGCTGACGAGCTGACGGCCGTCAACACCGCGGTCCACCAGCTCGGGCAGGCGGACGTCCCCGCTCCTCTGATCTTCGTGGGGGCGGGGCTGCCTTCCCTGCCCGCCCAGCTGGCGGCCGCCACCAGCTATGCCGAGCGACTCTACGACTTCCGGGTGGTCGGCCTGCTTCCGCCTGAGGCGTCGCGCGAGGCGCTGCGCCAGCCGGCGCGCAACCTGGGGGTGGACTGGGTCCCTGCCGGACTGGACGCCGCGGTGTCGGCAGCCGGCGGCTACCCGTACTTCCTGCAAGCGGTGGGGAAGCACGTGTGGGACCACGCCCGCAGTAACCCCATCAGCTCGGAGGACGTCGAGATCGGCCTGGCGGCGGCACGGCGCGAGGTCGATGACGGGCTGTACCGGTCGCGGTGGGAGCGCACCACACCCGCGCAGCGGGAGGTGCTGCGTGCCCTGGCGAGTCTGACACTGCAGGGGGACGGCGGTTCCGCCCGAGTGGCCGACATCGCGCGCGCCGCCGGGCGCCCCCGTACCTCGGACATCTCTGTGGCACGCAGCGAGCTGGTCAAGAAGGGGCTGGTCTACGCGCCCGAGCGCGGCTTGCTCTCCTTCACCGTGCCCGGCATGGAGGACTTCGTCGCCCGGCAGCCGTAGCCTGCGGCCCCTGGGGCGAGACCTCAGGCGTGCGCCAGCGCCCGGATGTCCGCCGACGGTGCGACACCGAGCTCGCGCTGCAGCAGATCCTCGAAGCGCCGGTACTGGCGGTGGGCCTCCACAATGTTGCCCTCCGCCGCGTGCGCCCGAATCACGACCCGGTGGGCGGTCTCGCGAAGCGGCTCCACGGCAACCGCGGTCAGCGCAGCGTGGATGGCCTCCCTGGTGCGCCCGGACGCCAGGAGCCGCTCCGCCTGCTGCTCCAGCGTCGCCAGCCGCAGCTGGCGCAACCGCTCACGCTCGGTCACCAGCCAGTCGTCGTACCAGTCCGGAAGAAGCTCGCACTCCAGTACGCCATACGGAACGGTGTTGTCGATCAGCTCCTCCAGACAGGCTTCTGTCATCGCCGCGAGCCCCTGACGAGCGTCCACCCACACCGTGTCCTGCAGCCAGAGCTCAGAGCGAGTCGAGCCGATGAGCGGTACGGGCACCTTCTGCAGTCGCCAGATTGCCGAGCGCAGGTTCGCCTTGGCCCGGTCCTCGCTCTTGTCGGGCCAGAGCTGATAGGCGGTGAACGCGCGTCCGATCCTGCCGCGGGCCAGCGCTGCGAATGCCAGCAGACGCCTCGCCGCGGGTTGGAGGTCGATGGCGGCATCCCCCACCGTGAGCTCGAAACCCGCGAACAGCCTGAGCTGAACCCGGGAGGGTTCCTGAGCGTCTGCAGTGGGGGACGTGGCGGTCGCAGCGGGGTTCATACCCACACCGTCGCGCGAGGGGGGTCGCCCGGCCGTTGCCGTCAGGTCCGGCTCACGTCATCCCGACGTTGCAGGTGCGTCGCAGCCGCGTCGCGCGGCAGACCCTCGTGCTCGAGCCGCTCGTGCTCGAGGCCGTGCTCGAGAGCTCGTGCTGGAGGCGCTCACGCTTGAGGCGCGACAGGTGGCGCTCGACGGCCGTGATCAGTGCCTCGCTTCCGTGCGCGGTCTCGGTACGGCCGTCGCTCACGGAGACGACCTGGCCTCGGATGTCGGGATCTTCCGACTCGACCCAGACCCGCAGGACGAAGGCGTAGCTCTCCGATCGCGGTCTCACTCACCCAGCGTGGCGAACACGAGTCACCCGGGCGTCACCGCTGGCGCGGCAACGCACCGCCCTCCCGAACGAGCGCCAGGGTGCGCGGACTCGGATCGACCCCGAGCTCCTCGCGCAGCACCTCGCAGAACCTGATGAACTGACGGGCGGCAGCGGCACGGTTGCCCGCGGCCAGATGCGCCTCCAGCAGCAGGTACTGCGACGACTCCCGCAGCTCGTCCGCCGTGACTGCCTGTAACGCTGTGTCCACCGCCGTCAGCACGTCACCACAGTCCAGCTGCATGCGGGCCAGGTCCTCCAGAGCGTGCAGGCGGAGCTGACGGTGCCGCTCCCGCTGGACCAGCAGCCAGTCCTCGCACCAGTCCGGAAGCAGGTCGTGGGCGAACAGCAGGCAGTCGCACGCGGACGGGTCACCGCTCCCACCGTTGTCGCCCTGATCGCCCGGCCGGGCCCGCGCGGCGGGCGCGACCCGGTCCCGCAGCTCGCGGGCCGCCGTTGTGGCGCTGTCGACGTCCACCCGCCACGCGTCGGTGAAGCTCAGCGTCGTGGGCGTGGTAACGACCTCACTGCGGAGCACGCGAGGCAGCCGGGACAGCGTTCCGCGCAGATTCGCGTACGCACGCGTGTCGCGGTTCTCCGGCCAGAGGGTCCCCGCGAGCCGGGCACGCTGCGCGACGCCTCCGGACAGCGCGATACCGGCGAGCAGCCGCTGACCTGTGGCTGCCACCGAAACGTGCTGGCCAGCCACCCGTAGGTTGAACTGTCCGAGCAACTGAAGGTCAACTGGTGTCCGGTCCACCATGGAAGCGAGCCCTCTTCCAACAGGTTCGATCATGGTAGAGGCTGCTCCGAAACGCCGGGCCGGAGGGGTCCCCGTCGTCAGGTGCGGGACCCGGCCGAACGGAAGTACTCGGGGTCCGAGGCCGGAGCGGGCGCGGCTGGCTGGTCAGGGCCGGGTTCGTACGGGTCGTACGGGTCGTACGGGTCTAGCTGGTCTAGCTGGTCTAGCTGGTCTAGCTGGCTAATCGTGTCGTCCCGGTCGTTCGGGCGGGGCGGCGGGGAGGTGTGGGCGGGGCTCGCCAGGAGCAGGTGCGTGATGCCGTGGGCCGAGTGTGTCCACCTCGGGCGCAGGGCGTTCGCCACCCCGTCGACCCGCAGCGCCGGATGAGAGAGCGAGACGTGCCACGCGTGGTGGCTGGTCGTGACCGCCAGGCGCATCCCGAGCGACGTCTCGTCGGTGACCGGACTGACCGTGCTCGGTCCGCCCGGTAGGTCCTGTACGTCCGTCAGATCCGTCAGATCCGTACCGTCCGTCGCGTGTGCCTCCGCCGAGGACGGGGTGGCCGCCGCAACGATCCGGTCCCATGTCTCGTCGAGGTGTACCGGTCGCTCGAGTGGGTTTCCACCCCTCCGGCGTGTCAGCCACACTCCGGCGAGAGCCGCGACGACGAGCACCGCTGCGGTCACCGCCGCCGCCCGCCGCGAGACACCGTCCCCCAGAACGGCTGTCCCGACGGCGAGACCCGCCACGAACTGCAGCACAGCCATGAGACGCGGCACGGTCACCCCGGCCACTGTGGTGCGGACGTCGCCCCGCAGCGACTCCGTCCCGAATCGGACAACCGCGTAGGCGAGTAGGAACCAGACGGTGGCGAGCCCGGCCTCTCCGGTCGTCGCGGCCAGTGCCACCAGGAAGATCAGCAGCAGGGCGAGCATCTCCAGCCCCTGTACCGGGAACAACGGTCCGCTGCGCAGCCGGGCGGAGAGCTGCCGGTGCTCGTCGCCGTACCAGACTCCCCAGTCGTGCCGGTGACCGTGACAGCAGCCCACCGTCAGGCAGCCGAGTCGTCCGAAGGCGAGGAAGACAGCGAGGCCGACGGCCAGTACGTCGAAGGCGCGGAGGTCCCACGAGCCGGTGGCCCACAGGAACCCGGCAACCACGGCGAACGCGACCCACACGTACTCCAGCAGCACGAGGCTCTCCCGCCCCGTGAGCCGCCGCCGGAACAGCCCCCATGCGAAGAACGACAGCATCGCCACCGCGGACAGACCGACCACGATGGTGAGCGGGAGCCCGTTGATCATCCCTGCCACCAGGGCCGCCAGCAGTGCCGCCTGTGCCCCCACGATGCCGATCGAGCGGAACGCCGGCAGCCGCCGCGGACCCACGTCAATCGTCATCCGTGGCAGTCGACTCAGAGCGGCGGTGACATCCATCGCCTCTGCAGCGTGGGCCCCGCTCGTCACGGACCCGTCACCGGACCCGCCACCGGACCGGTCGCGCTCGTCCAACCAGGCGGTGACGTTCGAGTGACGTACCTGCCGCGAGACTTCCTCTCGTGGCGAAGTCGACGTCGATCGCGGCCGTTGCCCTGAGCCTTCAGGAGCACCTCAACAGGTGCTTCATCGCGCTGGACGCCGCCGACGACGAGGCATTCCGGGCCCGGCCTACCGCCCGCATGGTGAGCAGCGACGACTTCGGCCAGATCGGTGCCGCGGCCAGCAGTCCCATCCGATTCCCTACCTTGGCGATCTTCTGCTACCGCGTGGACATCAACCGGACCATGCGTCCGCCCTGGGCGGCGGTGGCCGCTTATGACGGAGAGATCCACCTGCCGCTGGACATCCACTTCCTGCTCACGCCCTTTGACAGCGACGCGGACGCCGAGATGCGCATCCTCGGTGCCACCATGCAGTGCCTGGAGCTCCACCCCAGCCTGTCCGGTCCCAGCCTGCACCCATCCGGGGCCTGGGACAGTCGCGAGTCGATCCAGATCCTCAACGAGGACCTCGTGACCGAGGACGTGCTGCGCACGTTCGACACCCTGCCCACGGACTTCCGACTCAGCGTCTCCTACGTCGCCCGTATCGCCCGCATCGACGCCCCCGCGGAGCCCGGACACCCCGACGTGGTGACCGCGGCCCGGGGCCTGGTACCCAGCGCGGTGGCAACGCCATGAGCGCCGCGAACGTCTACACGCCGGCGCGGTACGACGAGCGCGTCTGGCACCTCGCCCTCGGACTGGAACCGCTCAGCGCCACCACCGGACGCAGGATGAGCGGGGGCCCGGACGTGCGACTGGAACGCCACCCCGCACCGCTGCACAGATGGCGGCAGTGGCGCGCGGGCGAGACCCTCACCGCCGCGCTTCCGTCGCTGAGCAGGCACTCGACGGGGCGGTTCTCCGGCCGCTACGACGAGGCGGTCCCCACCGTCGCCGACCTGCGCGTGGTGGACTCTGGGGTGGGCTCCGGGCGTACTGGTGCCGTCGGTCAGGGGCGGCGTTTCGTGCCGCGACGGGTACGGGTGACGATTGCCGACGAGGCGACCGTGCTGGCGGCCGAAGCCGACCCCGCCACCCCGCCGCACCCGTTGTGGCGCCGGGTATTCCCGATCGCGCTGTTCCCGGGGGCAGCAGCCGACCTACCCGCCGGCTCCACGGTGCTGCGCGGCAGAGTGGTCCGAACGATCGATCCCGTCACAGGAGCCGTCGAACCGGTGCGATGGTGCCGGGTACGGGCACGAGACGGCGGCGACGACGTCGGCTGGGCCCACGGCGACGACCGCGGAGAGTTCGTGCTCGTCGTCGCCTCGCCACCCGGGTCGCTGCTGGTGCCACCCGACCCCCTGACCATCCAGCTCACGGTCGGCGCGACGCTTCCCCCGCCCGTACCGGACCCGACGGACCCGCTCCGCTCCCAGGTGGACCCGCTGTGGGACCTGCCGGTGGAGCCTCTCACCGCCGCCGCCAGTCCTGCCGAGGAGGTGTCGCTGACGGGACGGTCCTTCCTGGCCGAGCACACCGAGTTCGGTCCGTTCCCCGTGAGCCTTCCGCTCGGCAGGGAGTCCTCCGTGGAGATCGCCCTGACCTAGCCCGCCCTGCCGCCTAGCCGCCTAGCCGACCAGCCGACCAGAACCAGTCCAACCAGACACGAGACCAACCAGACCCCAGACCGAGCGAGGAGAGCACAGATGCCCGAGTACCTGGCACCCGGTGTGTACGTCGAGGAAGTCAGCTTCCGGTCCAAGTCCATCGAGGGCGTCCCGACCAGTACCACCGGTTTCGCGGGGCTCACCCGGTTCGGTCCGGTGCAGTACGTCGACAACGGCCGCCGCGGACCGCGGTCCACCGAGCCACGCCTGATCACCAGCTTCACCGAGTTCGAGCGGGTGTACGGGGGCCTGGAGCAACTGCGGGTGGACCGCGGCGACGGGCAGCCGACCAGCGAGGCGTACCTCGCCCACGCCGCTCGGGCGTTCTTCCTCAACGGCGGCAAGCGCCTGTACGTCTCGCGGGTCTTCACCGCCGTCGACACCGGAGGTGGCGTCCTGGACTGGGGAATCGCCAGCCGGGCGCTTCCCTTTGGAGTCGCCGACAACGCCACCTGGCGAGCCCGCTGGCCCGGTGCGTACGGGAACGCTCTGATCAAGGTGCGGCCGGTCCGCAAGCGGAACTCCGCCTACCAGCACGCCACCTTCGGAACCCAGGCGAGCGGACTGGCACGAGGCGCGGTCGTGGAGGTCACCGAGCCCCCCGCGACCCCGCCCGCCGCCGGTGCTGACGTCACCTCGGCCGCGCTGGGGGTGGTGGATGTCGACGACACCGCCGTCGACGCCGCGGGCAACCCGCAGCAGATCTTCCGCGACAGCGCCGGTGCGGTCATCGCGACGACCGCGGCAACCATCATCAAGGAAGTCGTGCTCCAGGTCGTGGTGCAGCCCTCCGACGAGCGGGTCGACGTCTACGACGAGCTGGCGACGCACCCCGCCCAGCGTCGCTGGGTCGGCAAGATCCTCCAGGCCGACGACCCCGAGGACGAGAGCGCCGCGCTGTTCCTCGACACCGCGGCACCGGACGACCCGGCCGTGGCCGCCGACCTGACCCGCGCGATCGACCTGATGGTCGCCCTGCAGACGGTTCCCGAGGGCGTCCGGCTGTCCGGCGGCAACGACGGCGGCCTGCCGGGACCGGCGGAGCTGCTGGGCGACGAGGCCGACCCCGACGACGCCAACGTCAAGGCGACCGGCGTCACGGCGCTGGGAGAGATCGACGACATCGCCATCGTCGCCACCCCCGACGCCGCCGCGTACGACGACGTCACGATGGCGGAAGCGGCGGCGCGCAACCTGATCACCCACGCCGAGGCGCTGCGGTACCGGATCGCGGTCGTCGATGCACCCCGCGGCTCGTCCATGAACGAGATCCGCGACTTCCGGGGCAAGTTCGACACCACCCGACGCAGCCCTGTACCACCCGTGGATCGAGATCTTCGACCCACTCGAGCGTCCCGCCCAGGGAGCGCCTCCGCGGCGCATCCTGCTGCCGCCCTCGGGCTTCGTCACCGGCATCTACGCCCGCAACGACATCACGCGCGGCGTCTACAAGGCGCCGGCGAACGAGGTCGTGCGCGGTCTGACGAAGTTCGAGGCGAACATCAACACGCCGCGCAACGACGTACTCAACCCCGAGGGCATCAATGCGCTGCGCTTCTTCGAGGGCCGCGGCAACCGCGTCTGGGGAGCCCGCACGATGTCGTCGGACCCCGAGTGGAAGTACGTGAACGTACGCCGCCTGTTCATCTTCCTCGAGCACTCCATCGACAAGGCCATGCAGTGGGCCGTGTTCGAGCCGAACAACGAGCGGCTGTGGAGCAACATCCGCCAGATGGTCGAGGACTTCCTCTACGTGCAGTGGCTCAACGGGGCGCTGCTCGGGGAGACAGCCGGAGGAGGCCTACTTCGTCCGCTGCGACCGCACCACGATGACCCAGAACGACCTCGACAACGGTCGCCTGATCTGCCTGATCGGCGTGGCCCCCACCAAGCCCGCCGAGTTCGTGATCTTCCGCATCGGCCAGTGGACCGCGGAATCGCGGGTCTGACGAGGAGCAACAGAGATGCCTGTGCAGCGTGACAACCCCTACGGCGCGTTCAACTTCGTCGTCTCTCTCGGCGGGGACCAGGGCAGCGGCGACGAGGGCGAGGTCGATCGGCGGCTTCTCCGACGTCAGCGGGCTCGGATTCGAGGTGCAGTACGCCGACTACCGCAACGGGAACGAGAAGGTCAACACGGTCCGCAAGGTGCAGAACACCTTCACGGTCGAAGACGTCACCCTCAAGCGCGGTCTGGTCGGCTCCAGCGATCTCTTCGACTGGCTCAAGGACGTGCGGGAGGGCACGATCGACCCGCGCAGCGTGACCATCTCGCTGCTCGACGAGGCCCGCAAGCCGGTGTCCACCTGGAAGCTGCGTCAGGCCCAGCCCAAGAAGTGGACCGGACCCGACCCTCGCGGCCAAGGGCGGCACCGAGGTGGCGATGGAGGAGCTCACCCTCTGCCACGAGGGCATCGAGTACAGCTGATGGCACTGGCGGTCGCACGCCGGCCGCTCGGCGCGCCGGGGATCAGCATCCGGTCGCCCGAGCCGGTACGCACCCTCACCGGCGTCCGGCGTGACATTGCGGCCTTCGTCGGAGTCGCGCCCCGCGGACCTGTCCGGCTGCCGAGCACGGACCTGGACCCTGACACCGACGTAGCCAGCCACCTGGTCAACGCCCCGGTGCGCCGCTCGATCGCAGTCCCCGTCACCAGCTGGGACGAGTACCGGCTGCACTTCGGAGGCTTCGAGGGACCCGGGCGCCTGCCGTACGCGGTGTCGGCGTTCTTCGCCGGCGGCGGTACCTCCGCCTACGTGGTACGTGTGGTGCACGACTACGGCGACGCGCTCTCGGACGCGGGGGGCCGGGCGAGCGGGCAGCTCACCGGGCTGACCACCATCGGGAGCGACCCCCTGGTGCTCTACGCCCGGAGCGAAGGCAGCTGGGGGAACCACCTGCGCGCGACGCTGAGCTTCCAGACCCGGCCGGTGCCCACCATTGCTCCCCCCACGCCCGGTGAGGTCGTGGTGGATCGCTCCGAGTGGGTACCGGTGGGCTCGCTGCTGCGTCTCGACCTCGGCGGGGACGTCTCCGAGCTGCGGTACGTGGACGACTCGCGGGAGGAGCCGGACCCGTCCGGTCCCGGCAGGCAGCGTCACCTTCGCCTGGCCTCGGCGAGCAGCTCAGCGGCCGTGGCGGTCGAGCTCGTGACGGCAACCCTGGAGATCGTCGATCACGACCCCGGCTACCCGCGCCACGAGCAGGTCGCCGGGCTGGGACTGCACCCCGACCACCCCCGGTGGCTCGCCCGCGCACTCGTCGCGGAGGCCGCTCTGGTGTGGCCCGACGCGTCCTGGGCCGCCGACGCCCTGGACCTCGCCGGCATCGACCCGGCACTGCCGTCCGTCCCTCTCATCGGCGGCACCGGCTCGGACGAGGACTCGCTGCATATGGCAGGTGGCGTGGACCGGTGGGCCGACATCGAGCCCTCCGACTTCTACGACCCGAGCTGGATTCCCGGGAACGAGCTGCCCGCTTCGGGGGTTCACTGTCTGGCCGAGCACGACGACGTCGGCCTGCTCGTCGTACCGGACCTCTACGAGCCGGAACCGATCGCGCCCATGGACGATGTCGAGGAGCCGGCATCGCTGTGCGGACCGGAGTTCGGCCCGCACGTCCCCACGCCACCCACCCCACCGCACCAGCCGCCCCCGCCGGGTCTGGACGGGCTGGCGCTGGACCCGCGCGTGCCCGGCGAGCTGGCAGACATCGTCGCGCACCAGGCTCAGCTCGTCGCCTTCGCCGAGGCGCGCCGCGAGTTCACGCTGCTGCTCGACGTCCCGCTGGGACTGCCGCAGCGTCAGATCCTGCAGTGGCGCAACACGATCGACTCCCCGTACGCCGCGGCGTACCACCCGTGGCTGGACGTGGCCGCACCGCTGGACAACCGCGAAGCGCTGGTACGGGTGAACCCCTCGGCGTTCGCCGCCGCCGTGATCGCCGAGCGCGAGAACCGGCTCGGTGTGCAGCACGGCCCAGCCAACCAGGTGGCGGTCGGGGCCGTACGGGTCGCTGACACCGTCACACCAGCGCAGCACGACGCACTGCACCCGGCCGGGATCAACGTCTTCCTGCCCGAGCGTGACGGCATCCGGCTGACCGGCGCCCGGACCCTGTCACGCCGCCCCTCCCTGCGCCAGCTCAACGTGGTCCGGCTGATGACGGTGCTGCGACTGACGCTGCAGCGGGAGATGACGTGGGCCGTCTTCGAGCCCAACGGGCCGGATCTCTGGGCTGAGGTCAGGCGGATGATCCACGCCCTTCTGACGCGCCTGTACGAGGCGGGAGCATTTCGCGGCGCCACCACGAAGGAGGCGTTCTTCGTCCGCGCCGACCGCACCACGATGTCGCGCAACGACCTCGACAGCGGGCGGTTCGTCTGCCTGGTCGGCGTCGCTCCCGCCGAGCCGGTGGAGTACCTCGTCCTGGAGATCGCGCGCGAGCGTGACACCAGCGTCCAGGTCGAAATGGCCCCGCAGCAGACAGACGTGCCCGCGGTGTAGGTCACGGGCGACAGCACACCACGAGGCCCCTGGGCATCCCAGGGGCCTCGTGCAAGCATCGTGCGGACCGCGCTTCATGGCGCGTGGAGCGCCCTACGCGATCATCGACTCCGCGGAGTCGTCGCTCTTCCGACGGCTCGCGGCCAGAGCGGCGGCGCCACCACTGACCAGACCCAGTCCGGCGAGCGCCAGCAGCGCGGCCGGAGCGCCGGTGAAGGCGAGCTCCTCGTCAGGCGTGCTGCTCGGCGCGTCGCTGCCGCCACCGCGGCCGCCCTCAGGCTCACTCACCGGAGGCTGCGGGCCGGGCTCGGTCACCGGAGGCTGCTCCGGGTCGGGCTCGGTCACCGGAGGCTGCTCCGGGTCGACCGGCGGGTCGACGGGGGTTTCGGGGTTGGCGACAACCACCTGCACCGGAAGCGTCACCATCTTGCCGGCATCGTCCCACCGGTCCGGCAGGCTGTACGTCCCGTACCACTGCACCGGATTGACGTAGTCGGGTGCGCTGTGGGTTCCGAATCCCTGGCCCTCCTCGACCGCGTCGGACTCCGACTGCAGAGTCACGGTGTACTCCTCGCCGGGCGCGACATCGAGCTTCCCGTTCTCGTAGACGTACGGGCCACCCACGGCTGGCCCCGTCACGCTCTCGTCCGCCAGGACGAAGGCGCCGGACTCCGCGTCGTAGACATAGGTCAGCGTCTCGCCGGTGCTGGGCGCGTTGGCCACGATCTCGGCGCCTTCCAGCTCATCGGCGTCCGCGCCCTCTTCCACCTCGACCTCAGGGTCGATGGCGACATGCGCCGTGGCATACCAGGTGTTGGCGGCCTTAGGTCCGCTCAGCGCCTCACCGGACTCCGACCGGAACGTCGCGGTACCGGTGGACGCGTAGTCGGCCTCCTGCTCGACGTAGACCGTGCCCCCCGCGGGGATGGTCACTGTCTCCGACTTCCAGCCCGTGTTCGTCTGCAGGTAGCCGGTGATCTCCTGGTCTGTACTGTTGGTTACCCGCCAGACGTACGTCGAGGCGTAGCCGTCCTCGGGAGCCCAGTTCATCCCGGTCAGTCCCACGGGCTTTGCGGCCGTTGCCGCCGGCTCCGCGGCCATCGCGACGGCCGATCCGGTCAGAACCAGCGCCACCCCAGCAGCCAGTACCGCCGCGCCCCTGCGAGCCGGGCTACCGCTGGATTGCTTGTCACTCATGGTCGTTTCCTTTGGTGTGTCGTGTCTTCGGATGTTGCGTCGAAAGAACGACACATCACGGGATGTTTGATCCCGTGGTCCTCCGTGGGCGACGTCACGCGCTCGTGGGGAACCACTCCCGTATCCACCTGCTGAGCAGGCGAAAGTCCCCAGCGCCGACGTGAAACGACTCACAACGAGCGTCACTCAGTGACGCGGGTCTCGCTCGCAAGGTGACCGGGAGAACACCACTGGCGTCCGCAACCGTGACCCGCATCACTGCGTGGTCGTGACCCGCCTCACTGGGAGCGCGTGTCGATCGGGATCGGCGGCCTGACCACAACGGCCAGCGCGACCGCGATAGGACCAGCCTCCTCAGCGTCGTCCAGGAAAGACCGGAAGAAGTTCTGGTGAGGCCTGCGGTGATCAGACGCTCGCGGACCCTTCCGGTCCCTGCGGGCCCTGCCCGCCCTGCCCGCCCTGCGGGCCCTGCAGATCCTGCCCGCCTTGCAGATCCTGCAACGCCTCGCCAGCTCGGGGGTCGTCCATCGCCTCCAGCGCCGCCTCGACCGAGGACTGCAGCCCCATGCCGCCGCGTCGGTGGGCAGCCACGAGATCGGGTAGGTGGGTGACGGCCCGCAGGCGACCGAGGAGCACGGCACACGCCTGGGCCGACGGCGTCTCCAGCCCCGCGACCAGGGCGGGCAGCGCCTCCTCGCGGTGGGTGAGCAGCCACTGCTCCGCCGCGTGCACGTCCGGCAGGTGGGTGCTGCGCAACAGCTCCACGGCGTACTCGGCGGGGTCGCGCCCGGCGGGCAGCCAGCTGTCCAGGTCGTATCCGCTGTCCGAGCTCACGCCGGTTGCCTCACTGCCGCCTCACTTCTTGAGAACGCCCGGGAAGTGCTTCTCGGCGAGCGTCTCGTACAGGGCGAGCGACTTCGCCGTGATCCTGGGGTCAACCCGGATCCTCTCGTAGAGCCCCTGCAGCAGCGCCTTCGCCACGGTCGGCTCGTACTTCGACTTCAGCAGGCCCAGCTTGTTGTTGATGTTGGACTCCGGGTCGATCGCGGTGACCAGACCGGCCTTGGCGTGGGCCGGGGTCAGCTTCTTCTCGTACGGGTACTCGCGCAGTGCCGCATAGATCTCGGTGCCGATGTAGCCGTAGGTGTTCTTCTCCTCCTTCCGTATCCCACGGGTCACCCAGGACCTTCTCCTTCTTGTGCGCCTCCGCGTAGACCTCGGCGGCGTAGTCCTGGAATCGGCCGCCGAACTCGGGGTGCCCGGAGATCTCGTGGACGACAGTGCGCACGCAGTACTCGGGATCGGTCTTGGCCGTCTCGACGAACCTCATCCCGACCGCGATCGGGTTGCCCGAGAACGCGTAGACGTTGGCGCCCTCCGCCGCGACCTCCTTCGGCTTCCACGCGATGTTCGCCGCGGTGATGCCCAGCTCCGGGGCCACCTTGGTACAGGCGGCGACGACCCGGGGGATCTGCACCGCGGCCTCCTCGTTCCACCAGTCCCGCGTGCCCTTCTTGGACTTCGGACCCTTGTCCAACGCCTCCCACGCGTTCGTCACCGTGGTGATCACGGGGCTGGTCTTCTTGACCTCCTTCTCGTGGGACTTCGCGATGTCCGCCCCGGAGACCTTCGCGGGCGGCGCCACACCCTTGGCCTTCGCCTCCGCGGCGGCGGCGGCCTGCGCCAGCTTCTCTGCCTCGGTCTTCATGAAGGTCGCCTGGGTCTGCGCCAGCTGCTCGCCCGTCTGTCCGGCAGCCGCCTGGGTGGCGAGCCGCTGCACCCGCTCCTGCATGTCGGAGACCAGCGCCCGCCGCTTGGCGAGCTCGGCCGGGTCCAGCGCGGCGAGCAGCCGTTTCACGCCGGAGCTCGCCACCCCGACCTTGTGGAACTCGGTGACGAACGCGTCGCGCTTGTCGTTGCTCATCCCCTCGTAGTTGTCCAGGACCCCGGATGCCTCGCTCGCCGTGATCGGGGCTCCGCTGCGCAGCCGCGGCACCATGTCCGTCTGGCAGCACAGGCACAGCCGAAGCGGCAGAAGACTCCGTACGCCGCCTGCCACGGCCATGCGTTCGCGCCCCCCGTCACTGGCGACGTCGCTCGCAACCTGGCTGGCGTGGGCCAGCTCGTGGGCGAGGATGTGCCTGGTCAGCTCGGAGCCGCCGTCGCGCCCCATCGGCCCGGGGTAGATGGTGCGGCCGTCGAACGCCGCGAGGGTGTCCCAGCCGCCAGCGACCGCCTGGGGACTGCGTCCGGGATCGACGTGTACACCGGAGAGGTCGACACCGGCGTCCTTCTCGAAGGGGGCCCGGGCCGACTCCGGGACAGTGCCCGCGCGCAGTGGCCCGGGCGGAAGCCGGACATCGCGCTCCAGCCGACGTGCGGCGTCGTCGGCGTCGCGT
>CAVVZQ010000011.1:0-3744 GCA_963752715.1 uncultured Actinomycetota bacterium | reverse complement strand
GCCAGCTGACGTCGAGGACAGCATCCTCGTCGTCGGCACCGGCCCCGAGAACGAGATGCTCCGCCTGAAGATCCTGCACGGGCGGGTCATGCCCGGTCTGCGGCTGCCCACCGAGCACCAGCTCGCCACCTGGGCCGGAGGCTGGCAGCCCATGCTCGACCCCTACCGCGACATGGCGAAAGGCAGCGCCACCACCAGTGCGCTCACCGCCCTGCACCAGGCGTTCACCCGCGTGCCCTTCCTCGACGAACGCCGCTTCGCCATGTCCTCGCGTTCCTGACCGTCAGCACTGTGTCGCGACGGCGCCGCGTGGCCCAGGGCCGCGCTGCCGCTACCGACGCGGCTGGCTTGACGGCTGCGACGGGCACGGGCAAGAGCCACGGGCCGCGGGGCACACCAGCCCGCAGCTCCGCACGGTCACCACGTAGCCGACGGGCTGGCTCGGTAGGAGGTACCCGGCTCAGTCGAGTCCGGCGTCGTGGTGCCCGACGAAGTCGAGCTCGATGAGGCCGCCTGGGAGGCGCCAGTACTTCAGCCGGCGGGCTCCGGGGGTGTTCTGCTGCAGGCTGACCCGCCAGGCCCTGGCCCCGTCCGCGCGGGTCTCCTGTTTGCCCGCAGGGCTGTCCAACCAGGGCCTAAGGCTGCGGGCGGGGACGTCCTGAGCCAGTCCCGTGAGGGCCTCCACCAGTACGTCGAGCACCTTGGAACGGTCGATGCCCTGGAGCCCGTCCACGCTGTCGACGAACCGGGGTCTGACGCGGTAGGTGTCAGACAGCGGCCACCTGTCGCGGTCCCCTTCTGGAATCCGGTGCAGGTAGGCGAGCCAGATGTCATGACGAAGCTGCTGCTCGGGATCGGCGAAGACTCGCGGTGGTGATGCCGCCTGGGCCTTGGACTTCTTGATGGTCTTGTTGGCCGTGCGCAGGTCCCGCTGCAGCCTCTGGAGCTCCTTCGTGCGGCTGCGTGCCTCCTGCTCAGCTCGCTCGAGCTGGGCTTCGTAGGACGCGATAGCGTCCTTGGCGCCACGGAGCTCGGTACGCAACGCGTCGACCTGGCTGGCCCCGCCCGCCCCGCCCGCCCTGGCTTGACCGGGGGCAGGGACCTTAGGTGCCGGCGTGCGAGAGACGGGTTCCGGTACGGGCTCCGGCTCCGGTTCGGGTTCCGGTTCGGGTTCCAGGTCCTCTGGTCGCAGCCAGGGTGGTCCGTCCGGGAGCACCGGGACGCCGGGGGCTAGTGCTGCTGGGTCCTCCTCGTCGGCCAGGGCCGCGCGGCAGGTGGAGCCGCTCCAGGCGGTGCTGACCACCACGGTCTCGCCGGGGAACAGCAGACGTGTGAGGTCCGGGGTATCGACGTCGGCGGTCAGCGATGCCTTGACCTGGGGGTGGAGTAGCACGGTGGCGTGCTCGCGGGCGACGCTGGCCACGCGGGCGAGCGCCAGGCTGCCGTCCGGGTAGGCCTCACGGACCCGGGTGGTGGGCTGGTCGGCCGCGGAGTCGGGCAGGAACTCAGCGAGCGGGCCGCTGGATGACCGCAGCCGACCGGTGAGGCGCTGGCTCGGGCGGACCAGCCGGTCCGGGGGCACGTCCGGGGCGAGGCGGGCGGTCAGCATGGCTGCCTGCCGACCGTCGACGCGCACCAGGACGTGGAACTCCCCCAGGGGGCCGGAAACCGTGGCCAGGCAGGGCGTGTCCGAGGGGGTAGGGCCCTCTGGCTCCAGCACACCGGAGCGATGCGCTGCGGTGAGCGCATCGGCGATCAGGTCCGCCTGCACGCGAGGAGCGGCACTCGGGCGCAGGCACATGTGCAGCGGAGCGGCGTACATGTCCTCGACCCAGTGCCGGCCCACCGGGTAGACGCGGCCGGCCCCGTAGAACACGGACAGCTGCCGGTCTCCCAGCGCCTCGGTGAGCCCGAACGTGGCCGTGGCGTCGATCAGCACGACCGGTGCCACGCCACGCAGCTCCTCGGCGATGCTCTCGGCGTTCAGGTACGGGCCATCGGCATCCGGGTGGACGGTGATCGCTACCACCGGATACCGGCGGTCAGGGGAGAGCAGGTGATCGGCCACGCGATACGCGTCGGCGACGGTCGTGACGTGCAGCGGCTGCCCGTCAGGCCGCAGCTCGAGGGCTGTGCGGGCCCGGGAAGCGGCCGGAGGCCTCTGGTGTCGGAGCGAGTCGAGTGCGCGCCTCACCCGCGCCGTGGCGTGGGGCGCGGCGTCCTGCCTCGTTGACAGAACACCAGCGGCGCCTCCCGGATCGCGCTCGTCCAGCCGGTTCCGGGCGGGTAGACGCGGGCCGCACCCCCGTACACCTCAGTGTGCTCGGGGAGCAGTGCCTGCAGGTGGCGAGTGAGTGGACCGTTGGCGACCACGTACACCTCGACCGAGTGCCCGTAGTCAGCGGCCAGCCCTGCCGCGTCAAGAAACGGTGCGGTCTCGCCTGCTGCGGTGGTGACCACGAGGACCGTCTCGGTTCGATGCGGCGACAGCAGCCAGGCCGCCATGTCGGCAACCTGCGTCTCACTGTCCAGGCGGGTGGCCCTCCCCAGGCCCCCCGGGCCGGTCAGGACGCTGCTCGGTTCCGGCATGCGCGTCGTCACGGCTTCCCCTCATCTCATGGTCCGTCTCGGGCGAAACCAATGTGGCGGGCTCGTGACGGCCTGCTCAGGGTCCTGCTGGGGTGTGACGCAATCGTGCTCACGCGGGTGTTCGGGGGCGCGACGCACGCGGGCTCGGGTCAGCGTTCGCCCGGGTGGGTACCGCAGCCTCGGCCAATGCAGCGACCTGCGCGAGCACCGCCTCGGGGTCACGACTGAGGTCCAGCGGGGATTCGACGATGTCGATGTCGGTGTGCCGGATGCGTCGGACGACCTGGCCGCTGTGCCCGTGGGCGTAGACGAGCCAGCCACGGGGGAGGCCGAGCGCGGTGCAGTAGGCGAGCATCTGGTAGCTGTCGGCGTTCGGGAAGCCGGCGCTGGCGTCCTCCCGCTTGTACTTGGCGTCGAAGACGGCAACGGGGTGACCGTCGACGACGTGCACGACGTCGGGATTCATGCGGATGGCCGGGGTGTGGCCGGGTGCAGGCTGGTCGAGATGGGTGGGGTACTGGCTGACGGTGTGACCCGGGTGCCGTCGCAGGGCCTCCTGCAGCGCGACCGTGAGGAAGTCCTCGAAGACCTTCGCCATGTCCACCACGAAAGCTGCGGTGGGGATCCGCCGCTGGTCTCCCAGCTGCAGCGACCGGTCGGCCAGCAGCAGCTCCGCCAGGTGCAGGACGGCCTGGTAGCGCTGGTTGGCGCGGCTGGTCCGCCACACCGGCAGCCGGCGCCCGTCGGGGAGCACGCTCACCCCGTCGAGGCGGCCGTCCAGGTGCGTCAGCCGTCGCCGGGTGCTGTCGGCGAGCCGGGGCTGGGCGAGCAGGTGACGGATCGCGGTGCGCAGGATGCGGTTCTCGGGGATGTCGGGGGAGTACTCGTCGAAGCGGACTTCCAGCGGGAGCGGATGCCCGGGTCGTCGGGCGAGCTGGTCCGCGACCCGGATCCGTCCACGTACCAGCGGCAGGGTGTCGTCCACCGTGACGTAGCCCTGCAGCACGCCCTGACCCAGTGCGCGCTCGGCCTGCCGCGCGAAGGTCTCCGCGACCGCGGGCCACAGCGAGGCGTCCTCCAGCCCGGAGACGTCGGAGGGATGGAGCCCCGGGTCGCGCGCGTAGCCGAGCAGGAACAGCACGTTCGCTTCAGCAT
>CAVVZQ010000010.1:0-20052 GCA_963752715.1 uncultured Actinomycetota bacterium | reverse complement strand
CTCCCCAGGCCCCCCGGGCCGGTCAGGACGCTGCTCGGTTCCGGCATGCGCGTCGTCACGGCTTCCCCTCATCTCATGGTCCGTCTCGGGCGAAACCAGTGTGGCGGGCTCGTGACGGCCTGCTCAGGGTCCTGCTGGGGTGTGACGCAATCGTGCTCACGCGGGTGTTCGGGGGCGCGACGCACGCGGGCTCGGGTCAGCGTTCGCCCGGGTGGGTACCGCAGCCTCGGCCAACGCAGCGACCTGCGCGAGCACCGCCTCGGGGTCACGACTGAGGTCCAGCGGGGATTCGACGATGTCGATGTCGGTGTGCCGGATGCGTCGGACGACCTGGCCGCTGTGCCCGTGGGCGTAGACGAGCCAGCCACGGGGGAGGCCGAGCGCGGTGCAGTAGGCGAGCATCTGGTAGCTGTCGGCGTTCGGGAAGCCGGCGCTGGCGTCCTCCCGCTTGTACTTGGCGTCGAAGACGGCAACGGGGTGACCGTCGACGACGTGCACGACGTCGGGATTCATGCGGATGGCCGGGGTGTGGCCGGGTGCAGGCTGGTCGAGATGGGTGGGGTACTGGCTGACGGTGTGACCCGGGTGCCGTCGCAGGGCCTCCTGCAGCGCGACCGTGAGGAAGTCCTCGAAGACCTTCGCCATGTCCACCACGAAAGCTGCGGTGGGGATCCGCCGCTGGTCTCCCAGCTGCAGCGACCGGTCGGCCAGCAGCAGCTCCGCCAGCCGCAGGACGGCCTGGTAGCGCTGGTTGGCGCGGCTGGTCCGCCACACCGGCAGCCGGCGCCCGTCGGGGAGCACGCTCACCCCGTCGAGGCGGCCGTCCAGGTGCGTCAGCCGCCGCCGGGTGCTGTCGGCGAGCCGGGGCTGGGCGAGCAGGTGACGGATCGCGGTGCGCAGGATGCGGTTCTCGGGGATGTCGGGGGAGTACTCGTCGAAGCGGACTTCCAGCGGGAGCGGATGCCCGGGTCGTCGGGCGAGCTGGTCCGCGACCCGGATCCGTCCACGTACCAGCGGCAGGGTGTCGTCCACCGTGACGTAGCCCTGCAGCACGCCCTGACCCAGTGCGCGCTCGGCCTGCCGCGCGAAGGTCTCCGCGACCGCGGGCCACAGCGAGGCGTCCTCCAGCCCGGAGACGTCGGAGGGATGGAACCCCGGGTCGCGCGCGTAGCCGAGCAGGAACAGCACCGAGCGGATCGGGGTCTTGGGGGTGACCACCACCTCGATCTCCGCCGGCGAGCGACCGACGGTCACCGCGCCGACCCGGCCCGTGGGCAGCAGCAGGTAGTGCCCGCCGGTGTCCGGGCGCACCTCGACCAGCCTGCTGCCCTGCAGCGCGGCTGCGGTCTGCGCGTCCAGCCGGACACGCCGTCCCTCGCGCTGCAGCTCGGTGAGCTCGATGCGTACCGTCACGGCGCGTCCCGGCTAGGCCGACTCGTCGGGGACTTCCGACGAGGCCTGATCGGTCGCGGGCGACTCCGCGGCCAGTCGAGCGCGCAGGGCGGGCAGGCCGAAACGCTCGTGGACCTCGTCGCGGGTCAGCCGGCCGTAGTAGTGCTCCTCCAGCAGCGGGAGGATGGAGTACCGCCAGATGCGCTCCAACCCTCCGGGGGCTTCCGCGTCGGCCTGCATCAGGTATGACGGCCCGATCTGGAAGTCGCGGTCCTGCTCACCGATCTCGGCGTTGAGCGCGCGCAGCAGCGCCGGCCGCTCGTCGCCCGCCTTCTTGTTCGCCTCCAGCCAGCTGGCGAGCAGCTCGGAGATCGGTGGCTCGGCCGGATGCAGCTCCACGAAGGCGAACCGACGGCGGATCGCCGCATCGACCAGCGCGATGGAACGATCGGCGGTGTTCATGGTGCCGATGAAGAACAGGTTGGGCGGGCAGCGTGAACGGCTGATCGGGTGAGTACTGCAGGTAGACCGTCTTGTCCCGGTACTCCAGCAGGAAGTACAGCTCACCGAACACCTTCGCCAGGTTGGCGCGGTTGATCTCGTCGATGACGAGGACGTACGGCTGGCCCGGGTCGCTGCGGGCCCGTGCGGCGAAGTCGCGCAGCGGGCCGGGCTGTAGCCGGAAGCCGACTTGGTCCTCTCCCGTGGCGACCGGACGGTAGCCCTCGAAGAAGTCCTCGTAGCCATAGGAGGGGTGGAACTGCACGAGCCGCACCCGGTCGCCGCCCGCCAGGTACTCGGCGAGGCGGCCGGCCACGTAGGTCTTGCCGGTGCCCGGCGGCCCGTACAGCACCATCTGGTGGCGGGTCTGCAGCAGGTCCGCGAGGTTCTGCAGCCACGCCCGGTCGATGTGCAAAGAGCGGGCGACCGTGTCGGAGACCGGCGGAAGAACCGGAACCAGTACGGCCTGGGCGTGTCGAGGCTGGTCGGGTGGTCGGGGTGTTCGCGTGCCCTCCAGCAGAGCCGACAGCTGATCCACCGAACCGGTCAGGTCCACGACGGTGCCCTGCTGATCCAGCTCGGCCGGCAGTGGGGCGGCCAGATCCGCAGCGGGAACCGATCGCGACAACCACACCACGGGGCGCTGCAGTCGTGCGTCGGGTACGTCGAGGAACGCGGGCGGCCCGTCGACGGTGCCGAGCCGCACTTCGTCCTCGCGACGCGCCACGACGACGTCGCCATCCCTCATCCGGCTCAGAAACGCGTAGTACTCCTGCGCCAGCTGCTTGCGCTGCGCGTAGTCGAGGTATCCGTAGCCGTCCTCAACGGCTGCGCGGACGTCTGGCAGCTCCACACCCGGCTCCAGCTCACCGACATGGGATCCAGCCAGTGACACGAAGCCGTCCTCGAGCCAGCGTTCGATCAGATCGAGCGCGCCTGAGGGGGGTCGTACCAGCCAAGCGTGCCGTCCGGTGTCCTTCTGCCGGGCGCGGTACAGCCGCTGCCCCGTGGTGCGGAAGTCATCCCGATCGGGGTGGTCGTCCAGCGCCGAACGGCCTGCGTCGGTGATCTGCCACTCGGGAGACGTCAGGAGCCAGCCATCGCCCTTGGCCTCGACCGCCATCCAGTTGAAGGCGTTGCGGCCCCGCGTCTGGCCACCGGACAGCCGCTCGTTCTCGTGATCGTTGAGGGGCAGCACCTCCTGTGCCGCTGCCCAGACCTCATCAGACGAGGCGAACTGCGCGCCCTCGGCAAGGCGGCGCATGATGCCCTGCACCCGGTACCAGCCGCGGTGCGACAGCGCGGTCAGATCGTCAGCAGCCACGCCCAGCCCCTTTCTCCCCGGACGTCTGGAGGCTATCGGGCGGGTGTGACGCTTCCCGGTGCGACGGCCCCTCCCGCCCCTGCTACTGCCCGACCCCGGCCATCTCGGCGCTTCGGCGTTGCAGGAATCGAGTGAGCGCGTCGGTCGTGGTGAAGACTTCGAAGCCGAGCTCCTGCATCCGACCGAGGTCGCCCTCCTCGGGGTCGAGCTCGAGGACGACGGGCTGCCCTTGACCCGTCTGCAGCCCATCCGGCCAGTACGCCTCGGCGATGCACAGCACCCGGCCGTCTACCGGGTCGGCAATCTCGACCTCCGTTGCGGGCGACGCCAGTCCAAGGTCGGCCGCCAGGACTCGGATCGCTCGAATCTGGTCTATGCGGGCGTCGTCGCGATCCTCTTCGTGCACGGTGACTCGTTGCACGTCGGGTGTACTCACTCGACCGCCGTCCTCCAGCTCACCAAGGAACACGTTGGCTGTTGCGGCAAGAAGCTCACGGCGTGCGGCGAGGAAGTCCAGGTAGCGATCGATCCGCCACAGGCTTTCGTCCATGGGCACCCACTGCGAGGCGAGCGCGCCCGGGTACTGGGTCTCCGTCTTCGAAAAGTACTGCTCGGGGCTCGAAGCGCCAATGCTGTTGTTGCACGTCGCAGTGAGGAAGCAGAAGTTGCCGACCTGGTTCACCTCACTCTGGCTGTAGCCATGCTTGTACAGCAGGGCCTTGGGGAAGACGTGATGCACCTGCAGCGACGTGCCCTTGCCCAGCAGGTAGGCATGCAGCGGAAGCCCGTCGCAGAAGTTGCGTGCCTCGGAGACCCGGGTGAGCAGGTAGAGCAAGGGGTAGAAGCGCGAGCCCAGGCTGTAGGAGCTGAAGTCGGAGGCGCTGACACCCAGGTTGCCGCCGCGCCACTCCCGCAACGAGTCGATCAGACCGTCGACTCCCTGCGACTCCAAAGTGTCGAAGTCCTTGTTCAGCACTGACTCCGTGGACCCGCTGAACCGGCCGCGGATGGCCGCGTTGACGTACCAGTACAGCAGCCGGTCGCGGGTAGACGCGTCGGGGAAGTGGCCGCCAGTGAGGTGCAGGAAGCGGGTCATCACAGGGAACGCGTACCTGCCCACCAGGACCCGGTCGTGGTCGAGGCCGAGTCGGGCGCTCACGGTGTTGAGAAGGCTGTCCACATGCTGAGAGGCCGCCGTCAGTGCCTCCTCGAACGCCAGCACCGGGACATCGTCCAAGGTGGAGAACTGCGATCGACCGGTAGCGACGGCGGTCGCATTCCGCAGCAACCACTCCAACGAGAACCCGTAGCCGGCAGCGGACCACTCAGCCAGCTGGGACCGCATGACCTGCCGGGCGTCCGACCAGTCGGCGCAGATCTTCGCCAGGGCAAGGTCGCCCTTGGAGAGCTTGGTCCCGCCGGAGTTCACCTTGTTGAAGATGTCCACGACCACGTCCACGCTCTTGTCGCGTCCGGTGATCTTCTCCTGGTGGAACTCGCGATCCAGCAGCCCGTGGAGGCTGCTGAGCCGCTCCATCCGCACGGTCGTCTCGTGCGTCGGGAGTCCCTGCTCCAGCAGGCCCGACAGCTGGCTGGCCAGACCCTCGGTGAACAGGGCGGTGACGTCGATCCAGCGGGGATCATCACGCATCTTGGCTGGCGCATAGAACTCGAACGTCTCGGTCTCGATGTTGAACCGCAGCCCACGAAACGCATCAGCATTGCCCTCGAAGAACGCCGGTGGCTTGCCGCGCACGACCCCGTACAGAGAGGTGATCCGCTGCTGGCCGTCCAGGAGCAGCAGCCGCACGCCCGCCGATGCGGGTCCTGAGCCCCGCACCGAACCGGGATCAGCCTCGGTCTGCCAGACCAGCAGCGACCCGACCGGGTAGCCGAGGTAGAGGGAGCGCATCAGTCCCCGGACCTGATCGCGGTTCCAGACGTAGCCGCGCTGGAACTCCGGCAGCAGGATCGTGCCGTCGTCGATCTGATCCAGGATCGTGGAGAGTTTGGGCATGTCCCGAATCCTGCCCGATGCCCTGGGCGGGCACCGAACCGCTTCACAGCCGCGGGCTCGAATGACGATGCGGCGGCTCTAAACGAGAGGACGTGGAGGAGTGGTCGCTCCACAGAGAGGTCGACGAGCCCGGCCCCTTCCGGGAAACCGAGCACTCTAGTCTCAACTATTAAGAGTTGTTTAGAGTGGAGCCCACGTCGCGGATTCGCCAGAAGGCGCGGGGGTCGGTGGCGCTCTTGCCCACCCTTTCAACCAGCCCCTCGTCCTCGAGGGCTCGGAGCAGCTTGATGACAGCGGGCCGGGACATGCCGACGGACTCCATCACGTCGCCGGTGCTGGGATGGTCCTGTGTGCGGACGACCTGTAGCAGCGCCCGAGCTTTCGCCGGGAGCCTGGACTCCAGCGTCCGATCCACATGCTCGCCGGAGAGTACGACCTGAAGGCTGCCAGCTGTCTGGAAGAACTCGGGATCGACCAACCCCGCGAGACTCATGTCCTCGTACATGCGGCGGACTCCCTCTCCCAGTTCCTGGGCGAAGTCGAGCTCGGCGGCAACCCGCGCGATCCGCGGATTCCGCGCGTAGCGGCGCACGTCGGCGGGGTCGCTCAGATCGACTACGCCGGGAAGTCGGCCCGGCGATTCAACGACCAGCGAGTCATCGTAGATCTCTACGCGGATGTGGTCACCGGCGTTGCTGTAGGAACGGTGGATCACGGCGTTGACCAGCGCCTCGAGCCAGACACTCTCCGGTACCAGGCCGACGGTTGCGAACACGCCCGTGGTTGTCAGTGCCCGACGGGTCGGGATCTGTTCCAGGATCTCGCGACTGACCTCGCCGATCAGGCTGCCCAGCGGCGAGGAGAAGCGACGGTCCGAGACCAGGTTCTGGCGGACCCCGGTCAGTCGCTGGTTACCTCGGAACCGCAGGACTCTGACCACAGCCTGCGGCAGCCATCGGTCGGGCTTGGTCGAGAAGCAGACAGCGGCGGCAACGGTGGGTTTGCCGTCCGGGGTCAGGACTCCCCTAGCCATGAGCGCCCGAGTGGCATCGGGCGCCTGAAGGCGCTGCGCGTACGCCTCCACCGCGGGCTGTGCGAGGGCCGCCTCCGTCATTCCGACCACAGGCAGGGCCTCGTAGTGTGTCTGGCCCTTGTCGTAGAGGAGTTCACGGCGCTGATCGAAGGTGAGGCGTCGGTCTTCGTCCCCGATCCTCAGGTACACCTCGTCCGACGCCGTTGCCAGAACGACCTCGGACCGGGCAACCTCCAGGACGACCACTGTGTGTGCTGCGCCCAGGTGTTCCCCGATGAGCTCGCGGACTGCGACCCGCGCCGCCGGCCTGACGAGGTCCACGCCGGTCTGCCGCCAGTCGTTGACTCGCCGAGTCTGGATGGCGTCTGGTTCCCGATTGGCGAGCCCGAGGGCGATCAGCCCGCCTTCCGCATTGCCCATCGCGACGATCGTCTTGGCCAGGTCTTTCGGAGCCACCCTGCCCGACTTCCGGTCGAGCCACTGGTCCTCGGGCGGGGTGATGAGCGCGTCGGTAAGCGCCGCAGGCGCGAGGCGCTCCAGCGAGGACAAGTCATGCGGCACCTGGCTACTCTAGTCTAAAAACGTTAGAGTCGTTTAGAGTATCGGGCGCCGGCCTAGCCGTGGCGGGGTCCGTGGCCCGGGGGCGGGTCGATGGCGGTCCGGTACGGGACGCCGGTGCGGATCGCGTCGGCCATCCGGTCGTAGAACTCGAGGATCAGTCGTTTGGTGCGGTACTCGCCGTAGGCGGCTTCGTCCTTGCGTTTGACGATCGGGAAGGTGTCGAGGATGTAGTCGGTGTCGTCGCGGGTGATCCCGTAGAGGTGGAAGTACGCGGCGTCGAGCTCGGCGCGCAGCAGCGAGCGGCGTTCGGGGTCCCAGCGGAAGGGCGGCCCGTCGTCGCCGAGGTCGCGGGCGAAGGGCTGCATGTCCCAGGCCGTGTAGGTCAGCTCGAGGACGCGGGCGGTGATCCAGCCAGTCGAGGGGTGTCGCTGGCTCCCATGGGCAAGACCGCTCGTACGCAGTCGGCGGCGAGTACCGGCAGCTGCTCGACGATGAAGTACGTGAGATGTGGTCCCGCCTACCTTCTGGCGGGCAACGTAGTCGAAGCGATCGTGATACTGCGAGAGTTGGCGAGAATGCAGCACTGCCGGGTGCCGCTCCGAGCAGCATGGCGCACCGTATGTCCAGCGACGCCCCGTCAGGGAATCACGGCGGCGATCACGGTTCGCTCGTCGTGTGCTGCGGCGATATCGCGCCAGCCAAGAGCCAGCGCAGCCAGTCCGCCTGCCGATCAGTCTGCGTCCGAACCTCAGACTCGGCGACCCAGTAGCGCGGCATGCGCGCAGTCGCGGGTCATGCTTCGGATGCGCAGTCGCGGTCGGTGGTGCTCCTGTCACGTGCGCTGAGTACGTCGCCCAGCGGTGGTCGTAGTGGTGGAACATCTTGGCTTCGTAGAGCGGGAGCATGCGGTGCTCGCCGCGGTGGAAGACGTTGCCGTGCAGGGTCCACCCGTCGGCTTCGAGCTGCTCGCGGGTGCGGAACAGGTGCGAGTCGTTCGACATGTGGAACATCGTCATGAACGACACGCCCCAGGGGTTGCCGTCCGGGTCGGCCCTCGCGGATGAGGACGGGGACGCGGCGGTAGATGCCGACGGTGATCTCGGCGTCGCGTCGGGTGCGGAACACGGGGCAGGTGCCGGTGTTCGGGTTGAGCAGGGTGATCTCCTGCGGGGTGAGGGTGAACGTGGTGCCGAGCCGCTCGAGGTCGGCGGTCGAATGTGCGAAGAACGCGAACGACGCCTCCGGGACGCGTTCGCCGCGCCCGGTGAGAGTCAGCAGCGCAGAACTTGATGCGACTGTCCACCGCCGGGAAGAGCGGCCGCGCGGTTCTCGAAGTCGTACAGCGACGCCAGCGAGGCGGTCTCGACGAGGTCGCGGAAGAACGGGGCGGTGGTGGCGTCGGTGGCGATGCCGGTGGGGACGATGACCCCGGTCCGGCCGAACGGCCCGGCCAGGGTGCGGTCGAGCTCGGCGAAGACGGCGTAGGTGTTGACGTCCCCGCGGCCGCAGAGCGGGTAGCGGCCCGACGTTGCGCAGGAAGTTGGCTCTCGCCTTCGGCGCGGCGCAGCCCTGCCTGGTAGTCGGCGTGCAGGGCGCGGTCGGCAGGGCTGTCGGAGGTCGCGAGCGCGGCGATCAGCTTCTTGCGGGCTGCGGCGTTGGGCGCGTTGGCGATGTCGGGGTCGCGGGCGGCGAAGAACTCCTGCTCCTGGAGCTTGACCCGCTCCCACGGCGGGTTGCCGACGACGACGTCGAAGCCGCCGTCCCAGCCCTGCGGGCCGTGCGTGCTCGCGTGGGCCGTCCGCTGACGCGGAAGACCTCGGGGAACTCCAGGTGCCAGTGGAAGAACTGGTACTCGGCGGCGATGCGTCGGACGGTCGTCGAGGGTGTCGCGACAGTGCCGGGTCGTCGGGGTCGGCTGGCGATGCGCGGCAGCACGGCTGTCGGTGGGGGGCTGCGGGTGCGCCGGGGTGCGAGGGGCCAGACGAAGGCGGCGCACCAGGCGTCGGCGTGGGTCGTGCGGTGCCGGTAGTCGTCGGAGGCGAGGTAGTCCGCCCACTCGGTCGCCTGCGTGGCGGACGTCGGTCGAGGTCGTCGGCGGAGACGGGCGAGCGTGGACGCTCGCTGCGGCGACGAGCGTCGGTGGTGCGATGTCAGGCTGGCTCGAACAGCAGCGCTTCCTGCCCGCCGCGCTCCTGCCTTGTTGCGTTTGCGCATCGCGGTCGCGACTTTCTTGTCGTCGCCGGTGAGGGGCTTGAAGGCGTCGTCGGGGACGCCGTCGGCGAGCAGGGCGGGGGTGGTGCCGAGCAGGCTGTTGCCGACCCGGATGTGGGCGTCGAGGAAGCTGAGCGGCTTGCCGGGTTCCATGGCTTCGAGCCACAGGCTGACCTTGGCGAGCTCGGCGGCGAGGGGGTTGAGGTCGACGCCGTAGATGCAGCGGCCGATCACGTCGCGCAGGGCGTCGCGGACGGCGGTCGGGGGTGGGTTCGTCCTCGCCGGAGCGCAGCGCGGCGACGCGGCGGGCGATGCGGCGGGCGGCGGCGACGAGGAAGTGGCCGCTGCCGCAGGCCGGGTCGCAGACGGTGAGGGCGAGGAGGGCGTCGCTCGGGGTCGCGGTGTCGGCGGCGTTCTTCTGGGCGTCGTCGAGGACGGGGTCGAGGGCGGTGTCGAGCAGCGCGTTCGACCAGGCTGGTGGGGGTGTAGTAGGAGCCGGTGGTCTTGCGTTCGTTGCCGGCGAGGTTCTCCAGGCGGAAGCGCCGCTGCGCGCAGGTCGATGCGGGGGACGAGCTCGAGCAGCGACTCGTAGACGCTGCCGAGCTCTTCGGCGTCGAGGTTGCCGTAGTCGACTGGCTGCACCGACGCGGTGCGGCGTCCTCGCCGGATTCCAGCTCGACCCAGCCGAGCTGGCGCATCGCGGTGAGCAGCGCGTCGTTGCCGAGCAGTGCGCTGCCCAGCGCGGTGTCGGTCGTCGGGGCTGCCGCCGGGTTCGGGGTCGAACAGCCCGCCGAGTGCGGGCAGGCCGAGGGCGGGTTCGCCGTCGCGGCCGAGGGCGCGCAGCACGAGTCGCAGCGCGCGCCAGAGGTCGGGTGGGCGCTGCTGCCGGATCGGAGGCGGGCCAGGCGGCGCAGCCGTCGCGGTGGAGAAGTACCGTTCGGTAGCGCTCGCGGGCCTGCGCGGCTCGCGCCGCCGGGTCGAAGCAGCAGGTCGCGGTCCTCCGCGACGCACAGGAAGAGCAGCCGGTAGGCCAGGCGCAGCAGGTGCCGGTGGTAGCTCGGCGGCGTCGATCCGCCCGTCGGCGAGGTGTCGCGCAGGTCGCTGTTGGCCGGGTGGGTGAGGAAGCCGGTGCCCAGTGCTGCGATCGCCTTCTCGACCCCGATGCGCAGCCGGTCGAGCGCGCGGGTGCCGGCCTCGACGGCCTCGCCGCGCCAGGTCTCGAGGATGCAGTCCGACGGCGGTCCGTCCGCCTGGCGCTTCTCCACGCGGGAGACGTGGCACAGCTGCCAGAGCAGCCGGAACTCCGCGAACAGCTCTCCGTCGAAGATCGCCTGCGAGGTCGAACTCCACGTAGGCGGAGCCGGCCAGCGCGGTGGAGTCGCGCAGCAGCCGCAGCACCGCGGCCGTTGGACAGCAGCGCCCACAGGTGCTCGCTCGCTGCGGTTGAGCAGCTCCTGCACCATGGCTTGGGGGGCTCGCGCCGCGCCCGCCACGCCCGGGTTGCGCCGGTCCAGCTCCACGCCCGGCCCGAGCAGCTGGATGGGGACGTACTGCCAGGCGTGGGAGAGCGGGTACTCGGTCTCTCCGACGGTGAGGCCGTGCGGCAGTGCGGGCAGCCGGCCGTAGCCGAGCTCGTCCAGCAGCGGCAGCAGCCACTGCTCCCGCGCCAGTCCGGACCGGGTGCTGTCGATGCCCTGGGGTTGGCTGGCCTGCTGCTCGGTCCACGACGACCACGCGCCCAGCAGGTAGGACCAGGAGCGGCTGACCGCGTCCTGCACCGACTCCCGGCCGGGCAGGTGGTAGGAGGCCGCGGACAGCGTGGTCGTGTCGCTGACCTCACCGGCCATCACCCGGTCCAGCAGGCCCGGCGGGAGGATGCCGCCGACCACCCGGACCGCCTGAAGGCTCGAGGTGGCGCTCATCGACTGCTCCCGGCGGGCAGGTAGACGTAGGTGCCGAGCACGTCCACCGGCAGCTGCGGCTCCGCGGTCAGGCCGCGCACCCCGAGACCTCCAGCGGTCTCGCCGCCGCGGGCGCTGCGCCGCACCCGCACGTGCGCCTCCCGCAGCTCCTCGGCCAGCGCCGCGGCGGTGTCGTTCAGGTGCTCGGTGAGGTGGGGCAGCCCGGCGAGCACGGCAGTCAGGGCGTTGCGGGCCAGGTCGGGTGGGGTGTTGGCGGTGGCGGTGGCGCCCACCAGAGCGTCGATGTCCGCCGGTTCCAGCCAGGTGGGGCTGCCGGGTGGCCCGGTGAAGCCCAGCATCCGGGCCTCCTCGGCGACCTGCAGGCCCGTGCCGTACCGGCCGGGAAGGGTCAGCTGCACCCGGAAGCGGGCGAGCAGCAGGGTGGTCGGCTGCTGCACCGCGGTGGTGCGGATGACTCCGGCGCGGCGGGCGGGGCGCTGCTCAGGCGGGCAGTGTGGGGTCGAGGGCGGCGTCGAGGGTGTAGCGGGCCGAGGGCGGCGACGCGGGGATCGGTGCGGACGAGCACGGCCGCCTCGCTGGGGGCGGGCAGGTCGGTGCACGAAGTGCAGCGTCGTCCGGGTGCGGTGCGAGCGCGTCCCGCAGACCGACCGGAAGGGTGTCGGTGACGACGGAGAACCCGCCGTGCGGCTGGTCGCGCACCACGCCGCCGGCCTCGAGCAGCGCGGTGCGGGTGAGCGCTGCGACGTCGGCCGGACTGCCGAGCGCCGCGCGCGCCGCGTCCACCTCCCGGCCCACCTCGTCCGGGTGCATGGTGTGCTGGGCGTACCGGGTGCGGGAGGCCTTCTCCTTGTCGGCCATGGTGTCCCAGGCCTCGTCGAGGGCCGTCGATCTCGCCGCGGGCGTCGATGTCCAGGGCGAGCTGCTCGCCCTCCCTGCCCCGCAGCAGCAGGCCCTCCAGCAGCGCACCGAGCACCCGGTCATTGGTGTCGTTGGGTACCGGCACGCTGATGCCGAGGTCCCGGCGGATCTGCTCGTGCTTGCGCAGCAGCACCTCCAGCACGATCCCGTCGATGCCGTTGTCCTCGCCGTAGAGGGTGACCGCGCGGACGATGTCACGGGGCTGGCCGAACCGGTCGACGCGTCCCTCCCGCTGCTCGTGCCGGGTGGGGTTCCAGGCCAGGTCGTAGTGCACCACGGCCTGGAAGTCCTGCTGCAGGTTCACGCCCTCGCTCAGGCAGTCGGTCGCGACCAGCACCCTGCCCTTGGGGGCCTCGGTCTCCGCGAGCGCCCGGACCCGGGCCGCGCGCTCCTCCGGGGGCAGCGTGCCGGTGACGATCTCCACGGCCGTGCCGGAAGGCAGCACGGTCCGCAGGTGCTCCCCGACGTAGTCGGCGGTCTGGATGAACCGGCAGAACACGATGGGCTGGAAGCCCTCAGCGAGCAGCCGCTTCACGATGGTGGTGATCTCGCTCAGCTTGTGGTCCTCGGCCGGGGAGAGCGCTTCGGCGCGATGCTGGAGGTCGCGCAGCAGCCGACGCTCCCGGCGCGCAGCCGCATCCGCCGTGGGGGGCTCGCCGGTGGGCGAGTCGCTGTCCTCCGCCCCGCTGTCGGCGGCGTGGATCATCGCGCCCGGTACCGCGTCGGCGCCGTCCAGCGCCTCGTCCTCCACCTGGTCCATCACGCTCGCCCGGCCCAGGGAGTCCGCCGTCTCCGCACTGGTCGCGCCGGCCGCCGCAGCCCGGGTCTCCAGGGTGGCGGCTGCCGCGGCGGGGGAGGAAGCCAGCGCGCGCAGCAGCGAGAGCGCGGACCACCAGCGGATGCGCTGCTGCAGCGCGGTCCCGGTGCGGTCCTGGACCTGGCCGCGGGCGTAGCCGACCACGTCGTCGAACAGCGCGCGGTAGGTGGCGGAGAGGCGGTAGCTCGACCTCCCGGGTCTGCCGGTCGGACGGGAACTGGGTGTCCTGGTCCAGGTAGTCACGGATGTCCGCGCGGCGGCGCTGCACCATGTGCCGGGCCAGCAGCACCCGGCCGGACTCCTCCTCCAGGTCCGCCTCCCGCAGCACCGGGTCGAGCAGCCCGAGCAGGTTGCGGAACGCGCCCTCGTTGCCGCTGTGCGGAGTCGCGGTCACCAGCAGCAGGTGCCGGTCCGGCTTCCTGGCCAGGTCCCGCATCAGTCGGTAGCGCTGGGTCCGTCCCTTGCCCCCGGAGGCGGTGTCATCGGAGACGCTGCCGTGCGCCTCGTCGACGATCACCAGGTCCGGGGCGGCGCGCAGGAAGTCGTCCCGACGCCTCTCCGCCTTGATGAAGTCGGTGGACACCACGGTGACCGGGTAGCGCTCGAACAGCGACTCCCCGAACCCGAGGGTCCGCTCCAGTCGCGCGACGGTGCCCGCCAGCACCAGTTCCGCCTCCAGCCCGAACTTGCCCCGCAGCTCCTCGCGCCACTGCTCGGCCAGCGAGGGCGGGCACAGCACGGTCATGCCCGCGCGCGCTGCCCTGCGCCAGCAGCTCGCTGGCCACCAGCCCCGCCTCCACCGTCTTGCCGATCCCGACGTCGTCGGCGATCAGCAGCCGGACCGGGTCCTGCCGCAACGCCATCAGCAGCGGCACGAACTGGTAGAGACGGGGGTCGACCGCAAGTGAGGCGAGGCTGCGGAACGGGCCGCCCGAGGAGCGGAACCCCACCCGCAGCGCGTCCCGCAGCAGCCGGGCGCTGCGCTGGTCCCCGAGGTCGTCCGGCTCGGGCGGCGGCGAACGTCGCAGGCTCGACCAGCTCCAGATGGGGCAGCACGCCGGCGACGTCGTCCTCGCCGCCCGCCAGCGGGCGCAGCACCAGGAAGTCCGGGCTGCTGTCCGGCAGCACCACCCACTCCCGGCCCCGCGCCCGCACCAGGGAGCCGACAGCGTGGGTGGGGGCTGGGCTCATGACGTCCTTCTGTCTGCGGGTGGGGCTGCTCGGTCAGTCGCGCTGCCGGTGCCGGCGCTCATTGTGCAGCGCAGCGGGTGGGTGTGGGTCAAGGGGATGCCCCGAAGACGGTCGGGTTGTCCCGCACGACCTCCTCCAGCATCGAATCCACGCGGATCCGTACGACGTTGAAGCCGTAGAAGCTCAGGTCGAGGGCGTCCTCGCGGGTCGAGATCCGGACTGTCGAACACCACGACGGCCGGGGACGAACCCGTGTAGACGCAGGTCGACCCGGATGCCCTCGATCGCAATGTCGACGGGCATCGGGAAGTCGCAGGCCCTCGCGTCGGAGCAGTTCGAGCAGTCCGTCGGCGCGTCCGCCGCCCGCACGCCGTGGCGCGGGGCGGGGTCCGGCTGCCTTCGGCGGAGCTGGCGGTGCGGTGGTGGTGGGCTCGGCGTCGGCGGGCACGGTGGCGCTGGAGGCCAGCGCCTGCAGCCGGGGCATCGCGACCCGTCGGTCGATCTGCTCGTGCAGCATCTGGTTGCCGTAGGAGAGCAGGCAGCGGTAGCAGCCCCGGACGCAGGCGTCCGGTGCCTCGGTCCCGGTGTCCGGGTCGACGTGCAGCAGGGCTAGTGCCTCCCGCGGCGACCCGAGCCACCGCGTCGGGCTCCGCCTGCAAGCGTCGCAGCACGCCCGCGCCTCCCTCGGCGGCCTCGACGAACAGGAGTGCGTCCCTGGCTCGTCGGCATCGGGCAGCGTCCTCCGAGGTCAGCTCGGAGTCCTCGAGCTGGAAGACGGTCTCCACGCCCCGTTCGACGGCGAACCGCAGCGTTGTCGCGCTCGTCGTCGTCCACCGGCTGCGCCAGCGCAGCGCCGGCGAGGTTGCGGCGGTCCTCGACGTAGGGGATCACGATGTCCTTGCGCTTACGTCCTCGACGGCCGCCTCGAGGCTCGTCGTCGCTCCTCGGGGCCGCGGCCTCCTTCTCGGTGAGCCAGCGGCCCTTGCACCAGGTCGAGCCAGAAGCCGTGCTGGTGCTGGATGCGCCGGCGGCGTGGCCCGACGTTGGTCACCCGGACCTCGGCGGCGTCGCCGTAGCTGACCTCGGCCAGCGGCTCGACCGTCGGCGGCGGTCACGGTCGCGTCGCGTGGTACCCGGGGTCGCTGCCGCTGGGGACGAAGCGGTAGCGTGGTGAGCAGGTCGAACCCGACCCGGCTGCGTTCCTCCTCGTCGGCGTTGATCCGCTCGCGGCGGCGCGTGACCACGCTCTGCATCTGCAGCATCTTGGTCATCGGCGTCGCCGAAGCGGCGCCGCACTGGACTGCAGACGTCAGTGCCGACCTCGCGGGGATGGTGGTAGCCGCACGACCCGCAGACCTGCGCCTGGGTGAGGATCACCTCGCCGCCTTGGGCTCGCCGGCCTGGCCCCGGGGAAGGCTGATCCGGGAGACCTGGTAGCGCGCACCCTCGTGGTAGATGACGGCACCGGGACCGAACTCGCTGATCGCGAGGAACCGGGGCCGCTGCAGCCACGTCGTCCCGGCGCCCCGCAGGCCCGGGATGTAGGCGGCCAGCGGCAGCCGCGGGAAGGAGTAGCCGGGCAGGAAGCCCTCGGAGGCCAGGTAGCGGTAGGTGTAGTAGTCGCTCTGCCCGACGCTCGTCGTCTGTTGAGCAGCAGCTCCATCTGCTGCTGGGCCTCGCCGAAGCGCCGGTCGGCGTCGGTGCGGTCGGCTGCGTGGTCGCGGTGGCGTCCCCGGCCACGGCTTGCGCGGACTTCATCTCGGCCTGCACCGTCCCGTACAGGTCCCGCCACCGCTCGGCAGGCCTCGGTCCAGGGCGTCGCGGGGCGGCAGCGACCGTCGCCGTCACCCAGTCCGGCGTCCACCAGTCCGCCGCGTCGAGCAGCGGCAGCCAGCGGCGCCAGCAGTGCCGGGCTGCCGCGCGGGTGGCGCGCGGCGCGAGCGTCGGGGTCGGTCAGGACCGTCGGCGAGGTCGGCGCGCACCGGGTAGGCCGGCGCGACAGGTCCAGCATGTCGGACAGCGATCGACCCAGGCTCGGCCCCGGTCTCGGCCAGCCACACCGCGTGCACGTGCGAGCGGACCAGGTCCTCGTTCGCCAGGTCGAGTCGCGGCGGCTGCGACCGCGCCGGCCACCATGAGCTCGGAGCGCCGAAGTAGTAGGTGTCGTGGGCGTTGCCGCTGGAGCAGTAGGTCACCACGAGCGCCGGCTGCCCGGAGCGGCCGGCGCGGCCCGACCGCTGGGCGTAGTTGGCCGGGCGTGGGCGGCACGTTGCGCATGCCCGACCGCGTTCAGCGAGGAGATGTCGACGCCGAGCTCCATGGTGGGCGAGCAGAACAGCAGCGGCAGGCTGCCGCTGCGGAACGCCTGCTCCGCTGCTCTCGCGGTCGTCCGGGCGCACCTGCGCGGTGTGCTCGGCGGCGACCAGACCGGCCAGGTCGCGGCCGGCGTCGGAGTACAGGTCGCGGAAGAACGGGCACCACGCGCGGGGCGTTCTCGGCCTCGAAGCGGCGACGGACCGGGTCCGGCGCTCCCTCGGTCGCCGTCCCCGGCACGCAGCAGCATCGCCGAGCCGACTTCAGCCGATAGCCGAGTTGCCCGGCTCGCGTGACCTCGGCGAGCACGCCATGCGTGGTCAGCACGGTCGAACAGCGCGCGGATGACTTCGTCCGCGGTGGCGACGTTGAGCGCCGCGCCGAACCGCTCGCGGCTGGCGCAGCCATCGGCCGTACGCGCCCGCGGCCGGTCACGGTCCAGACGGTGCCGCGGTCCGCCCTCGCGATTCCCGGGCTCCGGGATGGCGATGCCCACCGTGCGGGTCGGGCTCGGTGCCCGGCACGGCCCAGAGCGCCGGTCAGGTGCTCGCGGGACTAGCTTGCGCAGCCGGTCGAGGAAGTCCGGGGTCAGCACGTCGGCGTCGATCGCGAGCACCCGGCGCAGCTCGTCCAGCAGCACGCGCATCACCTCGTGACGCTGCCCCGGCGTCGGCGGTCTGCCAGCACGCGGGTGGGTGCCCTCCCACAGGTCGTCGCGCTCCGACAGCGGTGCCAGCGTCGGGTAGTCGACGACGCAGCAGGCCGGTCTGCTCCAGGTTGGGCAGCGTCACCCGCCAGCCCCGCCGCAGGTCGCGTCATGCGCCCGGTAGTCGACCACCTCCCGCAGCGCGCGCTGCGCGGGCCGCAGGTCCAGCTGCCTCGGGGCCTGCGCGTACTCCTCCGGGCGTCAGGTCCAGCGCTCGGTGACCGCAGCTGCGCCGAGGTCCAGCGTCTCCAGGCCGTCCTCCCGCGCTGGCCACGCCGCGCGGCAGCGCGTGCAGGGCGGACGCGCAGCTGCGCGACCAGCACGAAGTCGTTGAAGTGCCCGGCCTGCAGGCTGGCGTCCTGCCGGTTGTCCACGAAGGTCAGCAGCTTGCGCGCCTCGGCGTCCAGCTCGTCGGCAGGGCAGCTGGCGCAGGCGCCGCACGATGCTGCCGGCCAGCACGGTCATCGCGCTGCTGCGGCCCTCCTTGTCCAGCGTGACCAGCTTGGCGAACTCGTTGCGCGCAGTGCCGCTCGTACGAGACGCCGCAGTGCAGGCAGAACCGGAACGGCCCGGGATGAACGCGGCCAACGCGCGGCCCGCCTCATGGCCCGACTGGCTCGGCCTGGCGCGGGCCGGCCGCACCCGTCGACCTCCACCAGGTACCGCGTGCGCGGGACGTCCTCCGCGCGCGGACCGCATCCACCCGCACGCCGGCGGAGCCTCCTCCAGCCAGGACGCGGGCAGCCGGCCCTCCGCCACCGGGTCGTCCGGCCACGGCGCGGCGGTCGGAGACGTACAGGTAGCCGTCGCTCCTCGGTCGCGACGGGCTCGCTGGGCCGGGCGACCGAAGCGCGTCGCGCCGGCGTCCCCCGGCTCCGGCGCACCATCAGGTACTCCTGGCCGCACTCGCGGCAGAACGCCAGCGGGTACAGCCGCCGCTCCGGCGTCGTCGCCCGGGCAGCGACGACCTGGTAGTCGCGCGCGATCGCGCGGTCTGCCGACCGGCTGCGGCGGTGACGTAGACCGAGCCGCCCTTGGACGAGGAACTGGTGCAGCCGGAACGCGAACAGCGGCCGGCCCGTCGCCGGGTCCCGGGCGCGCGACCCGGCCAGCAGCGTCGCCCGGATGGCGACCGCGCAGCCGTGCCTCGGATCCCGTGCGGTAGCCGCGACAGGTCGGCGGCAGCGTCCGCGACGGTCGTGGGCTGACGGCGGACCAGACGGCCCGACTCCGGCTCCTCGGTGACGCCGAAAGTGTCCTCGATCCACGAGGCCAGCGGGTCGCGCGCAGCGCCTCGTACCCGGCGGCCAGCGCGGGGTCCGTCGCCTCGGCGTGGCCCGCGCGCGCGGACCGCGGCGGCGAGATCGGCGGGTCGGGCGACGCGTCGGTGGTCGCGCGCACCAGCGTCTCGGTGATCACATGCTCGGGCCGCACGTCGGCCCCGAAGATCCGGCGAGGCCACGTCGGCCACGTCGCGCTGCTGCTCGCGCGACGGTGCCGCCGGCTGGACATCGTGGCGGACGTGCCGACGCACTGCAGCTGTCGTGGGCGCTTGCAGGCCTCGCGGACGCGGCGCACCAGCATCGCCACGTCGGCGCCCTGCCGGCCCCGGTAGGTGTGCAGCTCGTCGAGGACCAGGAACTGCAGTCCCTGCGCGGCCTTGACCAGGGAGGCGCGCTCGTCCGGCCGGGTCAGCACCAGCTCGAGCATCACGTAGTTGGTCAGCAGGATGTCCGGCGGATTGGCCAGGATCGCGCTGCCGCTCCTCGCGTCGTCTCCTGCCCGGTGTAGCGGGCGAACGTGACACCGGTTCGGTGCCCGTGCCGTAGCCGTGCGTCCAGGAACTTGCGCAGCTCCTCCACCTGGCTGTTGGCCAGGGCGTTCATCGGGTAGACGACGATCGCCTTGATGCCCTGGCCGGCTGCCCTCCCGCAGCACCCGGTCGACGATCGGCACGATGTAGGCGAGCGACTTGCCGGAGCCGGTGCCCGTGGTCAGGACGTAGGACGTGCCGCTGCGGCCGCAGCCTCGATCGCCTCGCGCTGGTGGCGGTGCAGCGTGATCGGATCGCGGTGCCCGCGGTCGTGCTCAGGTCGCGCTTCACGCGGAAGATCCGCTGGCACTCCTCGGTGCAGCAACCCGTCCGTCGACGGCTCGTCGACGCGGCCGCCCGGAGCGAAGCGACGGGTTCAGCGACAGCCACGGGTCCGGCCACTGCCGACCCTGCGCCGACTGCTCCTCCAGGTGACTCGCGGACCCGCGCATCCCGGACGTCGACGAATCCCTCGGTGAACGACTTGTAGTCGTTGATGAGTTCTCGATGCAACGCGAATGCGTCCACGGTTATCGCTTTCCTCGCCGGCAGGACACCCATGGACTGTAGCGATCTCGGCGAGGGGCACTGTGGCGGCCGGCTCCCTCCGAATCCTCGGCGGTAACCCCCCGCCCGGCTACGCTGCCCGGTAGGTCACGAGCGCTGGTGTGAAGCCCCGGCTGGCCAGCCACCAACCCTCTCCGTCCGCGGTGGGGTGGTCCGGGTGACGACCCGACCGGTGGCGTGGTGCTGCCGGTAAGCGCGGACCCTCTGAGGGTCCCAGCAGTCCGGTCGCGGCTGGTGGTGGATCCGGAACGGTTCCCCGACGAGCGGGAGCAGCTCAACGACCGGGAGATGGGCGCGGTGTACACCAGCACCTCCCACGGTGACCCGCTGCGCGACGACGAGCCGGAGCATCAACAGAGGCTGATCGACCGCCACTTCACGCCGTACGCCCAGGCCGTGACCGACCTGGTCGACCAGCGACTGGCGGCCACCGGCCGGGCGGTGATCGTGGACGTGCACTCCTACCCGCTGCACCCGCAGCCCTACGAGCTGTACCCGCAGGCGCGGCGGCCGCAGGTGTGTCTCGGTGTGGACGAGTTCCACACCCCGGCCGGGCTGGAAGACGCCGCGATGCGGGCCTTCGCCGGCTGGGAGGTCGCGGTCAACGAGCCGTTCGTCGGCTGCTACGTGCCGCTGCAGCACTACGGACAAGACCGGCGGGTGCGAACATCAAAGCCCGGAATGGGCTTCACCTACCTTCTGGATAGCCGCCGTGACGGGAGGGGCCAAGGGTCGGAAGTCACAAGTTCGAGCTCGGCGTCGCGCA
>CAVVZQ010000009.1:0-8905 GCA_963752715.1 uncultured Actinomycetota bacterium | reverse complement strand
AGCATCGTCGGGCTGCCGGTGGAGACGGGGCTGTACTGCGGCCGCCGACCTCATCTCCCAGCCCGTTCTCGTCGGATTCCTCAGCGGCTTCGGACTGTCGCTCGTTTCGCACCGGTCACGGACCGGGCCCGCCAGCTGTGCCCCCGGCAGGATTCGAACCTGCGACACCCGCTTTAGGAGAGCGGTGCTCTATCCCCTGAGCTACGAGGGCGAGAATGCGCCAATGGCTGCGCCTCCATGGTGACATGCGCCGCGCCCTCCGAGCTCGGCCGCGCGCTAGGCCTGCACAGGCCTGCACGAGGCCTGCACGAGGCCTGCACTAGGCCTGAACTAGGCCCGGGCGCTCCGCTGTGTGGTCAGGTGGGGTGGGTTCGGCTCGGGCGTGCCCTGCTTCGGGTTCCGGTGCGCGTCCAGCTCCGTGTTCCGGTGCGTTGGCAGGCTGGTGGCTGGACCCCCCGCCGTGCAGGGCAGCCGTACCGTAACAACGCTGTCCTCCACCATGATCTCTCCGCCCACGTCCCAGACTGCTGCTGCGACAGCTGGATCGTGGCGCGGTTCATGGCTTCCGGTGGCGGTGAATGTGATCCGACAGGACAGGGTCTCGCCCTGCTCGCTCAGCACGATGTCGACCTCGTCCGCGCTGCGGGACAGACCCGCGAGGACTTCCTGCAAGAGCCTGAGAACCACCAGCGCGGTCGTCGCGTCGATCTCTTCGAGTCTGACTCGAAGCTGCCCGGGGATGCCAACGTCGTCGCGGAGCAGGTCCAGTTCCATTGCCAGGGCCCGCAGAAGTGCATCAGTAGGTCGTTCGGACAGCGACGGGGGCGGACTCATACCCGCGGTCGCCAGGCTCCACTGCCTTTGCAGGCGGGCCATCTCCAGCGTCCACAACGCCCGTAGCGGCGCTGTCTGCGGTTTGTCGAGCGCTGGCTCCTGGGACACGCCCGATACCGACTGTGCGACGTGTCCTTGGCGCGAGTGCGGGGCGCGTTCCTGCGCCGTGACGTCCGGCGGCGTCGATTGCGGCGGCATCTGGGTCGGAAGCATCTGCGGTGCCGCACCGGTCGCTGGGGTGGCATTCGATCTGAGGCTCCGTACCTGCAGCGCGAGGACGCCCACGGCGACAAGCGCCGCGACCAGCGTCACGGCGAGAACCACGAGTCCGAGAACATCGGTCATCGAACGCGAAGCCTACTCGGCGTCAGGCGTCGATGGCGCGACCTCGGTTCCCCCCGAGCCACCGGTCGGGGACGGCGACGGGGTCGGGGTGGGCGGAGCCACCGTGATGACTTCCACCCCAAGGTCCTCTTCCGCACCGAAACGCACCAGTGCGGGGACGCTGTCCCGTGGCGCCTCGATGATGACGGAGATCTCTTCCTGGGGTGACGCCGGCGTCTCCACAGCGATGATCTTGGCGTCAGAGACGACAACCTGGCCCACGGGCGGTGTGGCCACCGGCTTGGGGAGGTTCGCATTCGCCCGAGCGGAGGCCTTCGGATTCGCCGTCTTGGGCGCCTTTTGCGTCCGTGAGGCCTGAGGCCTGGGGGTCCGTTTCGGAGTCGGGGTGGGTGAGGCCGACGCGCGGGGGGCCGGGGTCGCTGAGGCCGACGCGCGGGGGGCCGGGGTCGCTGAGGCCGACGCGCGCGGGGTCGGCGTGGGTGCTGGGGCAGTCGGCCCCACGTTGGTCGGCCCCACAGTGGTAGGCCCGGGGGCGGTGGGAGTCGGGGCGGTGGGTGTTGCCGCCGACTTAGGGCTGGCGAGGGCTGGTGGCGCGGTGCGGGTCGGCGGGGCCGGGCTCGGAGTCGGTGACGGGGTAGGCAACGAGGTCGGATCGGGCGTTGCGGCCGTGGTCGGAGCCGCGGCGGCAGCAGGCTCAGCTGGTGGCACCTCCGGCGCCCGGGTGTCCGGCAGCGGCTCGGGCTCGCGGTCCGGCGTACTCAGGGTGAGGGGGCCGGCTGGTTCTGAGGGGCGGGCGACGGCGTCACCCCGGGGCTGGGCCACCCCGCCCCCGGAGGCGCCGACGAGGGACTGGGCGGCCTCCTGGGAGCTCGAGTTGCTGGGCTCGGTCGAGTCGACGCTTGTCGGGGCGGCTACGACGACGCGGACCGACGCGCCGGGGCGGATGTTCTGCGCCTCACTGGCAGAGACCACGAGTCGGGTGCTGACCAGCGCCGGAGGTGCCGCGGCGGCCGTCTCCTTCTCGGAGATCCGTCCCCTCAGCACGGTTCCGGGCAGATCCTTCGCTGTGAGCTGCTCGCCCTCCGGTACATCGGAGGTCAAGACAGCCCCGCCTGGTGGCTCGTCCGAATCGAGGCTGCCGGCTGAGACGGATCTGATCGGCACGAGTTCGATGCGCACGTCCTCTCTCGTGAGGACGGTGCCGTGTTCCAGGTCCCGGGCCGCCACCAGGACCGGTGTCAGCTGCTCGGTGCGCTGGAGTGAGATCGCCTGGGCGCCGACGGCCACGGACAGCGCCACCGCGATGCCCAGCGCCGGCAATCTCCGCGAGCGGCCCGCGTCGGGGGAGAGGGGCCCGCCCAGCCCGAGCTGCGCTCGTAGCTGCGAACGTGGGCCCACGACGACCTCCCTTGCTGCACTAGCGCGCCGAGCGTCGCGGGGTCGTGGTCTTGGTCACCGCGTGCTCACCGCTTGTGACTCAGGGCACACCCGATCAGGGTGCGTCTCAGACGATAATGCAGCCCCACCAACAAGGCCCTAGTCACTAAGAGGGATATGCGGTCACGGTTCGACAACGGCGAAGTGTCCGCGAAGCCGCAAACGGCGTTATCGGGCAGCCTTCGCGCCACTGGGACGGCCCGAGCCCCCCGCCGCCGAGCCGGCGTCGCCGGCGCTCGTCCCCGCGGACGTCGCTGGGGGTGTGGAGCTGGAGTCCGCGGTCTTCTGAGGAGTGGGAGTGGCGTCCGTGGAGCCAGCTCCGGGACTCTTCTTCCCCGGGGTTGCCTCCGAGCCCGGTGACGCGGCCGCTCGACCCTTTCCGGAGCCCGATTCCGAACGGCTGTCCGTACGGTAGAAACCGGATCCCTTGAACACGACGCCGACCGGGGAGAACACCTTTCGCAACGTTCCACGGCAGTCGTCGCACACGGTCAGGGGGTCATCGCTGAAGGACTGGACGACCTCGATGCGGGTGTGGCAGTTGGTACACACGTATTCATAGGTCGGCATCGAACCTCCACTGACAGCGCCGCTCACGAGCTCTGGCACTCAGTATGAACGAGTGCTAACGCAGTGCCGACTCGGTCGGCTCATCAGTGCCGACGACGAGCAGTTCCAGCCCACCGTGCGGCGCGAGGACCGCGCGGACCCTGACGTCGTGCGGTTCCAGGGGCAGGCTGGGAACCCGTTCGTCGTCGTAGACCACGGCTGTGACCAGGGTGGTGAGGGGGTTCACCCGGCGGAGGACTCGGTCGTAGCAGCCGGCCCCGCGCCCCAGACGTGCGCCTTGGCGATCCACTAGCAGGGCGGGCACCAGGACTGCGTCGGCCGCAGCGACGGCATCCTTGCCCAGCAGGTCCCCCGCGCCCTCGATCATTCCCGCCGGTCCACCGCGTAGCGAGTCCGACCCGGTGTACTCGGCCCAGTCGAGGTCCCAGTCGGGCTGAAGGACCGGCAGGAGAACGCGAACGCCCTGCTGGGCGAGCGTCTCGACCATGGACAGGTCCCCGGGCTCCAGTGCTGTGGGCACATAGGCACAGGCGGTGCGCCAGCCACGGTCCGATGCGGCCCGGGAGAGGTGGGCGGCCAGCAGTCGCGCCGACTCCGCGCGCCGTGCCGCCGATCTGTCCCGGCGACCGGCCAGGGCCCGTCGGCGCAGAGCGTCCTTGGTCTCGGCGTCACGGTCGGTTGCCACGTGTTCAGTGTGCGCCCGATAGCCTCGGGCGCATGAGTACGGAGCACCCCTCAGGACCGTCGTCCGTCGCCGTCACCAAGGCTGTGATCCCCGTCGCGGGACTTGGCACCCGCTTCCTCCCGGCCACCAAGGCGGTGGCCAAGGAACTGCTGCCGGTCGTCGACCGGCCGGCCATCGAGTATGTCGTCGAGGAGGCCTCCTCCGCCGGGCTGGACGATGTTCTGCTGGTCAGCTCACGCGGCAAGGACGCGATCGTTGATCACTTCGACTCGGCACCGCACCTCGAGGCAGCCCTGGAGGCCAAGGGGGACGAGGGCCGGCTCGAGGCGATCCGCCGTCCCAGCCTGATGGCCACGGTGCACGCGGTGCGCCAGGATCAGCCGCGCGGACTCGGACACGCGGTGCTGTGCGCGGCGGACCACGTCGGCCACGAGGCGTTCGCCGTGCTCCTCGGCGACGACCTGATCGACTCCCGGGATCCGCTGCTGGCCAGGATGATCCAGGTACGCCAGAAGTACGGCGGCAGCGTGCTTGCCTTCATCGACGTGCCCCGGGAGATGATCCAGCTGTACGGGTGTGCTGCCGCGGAGCCGACCGACGAGGCGGACGTCGTGACCGTGACCGGACTGGTCGAGAAGCCGGCGCCCGACGAGGCCCCGAGCACACTCGCCATCATCGGGCGCTACGTACTGGCCCCCGAGGTCTTCGACGCGCTGCGCGCCACGCCGCCGGGGCGTGGCGGTGAGATCCAGCTCACGGATGCCATCCAGGCGCTCGCGGCGGCGGGCGAGCCGGTGCACGGCGTGCTTTTCGACGGAAGACGCTACGACACGGGCGACAAGCAGGAGTACCTGCGGGCGGTCGTACGACTAGCGTGTGACCGGGAAGATCTCGGCCCGGACTTTCGCGCCTGGCTGCGGGAGTACGCCGAGAGCCTTCCTGAGGGCTGACATCCCGGCATCGGGCCGGGAGGTTCATCTGCGGGGGGCATCATGGGCGCCAAGACCGCCGAGCAGTTCGTGTCCGAGGTCCTGGCGGCGCTGCAGCCGCTGCCGCCCCTGAGCTTCCCGATCTCGGACTCCTTCGGCTGCGTTCTGGCCGAGGACGTGGTGTCCGAAGATCCGGTGCCCCCTGAGGACAGGGCGGCGTTCGACGGTTACGCGGTACGCGCCGTCGACGTTGCGGGCGCGTCACCGGAGTCACCGGTCAAGCTCGCGGTGATCGCAGATGTCGGTGCCGGCAGCGCAACAGTGGAGGCGATCAGGTCCTCGCAGGCGGCTCGCATCTCAGCCGGCGGCCCGATGCCCGCGGAGACGGATCTGGTGATCCCGCGGGAGGCTACCGACGGCGGCGTGGCCACCGTGCACGTTCGGGCCGACGGTGCGCCGGGCGAGGGTGTGCGCCGCGCCGGCAGTGACTGCCTGGCGGGTCAGAGGCTGGCGCACGCAGGGGAGCCCGTCACCGTGACCCGGGTACAGCTGCTGGCGGCGCTGGGTCGCCGCCGCGTGTTCGTTCACCCGAAGCCTCGTGTGGTCGTCATCTCGGTAGCCCCCGAGCGGGAGTCCTCCCACGGGGAGGGTTCCGGCGTTGAGGGAGTCGCGGCCCACGGCCTCGCCGCGGCGGTGCGCGAGGCAGGGGGCGGCGCCCACCCGGCAGGCGTGGCCACCGACAGCCCGCATGAGCTGGGGACCTTCGTGGAGGACCATCTCATCCGGGCCGACGTCCTGGTCGTGACAGGAGGCATGGACCACTGTGTGCCGGACATCGTCCGCAGGGCGGTCAGCGGACTGGGGGATGTGTCGTTCGCGCAGGTCACCATGACGCCGGGAGGTGAGCTGGCGTTTGGCTTCATCGGCCCGGAGAGGGTCCCGGTGTTCTGCCTGCCCGGCGACCCGGTCGCCTCGACGGTGGCGTTCGAGCTGGCCGTGCGGCCCGCGATCCGGCGGCTTGCCGCAGCGGCGCACGTGGACCGTCCCCGCCTGAGCGCGCGCTGCTCCGGTGCCATCGACAAGGCGGAGGGCGTGCTCGCGGTTGTTCCCGCACAGGCCGCCTGGACCGGCGAGGAATGGCAGGTCACGCCCCTGGCGAGCGACACCGTACGGCTGGCTGATCTCGCAGCGGCTAACGCACTGATCGAGGTGCCCCCGTCCACGACCCGCGTCGGGGTCGGCGACCGGGTGCGCGTCATGCTCACCGATGAGTCCGCGGCGGTGCTGCCCCTGGTGCCCGCTCCTCGCGAGGCCGCGCTGCCTTCGTGAGCGCACCGGGCTGGCCGGCCACGCTGCGGGACGGGGCACTGATCCTTCGTCCCCTGCGACGACGGGACGCGTCCGACTGGCAGCGCGTGCGGCTGGCAAACGAGTCGCACCTGGCTCCGTGGGAGCCGAGCCATCCGCGGCCGTGGGCGCAGCGGCACACCAGAGCGCAGTTCCACCAGCTGCGGCGCTACCTCGACAGGGAGGCCCGGACGGGCGCTGCGCTCCCGTTCGCGATCGAGCTACAGGGCGCGCTGGCCGGACAGGTGACGATCTCCCGCATCGTTCGTGGCGTCCACCTCTTCGGTGAAGCGGGCTACTGGCTGGACCGCGAGCACACCGGGCGTGGGGTCATGAGCCGTGCTCTCGCGCTGGTCATCGACCATGCGTTCACCTCATGCGGCCTGCACCGCGTCGAGGTCCACATCCGTCCGGAGAACGACGCGAGCCTCGGAGTCGTACGCAGACTCGGTCTTCGGCAGGAGTGCTTCCACCCTGGCTTCCTTCACATCGACGGGCAGTGGCGCGATCATGTGGGCTTCGCGGTGACGGCTGCCGACATCCCTCATGGCCTTGCCGCCCGTACGCCTCCGCTGCTGGCATGAGACGCCTGAGGACGAAATGGCGGCTGCGACACGCCCCCTGAACTCGGGGTTGAGAGTTGCACTCTCGCTAGCGTGAGTGCACGACCGAGGGGCAGGAGACGCGCGGTGCCGTCAGTGCTGGTGCTGGTGCTCGTGGTGGTCCTGGCATGGACCGTGGTTCTGCTGCCGGTGTTTCGACACCGCGACGATGCCTTGCGCGAGGTGCGGTCCTACCACCTGATCAGCTCCGCTGCTCGGGTCGTGGGCCGGCGCCGCCCCGCACGTGGCGATCGTCGCTATCTGATCATGCCCCGCCGTACCGGCCTGCATCTGCGCCGGATGCGGATCGCGATGGGGGCAGAAGGGCTGGAAACGGTGACAACGTCCGTGACTTCCCGGGGGAACGGACGTTCGAGCGTCCCCTCCTCACCTCCACCGGCACCGAGCTTGGGCGGAGCGTCCCCTGGGACTCTGTCCCCGCCCTCCGTCAGGGGTGGCGGAACCGACCGACAGTCGAGAGCCTCCGGTCGCTCGGGCAGTACTGGCAGCTCAGGCAAGAGCGGCAGCTCGAGCAGTACTGGCCCAGCCAGGCAGCTGCGAATCCTGCTCGGACTGCTCGCCCTGCTCGTTGTGCAGGTCACGCTCGCGGTGCTGGTCGGTCCGGGGTTCGTGGTGGGCGTGTTGCTCTCCGGCCTTCTTCTGGGTGGCTACATCTATGCCTTGCGCCGCTCGGCTCTGCAGCGGCAACGCCGCCGCCATATCGTGGCTCGGGCGCGTGCCGCACATCCTGCCGGGTCCAACCGGGCGGCGCGCGGGAGCCTGGCGCGGCAGGCGCGCCCCGTCTCCACGCCGCGACGCCCGGCAGCGCTGCCGGGGCCGAGGCAGACGCCACCGCGGCCAGCCCGGCAGCCCCGGCAGACTCAGCAGTCGTCTCCGCGCTCGAGCGACCTCGTCGAGGCCCCGGTGGGCCGGGTCGTCAACGGCTGACAGGTAGGACCCAGGTGGGGCACAGGTAGGGCCCAAGCTGACTCGTCCGTACCCACTGCCCTGTTACCCTGGATCGCTGTTGGGGCTGTAGCGCAGTCCGGTAGCGCACCTCGTTCGCATCGAGGGGGTCAGGGGTTCAAATCCCCTCAGCTCCACAACCCGCAGCACCCAGTCGGACCCGTACCGTCACCTGCCGTGCCCCTCGCCCAGTCGCTCTCCGCCTCAGATCCAGCGGTCCAGCCACATCCGGTCGAGCCAGGCCTGGTAGGGAATGGCTTCCCCGGTCAGGACCGGCAGGACATAGGCGAGGTTCGCCACGACGAGGACGACGTACCCGGCGGCTGCGACGCCGACGACCAGCCTGCGGCGGCCGACCCGGTCAGGGGTCGCCGGTCCGAGCGCGTACCCGATCGTCAGGACGGTCGCAGCGATCATGAACGGCAGCGCAGGCAGAGCGTAGAAGGCGAACATCGTCCTGCCGGGCGTGAGCAGCCAGGGCAGCACGCCTGCGGCTGATGCCCACCAGCACCACCTGTGCCCGCTCGTCACGGCGCCGCCACGCTGCCCAGACCACCACGGGTATCGCCACCAGGAAGCCCCACCAGAGCAGCGGGGTGCCCAGTGCGTGGACCGCCTCCACGCACTGGTCGCCGCAGCCGTCCGAGGACTCCCAGTAGTACAGGACCGGGCGGAGCAGAAGCAGCCAGCTGAAGGGGCCGGAGGCGTACGCGTGCTCGGCGTTCAGGCCGGTGTGGAACTGGAGCATCTCGCGGTGGTACGCGTAGAGAGCCCGGAGTCCCTGTGGTACCCACGCCAGCACGGCTGGAACCGCGACCTCGCGGTCCCGGCCCCAGGCAGTGTCGGCGTCGGCGGCGAACCATCCCGACCACGACACGAGATAGACCAGTACCGGTACGACCGCGAATGCGAGCACCCATCCGGGGATGAGGCGAGCGTGCGAGTCATGCCGGGCACCTGACCGGCGGCTCAGGTGGAGGTCCCAGACCAGCGCAAGCGCGGTCAGCGCGATGACGTACCACGCAGCGCTCCACTTGGTGGCGATCGCGGCGCCCAGGGCGACGGCTGCCGCGAGTCGCCACCACCTGATGCCCCGCAGCAATCCCAGTCCGGGCCCGTACCGCAGCGCCCCGGGTGCGTGCCCGACAACGAGCTCGCGGGCCCGATCCCGGTCGACCAGCAGGCAGGAG
>CAVVZQ010000008.1:0-199449 GCA_963752715.1 uncultured Actinomycetota bacterium | reverse complement strand
CTCCTGATGCAGCCGCACTGGGAGCTCAGCCTTCGATTGCCTTCTTGAGGTTGCCGAGCCAGGTGTCGAGGTCGCGGTCACCCTTCCAGGCGACCTTGTCCTCGACCTTGTCCAGGAACGGCACCTTGCTGGAGACCTCGGCCGCGATGGTCAGCGTGGTGCCCGCCTCGTCGGGCTCGAAGGTGAAGGTCACGAGCACTCCGGTGGAGGAGCGGTCGACGAAGCGCTCGTTGGGGACGTACTCCTCCCGGGTGTTGGTACCGCTGAAGTGGATGAACAACAGGTGACCATGCCACCTCCAGGTGGACCCCTGCCCCGCATCCGGGGTCATCTGCTGATCCGAGATCGTCGGCGTCTCCTTCTGGTAGTACGCGTCGAACTGCCTCTGCGGGTCCTTCACGTAGTCGAAGACCTTCTCCACCGGTGCGTCGATGTGAATGCTGCGCTGGTGCGTCGTGCTGGTCATTCCGTTCATCCCCTCTCCAACTGACGGACCGTTCCTGCACTTCACACTCACGCGCGCAGGCAGAGGCCGAACAGGGCCGAAAGTCCCATACCGCCGGCGCTCCTTCACACCCTCGCCGCCTATACCCCCGCCCGTATGATCAGAACATGCCCGGGCATCACGACCGCGCTCTCGCCGAACGCCGCAAGACCCGGGCCGTCGAGCTCGCCGCGCAGGGCCTGCGACTACGACACGATCGCCCGTGAGGTCGGCTACGCCAACCGCGGCACCGCCCATCGGACCGTGATGAAGGCCCTCCGCGAGCACACCGCCGACGCCGTCGAGGACCTGCGCGAGGCCGAGCTGGAGCGCCTGGACGAGCTGCAGCGAGCGTTGTGGGACCGGGCGATGACCGGCGACCCTCGAGCCGTGCAGGCCGTGCTGAGAATCGTCGCGCAGAGGTGCCGGCTGCTGGGCCTGGAGCAGGAGCGGGAGACGCAGGGGCTGGCGCAGGTGGTCGTTCCGAAGGCTGGCTAGGTGCGGTTGCCTTGTTGGTTGCCTCTCCCCCACTGTCGACAGGCGGCTCGCCAACCCAATTCAGAGCCGGACTGCACCTCCGGAACTGACCAGATGACTCCTCGCACAGCGCTCGTCAGCGACCTGTGTATCCGCTGGTCAGCACAGCGCTAAGCCCTGGATAGCTTCTAAGCACTTGGTCGCAGGTTCGAGTCCTGCCGGGCGCGCGATCAGGGGAAACGCGGGGCAACTGACCGATCTGAGGCACGCACAAGCACCCATGCCTCGACCGATTGACCACCTGCTCCCGTCGTAGCGTCGGAGCCTCCAGGCGCGCAACATGGCCGACGCACGATTCAGGCCCACGGGCGTTGACCTCACGACGGAAGCCTTGACCTTCGCGAGAGAGCCGGCGCCGTCGAACCTTCATGTCACCGACTACGAGTAGCAGTTCAGCTGCGGATCAGCATCACGTGGGCTGCAACTCTCCTGACACAACTGTTACGACCGATCGGATACGTACGCCGATCATGACCCTGGGGTGCAGCGGGTACGCGCCGGTGCGCACATCACGGCCGGGAGTTCCAGCGCTTCGGCAGTGACGTCGATGTCACTTCATCGCCCAGGGCGACGAGGTCGGCGCGCGGTTGGTGGCTCAGTCCGCGGCGGCGAGCAGGGCGGTGATCTCCTCGACTGCTGGGACGCGGCCGGACACGATCACCTGATTGTCGACCACGAGGCCTGGGGTCCTCATGACGCCGTATCCGGCGATGGCGGCGTAGTCGGCGACCTTCTCCACGGTGGCTTCCAGGCCGAGCGTGTCGAGGGCTTGGCGGGTGTTCTTCTCCAGGTTCTGGCAGTTCTTGCAGCCGGGTCCGAGGATCTTGATGTCCATAGCTCCTCCAGGGTCAGGTGACGAGGTTGAGCAGCAGGCCGATGGCGACGATGCCGACGGCGACGAGGGTCGTGAACAGCACGAGCAGCGGCATGCCCAGCACGCGGCGCAGCATCACCAGAGACGGGACTGACAGGGCGACCACGCTCATCATGAACGCCATCACCGTGCCGAGAGCCACGCCCTTGGCCCACAGCGCCTCGGCCAGAGGTATGACGCCGGCGGCGTTGGCGTACATGGGGATACCGGCAATCGTGGCGACCAACACCGACAGGGGACTGTCCGAACTGGCGTAGCGGGTGAAGAACTCCGCGGGGACCCAGCCGTGGATCAGCGCCCCGATCCCGACCCCGACGAGCACATAGGGCCACACCTTGGGCACGATGTCGCGCGTCTCGATGCGCGCGGCGTCGACACGCGCCGCCAGACTCGGACGTCCACCCTGGGCCTGTAGCGCGGCGACGGGGGTGGAGAACACGAACGGTTCGACCCAGCGGTCCAGGTCGACACGCGAGAGCACCGCCCCGGCGGTGACAGCGAGGGCGAGCCCGGCAGCGACGTACACGGCGGTGATACCCCACCCGAAGGTGCCACCGAGCAGGACGACCGCGACCTCGTTGACCAGCGGGGAGGCGATGAGGAACGTCAGCGTGATGCTCAGCGGGATCCCGGCAGCGACGAAGCCGATGAACAACGGGATCGACGAGCAGGAGCAGAACGGTGTCACCGCGCCAAGCAGCGCAGCCAGCACCAGTCCGGTGGCCAGGCCCCGGCCCGTGAGCACTTCTCGCACGCGCTCAGGCGAGAGAGCGGTGCGCAGCATCCCCACGATGAAGACCAGCCCGACGAGCAGCAGCAGGATCTTCACGGTGTCGTAGAGGAAGAACGCCAGGCTCTCCCCGCCCCTGCCCGTCAGGTCCAGGCCCAGCAAGTCCCCGAGCAGCACAGGCCAGAACCGCTCGTTGAGCAGGTAGAGCAGCAGCCACGCCACCCCCGCGCCGGCCAGACCGAGCCACAGACGGCCGTTCGTGCGGCCTCCGGCCCTGGGGGTGTTGGTGAGGCTCACGCTAAGCCACCGGTAGCGCCTCGTGCAGACGCTCAACCGCATCCGGAGTGAGCGTGTAGTCCACCCAGCGGCCCCGGCGGGTGGCGGTGACCAGCCCCGCCTCGCGCAGCACTTTCAGGTGGTAGGACAGCACGTTCGGGGCGACCCCGCCTACCGGCTGCAGCTCACACACGCACCGCGTGCCCCGCTGCGCCAGCTCGGCCACCAGCCGCCAGCGCACTGGGTCGGCGACCACGGACAGCACCTCTACAGCCTCAGCCTGCTGCGCCGGGCTCGATTCGACGAGGATCGATTCGACCACGATCGAATCGTATCACTCTGCCCACGATGCAGCGACGACTCTGCTCGGCTGCTTGTACCTACCCTCAGCTACTCCGTACGAGCCGCAGCCGATGCCGTCCTGTCGCGACAGTGCGGAGCCGCACTCGCGAATGAGGGCTGCGGGCCATTGCGTCACACCCTCCGGCCATAGTGGGAACAGGTCAACGAGCGGACGACGCAAAGCCCTCCGGCTGGTCGTCCCGGCACCCGCGCCCGCACGGCCCGGTGACCAGGCATGCGCCGCTAGCGCTCCACGCGGTAGCGGAGGTAGACGACTCCCGAGCTGAAGGTGCGGGTCTCGACGAGCCCAAGATCCACACGACGCTCGTGCTGGGGGAAGTACGGAATGCCACCGCCGACCAGCACCGGGTAAACCATGGCCCGGTACTCGTCGATCAGATCGAGTGCGGCCGCCTCGGCGGCGAGAGCCGCGCCGCCGATCGCGATATGGCCCTCCCCCGGCTTCGGCGCGTAGCTGTTCGATCTCCTCCGCCAGTCCGCCGGAGGCCAGGCGGGCAGCGCCCTGCACTGCCGACAGCGTGCGGGAGAACACCACCTTCGGGAGCGGCTTCCAGAGCGCGGCCCACTCCAGCTCTGCGGCGTCGAGCGATGAGTCCTGGTCGGCGGTCTCCCAGTACAGCATGGTCTCGTACAGCCGTCGTCCGAGCAGGTGGACGCCGATCTCTCGAGTCTCGTCGATCCAGAAGCGAAAGACCTGCTCGTCGGGCACGCTCCAGTCGAAGGTGCCATCCGGCCCGACGATGTAGCCGTCCAGCGAGACGCCCATGGCATAGGTCACGGTGCGCATCAGAAATCCAAGAGTACGCCGTCCGGCCGCTGGGCAAGCGAAGGCTAAGCCTCATGGACGTGCCGGCCTGTTAGGTTCGGTCAACGACCCGACAGGCGGGTCGTGGAAGGAGCTCAGATGAAGAAGGTTCTTGCCGGAGCCGCCATGGCGTGCCTGGCGACCGGCATGCTGGCAGGTCCCGCGTTCGCGGACCCGAAGGGCGACTTCGTCATCGACCTCGACTGCGGGGACGGCGTCGTACAGATCGTGTCACCGCCCAACGAGGCCCCTTGGACACCGGGCCTCGATATCAACAGCACCACCGTCTATCAGCCCGTCGGGTTCAAGGACGAGGTCGGCCGCGTCGAGATCCTTGACGGCCCCGACGCGGGCACAGTTCTGGAGTTCCCTGGCGGGGAAGACTCGATGAAGAACGGCAAGCGCAAGGGCGTGGACGTGCAGGAGTGCACCTTCTCATCCGAGTTCGAGGGCTACGAGACCGAACTCGGACGCCACCGTCCACGTCACCTACTCGGGCACGGTCTACCTGAAGAGCCCCGCCAAGTAGCGGCGGGCCACTCCCTGCCGAACTGCATTTCGAAGGCTGTCGGAGCTGCAGGACAGCCGCGTGGGGGCGCACCCCGAGCCGGGTCCGCCCCCACGTGGCATCTCCGCGATGTCAACCGTCCTCGATAGGGCGTCACACTCTCACCGGCGACCAAGCCCACACGGAGGAACCCTCGGCCACTCCGCCGAAACGGGTCGACCCGCCTGAACCGCCTGACCCCGCCGCCCGCAACACTGTGCCCATGACGTTCCAGGCCGACCCCGAGCGCTACAGCCGGATGACCTACCGTCGCACCGGGCGCAGCGGGCTGCTGCTGCCGAAGATCTCACTGGGCCTCTGGCAGAACTTCGGCGACGACCGACCCCTGCAGACGCAGCGGGAGATTCTGCTCCGCGCCTTCGACCTCGGAGTGACCCACTTCGACCTGGCCAACAACTACGGCCCGCCGTACGGGTCCGCCGAGGAGAACTTCGGCCGCGTGCTCGCCTCCGACCTCGGCCCCTACCGGGACGAACTGATCATCTCCACCAAGGCGGGGTACGACATGTGGCCGGGCCCGTACGGGGAGTGGGGTTCGCGGAAGTACATGCTGGCCAGCCTCGACCAGAGCCTGCGTCGGATGGGCCTGGACTACGTGGACATCTTCTACTCCCACCGCTTCGACCCCCGGACCCCCCTCGAGGAGACGCTGGGAGCGCTGGACACCGCGGTCCGGCAGGGAAAGGCGCTCTACGCCGGGATCTCCTCGTACTCCGCCAAGCGGACCGCAGAGGCGGCAGCCATCATGAACGACCTCGGTACCCCCGTCCTGATTCACCAGCCGTCCTACTCGATGTTCAACCGATGGATCGAAGGCGGCCTCCTCGACGAGCTGGAGGCGGGCGGAATGGGGTGCATCGTCTTCAGCCCGCTGGCCCAGGGGCTGCTCACGAACCGCTACCTGAAGGGCACGCCGGAATCGTCCCGCGCCGCCCAACCCGGGTCCATGCAGGCCACGATGCTCAGCGACGCGAACCTGGCCAGGGTGCGGGCGCTCAACGCGATCGCCGAGCGCCGCGGCCAGAGCCTGGCGTCGATGGCGATCGCATGGGTACTGCGTGACCCTCGGGTCACCTCGGCCCTGGTCGGGGCGAGCAGCGTTCAGCAGCTGCAGGACAGCCTCTCCGCGCTGGATACCGGCGACTTCACGAGTGAGGAGCTTGCCGAGATCGACCAGTACGCCGTGGAGGCCGACATCAACCTGTGGGCCCCCTCGAGCACCGACTGACTCGGCGCCGCCAGCCATAGACCCGGCCGCCGTATCCCTGCGTGCGCGGCAGGGTCAGGACCCTCGTACTGTTCGGCGATCAGACCCAACGGTATGGGGGACACGCGGTGACACGGCCACGGCGCGGCGTTCCGGTCGATTCCGACACGAAGGGGCCAGACAGGCTCCCCCCGGTCACGATCCTCGTCGAGCGCCTCCGCTCACGCCTGTGGCCCATCCCGGCGACTGCTGCGGTCGTGGCGGGGGTGCTGGCCGCCGTGCTGTCCATGGTCCGCCCCGAGGCTGACTCCGGTCCGGTCTGGTGGCCCGGAGAGGCATCCTCGGCCCGAGGCCTGCTGGAAGTGCTCGCCGGAGCGTCCCTGACGGTCGTGGCGCTCGTCTTCAGCCTTCAGGTCGTCGCTCTGCAGTTGGCGGCGACGCAGTACTCGCCTCGTCTGCTGCGTACCTACGCGCGCGACGGCTGGATCCAGGGCTCCCTAGCTGTCCTCATCGCGACCTTCGTCTTCTCGCTGATGACTCTCGCACTGTTCGGGACCGCTGACCGCCCGCCACGGGTCTCGGTGACTGTTGCGCTGGTGCTTGGCCTGGCCAGCGTCTTCGCCCTCGTCGGCGTCGTCGCACACATCGTGTCGTCCCTGCGGGTGGAGACGATGATGGCCGACATCCACACGGACGCCCAGTCGGTCATCGTGTCCAGCCTCTCCGGCGACATGGGGGCACCCGGGTTGGACTGGCCGCCGCCCGCGCGTACCGGCGACGAGGGCGCCGCGATCGTGGCGCCCCGGCCCGGATTCGTGCAGTCCGTCGACCGGGACAAGGTCGCCGCGTGGGCACGCCGCCACGACGCCTACGTCAGCCTCAGGGTTGGGCCGGGCGACCATGTGCTCGCAGACCAGCCGCTGGGACGTGTGTGGCCGCAGAGCCGGGATGGTGCAGAGATCGTCAGCGCGGTCCTGATCGGCCACGAGCGCACGCCGGACGAGGACCCCGAGTTCGGACTCGTACAGATCTCCGACGTCGCCGTCCGCGCCTTGTCCCCCGGCATCAACGACCCGACCACTGCGGTTCATGCGGTCGGCCACCTGGCCGCGCTGATGGGCATCATCGCGCGTACGAGCCCCGGGCCGGACCGGTGGACCCAAGACTCCGACGGCACGCTGCGGATCCAGGAGCCCGTTCCCGTACTGAAGGACTACCTGGGCCTGGCCTGCCGCCCGGTGGTTCGGAGCGGGTCCAGCCATCCGCAGGTGCTTCACGCCCTTCTGGACCTGCTCCGCCATGTTGCGGCCTGCAGCCCCCACGGGCCCGAGGCCGTTCGCGACGACGTCGAGTACCTGTGTCGAGCCGCGGAGCGCGGACTCGACGACCAGTCCGATCGAGACGGCGTGCGCATGGCGGCATCGGCCATGTTGGCGTAGCTAGGAGGCCTCGCTCGACGGTGAGCGGTCCGCGAGCGCGGAGAAGCCCTCGTAGACCATGAAGGCGGGCCACACCAGGCCTTTGAGCACCCCCAGCGCCCGCCCACCCGGCGTGTCCGCGCGCTGCCAGTAGAAGACGGCGGCCCCGATGATGCCGAGGGCGTAGATCGCGTCGCCCCCGGGTGCCTGCCCGCCCTTGCCCCGCTGCTCTTTCACGGCATCCTGTGCAACTACTTCCGATGTCACTGCTTCCTCTGCCATGTCGCCACCGTAGGCGGCTCGGAGTGAGATCCGAGACGGGGGCTGGGTCGAGCAGCCGTCGTTCGGCTCAACAGCGTGTCCCCCGCTTTCCAGACCTTCACATGCGGTCCTTCCTGTGCATTCCCAAGGCCTTTACAGCGCGACGGGATCGGCGCACGCTCAGGACGGCGTCGCGACGCGTGACGCCAGGTGACGTTGGGACAGGAGACTGACATGGCGATGATGGCGGTGGCGTTCCCGATCGCTCCCGGCAAGAGCGAGCAGTGGCATGCCTGGATGAACGAGCTCAACAGCGGCCGACGCGATGAGTTCGTCGCCTCCCGACGGGCCGCAGGCGTACGGGAGCGTACGTTCCTCCAGGCCACACCCATGGGCGAGCTCGTCATCGTCACGCTGGAAGGCGATGACCCGATGGCCTCCTTCGGGCGCATGGTCAGTGCGGACGACGAGTTCACTCGCTGGTTCATCGAGAACGCCAACGCTGCCCACGGGATGGACCTCACCGAGCCGATGGCCGAGGCACCCTCGACGCTGGTCATCGACAGCGAGGAGTAGCTCCTCCGAGCACTCCCTCACGCGCACATTCCACTGCGCGCATGTCCGGACACCGGTCGACGTCCCGGTGCGGGCACCTTCCGGCGCCAGTACTGTCGTGCGCGCCAGGATGAGTGAGGGAGGTTCCGGGTGCCGACCGGCGACGCATCAGAGGGTGGCCCGGACCAGCAGCCGCGTGACCCGGACCATCTACGACCACCCGGGGTGACCGATGACGAGGTCACGGCCCTGGGACTGCTCAGCGAGGCCCTCGAGACCGTCGAGCAGGCCCGCGGTCATCTCTACGCGTTCCATCAGCTGAGCGGCCGAGCGGACCGGCAGCTGCAGGACGCGGTCGCGGCGCTGCGGGAGGCTGGCCGGGGGAACCTCGCGGAAGAGATCGCGCGGGGACTCGTCGGTCGCAACGTGCTGCCCGGGAGGTGGACGTACCAGGTCGTCGAGGAGTACGACAACGGCTACTGGTCCGCGTTCCGCGCAGCCGAACGCACCGCTCGGGAAGAGGTCGCTGCGGGTCGGCAACACGTGTACGAGGCGGAGATGAAGGCTCGCGAACAGTCACGCGGGCCTGCGATCACCTGACCTGTAACTCGACGGAGAGGTCGTACACCGTCACGCCGTCCACCTCCAACGGGTCGAACGTCGAGGTCACCCACTCGGTGATCTCCGAGGAAGCGCTGCTACCGCCGTTGGCGCGGCCGACACCACGGTGGCGCCGCCCATCACCGTCACCAGTCGGATCCGCCGCCACAAGCCGGTCGGCGCGGCCAGCAGAACCACTCCCACCAGGGCCGGCACCACCAGGAAGGCCTGCAGCATCTTCGTCAGAAAGCCGAAGCCGAGTGCTGCGCCTGCCAGGACGAGCCACCAGGTTCCGGCTCTCGTGGCTGCTGCGTCGATGCCGCGCTGCACCGCGTAGACCGCAGTGATCATCAGCAGCACCAGGAGCGCGTCGGGGTTGTTGAACCGGAAGATCAGGACGGCCACCGGGGTCACGGCCAGGATGAGGCCTGCTAGCAGCCCCGCCGCCGCCGACGCCCAGCGCCGGACAGTGGCGTAGAGCAGTGCGACCGAGGCGACACCCATGAGTGCCTGCGGCACCAGGATGCTCCACGACAGCTCGAAGATTCGTACCGACAGCGCCATCTGCCACAGCGATGCGGGCGGCTTGTCGACCGTGATCGCACTACGGGCGTCGAAGGAGCCGAACAGGAACGCCGTCCAGCTCTGCGAGCCAGGCGTTCGGCGGCTCGCGGCCAGCGGCTACGGGTAGGCCCGTGGGAGGGACCTCCCGCGACACACCCGACGTGACACTCCGGCGAGCCCGTACCGACACTCTCGGTTGGCTAGCCTGCGGCTGTGGCTGCCCGAGTTCTCCTGCTAGCGGGGTTGGTGATGGCGGTCGTCACCGGGCTGGTGGCCATGCGCGGCGGCGACGCGGACACTCCCCAGCCTGCGCCCGAGGCGGTCGCGGCTCAGTCGGGTGCCCAGTCGCCCGTACCGTCGACCCCCCAGCCGACCCCTGAGTCGGCCCCCCCGTCGACCCGGCAGGCATCACCGTCACCCACCCCGGCGACAGCCGCGGCATCGGAGACGACGACGCTCACCCGGGTGCGGCGGATCACCGGCGAGCTCAGTCCCAAGTCCGTCGTCGCCTCGGGGACCGGGCTGGTGTCGGCCCAGAACATGATGTACACGCACACCGTCTCGGTCTTCCGCGCCGACGGCACCCTCGCCGCTACGGTGCCCGACTCGGTGACGCTTTCCGAGTTCGGGGTCGACGGCCACCCGGGCGTGTCCCGCGGCGCTCCGGTGGAGGCCGCCTACACCTCCGACGGCCGCTACGCCTACGTCTCCAACTACTCGATGTACGGGTCGGGCTTCGGCCCGGAGGGCAGCGACAGCTGCCGGCCCGCGGACGGCTACGACGACAGCTACGTGTATCGGATCGACACCCGGACCTTCGCCATCGACCAGGTCATTGCGGTCGGCGCCGTGCCCAAGTACGTAGCGGTGACCCCCGACGACGAGAAGGTACTGGTCACGAACTGGTGCTCCTGGGATCTCTCGGTCATCGACGCGGCGAGCGCGACGGAGGAGCGACGCATCCCGATCGGCCGCTACCCACGCGGTGTGACGGTCAGCCCCGACAGCAGCACCGCCTACGTCGCGGTCATGGGCGGCGACATCCTCACCGAGGTCGATCTCGACAGCGGGGCCACCTCCCCGATGGGCACCACGGGCGACGCACCACGCGACATCGCCCTCTCCCCCGACGGCTCCACGCTCTACGTCTCGCACAGCAACAGCGGTGACGTCACACGCGTCGAGGCCGCCACCGGAAAGGTCACCCACCGGGTCACGACCGGCGCCGCGCCGCGGAGCATGGCGATCTCCAGCGACGGAACGGCTCTCTACGTCGTGAACTACGCGTCCTCGACGGTCACGAAGCTGCGGGCCTCGGACCTAGCCACACTGGACACCGTCGCGACCGACCGCCACCCGATCGGTATCACCTACGAGCCGACGACTCGTTCGGTGTGGGTGGCCTGCTACGGGGGCTCGATCCTGGTCTTCTCCGACACCACACCCGCATCAGACACCGCGTCCGTGCCGGACGCCGACGGTGCATCTGTGGCCTAGCCTGACACCGACAGAACAGGAGGGGCACGGTGTCGGAGACACAGGTGGGTCTTGCCCTCAGCGGCGGGGCGGTGCGCGGGGCGGCCCACTGCGGGGTGCTGTCCGTCTTCGCCGAGGAAGGCATCAAGCCGCAGGTGATCGCGGGCACCAGTGCCGGCGCCGCGGTGGGAGCGTCCTACGCGGCCGGAGTTCCACCGGCACAGATTGCCGAGATGCTGCACGGGCTCTCCTGGCCGAGCGTGGCCAAGTTCGTCGGCTTCAAGAAGCGGGGCCTCTACTCCTCAAGCCCCTGGGCGGACTTCATGGCACAGGTGCTGGGCAACGCCACCTTCGACGATCTCAGCCTTCGTCTGATCACAGTGTCGTGCGACCTGATGACGGGCAAGCGGGTGCTGATCACACAGGGGGACGTCGCTTCGGCGGTCCGGGCCAGCACAGCGATCCCCGGCCTCTTCGAGCCGGTCGAGGACGGCGACAGGCTCCTGGTGGACGGCGGGACGATAGACAACTACCCGGCGACCGTCCCGTTCGAGTACGGGGCCGAGGTCGTGATCGGCGTCAACGTGAGCGCCCAGAAACCGCTCACCGCCCCCCGCAACCCGATCTCCGTGCTCCTTGCCGCTGCCGAGATCCGCGGACGCTCCACCGGGGTCGACGTTGCGACGGTGGGAATCGTGCCATCCGTCAGCGAGTTCTCCTCCTTCGACTTCGATGCTGTGCCCGAGATCTACGAGCGCGGGCGGGAGGCTGCGACGGAGGCGCTCCCGGACATCCGCTCCGCGATCGAGCAGGGACGCCGACCGGTGCGCACCACCCGGGACGAGCAGTACGACTGAATGGGGGGCCGGGGAAGGGTCACGACTTGGCCACGACGCACGCCGTGGGGCCTTCTGGCATGCGTCTGTGGGCATCCTGCACGCAGACACGAACCTTGGGGAGGCCCGGATGCGACGAGGCAGCGGCGCGAGGGCGCTGGGTGGACTGGCAGGTCTGGCGACGGTAGGCCTACTGGTCTCCTCCTGTGGCGGAGGTGACGGCGGCAGCGACCTGTTCTCCGTCGCCATCGCCGAGCCGCAGTACATGACCCCGTCGAACTGCAACGAGACAAGCTGCGCAGAGGCGCTCGACGGCCTGTATCTCGGGTTGGTCAGCTACGACCCCGACACCAACGAGGCGCAGCTCACGGCGCTGGCCGAGTCGATCGAGTCCGACGACAACACCACCTGGACGATCACGCTCAACGAAGGGTTCACCTTCCACGACGGCACCCCGGTGACGGCGGACTCCTTCATCAACGCCTGGAACTACGCCGCGTACGGACCCAACGCACAGAACAACAGCTACTTCTTCGGACCCGACGCCCTCGGGATCCAGGGCTACGACGCGGTGAACCCCGCCGATCCCGACCCCGAGGACGACCAGGTACCGGAACCGACCGCTGAGACGCTGGCCGGTTTGGAGAAGGTCAGCGACACCGAGTTCACGGTCACCCTCGACAACCCGTTCTCTCAGTTCACCTCGGTCCTCGGCTATACCACCTTCTACCCGATGCCGGACGCGGCGTTCAACGCCGACGGCAGTCTGGTGGACGGTTTCGAGGAGGAGCCGATCGGGAACGGCCCGTACCAGATGGACGGCAGCTGGGAACACAACGTTCAGATCAGGACCGTGACCTACCCGGACTTCGCCGGCGACGCACCCAAGAACGGCGGCGTCACCTACAAGATCTACCAGACGCTGGAATCTCAGTGGGCCGACCTGCAGGCCGACCAGGTCGACGTGACCGACTCGCTGCCACCGAGCGCGCTCGCGACCGCGGAGAGCGTCCTGGGCGACCGCTACATCAACCAGCCCTCCTCCGCCTTCCAGTTCCTGGGATTCCCCACCACCGACCCGGCCTACTCCGACATCAAGGTCCGCCAGGCGATCTCGCGGGCGATCAACCGGGACGAGATCACCCAGACGATCTTCGAGGGCACCCGCCGTCCGTCCACGGCATTCGTCTCCCCCGTGGTCGCCGGCTATCGCGAAGGCACCTGCGGCGACAGCTGCAGCTACGACCAGACCGCCGCCAAGCAGCTCTGGGACGAGGCAGCGAACAAACCCGACACGATCACCATCACCTACAACAACGACGGCGGCCACAAGCCGTGGGTGGACGCGGCGTGCAACCAGATTGCCGCTGCCCTGGGCGTCGAGTGCAACGGGGTGCCGAAGGCCGACTTCGCCACCCTGCTCGACGACCTGGACGCCGTCCAGAAGAACGCCTCGGCGAACTTCGGCCCGTTCCGGCTGGGATGGGTGATGGACTATCCCTCGATGCAGAACTACCTGGGTCCGCTCTACTCGACGAACGGCTCCTCCAACTACTACGGGTACTCCAGCCAGGAGTTCGACCAGCTGATCGTGGACGGCAACCAGTCGGACAGCGCCGATGCGGCGATCGAGCAGTACCAGGCCGCGGAGGACGTCCTGGCTCAGGACTTCCCGGTCATACCGCTCTGGGACGCCAACCTGACCGGCGGCTACAGCACCAAGGTCTCCGACGTTCGGATCGACGCCTTCGAGCGGGTGGACAAGGTCAACGTGGTGGTCAACAGCTGAGCACTATGCTGTGTGCCGCGCCGGAACCGGCCGGCGCAGGCCCAGGGACGGGGGGAGTGCTCCGAGTGATCGGAGGGCTCCCCCCGGTTCGTAGGGGAGGCGGAGCGTGGGTCGCTACGTGGTACGGCGCCTGCTGCAGCTCGTGCCGGTGTTCTTCGGCACGACCTTTCTCATCTACGGGCTGGTGTTCCTGCTTCCGGGTGACCCGATCCAGCGACTGTTCGGCGAGCGCCAGCCCGACCCGACCCAGGCGGCGCGACTGCGGGAGGCCTACAACCTGGACGACTCGTTCATCGTCCAGTACCTCAAGTACATCGGCGGGGTGCTGACCGGCGACTTCGGCACGACGTACACCGGTCGCGAGGTGAGTCAGATCCTGCTGGAGCGCTGGCCCATCACGCTCCAGCTCGCGCTCACGGCGATCGTCATCGAGATCGTGTTCGGCATCGGGCTCGGACTGCTGGCCGGGATCCGACGCGGTGGCTTCGCCGACCGGACCGTGCTGGTCACCACGCTGGTCGTGGTCTCCATCCCGGTGTTCGTGCTCGGCATCGTGGTGCAGTACATCTTCGGCGTGAAGCTCGGCTGGTTCCCGGCCACCGGCATCACCGACGGATGGCCGATGAGCTACATCCTGCCGGCCACCGTGATCGCCGCCCTCTCGCTGGCCTACGTCGCCCGCCTCACCCGCACCAGCCTGGTCGAGAACCTGCGCACCGACTACGTGCGGACCGCTGTCGCCAAGGGACTGCCACGCCGGCGCGTGATCGGGGTGCACGCCTTCCGCAACTCGCTGATCCCGGTCGTCACGTTCATCGGGGCTGACCTCGGCTTCCTGATGGCCGGCGCCGTTGTCACCGAGGGCATCTTCAACATCCCGGGGATCGGCAATGCTCTGTTCACCGCGGTACGGCTGGGCGAGGCCCCGGTCGTAGTGGGCATCACCACCTTCCTGGTCGTGATGATCCTGCTGGTGAACCTGCTCGTCGACGTTCTCTACGGCGTCCTGGACCCGAGGATCCGCTATGAGTGAACCGGAGCGCCCCGACCAGGGGCAGCCGACCCCGGAGCCGCGGTCCCACGAGTCCGGCTACGCCGACGACGAGCCCCCCACCGAGGGATTCTTCGGTTCCGCCAACACCGCCGTCACCGACGACCTGGGAGCCGCCGACGAGTCCCGGGACGAGGTGCCCGAGCAGCGGCGCGCCAGCCTGCGAGCCGACGCCTGGCACCAGCTCAGACGGAGGCCCCTGTTCTGGTTCGCCATCGTGATCATCGCGTTGTTCGTGACGATGGCGCTGGTCCCGTGGTTGTTCGCGGACCCCGACGCGGTGTCACAGCAGGCCGGGGCCTGTCAGCTCTCCCGCTCGCTCCAGCCGCCCAGCAGCGAGTTCTGGTTCGGGACCGACCAGCAGGGATGCGACGTCTACGCCCGGACGATCTACGGCGCCCGCGCCTCCATCACCGTGGGTGTGCTGGTGACGCTGGGCGTGAGCATCATCGGGGTGCTCATCGGCACCACGGCGGGCTACTTCGGCGGATGGGCCGACTCGGTGCTCTCCCGCATCGTGGACATCTTCTTCGCCCTGCCGCTGTTCCTCGCGGGACTCATCTTCCTCAGCGTGCTCCAGCTGCCAGGCATCTGGGGCGTGGTCATCGCGATGATCTTCTTCGGATGGACCCAGATCGCGCGCATCGCCCGCTCGTCGGTGATCTCGACCAAGAGCATGGACTACGTCCAGGCGGCCCGGGCGCTGGGCGCCTCCAACGACCGGATCATCCGGCACCACGTCCTGCCCAACTCACTGACACCGGTGATAGTGGTGGCCATGATCTCCCTCGGCGGGTTCATCACGGCCGAGGCGACGTTCTCCTTCCTCGGTATCGGCGTCCAGCCGCCGACCATCTCCTGGGGGGTGATGATCGCCGAGGCCCAGACCGTCTTCGTGACCGCACCCTGGACACTGCTGTTCCCCGCCGGGGCGCTGCTGCTGACTGTTCTCTCGTTCATCCTGCTCGGCGACGCCGTACGCGACGCTCTCGACCCGAAGCTGCAGTGAGGAGGACGGTGTGACCGAGCCCCAGAGAGCCGAGCCCGACACGACTCCCCTGCTCGAGGTCAGAGATCTCAGCGTCGCGTTCCGCACCCGCGACGGGGTTGCCCGTGCGGTGACCGACGTGTCCTTCACCCTGCGGGAGCGCGAGACAATGGCCATCCTCGGCGAGTCCGGGAGCGGCAAGAGCGTCACCGCGCAGGCGATCATGGGCATCCTGGAGTCGCCGCCGGCCCAGACTCCGACGGGTGAGGTGCGCTACCGGGGCACCGACCTGCTGACGCTCCCCGAGGACGAGCGGCGCACCTACCGGGGCGAGAAGATCGCCATGATCTTCCAGGACGCGCTGTCGTCGCTGAACCCGGTCTTCACCGTCGGCGGCCAGATCGCCGAGATGTTCCGGGTGCACCGCGGGCTGAGCCGCAAGGAGGCCACCGAGAAGGCCATCGAACTGATGGAACGCGTTCGGATTCCGGCGGCCCGGGAGCGCGTGAAGAGCTATCCGCACGAGTTCTCCGGCGGGATGCGGCAGCGCATCATGATCGCCATGGCCCTGGCGCTGGATCCGAGCGTCGTCATCGCCGACGAGCCCACCACCGCCCTCGACGTCACCGTCCAGGCGCAGATCATGGAACTGCTGGCGGAGCTTCAGCAGGAGTTCGACATGGGCCTCATCCTGATCACCCATGACCTCGGAGTCGTCGCCGACGTGGCGGACCACATCATGGTGATGTACGCGGGCCGGGTCGTGGAGAAGGCCGCGGTGACCGACCTCTACTCCGCGCCTGCCCACCCGTACACGCAAGGGCTGCTGGCATCCGTCCCCCAGCTGGGCTCCCGGGCCGGCACGCTCGCCTCGATCCGAGGCCTGCCCCCGAACCTGACGCGCATCCCCCCGGGATGCGCGTTCGCCCGTCGCTGCCCGATGGCGAAGATGGTGTGCTGCTCCGACCCTCCCCCGCCGCTTCGCGAGGTCGCTCCTGGTCGCCAGAGTGCCTGCCACTTCGCAGAGGAGGTGCTCGGTGGTCGCCGACTCGCGTTCCAGCGCTAGCAGCGAGCCCGTCCTGGAGGTGTCCCACCTGGTCAAGCACTTCCCGCTGACCAAGGGCATCGTCCGCAAGAAGACCGTGGGCTGGGTCAAGGCGGTCGATGACGTCAGCTTCTCGCTGGGCAGAGGCGAGACCCTGGGGCTGGTCGGAGAGTCGGGGTGCGGCAAGTCCACCGTCGCCCGCCTTCTCATGGGGCTCGAGCGACCGACATCGGGCAGCATCCGCTTCCGCGGTGAGGACGTCGCCACCGCGTCGCAGTCCCAGCTGCGCGACATGCGCCGCCACATGCAGCTGGTGCTGCAGGACCCGTACTCCTCGCTCAACCCGCGGATGACCGTCGGCGACATCGTCGCGGAGCCCCTGGTCATCCACTCAGAGGCGGGACAGGCCGGATCCCGGGGGGACCGCCGGCGGCGCGTCCAGGAACTGCTCAACCTGGTGGGGCTCAACCCGGAGCACATCAATCGGTACCCGCACCAGTTCTCGGGCGGCCAGCGCCAGCGCATCGGCATCGCCCGGGCGCTGGCGCTGCGCCCTGACGTGATCGTCTGCGACGAGCCGGTCTCGGCGCTGGATGTCTCCGTGCAGGCACAGGTCGTCAACCTGCTCTCCGACCTGCAGTCCGAGCTTGGGCTCTCCTACGTGTTCATCGCCCACGACCTCGCCGTCGTCCGGCACATCTCCACCCGGGTGGCCGTGATGTACCTGGGCAAGATCGTCGAGACCGGTGACGGGTCACAGATCTACGACCACCCCACGCACCCCTACACCCAGGCGCTGCTGTCGGCGGTACCCGTGGCCGATCCCGCGGGACGGGAGGACCGGGAGCGCATCCTGCTCAGTGGGGACGTACCCAGCCCGGCCAATCCGCCGTCAGGATGCCGGTTCCGTACCCGTTGCTGGAAGGCAGCACAGATCTGCACCGACTCCGAACCGGAGCTGGTGGACCGGCCGACCGGTGACGCCGCGGCCACTCATCCCAGTGCCTGCCACTTCGCCGCGGAGCAGGCGGCGGCGGGTAGCACCGCCTGACCGGGACCGACGCTCCACCCGCTAACTTTCTGCGGGTCCCCACCGGCGGGTGGGCCGATCCCTACGGGGGCGACGTCCCGCGCTCAGCCTGGCATGGTCTTGCTATCGGTATCGGTATCGGTATCAGGCGCAGGCGCAGGCGCAGGTTCAGCCTCCGTCGCCGCCTCCACCTCCGCCTCCGCCTCCTCGACGTCTCTCGGCTCCAGCGCCTCGAGGGGAACGTCCCGGTCAGCGATGCCAGCGGTGAGCGACGCGCTGCCGTACAGGGCGAGGCACAGCAGGAACAGCACGAACATGATGCCGATCGGCGCGGCGAACGCTCCGTACTGCGGCTTGTCGATGGTGAACCCGATGAGCAGCGCCATCAGGCTCTTCAGTACCTCGATCACCACCGCCCCGACGGCGGACCCGATCAACCTGGCACCACGCGGCGGGCGGATTCCGCCGAGAATGCCGAGCAGAATGTAGACGATCAGGAAGTTGACCCCCAGGGTCAGCGCCAGCGTCGTGACGTTGAGGAGAATGCCCGGGCCGGTCCACTCGATGTCGAGGGTCTTCAGCAGGTTGTCGGCGACGTTGGCGGTCAGCGTCGTCGCCACGAAAGACACCAGGATCAGCGGTCCGATCAGGAGCAGCCAGACAAGGCTTCGGATGCGGGCCACCACAAAGTTGCGGGGGTCCTTCGGCGCTCCGTAAATGATGTGGACGGACCGCCGGGCGGCGACCACTCCTCCCGAGCCACCGTAGAGCAGCCCGACAAGGCCGATGATGGACGTGGCGGAGCCCACCGACCGCAGCTGCTCCGGGTCGATGCCCTCCTCCCCCAGCAGGCCGGGGAACGCCTCGCCGAGCGCCTCGGTGAGGTAGGCGGCAATCCGGTCGGCCCCGAGGATCCCGGCCAGTCCGTAGCCGAACGCAAGGATCGAGAACATCGCCAGGAAGAGGTAGTAGGTCGTACCTGCAGCCAGCAGCGTGGTCTTGGCGTGCGAGAACCGTGCGAAGGACCGGTAGCCCACGCCGACGATCACCCCTGTGACACCGGTCCTGCGGTCGAGCTCGCGGACCTTGTCCGGGGTCTCCTTGGGGGGCGGGTCCGTGACCTCGCCCTGAATCGGCGGAGGGGTGGAGACGGCGACCATAGTCAGACCTCACTGGGACGGGTGCGTGTCCTGCGTGTCCTGCGTGTGCTGTGGTCAGCCTTGCACGGCAGGCGCCCCCAGCCGACCAAGGGCATGCTTGTCGTAGGTCGACCCACGGTCGGCACACGTTCGGCCCAAGGTCGGCCGTGGGTCCGCGGGGAAGGTGAGTGCCATGACCGCCGTGCGGAGCGCTTGCTGGTACGTGGACCTGCGGCGTTCCCCGCACCGCTACCCCGGCCCTGCGCCACGCGGCTCCGGAGTGCTGAGCGGGCGCGACTACCGCCACATCGAGACGACGTCGGCGGCCACACTCGCCGGGGCCCTTCAGGCCTCCCACGCCGCGCCGGTCCACGAACGCAGCTCCGTGCTCGCGGTCGGCTCCAACGCGAACCCCGCCGTGATGCTGGCCAAGCTGCGGGCCGCACGAGCCGACACGACCGTCGTGTTCCTGCAGTGCCGGGTCGCCCACCTGGCCGTGGGGCACTCCGCCCACGTCTCGGCGGCGGGTTTCGTGCCGGCCGCACCGTTCCGTCGGTCCGGCGCCGACAGCAGCCTCCATCTCCTGCTTCTCGACGACGACCAGCTCCGAGCCGTGGATGCGACGGAGCCGAACTACCGACGGGTGACTCTGGACCCGCAGGTGCATCCGGTCCGAGTGGAAAGCCTGGTCGAGGGGCGTCGCCCGGACCAGGAAACGGTCGACGTGGGTCTGGTCCAGGTGTACGCCTCCCGACACGGCCTGCTGGCCGACGCATACGGCCGCCCGGTCGCGCTGACCAGGCAGCATGAGGCCCGCACGGCCTTCCTGCAGGGCCGGCCGCCCGTCGCCGACCAGCTGGGCCTGCTCACCCGCGACGGGTGAGCCGCTCCTTCAGCCGCAGCGCGTCGCACGCGGCCTGAGCGCCAGCGTCGTTGTCGAAGTAGGCGTAGCCGTCACCGCCCGACGCGCTCACCTCGAGCAGCTGAGCTGCCGCTTGGTCCAGTGCGCGTTCCACCGGGGCGGCAGCTGGACCAGAGTCGGGCCCAGCGTCGGACCCAGTCCACTGAGGCGGGTCAGGAAGGCCCCCAGCCACTGGTCGGGGTCCTTGAGGTGCTTGCGGTGGCTGCCGAAGCGGCTCAGCTTCACCGCGTACCTGAAGCCTTCGGGTGCACGCTCACGCCAGCTCTCCACGGTCGCCTGCGACGGCAGCCGGTAGAACGTCGAGTTGACCTCCAGGGTGTCGAACTGGGTCGCGTAGCCAGCGAACCACTCCCGGTGGGGAAGAACTGCCGGATAGAAGGGACCCCGCCAGTGCGGGTAGTCGTACCCGGAGCACCCGACCCAGACCCGACCGCTCACGACCCTCAACCAGGCGCGGCGACAGGCTCGCCAGGCGCTGCCGGCCCCACCTGTCGGGCCGGCAGGCCGAGACGCCGCAGGGTCCTCATCGGAGTACGCGTCAGCATCGCGGCGGTGGCCATGCCCCCACCGAGCGTCCCCCCGATCCCGTGCATGAACCGGGTGTTCGCCCCGACGATCCACAGCCCCTCCACGGGCGTGTACGGACCGGGGCGCCGCAACGCCATCTGAGAGGGAGTGCCTGCCAGACCGTAGGACGTACCGCCCGTCGAGCGCACGAACCGCTCGTGGGTGATCGGGGTTGCCGCCTCCTCGAACACCACCGACTCCGCGATCCCCGGAATCGCGCGCTCGGCGGAGCGCAGCAGCGCGTCCCGCATCTGCCGCTTGCGTCGCGAGTACACCTCGTTGCGGCGATAGCGCTCTCCCTCCGCCGGACCGCCCCCCTCGAGCCCCCACCACGCGTGGTCAGCCGGAGCGATCCCCATCACCTGGAGGTTGGTCTGGCCGGGCCGGCACAGCGCCGGGTTGTGCGGGTCCTTGAGGCTGGCTGAGGTGGTGAAGGTGCAGGACACCTCGGGAACCCGTCCCGCGGCGGTCTCGGAGTAGAAGGCGTCGATGTCGTCGTCGGGGTAGACCCACCAGTTGGTGCTCGGGTAGCCCTCGGCGGCCAGGTCGCGATCCAGAACCAGGTAGAGGACGTGCAGTGGCGCCGCCATGGTCATCCGGGCGATCCGACGCCGGACCCGGGCGGGGATCGCCCACTCCGGCACCATCGAGCGGTAGGTCCGCTTCAGGTCGGCGTTGGAGACCACCACAGGTGCGCTGATCACCTCCGGCTCCCCGGCGCGGCGCTCAGCCGCCGGGCGGCGCACCCGGACCCCGGTGACCCGGCCGCCATGACCCCGACCGCCGCGCCCCCGCCCGGCCCGATCGACCAGGATCTCCTGGACCTCCGTACGGAGGTGGATCTCTCCCCCTCGCTCGGTGACGATGTCGGCCAGGGCGTCGGAGATCGGCTGACCCCCACCCTGCGGATACCAGGCGCCCTCCATGTAGTGCAGGACGACGCCCGCGTGCAGCAGGAAGGAGACCTCTGCGGGCGGGACTCCGTAGGTTCCGTTGATCCCCGCCAGCACCGTGCGCAGGCGCGGCGAGGCGCCCACTCGACCGAACACCTCCCCCAGGGTGGCGCTGAGCACGGGCAGCAGCCGGGCGGCCGGCGCAGCCATGCGCGGCAGCTTCGACAGCCGCGGCGTGAGGCCGGTGCTCATGAGGTCACGCGCCGCGGCGAGCAGTCGCAGATAGCCCTCGATGGCGTCGCGCTCCCCGGGAAACGCTCGGTGCAGGGCGTCGCGGTAGCGCTCCCAGCCGCCGGGTACCCGGAACTCGGTCGGCTCTCCCCCGGCACCCGAGCCACCGAGCAGAAACGTGTCGTAGCCGTCGGGGTCCAGCGGTCGGTACTCCGGCACGACGCCCAGCGGGTCCAGGACCCCACGAATGGCCCCGCCAGGCTCGCATCCGCCCAGATAGTGCATGCCGACGTCGAACTCGTACCACTCCCCGGTGCCCGCGTCCCGGTGATGGAAGCTGGTCATGTTCCCGCCCGGGACCGTGTGCCGGTCCACGACCGCGACGCGACGGCCCACCGCCGAGAGGTACGCCGCGCAGCTCAGACCGGCCGGTCCCGCACCGATCACGATCACGTCGAAGTCTGCTGCCATGCACTCCACTCGACCACACGTCGTGGGCCCGCGCCAGGGATCAGAACTGCAGCAGCGCCCCGCGCACCGTCTCCGCGTACAACCGGATGCCTGCGTTGCCCCGCAGGTGGATGCCGTCCCCGGTCAGGAGATCACGTGACCCCGACACGGCCGCATGCCAGTCGGCGAGCCGGGCCTTCGGGTAGCGCGTCACGCCCTCCGCGAGCGCCTGGTTGGTGATCGACTCCCAGCGCCGCGGCACCTTGGTGGTGACGAGAACAACGTTGCGGGCGCCGTCCGCGGCGGACATCATGCGGTCGAACTGGTCGGCCGTGATGGGGCCGTTGGACCCGAGGTGTACGACGACCGTGTCCCCCAGTCGTCCCTGGGCGGCCAGCTCGTTCAGCAGGTCGACGCCGTCGTCCCACTGGCGGCTGATCAGCGCATCCACGCTGCCGCGAGAGCCGAACATGTCCTTCAGGACTGGTGCGGCGCCGACCATCACCGAGTCCCCGATCGCGGTGATTCGCCCGAGTGACGACGGCAGCGGTGGCCAGGCGGATGCCGACTGCTCGGCCTGGCGCGCCGACCGCCCCTCGCCCGGGCGCCAGCCGCGCAGCGCCACGGGCACGCCCTCGGACTCCCCCGGCACGACCTCCCGCATACCGGGCGGGACGAGGGACCGGGCCGTCGCCGCCGGGACGGTGTCGGCCGACGCGGTGGCGGCGCTGAGGCTGGCAGTCGTCGTGGCGACACCCTGAGGGGTCCGGGACTGGGTCGTCACCAGAGCGCCGGTCAGCGCCACGAGCCCGGTCAGGGCCAGCGCGCTCGCACCGGTCACCCGCGCGAGGCGCACTCGGGACCCGCGGTGGTCGGTGGAAGCCCACCAGCGGCCCAGCGCACCGGACCGGATGGGCTGTTCCAGGAACCGGTAGGACAGCTCTGCCAGCACCAGCGTGAGCCCCAGTCGCACTGCCAGCAGCAGTGGGCCTGACAGTGTGAGGTCCAGGTCGGGCCGGGTCACCACGAAGACGGGCCAGTGCCACAGGTAGATCCCGTAGGAGCGGCGGCCGACCCACACCATCACGGCACTGCCCAGCAGCGTCCGTCCCAGCAGTCGGGCGTCGGGATGGACGGCGGCCCCGATGAGGACGGCTACGACGAGCGCCAGGACGAGGAAGCCTCCTCGGTACAGGAAGTCGCCGTACTCCGACGCGCTCACCATGAACCAGACCACGCCGCCCAGGGCCAGCAGGCCGACGCCGTTCATGATGGCCGCGACGCCCGGCCTGCCTGTCCGGCGTAGCGCGCCCGGAGCCCACGCGTAGGCCAGCAACGCCCCCACCAGCAGGCCCGCAGCGCGGGTGTCCGTGCCCATGTACACCCGTGAGGGGTCGCCACCGGGGACGAACATGACCGCCATGAGGACCGCCGATGCCAGCGCTGCGACACCGGTGACCACGACCAGACGGCCGACGCCCCACCGCGAGATCACGAAGAGCAGAACCACCGGCCAGACCAGGTAGAACTGTTCCTCCACCGCCAGCGACCACAAGTGCTCCAGCGCGGAGGGTCGGCCGGCGGACTCGAAGTAGGACTGACCGGAGAAGATCAGGTACCAGTTCGAGGTATAGGTCAGGGCAGCCGCGAGCGCCCGGCGAAGCTCGGCCACCTCGTCGCGGAAGAACAGCACGGCGACCACCGAGACGGTCGCCAGCACCGCGAACAAGGCGGGCAGCAGGCGCCGCGCACGGGCGAGCCAGAAGTGCCTCAGGTCGATGCTGCCGCGTGCCCGCCACTCGGACAGCAGCAGCGAGGTGATGAGGAAGCCACTCAGGACGAAGAAGACCTCAACGCCGAGGAACCCGCCCGGCACGGCCGTCACACCCGCGTGGTAGAGCAGCACGCCCAGCACGGCGATGGCTCGCAGACCGTCCAGCCCGGGCAGGTACGGCAGTCCCGGCGCGTGCGCGGCCGAGCGCATCCTCGCCCGGCGACTGTCCGGGACTGCCGGGGGGGCTGCTCCGGCACCGGGCCCCGCTCCCGGGGCTACCCGGGCAGCGGTCACCGCGGTCGAGGTCACGCTCGATATTGTCGAGCGGCACTACGACAACTACTGTCCCCACACGCCGGTGTGTGGCACGGAATCGGACTCCCGGGCCTACCAGTCCGAGCCCGGGCCCGCCGACGGCCAGCGAGGCTGGCGCCGCTCGCGCACCGCGTCGATGCCCTCCACCGCGTCGCCTCCGGTGAAGGAGAGCATCTCCAGGGCGACCGAGGCGTCGAAGATCGGAGCGGCCTGCTGGAGCCAGCCGTTGAGCGCCGACTTGGTCCACCGCAGCGCTGGCTGGGGGCCCCCGGCAAGGTCACGGGCGAGGGACAGGGCGCGCTCCCGTACCGCGCCGTCCGGAACGCTCAGCGACACCAGCCCGATGCGCTCGGCCTCCCGTCCGGTCAGCGGCTCGCAGGTGAGCAGGTAGTACTTCGCCTTCGCCATGCCGCACAGCAGGGGCCAGATGATGGCCGCGTGGTCACCCGCGGCCACACCGATCCGGGTGTGCCCGTCCATGATGCGCGCCGACTCGCCTGCCACCGAGATGTCCGCCAGCAGAGCCGCTGCTGCCCCCGCTCCGACCGCCGGGCCCTCGATCGCGGAGACCACCGGCTTGCTGCAGCGCACCATGTTGTGGACCAGCTCGCGGGTCTCGCGGTACAGCCGCAGCCGCCACTGCTCGTCGTCGTGGATACGCCGCGCCATGTCCAGGTCTCCGCCCGCGGAGAAGGCCTGCCCCGCTCCGGAGATCACCACGGCCCGTACCGCCGGGTCCCGGTCGATCTCCACCCAGATGGCGGCCAGAGCAGCGTGCATGGCGGCGTCCACGGCGTTGAGGCGGCCCGGGTTGTCCAGCACGATCTCGAGCACGCCCGGGTACGGCCACTCCAGCCGCAGCGCCCCGTAGCGCTGGTACCGCTGGTAGCGCTCACTGCCCGATGCGGAATCGTGCCGACCCGATGGCTCGCCCATGCCTTCAGTATCGGGACTCAGGACGGTCCCGGGTCTCAGGACCGACCGGTACCGGGTCTCTCAGGACCGGCCGGTACCGGGTCTCAGGACTGGGTGTTGACCGTGACGCTGACGGCGTCCTCGCCGTTGATGAACTCCCCGGCGTAGGAAACCGTGACGATCGTGCCGGCGGTCTCGTTCTCCGCCCCGCTGGGCTTGAACAGCACCGTGGACTTCGACCCGCCCACGTCCGTGGTGCTCCGTACGGTGTAGCCGGCAGCCTCCACCTGGGAGCGGATGTCGTTGTAGGCGGCGAGCGCGTCGCCGTCCGGCTGCACCGTGACCTGCTTGCCGTCGGGGTAGGACGCAGAGCTGAGGACCGTTCCGTCCGGGACCGGGATGTCCGAGGGCCAGTCCTCGGGTACGGACGCCTGCGACCCGAACGCGGAGGTGTTCCCTTCCTCGTCGGTGACCGTCACACCGTCGTCGTCTATCTCGACGTCTGCCCCGGTGCCCTGCTCGATGGCCCGCTCGGTCGCCTCCTCCACCGCGGCCCCGCACGACGCAAGGCCCAGGCCGACAGCCGCAACCACGGCGAGCATCATTCCTCGACGGCGGACAATCACGTGCCTTTCCTCGGGGGCCATACCCCACCTCCAGGTCGTCTTACCCCCAGGCTAGGACGGGTGCGGCGAATGGGTAACCCCCTTCCGGGTCAGGCAACGGGCGCGGTCTGCGCGCGTTGCCCCCCTCTCCGCCGGACCGCTCGCCAGAATCCCGGTCATGACCCTGGTCGTGATCGGGTTCGCCCTCGCCGCGGTTCTCCAGCTCGGTGGCCTCTACGTCATCGCGGACGTCGTACGGTCCATGGCCCGCGACGTCGGCCGCGGATCGCTGCGACGCCTCGTCGACTTCCGCGGCGGAAAGGACAAGAGACTCCTGATCCGCGGCGGTTCTCTGTACGCGGCGGGGGTGGTTCTCACCGCGGTCTGCGGGGCGGTGGTGGCCGGCCAGCTGTGAGCAGCCGGGCGCTTCCACAGGACTCCGCCGAGGCTCCCTCAGGGGTCCACCCCCCGTCTCCTGCACGGGACCCGACCGCATAGGCTCCTGCCGACGGGGGTGCCCGCCCCTGTCACGCACCGTGCACGTCCCCGTGCACCGCGACCGGCGGAGGAGCAGCATGTCCTCGAGCATCTACGTCACCGCGATGGAAGTGGCCAGCGGCAAGTCCGTGGTGGCGCTGGGCGTCATGGAGATCGCCTCCCGGAGGGTGGACCGGCTCGGGTTCTTCCGCCCGGTGGTGCCCGACGACGAGGTGCCCGACCACCTCGTCGACCTGTTCCGGCAGCACTACCAGCTGCCTCAGTCGTACGAGGACAGCTATGGAGTGCTGCTCAGCCAAGCGGTGTCCGTCTCGACCGAGTCCGAGGTCGCGGCGATGCACCAGCAGATACTCGCCAGGTACCAGGCGCTGAAGGCGCAGTGCGACTTCGTGGTGGTACTCGGGTCGGACTTCTCCGGGGCGTCGGCGCCGCTGGAGTACCAGTTCAACTGCCGCGTCGCGGCCAACATCGGGGCTCCGATGATCCTGGTCGTCAGCGGCGCCGGACGCTCCGCGGACGACATCGCCGACGCGGTGTCGCTGGGCGAGCGGACGGCGGAGGTCAACCGGGCGGCGATCGTCGCCAGCATCGTGAACCGGGTGGCCCCCGACCTGATGGGCAAGGTCGCCGAGGCGCTCGTCGAGGTCACCCCGGAGACCCCCTCCTACCTGCTGCCCGACGAGCCGTCGCTGCTCAACCCGACCGTCACCGAGGTGATGGAGCACACCGGCGCCCGACTCATCACCGGCGGCGGGACCGCCATGACCCGCGAGATCCGCCACGTCCGCGTCGCGGCGATGAGCCTGCCGCACTTCCTCGACTACCTGATGCCCGACACCCTCGTCATCACCCCCGGCGACCGCGCCGACATCATCGTCGGAACCGTCGCGGCCCGGCTGTCCAGCAACTACCCGAGCGCCGCCGCACTGCTGCTGACCGGCGGGCTCCAGGTCGACCCGTCCGTACAGCGCATGCTCGACGGCCTCCCGGAGGGCAACATCCCGGTGATGTCACTGGATGAGGACACCTATCGCAGCGCCTCGAAGGTGGACGACATCCTGACCGTCATCACTGCGCAGGACGAGCGCAAGATCGCGCTGGCGCTCGGCATCTTCGAGGGCAACATCGACACCGGCGACCTGGAGGAGCGGGTCCGGGTTGCCCGCTCGACCACGGTCACGCCGCAGATGTTCGAGCACGCGCTGATCGAGCGAGCCAAGTCGGACCGGCGCCACATCGTGCTGCCGGAGGGCTCCGACGACCGCATCCTGATCGCCGCCGAGCAGCTGCTGCGCCGCCAGGTGGCCGACCTGACGATTCTGGGCAACGTGGAGGAGGTCCGCGCCCGGGCCGAGGCGCTGGGCGTGGACATCGGCAAGGCCAGGGTGATCGACCCCACCACCTCCGAGCTGCTCGACGAGTTCGCCGAGACCTACTACCAGGCCCGCAAGCACAAGGGGGTGACCGAGGAGCGGGCCCGGGACACGATGACCGACGTCTCCTACTTCGGCACCATGATGGTCCACAAGGGCCTGGTGGACGGCATGGTCTCCGGCGCCGCGAACACCACGGCACACACCATCCGCCCGTCGCTGGAGTTCGTGAAGACCCGGCCGGGCGTGTCCATCGTCTCCAGCGTGTTCCTCATGGCACTGCCCGACCGCGTCCTCGTGTACGGAGACTGCGCGGTCAACCCCAACCCGAACGCGCAACAGCTCGCCGACATCGCCATCAGCTCGGCCGAGACCGCGGCAGCGTTCGGTGTCGAGCCCCGGGTCGCGATGCTGTCCTACTCGACCGGGTCGTCCGGCTCGGGTGCGGACGTGGAGAAGGTGCGCGAGGCGACCGAGATCGCGCGGGGGAAGAACCCGGATCTGCCGATCGAAGGCCCGATCCAGTACGACGCCGCCGTGGACGCCGCCGTGGCGGCCAGCAAGCTGCCCGGCAGCTCGGTCGCGGGCCAGGCGACGGTGTTCGTCTTCCCCGACCTCAACACCGGCAACAACACCTACAAGGCGGTCCAGCGCTCGGCCGGAGCGCTGGCCATCGGCCCGGTTCTGCAGGGTCTCAACAAGCCGGTCAACGACCTCTCGCGGGGATGCCTCATCCCCGACATCGTCAACACCGTCGCCATCACCGCCATCCAGGCTCAGGCCAGCGGGGAGTGAAACCATGAACGTCATCGTTATCAACTGCGGATCGTCCTCGATCAAGTACCAGGCCTTCGACATGCGCACCCGGGAGGTGCTGGCGACCGGGCTGCTGGAGAAGATCGGTGAGAACGACAGCGTTCTGACGCACAAGACGCGCATCCGCTCCGACGACTTCGTCGAGCACGTGATCGAGGAGCGGGTCTCCGACCACCGGGCCGGCTTCGACCTCATCGACCGGGTCTACTGGGAGACCGGCCGCGTCGACGAACGCGGTGAGCTGGTCGGGATCGGCCACCGGGTGGTGCACGGCGGTGACCTCTTCAGTGGACCGACCGTCGTCGACGACCGGGTCATCGAGGAGATCCGTGATCTCATCCCGCTCGCGCCGCTGCACAACCCGGCGAACCTGCTCGGGATCGAGATCCCGTACCACCAGGACCCCTCGACCCCCAACGTGGCGGTCTTCGACACGGCCTTCCACCAGACCATCCCGGCCCACGCCTACACCTACGCCGTACCGGCCGCGATGGCCAAGGAGTACCGGATCCGTCGGTACGGATTCCACGGCACCTCGCACAAGTACGTCAGCGAGCGGGTCGCCGAGCACCTGGGCAAGCCCGCGGACGAGGTCAACACGATCGTGTGCCACCTCGGCAACGGCGCCAGCGTCTGCGCGGTCGAGGGCGGTCGCAGCGTGGACACCTCCATGGGGCTCACCCCGCTGGAGGGCCTGGTGATGGGTACCCGGTGCGGCGACCTCGACCCCGCAGTCGTGTTCTACCTCGCCGAGCAGGCGGGACTGTCGACCAGCGCGATCGACAAGGTGTTCAACAAGGAGTCGGGGCTGAAGGGCATCTGCGGGGTCAACGACATGCGCGAGGTGCACTCCCGGCGGGAGGCCGGTGACGAGGCCGCGCAGCTGGCCTTCGACGTCTTCTGCTACCGGGTCCGCAAGTACGTCGGCGGGTACGCGGCCGCGCTCGGCCGGGTGGACGCTGTCGCCTTCACGGCGGGTATCGGCGAGAACGACGCGAAGGTGCGGGCGGGGTCGCTCGAAGGCCTCGCAGGCTTCGGCATCTCACTGGACGCGGAGAAGAACGACACCCGCAAGCCCGCCGGGCCGCTCGAGGTGCAGAGGGACGACTCGGCGTCCAAGGTCATGATCGTCCCCACCGACGAGGAGCTCGAGATCGCGTTGCAGACGCTTCAGGCGGTGCAGGGCTGACCGACAGCGGCGGACGCGGTCAGAGCCGCTCCTCCCTCAGAGCCGTTCCTCCCGCAGTGCCCAGCCGCGGTCCCGGATGTTGCGGAAGATGTCCAGGCCCAGCTTGCTGCGGATGCGGCAGAGCTGCACGTCCACGCGTCGCGACGCGCTGGCGTCGCCCCAGCACACCTCGTGCAGCTGGTCCCGGCTCCACACGCGGTGCGGCGCGGAGATGAACAGCGCCAGGATCTCCACCTGGCGGGGACTGAGCTCCCGGCTCGTCCCCGCCACCGACACCTCGTAGCTGTCGAGGTCGACCGACAGCTCACCCCGTACCTGCCGTGGCACCACCTCGGCGCCCGCCGCCTGCGCACGCGCCAGAAACGGGGCGTACGCGCGGCCTGACGGCCGTCCGACGAGGTCCTGCGACATGAGGCCTCCCGGTCCAGGGACACGAGCAGATTCTGACCGTACGGGGCTTTCGTTTCGGCCATGTGACCGCCGGGTTTCCACGGCGTTGTCGTCCCTCGGTCCACGGTCTTGACGGCCTGGTCTGACGGCCTGGTCTGACGGCCTGGTCTTGACGGCCTGGTCTAGACGGCCTGGTCTTGACGGCCTCGGGGTCGATCGCCAGTAGGCTTGGCGCCCGTGACCGACAGGCTGGTGTGGATCGACTGCGAAATGACCGGGCTGGACCTGGCGACCGATGCACTGATCGAGATCGCAGTGGTCGTGACCGACTCGGAGCTCAGGCCGCTCGACGACGGTCTCGACATCATCATCTCCGCCCCCGACGAGCTGCTCGACGCCATGACCGAGGTGGTACGGGAGATGCACGCCGCTTCCGGGCTCACCGACCTGGTACGGGCATCCGACGTCTCGGTGCGCGACGCCGAGCAGCAGGTGCTGGACTACGTACGCCAGCACGTCCCGTCCGAGCGCTCCGCCCCGCTGTGCGGGAACTCGATCGGTACCGACCGGGGGTTCCTCGCGCGCGACATGCCCGAGCTCGACAGCTACCTGCACTACCGGATGGTGGATGTCTCCAGCATCAAGGAGCTGTGCCGACGCTGGTACCCCCGGACCTACTTCGCACAGCCGCCCAAGGGCATGCAGCACCGCGCCCTGGCCGACGTCCTCGAGAGCATCCGCGAGCTGGAGTACTACCGGGCGACGGTGTTCGTACCGGCGCCCGGACCGGACTCCGAGACGGCCAAGGAGGCTGCGGACGCCGTCGGTGAGCCCAGATCGGGTCAGGCGTCGTCCGCATCTCCCGCCGCGGGCCCGTATCATTGAGCCGGCAGCGCACCCGTACGCCCGACGCCGGGCGCGCGGACAGCTGTTCTCGGTGGGTGTAGCTCAGTCTGGTAGAGCACCGGGTTGTGGTCCCGGGAGTCGTGGGTTCAAGTCCCATCATCCACCCCATGTGATGTCTCAGGACATCGTGGACTGTCGGGACCTTGGTCCCTTGTGCTGGTCCGCAGCCGATTCCATGCTGTGCATATGACCACTGCATCCGGTCCGCCGTCGCTTGCGATGGCTGGTCGGGCCGACCAGGCGGTCCCGCCCCAGCCGAGCGGTTCCCTGGGCACCCGGATCGACCTGGATGACCTCTGCCGCCACTACGACATCGGGGCGACGGTGGTCAAGGCCCTCGACGACGTGAACCTGCACGTCGACCACCGCGAGTTCGTCGTGGTGCTGGGAGCCTCGGGTTCGGGCAAGACGACCCTGCTGAACATGGTCGGGGCACTGGACTCCGCGACGTCGGGGACAGTCCGCATCGCCGGCGTCGACATCACCCATGCCGGCCGAGACATCCGCCGGGAGATCAGGCGCCACACGGTGTCGTTCATCTTCCAGAGCTTCAACATCTTCCCGGCGCTGACCGCCGTGGAGAACGTCCAGTTCGGGGCGGATGCGGCCGGCCGCGAGAGCGCCCGGGACCTGGCCCAGCAGGTGCTGGAGGAGGTCGGCCTCGGTGACCGGGCCGACCACTTCCCGCACCAGCTCTCAGGCGGGGAGCAGCAGCGGGTGGCGATCGCCCGCGCGCTGGCCACCGGCAACCCGATCCTGCTCGCGGACGAGCCCACCGGCGAGCTCGACTTCCACACCGGGGTGCAGATCCTCGAGCTGCTCCGGGAGCAGGCCGAGGCGGGCAAGACGGTGCTGGTCGTGACCCACAACCGGGAGATCTCCCGGGTCGCCGACCGGGTGATCGAGCTCTCGAGCGGACAGATCGTCTCGGACGGACCGCCCCGCGGAGGTCGGGCGGCTGTTCAGGACGTCCGTTGGTGAGGCGGGCGGGCCATGACTACCCAGATGTCGAAGCGGCCGGGCGAGGCGCGGTCGATGGCTTCCGCTCCCCCTCACGACGGTCCCGGACCCGCCGGCGGCGACACCGACACGCCGACTGATACCGGCAACGGGGCCGGCAAGGGCATCGCGGCAGGATCGCCCGGTCGCCGCGGCATGCGCGGCCTGTGGGTCCGCTGGATCGCCCGCGACCTGCGCCAGCGGTGGTTGCTGATCGTCGCGATCGCGCTTGTGCTGGCGCTGGGGACGGGCACCTACGCCGCGCTGACGGGCACCAGCGAGTGGCGTACCCGGTCCAACGACGCGTCTTTCTCCCTCCTGAAGATCCACGACCTGCAGGTCGCACTGACGCCCGGCACGACCGTGCCGGAGGGGACGCTCACCGCGCTGGTGACGGCTGCAGTCGCCGACGCGACGGGCGACCCCGACTCCGCCGCGCTGACGGCTGTCCGGGAGCGCCTGGTGCTGCCGACGCAGGTGGTCGTGACGCTCCCGGCGATGCCTGACGGAACGGTCCCGGACGCCGATGCCTCGGGAGAGGTGCTGGTGCCCGGACGGATCGTCGCCAGCGGGCCGAACGACCCGAGCGTGACTCCGGATGACCAGGCTGTCGACCTGGTGCACATCGACGAAGGACGGGCACCCAACGCCGGCGACCCCGTACCGACTGCCGTGATCGAGTCGAAGTTCGCCCACTCCCGGAACCTTCCTTCCTCCGGAAGCGTGCAGATCAGCGGTGCAGTCGAGATTCCGTACGTGGGGCACGGCATGGGCCCGGAGGAGTTCGTCGTGGAGGCGGGCGGTGCGAGCGTCTTCCTGGCCGACGCCGGCTTCGCGGTCATCTACACCTCGTTGCCCGGCGGACAGCAGGCGCTGGGCGCCCCCGGCCAGGTGAACGACCAGGTGAACGACGTGGTGCTGACACTCAGTGACGGGACCGACCGGGCGGCCGTCGCGCAGGCTCTCACCGACGCCCTGGCGGTGGCCGATCCCCCCATCAGCGCGACCGTCAGCACTCGTGACGACGTCGTCGGCTACCGCGCGCTGTACGAGGACATCGAGAGCGACGAGCAGTTCTGGACCATGATCTCGGTGCTGATGCTGGCGGGCGCCACGTTCGCCGCGGTGAACCTGACCGCGCGCGTGGTGGAGGGACAGCGACGTGAGATCGGCATCGGCATGGCACTGGGCAAGGGCACCGGAGCACTTGCCGTACGGCCGATGCTGTTCGGCGTAGCCATCGCCGTGGCCGGCGTTGTGCTGGGACTGGCGGTCGGCCTGCTGCTGATCGTCCCGCTGCGAGGGATCTACACCACCCTGCTGCCGCTGCCGGTGTGGGAGACACCGCTGGTGCTACAGCCGTTCCTGGTGGCGGCGCTGTTCGGTGTGCTGCTCCCGATCCTCGCTACGGGCTGGCCGGTGTGGCGCGCGGTACGGGTCGAGCCGGTGGCGGCCATCCGGGTCGGTCACCTGGCGGGCAAGGGCGGCGGCTGGACCTCCGCGCTGCGCTGGATGCGGCTGCCCGGCCGGTCGTACTGGCACGTGCCGGTCCGCAACGTGCTGCGCACTCCGCGCCGTACCATCCTCACCGCTCTGGGGATCGCCACGGCGATCACCGTGATGGTGACCCTCGGGGGTCTGATCGACAGCTTCCGGGCCACCGTCGGCGCGGCCGAGTCCGAGATCACCACCACCGCCGAGGATCGACTCACGGTGACGCTCGACACCTACCGCCCACTCGACGACCCGACCTTCGCCACGGTCGCCTCCGCACCCGGCGTCGCCGCCGCCTCCCCGGGACTCGTGCTGCCAGCCACGGTGCGGCCCCTGGATGGACAGGCTGCCGACGGGGGTTCCAGCGACGGGTCGATTGACCTGCTCCTCGAGGTCGTGGACCTGGAGACCGCGCCCTGGACGCCCACCATCACAGCGGGCGAGGAGCGTGGCGGTCTGCTGCTCACCGACGTGGCAGCGGAGGATCTCGGCGTCGGGCCCGGGGACACGGTCGTACTGTCGCACCCGCAGGCCGGCCCCGGAGGCCTCCGCTTCGTCGATTCCGAGGTGCCGGTCGCGGGCACGCACCCGTACCCGCTGCGACCTATCACCTACCTCGACGAAGGCTCGGCGCAGTTCCTCGGGCTATCCGGCGTGGCGAACACCGTGCAGGTCCTACCTGCGGAAGACACCGCGGCCGGCGATGCGGACTCCCTGCGCAGGGAGCTGTTCGACGTGCCAGGCGTGACGTCGGTCACCTCCCAGCGCGACGCGCTGGACCAGTTCTCCTCCGCGCTGGACCAGATCTTCGGCATCCTCGCCGTCGTGGCGGCGGTCGCGCTCGTGCTGGCCCTGCTGATCGCCTTCAACTCGGCCAGCATCGCCGCGGAGGAACGCCGACGGGAGCACGCCACAATGCAGGCCTACGGGCTGGGGGTGCGCACCATCCTGGCGCTGAACACGCTGGAGAGCGTCCTGGTCGGGCTGATCGGCACCATGATCGGGCTGGTCCTCGGCTGGCTGGTGCTCAGCTACATGGTCGGCGTGCAGATCCCGCAGACCATGCCGGACATCGGCATCATCGCCAGCATCGCACCGCTGACCGTGCTGGTCGCCGTCGGCCTCGGAGTGCTGGCGGTCGCGGCGGCACCGCTGCTCACCGGGCGCAAGCTGCGCCGTATGGACATCCCGGCCACCCTGCGGGTGATGGAGTAGCCGTCGGGCGTGACCGGGTTCCTGCCAGGGGCAGGGACCACGAGGGAGCGCCAGTCAGTTCTTCGCTGCGCGGATGATGCGCGGAACCAGCAGCAGGCCGACCACCGTACCGACGATTCCGGCGATGACGATCCGGCTGACCTCCACAGCTGGCATGTAGCTGACCTTGTCACCGTGGATCACGTACGCCCCGGTGGCCTTGGCATCCATTCCCCAGCCGTGGCCGGCGCCCTCGCCCGTCATCGGCTCGGGGCCGGAGCCGGACCCGGTGGAGGGAGCGTGCCCCGGCTCACCGATGCCGCTGCCGCCGCCACCACCTGCGCCACCGCGCATCCGGCCCACCGGGATCACCACCACGTCGCCGTGGACCACCGGCTCCCCAAAGATCTGGCTGCGCCCGAAGACGTCCTTGCCCATCTCGAGTGAGTCCTTGAGGGCCTGCGCGGCTGCGGCGCCGGAAGCCGACTCGGGGACTGGTCGGGTCTCGCTCATGGGTAGTCCTCTCTCTTCGGGTGGGCGGTTCCGTGCCGGCGGACGGTCACGGGGTGATGGCGAGATTGTTGAGGATGGCGACTCCGGCGGCGCGGTTCCCCTCGATGTAGACGTCCTCGGCCACGTCAGCGTAGGACACCCGGCCGCAGGCCAGCCGGACCAGGGTCTCCCAGTCGAGGTCGATGTCGACGGTCGGCACGCCGTGCCGGCCGCGCGGGTCGACCAGCTCTCCGCGCCCGCCGCCCCGTACCTCGACCACCGCCTGCAGGGACGTCTGTCCCTCCACGACCAGGCGCACCACGTTGCCCGGACCGACCGCAGCCCGCGTGGCCACGACCTCGGGCAGCGTCGCGCGGATCAGTGCGGCTGTCGTGTCGGCGGCGGGACATGCCAGGTGGCCCTCGATCCCGAGGGCCCGGCGGATGTCCTGCTCGTGCGCCCACAGGTCCAGCACCCGCATCGGCAGCAGCCGCGAGGCCCTGGTCGGGACCCCACCGAGCCCGGCCAGCTCGACGTCCTCCCCCGTCGCCACCAGCTCGGCCACCCTGGCCTTGCGCTTGGGAAGGACCGCCTCGAGCTCGGCCAGCACGCCGGAGGGCGGTCGTCCGCGACGCAGGTCGACCGGGACCTCCATCCAGCGGTCGAGCTCGCTGGTCACGTGCGGCAGGTCCGCGGGCAGCTCGTGCGCGGGACGCGGCCAGCCGTCGAGGTCCCGCTCGAGGCCGACCACGTGGGCCACGATGTCGCCAACGGTCCAGCCCGGGCACTCGGTCGGGTGGTCCCAGGACGCGCGATCGGCCGCGGCGAGCCGGGCCACGTTCATGAATCCGTCGGCGGCATCCGCGTACGCCGCCGTCAGTCCCGGGTCCAGGCTCATAGCGCAAACCTACTGCCCGTGCCGTTGTTCCCGCGCGGCACCGGCCGGGTCGCACGGGTCGCCGGTGACCTCGCCCCGGTGGCTGCCGTCGCAGAACGGCATCCTCGCGCTGACCCCGCACCGGCACAGCGAGACCCGGACGTCCTCCCGGACCACCTCGTCCGAGCCCGGGCGCCGCACACATATGCGGCCCCGCAGCTCGACCGGGCCGTCCCGCTGGAACCGCACGTCGGGTGGCTCCGGCGGCTGCTCGTCCGGGCCCCCGTCGCGCCGCTCGTAGTGCAGGGCGCCGGTGGGGCACTCCAGAACGGCCTCCGCGATCCGGTCCGCTCCCGCGCGGCCGGGTTCCGCGGACAGCTCGATCCAGGGACGCCGCTTCGGGTGGAACACGCTGCGCAGGGAGCGGACGCAGTTCGCGGAGTGGGAGCATAGGTCGGGCTCCCAGTACACGACGATCCGATCGTCCGCGTACTGCTTGACTGCGTCGTGGAAGTCCCGGTTGGTCAGGATTCCTCTCCCGTGATCGATCCGGCCGGATGGCCGTGCTCGTCGTCGAAGCCCTTGCGTCCCCGGTGCGACCCGTCGCAGAAGGGCATCCGGTTGCTGCCGCCGCAGCGGCAGATCGCGACGCGGTAGGCCTCCCGGATGATCTCCGTGCCACCGGGCCTGGGCACCTGGACCGCTCCCCGTACCGCCAGAGGCCCGTCCTTGATGATCCGTACCTCCGCAGGCTCGGGCGGCACCTCCTGTGCACCCTCGTCCAGGCGCTCGAAGTGCAGCGCCCCGGTAGGACAGCGCTGCACCACCTCGGCGATCTTGTCGGCCCCCTCGGCGTCCGGCTCGTTCCACAGCTGGACCCACGGCTGGCTCTTGGGTCGGAACACATCCGGCAGGCCCTGCACGCATCTCGCGAAGTGGGAGCACAGCTCCGGCTCCCAGTACACGACTATCCGGTCGTCCTCGTACTTGTGACGGGCGTCGCGAAAGTCCCGGTTCACCATGCCCTGAGAATATCTCTCCGGTTTGGACCGGCTGAAGGACCACCGTCCCGGCACCGTCCCGGCACCGTCCCGGCATCGTCCCGGCATCGTCCCGGCATCGTCCCGGCATCGTCCCGGCATCGTCCCGGCATCGTCCCGGCGTTGAAGTCTCGCGGGGGGATAATGATCACGTGGACGCCGCGATCCGTACGGAGGGACTGACCAAGCACTTCGGCGACGTGGTCGCTGTCGACGGCCTCGACCTCGAGGTGCCACCCGGGGTGGTCTTCGGGTTCCTGGGCCCGAACGGGGCAGGAAAGACGACGACGATCCGCATGCTGCTGGATCTGGCCCGGCCGACCGCGGGCCGCGCCTGGATTCTCGGCAGGCAGGTTCGCGTGGACGGGCCGGAAGTGCGCCGCCACGTGGGCTATCTCCCCTCGGAGCTGCGCGTGGACGCGCGGCGTACCTCCGCACAGCTGCTGGACACCTGGGCCAAGCTGTACGGCGGCGTTGACGCCGCCTACCGCGATGCGCTGATCGCGCGCTTCGGGCTGGACGTGGATCGATCGGTGCAGACGCTGTCGACCGGGAACCAGCGCAAGCTCGGAATCATCGGAGCCTTCATGCACCGCCCGAAGGTGCTGATACTCGACGAGCCGACCCTGGGGCTGGACCCGCTGCTGCAGCGCGAGTTCGCCACGCTGCTGCGCGAGACCGCGCAGGAAGGCCGTACGGTGTTCCTGTCCTCGCACGTCATGAGCGAGGTACAGCAGTCGGCGGATCTCATCGGCGTGCTGCGGAGGGGGACGCTCGTCTCCTACGGCACGCCGGATGCGCTGCGGGCCAGAATCGTGCGCACCGTCGAGGTGCAGTTCGACGGGCCGGTCGAGCCAACGCGCTTCGACCACGTGGAGGGCCTCGAGGACGTCCGGTTCCTCGACGGTGTCATGACAGCGGGCCTGCGTGGCCGCCCCGAGGGCTTGGTGTCGAGCCTGACGGGTCTGCCGGTCGCCAGTCTGCTGATCGAGGAGCCCGACCTCGAGGACGCGTTCCTGCACCTCTACGAGGACGACTCGGACGAGGCGAGCTCTCCGGTTTCTGCGGTCAGCAGCCGCACGACGGCGCACGAGGGGGTAACGGCGTCATGACCCAGCCCACGACTCCGCCTCCGGTGACCGCGGCGAACCCGGCCCCTGGATCCGGCACGACGCAGAAACGGTCCTCCGGCGTTCCCGTCATCCTGCGGGACGCACTGCGCAGCCAGTCGCGGCTGCTCATTGGATGGGCCATCGCGCTGGTGCTGCTCTACCTGATGATCGGCGGGGTGTGGCAGCTGTTCCAGAACACCGTGGAGGACCTCGAGTCGTTCATGGAGAACTATCCCCAGGAACTGCTGGAGGTCTTCGGCGTCACGGACTTCACCACCGACGTCGGCTTCATGCAGGCCGAGATGTACTCCATCATCGTGCCGTTCATCGCGGTGATCGTCGGAGCCGTACTGGGGGCGCGGGCCCTGGCGGGCGACGAGGAGCAGGGCCGGCTCGAGCCGGTCGTGGCGGCGCCGGTGTCGCGGACCCGGGTGGTGGCCGAGCGCTCCCTGGCGGCCCTGCTCGGCGTGTCCGCGCTGATGGTCGTCGCGTTCCTGTCTCTGGGGCTGAGTGCGCTGGTGTTCTCGATGGACATCCCGCTGGTGCAGAACGCCGCGGTGAACTGGTCGCTGGCTTGGCTCGGCATGCTCTACGCGGCCGTGGCACTGGCCGTGGGCGCGCTGACCGGGCGCAAGTCGATCGCGCTCGGGGTGGCCACGGCTGCGGCCATCTTCGGGTACGTCGTCTATGCGTTCTTGCCGTTGGTGGAGGAGCTGGAGGGCTGGAGCAAGATCTCGCCCTGGTACTGGGCCCTCAACGGCGACCCCCTGTTCGAGGGGTTCGACTGGGTCGGCACGGCTCTGCTGGCGGGCAGCACCGCGCTGCTGGTCGCGATCACCCACCTGGCCTTCGACCGTCGGGACCTGCACTCACCGACGTAGTCCCGGTCGCCGCTGTGTCCCCTTCTGTAACTCCCCGCTGCGGTCCCCCGCTGTCCCCCCGTCGGTGCTCCCCGCTGTCCCCCCGTCGGTGCTCCCCGCTGTGCCTTCGGGATGGCACCAGGCATGATCGGGGTAGCAGCGACCCTTTGGAGACGCCATGACCACCCAGATCGTGCCCGCACTGAACCTGCCTGGTCAGGCGGCCTCGCACAGCGGACCCCTCAATCTCAACGTCAACTACCTGGTTCACTACGCCTTCCGGCGAGACTTCGGACGACTCCTGAACTGTGTACCTGAGGTGGAGCCCGGCGACGTGGACCGGGCCACCGCCCTGTCCACGCACTTCACCGCGATGATGGCGGTTCTGCACGAGCATCACAGCGGGGAGGACGACTTCATCTGGCCGGTCGTCGAGAAGGAGAACCCTGAGCTCGCGGACCTTCTCGAGGAGATGGAAGCCGAGCACGCCGGACTGGCCCCGGCGGTGTGGGCCGCCTTGCAGGCCTTCGATTCCTTTTCTGCAGAGGCGACCCCGGAGAGTGCCGCGGCCACCGAGGACGCGCTGGTGGACGTGGTGGAGGTCCTGATCCATCACCTCGACCACGAGGAGTCGGCAGCGGTGCCCGCGCTCCAGGAGCACGTGGATCCCGCCGTCTGGCGAGGCATCGAGAAGAACCTGCAGCGCAGCGGGGACTTCAAGCTATTGCGCTTCTTCGTGCCGTGGCTGCTCGACGGGCTGTCCGAGGAGGACCTCAAGGCAGTCAAGGGGACGGCGCCCAAGCCGCTGCTGCTGTTCTGGACCCTGCGGTGGAAGAAGGAGTACGCGCGGTACGCGGAGAACCTCTGGGCTGGGTGCGGGCAGTGATCGCCGGGATCGGGAGGGCACTGTGATGGCTGAGCCGAGCATCAAGGACGAGGAGCTGTACGAGAAGCTTCGGTCCGAAGGGGCCTCGAAGGAGAAGGCGGCCCGCATCGCCAACGCGGCAGCGGCACGGGGCCGTTCGGAGGTTTCCGCTGCGGGGGGCTCCAAGCCGCCCTACGAGGAGTGGACGAAAGACGAGCTGCTCGAGCGAGCCCGTGAGCTGGACATCGAGGGCCGCTCGTCGATGAACAAGCAGGAACTCATCGAGGCCCTACGTTCGCGGTAGGGCGGGCCGGTACTGCGGGCCCAGCAACTCATCCCGGCGGGCCAGCTCCACGATTCCTGTGGTGGACTCGGGTTGGCTCCAGCCGGTCTCGCGGCATGTATCCTTGAGGCTCGTGCGGCGAGTAGGGTGCCGCGTGAAGCGCCGCTAGCTCAACTGGCAGAGCAGCTGACTCTTAATCAGCGGGTTCGGGGTTCGAGTCCCTGGCGGCGCACCACCTCTCACCTGGGGTTTCACAAGATCCACGCACCGTTCCGGAGCCCTCGCAGGCGCCGTCGTGGGTGACACCGTGGGTGACATCCCGATCCGCAGCACACCTCCCCGACCAACCCCACCGGCCCTTGGCACGCTCTGAGATCCCCCCGTCCGGTACGAATCCGCGCGGGTCGTCACGGATCACGGCGTCGCCCTGCTTGGTTCTGATCAGCGGACGCCCTCCCAACCAGCAGCCACCCGGATGGCAACTGTGTGGGATAGCCAAGCAAGATCAGTTGGTCAGACTCGGACGGTGAGCTGTGTGACCGGGGCATCGCTTCCTTCCGCGATCCGCATCTGTTGGCCCGGGGGCCTGGGGCTGTCCCGGGAGGGTGAGCCGGTGACAGAGGCGCCGGTCCTAGGCGCTCCGCGAGGACCGGCCAGTTGCCCAGCCGCTCCTGCTTGGCGAGCGCCGCACACGCCACTCGGCTTGGACAGTCGAGGGACACGACTCGAAGCGGATCAGCCAGGGCACGCGAGCGGCCAGTGACGCGCGGAGAGACTCGAAGATCAGCCGTTCTCGCTGTTCGGCAGCTGAGAGCGCAAGTCGGCCAACTTCGGGCCATCGAGAGAGCCAACGTGCCACAGCTCCCACCCGCCGTATCCCGCCGAGGTTGTGGCACCGAGCGAGATCCCTGCTGCTAGCGACGGAGCGGTGTATCCGACGCCGTTCACGATAATTTGCCCATCGGGGGCGACGGTGCCGACCCCGTGCTTGCCAGCTCGAGTGCAGTGCAGTTCCACGCCGGCCTGTAGTAGCCCCTCAGCGAGGAGGTCAGCCACGGTGCCTGGAATCTGTGTTCGGCTGACCGCAGAGGTGGTCTGCGCATGTTCGTCCTCCCGGTGCGTGTCGACGCCTGCGAGACGGACTGCTGCGAGGATCGAGGACAGCAGAGAGTCCAACGACGTCTGCATGTGAGGGGGCAGGGTCGCATCGCCGTCGGTCTTCCCCTTGACCACAGTGATTCCCGAGATCGCACCGAGCTCGGCGGACAGTCTCCCTTCGAGGTAGCCAACGTCCGCAGAGGTGAATCCATTGCTGGTGTCGCGCTTGACGAGCACCGCGCGTGACCACCCCGGCACGTTCGAATTGGCCACCTTGTGCTGCATGACTCGAGAGCGCAGGTCAGTCGACTTGCCGACGTAGACATCGTGGGAGCCGTCATCTGAGATCAGCACGTAGATGCCGGGAACACCCCACTCAGCCTCAGGGAGCCGTCCTACGTCCCGCCGAGCGACATAGGCAACTCGGATGGCGTGCTCGGCGAAATCGGCAATGATCGCCGCGGCACCGGATGACGGCACTTGAACGTTGACGGCAACGATCGCGTTCACACCCGCCATCTTGCCCCGTTGGGCAATCTGCCGTGCCGCCGCAGGGAGCGCGTTCCTACGTTCTACGACCGGATCAGCGACAAGCCGGCCCAATGGACCGGACCAGTACGTTCACCGTGCCAGCCGCCAGGTCGGTCGATCACAACCGCCGGTGCGGGCGGCCGCCAAGTCAGAGCCCCTCGACTGCTTCGATAACGTCCGTAGTCATGGGAGATGACGCGTCGGACCCCGACCAGCCAGGCCTCCCGAGACTGTCCGTCGTAAGAGGCGACATCACCAGAGTTCAGGTCGACGCGATCGTCAACGCCGCCAACAACCGCATGCGAGGCGGCGGCGGGGTCAACGGCGCCATCCACGCAGCCGGTGGACCCGCCCTCCTCGCAGACTGCATCAAACGATTCCCAGACGGTCTCGCGACCGGGGACGCTGGTTGGACGATCGCCGGCGACCTACCTGCGCGGTGGGTGATTCACACGGTCGGCCCCAACCACAGCGCAGGCCAGACTGACCGGTCTCTGCTGATCTCCAGCTACCGCCGCGTGCTGGAAGTCGCCGACGGGCTCGGTGCGACGAGCATCGCTTTCCCACTGCTCAGCGCGGGCGCCTTCGGCTGGCCCAGGCAGGACGCGATTGCAGCAGCCGTCGAGGCGCTAGCGTCGACTCCGACGAGGGTCACATCGATCCAGCTCGTCGCCCATGACGAAGCAACGTTCGAGCAGATCGGCGCGGCGCTCGCGCGGTGGACACCGCGGCGCATCCTCGAGGGAGTCCAGGTACTCCACGAACGCGGGTTCCAAGGAATCCGGATCCTGCCTGGGATGAGCCCCTCGGGCATGTACTGGCGCGTCTCGATCGCCGAGCGCTCGAACTTCGAGATTGAGCACGGACACCTTGGACTGCGGGACTGGGACAGGGCGATCAACTACTCAACGGGAGCCGGGGTCGACTTCGCGCGAGGCTCCGTCACGCCGACAACGTCGCCCGGCGAGGTCGCGGACTTGATCCTGGCGGAGCTGCCCGGCGTACGAGCAGTGGAGGACGAAGAGTACGTGGTCTGGTACGCCGGCCTAATGCGACTGGTCGAGTCGAGCGCGGATCCGACGGCCGCTCTGCCCATTGCCTACGACGAGTACTTCGATGACCGTGACAGCTGGAAAGTGGGCTGGGGCACCGGACGCCGGTATCCCCGACCCCCGATCGTCTGATCGAGGCCCTGTCCAGACGGGCTGAAAGCGGCACCCGCGGTTCCTGGGGTTCCGACAACTGGGGTCAGGTCGGCGTGCCCGAGGAGGCCCTCACCGGGATCGCCGCGATCGGCGCGGGGCCTGGGGCAAGCTTCGCCATCCGACCGGACGGCACACTCATCGCCTGGGGCAGGTACCAGGACGTGACCCCACCCGAGCAGGCACGCTCGGACGTGCGCGACGTGAACGGCGAACGGTGGGGTCTTGCAGCGACCCTCACCCGCCAGGGCGGTGTCGTGCTGTGGGGAGCGGACGAATGGGAGGGCGTCTCGCTCGGCCCCGCACCCGAGGACGCCGCCGAGGGCATCACCGCAGTCTCCGTCGCCGACCGGAGCAGCACGTTCCTGGCGCTCACCGAGCAGGGCTGGAGTCTGCACCGCCGGACCGGTTCCTGGTTGAATCAACCTCCGGATGCGGCCTCGTGTCCAGAAGGGACCACCCGAAAGCGCACTGGCGGCGATCCGTCCACTGCGGGCAGCTGGAGCGGATCGGACAGGGTCGCCGGGCTTCCACTGCTGAGGGAGGACCAGATGCTGATCGACACGGCCTTCGACTTCCGAACCGACGCCGGGGGGCGTGACCCCGACAGGCACAGCCCGACTTTGCGCCGCTACCACCAACTGCTGTGGAGCAAGCCGCTGCCGGACGGACGTCTCTTCGATCTGGACACCGTGACGCCAGGCGAGTACCTGCACCACAAATCCAGCGCTGGTGAGTTCTTCCTGAGCAGCGACTCGGTCATCCCCACGTTCTCGGACTATCTGGCTGCCGCTTCGCTCCTCGATCAGCTGCCGAGTGAGGAGGTCGAGCGGTTCGTGACGATCAGTTACACCATCGGCGGGATGACGATCTTCCCCGGCAACAGGATCGACGGGAAGCCGACCATCAACGGGGCGCGCGGGATGAACCCCAGAATCAGGGACCGGATGGACCTGACCCTGGAGTGCATCCGCCGCTTCTACGGCGGCGACATGTCCACTCCGCTGGGGGCGACCCTGGAGCGGTACCGGCCGTTCTTCGCTCTGTTCGGCGACTTCCCCGACCTCCTGAGCGCTCTCGCCACCGATCACGACTGGGTCGTCCGCCCCGCACCCGACCTCCCCACCGCCCACACCCTCGCGACCGCCCTCACCGACGGCAAGACTGGACGCGGCTGGAACAAGCACACGCCGCCGGCTTCGCAAGTTGGCACCGGCCTTTCAGTACGGTCGCGAGACCGTAGTTGATCTTGCTGGGCGGGTTGCTGCGTGGCGCGTTCGTGACCGATCGGCTCAGGGTGCGTGTGATCGCCCGGTGTCGCAGCCGGGTCTTCGGTCCTCGGGTCGTGGGGGGTCGGGACGTCTTGTCTGAACGCGTGGTAGTCCCAGTCGGTGAACAGCGCGAGCTGGGAACCGGGGGTGGGCCGGACCTGTCGCACGACCAGCCGCACCGTGACCGCCTCCCTGGTGCCCGCGAAGGAGGTGTAGGAGGTTTCCGCGACGTCGGCGGCGGAGACCTCCGGTGTGGTCAGCCAGTACGGGATCGGGGTCCACGCCGACTCCGGGATCGCCTCGATCGCGGCGCGGACCTTGCGGTCCTGTCGCACGGTCACGGAGAACCGCACATCCAGCCGGCGGGCGGCGCGCAGGAACGCGCGGGAGTAGAACGCCGAGTCCGCGCGCACCGTGAGCTGCCCGCTGGCGCCCGCGTGCCGGACCCGGCTGACCGTCTCGGCGAGGAAGCTGGCCGCGCCCCGGGCGGCGCCGGCGTTGCCGCCGCGCAGCCTGCCGAAGAGCACCTGCCCCGTGGCCGCGTCCACGGCCAGCTGCGGATGCAGGCCGAGAACCTTCGTGTAGCCGTACTTCGCGCCCTGCTTCGTGCGGCCATGCACCTGCACGATGGTGGAGTCCAGGTCGATCGTCATCGGCGCGGCCAGGTCCGACGGCCCGGCACCCGCCTGCCACAGCCGGGCCAGCAGCTCCCGCGACACCGCGTCGAGCTGGCGGACGTTGTGCCAGCGGAACGACCGCAGCCAGGTGCCCACCGTCGACGGGGCCCGGGTGTCGGTGAACAGGTCGGGCAGCGCACCCGTACGCATCACCGCGGTGTCGTCGATCGAGTCACCGCCGGCGAGCATCGACCCGACCACGGTCATGGCCTTCGTCCCGGAGAACGCCCCGTCGCGGGGCAGCGTCAGCCGGTCCTCCACCACTCCCGCGACGTCGAGCCGCTGGGCCAGCACCGCGGCCGGGAGCAGTCCCGCGCACGGCACCAGATTCGCCTCGTCGAACGTCACGGAAACCCGGCTCAGGTCATGGCAGGATCGCATCCGTCGGGTGCCCTCTCGAGTCAGCGAACGATCGGTCTCAGCAACCACATCGTCCCTGCTCAGAGGGCACCCGATCATCACGGCACGCCGCTGAACCGCCAGCTAAGCGACAGCTAAACGGTGGATCCGGGCTTAGTGCTTTGACGACGCACTAAGCAAGCCCAACATCGCAGGTCAGCACGTTTGGCGCCCCATGAAGCCTGCGCAAGTGACCCAAGTCAGGTTGGAGTGGCAACTGTCGGCTCGATGGGGCTTGCCCTGCTCCGGCTGATGCGGGCATCGAAGGACTTCGACAGCCAGTCGGAGGACGCAGCGGCCAAGGAACCTCAGGCTCCGCAGTCGGCCGGTCGGTCTGAGGGCGTGGACCTGGAGCAGATCGCCAGGACGCTCAACGTCGTCGTGGAGGCCGATGGCGGTGTGGTCGTGGAGGGCATCCCCGCCGACCTGCCCGAGGACGTCAGGGAGAAGGTGGCGCACCTGGCCGCCGAGGCCGCGACCGCGCAGCTGAGGCGAATCCTGCGCCACCGGCGAGTTCCGACCAGGGACGACAGGCGACTGTTCACCAAGGTCGCGCGGGAGGCCGTCGCTGCCGAGGCGCAGCGGCAGGTCGCCGGACAGCAGGGCTTCTCGTTCGCAGCGTGACAGCAGAGGGGCGTCCTCCCGTGATGGGAGGGCGCCCCTCAAGGTCCTTCTCGCGTCTGTGGAGGCTGACGTTCGTCCCCTGCTTCAGGCCCTCATGGGCGAGGTGTCCTCCCCGGAGACACCCAGACGATGCTGGCAGGCCTCCAGCAACCTGGTCCGGGCATCCCGGTGCTGGTCGTTCAGCGACTTCGCCTGTGCGTCATCGAGGCGCGCATTCCCGAGGACCTCGTCCCTCAGCAGCACCAGCGGTTCACGCATTTCGCGCGAGGCCTGTCGAACCGGATCAGTCCGCCCACCAGTGAGCAGACTGATCACCTGGGACTTCTCGTGGAGTTGCTCGAAGGCAGCCAACGCATCCGCAGCCATGGCCTCCGAATCGGCACCACTCACGTCCCGCTCGTCCCTCCACCGGACCAGCGCCCGAAGAGCGCGATCCGCAGTCGAGAGGTAGTCGACCACGCCCACCAACAGGCTCTCGTCCCAGCGCGTGTGCAACTCCCTCTTGTAGGCGATCCGCTCGCGCCACGACTGAAGAAGCGCAGCGGTGATCGCGCCCGCCAGCGCAGAGACAGTCCCGACCCACCAGGTGTCCATGTCGAATGATCAACTCCCACGTGGACGATAGCGGGGAGCCTGCCCATCGGTGGCCGCAGCCGAACAGGGACACCCGTGGCGTTTCATGGGTCATGCCTGGCAGCACCCGCCCGCACCACCGATAGAGACCACGCAGCGATTGCACCGGATAGGCAGTCCGATCAGCAGAGCCCTCACCTGCAGGAACGGCCCGCGTGACAACATCGCGCACACCGGCGATAGGCACCGCGACGTGATTGCGTCGTCCCGGTAACCGTCTCAGCGGACCGTCCGAGCGTGGCGTCACGCGGTGCTCACAGCGAGGGCCTGGCGATCAGACGCCCGTCCGCGTCGAAGTCCTCATCGCCAAGCCGTTCCGGGTCGGTGCTGTGGTTCTCCCGACCGGGAAGCCGCCTAAGCCTCAATCCACCGTGGTGAGCGGTTGAGCGTCGGCTGCTGACGTGGACGGCCCGGGGCCGGAGCGGGTAGCCGGTGTGGGCGTGCACGGCCTGCCGGTCGGGTCCGGCTTCTTCTGGTCCTCGGGTCGTCGGGTCGGGTGGGGGGCGGGTCAGGTGGTCATGACCGCGGTCCAGAGCCGCTGCCAGTGCAGCTGCCAGGGCCAGCGTTTCGGTAGGTGCAGGTGGAGGCGTCGGGCGGAGCGGGCGAGCCGGGCCGGGACGGTGACGATCCGGTCGCGGACGGTGGCGGGCTCGGCCCGGGCGAACCGGCCGCCGGCCAGCACGCCGAGGGCGCGGGTGAGGGTGTGGGCGATGGTCGCGGCGACCAGCCAGGCGGCGTTCGCGGTGAACCGGCCGGAGGGCAGGTGGGCCAGCGGTCCGGCCTTGAGGTCGGCGATGGTCTGCTCGATGATGGCGTGCCCGCGGTGGGTGGACTCGGCCTGGACCAGCGGCGTCTGGCTGGTGGTGAAGATGGCGTGGTAGCGGCTCTTCACCGGTCAGGGACCGTTCCTGCGGCTCATGGCCTGGGACGACGGCACCGGCCCACAGACCACCACCGACCCCGACGTGATGCGCAAGGTGCTGGACGAGGCCCCCTCCCTCATCGGCCGGAGCGTGAGGCCGGGCGACGGCTGAGGCCAGCGGATCAGCCGTCGCGTTTCGACAGGATGAGCCCCGGAATCGCGGTCCCGGCCATTCTCAAGACCCGGGTAGCCTTTGATAGCCGTCCTGCTGGCATCATCGTCAGGTGACACTGACAGTGAGGTTCGAGGGCGGCCTGCTGCCCGTCGAACCGGGCCAAGAGGTCGTCGTCGGCCGCGACGCCGCAGTGGATCTCGTCATCGATGGCCGCCGCGTCTCGCGGCGTCACTGCTCGGTGCGTGCAGACGAGACCGGCTGGGTGGTGACCGATCTGGGCTCGGCTAACGGGACCTATATCGGCGGGTCGCGGATTACCGAGAAGCGCGGCACTACGGCGACCCGGGTCGGTCTAGGCGCTCCGGAGGGACCCGGGTTCGTCGTCGGACCGGCAGGCCAAGCAGCGCCAGATACACCGTCAGAGCCTGGCGAGGCGACTTTGTCGAATCGTCCGCGGCACGTCCCGACCGGAGTGACGGTCGTAGGCGATCGACGCACGACTGCGTTCCCCGCGCCGCTGTCGCATGACACTGGATCCGGGTTCACCAATGTGGGGCTGTCCGTGACGGCCATGCACCGGCTGGCCGATGTCGTCCGGGTGGGCCGGGACCCTCGCAACGACATTGTGCTCGAAGACCTGATGGTGTCTCGGTTCCACGCCCACCTTCGCCGCGACCGCGAGATGGTCGAGGTGATCGACCTGGCCTCGGCCAATGGCACCTACGTCAACGGTCATCGCGCGCACCGCGCGAGACTCGGACCCGGTGACGTGGTGGCGGTGGGCAGCACCCTCTTGCGGTTCGACGGGACCGCGCTGGAGCAGGTCGAGGAACTGGACGGGCTGGAGTTCTCAGCCCATAGCCTGACCGTGGACGTCGGTCACGGCACAGGACGCACTACCCTGCTGCACGACGTGGGCTTCACCCTTCCTCCGCGAAGCCTGCTCGCCGTCATCGGACCAAGCGGAGCGGGCAAGTCCACCCTGCTCGGTGCCCTGACCGGACAAAGACCCGCCGGAAGGGGCGCGGTCCACTACGCCGGACGTGACCTGTATGACGCCTACGACGAGTTGCGCCACCGCATCGGCTTGGTCCCTCAGTCCGACCTCCTCCACGCCCAGCTCACCGTGCAGCGTGCTCTGCATTACGGTGCCGCCCTGCGGTTCCCCAGGGACACCACTAAGGCCGAACGCTACGCCCGTGTCGGCGAGGTCATGTCCGAACTTGGCTTGACCGAACGGGCAGATCTGCGCATCGACCGGCTCTCCGGCGGTCAGCGGAAGCGCACCAGCGTGGCGATCGAGCTCCTCACCAAACCGTCGCTGCTGTTCCTCGACGAACCGACCTCGGGTCTCGACCCCGGCCTGGACCTGCAGGTCATGCAGATGCTCCGCGGCCTGGCCGACGAAGGTTGCACTGTGGTCGTCGTCACCCACAGCGTCGCCAACCTCGACGTCTGCGACCAGGTCATGATCCTCGCACCTGGTGGCTACGTCGCCTACTTCGGCCCGCCCGACGAGGCTCCCGGCTACTTCGGCGTCTCCGACTACGCCCAGATGTTCCTCACCCTGGAGACCACACCTGGACCGGAGTGGGACCGGCAGTTCCGCCTCTCCGAATACTGGGCAGCCAGCGGCTCCCAGCCCGCCCACGAGCCCTCAGCCCGTGGCAAAGCGAAGCCGACTCTCAGCCCCGTACTCCGACAGCCGTTCCGGTCCCAGCTGGCCACGCTCGCCCGCCGCTACGTCGCTGTCGTCTCAGCCGACCGCGCCTACCTCGCGTTCCTCGCCGTCCTGCCGCTAATGCTCGCCGTGCTCGGCATCCTCGTCGGCAGCGACGACGGCCTCGGACCCGGCGACACACCACCCTCTGGCGGACCGCCGAACTACCAGGCCCGGTTCCTGCTCCTCGTACTCGTCCTCGGCGCCGCGTTCACAGGCACCGCCAGTTCCGTGCAGGAACTCGTCAAGGAACGGACGATCTACCAGCGGGAACGCTCCGTTGGCGTGTCCCGCGGCGCCTACCTGCTGTCCAAGCTGCTCGTCCTCGGCGTGATCACCGCGACGCAGGCCGCCGTGTTCGCCGCGCTGTCCATGGCAGGCAGACCAGGTCCGGACGAGGCGCTCGTGCTCGGCAACGCCACCATCGAGATCATCGTCGCCACCACCGCGCTGGCCGTCGTCAGCATGGCGCTCGGGCTGCTGCTCTCAGCGGCGATCCCCACCACCGAGGTGGCGCTGCCGCTGCTGGTCCTGGTCACCATGGTCCAAGTCGTTCTCTCCGGTGCCGTCCCAATCCGTTACGAGACCCTTCTCGACCTGCTCGGCTGGCTCACACCGGCCTATTGGGCGTTCTCCGCCATGGCCGCCACCACTGACCTCGCATACCTCACGGCAGAGGTGAACCCGCCCGCCACCTGGAACCATCTGTCCGGCACCTGGCTGCTGAACATGGCCGGGATGGTCGCCTGGTTCGTCGCGTACGTAGTCCTTGCATGGCTCGTACTGCGGCGACGCGAACCGAAGCGCACGTAGGACGGGTCGGAAGACAACTCCATCGCGAGGCACAGGGGCTCACGATCCCTAGGGTCACAACTGTGTCAGGTCAACCGCGCCCTTGCGCCGCGTCGGCGCAGCCCACAAGGGAGCATCACACTCCGCAGGCGGACAGCAGCCTGGCGCCGCGGACGCTGCAGACGTCGCCCGCCTCATCGTGCCCCCACCACTACGCTGGGGCGGTGTCGACAGCTGCTGTCCGCTCGACCAGATGGTCACCGCCTTGGTGCCGTCGCTGACGAGGAGCTTGGCCGAGCAGTTCAACGTTTTCCTCGTGATGCACCACGGCACCCATGAAAAGCAGCTGTCCAATGTGTTCGCGTGGCTCTTGAGTGTGGATGGCACGCATCAGCTGGGCGATGCGTTCCAGCGGCTCTTCGTCGAGCAGGTGAATCGATCCCTTCCCGACACATCTCAACTGCCAACTGGCGGGTATCGGGTCTTCCAGGAGGTGGACACCGCTGGCCCCGAGAACCGCGGCGGCGACATCGCAGACATAGTGCTCACGAGCCCGCAGGCGAGTGTCGTCGTGGAGAACTACGAGTACTCCGACGGTCACGGCCACGACTATGGCCGGTACCTCGCGCATGGCGCGGCGGGTGGTCGGCGGAGTGTCGTTGTGCTGCTGAGCGCTCGGCGTCAGAGCGATCGCCAGACAGATGGCTGGGAGAAGGCCGTCGTCGTGACGTATGCCGAGTTGCTAAAGGGCCTGAAGGCGCACGTCGCTGGCGATGCGGCTTGGAGGCGTGGGCACCCGCGGCAGGAGTTCTTCATCAACGACCTCGTACAGCACTTCACGGAGGGGCCAGCGGCTGTGAGCGGTGACGATCAAATCGCGTTCATCAAGGCCATGTGCGAGACCGGCGAAGCGGCCCGCTATGGCCGCCGGCCGCAGGAAGCGGCTGCACAGGAGTTCGCGGACCTCCTGGCACTGCATGCCAAGCGGCAGTTTGAGGGAGGGCGCAGGACGCTTGCCGAGGTGAAGTGGGCTCTCAAACGCTATGCCGAGCGGACATTGATCGGTCAGGTGAATGAGACTCTGACGACCGGCCGCGTGACCTCGATTGAGACGCGGTTCGTTGGGCAATGGGAGTGGTGCGTGACACTCCGACGTGCGGACTCCCAGCCGACTGTGTATCTCGAGTACGGTCCTACGGCCGTCGTGGAGAACGGGCGCGTGGCCGAGCCGGTGGTTGGTCCCGACTACACGAAGATCTTCGTGACCCGAGAGGCGGCTGACACCGACGGCATTGATCGAATCAAACAGACGGACGTGGGGCTCGATGAAGTCCTAGCCGGCCTAGGCGATGGTGACGTGCGCCTGTGTGACGGAGTGCTCGCGGTAGTCAGCGAGTCTTGATCGAGGTCTCACGCGCTTGAGTCCGGCCTACGTCGCAGCTGCGCTGGGCTACTCCGAGCCGTCCGCGGCGTTCAGCCGTTGCGTCTCTCGGGCACCCCTATGATGTCAAGTGGTCATCTGAGGCGTCTTTCGCGGTGAGTGCTGTCGGGGTCGCTGAAGGGGTTGTAGCGTCGTGTTCGCGGGTCCGGGAAGTGGCTGATCCGAAGTGTCGATGGGCGGGGGCAGGTCGACCGCGCTGGATTGATGAGACGCCCCGCTGTGCCCTCCCGGGCCCGCACTACCCTCACCACCGACTGGGCCTTCGGCCGCTGCGGCGTGGGCGTCGGCGACGAGCTGGCGGTACTTGGCATCGGAGATCATGCGCTTGAGACACCTGATCGCTTCGAGGGGCTTCTTGCCTTCGGCGCGCTTACGCCGGTAGTAGGCGCGCCCGTCGGTGTCCAGGCGGATCTGGCTGATCGCTGCGATGTGGATCATGTGGTTCATCCGCCGGTTCCCGGCCCGCGACAGCCGGTGGCGGTTCCGCTCCCCGGAGGAGGGGTCCAACGGTGCGGTGCCGGTCCAGGACGCGAAGCAGCTCCCCATCGACCTTCAGCACCCGCAGCCCTTCGGTGCGCACCGCGACGACCGCGATCGAGTGCGCGTCGTGGGCGTCGGTCTTGTGGTTGTGCCCGGTGTCGAACAGCCGCACCCGCGCAGCCGGCTTCGCCGGCACGTCGAGGACCTGCTCACCGGCCTCGAGGAGCCGCTGCGCCAGCGGGCGCCCGACACCGTTGGCGCCCTCGACCGCCCAGACCCGCTCCGGCCACGTCTTGGCGTACTTGCGCATCGCCGCATAGCCGGCATGGCCGGTGGTGAACCGGCCCGGCCCGAGCATCCTCTCGTGGGCGTCGACGACCTCGATCGTGGCCGACACCTTGTGGGGATCCACCCCGATGCTCACCTGCTGCATCTGCTTGCTCCTGCCTTCGCTCGTGTCGATAGGGACGGCGAGGCGGGCGGTGCTACTGCGAGCAGGGCAGTCCCCTCTGGAGCCACACCTCGTCAACGGCGCCCGACGGGCAGCAGACCGAAGGAGAGCCACACCCAACAACCCGGGTGGGCAGCCGCAAAGAGCGACCCGCCGAGCACCTCGACCGAGTCTGGCCAGACACCGGTCGTATGGGAAACCCTCTAGTAGCCGCGAGTCGGGCGCGTGCGCAGCGCGGCGCCAGTTCCGACCTCTGGTGTCCTGCCTGGTCCTCATGGGACGCGGACGGAGGTCGGGACTTCCTGCTCTATCCGGGGGTCGGCGGGCGAGCCTAGTGTGACGACAGTTAGAGCAAAGGAAGCGCGCGATGGGGTCGTTGGCCGAGTCGGAGATCGTGGGGATGTCGGCGGTCGCTTTGGCCGAGGCGATCCGTGGGCGTGTGTTGGACCCCGTGCGGGTGGCTGCCGCGCACGTGGAGCGGATCCGGGCGCTCGACCCGATGGTGGGGGCATTCGTGGAGGTGTTCGAGCAGGAGGCGCTGGCCGAGGCTGCGGCTCTGGGCCAGCGTGGTGACCTGTCGGCTCTTCCGCTCGCGGGGGTTCCTGTGGCCGTCAAGGACAATCTGGCGGTGCGCGGCCATCCGGTGCGGTCCGGTTGCGCGGCAACCGCCTCGGGCTTGAGCGCCGAGGACCACCCGGTGGTGCGTCTGCTGCGGTCAGCAGGGGCAGTGGTGCTGGGCCGGACCTGCCTGTCGGAGCTGGCGTTGTGGCCGCAGACCGAGGGCGCGTGGGGGGCGACGGGTGACCCGTGGGACCTGGCCCGGAATGCCGGGGGATCATCGGGGGGAAGTGCTGCCGCCGTGGCCGCGGGCATGGTTCCGTTGGCGATCGGGAACGACGCGATGGGCTCGATCCGCGTCCCAGCGGCGTCGTGTGGTGTGGTCGGCGTCAAGCCCGGGCACGGCGTGCTGCCGTCGGAGATCGGGGTCAACAGCTGGTACGGCACCGCCGAGAACGGGCCGCTGGCCACGACCGTCGACGACGTGCGACACGCGCTTGCGGTGCTGTCGGGCGGAGCGGTCGGCCACGCCGACCCCGGAGTCGACGGCGTGCGTATCGGTGTCCTGGACAGCTCGCCCTTCCCTGGCACCAGGGTCACCGACGAGGCGCGGGCGGGGATGAGGAGCGTCGCCGGCGCCCTGACGAACGCGGGCCTCACCGTGCGCCCCGCCGGAACGCTGTCGTTGCAGCGGTTCGCGTTGGCGATGTTCGCCCGATGGTTCGCCACCGCGCACACGGAAGCCGCAGCCCTCGACCGATCCCACCTTCAGCCCCGGACCCGCCGATCGGCATCGGTCGGGGGGTGGGTGCTGCGCCTGGGTTTGGTTCGGGACAAGGACCTGGCCGCCCTCCGCAGCGTCTTGGCTGGGGTGTTCGCCGACCACGACGTCCTGCTCACCCCGGTCACGGCGGCTCCCCCACCCGTGTCGCAGCCCTGGCACATCCGCTCGTGGACGGCGAACGTCCGGTTCTCCCTGTACTGGGTCGGGCCCTTCGTGAGCATCTGGAACATGGCCGGCTACCCCGCCCTGGTCCTGCCCGCCGGCACCTGGCCCGACGGGCTGCCCCACGCGGCCCAACTGGTCGCCGCACCCGGAGGCGAAGAGACGCTGCTGGCCCTGGCCAGCACGATCGAAAAGCACCAACCGTGGCCCCGGCACGCACCGCTACCCTCAGGCGAGGCGCTGGAGCCCTGAGCTCAGGAAGGAAGTGGCTGGGATGGTCGAGTACAAGTACGACGTGGTCAACGAGGCGGTCCTCGAAGCCACCCCAGGGGACATCATCGCCGCGTACGCCGACGAGTTCGCGGGCAGGAGCTCCTGGTGGCTGCCCTACCTGCGGGCACGGGTCCGCGACCAGGTCGAGTACCCCCAGGTCGGGGCTGTCCTGGATGTCAAGGTGAGCGCACGGCCGGGCGGGGTCGACCGGCGGGATGCCACCCAGTTCACCGCGCGGGTGACCGCCTACGAGCCGGAGCGTCGGGTGCTGGAAGTCCAGGACGGACCCTTCCGCGGCGAGTCAGAGTTCACGCTGAGCCCCGTGGACCAGTCCCACACCCGGATCCGCGAGCACTGGCGCGCGAACCCTGTCGGCCCTTGGCGCCTTGTGATGCGCTTCTTCGACGTCGAGGCGCTGCACAACACGGTGTTCCAAGCAGGCTTCAAGGCGATGGGCGAGTACATCGCCGCCGAGCGGGCGACCTCTGCATGACGCGGCAAGGAACCCAGCTCGCAGGTCCCTGCGCCCCGGCGGCCACACCCCGCACCCGGACACCGGGTGTCAGCTGCTCCAGACGTGCTGCCACCCAGCCTCCCCACGGATCGATACGTCGATGATTGTTCCGCACCAACCCTGAGCAGGATGTGCCGCCCCGTGACACAACCGGTCGCCCGCGCAACGCCCCCGCATCCGCGTCCCCTCACGAGGCACCGGCAACTGGACCTCGTTCGCCTTCGGCCCCTTCGGGAACTGGACCCTGACCGCCGTCGGGGACGGACGACTGCGCGACGAGGCTCCGAACGAGGAGTGACAGCCCGACCCGTCCGGGTCCGCGTTCACGCCCCTGGCCAGCAACGTCCAGGTGCCCAAAGTCAGGGGTGCACAGCATCGCACCCACGCCGTCGGTAACCGAGCTTCCTCGGTTGCCCTTCGCCTCCGAGGGGCTCTGCCATGTCCGCAGGACGCCGAAGGATGCGAAGCATCCGACGGGCTGCGGCATTCCCTGAACCGGGTTCAGACAGAACAGCCCAGGTCACGCCTTTTACGACGAGTCCGGTGACGTGGCGGCCACCCGGTCCCGGAGTCGCTCGCTGAGCACCACCTCGTACGGCAGGAGCCTGAGTTCCTCGGCCGTGCACGCCACGCCCTGGACCCGCAACAACTCGGCGAGCCACTCCCACGGATGCTCGTCGCCGGTGTCGTCGTCGTCCGGCAGCACCGTGGTGAGCACGTCGCGCTCCAGGGACTCCAACGACAGGAACCACCAGGGGTCCTCGGGGCCCGACCACCCGAACCCACGGCCCTCGTGCAGCGTGACGCGGCGGCCGTCGTCGAGGACCGCGAACTCGTGCACGTCGAAGTGCACCCCGCGACGGAACCCCGCGACCGCCTCCTCGACCTGCTCGCCCGCGTACGCCGACCAGCCGAAAAGGCCCGGCTGCGGCTCCCCGTCATAGGCAGGGTCGGGGGGCAGCCGTCCGGCGAGGAGTCGGCGCCGGTACTCCTCCTCGGTCACGTAGTCGCACCACGCCCCCAGACCGACCACCCGCATGAGGTCATCATGCACAGCCGTCAGGCACAGGCACGCACCACGGCCAGCCTGCCGCGCCCGCAGCCAGTGCACGGCAGGCGGTCACCACGGTGACACCGGGGACAGCGACGGACACCGGTCGTACGCACCGGTGAATACCATCGTCCCGACCGTGAACACCGCGCTCGACGCCGCAAGTCACGGCCGGATTATCGGGTCGGTGTACCGATACGCCGATCGGTTGATCGATCCTCCCCCTCGCACCCGCGACACTCCGAGGCTGCCCGACCGTCCTCCACGGATCGGCTCGGACTTCAGCCAGCGGGTGTGATCATCTGCCCTTGCTTGGTCGCGCGCCTCTTGGCCTGGCCGGCCCGCCAGTCGCGCCAGGCGCCGGTCGACCAGAGCGCCCAGGCGACGAGCACCGGCTGGAAAAGCAGGCGAACCGCACGTGCGGTGTCGGAGTCCAGGCCGAAGGCGTCGGTGTGCGTGACGTACTGGGAGATGTTGCCCGGGAAGACGGCGACAAAGTAGGCGGCGACGATCCAGCCGATCTGGGCCCGGTGCCTCCGTGCGGCGACCAGTGCGATGGCCAGGGCGATCTCGACGAACCCTGAAACGAGCACGACCGCGTCCCGGGCCGGGAACCACCGGGGGACCTGGGCAAGGAACTCCTCGGGGTTGCCCAGGTGTCCAAGACCCGCGAACAGGAGCACCCCGGCCAGACCGAATCGGCCGATCACCCTGGGGATGGACCTTGGGGGTGGGGTGCGGGCTATCGGGACTCCTCAATTGTGTCCGGTTACCTTCGGCGGGATCAGGTTGAAGAGGTGGCCAGCCTCCAGCAACTCGATCCTAGCGAGCAGCGTGGTCAGCAGCCCACGTGTGCTCCAGTGGTCGTCAAGGGAACCGGACGGGGGATACGGCGATGACGTCCGGGGCACGCCGTGCGCGCTCCTGCAGGCGCGGCCCTGGTCGGGCAGAGACACCTCGACCGAGCGCATGTCGGCCCTGCTACGGGTGCGCCGGGTCAGGCCGCGGGGCTCCAAGCGCCTGAGCAGCCGGCCCGGTCGGTGTCGTCACCGAGGTTTCGGGGTTTCCGATTCAAGAGGATCGACGTGCCGCGAGACGACTCGGTCCTCGGCGGGCTCGTGGTGGATGGCCGCACTGCGTGGGTCGTGCGGAACTTCGCAGACTTCCTCGCGGCAGTACGGCTGTCACCGGACACGACCACCGGTGAGGGTGTGCGGACGTTCACCGATCCGCCGTTCCGGTCCCGACCCCGTCACGGTCCACGCCGACATGCTCCCCCTCGTCAACGGCCGCTTCGACCTCAGATTCCCCCCCGGCCCAGGCGCGCCCAGGGGCATCGACGTTTCACCGGTCCGTGAACATCGTCTCCCCGCAGTGAGCCTCGGTGACGTCTGCTCCCTTGTGGAGTCCCTCCGCGAAGCGCCGGGTAGTTGCTAGATCCCGTTTCATGTGATCGTCGTCCCCGACCTGCATGGCAGCATGTGCCCATGAAGCGTCTCGCCGTGATGCTGGGTGTGCTCTCAGCCATAGGCTCCGTGCTGGTGGTGCGTCCGGCTAACAGCTACCGGGGCTTCATCGGCAAGTCGATGGCTACGGCGCAGACGCCCGCGTTGACCGCTCTCGGGGTCGCCGCAGCCGGCATGGGCGCCATGCGCCGATCATGGTTCGCCATGATCACTGGCGTTCTCGGCGCAAGCGTCGGGACGTACTACATAGCTCGCGTAACAGCCTCCCAGGATGGTTTCGAGCGGGCATTCGGGCAGGGGTGGAAGCAGCGGATCAGTCCCGACGCCGAACGGCGGATGATCCGGCATCGCCGGTTGCTGCGCCTGCCCCGGGTGCCGGTGCCGACCTGGGCCCGCGACGTGCCCATCTGGACCATTCCCGGGACCGATCGCCAGCTTCTCGCGGACATCTGGGAGCCGGCGGCGGGAGTCGAACGCACCGGCACGGCCATCGTCTACCTGTACGGCGGCTCATGGCACTTCTTCGACAAGGACGTTCTCACGCGGCCGCTGTTCCGCCAACTCACCGCGCAGGGCCACGTGGTCGTGGACGCTGCGCACCGATGCTGCCCCGAAACCGACGTGATCGGCATGGTCGGCGACGTGCACCGCGCCGTTGCCTGGACCAAGGCGAATGCCGAGCGATACGGGATAGATCCGAAGCGGGTGGTCGTGATGGGCGGCTCGTCCGGAGCACACATCGCGCTGCTGGCCGCCTACGCCCCGCACGAGCCCACACTGGTCCCCGACGAGCTGCGAGACGCGGACACGTCGGTCATGGCCGTGGTCTCCTGGTACGGGATTCCGGAGCTGTCATCCGCCGTCGAGCGGTGGCTCGGTCAGGAGGCTGGGTCCTCGCGGCCACAGGTGTGGGATCGCAAGGAGCCCGACAAGGTCGCGAACCTCCTCAACACCGTGATGTTCGGGCGACCGCTGACCGCCGCCCAGTCCCCACCCGCACCGCCCGTGAACCAGCTTGTCCGAAACCTGCTCGGCGTCGAGCCAGGGACATCCGCCCAACAGATGTACGACCTGGCATCCCCGATCCACCACGTCACACCGGCCTGCCCACCCACGCTCATGTTCCAGGGAACGCACGACGCTGTGGTACCGATCGAAGCTGCCCGACGACTGCACCGATTACTCGAGGCAGCGGGCGTCCCCGTCGTGTACATCGAATATCCCTGGACCGAGCACGCCTTCGACGGCATGTACCCGCCGCTCGCCAATCCCGCCGCCAAAGCGGCCCTGTACGACCTAGAACGCTTCCTCGTCGTCGTCGCCAATACCCCCTCGGCGGCGTGAACAGCAGGAGGCGTAGCTGAACCCGGGGAGACTGCCGCCGACGATCAGAAAGGATGTCGGCAGGTCGACAACGATGGGAAGGCTGTAGAGCTCCTCGGTACAGGACACGCCCCTAGTGCCGCGTCGGATCTTCAGACCCTTGGGCCTCTCCTCCCACCCGGGATTGGGAAGCCGTCGCCCTCGCGGTCAGAACCTCCACTACACGTGGTGCGTAGAACAGCCGCTTGTAGGCGTTCGGGTCGACAACCGCTAGCACGCCGAGGTCTACGAGCTGGCCTACGAGCTTGTTCGCCCGCCCGTACCCCACCCCCAGCTCGGACTCCACCCTCCGAACCGTGAAGGTCGGGTTGGCCACGGCCAGGTCGACGAGGGCCTGTGCCGTGTCGGCTCGCAAGGACGACAACCGTACGAGATCCTTCAGCTCGGCCTGAACTTCGACGAGCGCGAGCATCTCGGCGTGGGTCGCCACGGCCGCGGCGAAGAGCCCGTTGGCGAAGAACCGGACGAACCCGTCCCAGTCGTTGTCTGTGCTCACCGACAAGAGCCGGTCGTAGTACTCCCGTCGCCGCGCCTCGAACCAGGGCGAGACCGTCAACGTCGGCTCGCCAAGCACGCCCGCCCACTGCAGGTGTAGGACGACAAGGAGTCGCCCCACTCGGCCGTTGCCGTCGCGGAACGGATGGAGAGTCTCGAACTGGTAATGCGACATCGCCACGCCCACGACCGGGTCAATGTGCTGGGAGTGATCGGTTCGGATCCAGCCCACCAGGTCCCGCAGTCCGGACTCGAGCAGATGGCCGGCCGGAGATGGCACAAACCGGGCTCGGCGCACTGACGCCCCGGAGATGTCCACCTCGGGACGCTGTCCGACAACGACCTGGCCGTCGCGAACACGACCGCTCACGGCAGCAAGCGGTGTGCCACGCATCAGGATGCCCTGGAGTTCGGCCAGGAAGGGAACGGAGAGGGTGCGGCCCTCTCCAATCCACGCGTACGCGTGGTTGGCCATCTGAACGTAGTTGATGATCTCCCGGAGCTCCCCAGTGGCCGGTGCGTCCTCATCGGCTGTCAGCACTTCGGCCAGCGGCGCATAGGTCCCCTCGAGCGCGCTGGTGCTCTGCGCCTCTCGGCGCAGGGTGGAGGCGCGCAGCAGCGTCGGATTGGGGAGGCGACTGGCGGTGTTGTCCAGCGCGGCCAACGCCGCCCGGGCATTCGCCACCGCCACGAAAGTCGTCGGTTCGAGCGTAGGCATCTGTTCCGGCAACGGCCGCGGGACGAAGGCACAGTGTTCCCATGGGCCCCGAACTGGGTCGTAGCCCTGGATGGGCACAAGGTCACCCGGAGCGTCCTTCTGGAACATGGACAGGTCCACAACGTCACTCTAGCCGCACTTCAGTAACATAGTTGCGGCCGCATGTCACCAAAGTGCGACTTCCCCATGCGCGACGCCGAGCTCGGACTTGTGACTTTCGACCCTTGGCCCCTCCCGTCACGGCGGCTATCCAGAAGGTAGGTGAAGCCTATCCGGGCTGTGATGTCGAAGGGAGGCGGGAGTTGTGAACGTTGTTGACACCAGAATCCGAGTTGCGATTCTCTGGGTGGCCTGGTTCGCGGCGTCGGCGTTCGCGCTGCTGCTGTGGCTGCTCGTCGAACCGACTGCGTTAGAGGAGGCGCTGGCCGGGGAGATGGACGGGTTCGCCTCCGACGGCGGCGTCGGGTACTACATGGCGATCTTCGCGGTGATCCCGTTGGGGCTGGCGGTCATGACGCTGCAGCTGGACAACCGGGGCACCCGCTACGTCAACCTGATCGCCGGGCTGCTGATCGGAGCGTGGGGCATCGTCGAGATGGTCGGGCACCTGGTGGACGGCGAGTTCAACGCGTCGGTGCTGGTCAGCGTGGCAGCAACTCTGATCGCGTTCCTGATCGCCGGCCTCAGCGTCGCCGAGTTGCGCAAGCCCGTTCCCCCGCCCACCGCGACCGCGGTCGAGCAGACCAAGCTCCGCGAAACCACCACCGTCTGACCGACGAGGCAGGAACCGGCGGATCAGCCGCCACGTCCGGGCCGGCACACCGACCCCAGCCGGGTCAACCAGCGGTCCCGCGCCCTCAGCATGAGCGAGACGATAGTGTGCCCAGTGCGAGCCCGAGCGGACCGGAGGCGACGCGGCAGTCGGCCGGGATCGGAAGCGCAGGCCGGGGACGAGAGGCCAAAAAGGCCCCCGTAGTCCATGGCCGACGCACTATATGCCTGCCTCGTTCTGTCACACCTGCTTGGAGCATTAGTGCCGTGAGCGCTCCCGATGACCCACCCCTCCCCGACCCTGCATCCGATGGACCGCTGCCCTCGTACGCCGACGCCGACGCGCCCGTGCTGCTCTGGGCGGCGTGGTCGGGCAACGAGGCGGCGTTCCTGCTCGTGCTGCCCGAGCCGACCGTGGAGCACTGGCTGCCCCGTGCCGAGGTGCTCCGGTGCACTACGTGGGGCGAGGTCCGTGACCGCTGCGGAATCGAGGTCTACGACGAGGTCCTCGATCTGGCAGGAGTGCTCGATCCCCCTCCCCCGCCGCCCAGCGGGGAGCACCCTCCCGGCTGGATCGACCCGTGGGGACGCCGAACCTACGACGGCGTACCAGAGGACGACGAGGCGTTCGACGCCCACAGCGACATCCCCGAGTGCGCCGACGGCGACTGGCCGCCCCACCCGCAGCTGCTCATGGCCGAAAAGTTCCCCGTGGAGTTCCTCGAAGCCTTCGCCGAGCCCTACGTCACCACCTTCAACGGGGTGTACGCCCACGTAGCCGCCGAACACGAGCCGGAGGCCGTCCGGTGGCTCGCCCACCACGGGTACCAGACGCGGGAGGACCACCGCGTGGCATCACTGCTGTCGCCGGTGTACGGGTGAGCACGTTCGTCACGCTGCGTCCTGTCCGGCTCGGTTGTGCGCGACCAGGCGCTGCGACCCACGCCTGCGGTGGACGCGCCGGGGCACGGGCAGGTAGGCGACCGCTGCGCCCGCCACCGGCAGCAGCGAGAACCTCTCCCGGGCTGTAGGGCCCGTGGATCTTGTGGCGTACCGGCCAGTGCGCCCTGGTCACCGCGTAGAGCAGCCAGTTGTCTGGATCGGTCTCGATGTGCGCCTTCTGGCCCGGGGTCAGGTTGAACCGAACGTGCTTGCCCTTGGTGCTCTTGACCTCCATGTCGAACGAGCCGCCGGGTCCGGTGACACGAAGGTCGCAGTTGTTGGAGCCGACTCCATGGACGTCCTTCACGTCCCAGGACTGCCCTTTGAACCACCTGCCCACGGCCAGCATCCCCACATGGCCGCAGTTGCCACCGCCACCGCCTGCGCCGGGTTTCGGACGCTCCCCCTTGCCTTCGGCGGACGTGGCGCGCAGTGCGGGCGGCGGGCAACTTCACGGGACCGGTGAACACCTTGTCGGTGAAGAGGAAGATGCGACGGGCACCCTCCCGACCCACCACGCGGTCGACACGCGCCAGTCCGACGGCCTCCTGGGTGTCGACCTGCCAGCACAGGACCACATCACCGGGCTGCATCCGGCCGATGACGTTCCGGGACATGGGGCTGCGGATGTACCGTTCGTCGCCCCACTCGCAGGAGCGGCCTCCCTCGGTCTCTTCGAAGAACTCACCCCAGTCGCCATAGGACAGGCCTCCCGATGCCTCCTCGTCGGCGTTGCACTTGTAGATCCACATCGGACGACCGGACACGGAGGCCTCCACTTTCGCTGGGCTGGTACCGACAAGACGATCGGTAAGCCTGGCCGAGCAGACCGCCGCTGCCCGCGGAGTCCACGAAGCTGGTGTGCCAGCGGTCGGCCACCCTCACATACCGGCCCGAAACCTCGCGCTGCCAGCGAGGCCTGCCCCGGCGAGTCTCGTCGATACCCAGCACCCGCACCACGGGAAGCGGCGCGTCCAGCTCGGGCTGCACCCACGCCGTGAACGCCCGGTGCACCGTCGACCAGGCCACCGCATAATGCCCGGCCACCTCCGCCACACACCGGCCCTGCACCGCGACAGCCGCGGACAGCTCGGCCACCAGACGGGCCGTCAACCGGGCCCGCGCCGGCACCGCCGGAACCTGCCCGGTGAACGATCCCCGCGGACAGCCCGGCGTGTGGCAGCGCCACCCGCGCTTGTGCCACACCAGCAGCACCGGCACCGGCCCGTAGGGGATGTCCCGGGGCCGAGTCACCACATTGCCCTTCACCGACGAGGAGAACACCCCGCACGACGGGCATGCCGGGCCGTCTCACCGCCGTCACCAGATGCACCAGCCGAACTCCCAGCGGGATGCGTTCCACCCCCGCGACCACCAGCCCCTCCAACCCCAGCAGCGCGCTCGCCGCGTCCATCCCGTCCGTCATCGTCGCGCCCCCTACAGGCGCGTGCGTACGCTCAGACGTAGGCCCGTGACCTCACCTTCGTGACCAGGACTGCTTCGACAACAGCCATGATCACCAGAGGTCACGGGCCCTCACGTCACCGACGCGCGGAACCCAGTTGCCCGGACAAGTTCGGAGAGCCGGTTTGACGAGGCGGTCATCTCCTTGTGTCCTGAGCGGCTGACGATCGGGGACATCGCCAAACACCTCGCCGACATCCACGGCACGGGAGACCGACCTTGCTGCCAACACGACAGGCGGGCGGCTGGGGCCGGCGGTCCCAGATCCGGCCCGTGTGGTCGCACGGCTGGTCGCGGCGATGGCACGCCTCTCAGGACTCGGACTGCTGTGGTGGGAAGCGCCGCCGGTTGACATCGATCTTGGCCTGGACGACATCGGCGAGAGCGACACCCAGCACGTCGCACAGTCGCAGCAGGTAGATGGCGACGTCTGCGATCTCGCCCTCGACCGCAGCGGCCGAGGCGGGCTGGTCCATCACGGTGAGGGACTGCTCGGGTGTGAGCCACTGGAACTCTGCCGCGAGCTCCCCTGCCTCGCCGGTCAGTGCCATCGCGAGGTTCTTAGGGGTGTGGAACTGTTCCCAGTCACGCTCGCGGGCGAACTCACTGAGAAGGTGCTGCAGATGACCGATGGTGTCCACGTCACCTCCACTGGATGGCCTCAGCCTTGCTTTGGGTAGTGTCGTGACCGTAACAGTGCGGCCCGACGGGCTTCCCGGATTCGGGATACGCCCCCACCCGCACGAGTCCTACTCGTGTGCGTCGGGGGCGTCATGCCGCTGCTTCGGGTTCCCGCCGAAGGCTTGCAGGTGTCGGCTGTGGAGCAGCAGTTGGCTGGCCTTCTGGCGGAGCATTTCGGTCATCAGGTCGGCTACCTGCCGGGAGCCGGGGAGGTCCGGTCCTGGGAGCGCAGCCTGCCGGTGCTTGCTCGGGATCTGGTGGATGCGGGGCTGAGCCAGGTCGAGGTGCTGGTCGAGTACCGGTTGCCGCTGTCGAGCAAGCGGATCGACGCGGTCCTGGCGGGGGTGCACCCGAAGACGGGTCGCGCCTCGTACGTGGTCGTGGAGCTGAAGCAGTGGAGCCATGCCCGCCCCTGGCCGGACGCCAACGACCTGGTGCAAATCGACGCCTACGGCGGGCGCCCAGTGCTACACCCGGTGGAGCAGGTCCGCCGCTACGCGGTGTTCCTGACCGACTTCACCCGGGCGTTGGCGCACGAGCCGGACGCGGTGGTCGGGGTTGCCTACCTACACAACGCCCGGGATGGTGACGTGGCGGGCCTGGAGCTGCTCCCGCAGACGGCGCTGGGCCAGTTGTTCACCGCGAGTAGCCGGGGGCGGTGGCTGGAGTTCCTGCGCAGCCGGCTGGCTCCGGCGTCCGGGGCGGTGGCCGCCGATCTGCTGCTCAGCTCGCGGATCGCTCCCAGTCGGCAGCTGCTGGACGTGGCTGCGGAGGAGATCTCGCAGCGGGAGCAGTTCACGCTGCTCGATGAGCAGCAGGTCGCCTATTCTCTCGTGCTCTCCGCGGTTCGCCGGGCGCAGCAGTCGGACCGCAAGACCGTGGTCGTCGTGACTGGTGGGCCCGGCAGCGGGAAGAGCGTGATCGCGCTGTCGTTGTTGGGGGAGCTGACGCGACGGGGCCACGCGGCCATGCACGCTACCGGGTCGAGCGCGTTCACTAAGACGATGCGCAGGGTCGCCGGCTACCGCAACACGCGGGTGCAGAGCTTGTTCAAGTACTTCAACTCATTCATGGCGGCTGAGCGCAACTCGCTGGACGTGCTGATCTGCGATGAGGCGCACCGCATCCGGGCGACGAGCGCCAACCGCTACACGCGCGCCGAGCACCGCACCGGCCGGCTGCAGGCCGAGGAACTGATGGCGGTCGCCCGAGTGCCGGTGTTCCTGCTTGATGAGCATCAGGTAGTCCGTCCTGGGGAGGTGGGGCGGGTAGACGACATCGTCCAGACTGCGCGCCGGCTGAGTCTGGACCTTGAGATGGTGAGCCTGGACGGGCAGTTCCGCTCGGGTGGATCCCGGGTCTATGAGGAGTGGGTGCTGCGCCTGCTGGGCCTGGCCGACGGTGGACCGATGCGCTGGGAGGGCGACGAGCGCTTCGCTCTGTTGGTAGCCGACTCACCGGAGGAGATGGAGGCGATGCTGGCCGACCGCCTCGCCGAGGGGTATGGGGCCCGGATGACGGCCGGGTACTGCTGGCGCTGGAGCGACCCGAAGGGCGGGCGACTGGTGCCCGACGTACGGGTCGGGGACTGGGCCCGACCGTGGAACAACAAGAGCGACCGCACGGTGGACGGAGCCCCACCGACCTCGCTGTGGGCCACTCAGGACGGCGGGTTTGGACAGGTGGGATGCGTTTACACGGCACAGGGGTTCGAGTACGACTGGAACGGCGTACTGCTGGGCCCTGACCTCGTCTGGCGTGGCGACCGATTCGTCGGCGTCCCGACTGCCTCGAAAGACCCTGCCTACCGCGGAGCCGGTCCGGCAGAGTTCGACACCTACGTGCGCAACATCTACAAGGTGCTGCTCACCCGTGGCATGGTCGGCACCATCCTCACGTCCACCGACGCTGAAACCTGTGATCTGCTGCATGAGCTAGTCGATGAGTTCACGGTCTGATCTGCATGCAGCCCAGCTCACGGCGTGAGACCTCAGACGCGACGATTCGTCCTCCGAGTCCGGAGGGCCTGTTCGGTTTCTTCACGCAGACGCCCGAGGCGCCCGCCTGCGAGACCGGATCGAGATCCGCCCTGACACCGACCAGGATCGGCCCGACGGACTCGGCGCCCGCTGGTCGCCAGCCTCTGCGCGTTGATCGCGATCCAGGGCGGGGGATTCCGATTCGCCTGCGCTTGCGTGGCTGGGTCAGCGCGCCGGGAGTGTCTCTCCTCGCGCGGCGGGCCGTACGGGTTCGGCACGCTCCCAGGTGCGTGAGCCACGTTCACGGCGAACTTCATGAAGCCAGACTCCAGGTGTCGTCCCCCGGCGACTACGGGGATGCCGCGACCCTCGGGCAGCTGCGGGTTGCGGGGCCGGTCCAGCGTCAGGATCGGCCGCCCACCCTTGTTTGCGAATGACCTTGACGGTTGGCGGGCCGGGGGAGCGGCGGTCCAGGTAGGCGGCGAGTCGCCAGTCGGCGATCTCGGCGAGCATGTCGGCCAAGGTCGCGGCGTCTTCGTCGGAAGGTGGGCGAGCCTGCGGGTGATCATGCCGTGGTCGGCGAGCGCCCCGGAGCCGGTGAGCAGGAACTGGTCGCCGGTGTCCGGCCGGGGGCGGAGCTCCCGGCAGTGGTTGCTTACCAGAACCCTCGACCAGGCCACGGGCCCGCGCCAAGGCGTGGCCAAGGAGTTCGAACTGCACGCGTCAGCTGGCAGTCCGGCCTGCGGTCAACCCCGCCACCGGATCGTCGGCCACGTGAGAGCGACACGCGCAATCGTCGTCACCCGACGTGGCATCTCCAAGCACGGCTGGCCGCGGATGTCGACGTCGACGCTGCACCAGAGGCCCGACGAGGCACGCGGTTCACGCGGTTCACGCGGTTCACGCGAAAAGTCGCAGATGCATAGAGCGTGAGGAGGAACGCCTCGAGGCTGCGCCTTCCGGGTCTGCTGTTCGCCGTGGCCCCGTGCCCCTGGGCCGACCCGTGGCCGATCAGCCTCCCGCGAACGGGGGCATAACGTCCACGACGACCCCGTCGGGCAGCACCGCGTCGTCCTCCGGGCGGTAACGTGCCCCGTCACTGAGCAGCGTGCACCGGCGCAGGACGTCGGCGCACCGGGACCTCTGGGCAGCAGGGGCCGCCCGCTCGAGCGCGGAACAAATCTCCCGTACCTGACCGGCAGGCACGTCGAGCCTGGACGTGCCGACGGCGTCGCGCGCTGCCGCGTACAACCGGACCGTGACCACGGTGGCTACCCTCCGATCGCCGACATCGGCCGAGCCGGCTGGACGAAGTCCGCCTCGTCGATCCCGTGCCCGGCTGCCTTGCCCGCCACCTCGGCGTGCATGAGCCGCGCCAGATCCTCGTCCGAGGCGCCAGTTCGCAGCGCCGTGCGCAGGTCGGCCTCACCCCGCGCGAAGAGACAGCTGCGCCACTGCCCGTCGGCTGTGAGTCGGACCCGGTTGCACGACCCGCAGAACGGAGCGGTGACCGAGGCGACGATCCCGACCGTGGCCGGACCGCCGTCGACCGCGAACTCCTCCGCCGGGGCGCTCCCCCGTCCCGGGCACGGGGTCAGCGAGAACCCCGCGCCGGCCAGCCGGCGGGCGATCTCCTCGCCGGTCACCATGTCGGCGCGGCGCCACCCGTGCTGCGGGTCCAGCGGCATCTGCTCGACGAAGCGAAGCGCCACCCCCTCCTGCAGGGCCCACCGGAGCAGCTCGGGGGCCTCGTGGTCGTTGACGTCCCGCAGGAGGACGCTGTTGACCTTCACCGGGGCGAGTCCGGCGGCCTGGGCGGCGGCGATCCCCGCCAGCGTCTCGACGAGGCGGTCGCGGTGGGTCATCCGGCGGAACGTGTCCCGGTCGAGGGTGTCCAGGCTGACGTTGACCCGGGTCAGGCCCGCGTCGGCCAACGGGGCGGCCAGTCCGGGCAGCCGCAGGCCGTTGGTGGTCAGCGCCAGCGAGGGGCGCTGGGGCAGCGCCGCGACCGCGCTGACGACGTCCACGACGTCCGGACTCAGCAGCGGTTCGCCGCCCGTCAGACGGATGCTGCGCACCCCCTGTCCCACGGCCACGGCCACGAGGCGGATGAGCTCTGAGGTCGTGAGGACGTCGGCGCCGGGAAGCCACGGCAGTCCCTCCGCCGGCATGCAGTACGTGCACCGCAGCGAGCACCGGTCGGTCAGTGACACGCGCAGGTCGTCGTGCGTGCGCCCGAAGCTGTCGCTAAACCCGGCGGTGCTCACGCGCAGTTCACCCACTCGTCGGTGCCGTCGGCGAACTCCTGGCGCTTCCACACCGGCAGCTCCGCCTTGACCTCGTCCACGAGTGCCCCCAGCGCGGCGAAGGCCGCCGCGCGGTGTGCCGAGGCGACCACGGCGGCGAAGGCCAGCTCCCCCACCGCGAGGGTGCCGGTGCGGTGCGCCGCAGCGGCGGCCAGCACGCTGCCTGCCGCCCGACTCCGCTCCACGAGCGCTGCGAGCACGTCGGACGCCGACGGGTGAGCCTCGTAGGTCAGCGCGACCACCGACCGGCCGTGGTCGTGGTCACGTACCCGCCCTTCGAAGGTCAGTACGGCCCCGGCACGGCTGCCGCAGTCCTGCGTCACCGCGGCGACCAGGCCCGGCAGGTCGATCGGCTCGTCGGCGACACGGGCGCGGCCCGGGGCCGCGACGGGCTGCTGGCCGCTGGCGTGCGGTCCGTGCCCCCCGCCGTCCAGCATCGCGATGGCGTGCGCGAGCAGCGGGCCAGCGACCCGCATCCCGTCACGCACCCCGCCGGGGCTGCCTGGCAGGCAGAGCACCAGCACGTTACCGACGGTGAACGCGCCCGCCCGCGACAGGTCCGCCGTCGGGACGCGGGAGCGGGCGTCGGCGCGCAGAGCCTCGCCGATCCCGGGAAGGGGCACTCCACCGAGCCCCGCCACCGCGGTCACCGTCACGTCCCTCGGACCCAGGCCGGTGCCGCCGTTGGTCACCACCACGCGGGCACCCGACGAGACCGCCTCGTTCACCGCCGCCCGCACCCGGTCCACCTCGTCGGGCACCGCCACCGGTCCCGCCACCGCGAATCCGAGACTGTGCAGCGCCGCGACCGCGAGAGCGCCGGACTCGTCGTCGTGGCGTCCGGAGGCCACCGAGTCGGAGCTGGTGATCACCGCCGCCCTGGCAGCGATCGTGCCCCGGCCGTCGCTCACCGCTCCCACCGGCCGCTGCGGCCCCCGCTCTTGCTCACGACCCCGACCTCGCCCAGGGTCGCGCCCGGGTCCAGCGCCTTCACCATGTCGATGACGGTGAGCCCGGCGACCGCCACCGCCGTCAGGGCCTCCATCTCCACGCCGGTGCGGTCGGCGGTGCGCACCTGCGCGGTGATCCGCACCTCGTCGCCTACGACCTCGAGGTCCACCCGTACGGAATGCAGCGCGATCGGGTGGCACAGCGGCACCAGGTCGGGCGTGCGCTTGGCCGCCATGATCCCGGCGACCCGCGCGGTCGCCAGCACGTCCCCCTTGGCCACCGAGCCTTCCGCCACCTGCGCTGCTGCCGTCGTCCGGACGACTCCCGTCGCGGTTGCCGTACGGTCGGTCACCGGACGCTCGGCCACGTCCACCATCCGGGCGTTGCCGGCGGCGTCGAGGTGGGTCAGCTCCGCCATGAGCACCTCCTCAGCCTATTGTCGGGCATGTGGGCGGGTGGTCGACGGTGATCCTCACGGGAGGACGCAGCTCCCGGCTCGGCACCGACAAGGCCCATGCCGCTGTCGCCGGAACGCCGCTGTTCGAGCGCGTCCTCGCCGCGGTCCCGCCGGAGGTTCCCGTCGTGGTCAGCGGCCCGCTCCCGGTGGCGCAGACCGGACGTCAGCTCGCCGTCGTCCGGGAGGACCCGCCCGGCGGCGGGCCGGTCGCCGGGATCGAGGCGGCGCTGACCGCGGTGTCGACGGATGTCGTCGTGGTGCTGGCGACAGACCTGCCGTTCCTGGATGGGGTGCCGCCGGCACTCGCGGCGGGGCTCACGGCCCGACCCGGTGTGGACGCTCTGGTGGCCACCGACGCCGCCGGGAGGGACCAGCCGCTGCTGGCCGCGTACCGCACGCCGGCGCTGCGGTCGGCACTCGAGCGACTCGGCGGTACGGCGGGAGCCCCGATGCGGTCCGTGCTCGCGCTGCTGACCTGCGCCCGTACCCCCGTCGGAACGATCGCCCCGCACGCCACCACGGACGTCGACACCCCCGCCGACCTAGCCGCCGCTCGGGCAGTCGCGGCTGCGGGCGCCGACCCCGCGCTACTGTGGGCCGACGACGAGCCGGGAGGTGCACGGTGATCGAGGAATGGACCGAGGCCGTACGGCGTGACCTCGGCATCACCGTCGCCGTCGACATTGACGCGATCCTCGACGTCGCCAAGGAGGTTGCCCACCGGGTTCAGCGGCCCGCCGCCCCGGTCACCACCTACCTCGTAGGCCTGGCCGTCGGGGCAGGCATGCCGGTGAGCGAGGCCGTCGACCGGGTCCTCGCCCTCGCCGACCGGTGGCCCGCTCAGTCCTGACGATGGCTGCTCCCCTCGTCGCACCGCCCTGGCCGGTCGCCCGGCGTCGCGCCGCGGAAGGCGCCGCGCTGCTGGGCGCGGAGCGGGTCGCTGTCGGGGACGCCGACCGGCGCGTGCTCGCCGAGAGCGTCCACGCCGCCTCCGACCTGCCGGCCTTCCCTACCTCGTCGATGGACGGCTGGGCCGTCTCGGGGAGCGGCCCGTGGGAGGTCGTGGGCGAAGTCTTGGCGGGTACTGCCCCCGGTGTCGCGCTGGAGCCGGGACAGGCGTGCGGCATCGCGACCGGCGCAGCCGTTCCGGGTGGTGCCACCGGTGTCGTACGTACCGAGCACGGTGAGGTGTCCGACGGCCTGCTGCGCGCACCGGACCCGCCCGCCGGCGCCGAGATCCGTCCCCAGGGCGAGGAGTGCCGGCGCGGCGACGTCCTGGTTCCTGCCGCTACGCGGCTGCGACCTGCGCACCTGGGGCTGGCGGCTGCTGCAGGGGTGGACGAGGTCACGGTCGGCATCCGCCCCCGCGTACGGGTTCTGCTGCTCGGCGACGAGCTGGTGACCTCCGGCGTGGCGGGTGTCGGTGCGGTGCGCGACAGCCTCGGCCCGCAGCTGCCGGGGTGGCTCGACCGGCTCGGCGCGACCGTCGAAGACCAGCGCAGGGTTCCCGACACGCTGGCCGAGCACGTGGCCGCGATCGACGCGGCGCGTGGGCGGGCCGATGTCGTCGTGACCACCGGTGGCACGGCGGCCGGGCCCGTGGACCATCTGCACGACGCGGTGCGGGTGCTCGGTGGGACGTTCGTCGTCGACTCGGTGGCGGTGCGTCCCGGCCATCCGATGGCGCTGGGCGCACTGCCCGGGCCGGAGAGCTCGACACGCTGGCTGCTCGCGCTGCCGGGCAACCCCCAGAGTGCGGTGGTGGCGCTGATGACCCTGGGCGCGCCCCTGCTGGACGCGCTGCTCGGCCGTCCCCTGGCCGACCTTCCCGAGGTCGAGCTGGGCCGGGACGCGCCCGCACCGGCCTCGGAGCACCGCCTGCTCGCCTGCGAGCTGTCCTCCGGGGTAGCCACACCGGTGGCGTACCTGGGCTCCGCCATGCTGCGTGGTCTGGCCACCTCGGACGGCTTCGCGGTGCTGCCGCCCGGAGGTGCGGCAGCGGGCACCCGGGTGCCCTGGCTCGCCTTGCCGGAGTGAGGAACCGCCCGGTTCGTCGGTGTGCTTGTTACCGTCGAGAGGTGGCCCTACGCCCGGTCGAGACAGCGGTGACGGCCGCGTGAGGCGGGGCGCCGTCCTCATGGTCGCCGCAGCCGGCGTGCTGCTGTCCTCGTGTGCGACCGCGAACGGAGCGGGCCAGGAGGAGCCGCTGACCGTCCTCGCGGCGGCGTCGCTGAAGGAGCCGTTCGGCGAGATCGCGCGCATGTTCGAGCACGACCACCCGGGCGTAAGGGTGCGCCTGGTCCTGGGCGGATCGGCCGACCTCGTGACCCAGCTCGCTCAGGGCGCGCCGGCGGACGTGCTGGCCACTGCCGACATCACGACGATGGCGCGCGCCCAGGCAACGGGGTCACTGTCCGGCACCCCGACGCCGTTCGCGACCAATACGATGACCATCGCCGTCGAGCCCGGCAACCCACGGGGTCTCGCCGCGGTGTCCGACCTCGCCAGGGGGGATCTCGCCGTGGTCGTCTGCGCACCTGCGGTGCCCTGCGGCGCGGCCGCCCAGCGGGTTGCCCACCGGGCCGGGGTGAGGATGCGCCCAGTCAGTGAGGAGGGCTCGGTCGCCGGTGTGCTCGGCAAGGTGGCAACGGGCCAGGCCGACGCCGGCGTGGTCTACGTCACCGACGTGGCAGGCTCCGGCGGGTCGGTCGAAGGCGTACCGATCCCGGCGGCGGTGAACACCACGAACACCTACCCGGTCGCTCTCGTCGCCGGGACCTCCGCGGAGGCGCACGCGGCGTCCTTCGTCGACGTGGTGCTCGGGGACCGGGGACAGCAGGTGCTGACCGATGCCGGCTTCGGCCCGCCGTGAGCGCGGCGGCGGGGCCGGCGAGCGTGTCGCCCTGCCGCGGTGGGTGATGGTGCCGGCGCTTGCGGGCGTGCTGTTCCTCGGGCTCCCCCTGGCCGCGATGCTGACCCGCGTCGAGTGGTCGGACCTCCCCTCGCTGCTGACCTCGGAGTCCTCCCGTGCCGCGCTGCTGCTGAGCCTGCGGACCTCCGCCGCGGCGACCGCGCTGTGCGTCCTGATGGGCGTACCGCTCGCGCTCGTGCTGGCACGTCGCCGTTTCCCCGGACGGGGTGTGGTCCGTTCGCTCGTCCTCCTGCCCCTCGTGCTCCCCCCGGTGGTGGCAGGCATCGCCCTGCTCTATACCTTTGGCCGGCAGGGTCTGCTCGGGCGCACGCTGGAGGTCGCGGGCCTCCGCATCGCCTTCTCCACGGCCGCGGTGGTGATCGCGCAGACCTTCGTGGCCATGCCCTTCCTGGTGATCAGCCTCGAGGGAGCGCTGCGAGCCGTCGGCCAGCGCTACGAGGAGGTCGCAGCCACGCTGGGAGCGAGCCCCGGTGCCGCGCTGCGCCGGGTGACGCTGCCGCTGCTCGCACCCGCACTGGCCGCGGGCGTGGTGCTCTCCTTCGCCCGGGCCCTCGGGGAGTTCGGCGCCACAATCACCTTCGCGGGGAGCCTGCAGGGCGTCACCCGGACCCTCCCGCTGGAGATCTACCTGCAGCGGGAGTCCGACCCGGAGGCCGCCCTGGCACTCTCGCTCGTCCTGGTCGTAGTGTCCTCGCTGGTCGTCGCCGTCGCCGGACGCACGCGGAGCCCCTGGTGAACGGCGGGGTCAACAGCAGGGTGAACAGCGGGGACAACAGCCGGATGAACAGCGGCACGGGCGCCGGCCTGGACAGCGGTGTGAGCAGCGGTGTCCCGTCCCAGGTCGAGGCCCGCGTCCACGCGCGCGGCGTGCAGCTATCCCTGGCCATACCCGGCGGGCACACGCTCGCCCTCGTCGGGCCGAACGGGGCGGGCAAGAGCAGCGTGCTGGACCTGCTGGCTGGCCTGCTGGTCGCTGACGAGGGCCGCGTTGTCGTCGCGGGCCGGACCGTGTCGGAGGTCGACCCCGTGCGGGGGGTACGCGAGGTCGTGCCGCCCCACCGGCGGCGCGTTGCGCTCCTCGCCCAGGACCCCCTGCTGTTCCCCCACCTCGACGTACGCGACAACGTCGCCTTCGGGCCGCGCAGCGCTGGCCTGTCCCGGACAAGGGCGCGCGCCGCCGCCCAGCGCTGGCTTGCCGAGGTCGGCGCGGCGGACCTGGCCGACAGCAGGCCCCGGGACCTGTCGGGCGGCCAGGCCCAGCGGGTCGCCCTGGCGCGGGCCCTGGCAGCCGAGCCCGAGCTGCTGCTGCTCGACGAGCCGATGGGCTCGCTGGACGTTGCCGTCGCGGCTTCCGTACGCCAGGTCCTGCGTCGCCTGCTCGCCGGGCGCAGCGTCGTCCTCGTGACCCACGACGTACTCGACGTCGCCCTCCTGGCGGCGTCGGTGGCAGTGCTGGACGGCGGCCGGGTCGTGGAGCAGGGCGACGTGCTCGATGTGCTGCGCGCACCTCGGACACCCTTCGCCGCGCGGCTGTTCGGGCTGAACCTGCTCCGCGGGACCGCCACGGCAGCGGAGCGCCTGACCACGCCGGGCGGGCGGGAGGTCCACGGCACGCCGGGTGAGCAGGGCCTGCGACCCGGTGAGGATGCGGTCGCCGTGTTCGCCCCCGCGGCGGTCGGCGTCTTCCGTACCCTGCCCACGGGCAGCCCCCGTAACGTGTTCATCGGCAAGGTGACCGAGCTCGAGCCGCGCGACCATCTCGTGCGGGTCCGGGTCGGCGAGATCGCCGCCGACATCACGCCCGCGTCCGTGGCCGACCTCCGCCTGACTCCGGGCGAGACGGTCCACCTGGCCGTCAAGGCCGCGGAGGTGGCGCTGCACCCCGCCGGGCGGACCTGAACCCGCCTTCCTCACAGCACCCGCCGACGCCTGAGCGGACCTGGGGGCGTCGGTCCAGTCCGGCCGCCTGCCTCGGCGAGTCTGCGTCCGCCTGTGCCCGCGTCACGCTCACCCCGCCGTGATGATGGCCGCCCGCACGGCGGCGACCCAGACGGGCTACCTGCTCGGTGCCGTCCTCGGCGGGGCGGTCATCGCCGTGTCCGGGTACCCCGCTCTTGGTCTGGTGCTCGCCGCGGTCCTGACGTGCTCGGCGGCACTGGCCCTGGGCGTGCGGGATCCGGGATGACGGGGTCAGGCAGGCTGCACAGTCGGTACGGCCTCCAGCCGCACCGACACTGCCTGCAGGGCGGCGTTCCCGGACAGGGGGTCCACGACCGTGGGGTCCGTCACGTCGTTGACGCTCACACCGGGGTGCTCGGCCGCCACACGCCACCCGACCCCGGGCCGGTCGTGGCCCCAGCCGTGCGGCATCGACACCACGCCCACCATGACCTCGTCGCTGATCTCCGCGGGCACGTCCACCGAGCCCGCCACGCTCGTAAGCCGCACCGTCTGGCCGTCGCTGATCCCCCGGGCCACGGCGTCGTCCGGGTGAACCAGGACGGTGCAGCGGTTGCGTCCCCGTACTAGGCGAGGGCTGTTGGCCATCCACGAGTTGTTGGTGCGCACGTGGCGTCGCCCGATGAGCAGCAGGTCGTCGGGCCCGCTGCTGGCTCCGGTCGCGGCGGCCTCGAACTCCTCCCGCAGCCGGGCGACATCGGCCATCAGCACCGGGTTGTCCAGACGAATGCGCTTGCCGGGGACGAGCAGCCTGCCGGGCAGGCTCGGGCGCAGCGGACCGAGGTCCACCCCCTGAGGCGCTCTCTTGACCTTCTGGAGGGTCAGGCCGCCCAGCGGCCCGCCACGGGATAGGGCGGCGAGATCGACGCGGGCGCCCCCGTACGGACCGGTCCGCAGTCCCAGGTCCAGCAGTCGCTCGACACCACCCCGTCGGACGAGCTCCGCCATCGCCAGGGCCCGTGCCCGTGCTGGCGGGGATCCCACCCGGCGCGCGAGCAGCCGTACGACGCCTGCCAGGTTCGCGGCGTCGTCGCGGGTGTCCGGTGGCGGGTCCACGACGCGCGGCGAGAAGCGCGCATAGTTGCGGACGGCGACCAGTCCCGCCACGGCCTCATAGTCGTCGCGCTCGAACCCCGTACGGGGCGGCAGCACGACGTCGGCGTGACGGCTGGTCTCGGTGACGTACGGGTCCAGCGCGACCATGAACCCCAGCGACTCCAGCGCGGCGTCGGTGTCCCGGCCGCCTGGGACGGACAGCACCGGGTTGCCGGCCACGGTCACCAGCGCACGCACCTGGCCCGGTCCGGGCGTGAGCATCTCCCTCGCCAGGGTGGCCGAGGGCAGTTCCCCGGAGACCTCTGGCAGGTCGCCGACGCGGCTGCGGTACCTGTCGTAGCCGACCAGGCCCGGTAGGCGGGACAGCAGCGTGGGGACATCCACTGCGGGGGTCGGGAACATGACGCCGCCAGGCCGGTCCAGGTTGCCTGTGAGGATGTTCAGGCAGGTCAGGAGCCAGAACGCGCTCGTACCGAAGCGGGTCTGGGCTACCCCCAGCCTTCCGTAGGCCACCGCCGAGGGTGCGCCCGCGAACGCCCGCGCCAGGACTCGCACCTCATCCGCAGGCACTCCCGTCACCGCGGCGGTCCGCTCCGGGGAGTACTCGGCGACCACGGCAGCGACCGCTGCGACCCCCTCCTCCGCCACGTAGTCCTGGCCGGCACCCAGGTCCATCAGTCCCTCGTCCACGACGACATGCAGCAGCGAGGCAAGCAGCCACACGTCCGTACCTGGTCGCACGAACAGGTGCTGGTCAGCCAGCCGGGCGGTCTCCGTCCGCCGCGGGTCCACGACCACCACGCGCCCCCCGCGCTCCCGGATGGCACGGATGCGCCGGCGCATGTCGGGCGCTGCCATGATGCTGCCGTTGGAGACGGCCGGGTTGCCACCCAGCACCAGCAGGAAGTCGGTCCTGTCCAGATCCGAGACCGGGAACAGCACCGGACTGCCGTAGAGCAGCTGCGAGACCAGCTGCTGGGGGGCCTGGTCGAGGGAGGCGGCGGAGTAGCGCCGTCGGGTACCCAGCACGGAGACCAGCTCGTTGACCATGATCAGCGTCCCCGTACCGTGGATGGCGGGGTTGCCGACGTAGACGGCGACAGCGTCCGGTCCGTGCTCTCGTACGACCTCAGCCAGGCCGTGGGCGGCCACCTCGTACGCCTCGTCCCACGTCGTGGTCCGCCACTCGGCACCGTCCCGCACCACGGGCTGACGCAGCCGGTCGGGGTCGGCGAGCAGGTCCGCGTTGCCCAGCGCCTTCGGGCAGATGTACCCACGGCTGCGCGGGTCGTCGGCGTCGCCGCGGATCTCGACGACCTCGTTGCCGGCGACCGTGACGGCCAGGCCGCAGTTCGCCTCGCACAGCGTGCACGCGCGGTGGACGGTCCGAGGTGTGGCGTCGTCGCCGACGAGGCGTGTGCGGCCAGGACGCGGTAGATGGGGTAGGCGGGGCATTCGGGGAAACTGGAGACTCGGACGCGGAAGACCCATGGCCGCGAGACTATGCGCAGTATGCAACCCATGGTCGGACTCGCTACGGAAGCTCTCGGCGCGCTCGCGTGTCGAACTCGCCCCTGCGGCCTATACCGGCACTGAGCGAGCCGTACCGCTGTTAGAGGTCCGTCACGCACACCTGCCGACGTCGTCCCGGGACGAGCCTGTGGGCGGATTCAGACCCCGACTACACCCCGCATTGTGATGAGCCCGTAAAGCCCGGGCAGTGGAGTGCGCCCGTATCACGGAGAGCGCGGGAACGGTCCGATGTCGGGGAACATCGTCAGCAATCTTGCCGGGGTATACCCCTATAGGGTATGCAGAAGGTATGCGTCCCCCGGAGCACACAGACCAGCACGGGCAGATGGCCGGGCACCCAGGAGAAGGCGGCTCCCACGACGCCCATGGTGCGCATGCGGCTCATGGCGCTGCTGAGGGTCACGACACGCATGCCGGTCACGACAGGCACGCCGGTCACGATCCGGAGGTGTTCCGTCGGAAGTTCTGGCTGACGCTGGCTTTGACGGTTCCGGTGGTGGTGACCAGCGAGATGGTCATGGGGTGGTTCGGGTACTCGCTGGAGTTCCCGGGTGTCGGGCTGGTCGGTCCGGTGCTGGGGACGGTGATCTATTTCTACGGCGGGTGGCCGTTCCTGCAGGGGGCGGGACGCGAGCTGCGCAGCGGGCAGCCGGGGATGATGCTGCTGATCTCGCTGGCGATCACGGTCGCGTTCGCGGCGTCGTGGGCTTCCTCGCTGGGCTGGTTCGACCTGGAGTTCTGGTGGGAGCTCGGCACGCTGGTGACGATCATGCTGCTGGGTCACTGGCAGGAGATGAAGGCGGTCGGTCAGGCCAGGGGCGCTCTGGCGGCGCTGGCCGAGCTGATCCCGGACGACGCCGAGCGGGTCACCGACGAGGGCACGCAGACCGTTGCGGTGGGCGAGCTGGCGGTGGGGGATGTGGTGCTGGTGCGTCCCGGCGCGCGGGTTCCGGCGGACGGCACGGTCGTCGGCGGGAGCGCGGAAGTGGACGAGTCGATGATCACCGGGGAGTCGAACCCGGTGCCGCGCGGTGAGGGCGACCGGGTGGTGGCGGGGACGGTTGCGACCGACTCGGCGCTGCGGGTGGAGGTCTCGGCGGTCGGGGAGGACACGGCGCTGGCAGGGATCCAGCGGTTGGTGGCCGCGGCGCAGACCTCCCGCGGGCGGGCTCAGGTGCTGGCGGACCGGGCTGCGGCGCTGCTGTTCTACGTGGCCGTGGGCGCGGCGGGGGTGACGTTCGTTGTGTGGAGCGTCCTCGGCGACAGCGACAAGGCCGTCGTACGGACCGTCACCGTTCTGGTGATCGCCTGCCCGCATGCCTTGGGGCTGGCCATCCCGCTGGTCGTCGCACTGTCCACGGCGACCGCGGCCCGGCACGGCATTCTCGTGACGGACCGGCTGGCGCTGGAGCGGATGCGGCTGGTCGACACGGTGCTGTTCGACAAGACCGGCACGCTGACCATGGGTGAGCACGCGGTGACCGATGTCGCTGGTGTCGAGGGGGCCGGGACGGACGAGGCCCTGCGGACGGCTGCGGCGGTGGAGGCTGACAGTGAGCATCCGCTCGCCCGCGCGATCGTGGCCGCCGGAAGAGAGCACGGCGACCTGCCGGCTGCGACCGGGTTCGAGTCGCTGCCGGGACGGGGGGTGAGCGCGGAGGTGGACGGCGTCCGCTGGGCGGTGGGCGGCCCGGCGCTGCTGCGCGAGCTCGATGTCGCCGTTCCCGAGGAGCTGTCGGCCCGGACCCGGGCATGGCAGGAACGGGGAGCGGCGGTGCTGCACCTGCTCCGGCACGCCGAGGGCTGGCATGTCGTGGCGGCCTTCGCGTTGGAGGACACGGTGCGGCCGCAGGCGCGCGAGGCCGTGCGGGACCTCAAGCGGGAGGGAGTGGCGCACGTCGCCATGATCACCGGTGACAGTCAGGCCGTCGCCGACTCGGTGGCCACCCAGCTGGACTTCGTCGAGGGTCAGGACCAGGTGTTCGCGGAGGTACTGCCCCAGGACAAGGACACGACCGTCGAGAAACTGCAGGAGCAGGACCACGTCGTTGCGATGGTCGGCGACGGGGTCAACGACGCCCCGGCCCTGGCCAGGGCCGACGTTGGCCTCGCCATCGGGGCGGGCACGGATGTCGCGATCGAGTCTGCCGGGGTCGTGCTGGCCTCGTCCGACCCCCGCAGCGTCACGGGCGTGATCCGCCTGTCACGAGCCAGCTACCGGAAGATGGTCCAGAACCTGGCGTGGGCAGCCGGCTACAACATCGTCGCCATCCCACTGGCCGCAGGCGTGCTCGCCCCCTGGGGCTTCACCCTCTCCCCCGCCGTCGGAGCGATCGCGATGAGCGCCTCCACCGTGATCGTCGCACTCAACGCCCAACTGCTCCGACGCGTTCCCCTCGACCCCCCGAAACGTGCTGACGTGCTCTCGTGAGGGCAACACTAGGGGGTGGTGGGTTCGGTCGACATCCTCCCTGTGAGCCGCCCGATCGAACCCCGGCTGGAATCGACCTATCGGCGCAGAGGAGCGCACAGTGAGAAGGAAGGACACGCTGCTGTCGATGGGTGCGGTGGCTCTGGTTGTTGTCCTGGCTGGATGTGGCCAGACGTCGGCCGAGCTCAGTTCGGACCGGGGCCCCGAGCTCGGTCATGTGCATGCGATGGGAGTGGATCCGGAGGACGGCTCGCTCTACGCGGGGACCCACGTCGGCCTGTTTCGGATCTCGGGGTCGGCGGACCCGACACCGGTCGGGGACCGGACCTCGGACCTGATGGGTTTCGCGGTGGCTGACGGCGGCCACTTCCTGGCCAGCGGCCACCCTGGTGAGGGTGAGTCCGGTCCATCGGACCTGGGGCTGATCGAGTCCACCGACGCTGGCCGTTCGTGGACGACAGTGTCGCTGGCTGGTGAGGCCGACTTCCACACCTTGGACGCCGCCGGCGACACGGTGGCCGGCTGGTCGGGCGGGGCGCTGATGGTCTCCGCCGACGGCGGTCGCTCCTGGGACCCCCGTGGTCAGGTCGTGATCGCTGACGTGGCCCTCAACCCTGCGGCGTCAACCATCGTGGCCACGACTGAGAGGGGTTTGGCGCGCAGCACCGACGGCGGCGCGACATTCACGATCGTCCCTGGGGCGCCGGGTGCTGCGCTGCTCGTGGACTGGCCGACCGTGGACGCACTGTGGGTCGTGGAGGCAGACGGTGGCATATGGCTGAGCCCGGACGGCGGGGATACCTGGGAGAAGCGCGGAGCCGTTCCCGGCTCGCCGGCGGCCCTGACCGCTACCGGCCAGAGCACCGTGTATGTGGCCACGGGTGAGGGCATCTACGGTTCGTCCGATTCGGCCGGCACGTTCACCGTCCTGGCCTCGACCGGCGATCACCAGTAGTCGGAGGAGGACCGGACATACACCGGAAAGCAGGCAGTCCGTCGTCGGCTCCCGCCGCCCGGTCGGGAGTACCGTGAGTGCATTCAGTTCTGGAAGTGCGAGCGTTGGTGTCCTGGCATGACGGGTCGTACGGAACCCCGATCCTGATGTTCCTGCTCCTTCTGGTGCTGGTCGGTGCCGTCGCCGCACTCGTGGTGTGGGTGGTCACCCGGTCCAAGACGGAAGGGCCGGCACCGCGGAACGGCGCGTCCTCCGCCATGGCGATCCTGGAGGAACGCTTCGCGCGGGCACTGACAAGAGCTGAGCACCTGACCGGGCAACTGCCGCACAGTCTGGCGGCCGAGCACCTCGGCTTGGAGTTGCGCCGCTCCGAGGACTAGCTGGTCGCTGAGGTCGACCTGCCCGGGTCGTTCGTCTCGGCGGGCGACCGGGCCTTCGGCACGGCCGTCACGACAAGGCACTCGCCGAGCGCCGCACAGCCCACTCCTACCGATCCAGCGCCGGGCCTCGGTCCGTACGGCTGCTCCGGGAGCGAGCTCACATCCCGGGACCTTGGTCCCTGGCCTCGAACGTGGCGCAGACGGACCGTGAGACGTGAGGGGAGGTTCTGATGGTTTCGCGACTTTCCATTGTCGTGCGGACTGCGATCGTCCTGGTCGGCTTGCTCGTCGTCCTGGGTGGGTTCGTTGCCCGTGCGTTCGAAGAGATGTACGGCGCAGGGATCGACAGCGAGATCGGGGTCCGTGCGGACGGAACTGCTGTTATCTACGACATCATCGACACAGACGCCTCATATCAAGTTGAAGACGTCGATGAGGCAACCGCCGTCGTGTACCGCATCCAGAACGACTCCGAGGCTCGTACTGAGGTCTTCCGTGGAACCCCGGACGATGCCCACGCCTACTACCTGGAGCAGACCAGGGTCCTGGTGTTCGAAGGCCCACAGGAGGAGGCCGAGGCATGGGACGAGGCTCGTCATGAGGACCGCGAGTCGATGCTGATCCCGAACCTGGTGATCGCTAGCGGCGTACTGATCGTCGGGGCAGGTCTAGTCATCGGATGGCGGCGCACGCCGACGCACGGGACCGACACACCAGTCCACACTGCGCAGGAGACGTGAGTCGGTGCGCACACATCCAGCGCCCCGCCGGTGCGGTATTCGACAGGGAACCCTGTCGCACGTGGTCAGCGCGGTGAAGGTGACCACCGCCATCGGCGTGCCGCATACGACTCCGATCACCGGCAGCACCGGCCGCGTAGCCGTGCCTCGTGAAGTGAGCGCAGTACCCGGGGCGCTCCGCCACGTAGCCGCCGACAGGGTGATCAGCACCGTCGACCCGGACGCCCGGCACGCGCACAAGACAGTGCGCCGCAGGCAGGACGGGTTCAAGGCGCACCTGGCGGTCGAACCCGACACCGGCGATCACCGCATGCCGCTCGCGCGTCCGGGGTCGACGCTGCTCACCGACGAGACCGGGTACGTCGAGGTCGCTCGCCGAGAGCGCCTACGGCGACAGCGCTACCGCCGGCCAGGCGCGGGCCGCGTTGCAGGGAGGCAGGCCATCAGGCGGTCATCACGCCGATCCCGCTGCGACCGGCCGTGCCCGGCGGGTTCACTGCCGACGACTTCACCGTCGACCACGCCAGGCCGGACCGTCACCTGCCCGAACGGGCTGACCCGGCCGATCACAGCATCGGGAAAGGTCAGCTTCCGCCGAGCCTGCGAGGACTGTCCGCTGCGCGCCCGCTGCACCGCAGCCCGCGACGGCAGACACCTGAGGATCCATGAGCACGACACGCTGCTACGCCACGCCCGACGGCACGCCCAAACCGAGCAGTTTCAGACCATCTACCGGCAGCACCGCCCGATGGTCGAACGCTCGATCGCTTGGCTGGTCCGTGGCGGCAACCGTAACGTCCGCTACCGCGGCACCATGAACAACGACGCTTGGCCGCACCACCGCATCGCCGCCCTCAACCTGCGCCGACTGCTCACCCTGGGCCTGGAACACCGTGACGGAGCGTGGGCGCTGGCCTGACCGGCCAGCGGGGCGTCCCCGCGGGAACGCCCCGGCCGCGTAGCCAACTCCGATAACCGCGACGAGCCTGTCACCGCCGGCGACCTGGATCGACCCTCGGGTCTGACCCAACCAAACGGCACCACCCCTTTGAGGTGCCCCGTCCCCAGGCCTCTTGTTCAGAAGTCTCCTAGGCGAACGCCGCGAGGCGCCGCCCAACTCCGAAGACGGTGCAACCTGCGGGGTTGTCGCGGGAGGACTTTGTGGGCCTGCCTACATCATGTAGATGATCGTGTCCGTCGTCCCTCCCGTCACGAAGCAGTCCTCCGCCCCCATAAGCAGCGCACGGTAGCCCTCGTCCGTCGCCGTGCGAAGCAAGGCCGTTTCGAGCTCCGCCATGTTCTCGTAGTCGGTAAACCAGTGGAGCATCCCGTACGTTCCCCCGACTTGCATCCCCCAGGTGGTCGCAAATCCCATTGTCGTCGTCACGTACTCGGAGACCTCAGCGGCAAACTCCATCGCCTCGTCCCACTTGCCACGTTCGATCTTCGCAGTCCGCTGATAGCGCACGGCCATGAGAACCTCCTCGAGATCGTCGATGTGCATGCTCCGTCGTGCTTCGCGCTGGTCACTCCGCTCATCCCCTTTCCGACCAGCGGACCATCGGTTCTGACTTCACCCTCCGGTCCGCAGGCGCCAGGGAACAGGGCCAGAAGTCCCGAATCACCTACACCCCCCGGCGCGCTAGCTGGTGACATCCCCCACGCTGGGGGCTCTGCACTGTCCGCGTCGCGCCTGCGGCCAGCCCAGCGATGAGATCACCGACTCTGCGTCCGGCAGCGGGGCTGCCTGCGGTCATGCCGTGACCAGGATCTCGACTGAGCGACATGTCGTCGCCCTCCCGCCGCCCCGGGCCCGGCGACGGGCGGTGAGGACTGGGCGGTCGCGCTGGCAGCCGCGTCGAAACGCCGTCCACCTAAGCCTTGCTCTATGTGCAACGGCAGGCAGGTCGAAGGGGCGGATACTCGGCTGTGGATCGAGCAGAACGGGGACGTGGGATGCCGCCCAGGAGGACCGCCGCAGTCGTCACGGCCGTGACCCTCGGACTCGGCGCGGCCGCCGCCGTCGGCACCGCGTACCGCGCCGACACGCGCTCGGCGAGAGCCCGTCTGGCAGGCCGCAGCCGGCTGGTCGCCACCGCCTCGGGCCCGACGGAGGTCGCCGAGGCCGGGGCCGGCCCGCCCGTTCTCGTCGTCCACGGCTCCGCGGGTGGCTTCGACATGGGCCTGCAGGTCGGGCAGGACGTCCTCGGGGACGGCTACCGAGTTGTGGCCCCGTCCCGGTTCGGCTACTTGCAGACCCCCATGCCGACCCCGGACAGTCGTGCCACCCACGCCGCCCAGGCCGACGCCTTCGCCGCCCTCCTCGACGCCCTCGACATTCCCAGCGCCGCCGTGGTCGCGGTGTCGGCCGGGGCGCAGTCGGCCACCCAGTTGGCGCTGCGCCACCCGGACCGGGTCACCGCGCTGGTGCTCATCACCCCCGCGCTGCACCTGCCTCCCGGCCCCGGATGGCGCGACGCGGGACCGCCCGACTTCGTCTTCGACCACCTGCTGGCCTCCGACCTGTTCGTCTGGACGGTCGTCCGGCTCGCCCCCAGCCTCCTGGTACGGGTCGCGGGCGTACCCCATGCGCTGACCGCCCAGGTGACGCCCGAAGACCGCCGGCGCATCCTCGGGTGGTTCTTCCCCGCGGCAGCCCGCCACGTCGGCCTCGGCCACGACATGCGTACCACCACGCCCGTCGCCCCCGACCTGCCCGTCGAGGACCTGCGGATGCCGGTCCTGCTTATCTCCGCCGCCGACGACCCGTACATGACCGCCGACGTCGTGCGCTACACGGCCACCCGGCTCCCCACTGCGACGGTGGTCCTATGCGAGTCCGGTGGACACGTCCTCCTCGGCCAGAGCGAGCGGGTGCGACGCGAGGTCCGCGGATTCCTCGACGCGGCAACCCCCTCGCCCTGACGCGCACGTCGAACCTCGAGGGAACCAACCACGCCCCCCGCTCGTCTGTACCCCTGAAGGCCCCTCGGCGGCTCGGCACGCGCTCCACCCCCCCGGTGCACGTGCACATCGAGCATCCCCCCACACCGAGGGGCTCTTCGCTGTCCCGATCGTTCGAAGATGGGACCAGATTGGGAAGTCCTCCGCTGCAAGCCGCACGTAGCCCGTGCCCTCCTCGGAGGCGAGCAAGACCCCCGACAGGTGCAACACGCGGAGGGACACCACCCGCGGTAGCCTCAGGCCCATGCCGGAACACCCAGACACCGTCGGCAGAACGCTGCCGGTTGGCTGCTCACCGGTGATACGGCGGGGCGCGAGCTGTCCCGTGCATCGCACGTTCTACTGACGGGGAGCGCGAGGGATGGTCCTGCTCTCGGCACTCGTTGCCATGCTGCTGGCCGCCGTCGCGGCCCCACTGCTCGACCGACTCCTCGGCCGTGCCGCCGGCTACCCACTGGCCACCGTGTTCATCGGGGTCCTCGTCTGGCTGGTAGCCCACGCGCGACCAGTCCTCGATGGCGGCACACTCGTCGAGTCGTTCCAGTGGGTGCCCATGCTGGACGTCTCCTTCACGCTGCGCATGGACGGCCTCTCCCTGCTCTTCATCGGGCTCGTGCTGGGAGTCGGTGCGCTCGTCATGAGCTACACGCCTCAGTACCTGCGTCCGGGCTCGCACCGCCGGCTGTTCACCATCCTGACCCTGTTCGCCACGGCGATGCTCGGACTGGTACTCGCCGGTGACCTGATCCTGCTGCTGGTCTTCTGGGAGGTGACGACCCTCTGCTCGTTCCTGCTGATCGCAGGTCAGGGAACCGTGGGTGCCTGGCCTGCGACCCGCGCACTGGTCATCACCGGCGCCGGCGGGCTGGCGCTGCTCGGAGCAGTCGTCGTGCTTGCGGTCGCCACCGGTACGACGGATCTGGCAACGGTGATCGCCACCGCACCTGAGGCGTTGTCCGGGACGGAGAAGGCGGTCGTCGCCAGCTTGGTCATCGTCGCGGCCATCACCAAGTCGGCGCAGGTTCCCGTCCACTTCTGGCTTCCCGACGCGATGGTGGCGATCACGCCGGTCAGCGCCTACCTGCACGCGGCCACTCTCGTGAAGGCGGGCATCTACCTGCTGCTGCGCACCTCGCCGATGTTCGCCGACGAGCCCGGCTGGCACCTCGCCCTGATGACCATCGGGCTCACCACCGCGATATTCGGCGCGATCCAGGCGCTACGCCAATACGACTTGAAGTCCCTGCTCGCGTACTCAACGGTGAGCCAGCTGGGCTTCATCATCGCCCTGGTCGGAGTGGGTACCACCGCCTCGCTCGCCGCCGCGACGCTACTGACCGCAGCACACGCGCTCTTCAAGGCGACGCTGTTCATGCTCGTCGGGATCATCGACCGCGAAGCGGGCAGCCGTGACACGCGTGAGCTGTCCGGACTGCGCTACACGATGCCGATCACCGCCGCGCTCACGGCCCTGGCGGCTCTCTCGATGGCCGGCGTACCACCTCTGGTCGGCTTCGTTGCCAAGGAGGAATCCTTCTACGCCTTCATCGGCGTCGGCGACGCCACGTGGTCAGCGGGCGGGCCCTGGCTCGGCGTCGCTACCGGCGCCATTGCGGTCACGGCGGCTGCATTCACGCTCGCCTACAGCATGCGCATCCTGACCGGCGCCTTCGGTGGGCCGGTGCGCCAGCCGGACCTGTACGACCCGTCCTTCGCGTTCCTCCTGCCCGCTGCCATACCGGCAGTCCTGGGCCTGGTGCTGGGGCTGGTGCCCCAGGTGCTCAACCCCCTCATCGACCGAGCAGTCCTCGACACCGGAGTGGACGCCGCAGACGCCGACCTCGCGCTGTGGCACGGGTTCTCGACCGCCCTGTTCATGTCGGCAGCGGCCATCACGCTGGGCATAGCGATCCATCGGTGGGGCTTCCGGCTCATCCCCAGGCTGGATGTGCCGACGAACCCTCGCGGGCCGGTCGTGTTCGACCGGCTGTGGGCCGGCGCACTGGCGATCGGTCACTCGCTGGGGCGGCCACGTGGGACGAGGCCACCGCCTCACCTGATCGGGGCGGCGGTCACCGTCGTCGTCGTGGTCGCGGTCGGCGTGCTGATGGTCGCTCCGGTCGGTCCGATGCTGGCGGGCACGTCGCGCTCCGCCGACTGGGTCGTGCTCGCCATCCTGCTACCCGCCGTGGCAAGCGCGGCGGTGGTGGGCCGTACGGTCACAGCTCTCGTGCTGGTGGGCGTCATCGGGTTCGCCCTGTCGGTGTGGCTCCTGCTGCTCGGGGCTCCGGATGTCGCTCTCACCCTGCTCCTGGTCGAGATTCTCACTGTGGTGGTCGCCGTCCCGGTGCTGCGAGGACGTACCGACGCCCTGCCGCAGTCGCCACGACGGTCCACACTCGCCGCCGGCGCCATGGCGGCATCGGTCGGTCTGGCGGCGGGTGCTGCGGCGTGGTTGCTCACCGGTCGACGCGAGCGCTCTGCCGCCGGCGACTACCTCGTGACCCGAGCCGAGACCGACACCGGCGGGGCCAACGTCGTGAACACGGTGCTGGTCGACTACCGGGGCCTGGACACACTGGGCGAGATCGTCGTCCTCTTCGCGGCCGCGGCGGGCTTGGCCGTGCTGCTGGGCAGAATCCCCGCGCGGGTGGCCCGCTGGTTCTCCCCCGCCGAGGCCCAGATTCTCGCGGCCGGAGCCACAGTCATCGTCCCCGCCCTGGTCGTCGTGGGGGCGGTCCTCCTCTGGCGGGGCCATGACCTTCCGGGTGGTGGCTTCATCGCAGGGCTCACGTTCGGCCTGGCACTCGTCGTCGCGCGGCTCGCCCGCTGGAATCTGCGGCTTCCCCGCTCGGCCACCGTACTCGCCCTCGGCGTCGGGATCGCCACCACGACGGGGCTGGTGGGGCTGGGTGTCGCGGGATCCTTCCTGGAACCGGTCAAGGTCAGCGTCCCGCTGCTGGCCGAGCCGCTGACCTCGTCGCTGCTCTTCGACGCCGGCGTCGTGCTGGTGGTTCTCGGCCTCGTGCAGACGGCGATCGACCGCCTCGAGGCCGCCGCCGCAGAGGCCGCGACAGCCGGCGACAACACGCCGGATCACTCCGCCGAGGACGCGCGGGATGGCGCGAGCCGTCAGGCGGGGGTGGACTCATGAGCCTGGTCATCGCCATCGCTGCCCTGGCTGCAGCCGGCGCCTTCCTGGTGGCGCGCCGTGGCACGGTGCGGCTGGTCCTGGGGTTCATCCTGCTCGGTCATGCCGTCAACCTGCTGATCCTCGCGGCCGGGGGAGCAAACCGTCGCGAGCCCGCCTTCATCTCCGACGATCTCGACAATGCGTCGGTGGCCGACCCGCTGCCCCAGGCGTTCGTGTTGACGGCCATCGTCATCACCTTCGGCGTCACAGTGTTCCTCCTGGCGCTCACGGCCAAGTCCCGAGTCACGGGTGAGCGCAACCGGACGCGAACCACCCAGGCCGAGGACGAGGACGCGTATCAGGACGCGTACGAGGACGCGTACGAGGACGAGGAGAAGCCAGCGTGAACCCAGCGCTGCTACCGCTCGTCGTGGCCGTCCCGTTCGTGGCGGCCGCTCTTGCCGCGCTCGTCCCGGGAACGTGGCTGCGTCGATCGCTCGCGCTGGCAGTCCCCGTCGGGGTGGGCACGATCGGGGTCGGGCTGGTCATCGAGACCAGCGATGGAAGTGTGGTGGCGACCCAGGTGGGCGGCTGGGTCCCGGGTGTCGCCATCGCCTTCGCGGCCGACACCCTCAGCGCCCTGATGCTCACGGTGTCCGCGCTGCTCGTCCTGGCGGGGACCGTCTTCGCCATCGCCGCCGGTGATGACGACGACCGTTGGTTCGTGCCGATGCTGCTGGCCATGACCGCCGGCGTGTACGGGGCATACGTCACAGCGGACCTGTTCAACCTGTTCGTGATGATCGAGGTGGCGCTGCTGCCCTCGTACGTCCTCCTCGCCCGTCGGGGCACGCCCGGCGCGATCCGGGCGGGACGTCTCTACCTGGCCGTGAACCTCACTGCGTCGACCATCCTGCTGGCGGGGGTCGGGCTGGTCTACGCCTCGGCAGGGACGGTCAACCTGGCCGAGCTCAACGGTCTCGGCGCCGGAGCGACGGGAGTAGCTGTGGCGACCGGAGTGGTACTGGTCGCCCTGGGGGTGAAGGCAGCGGTCGTCCCTGTGCACTCGTGGCTCCCGGTTACCTACCCGGCTGCGAGCCCCGCGGTGACTGCGATCTTCTCCGGCCTGCTGACCAAGATCGGCGTCTACGGACTGATCAGGGTGACCACGCTGGTGCTGGAACCGACGACGATGCTGACCGTCGTCATCCTGACGGTCACGCTGGCGAGCATGATCGTGGGGGTGCTCGGTGCGCTGGGCGGGACCACGATGCGGGGCGTCCTCAGCTTCCACATGGTCAGCCAGGTCGGATACATCCTCGTCGGTCTCGTGCTGGCCGGGGCAGTAGGGCTGTCGGCCGTCGTGTTCTACCTGGTGCACCACACCGTCGTGAAGACCTCGCTGTTCCTGACGCTGGGTGTGGTGGAGGTACGGCGCAGGACCGGTCGCATCGACGATCTCGGCGCTGAGGCCCGGCTGCACCGCTGGGTGGCCCTCGCCTTCCTCCTGGGGGCGGCGTCATTGGTGGGGCTGCCTCCGATGTCCGGTTTCTGGGCCAAGTACGGCGTGCTGCGGGCCGCGGCACTGGACGAACGGGTCGTCGTCATCATCGTGGCGCTCGTGGTCAGCCTTGGGACATTGATGTCGATGCTCAAGATCGCGAACGGTGTGTTCTGGGGGAAGCGCCCCGAGCCGGCCCCTGAGGAGGTCGGTCGCGACCCGCGTCCCGCCCACTGGGCAGCGGCCCTCGTTGGACCCGGGCTGGTCCTGGCGATCGCGAGCCTGGCTGTCGGCCTGGCGCCCGAATGGCTGCTGCAGCTCGCCGACGTGGCCGGTCAGGGACTCGAGTCGGGTGAAGCCTACGTAGAGGCGGTGCTGCAGCTGTGAGTTTCGTCGTCCGTTTCGCTCGCCGCGTAGCTGCCGTGGTCGGTCTGGTGCTCTGGGCGGCGTGGCAGGTCGCGCGGGCGTCAGCCCAGGTCGCAAGGGACGTGGTGGCACCATCGGCTCGCATCTCCCCGGCGATCCTCGTGGTGCCGCTGCGCTGTCGCACCCGTGCCGAGATGGCGACAGTGTCGTCCTTGATCACCCTCGTCCCCGGAACCCTGACGGTGGGTGTCACCGACGAGCCTGCTGTCTGGGTCCACGGGATGTACGGCTCTGATCCAGAGCGGCTCCGTCGCGACGTCATGGACCTCGAGACCCGAGTGCTGCGGGCTCTTCGCCGGCACTCCCCGGAGGATGCCGTATGACAGGGACTGACATTGCGCTGGTGCTCGTGGCCGTCGGCGTCCTGTTCGCGCTGCTGCGAATCTGGCGCGGGCCGAGCGCGGCTGACCGGGCGGTCGCTGCTGAGCTGGTGTTCATCGCCACCGTCGGAGCGATCGTGATTGTCTCCGACCGGCTGAACCAACCGGTGCTCCTGGATGTCGCACTGGTCGCCGTCCTCGGCGGCTTCGTCGCGACTATCTCGCTCGCACGACTCGTGCACCGAGACGACGAGAGGCACTGATGGACGTCCTCGCGACCGCCTGTCAGCTTCTGGGTGCCGCCCTGATAGCGCTCGCAGGCCTCGGGCTGATCCGGCTGCCTGATCCGCTGACACGCGCGAGTGCTGTCTCCAAGGCAGCCGTGCTGGGGGTGGCACTCATTCTGCTGGGAGCTCTGCTGGATGCCCCGAGCCCAAGAGTCGCCGCTGTACTGCTCGCCGCCCTCGTGCTGCACCTGTTCACGGTTCCGCTGGGCGGACTCGCGCTGGGCAAGGCCGCCTATCGCTCGGGGACGGCGCGGCCACCGCTGACTCAGGTGGACGAGCCAGCCGAGGCGCGCGGCACCTCCACGGATCAGCCTGGCCGCTAGCGACGAGAGGCAACGGTTCTTCGCTGAGACCGCGCAAAGACGGTCCGGCCGGTCGGGCGGGACTCCCCAGTGTCAGGCTCGTACTGTCGTACCAGGCAGGTAGTAGCAGGTAGTAGCAGGTAGTAGCAGGTAGTAGTCCCAGCCGTCACACGGCGGGTTTGGACGTATGGGGAGGCGCCGTGGCGCGCGTGGTGCACTTCGAGATCCAGGCTGACGACGTGGAACGTGCCAAGGCCTTCTACGAGGCGACGCTGGACTGGTCGTTCCAGGACTGGAGCGGGGTCTCTGGCGCTACCTACTGGGGCATCGTCACGGGCCCTGAGGACGCGCCGGGAATCAACGGGGGTCTCCTGCAGCGTCCGGCGTCCACCCCGGGGCCCGGGCAAGGGACGAACGCCTACGTGTGCACAGCCCAGGTGGACGACTTCGATGCCACCCAGGCACGCATCCTGGCAGCGGGTGGCCAGGTCGCACTCCCGAAGATGGCGCTGACCGGGATCGCCTGGCAAGGCTACTTCCTCGACACCGAGGGCAACACCTTCGGCATCCACCAGCCCGACCCCAACGCTGCCTAGGCGGGGGAGGCCGCGGTTCGACCCGCGGGGACCTCCCGTCCTCAGGCTTCGATCGCCTTCTTGAAATTGCCGAGCCAGGTGTCGAGGTCACGGTCGCGGTTCCAGGCAAGCTGGTCTTCGATCTTGTCCAGGAACGGCACCGGGCTGGATACCTCGACCTTCATGGTCAAGGTGGTGCCGGATTCATCCGGCTCAAAGGTGTAGGTCCATGTCACTCCCGTGGTCGAGTGGTCGGCGATCCGCTCGTTGGGGACGTAGACCTGGCGGGTCATCGTCCCGTGAATGGGGATGAACAGCATGTGACTGTGCCAACTCCAGGTGGATCCCTCGCCCGCATCGGCGGTGATCTCCTTCTCGGCGAGCGTTACCTTGCCCTGCTGCTCGTACGCATCCCACTGGTTTTTCGGGTCCTTCACGTAGTCGAAGACCTTCTCCACCGGCGCGTCGATGTGGATGCTGCGTTCGTGCGACGTACTGGTCATTGCGACCATCCCCTTCTTGACTGGCCCCGTTCTCTGACTGGCCCCGTTCCGACTGGCCCCCCTATCTGACTGGCGGACCACTGTTGCTGGCTCGATGCGCCCCATATGCACAGGGCGCGATCAGGCTTCGATCGCCTTCTTGAAGCTGCCGAGCATGGCGTCGAGGTCGTGGTCGCCCTTCCAGGAGAGGGCGTCGACAGCCTTGTCGACCAGCGGCAGCTTGGAGGAGGTGGTGAAGGCCAGGGTGAAGCTCGTGCCCGTCCCGTCCGGCTCGAAGGTCGACGTCCAGGTCGCGCCGGCGTCGGAGTTGTCATCCACGATGCGCTCGTTGGGGGTGAACTCCGTTCGGGTCAGGACCGCATCGAAGTGGTAGATGAACAAGGCTCCCTTGAACGACCAGGTCGACCCGACTCCGCCGTCGGGCGCCATCTCGACACCGGTGAGCTCGCCCTTCACGTGCCCGGTGAGGCGGGATCCGGGAGCCTCACTCATGACCGCGAAGAAGTGGTGCGGGTCCTTGACGTAGTCGAAGACCTTCTCCACCGGAGCGTCGATGTGAACACTGCGCGTGTGCGTCGTCGTGGACATGCTGCCGTTCCCCTCTCCACTCACAGTTCATCGTCTCCCTGACACTCCGCCCCGCATGAAGGAGTGAACAGGGCCGAAGGTCCCATGAGCGTGGCGAGGATCGGCCGCCCGGCGCCAGTCGTCCCAGTACTACCCGAGGGTCGCCGTGAGGTACGCGAACAGCACATCGCCGGAGCGTTCGCTGAAGGTGTGCAGCTCCTCCTTGGTGGCGGTCACCTGGTCACCGTCCAGCCGGTTCAACAAGGTCGTGCAGATCATCGCGAACTTCGGGAATCCCCAGTGGTTGAGGTAGCCGGCGAGCATGGCCCCCTCCATCTCGATGTTGCGCACACCCTCCGCGTTGATCCACTCGAGCCACGCCATCTTGGACTCGGGGGTCTCCATGCAGATGGCCCCGTCCAGGCGGAACTGCTCGAGGAAGAACTCGTTTCCGGCGATGGTGCGGCCCAGCTCGATCGGGATACCGCTGTCGGCGCTCGCGTCGACGATCGCCCGGGCCACGTCTGCTGGGAACGTGCCGTCGAACCAGTACTCCCCTTCCCCCCCCTTGAGCAGGCGGAAGGGTCGCAGGTCAGCCATAAGGCCCTCAGTGGTGACGACGACAGTCCCACCGGGCAGACCTACACCACCGCTGGTCCCGACCCGGGCCCAGAAGACCTCGGCCATCGCGTCGTGGTCGCCTCGCTTCAGGAAGTAGACCATCCGCATCAGTTCCTGGACCGCGATGGAGGCACTTGGCATCCCCATGCCATGAGAGGCGAAGAGCACCCCGGCGCAGTACCGGGTGACGAAGCGCTCCTCCTTGGGCAGCCCAACGATCGGGGCGTTGTCGTGCAGCGCGCTCCAGCGCTGGGCGAACTCGCTGATGCGTTCGCCGGAGCCGGCCAGGATCACAGCCCGGACGTCTCGGAACTGCTCGAGAACGGGGTCGTCGCTGGCGACACCGAAGTGGTAGTAGACATCCACCTCTCCGGCAAGGATCCCGTCCAGGAAAGCATGGTTGATGTTCTCGTCGTGCATCGTCGTCGTCCCCTAGTCTTCAGGCCCTCGGGCTGGGTGTCCGAGGGGGAGGCTACGCCGCACCCTCCCGTGCCGGACCTCCGCCCCCCTGCCCTATGTCGGGGCAGGGGATGGCGAAATCGGTACGGAGGCTTGCCAGGGCCAAGGCATGCCGGCCCGGTAGTCGCCACCCAGCCGGCGCCGCTACCACGCGACGAAAATGCTGGTGCAGGCTGCCCAGAAGCACCACAGCGAGGGCAGGCCGTTCTGGTTCAGGACGACGAGCGCCGCCACCCGGGCGGCTCGAGCATGGCGATCGCGACGGGCACCGTGTGGACCGAGAAGATCGCGGGGAGGAGCCCGACCGGAATCGTGCGCGGGTGGTCAATGTGGCGCAGCGGTCGAAGTCCTCGACCTTCGTCGTCACCAGGATCCTCCGATGCGGTGACACCCTCATGACACGATCGTGTCTGCTCGGACGGCACGGTGAGAGTCAATACCAGCGGCGCTACGATCGCTGCCGGCTAGGCCAGCGCCACGAGCGTGCTTCGGTCGTCCACCGGGAGGTCAGGGTAGGTAGTGGCGGTCACGTCGTGCTGCACAGACCCCACGACCGCGCTGAGCGGGGTGAGAAATGCCGTGTCCACCGCGTCCCTTCCGCTCGCGATCCGTGCCAAGCTGCGGCGAGGAGCCAGTCGGGTGCCGTCGAACACGAACCACCGCCCGTCGATCGCAGCCTCGAACACCGCGTGGAAGTCCATCGGACTCAGGCCGGGGGCATAGACCGCCGTGTACCGGGCCGGGAGGCCGAGCGCGCGGCACAGCGTAACGCCGAGGTGGGCGTAGTCCCGACAGACGCCGGTACGGGTCAGCAGCGGATGCAGGGCGTCGTCGGCGGCATCGGTGGAGCCAGGGACGTACGACAGCTTCTCGTGCAGCCAACGCTCGACAGCCAGCGCTGCCTCCCGCGGGTCCAGCGAGCCGAACTCTGCGGCGGCGAGCCCGGCGAGCCGGTCCGACGGGCAGTACCGGCTCGGCCGCCGGTACACCAGAGCCTCGATCTCGCTGACGGGCTCGGCGTCCCGTGTGCCGAGATCAACCCTGGCCCGGTAGGCCACGTGCACCTGCGGGCTGGGCACATCGACGAGGTGTGCTCGGCCGCTGTCGGCTCGTACCTCCCGAACCTCAACCTCAGCCCCGTCGGGGCCCAGGACCTGCAGCGCCTCCCCCTCGGTTGGTGAGGCCGCGGCCGCCCCCACGCACAGGGCCAGCTGGCCAGGCTTGAGAACCTCTACGGACAGTGAAACGTCGACCTGAACGGTGAGGGCCACCTGCCGGATTCTGCCTCGGCTCCGAGCCTCGCACCACCTCACCCCAACACACCCCTCTGACGCGTCACAAGGAGAACACTGGAGACATGAGGGTCGACGGGCACGAGGTCCTGACCCCCGCAAGGGTAGTAGCGGCGTCGGACGAACCCGTGGGCGCCTACCTGCACGTGCCCTTCTGCGAGTGGATCTGCCCGTTCTGCCCGTACAACAAGGTGCGGGCTGAGGCTGACCTGGCCCGTCGCTACTTCGCATCGCTGCGCACCGAGGTCGACGCCTACGCCGAGGCGTACGCGGCCGGGAACCGGAAGCTGCACAGCCCGGCCCGACGCCCATTCACCTCCCTGTACGTCGGCGGCGGAACGCCCACGCTGTACCCCGACGCGCTTGCCGACATCGTCGGGCGGATACCGGTGGCTGGGGAACGTGCCATCGAGGTCCTTCCCACCCACGGCACCCCGAACCGGCTGGACCGCCTCGCTGAGATCGGATTCACGGCCGTCAGCGTCGGCGCACAGTCGTTCCACGACGCCGTGCTGCGACGGCTCGGGCGCCCGCACGACGCGGCCACCAGTCTCGCGGCGGTCCGGAACGCGCGGGAGCGCTTCGGCTGCGTGGACGTGGATCTGATCATCGACGTCGCGCTCGACGACATACGCGGGTCTCGCGGCGGGTGGCGCGAGGCATTTCTGGCGGATGTCCGCACCTGCTTCGCCAGTGGCGTGGACCAGGTCTCCACGTACCCGCTCATGAGGTTCGGGTACACGCCGTTCGGGAAGGCGTCCCACGCCCGCCGCCGCGAGCATGAGGTGCTCGACGCGGTGACCGATATGGCACTGCGGATGGGGTATGAGCGCCGCTCCGTGTGGACGTTCAACCGGTCCGGATCTCCGTCGTACACCTCGATCACCCGGCGCCGTTTCCTCGGCATGGGCGCGGGCAGTTCCTCGTACCTGGGGCGCGACTTCTTCGTCAACCACTTCGGGGTCGCGACCTACTGCCGTTCGGTCGAGGCGGGCCGAGTACCGGTCGCCCGGTGGATGCACCTGGGCAGGTGGGGCGGCGCGGCGTACGACGGGTTCTGGCAGGCCTACGCAGGGGCCGTTGACGTGCCGGGCCTGGAGCGGTCGTACGGGCGCGGGCCCGCAGCCGTGGCCGAAGCGGTGCTTGCCCCGCTGGTTGCAGGCGGCCTCGTGCGCCGCGAGCACGACGCGTACCGGCTGACACCGCGCGGATTCGACGCCTACCACGACCTTGAGCGGCTGGTCACCTACCAACTCATCGAGCCGCTCTGGGGGGAGATGCTGCAGGAGCACGAGCGTGAGCGAGTGTCGGCACTGCCGCTCGGCGGCGAAGCACTCGGGAACTGCCCGCTGTGGGCGACCCCCGAGCGGGCTCGGTCGGGCGTGGCCTGGTCGGCGACGCGCCTCGGGTACGAGCGCAAGGGCTTCGTGGCCGGCCCACTCTCATGAGGGGTCGATACCCCGGCAGCACTAGGGGACGATGCGCGGGGCAGGCCATCGGCTCCCACAGGTCTTCCTTGTCGGTATCCCCCTGGACCGGAGCATCCCCGTCGACGGGCGACGGGGATGTCACGAGGCGAATCAGCACCTCCTTCGGTCTGCTCACGCGGCCGCAGCTGCCTCACCTTCGACGCGGGCCTTGACCCTCGCGAGCAACTGCTCGATAGGAGTCTCGTGCTCCTTGGCGAGCATCCCCTCGAGGGACTTGCCAACCGCTGGCACGCTCACGTGCCACTCGCCCTCAGCCGTCAGCTTCGTGCCGCCGTCCACCGGCTCGAACGTGAACACCCACGTCGGCTTCTCAGCGACGAAGTGCACGTGGGCCACGATGCGCTCGTTCGGGACGACCTCGGTGTACTCGACGGTCCCTTCCATGTGGATGGCCAGGAAGTGGGTCCACAGAGTGGCAGTCGAACCGACACCGTCTGGCGTCTGCTTGACTTCTGCCACCACGGCCTCTTCGGGCCACGAACCCCATAGCTTCCCGACATCCAACGCGAAGTCGAACACCTGCTCCACAGGGGCGTCGATCTCAATGCTGCGTATCAACTTTGCCATCACACTCACCTTCCTGCTTGACGCACTGACTTGGAGAGAACTCCGCACGCCCGTACCTACCCCGCGACAGCCCTTCCACTCCATTTCGCCTACCCATAGGCGACCCCTTCCCCTTACTCACCCTGAGAGTCCCGCCCCCGGACACAGGCGAACAGGGCCGAAGGTCCCGAGACGGCCTCGACCGTTCCGCCCTCGGTCGCCCAGTGCGCGCCGGTGAGCAAGCGGGCACCGTCACAGGTCGGCACTGCAGGCAGCCAGAGTCCTGGTTGGGAGGCCAGCCCCATACCGCGTCGGAGCAGGGGTGCTGGGCGGACTGGCGATGGTCCCCACCGCCGCGGTGGCGTGGGCCCAGGGCTGGCTCAGCGTCGGTGGCCGACTCTTCTACTCGCTGTTGGCGCTGGCGGCGCCGCTGCTCGCCTGGGGGCCTGTGGGCCTGTGGGCCTGGTGGGCCTGGTGGGCCTGGTACTGGAACCTGCTCGGCTGGCAGTGGTAGTCCGCCCTCACTGCGGCGGCGTCAGCCAGGTCCGCAGCGCGGCGTAGACCTCAGGGTTGTTCAGCAGTCCCAGATGCGAGACGCCCGAGATGCGGACCAGGCCGTCGGGCACCACCGGGACGCTCCGCTGCGACCCCTGCCCACTCGCACTCGACACCGGGACCAGCAGGTCTCCGAGCGCCGCGGCGGCCGGGCTGTCCTCCGCGGCAAGTCGCGCGCTGAGCAGGTAGACCTCCTGGGTGCCGGTGGCTCCCGACCCGGCGACGCGGTCCACCAGGAGCTCCTCCGCGTCGTGCACCGACCAGTGATCGCTGGTAACCGCGCCGAACCGGAGGTCCTTGATACCCGAGCTGCGGCTGTTGACCACTCCCCCCAGGGCTTCGGTCTCCGGGAACTGCCCCAGCACCCACCCAAGTACGTGGGCACCCTTCTCCAGCGGCGCACCCAGGTGCGGCGTGCCGAGACAGACGACCGAACCGACCCTCTGCAGCCAGCTGTGGTCGGACTCCGCCGCGTAGTGGCAGGCGCTTCGCGCCACCAGCCCGCCCATGGAGTAGCCCACCAGCGCCACGGTCTCCACCTCGCTCGGCCACAGCCCCACGAGGGTCTCGAGCAGGTCGGTGAGCAGTCGCCCGTTCTCCGAGATGTGGAGCCCGGTGTTGTATCGCACGTACACCGGCGTGTACCCGAGGTCGCGGCGCAGTCGCGCTCCGTAGTCGAGCAGCGTGTCCGGATCCGGCAGCTCGTTCGCCTGGGCCCGCGGGCGCCACGACCAGCAGCTCTCGGTCACCGACCAGCCGTGTACGAAGACTGCGACCCGACTCGATGCCCCCGCGTATGCCTCCGCGACGGCCGCGTCCGTGAGCGGGACCACCCGGCCTCCGGCCCGTACGGTCATCTCCGGCGTCAGCGCTGGATGACGGCCCACGAGGGAGTCGCCCGCGAGACCGTTCGCAACAGCCACGACAGCCTGCCCCTGGGGCGTCGTTGTCACCGACGGAGTCTCCTCGTTGATCGCCTCCGCAGCCATCGCCGCCGCCACCCGGGGCACGATCGACTGAGTCCGGCTCACCGCCTCGTACACCCCGTCGGCAATCGCGTCGTGGATGGCACGCGTGGGCTCGGCATCTGAGCCGATGGCGTCGAACACGCGCGAGGAGATGCTCTTGTGCATGCGGTGGATCACGTTCGTGGTGTCGGAAAGGGCGTCAGCGGCAAGGTCTCCGGCCGCGACAGCATCATCGCGGGCTGTGGGCGGATGGACCTCCGCCTGGCCAGCTTCCTGCGGATCTGGGTTCGCCGGGCCAGCTTCCTGCGGATCTGGGTCGGTGTGGGGGCCGTCCTCGACACTCGCCATGCGTCACCTCTCGGGCATCGCCCTGCCCTGACCACGGTAGTCCCAGCAGGCGGCGCCGGACAGGACACCTACGCTCCACGCGGCACCGCTCATGACCTCGAGTCCCCAGCATTTTCCCAGGTGCGTCACAGGTGGGCCTAACCGTTCCCTTACCCGACGCCGCGACCGTAGGGGTGTCGGTCGCAGCGGGCGACCACAGATCGGAAGGAGCTCCCCCGATGGACACCACTAGCAGCGGCAGCGGCAGCGGCAGGGGCAGCGGCAGGGGCAGCAGCCGCGTCGGCCGGTTCACCGCCGTCGCAGGCCTCCTCGGCGCGGGCGCCCTGGGTGGGGCGCTGCTCGCCGGGACGCTGTCTGCTACCGCCGCCACCACGACCGAGTCGCCCTCGGCCGCCGAGACAGACACCTTGGTCAGCGCACCCCCGGAGATGCACGGACCCGACCCGGTGCGCAGCGACGAGACGTCGGTGAGCAGCGACCTGGCCTCGCAGCTTGAGGCAGCAGCCCTTGCGGAGGTCCCAGGCGGCACCGTGCACCGGGTCGAGACGGATGCGGGTGACGCCGTCTACGAGGCCCACATGACCACCTCCGACGGTACCGAGGTCACAGTCAAGTTCGATGAGAACCTCGGCGTGATCGAGGTGCAGGACGGCATGGGTAAGGGCGACCCCGGTCCGCGGCACGGTCCGGGTGCGACGTCGGACGACACGGCATCGCAGGAGTCATCGACCGCCTGAGATCGAACGTCCGGCCGGGGTGGAGGCGGCGCTGGCAGCGGCGTCTCCACCCCAGCCGCCGGGCCAGCCGGGCCAGCCGCAGCATCCTGGCCAGCCGGGCCAGCCGGCCGACTGGGCCGGACCATCCAGCGCGCCACTCGGAAGCCCCGACGCTGGCGCACCTACTCGCGCTGCGTACCTATTCGGCCCGAGCGAACGCGGACGCCCGGGTGACCTGGTCCGCCGTCGGGCTGACCCCCGTGTACCTCTCGAACTGCCCGGCAGCCTGCAGCGCGATCACCTGCGCACCGGAGATGACCCGCTTCCCCGCGGACCGGCCAGCGCGGATCAGAGGCGTGTCTGCTGGGAACGCGACCACGTCGAACACGACATCCGCCGCGCGGACCTGTGCGCCAGTGAAGGACAGTGCGTCGGCATCGGGTCCGCTCATGCCCAGCGGAGTTGCGTTCACGAGAACCGCGGCCCCGGGGGGCGGTTCCTCGGTCGTCCACGTGTATCCGTACGTGCCGGCCAGCTCCCGTCCTGCCGCCTCGTTACGCGCGAGGACCGTGAGATCGGCGAAGCCGGCGTTGCGAAACGCTGCAACGACAGCCTTCGCCATGCCGCCGGACCCGCGCACGAGTACCGGTCGAGCCGTGTCGAGGTCGCAGCTCGCAATGAGGGTCGCAACTGCCTGGTAGTCGGTGTTCGAGGCGGTCAGCCGGCCGTCATCGTTCACGATGGTGTTCACCGCGCCGATCGCGGCCGCTGAGTCCTCGAGCACGTCGACGAGCGGGATCACCGCCTCCTTGAACGGCATCGACACCGAGCAGCCACGGATGCCCAGTGCCCGTACCCCCCGGATCGCCCCCTCGATGTCGCCCGTGGTGAACGCCTTGTACACGAAGTCCAGCCCGAGCTCCTCGTACAGGTAGTTGTGGAACCGGGTGCCGATGTTCGACGGGCGTCCGGACAGCGAGATGCACAGCGTCGTGTCCTTGCTGAGGATGGGCATGGCCCAAGTCTCCACGCTGCGGCTCTGCATGCTCCGGCCTGCCACGGAGCTCCGCGGCCTGCGCGCACGGGCCGCCCGCGGATTGCGGGATTCCGGCCCGCTGGCCGGCGAGATGAGGGTTCGGGTGAGTTATGAGCCCCAATACGCACCCGAACCCCCATCTCGCGGTACGGGGGTCCGGGGGTCCGGGGGTCCGGGGGTCCGGAAGAATGGCGCCGCAGTATTGCGCCTCAGAATGGCGTAGGAATGTAGCGGTACGGGTAGCCGGGGTCCTCGTAGTCGCCCTTCGGCTGCCGCTCCGGCAGTACGATCTTCTCCCGCTTTGGCGCCTCGTACGGAATCTCGCTCAGGATGTGGTTGATGATGTTGAGTCGGCCACGCTTCTTGTCGTTGGTGACTGCCACGTGCCACGGCGCCCACTCGCTGTCGCTGGCCTCGAACATGGCGTCGCGCGCCCGCGAGTACTCGTACCAGCGACTGTAGGACTTCAGGTCCATCGACGTGAGCTTCCAGATCTTGCGCGGGTCGTCGATGCGTCCCTTCAGGCGCCGAGTCTGCTCCTCCTCGCTCACCTCGAGCCAGTACTTGAGCAGGTGGATTCCGGAGTTCACCATGAGCTGCTCGAAGAGCGGCACGAGCCCGAGGAACTGATCGACCTCGTCCTGGCTGGCGAAGCCCATGACCCGTTCCACACCGGCGCGGTTGTACCAGCTGCGGTCCCAGATGACGACCTCGCCGGCGGACGGCAGGTGGGGCAGGTAGCGCTGCACGTACATCTGGGACTTCTCGCGCTCGGTGGGCGCCGGCAGTGCGACCACGCGGAAGACCCTCGGGCTGACCCGCTCGGTGATCGCCTTGATCACGCCGCCCTTGCCGGCCGTGTCACGTCCCTCGAAGACGATGCAGACCTTGGCACCGGTATGGACTGTCCAATCCTGCAGCGCCACGAGCTCACCGTGCAGCTTCTTGAGGTGCTTCTGGTACTCCGCCTCCTTCATCCGCGGCGTCGCGTCAGGCTCCTGGGCAGCCGCCTCCTTCTTGCTCTTCTTCGCGCCCTTCTTCTTGCCCTTTGCCATGTCAACACCCTTCAGAATCCGGCGCGGGAATCCCCGCCGTCATTCGGGCTCACGTGAGCCCGTCTCAGACTGAGAAGCCTAGCGCCGGCAAAGAGCCGGGTCGGAGACAGGTGCCGGCACCGCTGCCCCGTTGACCGGAACCCCGTACGGCCCAGGCCCGGACAACCGGGAGTTGGCCGGTTGTCCGCCGGGTCAGCCGGTCGTCGGCCAGTCAGCCATGGTGTCCAGGTACATCTGCCGCACCTCGACGACCCTCGCGTCCAGGTTCTCCTTGTCCCACCCGCTGGTGGACACCGGCGGCAGCACCGCGACGTCCACGGTTCCGGGGTGGATGACGAACGAGTGGGGTGCCATGATCTCCCCGCAGTTGCGCATCACGATCGGGACGATCGGCACGCCGGCCTGCATGGCGATGTGGAACGGCCCCTTCTTGAACGGCAGGATGCGCGAGGTCGGAGAGCGCGTCCCCTCGGGCGAGATGGCGATCGACCGCCCGCTCCGGAGCGCCTCGACCGCGGGCTCGAGCCCCTGGCGGGCCTTGGCGCTGTTGCTGCGGTCGATGTAGGCCACATCGGCGAGGTACCCGATCGGCCCGAAGAACGGGTCGTACTCCAGGGACTTCTTCGCCACACCGGTGAAGTCCTTGCGCAGCAGGGCGCCGAGCACGAAGACATCCAGCTGACTCTGGTGGTTGAAGAGGAACACCGCAGGCCGCTGCTCCCAGACGTTGTCCTCCCCCACGACCTTGAGCCGTACGCCGGCCGCGGCCAGACCCAGGTCGGAGCCCACGCTGGCCGCGACGTTGGCGCCCACCGACCGGCTGCGGTTGACCAGCGCCAGGCTCACCGCGGTCGCCACGCTCCCCGCGAAGACTCCCATGGCTGCTGCGCTGCGGACGACGTCCACAGGAGTTGTGGCTGACGGCTTCTTCAGCCTGCCGATCGGCCAGTCGCGCTTGCGGGCGATCGCCTCCAGCTCGTCATCGGGGTTCAGCGCGCAGGGGCGCCCCACGACCTCGAGGAAGGGCACGTCCTCCTCGCCGTTGGAGTAGCCGAAGGACGCGGCGAGGTCGATGTCGTGCTCCTGGGCATACTCCCGTACCCCCGCCGCCTTCCCCTCCCCCCAGCGGATGTCGCTGGCTAGCCGGCCGGTTACGAGGCCGTCGTCGCTGACCTCCATCTCGGTGCAGATGATGTCGCTGACACCAAGATCATCAGCGGTCGCCTGAATCTGGGGCCGAGTCGCCGACGAGGCGATCACCACGGAGTGGCCCTTGCGGACGTGGGCGTCGATCAGAGTCCGTGACTCGGGAAAGATCATCCCCGCGATCTTCGTGGAGAACACGTTGCGGGCCCAGGTGTCCAGCTCCTCGGCAACCTTGCCGGCCTGACCCTTGACGCCGAGGTTCATCAGATCCGCGACGTCCCCGCCGCGGTGCTCGACGGACAGCCCCTCGGCCACGGTCCGGACCACCTCGCCCACCGAGATGTCACCGCGGCGCAGCCGGTAGGTGAAGAAAGCAGCGGCTGAGTACCCGGCGATCAGCGTTCCGTCGAAGTCGAAGAACGCCCCGATCTGCGGGCCTTCGGGCGAGCGGTCGATCTCCTCCAGAAGCCATTCGATGTCAGCCATGTGTCGCTGCCTCTCCGCCCGTGGGGGCCGCCGTGAAGGGGGATGACGCGGGGGCACGCTCGGCGAGCCCGGGCTGGCCCGCGGACTGCGCGATCCGGCGCAGGTTGTCCACCCGCCGGACGTCCTCGCGCAGCTCGGTGGCGAACGCCTGGCGCCGCGCCGCCAGCGGGGCGGTGGGGGCAGTTTCCGCTGCGTCGACTGCCTCCGCTGAGTCGGCTGCGTCGGGCGAGTCCGGTTCCAGCAGTCCCTCGCTGCGTGCGAGCTCCAGCGCGTTGCGGAAGTAGTCCCGTGAGATGGACTCCGCGGTACGCAGCTGCTTCTGCAGCCAGCGCTGCTGGGCGATGCCCAGGCACCGCGCGACCAGGGCATCCTCGTCGACCGGCTCCGCCGGATCCAGCGATGCGAGCTCTTCCGCCAGGATGCTGTAGGCCTCCAGGAACGGTCCGATCACTCGGTGCGCGAGCAGAAGCGGGAGAGTGGCCAGAACGCCGAGCACCGACTCGGGCGTGTAGGACCCTTCCTCCCAGCCGGGGTGGACCATGGTCGACTCCGCAGCGACGTCCTCGGCGAACTTGCGGGTGGTGGGGAAGGAGAACTCGTTCTTGAGGATGTCCTTCAGGCGCCGCGCGTTCTTCCAGGTGGCCGCCGGGATATCGGCGGCACCGTCCTCGGCCGCCTGGAGAAGTGCCAGCTCGGTGATGGCCCGCGCGACGAAGAAGTGGATGATCGTGTTGCGGTAGAACGCTGCCTCGTGCTGATGCGCCAGCTCGACGTAGTACACAGTCTCCGTACCGCCGTCGTAGCGGGTCACGACGTTCTCGGCGACGAGCTGCTCGAGTGTCGCGCGCAGCCCGCCCTGTCCGACCGTCAGCTCACCCGTCGTGGGCAGCCCGCGCTGGCGGATGTAGTCATACAGCGGCTCGAGCACCGTCAGCCCCTCCGGGCCGGTGACCGCGCGGTCGCCGTTGTCCAGCAGGGCATAGGTGACCAGCGAAGCCGCGGTCACGGGGGTGGCCGCGTTGATGCGGTTGCACACCTCGAAGGCGACCTTCGGCACTGCCAGCCGCGGCCGCGGGTTGCCCTCCTCGTCCACCGTCAGCGACACCGCATCGCTGAGCGTCAGTGGCTCCCCGAACCGGATGTGGGCCTGGCCGAGTCGTCGCGACTGTGACATCGCGAAGCGGTAGAGCCAGCTCAGGCTCTCCGGCGCCTTGGTGCCGCCCATCTCCTCAGCGGAGATGGCCTCCACCTCGTGTTGCTGGTCGTAGATGATCGAGGTGGGAATGATCGTCACATCGTTCTCGGGGTGGGCCGCATAGGCGTCGATGACATAGCTGAGGACGCCGTAGCGGGGCTGGCGCAGCTTGCCCGTCCGGGTGCGCCCGCCCTCGATGTACCACTCGAGGTTCTCCCGCTTGGCGATGAGGTAGGCGAGGTAGGCCTTCAGAACGGCGCGATACACCTTGTCGTCGCGGAACTCCCGCCGGATGAAGACGATGCCGTTTCGCTTGCCGAGCTCCGACATCGGCCAGACCTTCAGGTTCGCGCCCCCCAGCACATTGTTCGGGGGAAAGCCGAATGACTCCAGCGCGGCGCGGAGCACGAGCGGGTCGAGGTAGGAGCGATGGTTGGGGAGGAAGACCAGGGCCGAGCTCTGGTTCAGACGCTTGAGCCCCTCGACGTCCTCCGGGTTGTAGTCCACCTGGTAGGCGCGGGACAGCCAGCGGCAGAACCGGTCCCACACCGCCACGGTGTACTTGCCCGGCCGTACCGCCATCTCTTCGAGGTCGGCCTGTGCCTCCGACTGCAGCTGCTTGACGGGCGTGCCGGAGTCCTGCGCGATGGCCGCGAGCGTCCGCTCGAAGTCCGGTGTCCGGAGAATCTGGTCCACGGTCGCGATCCCAGGGGTCGGAGGGCTAGAAAGGATGCAGTCACCGTAGCGGCGAGCGAGTTCTGCGACAGCACCGGAGGCGACCCTCCGGATAGTGGCGTCCGGCCCCCCCGGTTCCTAGGGTGAGCGTGGGGGTTACACAGTCCCTGGCGAGTACCCGCACCTAGTCACCGTGGGGCGGTTCTTGTCTGGGTCGGCATGCCGCCCGTCGGTGTGTAGGAGGTAGGGGGGCCCTGATGCAGCATCCGAGCATGGTCGCGTCGTCCGTGGTGATCGGCACGGTCGCCGTGTCAGCCGCGGCGCTGGTGGGACTGGGAGTGGTGCCTGGTCAGCAGTCCGTCGACGCCAACGGGGACTACCGGGTCGTCCGCGTCATCGACGGCGAGTCCTTGTACGTTCAGAACGAGGACGGGGAGCAGTTCCGGGTCCGCCTGATCGGCATCGACGCCGCAGACCGTGGCACCTGTGGCTACGGCGCCGCGTCGGAGCACCTGGCAGCGATTCTGGCGCCCGGCGAGGTGGTCCAGCTCAGCGCGAGCGTCGGCAAGGTCGACAGCCCGGACCACTCGGGTCGCTTCCTGCGCTTTGTGCTCGACGGCGACGACGGCGACGGCGCGGCTGACGTGGGCGCGGCAATGATCAACGACGGATACGCCGTGGCCCGCTACGACAGCCGGGACGGCTTCGGTGCCCACGAGAAGGAGGCGCTCTACCGGCGCCTCGACGAGAGCAGCATGCCCGCCGACGGTTGCGCCACGGTCACGGCCGGACAAGCCGGACAACCAGGGCAGCAGGGCACGGCACAGGCAAAGTGCGGCGAGCACGTCTCAGGCAGCGACGCGGGAACCCAGCCAGTCGATCACTGCCAGGGCAACGACGGACAGCGGCGCCAGCGGGTCGTCCCCTACCGCGGACGCCGGCGCCCCCGCAGCCGTAGGGGTACGAGAGCGGGTCGACCGGTCCGCACCCGCGGCCAACCCCTTCCCGGGTGGTGCCCCCATCCCCGAGCCGTTCCCGACGGCCGCGACTCGGCCCGCCCCGATTCCTGAGCCGTCCGCGATCCGGTCCATCCCGCAGGACGATCCGGCACCCGCTCCGAGCCGTACCCCGGCGTCCGCGAACCCGACACCGGTCGTTCCCACCACGCGTACCCCCGCACCGACGCCGAAGCCCACCGCACATACCTCGGCTCCGACTCCGGCTCGGACTCCCGGACCGACGTCGAGTGGAGCTGCCTCCCCCACCGAGAAGTCGGCCTCGACGACTGCCACGCCGACCAACAGGACGAGCTCGCCCACGAAGGACGACACGAAGCGCTTCCTGCTGACCAAGGAGACCAAGGGCAAGAAGTGGCCGTGGCGGGCATCCCGGTGGTCCGACGAGGAGCGGGAGGACGATGACGAGGCTCATGGCCGAGCCGACCGCGACGACTGAGCCCCGCGAGCGCCGCTGAGCGGACTGCCCCGACAGCGCGTACGTTCACAGCCGATGACCGTCCTCCTGCGCTCGTTCCTGGCCCCGTACAAGGGGCCGTTGGCGGCAGTCATCGCACTGCTGGTCGTGCAGGCCTTCGGCAACCTCTACCTGCCTGACCTCTTCGCCCAGATCATCAACAACGGAGTGGTCACCGGCGACACCGGCTACATCCTGCAGCGCGGCTCCGTGATGCTCGGCGTCACCCTCGCTGTCGGCGTCGCCTCGATCGTTGCCGTCTACTTCAGCGCCCGCACCGCGATGGCGTTCGGCCGCGACGTGCGCGGCTCGCTGTTCCGTACCGTGCAGGGCTTCTCCCACCGCGAGGTCAACGCCTTCGGCACCCACTCCCTGATCACTCGCAACACCAACGACGTCCAGCAGATCCAGATGTTCCTGATGATGGCGCTGACCGTGATGGTCGCCGCGCCCATCATGGCTATCGGCGGCATCGTCATGGCCGTTCGGATGGATGCGACGCTGGCCTGGCTGCTCGTCATCGTGATCCCGGTGATGGCGATCGTGATCGGTGCCATCGTCTCCCGTGCGATCCCGCAGTTCCGCTCCATGCAGTCCAAGATCGACACCGTGAACCGGGTGATGCGGGAGCAGCTGACCGGCATCCGGGTGATCCGGGCCTTCGTCCGCACCTCCTCCGAGCAGCGGAGGTTCGCCGCCGCCAACGCCGACCTCACCGCGACCGCGCTGACCGTCAACCGGCTGTTCGCCCTGATGATGCCCGCGCTGATGCTGATCATGAACCTTTCCAGCGTGGCCATCATCTGGTTCGGCGGGCTCCGGGTGGACAGCGGTGAGATGCCCATCGGCAACCTGACCGCGTTCCTGACGTACATGACCCAGATCCTGTTCGCCGTGATGATGGCGACGATGATGTTCGTGATGGTCCCGCGGGCGGCCGCCTCCGCCGAGCGGGTACGGGCCGTGCTGGACGTCACCCCGGAGCTCTCCGACCCGGCGGTGCCCCGCTCCCCCGGTAGGCACCTGCCCGCCGGTCGGGTGGAGCTGCGCGGTGCGGAGTTCCGCTACCCGGGCGCGGAGGCGTCCGTGCTGGTGGACGTGACACTCACCGCCGAGCCCGGCCAGACGACCGCCGTCGTGGGGTCCACCGGCTCAGGCAAGTCGACACTGGTGAACCTCATCCCCCGGCTGTACGACGTGACCGGCGGATCCGTGCTGGTGGACGGCGTCGACGTACGGGAGATGTCCCGGCTCGACCTGTGGTCGCGCATCGGTCTGGTCCCGCAGCGGGCCTTTCTGTTCGGCGGTACGGTCGCGAGCAACCTGCGGGTGGGGCGGTCGGACGCCTCCGACGAGGATCTGTGGGCGGCTCTGGAGGTCGCCCAGGCAGCGGACTTCGTACGGGCCCTGCCCGGAGGGCCTCAACGAGCCCGTCGACCAGGGCGGAGTCAACTTCTCCGGCGGTCAGCGGCAGCGGCTGGCGATCGCCCGCGCGATCGTGCGCAACCCGGACGTGTACGTCTTCGACGACAGCTTCTCCGCGCTCGACTACGCCACCGATGCTCGGCTGCGCGCCGCCCTGCGACAGCGAACCTCACGGGCGACCGTCATCGTGGTCGCCCAGCGGGTGGCCACGATCATGCATGCCGACCGCATCGTGGTGCTCGACGGCGGACGGCTGGTCGGTTCCGGCAGGCACCACGAGCTGATGGACACCTGCGAGACCTATCGGGAGATCGTCCTGTCCCAGCTGACCGCGGAGGAGGCGACGTGAGCGACTCCCGCCCGCGGCCCCCGGTCCGCGGTCCCCTGGGCGGTGGGCCGATGTCGGGACTGGCAATGCCCGTGGAGAAGCCGCAGAGCTTCGGGCCCACGGTCCGCCGGCTCGGCCGGCGGCTCGAGCCGGAGCGGCCCTGGCTGCTCAGCGTGCTCGCGCTGGCCTCGGTCAGCGTCGCCCTCGCGGTGCTCGGCCCCAAGCTGCTCGGTGACGCGACGACACTCATCTACGACGGCGTCGTCGGGGGCAGCGGGGTGGATGTTGCCGCGCTGGCCCAGCAGGCGGCGCTGGTCGCCATGGTCTACCTGTTCAGCTCGCTGTTCGCGTGGGCGCAGGCCTACCTGGTGGCGGGCATCGTGCAGCGGGCCATGTACGCGCTGCGGGAGGATGTGGAGACCACGCTGGGCCGTCTGCCGCTGCGCTACTTCGACTCCAGCGAGCGGGGGGATCTGCTCAGCCGGGTGACCAACGACCTGGACAACATCTCCACGACCATGCAGCAGATCGCCGCCCAGCTGGTCAACTCCGTGCTGACCGTCGTCGGCGTCCTGGTCATGATGTTCTGGATCTCGCCCCTGCTGGCGGTGATCTCGCTGCTCACCGTGCCGCTGTCGTTCGTGGTCACCATGGCCATCGCGCGGCGGTCGCAGCCACACTTCGTCACGCAGTGGCGTACCACCGGCCTGCTCAACAGCCACGTCGAAGAGACCTACACCGGCCACGACCTCGTGAAGGTCTTCGGCATGCAGGACCGCGTCGTCGCCGACTTCGACGAGGTCAACGAGCAGGTCTTCCAGTCCAGCTTCCGCGCCCAGTTCATCTCGGGCATCATCCAGCCCGCGATGCACTTCGTGGGGAACCTCAACTACGTCCTCATCTGCGTCGTCGGGGGAGTTCGGGTGGCCAACGGCACGATGCCGATCGGCGACGTGCAGGCCTTCATCCAGTACTCGCGCCAGTTCACGATGCCGATCACGCAGATCGCGAGCGTGGTCAACCTCATGCAGTCCGGCGTGGCCAGCACGGAGCGGGTCTTCGCGGTCCTGGACGCCACCCCCGAGAAGCCCGACCCCATCGCGCCCGCCCGGGTCGGCCCCGTCCGCGGTCGCGTGACCTTGGAGGGAGTCTCCTTCCGCTACCGGCCCGACCGCCCGCTGATCGACGACCTCGACCTGGTGGTGGAGCCGGGCGAGACGATCGCCATCGTGGGCCCGACCGGCGCGGGAAAGACGACGCTGGTGAACCTGCTGATGCGGTTCTACGACATCGATGCCGGGCGCATCACGCTCGACGGCGTGGACACCGCCACGATGACCCGCGACGACGTACGACGGTCCTTCGCGATGGTGCTCCAGGACACCTGGCTGTTCGGGGGGACGATCCGGGACAACATCGCCTACGGCGCAGACGCTGGGGACGCTGGGCAAGGACGCAGCTGGCCCCGACGAGCAGGCGATCTGTGCGGCTGCCCGGGCGGCGTACGTGGACCACTTCGTGCGCACGCTGCCCGACGGGTACGACACCGTGCTCGACGAGGACGCCTCCAACCTCTCCGCAGGCGAGAAGCAGCTCATGACGATCGCGCGGGCGTTCCTCGCCGACCGGCCTGTCCTCATCCTCGACGAGGCGACGAGCTCGGTGGACACCCGCACCGAGGTGCTGATCCAGCGGGCCATGGCCGAGCTGCGGCGGGGCCGGACCAGCTTCGTCATCGCCCACCGGCTGTCCACGATCCGTGACGCCGACACGATCCTGGTCATGGACAACGGCTCGATCGTGGAGCAGGGCAGTCACGCGGAGCTGCTGGAACGAGGCGGGGTGTACGCCGAGCTGTATGCCAGCCAGTTCCTCTCCGAGCTCACCTCGGAGCCCGTCGCGGAGGAGCGCGCGGCGACGTCGTAGGGTGCGGAGACGACGAGAAGGCAGGTCATGATGAGCGAAAGCAGCTCCGGAGCCGCCGCTGGCGGGGGCGCGATCTACGCGCTGGGCATCTTCGGCGCCTGGGTGTTCTTCTGGCAGCAGGCCGACAGCTTCTGGGAGTACGTCCTGGCCGTGCTCCAGGGTCTCGTCTGGCCCGCGTTCATGGTCTACGACGTCTTCGACGTCCTGGCCGGGTAGGCCGCCGCGCCCCGCCCGGGGCAGGGCGCGGGGGTGGCCGCTACAGGAAGGCTATGGGCCAAGGTCGGTCAGCGCGTAGTCGTCGGTGACCAGCGTCCCGACCGAGGACAGTGCCAGCCCGTACGACAGGTGCGTGGCACCGGCCGGTACCGCAGGTGAGTCGAGCGACGTCTGTACCCATCCGGCACTCGCCGGCAGCCAGGGACCACCGAACCACACCCGCCACGTCCCGCCGGAGTCACGGTAGTAGGCGATGATCCGCGACGGGGCCGTCGATCGGTACCAGACCGAGGCGCGGTAGGAGTGACCGGAAACCACCGACGGGGCACATGTGCCGGTGTCCTGCGCCACGGGGCTGACTAGCTCACCGTGACCGCGACAGTTGCGGTGCTGGTCCTGCTGAGACTGTCGGTGATCGTGTAGTCGAAGGCGTCGGTTCCCTCGAAGCCACCAGCCGGTGCGTAGGTGTAGGAGCCGTTGGAGCTGACGGTCGCAGTGCCGTGTGACGGCGTCGTGTTGCCGGTGACGGAGATGCCGGTGCCGGAGTCGTTGGCGAGAACGCCGGGCGCGCTGACCGTTACCGCCGTACCCACGGTGGTGCTTGCCGTGTCGTCGTTCGCGACCGGCGCGGGAGGAACTCCGGAGCCCTTGGTGATGCGGAAGGAGTCGGAGTGCGAGCCGGTGGCCGCGGTGAACTGGGCCGAGATCTCCGTATCGGTGATGCGCACGTCGGTGAAGCCGTGGCTGGGACTGCGGTTCGCCCCCGAGAAGGACGCGAAGTACCCAACCTCGGGGTCGCCGGCGTTGACGTCGCGCAGGGCGACCCCTGCGGTGCCGACGACGCTGGTCACCGTGCCGTTCCCGGCCACGAAGTCACCGTCGTTGTCTGCCACGCAGTCGGCGTCGAACCCGCCTGTCGCGATCGCCGGGCATCCGGAGCCCAGCGCGAGCTGGTGGGTGCGGGCGTAGAAGTGGTCGTGGCCGTTGAAGACCAGATCCACCTTGCGCTGGTGCAGCAGCGCGACGAGATCGCTGTTCACCCCGCAGGAGTAGCCCCCTGGGGACAGGCAGTTGTAGTGCAGGTTCACGACCACCCACGGAATGCCGGCGGACCGCGCCCCGTCGATCGCCGCTGCCGTCCAGGTGTAGTGCGCGTCACCCGAGGCGTAGTTCCAGGTGCCGTCCTCGAACACGATCGACGGCGAGATGTTCACCACGCGCACCAGCGGAGCGCTGGAGGGCATGTCCACGTAGTACTCGCGGCCGTAGACGCCGACGGCCCCGGGGATCTGGTTGGGCAGGCACGCGGAGAAGTTGTTGATATAGCCACCCGTGCCGTTCGAGGTGCTCTCGTCCTCGTGGTTCCCCGCGACGAGCTGGAACGGGAAGGCCGAGCCCAGGCGGCCCTTGACGTAGCTGCACCAGGCGTACTCGCTCTGGGTGTCGCTATAGCTGAGGTCGCCGAGCGCGAATGCGGCATCCGGCTGGGCGCCCTTGATGGCGTCGAGAACCGACGTCGTCTGGGACGTGTCGTCGAAGTCCCCCGCGAACGCGAGTCGCACCTCGGAAGCAGCAGTCGACGGCCGGTCAGCCACGACGGTGGACAGCGCGGCGAGAAGGACGCCCACGGCGATGAGGGAGATGAGCAGTCTGCGGGGGAGGGCCGAGCCCCGTGGGGCTGTCAGCCTGTTCACGCGCTCAGGCCATTCCGGCGGTTCGGCTGCGCCAAGGGTTTCGAGGCCTGAGTAGTACGTAGGCGACAGGCCGGCAGAGCAGCTGCAGGGTCGTGCTGTGTCACGAGACGTCGAGAGACTGATTGGCGTTGAGCTGGCTGCCCGGCACTCTCGGCCAACCGAGAAGGTCGGTCGCCAGGTTGGCGACCTCGGCGTTGCGGATCGGCTGGCGGCCCGCGTACGAGGCCATGCGACGCGAACCGGGACGTTGACGGTCGTCGGAGTTGAGGGCGTAGAGGTTGCGTCCCTTGGCCACGCCAGCACCCCACACCATGACGGGGACCGTGAAGTTGACCCGACGAGCAGCCGTGCCGTGGCCGCGTCCGACGCCGCCATGATCGGAGGTGAGTATGACGGTGGTGGTCGTGCGCAGCCGAGAGCTCCCGGCAATCGTCCGGAGCAGGATCCCAACCTGCCTGTCGGTCGCCTGGACCGCCTGTCGGTACCGTGCCGAGCCGAAGCCGTACTTGTGTCCGGCAGCATCAGGCCCACCCAGGTGCAGGAACGTGAAGGTGTCCGGCGCAGACAGCAGCCGCTCCTTGACGCGCCGGACCAGCGACGCGTCACTGGCCAGCAGGTAGGAGTCGATCTTCGCTGAGCCGTTGTCAGCGCCGACGGCGTCCGAACGGCCGTCGCGATTCCAGGTGCGGACGAAGAACTGGAACTTGGACTTGGTGGTGTACAGGGACGTACCCGCCCCGCTCGGTCCCGTTGGATCCGAGTCTCACGTGACGTGCGTGCGTGGCGAGGCTAGGCGGACAGGAGGACGTAGGCGGCGGTCCCGAGGAAGAGAACCGAGAACGCCTGTGTCAGTCGCTGCGCCGGTACCCGGGCGGACAGGCGCGACCCGATCAGGGTCCCCACCACAGCGGCCAGCACGAACGGCACGACCACCGCGACGAGGGCACCCACGTCCTCGGCGTCGAGCAGCAGCCCGGGGCCCATCGCCCGCAGTCCCAGCGCGAGCGCGGCATTCCCGCTGATCACTGCCAGGCTCGTGCCGACCGCCGACCTCATGGGAACGCCGACCGCGGTCACCAGGGCGGGCACGACGAGAAAGCCGCCGCCGACTCCGAGGAACCCGGTGAGCAGCCCCACCGCGAGAGCCGCCGCGACCGTGCGCGCCAGCTTCAGCTGCCAGCATCGGGACCACAGCGGGCACGACAGCGCGGTGGCCACCGCGGCGGCGGGGCCGGCTAGGTCGGCCATGTCGGCCCGGTCGCTCGGCCCGGTCGGCCCGGTCGGGGTCACCGGGCGGGGGGCTGGACCGGCGCGCCCGCGCCCACATCCCGGCCGCGGAGACGGCCATGAGGACCGCGAAGGCGCCGAGCAGCACCCGCTCGGGCACGCTTCCCGCAAGCTGGACGCCCAGCCAGGCACCGGGGGCACCGAGAACCACGAACAGGGCCGCGTCCCACCTGCGGATGCGTCCGGCCCGGTCGTGGGCGACCGCTCCGACAAGCGCGGCCACGCCCACGACCACCAGCGACACGCTCGTCGCCGCGTACGCCGGAACGTCGAACCCGTACACCAGGATCGGAACCGTCAGGACCGATCCGCCGCCGCCCAGCAGCCCGAGCAGAAGCCCCACGGCGGCGCCGCCCAGCAGCGCTCCGCCCACCGCCAGCGGCACCAGCACCGGTCAGGCCCCTGACAGGACCAGGTCCGGTAGGCACTCCTCGCAGGGCTGCACGGGCAGACCGCATCCGGCGGCACGGTCGAAGCTGTCGTCGACCACCGTGACACGCCGCCCGCTGCGGCTGAGAAGCCCCGCCACCACCGACGCCCGGTAGCCACTGGCACAGTGCACCCAGACGTCCCCCTCGGGCACCTCGTCGAGCCGGCTCGGCAGCTCGTGGACCGGGATGTGCATCGAGCCGACCACCGCGGAGCGGGCCCGCTCCCGGTGCTGGCGTACGTCGAGCAGGACGACCCGGCCGTCGCTGACCGGCCCGTCGGCGTCCAGCAGACCCAGTCGCGCCACGTCAGACCAGCGAGCCACCTGCAGGGAGGCCAGTGGGTCACCACCCGACCACTGCTCGACAGATCCTGTGGCCGCGGCCGCGGGGCGGTCGATGCCGATTCGTACCAGCTCCCGCTGGGCCTGCGCCACCTGCTCGGGGCTCTCCCCCAGCAGAGTCACGGGCGTGCCGTGCGGCAGCAGCCAGCCCAGGTAGGTCACCATCGGGCCGCTGAGGTCGAACCCGAGGCTGCCCGCGACGTGGCCGCGCGCGAAGGCGGAGCGGGAGCGCAGGTCGATGACCCACTCCCCGGCGTCGATGCGCCGGCGGATCTCGGCGGCGTCCGCCCGTTCGGCAGGGCTGAGGTCCACCCGCGTCGGTCCGGCAGCGTTGGTCGGACCCATGTGGGCGTAGTAGGCGGGGAAGGCGTCGAGACCCGCCAGCATCTCCGAGACGAAGGTTTCCTCGTCGCGGGTCAGCGCCGGGTTGACCAGTCGCTGCTCTCCCACGGTCGCCGCCATTCCGGCTGTGCTGCACTCCTGCTGGTTGGTCGAGCAGAACGAGCCGAACCCGTGCGTCGGCATCACCTCGGCCTCGTCCGGCAGCACCGCTGCCAGCCGTCGCACCGAGTGCCACTGGTCGTGGGCGAGGCCCACGGTCAGTGCGGGACCGAGCAGGTCCGGGCGACCGGTCGCGCCGTACAGCATCGACCCGCCGCTGAACACCGCGCGGACCCGACCCTCGTGACTGACGACGTACGACATGTGGTGCGGCGTGTGTCCGGGCGTGTGTACGGCGGTGACCTGGATGTCGCCGAAGGTCATGACCTCGCCGTCGGTGACCGGGTGCCGCTCGTACGCCACGCTCTCCGCGGCGCTGACGACATACACGGCACCGGTGACGCGGGACAGCTCCAGTCCCCCGGTGACGTAGTCGTTGTGGATGTGGGTCTCCAGCACCGCTGCGACGACGACACCGAGGTCGGTCACGATCCCGATCACGCGGTCGATGTCTCGCTGCGGGTCCACGACCACGGCGACCCTGCCGTCGCTGATCACGTAGGAGCGGTCACCGAGCGCCTCGGTGTCCAACGGGACAATCGTCAGCTCGCTCATCGCGCCACCGTCCGCGCCGCCTCGTGCCCTCCGACCGTCTCGCGTCCGGTGGCCAGCCAGCCGTACGTGCCGCCCGCCACCGACACCGCGTCGACGCCGAACTGCCGCAGGTAGGCCGAGGCGTGCCAGGACCGGTTTCCGCTGGCACAGATCACGTACACGCGGCCGTCGCTGGGGATCTCGTGGCTGCGCACGGGCACGAGCGCCATGGGGATGTTGACCGCGCTCGGGACGTACCCCTGAGCGAACTCGTAGGTCTCCCGCACGTCGAGCACGTACGCACCGTCCTCGATCGCACGCGCCAGCTCGTGGGCATCGACCTCGGGAACCGACTGCATATCCATTGTGCTGGGGCCTCCAGACCGCCGTCTCCACCTGATGCGGGCGCTGCAGTGAGCGCCTCAGGGATGACTGTAGCGTATACCCCCCGGGGTATCCACTCAAGGGGTCGGGACCGGTCGTCACCCCTCACGCCCCGCACTGTGCGGCACTGCTCAGGCACTGTCAGCACTGCCCGGAACTGCTCAGGCACTGGACGACTGGGCCACGACTCAGACGGTGATGACGACCTTCCCCTTGGCGTGTCCTTCGCTGAAGTACCTGACCGCCCGAGGCGTGTCCGCCAGCGCGAAGCGCCTGTCGATGGCCGGGGACAGGACCCCGGCCTCCAGCAGCGCCCCGAGGTACTCGAGATCGGCGCGCTTGGGCCGGTGCAGCAGCAGCGCCAGTCGCTTGCCCTGGGTCAGCCTGACCACCGGGGCGGCTGCGACCACGGCGAGCAGGGTCGCCCCCGAGCCACCCACCGCCACGAACCGCCCGGCGGGACGGAGCGCGCGTGCGTAGTCCCAGGGCCTGCGAAACGCCTGCATGTCGACAATCACGTCGTAGCGCTCCCCGGTACGGGTGTAGTCCTCCTGCGCGTAGTCCATGGCCCGCTCGACCCCGAGCGAACGCATCAGGTCCTGCTTCTCGCCGCTGTCCACCCCCGTCACCGAGGCACCCAGCAGGTTCGCCAGCGCCACGGCGAAAGTTCCGGCCCCACCGCCGGCACCGTTGACCAGCACATGCTCCCCCGGGCGCAACCGAGCGACGTCGCGCAGCGCCTGCAGCGCCAGCACTCCCGCCTGCGGGACCGCGGCCGCCGCCTCGTAGGAGACCCCGTCCGGCTTGCGGGCCAGCGCATCCTCGTCCGCGCAGACGTACTCCGCGAACCCACCCCATCCACAGCCGGACAGGTCCCCGAAGACGGCATCCCCGGGCCGCAGTCGGACCACACTCTTCCCGACCGCCTCGACCGTGCCCGCGACGTCGGCACCGAGGATCGGGTGCCTCGGATGGCGCAGCCCCCCGATGCGGTTGACGAAGGGCGTGCCCTGGACGTACTCCCAGTCCCAGGAGTTCACCGCCGAGGCCCGCACCCTCACCAGCACCTCGCGCTCACCCGGCACCGGCTCGGGCACCTCCTCGACGTGGAGGACATCCGGCGAGCCGTAGGCGTGGTAGGCGACCGCCTTCACTTCCTGCCCCTCATCCGGTCCATCTCCTGCTGGATTGCCTGCGGCGTGATCGGCCGCCGGGTGGCGTCCCACCAGTGGAAGGCCACGCCGAGTCCCCAGCACAACGTGATCCACGCCGGCCACGGGTAGCTGCCGACGCTCGCCGCCGCCGCGCGAAGCTGCTCCTCCTCGTCCGGGCCGGGATACTGGATGCCACCGCCTGACTCCGACATCACGAACCTCCTGTCGTCGACGCTATCCCTCCCGGAGCCGGCGCAGCACGCTCGGCCCGGCGACCTGTTCTACGTACGCCTCGTCGCCCACCACGACGAGCTGGTCACGGGCCCGGGACATTCCCACATACAGGCGCTCCCGAGCCCGCTCCCGCGGACGCTTCTCGTTCAGCGCGAGGACCACCGCGCGGCGCTCCATGCCCTTGAAGCCCAGCACATGGCCGTAGAAGACCTGCTCGGTGTCCCAGAAGGACTGCCAGTAGAGATCCTGGCCGGACTCCTGCCGGGCGGCCTGCTCGGGATGACCCCGAGCCCGCCGGGCGAGCCGACCGCCGTTTCACGAACCTGCTTGATATGCGGGTGATCTTTGCGGACATTCCGACGAGGCTGGCGCGGGTGGCGGCGCTTGGTGTCGGAGTCGTCCCGCTGTCTGCTCCCGAGCCCGTGTGTGCTGTGTGGCTGTGATACTTCCGGGTGTGATCCGACGGCGGGGCCGGCTGTGAGCGGTACGTCGCGGGGGCGGTGGGTGCTGCCGCCGTGGCGGACGGCACGCCGTGACGGTGTGGCGGGTGTGGTGCTGGGTGTGCAGAGCGTGCCGGACGGGCTGGCGGCGGGCCTGCTGGCCGGTGTGAACCCGTTGGCCGGTCTGTACGCGTACATGGTCGGCGCCGTGGCCGGGGCGGCGGTGACCTCGTCGACGTTCATGGTCGTCACGGCCACGGGTGCGATGGCCATGATCATCTCCGACGTTCCGGCGGTGCACGGAGCGTCGGACTCCGGGCGTGCGTTGTTCACCCTGGCGGTGCTCACGGGTGTGGTGATGGGTCTGGCGGGGCTGCTGCGCGCCGGGTCGGTGCTGCGGTTCGTGTCCAACGCGGTGATGGTGGGCTTCATCAACGCGGTGGGGGTGAACATCGTGCTCGGGCAGCTGGGAAATCTGACCGGGTACGACGCGGCGGGCGCGAACCGGGTGACGCGCGCGGTCGACACGGTGCTGTCGCCGGGTTCGCTGAGCTGGGCGAGTGTCGCGGTCGGGGTCGTGACGGTCGGGCTCATCGTGGCGTTCCAGCGCACCCGGGTGCCGGTGGTCAGCCGGGCGACGTCCTCGGCCGCCGTAGCGGCCCGGCTGCGGCGCGCCGGCTGCTGATCCTGATTCCTGGCGAACCTGCAGTCGGTGTGGCGGACCGGGAACGTGCAGAAGGCGGTGCTGGTCGTCACGTTCGTGCTGACGATGCTCATCCCGCTTCAGTACGCGGTCCTGGCCGGGGTGGCCCTGTCGGTGGTGCTGTACGTGGTCCGTCAGTCCAACCAGATCCGCATCAGGCGCCGGGTCTACGATGACGATGCCCACCCGGTCGAGGTCGACCCGCCCGCCGAGCTCCCCGGGTCGCAGGTGGTGGTGCTGCAGCCTTACGGCAGCCTGTTCTTCGCCGCCGCACCGGTGTTCGAGAAGGCCCTCCCGGTGGTCACCGACCGCTCGGCTCGGTCGGTGGTGATCCTGCGCCTGCGGGGCCGGACGGACCTGGGGACGACGTTCATGGACGTCCTGCTGCGCTACGCCCAGGCGCTGGACCAGGTCGGTTCGAGGCTGGTGATCGTCTCGGCCGGCGAACGCATCCGCGAGCAGCTGGCCGCGACCGGGGTGACCGAGGTGATCGGCTCGTCGAGTGTCTACCCCGGGGACGAGCGGGTCGGTGCGACGCTGCTGCGGGCCTATCGGGACGCGCAGCGCTGGGTCGCCGACCACCCACCCGACGACGCCTCAGGCTGACCCGTCTCCCCGGTGGCGCGGCGCGCGCAGTGTGCGTCTGCGCTGTCACGGTGTCAGGTGTGCGCTGAGCCCCGCGTGGGTATCCGGTCGTGGCGCGGGAGCAGCACGGTGGACGCCAGCGTGACCCAGGCGGGGAAGACGTAGAGGACGGGTTCGGCGACGGTGACGGTGACGAACTCCACCACTCCGACCAGGTAGGTGAGCACGATCATCCACCCCGGCAGCGCGCGGGCCTGCCGGCTCAGCGTCGCCGAGGTGAACATGATGAGCGTGGCCACCCGGGGGGTGAACACCACCAGGATGATCAGGCCGAAGGCCCGGGCCAGCTGGGCGGCCCCCGGGTCAGGGACCTGGCCGCCGGCGTCGAGCAGGAATGCCGGCGCGGCCACGGCGGCGGCGCCGACGAGCAGCAGCCCGGCCATCACCACCGAGCCGCCGAGGAACACGGTGCCCACCATCGGGCTCTCCGCCGGGCCCAGTCGGCTGCGCACCACGCCGACGAACCACAGGAACGCCAGCGTCGAGACCACCAGCACGACGAGGTAGACGCCGGTGGGCCCGGCCGCTCCGGGGGCGGTGTAGAAGGTCGCGATCTCTGCGCGGGTGGCGTCCAGGCCGGGACCGGCCAGCAGGCCGCGCAGCGAGACGATCCACCCGACTCCGCTCACCAGGCCGGCCACCGCGGCCACCTCGATCGAGGTCGCGTGTCGCCGCCACCCCGACTCAGGCGCGCCGCGGCCCTGGCCCGAGTTCGCGGTCACGGGGTGACGATGGGGAACCAGAACTCGAAGGTGTCGAGGTTGGCCAGCAGCGCCTGGACGGCGGACAGGTCGCCGTCGAGGGTGATCGAGCCGTCGGCGACGAGTTGCTGGAGGTCGTGTCCCATGACCATGGCGTCCAGCGCCGCGCGGGTCATCCGGATGGTCGCTGCCGTGTTCGGGTCGGTGCCGGGGTGGTGGTGCAGGGTGCCGTTGGACAGCTCCAGGGTGTGGGTGTCGTCGTCGACGGCGAATCCGATGGTGGCGTGCACGTCGGCGACGGCGGACCCGTCCAGGCGCACGGCGAGGGCGTCGAGGACGGTGGCGACCGGCATCGAGGACACCATGCCTGGTTGGGCGGCGTTCGGTGTCGCCACGGGGCGGATGCCGTGCCGCAGCTCGGTGGCGCCGGCGAGGTAGAAGTTGCGCCACGGCCCCGACTCGGCCTGGTACGCCAGCTGCTCGTACGTGTCGGCCAGCAGGGTCTTCGCGTCGGCGTTGTCCGGGTCGGCGAACACGAGGTGGTTGACCGCCTCGGCCACCCACCGGTAGTCCCCGGCCTCGAAGTCGGCGCGGGCCCGCGCCAGCAGCGCCTCGGCGCCGCCGGCGTACTCGACGAACTTGCGCCCGGCCGGTTCGGGCGGCAGCGGGTGCAGGTTCGCCGGGTTGGCGTCGAACCAGCCCAGGTAGTAGTTGTAGACGGCCTTGACGTTGTGGTTGACGCTGCCGTAGTAGCCGCGGTTGGCGAACCGACCCGCGATGCCGGCGGGCAGCTCGATCATCTCGGCGATCTCGCTCGGGCCGTGACCGTGGTTGGCCAGCCGCAGCGTCTGGTCGTGCAGGTACCGGTACAGGTCGCGTTGCCCGACCAGCTGGGCGCGCAGTGCCTCGTTGCCCCAGGTGGGCCAGTGGTGCGAGGCGAACAGCACCTGCGCTCGGTCGCCGAACAGCCGCAACGCCTCGTGGATGTGCTTGGACCACGTCAGCGCGTCCCGCATCTTCGCCCCACGCAGGGTGTAGACGTTGTGCAGGGTGTGGGAGGCGATCTCGGCCATGCACAACGCGGCCTGGTCGGGCAGGTAGAAGCAGTACTCCGCCGGGGCCTCCGCACCCGGGGTGTGCTGGAAGATGAACCGCACCCCGTCGATGTCGAGCTCCTGCCCGGTGTGGTCGACGATGTCGGTCGGCGGGTATAGCGCCATCGACCCGGTGCTCGTCGACGGACCCAGCCCGGCCCCCACCGCCCCCTCCGGCCCCGGGGGGACGGCGTTGCCGTACATGTACGACGCACGGCGAGCCATCACGTTGCCGGCCAGCACGTTCTCCGACACCGACTCCTCCACGAAACCGGCCGGCACCACGTACCGCACCCGTGCCGCCTCCACGTCGGCCCGGTCGGCCACCCCCTCGATCCCACCGAAATGGTCCGCGTGCGAGTGCGTGGACAGCACCGCGCTCACCGGCAGGTCCGCTACGTGCTCGCGCAGCAGCCGCAACGCCTCCGCCGCCGGCGCCGCGGTCACGAGCGGGTCCACCACGATCCACCCGGTCTGCCCGCGGATGAACGACATCACCGCCAGGTCGACGTTGCGCACCTGGTAGATCCCGTCCACCACCTCGAACAGCCCCGTGATGCCCAGCAGCTGGCACTGCCGCCACAGGCTCGGGTTCACCGTGTCCGGAGCCGGGGCGTCCCGCACGAACTCGTACGCGTCCAGGTCGAACGACGGGCTGCCGTCCGGGTTCGTGATCACCCGGTGCGGGGTGTCGGCGATGAACCCCCGCCGCGCATCGGCGAAGTCAGACTCGTCCTCGAACGGCAGCACCCCCAGCAGCGCCTGGTTCGCCGACGACGTGTGAGCAGAAGCAGTCATCACTGACCTCCTCGGGCGAGCCGCACACCAGCACCGCGGTTCCCCTCACCGTACTGTTCACCAGCCGCGGCGCGGCGCCGAATCGCACGGCCCAGTACGGCTACTGGCACCTCGAACCGGAGGGCCGGGGCGACCTGGAGTGGGCGTCTGCTACTCGGTGGTCATGACGGTGGCGTGCACATCCGTGCCCGCATAGGCCACACTCCGCTCAGCGGCGAGTCCGCCGCGCAGGCGTCGGGAGTCCCTGTCCGGTGACGTCGACACCGGAGTGGTGGAAGCGGCCGGGCCCTCCCGATCCGGGAAGTCGAAGAACGTCCTCATCGCAGGTGAGGATGTTCAGCCCGCGCCGCCGCCTAGCCTGGCCGCGTGGGGCGCATCGCAGCGGTGCTGGCTGCGGCCGGGGCCGCGGTCCTTGCGGTGTTCGCGATCTGGGCGCTGGGCTGGTACGTGGTCGAGGCGTTGATCGGTCGGCGCGGGCAGCCCGACCAGTCCCTGCAGTTCTGGGGCCTGGCAATCGTGTTCCTCGGGATCTTCGCGGGCCTCGGCGCGGTCGGCCTGGGCTACCTGTCCTTCCGCCTGTTCACCCGCTAGACCACCCGTAGCCTGCTGGCCTTGTCTCGTGTCGCCTCGCGGTCGCGCGTCGTGGGGCAGGGGCGAGGGTCTCACCGGACCGTCCGCGCTGGCTAGTCGCCGGCCACCCACGCCGCCGGTGCCGGTCGGCGCAGGACCAGCACCAGTGCCGCCCAGCCCAGGACTGCCATGATCGTGAGGGCCTCGAAGTCCGTCGATTCCCAGAGCCCCAGCAGGCACGCCAGCGGAGCCGTCCCAGCCAGGGCCAGGACTACCGCCCGGCGCAGCCGCCGCGTCCACACCCCCACCGCCGCCACCAGACAGCTCGCCGCCACGGCCAGCCCGACGATCGCGAACAGCGGATCAGTCGGCGGCGTGAGTCCCGAGACGAACGTCATCAGCACCCCGACAGCCAGCGCCCCGACAGCGACCAGCGCAAGACCCACGCTCACCACCCAGACCCCTCGCGGCCGCCGAGACATGCAACCAGTGTTCAGCACCCTTCGATCGGTCGGCAGCTGTTCAGCAAGCCGGCTCGTGGCCTGGAGATCCGCCCTCAACTCGGCAGGGGCGGGCATGGATGGATCTGTCGGGGGCTAGCGGTCGTAGACCTCGCGGCGGTGTCCGATGGTGACGACCACGATCAGTAGCACGTCGTCGGCGATGGTGTAGATGAGCCGGTAGTCCCCGACTCGCACTCGCCGGCCTGGACGTCCCTTGAGCTGGCGCGACGCCGGCGGTCGAGGATCGGAGGCCAGCAGCGCGATCGCGCCCTGGATCCGCTCGCGCATCTGCGGGTCGATCTTCCGCAGCGCCCGGACGGCTGCCGGGCGCAGCTCGACCCGGTAACGGGCTACTGCCACCCGAGGTCGGCCTTGACCTGCTCCCAGGGGATGTTGGGCCCCTCCTCGGCCATCGCCTCATCGAAAGCGGCGATGTCCTCGACCTCTTCCAGCGCGTCCATCAGTTCTTCGTAGCGGGCAGGGCTGATCATCACGGCGGCTGCCCGGCCGTACCGTTCGATCACGACGGCCTCACGGCCGGCCTGCTCGACGGCTTCGGCCAGCTGCTCCCGCGCCGCGCTCACGCTCATCACGACCATGCTGAAAGCGTACAACCCATCGCCCTTCTTGTACATGAGAACGAGCTCGATCCTCGCGCCTCAGAAGCCCGGTCAGGGCCACCCGCTCGCCGTCGCGGGCGAGGCGACGTGCCTGTTCCACCGCGAGCCACGTCTTGCCGCTGCCGGCACCGCCCCGCACCTCTACCCGACGCAGCAGTCTGGTCGCCCCGAGCACGTTGGCCTGCTCCGCGGTCAGGAGATCCCCCCGCGTCTCACGGTCCAGCGCCAGCGCAACCACGTCACGCTGGGGTAGGCCGCGGCCCCGCATGATCTCGGCCAGCAGGTCCACGTCCTGGCTGTCGGGCGGTCGGTAGCCCTGCCCCTGCAGCTCGGCCGTCTCCCGCAGGCCGGAGGCGACGGACGTCAGCTGACTGCGATCGACCACCATGTGGCGCGGGCAGTCCGGCAGGTCGAACTCCTGACCGACCGGGTCGATCCGACGCTGGCCCTGCTCCGACCACGCCTGCAGCCACCGGGCGCCGTCGTGCCACACCGACCCGCCCTTGACCTGTACCGCGACCAGGCCTCACTCGAAGCGTGCCGGGTCGCCCGCGCCCACCCGGGTGATCTCGGGGACGCCCTCCGACCAGTCCACGACGGTGGTCGGCTCGATGCCGCAGGAGCCCGCGTCCACCACCGCGTCGACAACCTTGTCCAGGCGCTCCTTGATCTCCCAGCCCTCGGTCATCGGCTCCTGCTCACCGGGCAGCAGCAGGGTGGTGGACAGCAGCGGCTCCCCCAGCTCACGCACCAGTGCCCGTACGAAGGGGTGGTCGGGAATCCGCACTCCGACCGTGCGCTTCTTCGGATGTGCCAGCCGACGCGGCACCTCGCGGGTGGCAGGCAGGATGAACGTGTACGCGCCAGGGGTGGCAGCCTTGACCGCCCGGAACTCGGTGTTGTCGAGCTGGACGAACTGCCCGAGCTGCGCGAAGGAGTCGCAGACCAGCGTGAAGTGGTGCCGCTCGTCCAGTCCGCGGATGCGTCGGATGCGTGCCGCGCCCTCGCGGTTGTCCAGCAGGCAGCCCAGCGCGTAGCAGGAGTCCGTCGGGTAGGCGATCACCGCACCCTCACGCAGCATCGCCGCGACCTGGGCGACAGATCGCGGCTGCGGGTCACGCGGATGGACGTCGAAGTACCGGGCCACACCCCGAGCCTAGAAGGTGACGCGTGTGGCGGGGGTGGCATCGTGCCGGTCCACCGCAGTCACCTCCACGGCCGCCTCGCCGCGCCGGTCACTGGCAGCGAGGTCCACCACCGCGCTGATCCCCCAGTCGTGGTCGCCGTCGGGGTCGTCGAATACCTGCCGCACCACCCAGCGTCCCGGCTGCTCGGCGATGTGCAGCAGGTGCGGGCCGCGGGCGTCCGGACCCGTGCCGAGGTCGGCGTGCTCGGCGAAGTAGGCATCCCCGGCGGCCCGCCAGCGCTGCGCGTCCCATCCCGCGTCAGAGTCCATCTCCCCCAGCTGGTCCCAGCGCCGCAGCGCCGCCAGCTCCACACGGCGGAACATCGCGTTGCGGACCAGCACCCGGAAGGCCCGCGCGTTCGCGGTCACCGGGGGCGGCTCGGCCCGGTGACCGGGCGGGTGGCCGGCGGCCGCAGCCTCGGCGAAAGCCTCGGGGTGCAGCAGCTGCTCCCACTCCTCGAGCAGGCTGGAGTCCACCTGACGGACCAGCTCCCCCAGCCACTCCGTCAGGTCGTCGAGCGCCTCGGTCCGCAGGCTGTCCGGCACCGTCCGCCGCAGCGCCTGGTAGGCATCCGCGAGGTAGCGCAGCACCTGGCCCTCGGAGGAGGACAGCCGGTGGTAGCCGACGTACTCGACGAACGTCATCGCCAGCTCGGAGAGCTCCCGGGCCACCGACTTGGGGCGGAGCGGGTGCTCACCCACCCAGGGATGGCCGTCGGAGTAGATCTCGTACGCCGCCTCCAGCATCTCGGCCAGCGGCTGCGGCCAGGTGACCTCCTCCAGCAGCTCCATGCGCTCCTCGTACTCGATGCCCTCGGCCTTCATCGCCGCCACCGCCTCGCCGCGGGCGCGGTGCTGCTGAGCCAGCAGCACCGACCGGGGGTCGTCGAGCGTGGCCTCCAGCACGGAGAGCACGTCGAGGGCGTAGCTGTCGGACTCGGCGTCGAGCAGCTCCAAGGCAGCCAGTGCGAACGGGGACAGCGGCTGGTTCAGCGCGAAGTCCTCCGGGAGGTCGCCGACCACCCGTACGGTGCGGCCGTCGGCGTCGGGCGGGTCCACCAGCTCGAGCACGTCGGCGGCCACCAGCGCCCCGTAGATCGCGTACGCCCGGTGGATGAGCCGTTCCTGACCCGCCGGGTCCTCGTCGTTGTCGGTGAGCAGGTGCCACATCGCGCTGAAGGCGTCCCCGGGCCGCTGCGCGACGCTGAGCAGCATCGCGTGGCTGACGTCGAAGCGGGACGTGAGCGTCTCGGGCTCGGCGTGGACCAGCCGCTCGTACGTCGCCTGGCTCCAGCTCGGCACCCCCTCGGGCGGCTTCCTGCGGACGACGCGGCGCCGCTTCTTCGGGTCGTCCCCGGCACGGGCCAGCAGCCGCTGGTTCTCGATCTCGTGCTCCGGAGCCTGTACGACGACCGTGCCCTCGGTGTCGTAGCCGGGCCGGCCGGCTCTGCCCGCGATCTGATGGAACTCTCTGGCGCGCAGCAGCCGTACCCGCCGTCCGTCGTACTTGGTCAGCGACGTGATCACGACCGTGCGGATGGGGACATTGATCCCTACCCCCAGGGTGTCGGTCCCGCACACCACCTTCAGCCGGCCCGCCTGGGTGAGCTGCTCGACCAGACGCCGGTAGCGCGGCAGCATCCCGGCGTGATGGACTCCGATCCCGTGCCGCACCAGCCGGCTGAGCGTCCTGCCGAAGCCGGCGGTGAACCGGAAGTCCCCGATGGCCTCGGCGATAGCGTCCTTCTCCGCGCGGGTGCAGACGGCGACGCTGGTGAGCGCTTGGGCCCGCTCCAGCGCGGCGGCCTGGGTCGCATGGACCACGTAGACCGGCGCCGAGCCGGCTGTCAGGAGGTCGGCGAGCGTCTCGTGGATCGGCGTGAGGGCGTACTCGAAGTGCAGCGGCACCGGCCGCTCCCCGGACGCCACGACGGCGGCGGGCCGCCCGGTGCGGCGCTCGAGGTCCTCGGCGAACCGCCGGACGTCGCCCAGGGTGGCCGACATCAGCAGGAACTGCGCATCCGTCAGCTCGATCAGCGGCACCTGCCAGGCCCACCCGCGGTCCCGGTCGGCGTAGTAGTGGAACTCGTCCATGCACACCACGTCGACATCCGCGGCGGAGCCCTCCCGCAGCGCCTTCATCGCCAGGATCTCGGCGGTCGCGCAGATGATCGGTGCCTGGTCGTTCACGGCGGCGTCCCCGGTGACCATCCCGACCTGGTCCGCCCCGAACACCCCGCACAGCTCGAAGAACTTCTCGGACACCAGCGCCTTGATGGGCGCGGTGTAGAAGGTACGGCGTCCCTGGGCGAGTGCGAAGTGCATCGCTCCGGTCGCGACCAGGCTCTTCCCGGAGCCCGTCGGAGTCGCCAGGATCACGTGCGCCCCGGTGGCGAGCTCGAGGAGCGCGTCCTCCTGAGCCGGGTAGAGCGAGCGGCCCTGCTCGGCCTGCTGGGCGGCGTACTCCTCCAGCAGGTCCTCCGGAGCCGGCGGCTGGGGGCTCACCGGACCGTCAGGACCAGTCCGCCCCGCGGCTTGGGGATCGGCACGGACTGGATGAACACCTGACGTCCCGGCACGTCCTCCAGCCGGTGGCTGGTGAGCACTCCCGCCATCGCGGCCTTGGCGACCAGCTCCGCGAAGTGGTTGCCCAGGCACAGGTGCGCTCCCCCGCCGAAGGGGATGAACAGGTGCGAGTGCTGCTTGTCCTCGGCGCGGTGGGGCGCGAAGCGGTCCGGGTCGAAGGAGTTCGGGTGCGACCAGTAGGCGGGGTGCCGGTGCAGCTCCAGGCTGCAGGTGGTGACCATGGTGCCGGCCGGGATCGCCCACCCGTCGATCTCGGTGTCCGCCAGTACCCCGCGCGGGGAGAACGGGACCGGTGGGCTCATCCGCAGCGCCTCCTTGAAGACCCGCTCGGTCACCACCAGCTCGCCCTGGTTGTCCAGGGTGACCGGGTCGCCGCCCAGTGCTTCGATCTCCGCGACGACGGCGTCCTGCCAGGTCTGGTGGCGAGCGAGCATCCACATCATGACCGCCAGCGTTGCCGTCGTGGTGTCATGCGCCGCCAGCAGAAGGAAGATCATGTGATCGACGACCTCGTCGACCGCGAGCGGCCGGCCGTCCTCCACGCGTGCGTGGGCCAGCCGGGAGAGCAGGTCCTCGCCCTCCGGCTCGGCACGCCGCTGCCTCACCAGCTCGGTGAACAGGCCCACGAGCTCCCGGCGTGCCGCCATTCCCTTGCGGAAGGGCAGCCCGGGCAGGTCGAGCCGGAGCGGGCTGATCGAGGCGCGCATCATCTGCACGAAGCACCGGTTCAGGGTCGCGACCTGCTCGTGCATGGTCGTTCCGACGAAAACCTGGGCCGCGATGTCGAGGGTGAGCTCCTTGGCGAGGGCGTAGACGTCCACCGCTCCGGTACCCATCCGAGCCACGTGCTGCTGTGTGATCTCGTGGATGCGCGGGACGTAGCCCTGCAGGGCGGCGCGTCGGAAGGCATGGGCCATGGCGAGCCGGTGCACCCGGTGGTCCTCGAAGTCGCGCAGCATCAGGCCCCGCTGGAACAGTGGACCGATGGTGAACGACCAGCCGATCTCGGAGGAGAAGATCCGGTCGGGGTCCAGGTAGATCTGCTTGGTGGCCTCGGGCGACACGAAGGTCACCGCGGTCTGGCCCAGCGCCCGTCCCTTCGCGACGTCGCCGTACTCACGGTGCCGCTCGGCCACCATCGTGCGCGCGTCCCGCAGGAACGGGACCGTCTGGCCGATCAGCGGGAGTCCCAGCGTCCCGGGGATGTGGTCGAGCGATCCCATCGTGCGCTCCGTTCCTGGCGGTCCCCGCCCTAGCATCCTGATGTCCAACCGACCTAACCACGCTGTCCCACCGACCTAACCACGCCGGCGCTCCCGCAGACCGATCCGGGTCCAAGGTCCCTGCCTACCGAACTGCGCGAGCGGTACGTATGGGCTGCAAGGACAACTGAGAGGGGGTTGCCATGAGTATCAAGCAGACGTTGATCTCCCCCCTGGTCGTACCGGCGCGCCCGGTGGGGTGGCTGTTCGGCTGGACGCTGCCGATGATGCACAAGCCCTTCTACGCACCGTGCGCGGCTGCGCTGGACCTGCAACCCGACGACGACCTGCTCGAGGTCGGGTGCGGCACCGGCGCGTTCCTCAAGGAGTTCGGTGGCGCCGCAGGGCACATCAGCGGCGTTGACCTCTCTGGTGTCATGGTGGACACCACGCGCCGCCACCTGAAGGAGCGGATCGAAGCCGGAACCGCCGAGGTGGTACGGGGCGACGCGGCGCAGCTGCCGTGGCCCACCGCGCGGTTCAGCGCCGTTACCTGCATGGGGAGCATGGAGTGGTTCCCCGACCCGGAGGCGGCACTGCGTGAGATGTACCGGGTACTCCGGCCGGGGGGACGGGCAGTGGTGACGATGGGCATGCGCTCCGACGAGAAGCGGGCGGACACGCCAGCGCCCAACTCCTGGGGGATGCACGGCTGGCACGAGGACCAGGCCCGTCACGCCTTCGAGACGGCCGGCTTCGTCGACGTGACGGTCAGCTATCACGCGATGGGAGGCGAGGAGATGCGACTGCTGCGCGGCGCGAAGCCCGCCGGTCCTCCGGAGCGGGCGGAGCGTCCCGCCCGCTGAGCAGCCTCTGAGCACCGTCCCCTCGTTGAGCACCGTCCTATCGCACAGCACCTGCCCATCGCTCAACACCGACCCACCCGCGACAGATGCATGCCGGGCGCACGGGATCAGCAGGAGCGGAGCAACGACTTGAGCGCTGCCCGCTCCGCTGCGTCGACCCCGAGGCTCCAGGTGTCCTTGACCTCGACCCAGATCACCGCGTACGCGCAGTGGGACGGCTCGTACGGGGGCATCCACTCGGCCGGGTCGGAGTCGCCCTTCCGGTTGTTCGCGGGCCCGTCGACGGCGAGCAGGTTGTCCTGGTCGTTGGCGAACTCCAGGCGGCGCTGCGCGTCCCAGCGGTCCGCGCCCGACTGATGCGCCTCGGACAGCGGAACGAGGTGGTCGATCTGAAGAGCCTGCGCCTGGTCGGTGTCCTTGAGATCGTCGAAGGTCAGAACCAGTCCGGTGTACGGGTCGTCCCAGCTGCCTGCGAGGACGTCGTGGTCGCACTCGCCCTGCGGTGCAACCGTCGCCGTACCCGGGATCGCGTCCCGGAGCAGAACGTCGTCGCGCTGGTTGCAGCCGTTGCCGTCGACGTCCTCCCAGCGTTCCCCGTAGTCGTCACGGTCGTACCGCGTCACGACACGGCCCGACTGCGGCAGGAGCTCCAAGGTGCTGAGCGCCGCTGCGACGGTGCCGCTGGCTGCGAGCCCGTTGAGCGCCAGAGTGGAGCTGGCGCTGTCCTCGGACGGCTCGGGTGCGGAGCTCGTGGGGGGTGTTGGCGTCGGTGTGGGCACGGGGTCCGGCCCGGACTCCTGCTGGCAGCCGGTCAGGAACAGACCCAGTGCGAGACCCACTGCCAGGCCCGGCGCGAGACCCGGCGCGAGACCCGATGCGAGCCCCAGACCACGGCCATGCACCCGTGCCAGCCCACGGTTACGACCGCGTACCCGCCCGATCGAGGCGGTCCGCCCCCGATCGATCACCGACAGCGCCTCGATTGCGCTGCAGCAACGAGCCGGGCCTGCACTGCCGCGACGAGCCGGCCGCGCTCCCCCGTTGCAGTCATGTCGCCCTCCCTGCCCCGCGATTGGCCTCGTTCTCCCGTACCCGGGCCCTCACGATCGTCTCTATGAGGGCCTCCGGAAGTGGCTCCTCAGGGGTGAAGTGGATCGTGCCCTTCCCCGAGACCTGGTACGGGCCCAGGTCCCCTGCCATCGTGGGCAGCAGGCTGGAGCTCATCACGTACAGCGACAGGTGCTTGCGTTGCGCGGCGAGTCCCACCAGGTCCCCGTGCAGGGCGAACACCGGGATCTTGTACGAGATCCGCTCGGTTGCCTCGGGCGCTGTCCGGAGGATGATCCCCCGTACCCGCTCCAGGGCTATGCGCTCGGCGTCGGTCAACGTCGCGAGGTACTCCTCGACCGTGCTGGGGGCGGACGGCTCGAGTGCGCTCATGCAGGCCATCTTGGCACCGCGGTGTGACATGTCCGGGTTCAGCCCTTGCGGGCGAGCCAGGCGGCCGGACATCTCGGGGCTGCCATCATTGCCCTGGCCTCGGTACCCGATCGGGGCCGCCGGCCCCGCTAGTCTCCCGGTATGCGTCGCTCCCTTGCCCTTCCCCTGGCTGGCCTCGCCGCAGCAGGGCTGCTGATGACGGCCTGTGGCGAGGACAGCACAGTCGGAGATGCCCTCTCCTCCGCGATCGAGTCCCTGGCCCCGGAAGCGAGCGGAAGCGACCGCCCTCAGGCAGCACCATCCACTCCTGCCTCCACCCCCACATCCACACCCACGTCCACACCTGCGTCCACACCCGTCCACGCCTGACACGACGACCGAACCGGAGCAGCCGGAGCCGACTCCGCAGCCGAGCCCCGAACCGACACCGGAGGCCACGCCGGAGGCCACGCCGGATCCCACGGACCCGGCCGCCGCCGCCGCCGACGACGAGGAGGGAACCCCGCGGTACTGGCTATGGATCTTCCTCGGAGCCGTCGGTGTCGCCCTGGTCGCGGGTCTCATCGGGGCGCTGCGTGGCCGGGGCTCCAGCCCCGACCGCGCAGCTCGCCTCACGGGCCGAGGGGCAGCTCACGTGGGTACGCAGCCAGGTCGACGACCCTCTCCTACGATGGCGCAGCCAGCAGCTGGGCCTGCCCGCTGCCCAGCGCGACACCGACTCCGAGCTGGCCCGTCGCTGGGCGCTGATCGACCAGCGGATCACCTCGGCCACCGACGAGCTGCTGACCCTGGAGTCGGGAGCGGCGGAGACGTCGCTGCGTGAAGCGGCAGGGCTGCTACGGAACGCTACCGACGGCTACCGTACGTCCCTGGACACGCTGGCCACCGCAATGGCGACCGGCGACCAGCAACGCCTCGCCCAGGCGGCACAGGGCTTCAACGCCGACGCCGCCCTGCTGGACCAGAGCCGGCAGCGGCTCCGCGAGGCAGCCAAGCTGTGACCGCACCCCGGGGACGCGGAGCCCACCTCCCGGGCCGACATCCCAGGCGATGGGGTTACGCCGAGCTCGCGCCCGTTGTCGGGGCACGCCCTCCAGCGGAGGCAACGGCTCGCCGCTGTGCCAGTCCCCCTCGGGCAACGGCTGCCGAGGCTGCAGAGGCTGCCGACGTCAGCCTCTGCTAGCGCTGTCGAGGCGCACCTTCGCGACCGTGCTGGCGTGGTCCGAAGGCCACAACCCACTGGGGGTGCGATCGGCCTCCTCGTCGCCCACCACGTCGGCCTGCAGCGCGGAGAAGCCGTCGCTGAGGAAGACGTCGTCGATGCGGTGGTCCAGGGAGCTGGCCTCGTTGTCCAGCTCGTCCTGCCCGCTGGTCCAGCCCTCGGCGCCACAGGGGTCCTTCGGGTACACCAGCGGCCACACCTCACGCAGGCCGGCGTCCTCCAGCGTCTCGTAGGCCACGATGTTCTGGTCAGCGAACCACTCCGGCATCCCCAGCCGCTCGTCCTTGCACAGCGCGGGCCGCACGTTCACGTCGCCGACGAGGATTACCGGGTACGGCGAGGCCTCCAGCTCCGCCGCGAGCTCCTCCGCCTGTGGGTTGCGGATCTCGTCCTTCAGCGGGGTCGCGCCGAAGGCCTCCAGGTGCGTGTTGGCGAACCGGAAGGTACGGCCGCGCACCTCGACGTCCACCGCCGACCAGCCGCGCGGCACCGAGACGAGCTGCCCTCCCACCGGCACCTGGAGAATGGCCTGGAAGATGTGGTTCTGGGTCGCGCCCAGGCTGATCCCGCCCCGATGGAGGGCGTCCGAGCGCACCAGGATGACGTCGCGATCGGTGAGCGTCGCGAGCCGCAGTCCCGTGGGCGTCAGCACGGGTAGGGGCAACGCCTCGTTGCTGAAGTTGGTGTTCGCGGTGACCGCCTGGTAGGGCGTACCCAGCGCTGCGAGGTCCTCCAGCAGCAGGTCGAGCGTCTCGTACTCGGTCTCGAAGGGTCCGGTGGGGACGACCCCCGAGGGGGTGAAGGCCGCCGGGGCCGAGCGCCAGATCGCGACCTCCTGCAGGCCCACGAGCTCCGGGCGGTCGGCGGCGATCAGCTCCGCGGCCGCCTGCATCCGCTCCGGGATCCGACTGGCCTGCATCTCCGCATAGACCTCGCTGGCGGCCTCGAGCGGGTCCCGGCTCGGGTCGAACAGCGGGTTGAGATCGGCGCCTAGGTACAGGTTGTACGACTGGACGTCCACGACGACAGACGAGGGCGTGCTCGGCACCCCCGGCGGAGGCCCGGCTGGGACTGCGTGGGCAGCGCCTCCCGAGACCCCGACGGCGATCACTGCAGCCGCCGCGAGCATCCCGGCACGCCATCCGGTCGGTCGATGATTCATCGGGGGCCTCCTCCAGTAGGGCGGCTTCCGGGACTTCCGGGCATGCCGGGTCACCCTGGGAGCGACGAGTCGCACCCGACGCTAGTCGTCTCCCTCCCGCACTGGAGGGAAACCGACGCGATCACATCTGGCGACGTCGCCACGGGAGCGCCAGCAGCGCACCCAGCGCCACAAGGAGGACGGCGAGCTGCGTCATACGCAGCGCGTCCGTCCCGGTCTCCGGCAGCCCGGGGGTGCCACCCGGCGGGGTGGTGGGCGGGGGCACCACTCGTACCGTTGCGGTGTCCTTGCCGGTGACGTCGGGGCTGAGCGGCTCCGGCCCACTCGGCGTGGGACGCACCGGGGTCCCGGTCACCGTGACCGTGTTGGTGGTGTCCCGACTGACGTTCGTGGTGCAGGTGAAGCGCCACACCTCGGCCGGACCGGTCTCGAACTGGTCGCCCTCGCTGGTGAGCAGGTCGTTGCCGTCCTCGTCGCCGGAGACGTACTGCACGTCGGCGCAGGTGTCGTCGGCAATTCGGTCCCGCACGTCGGCCAGCGGCACCGTCCCGGTGTTGACTACGTCGTAGCGGTAGGTGACCTCCCCGCCGGGCGCGGTCAGCGAAGCTGGCTCAGCCACCTTCGTGACCGATATCCCGGTCGTGAACGGCGCCACGGTGTGGTGGTCGGACGTGGTGACCTTGCTCGTCAGGATGTCCGTGCCGGTGGCCACCCCAGTGTTCGTGGTCTGCTCCGTGATGACTGCCGAACACGTGTAGACCCAGGTCTCACCGATATCCAGCAGGTCATCACCATTGCCCGGGTCATCGGGACCACGAACCGGCGCGTCGCACCCGTCCACCGGTGGGTCGGTCTGATCGGTCAGGGTCACGTTGGTGAGCACGTCGTCCTCGGGCCGCGCCTGCTCGCCCGCGTTGGTCACGCGGAAGGTGTAGGTGACCTCGGTCCCGGCCAGCACCAGGTCGCTGCTCGCCGTCTTGGTCAGCCCGATCGCCGGGTCCAGCACCCGTACCTCGGCAGTCGCCTCTCGCCGGTACAGGTTCCCGAGCGGGTCGGTCACGATCACCTGCGCCGTGTTGACATCCGGACTCGGGAAGTCCACCGGGCGAGTGCACGAGAAGGTCCAGGTCTCCGGAGCGGTCCCACCATCGAGAAGGCCGTTGCCGTTGTCGTCCCCGCCGACGAAGCTCAGCGGGCTGCACCTGTCGTCGGTGAGACTGACGCCGGACAGGCCGACATCACCGGTGTTGGCCACTTCGAAGGTGTAGGTCACCGGGTCACGCGGTCGGACGACACTGGCAGAAGCGGTCTTCGTGAGGGTCAGGTTCGGCGTGATCACCAGGACGGCCGCCGTGTCGGTCGCCGAGATCGGTTCGCCCGGGGTCTGGCCGACCACCGGCGTTCCGGTGGCAACTGCAGTGTTCTCCACCACCGCCGGCAGCCGGGGGTCCGGCGCCGAGCCGTCGGACCGCGTCAACGGCGTCACGCAGGTGAACAGCCACAGCTCGGTGGGGTCCAGCCGGTCGTCGCCGTTGGTGTCCCCCGTGACGAAGGAGACCGAGTCACACTTGTCATCGGTCACATCGACGGTGGCCAGCGGAGCCCCGCCGGGGTTGCCCACGATGTAGCGGTAGCCGGCCGGTCGCGGGGTCGGGACGTCAAGACCGAACTCCGGGTCTGCGGACGGGTCGAGCACCGCCGCCTGCAGGGCCTCCTTGGTCAGGCTGATGTCGACCGCGATCACATCCACGAAGACGCTCACCGGCGGTGGCGTGATCTGGTTCGTCGTGACGTTCGCGGTGTTGGTGGTCGGCTCGGTCAACGGCGTGGTGCAGGTGTAGACCCAGCTCTCGCCGACATCGAGGACGTCGTCGTTGTTGCCGGGATCGTCCGGCCCTCGGGTCGGGGCCGCGCACGCCGTCTGATCGTCGCTGAGCACGACATCGGTCAGGTTCTCGTCTCCGGTGTTGGTCGCCCGGTAGGTGTAGGTGACGTCGGTGCCGGGGACGACCCGCGTGGCGCTCGCAGCCTTGGTGAGCTCGAGGCCCGGGTTGTGTACGGTCACGCGAGCGGTGGCGGTCGGCACCAACGGGGTGCCCGGGGGGCCGGTGGGCGGCTTGGGCGTGGCAGTCGCCGTCGCAGTGTTCACCACACCCTCGGTGGGGGTCGTGGTGCACGAGAAGCGCCATGCCTCACCCACCTCGAGGATGTCGTCGTCGTTGCCGGGAGCATCCGGCTCCCGCACCGGAGTGGCGCAGGCCGGCTGGTCGTCGGTGAGGGTCACCGGGTCCAGGTCGACGTTGCCGGTGTTGCGGATCCCGTACTCGTAGGTCACTGCGGTCCCGGTGTCGACCTCCAGTTCAGGGGCGGGTCCTTGGTCCGCCGTACGCACCAGCTTGGTCAGCTCCACGCCGGGCGTGAACACCCGGACCGTGCCGGTGCCGGTGGTGGTGACCGGCGGTCCGGTGGGCGGCACGCCGGTCGCGGTCACCGTGTTCGTCTGGCTCACGTCTTCCGTCGTCAGGCCTTGCTGGACCGTGCGGGAGCACGTGAAGACCCAGGTCTCGGTAGTGTCGAGGGCCTGGTTCTGGTTGCTGTCCCCGACGTTGAAGCCCGGCGGGTTCTCGGTGGGGCGCGCCGGCGAGCACAGGTCGTCGACGAGCGTGACGGAACGCAGCGGGGTGTTGCCGGGGTTGGTGACCTTGAACGTGGACCCCGCCGTCGCAGGCGCGATCACGCTCGATGGGGCGTCGGTCTTCGCAACTGCGATCTGCGGGTCGAAGTCGAAGGAGTTGCGCAGCTCGCACGTCACGATCTGCTCGGGACCCACGTCGATGTCAAACGTGCCACCGGGCATCGGGGACGGCCCGATGACCGTCACTGTTCCGTCCTCGTCGCGCTGCTCGCAGCGGAACTCACCCGGTGTGAAGCCCGGTTGCGCGGCCTCCGACACGGCTACGGTGGTCTGCGAGGTTGGCGGGTCCGGCTCCCACTGGAACTGCGCGAACCCGTTGCCGTCGGTGTCGACGGTCCGTGGCCCGGGCGCCGGCCCACCGCCGCTGGGCAGGTTCCACTGGTACGGGGGGTTCGCCGTGGTGGCGACGCTCGGCTCCGCCGTGATGCTCCAGCCCTGCGCCGGCGAGTACTGCGCACTGTCGGAGGTCTGGGCCAGCTTGCGGACCGTCAGCGATGGCGAGCACAGCTCCACCACGACCTTGCGCAGCGCGGCTGCGAGGTCGGAGAAGTTGGACACCAAAGACACGTCCGTGGTCTTGATGTCGAAATCGGCAGCGGTGCGGGCGACGTTCGGACCGGAGACCGCCTTGAGCCGATCGACGCTGCTGCCACTGGTGACGGCTGCGCCGACACCGACCGCCAGGACCCGGGTCCCAGCGGCCTTCAGTCCGTTCGCTTCTTCCACCGCCCGGTCCAGGGCGAGCTGCCGGGCCTGACCACTCGTGGCGTTCCAGGCGACGTTCGGCGGGTCTTGACCGGCCACGTAGAACGGGTCTCCGGGTCGGTCGAAGTCGAAGGCGGTGGGGTCGCCGTCGGTGATGAACACCGCCAGCTCGGCCCGCTGCTCGCCACTTCGGTGCAGCGCCTGGTCCCAGTTCGTGTACTGGTCCGACGTGCGGCGAGCGTAGTTGTCGCTCGAGAGCGGGTCCCCGCTACCGTCGTACTTGTAGGCAGTGACCGGCGGCACGATAGACGGTCTGGGGCTGTAGTAGTCCCGCAGCGCATCGTCGAGCACCCCGCCCGGGGCCAGGCTGTCTCCGGTCACCTGGGTGCCGGGAGCGCTCTCTCCGGCCACAGTGCCGAACTGCAGCACCCGCGCCGCGGAGTTGGTGTCCTTGAGCGCGTTCAGGAAGGCCTGCGCGGCGTTCCGCACCGTGTTGACGGCGCTGGAATTCTGGATCGAGCCCGAGGCATCCAGGATCAGCGAGACATCGACCCCGCAGGAGTCCTCGATCGGCGGGTTCGGCGCGGGCGCCACAGCAGCTCGCGACGGCGCCTGGGCAGCGACCGTGACAAGGGCGGCCAGCAACAGAATGGCCGTACCGACAGCCAAGGACGCTCGACTCGGGTTCCGCCTCTGCGTCGCGCGCATCCCGTCTCCTCCATGCGTGGGCACGTCATCCGTCCTGTCGCATGCAGAACCTTAGGACAGCGCTCCGATGAGCACGGAGCGCCCCTGCTCGGGAGTGTCGGCACGGCTCTTGGGTCGTGCGGTTGGTGCTCGTTCCGAGGCAGCAGGGCCGACCGCCGCTGCATGCCCTGGAGCCCGGCTACGGAACTGAGGTGATCCCGTCGCTGGCCGCCTTCCCGCACCGCACGGTGGTCATCCGCACCCTGGACGCGGGAGCGGACAAGCCGCTGCCGTTCCTCCCGCTCGGCGCAGAGGCCAACCCCGCCCTGGGATCCCTGGCAGCCCGCGGTGCTGCGGCTGGTCCGGATCGCCTGCCGGGGAGCGGCAGCACGGGGTCGACCAATCGGGGTGTGTGGTGAGGCAGCCGCGGACCCCGCCCTGGCCGTCGTATTGGTCGGCCTGAGGGGGACCAGCTTGTCCATGACGCCCCGCGCGATCCGCGGGGTCGCCGCCGTGCTGGCCCGGACCAGCCTCACCGAGTGCCGTCGCCTGGCCACGCGGGCTGCCGACGCCGCCGACGCGACGTCCTCCCGGGAGCGGGCGCGCGGGGAGCTCGCCAACACACTCTCCGGCCTGGGCCTGTAGGCCGCCCGAACTCGACATTGCCTGGCGTGCCAGCACTGCAGGGCTACCGTTCATCCTGGAACGCTCCCCCGGCGAGCTGAGCACCGACGAGGGGTATGCACTGACCGCTCGGCAACCCTGCTGCAGAGTCCGGACGCAGTGATGCGGGCGCGGTCGACATGGGCGCTGGCGGCACGACGCACGGGGCGGGAGGGTGCCCGGCGGCATCGCCTCGGGACGTCAGGCGGCCGCTCGGGTGGTCGAGGCCCTCACCTGAGGCGTTCCACCACCAGCACGAAGTCGACCCTGTGTATCCAGAGAAAGGAGATGGTCACGTTCGGGATGATCGCGACGACCTCTCCGCGCAGGCTGTTGAGGAACGCCTCGAGCTTCCCCTGATCCGCCGTCATCCTCAGGTTGAACCGATGAACCCGGTAGCGCATAGCGACCGCTCCCTCCTGGTCCGGCCCAGCGGCCTAGGAGGCCTAGGAGGCCGGTGAACGTCCCCGGGCACGATCCACGGACTTCGATCACAGGCTCGCCCCCCGAGGCCGAAGGTTCATGCTCCTGACTCACCGTAGGTCACCCGGCGAGGCCCGCGCGTAGCCTGGGGGGGATTTGGAGGTACACGTGACGGAATCCCATTCGGCGCTCGACCGCGTGCTGGATGAGGCGGACCGGGAGATCGCGGCCGTTGCCTCCCACGTACCGCCCGCGGCCCGGCCCAAGCTGCGCGGCTGGCTGCACCTCGGGTCGGCCCCGGTCGCTCTGGTACTCGGCCTGATCCTGATGGCGATCACCGACGACGAGGCGGTGCGCTGGGCGCTCGCGGTCTACATCGTGACCTCGGTGCTGCTGTTCACGATGAGCGCGATCTACCACGTGATCACCTGGAAGCCCAAGACCCGGGCGGTGCTGCGCCGCATCGACCACGCGAACATCTTCCTGTTCATCGCTGGGTCGTACACGCCGCTCGCGGTGGCGCTGCTGTCCGATGACCAGATGGTGCAGCTGCTGGTCCTGGTCTGGTTCTTCGCCCTGCTCGGCGTGGGCTTCCAGGTGCTCTGGCTGCACGCGCCGCGCTGGCTGTCCGTCGTGACCTACATCGGCCTCGGGTGGGTGGCGATCTTCTACGCCGTTCCGATCTGGCGCGAGGGTGGGCCGGCCGTCGCGCTGCTGCTGATCATCGGAGGCCTCCTCTACACCGCGGGCGCGGTGGTGTACGCACGGCGCCGCCCAGACCCCGTACCCGAGTGGTTCGGCTACCACGAGATCTTCCACGCCTTCACGATCGCGGCCTTCACGGTGCAGTACGTGGCGATCACGCTCGCTGTGGCCTGAGCCTGCCGCGGGCCCGCCCCGCGCGGCGAATTGGGTCCGCGAAATGGTCGAGTTCTGGACCGTTTCGCGGACCGCATTGAGGCCGCATCATTCCCACCTCAACGCGGGACGGGCGGGCGGCTCGCGGCTCAGCGGCTCCACAGAGGACAGCGGGCCAGACCAGATAGCCCCTCAGATCGTCATCGCGCTCCGTCGCTCCGCCCGACGCCCCAAGGAGGCGACCCCGGGCAGGAGGGCAAGGCAGATGCCCACCGATACGGCGAGCTGCCAGAGGTGGTCCCCCAGGGCGGTGCCCGCCACGGACATCTCATAGATCGGCTGGAGGAAGTAGTAGGTCGGGAACAGCTTGGCAATCCACTGCGGCAAGGTCGGGAAGAGGTTGAAGATCACCGGCATCACGACGATAATCCCGCCCGCCTTGATGGCGCTGAACAGCGTGTTTCCGTCCTTGGCCCACAGTCCGAGCATGAGCCCCGCCTCGGCCAGCATGACCGCGCCGACCACGAGGAAGACGATCATGCCCACCGGCTGGACGAACGCGCTGTTGATCAGCAGCGTCACGGTACCCATCAGGACCGCCAGCAGCACACCGAGTGCCAGCTTGGCCAGGAGCACCTCCGACATCCTGGTCGGGGTGATGAGAACCGCGTCCAACGTACGCTTCTCCCGCTCGTCCACCAGGGACGCCGCGGGCAGGAAGATGCCGGCCACGACCACCGCGTATATGACCAGCAGCGGGATCATCCGGTCCTCGACCGGCACGTAGTCCGCATCCCCCACCTGGGTGACCACGACGTCGACCGCGGCGGGCTCGCCGGAGAGCTCCCGGATCAGGTCCAGTGTGGTGACAGCCAGGATCGCGCGGGTCGAGGCCAGGCTCTGGCCGGACACCACAAACTGCAGCTGCGGCTGCTCACCTGCCCGTACCGCCTCGTCGAAGCCCTCCTGCAGCACCAGCCCGGCGTCGTAGTCGTGCGCCTCCACGCCGGCCATCAGCTCCTCGGTGGAGTCCAGGACCGTCACCTGGATCCCCTCCGTCTGCTGCAGCTCCGCAGTGAGCACCGAGGAGCCCTCGTCGACGACCGCGAGCCGGGCGGGCGGCTCGAGCAGGCTGCCGAAGACCAGCGTGACGACCAGGGTCAGCAGAATCGGCAGCGCCAGCGACCAGAGGAATATCGGCGACCGGGGTCCCAGCCTCAGGTCCTTCTCCATGACACGCAGTGCCCGCGGGACGCTCACAGCCTCGCCACCCTCCACGACAGGACGGCCGCACCCGCCGCGAAGATCGCCAGGCACCACACGGCGAGGGCCAGCAACGACGGAGCCACCTCCGCCCACCCGGCACTCTGCGTCGTCACTGCCACAATCGTGTCCACCAGGCCGTAGCTCGGCAAGGCCCTGATCCAGCCCGCAGGCGTCCCCGGGAACAGGGCCGCGAACGCCGGCACCATGAGCGGGATCATGAACAGCATCGAGATGAACAGGACCGTGATGAAGTCCTTGCCGAAGGCCCCGGAGAGCAGCCCGAAACCGGTCACCAGCACCGCACCCAGCAGCAGCGCAACCAGCAGGATCGGTGCGCCCACCGCGAAGCCGCCGATGAGCAGCATGATGAGCACCGCCTCGGCGAACGCGAGCGAGGTCCCGGTCACGCCCTTGGCGGCGATGAAGTCCCGGCTGCTGGCCGGAGTGACGAGGACGGCCTGAACCGTACGCTGCTGAACCTCATTGGCGACCAGTGACGCCAGCGCGAACGTCTCCACGATCAGGACGAAGAAGGCGATCAGCGGTCGCAGCTGCTCGCGCAGGGTCACCTGATCGCCGATCCGGTCCTCCCCCAGCACCGTGGTCGCGGTCATCGGGTCCACCGGGGGCGGCTGCCCTGCTGCGAGGTACCCGATCTCGGAGACCAGCCCCGTGAGCATGGACTCCACCTCGGGGGGCAGGTCCGCCGTCACGTACAGCGTCACCGTCGTCTCCCGCCCCGCGGCGGCAGCCTCGGCGAAGTCGGCGGGGAAGGCCATGCCGGCGACCACGCCGTCCTCCCCCTGCTCCACCGCCGTGGCCAGCGAGGTCTCGTCGGGGTAGGCCACGAACTCGAGGCCCTGGGTACTGCTCTCCAGCCCCTCTGCCCCCTCTGCCCCCTCAGCTCCCTCCGCGCCCTGAGCGCCATCCGACCCCTGTAGCCCCTGCAGGGCCTGCTGGGTCGCGGGAGGAGTCACCCCCAGCCGAATCGTCTCGTCCACCGAGCTGGGCAGCAGCCAGAAGAACACCGGGTACAGGATGATCCCGAGCAGGGTCATCAGCATGAAGAACCGGTCGGCGCGGAAGGCGGCCAGGTCCTTGCGGACGATCGCCGAGATGATGCCGCCGCTCATCGCGTCACCCCTCCAGGCCACGGCCCGCGTAGTGGATGAAGATCGTCTCGAGCGTCGCTTCCTCGGTGTGGATGGTGAGCACCTCGCGACCGCCGACGGCGGCAGCCATCTGCTCCGCGGAGTCGGGTGCGTCGAGCGGGACGTGCCGCTCGACAACTGTGCCGTCGGCGTCGCGGGTACGGACCAGCATGCTCCTCTCGCCATGCTGGAGCTTGAGCGTCTCCGGCGCCTCGATGGTGAGCACCGTGCCCTCGTTGATGAACGCCACCCGGTCGGAGAGCTGATCGGCCTCGAACATGTCGTGCGTGGTCAGCAGGATCGCGGCACCCCGGTTCGCCTCGTCGGTGATCAGCTGGCGGATCATCTTCGCCGACACGGGGTCGAGGCCGTCGGTCGGCTCGTCGAGGAACAGTACGTCGGGGGTGTTCACGAGCGTGCGGGCCATCATGAGCCGCTGCCTCATGCCCTTGGAGTAGTCGGACACCTGATCGCCCGCCCGGTCCGCCAGACCCACCCTCTCCAGCAGCGGGTCCGGGTCGAAGCCCTTGATGCCGAACAGCTTCGCGAAGAACACCAGGTTCTGCCTGGCACTCATGCTCAGGTAGAGGTTCTTCTCTTCGAAGCACACTCCGATACGGCCCTGGATATCCGTACGCTTTGCCGGCATCGGCATACCCAGGACCTGGATGGAGCCGCTAGTGGGTGGGAGCTGTCCGGTGAGCATCTTGATGGTGGTCGACTTCCCGGCCCCGTTCGGCCCGAGGAAGCCGAGTGTCTCCCCCGCCGCGACGTCGAAGGAGACGCCGGCCACCGCTCGCTTGTCGCCGTAGTCGAAGGTCAGGTCTCGTACCGAGATCGCCGGAGGTTCTCCCATGCCAGGCCCTCTCTACCGTCGCCAACCCCATCGTCCCAGACCCCCCAGACACCGCAGGCCTCAGTAAGGAACAACTCCCGACGTCTGTCGCCACGCCTCGAAGGGCCGACACCGGGTCGGCACCGGGAGTCGCGTCACCGAGAGCGGCCATGCCTCGTACGGCTGCCGCATCAGGTCGTGGAAGGCGCAGTCGTCGAACCCGGCAGCCGTCGCCTCATGTCGGTTCGCAGCGAACACCACCCGGCTGAGCCGTGCCCACAGCGCGGTTCCCAGGCACATCGGGCAGGGTTCGCACGAGGCGTAGAGAACGCACCCGATCAGCCTGAAGTCGCGGATCTCCCGGCAGGCGCGACGAATCGCGACCACCTCCGCGTGGGCGCTGGGGTCCAGGTCGAGGGTCACCCGGTTGCACCCAACGGCGAGCACCCGACCGTCCGACTCCTGCACGACCATTGCGGCGAACGGCCCATTCCCCTCCGCCACGCCCTCGACCGCACGCTCGACTGTTCGCTCGAGCCAGGTCTCGTCGTCGCGGGTCACCACCGCCTCATACCCTCTCATGTGTCCGTGACACGCCCACGTGCCGGTCGTCCGCGGGCGAACGGGGGTGAGCCTGAGGCGGCGATCCTGACGAACTGGCATCGCGTGGTGACGCTCCGGTTCCGTCGCCGGCGCTAGGGTCGAGGTATGACTGCGGCGGTGTCCATTGCCGGATTGCGCAAGACGTACCACGGGGCAGGCAAGAAACCCGACGTTGAGGCGGTCAGGGGCATCGACCTCGACGTGCCGGAAGGCAGCGTGTTCGCCGTGCTCGGCCCGAACGGTGCCGGCAAGACGACCACGATGGAGATTCTCGAGGGCTACCGCAAGCGGGACGCCGGCGAGGTGTCCGTGCTGGGTACCGACCCTGCCCATGCCACCCGCGAGTACCGCTCCCGGATCGGGGTTGTCCTGCAGGAAGTGGCTGTCCCGCCCTCCCTGACCGCGTCCGAAGCGGTGGCTCGTCAGGCCGGGTACTACCGCGACCCGCGCGGCGTGGCCGAGGTCCTCGAGATGACCGGCTTGTCCGACAAGGCCGACAGCCTGGTCAAGAACCTCTCGGGTGGGCTGCAGCGGCGGCTCGACCTTGCGCTGGGCATCGTCGGGCGACCCGAGCTGCTCTTCCTCGACGAGCCCACGACCGGATTCGACCCCGCGGCGCGGCGCGAGGCTTGGAACACCGTCAAGAACCTCACCAGCGACGGCATGACCATCCTGCTGACCACCCACTACATGGACGAGGCCCAGGCACTCGCCGACGAGATCGCGGTGATCGCCGACGGCGTGATCGTCGCTCGGGGGCGCCCCGATGAGATCGGGGGGCGGGACCGGGCGTCGGTCCGCATCCGGTTCCGGCTGCCGCCCGGTGCCACGCTCGACGCCGTACGGGAAGCGGTCGCCTTCCCGGCGGTGCTCGGCCCCGGTGAGCCACACGGGATCACCCGTGCGGAGGGCGACTGGGCGACGGTGGTGACGGACACACCGGTTCCGGTGCTGTCCAATCTCACCGCCTGGGCGCTCGCCCAGGGACACGAGCTCGTCGGGCTGAGTGTCACGCGCCCCACGCTGGAGGACATCTACCTGGAGCTGGTGGGCGCAGCCCCGGACGGCTCGCGGCTGTCCGACGCTTCCGGCGGGGCCAGACCCGGCACTGCATCCGGCACTACGCCCGGCACTGGGCCCAGACCCGATTCAGGACCTGGCGCTGGAGGTGAGACCTGATGGCTTCCCCTTCGCTGCTTGTCCACCAGGTGAAGTACGACCTGAAGGTGTTCCGCCGCGAGCCGGAAGCCGTCGGGTTCACCATCCTCTTCCCGCTGGTCTTCCTGTTCGTGTTCGTCGGAGTCTTCGGCAACGCCGACATCACTCTCGAGGACGGCTCGACGATCTCCGGCGCCACCTACTTCCTGCCCGCGATCCTGACGCTCGCGATCGGCTCCGCCACCTTCGTGAACCTCTCCATCGGGGTGGTGGAGGACCGTGAGGCGGGGCGGCTGAAGCGCCTGATCGGGACACCGATGCCGAAGGGCGTGTTCATCGGCTCGCGAATCGTGATCGGCATCCTGATCTCGTACGTGATGACCGCTCTGATGGTGGCGATCGGCGCGATCGTCTTCGGCGTGGACGTCCGGTGGGCCTCGCTGCCCGCGGTGCTGCTGACGGTCCTGGTGGTGGCCGGGTCGTTCTGCGCCATCGGCGTCGCGTTCACGGCACTGGTCCCGACCTCGGGCGCGGCGTCTCCGATGGCCAACCTGGTCATCCTGCCGCTGTACTTCATCTCCGGGGTCTTCTTCGTCTTCGACGACCTGCCGGAGGGGCTGCAGAACTTCGCCCGGGTTTTTCCCGTCTACCACGCCTTCGAGGCGCTCTCGGAGTCCCTCAACCCCCTGACCGAGACCCAGGGCTTCGACTGGGCGCAGCTCGGTGTCGTGGCGTTGTGGGGAATCGCCTGCTGGCTGCTGGCGCTGAGGTTCTTCCGGTGGCTCCCGAGGGGCGGCTAGGGGCAGGCCACGGAGTCGTCAGACGGCCAGCCGAGCGAGGGAGGTCCCGCGGGTATGAGAGTGACGTCCAGCACGTTCGCCGAGGGCGAGAGCATCCCGAGGACGTACACCTGCGACGGCGACGACATCTCGCCGCCCCTGTCGTTCCACGACGTGCCCGCCGACACCCGGAGCCTCGCACTGATCATGGAGGATCCCGATGCCCCGCGAGGCACTTGGGACCACTGGCTCCTCTACGACATCCCGGTCGGGGACGGAATCCCCGAAGGCGCCGCGCCCAGGCCGGCCGGGCGGGCCGGGACAGTCGGGGTCAACTCGTGGGGGCGCAGCGACTACGGCGGCCCGTGCCCGCCCCGGGGCCAGCACCGGTACGTGATCACCGTGTACGCGGTGGATACCGAGCTGGGGCTCCCCTTGGGAGTCGACAAGCCGACTCTGCGGGCCGCGCTGGCCGACCACACTCTCGCCGACGCGACGCTGACCGGCGTCTACGCGCGTCCCTGACGGACGAACCCTCCAGATCGGGTCCGCCGAATAGACAGATTGGGAGCCGTTTCACAGACCTGATCGGCTCGCCCCTCGCAGATGGGCCAGCGAGCGACGGCGCCGCAGTCCTACCGTGGAGTCATGGAGATCTTCGTCATCGTCCTGCTGGTGCTCGTTGTGGCAGTGGGAGCGTGGTTCGTGGTGGCCTACAACGGGCTGGTCACCCGCCGGAACCGGGTGGACAACGCCTGGGGTCAGGTCGAGGTCCAGCTCAAGCGTCGGTACGACCTGGTCCCCAACCTGGTGGAGACGGTGAAGGGCTACGCCAGCCACGAACGGCAGACCTTCGAGGCCGTCATCAACGCGCGCAACGCGGCAGCCGCCGCCCAGGGGCCCCAGCAGCAGGCAGCAGCGGAGAACGCGCTGTCCGGGGCCTTGCGACAGCTGTTCGCGCTCTCGGAGGCATACCCGCAGCTACGAGCGTCGGAGAACTTCGCCTCACTGCAGTCCCAGCTCACCGAGACCGAGAACAAGATCGCGATCTCGCGGCAGATCTACAACGACACCGTGCTGACCTACAACACCAAGGTCCAGACGGTGCCCAGCAATGTGGTGGCCGGTCTGACGGGCTTCACCACGCGCGAGTACTTCGAGGCCCCGCCGGAGGCCGACGTCGCTCCTCGGGTCCAGTTCTGAGCCATGAGCGCGACCCATCTCCCCCCGCCGCTGACCCGGGTCCGACCGCTACGGAACTCTCCGCACCTGCCACGAGCCCGGGTGCTGGCCGTCCTGCTGCCCGTTCTGGTCGCACTGGTGTCGGCGCTGCTATGGGTCGCGGCTCCGGCGCAGGCGAAGTCCTTCACCCTGCCTCAGGCCGACACCACCGTGGTAGTGGAGCGGGACGGCTCCGTTGTCGTCACCGAGCAGATCACCTACTCCTTCGACGGCCCGTTCTCCGGCGCGTACCGCGAGATCCCGTTGCGGGCCGGGGAGAGCCTGACGGACATCTCCGTCGCCGAGGGCAGCGTCGCGTACGTGCCCGGCGGATGCACCGATCTGGGCTGCACCAGCCCTGTCGGCACCTACGGGGTCCGTGACCTGGGGAACCGCATCCGCATCGTGTGGCACTACGACGCCTTCAGCGAGTCACGAACCTTCACCCTCAGCTACACGTTCACCGGGCTGGCGCAGGCCTACGACGACGTCGTCGACGTGAACCTCAAGGTCTGGGGCGACGAGTGGGAGGTGGCGCTGGACAGGCTCACCGCGCGGATGGAGGTGCCGGAGGGCGCAGCGCCGGGCGAGGTCCTGGTCTGGGGCCACCCGGACGTGGTCACCGGAAGCACCAGCCTGGGCGAGAGCGGCATCGACCCGGTCCTCACCGCCTCCGGCATCCCGGCCGGCCAGTGGGTCGAGATGCGGGTGGTGTTCCCACGGGACCTGCTGGACAGCACTGCGGCGGCCACGGTCGTCGCCGGCGACGGACTGGAGGACATCCGGGCGGAGGAGGAGCGGTTCGCCGCCGCGGAACGTCGCGAGTACTACCTGCTGTGGGTCCTGGTCGCGATCCTGGTCCTGCTCGCATTCGTACCGGCCCTCGTGGCGGTCGGTTTCGTGTACCTGCGGTACGGACGTGAGCCTCGGGTCTCCTACGACCGTGAGTACGAGCAGGAGCCGCCGTCGGCTCACCCCCCGGCCATGATCGAAGGCCTGCTCTCCCAGGGCGGAGTGGACGAGCGCGGATTCACCGCCACCTTGTTCGACCTGGTACGTCGCGGAGAGATCGGCGCCGGACCCGTGACCGCGGTGCACAGCACCTGGATGGGTATGCGCCAGGAGCAGATCACCGACCTCGAGCTCTCGCTCACGGCCAACCCGTCCCCCTCGCTGACCCCGTACGAAGCCGACGTCATGACGGTCATGAGGCGCGTGCTCGGGGACGGACCCGTCGCCCTCAACGACTTCCGCGACCGGATCCGGGACGACGCCGCCGCGAACGCCAGTTCCTACAAGCAGTTCCGCGCGGAGACCCTGGCAGCCCTGGAGCGTGAGCGGCTTCTCGACAGGCGTGGCCGCTGGGCCGCCGCCGCCGGGCTGGGGATCATCGCGCTGCTGTTCGGCGCTGCGCTCCTGGCAGTCATGGCGCTGTCCAGCAACCCTCGCTTCGCGATCCTGCTCCCCCTGCTCATCGGCGGGGCGGTCATCAACGTGCTGATCTTCTTCGCGCTGTTCAGCTCACGGCGCGCGCTGGCCAAGCGCACCAAGGAGGGAGCCCTGCTGGCAGCCCGTTGGGAGGCCTTCCGCAGGTACCTGCAGGACTTCAGCCGTCTCGAGGACGCCCCGGCGATCTCGCTGGCGCTGTGGGAGAGCTTCCTGGTGTACGGGATTGCTCTCGGCGTCGCGGAAGAGGTGCTGCGCACGGCGAGGCTCAAGGCTCCGCCGGAGCTGGAGAGGACCTCGTCGCTGTACTGGTACGGGTCCTACGGCTACTCGGGCGGGCACAGTGCGAACGCCTTCGCCGGGATCAACGCCTCGCTCCACGGTGCCTTCACCCCGCCCAGCTCCGGCGGCGGAGGCGGCTTCGGAGGTGGTGGCGGCGGTGGCGGCGGAGGTGGTGGCGGCGGCGCCTGGTAGGTCAGCCGTCAGGCCTGACTGCCCCGCGACGGACACCCCGAACGTGGCAGTCTCGGCCTGCACGGCCAGCACGGCGCCCGGTGTGTGTCGCGGACACCTACCGCCCCTGACGGGCCGCTACCTCACCCTCACCGTCACCCTGCACCTCACCCGCAACCCCAACGTCATCCGGTACCTCATCGTCATGCCCCGGCGGCGGCTCGTACGAGCATCGGCACTCCCACCTGCTCGGAGAACAGCTGCCGCAGCCGCGTCGGCGACAGGCTCACCGCGGCAGCCGCTTCCGCCAAGGACGGTGGCTGGTCCAGCCGTGCCTCCATCAGGGCCACAACCTGCTCGACCCGTGGGTCGAGCCGCCCTCGGGCAGGACTGCGCCGGGTACCCGTCGTGAGCGATCCCACCAGGGCGGCGCAGGCCCGCGAGGCGTCCTCGAGCCCGGTACGGCGCTCGAACAGCTCCAGCAGGCTCGGCCGTACGGCTCGGGCAGCACCGTCGGGGAGCGCGGCGCAGGGCCGCCGGTCCAGCCAGGCCTGCACGCTCACGCCGTCGTGACCGGCCGGGTCCAGGTAGAACACCGCGACCTTCTCCCCCGGGATGTCCAGGGAGTGGGGGGTGGCGGAGGCAACGACGGCCCCGGGAACGCCGTGCAGCGTGGGTCCGTCCGCAACCGCGCTGGTGAGGCCGAGGTCGTCGAGCGCGACGCTGATCTCGCAGGCGTAGTGGCTGTGGACGGCGGTGGTGGACCGGTCGCCGAGGAACAGCGCGCGGTCGCGCCACAGGAACACCGCGCTGTTGCGCATCACACCTGCCGAGCCCTTCCCCAGCCCCTTCCCCGAGCGCCTCCTGACCCATTCCGACACCAGGCGGTAGACGGGCTCCGTGCCTGGACCGAGTGGGCGCGCGGAACTGCTACAGCACCCCGGACGGGTCGCTCAGAAACAGACCGAACACCATGACGGCAAACACCGTCGCGGCGATACCGAGCCCCATCGCCCACTTCGACATCGTCTCGCCTCTGCGGTCCGGCAGGGTCCTCGCCTTGCGCAGCCCCATCCAGCCCAGCGCGATCGCCAGCGGCCCCAGGATCACCCCGAACAGGATCAACCCGGCGATGCCGCTGATGAGTCCCGAGATGGCGAGTCCGTTGCTGGTCCGCTGGGCGGGGGCGTAGCGGTACTGCGGGCCGGGCCCGGTTGCGTAGGGCGGCGGGGTCCCGTACGGCGAGCTGGCGGGGTCCCGTACGGAGCCGGCTCTGTCCCGTACGGCGGTGGCGGGGTCCCGTACGGCGGTGGCGTGCGGGTCCCGTACGGCGGTGGCGGCGGACTCCCGTACGTCGGCTGGTCGCCGGAAGGCTGCGGCTGGGTTCCTTCCAGGTCACGGTCCCCGCCATCGGGGGTGCTCGTCATCACGGTCCTCCGAGGATCGACTGCAGGTGCCCTCGATCCAGTCTGCCGAGATTCCACCCATATGGCACCCGCAGGCCGCTGCCGGGAGCCGGGAGCCGGGCTATGGTCGTCCGTGTCGAGCGTGACCGGATGCCCCCTGCTGCTGCGCCGCCTCTTCGCGCGGTACGCGCAGCTTGTCGCCGCGTACACCCGGCTGGACGTGGACACCTCCGCGGGACTTCCGGAGCCGCCCGCCCTGATCGTGGTCAACCACGGGTTCGGAGGCCTGTTCGACCTCAACGTCTTCGCCATGGCCGACACGCTGCGCCGGTTGGCGGTCACGCCCGAGCAGCCCCTGACCTTCCTCACGCACCAGGCGCCGTGGGCGCTCGGGATCGGCTGGATGGTGCAGCCGCTGGGCTGCGTACCTGCCGGTGAGCAGGGTCTGCGCACGGCGATCGGGCGGGGCGAGCACGTGATCGTCTTCCCGGGCGGAGACATCGACGCCGGCAAGCCCTGGAGCCGGCGCCACGCGGTCACCTTCGCGGGCCGCAGCGGTTTCGCCCGGCTCGCGCGGGACGAGGGGATCCCGATCGTTCCCATGGTCTTCGTCGGCGCCGGCGAGTCCGCCCTGGTCCTGCATGACGGCGCCGAGCTCGCGAGAGCGCTGCGCCTGGACCGATCGCCGCTGCGGACCAAGGCGCTGCCGGTCTCGGTGACCCTCCCGTGGGGACTGACGGTGGGCGCGGTCGGGCCGCTGCTGCCGTACCTGCCGCTGCCGACGCGCATCCGGGGCGCGGTGCTGCCGGCGATGTCCGCGCTCGAGGGTGAGGCCCCGTCGGCGTACGCACGCCGGGTCGAGCGGGTCATGAACCGTACGGCTCGGGAGCTCGCGACGGGCCGCCGCCCGGTGCTCGGCTAGCACGTCGCTCGCCCCGACATCGACCGACCGGCGTCGTTTCGCAATGCCGTCGCGCTGGCTACCCTGCGGTTGGCCGGATTCCGGGCAGGAACGGGCCGTCCCTGCCTAGCCTGCCTAGCCTGCCTAGGCTGCCTAGCCTGGGGACAGGACCGCACCGAGGGGGACACATGGCCGAACCCACACCGACTCCCACCCCCACGCCGTCGCCCAGCCTGGATCCCGGCGACCTCGCCGACACCGCCGAGAACTTCATCGACAAGGTCGTCGACGTGAACTGGTGGTTCGACGAGCTGCTGCAGCCCGCCATCCAGGCGCTGATCATCGTCGTCATCCTGCTGGTCATCCGGTTCCTCCTGTACCGCGCGGTCGACAGGTACGTCAAGCGCATCGAGGCGGGCGTCGAGAAGGAGACCAGGGAGACAGGGGAGGAGAAGCAGAGGGCGATGAGTCTCACGGCCCGGGTCGTGATCGGTGACGACCCGATCGCCCTGCGGCGCCGGACACAGCGCGCCGAGACCATCGGGAGCCTGGCCAAGACCATCATCGGCGTCGTGATCTGGACGATGCTCGTCCTCATGGTCCTCGGCCAGTTCGGCTTCAACCTCACTCCGTTGATCGCCGGGGCCGGGATCGTCGGTGTGGCCCTCGGCTTCGGGGCTCAGTCCCTCGTACAGGACTTCCTCTCCGGAGTGTTCATGCTGATGGAGGACCAGTACGGACTCGGGGACATCATCGACATGGGCGAGGCGAGCGGCACGGTCGAGGACGTCTCCCTGCGCGTGACGTCGCTGCGCGCCGTCGACGGCGTCGTCTGGCACGTGCGCAACGGCGAGGTGGTCCGGGTCGGCAACATGAGCCAGGGCTGGTCGCGAGCGCTGCTCGACGTCGGCGTCGGGTACGGCGAGGACGTAGGCAAGGTCCGCAACGTGCTCACCGAGGTGGCACACGCCATGTCCGAGGAGTCCGGCTGGCGGGATAAGTTCCTCGAGGAGCCGAGCGTCCTCGGCATCCAAGATCTCGCAGCCGACTCCGTGGTCGTCCGGATGACCATCAAGACGACCCCGGGTGACCAGTGGGAGATCGCGCGGGAGCTGCGCCAGCGCATCAAGCACCGCTTCGACGCCGAGGGCATCGAGATCCCCTTCCCGCAGCGCACCGTGTGGATGCGGACCCCCAAGGACTGAGGGCTCCGAATCCTGAGGGCTCGGGGGACGACGGCGCCCCCGCCGTGGTCGACACCGGGTCGGCCACCAGCAGGGGTGCCATCTCGCCAGGACGGAGCTCAGGCGGTCATCAGCTCAGGCTGCGACCCGCCGTTCCCGGACACCGTCGCGGCCTGGGCCACCACGGGTACCGGTGCCAGGGTCAGGTTGGCCAGGGCCGGGGCCGGGGTCAGGCTGGCCGGAGTCAGTGCAGGTGTCAGGGCAGGTGTCAGGGCCGGGGCGGGCGCCTCGAGATGGGGCAGCCGGTGGAGCACCCGGGGCATCCACCAGTTCCAGCGCCCCAGCAACGACATCGCGGAGGGCAGCAGCACCACCCGTACGATCGTCGCGTCGATCAGCACCGCGGCCGCCAGGCCGACTCCCAGCTGCTTGAACTCCAGCAGCGACAGCGTCGCGAAGATCGAGAAGACGCCCACCATCACCGCTGCGGCGCTGGTGACCACACCTGCCGAGGCCGTGACACCGTGCGCGACGGCCTGCTTGATCGGCATGCCCGCGAGGTTCGCCTCACGGATCCGGCTCACCACGAACACGTGGTAGTCCATGGACAGCCCGAACAGCACCACGAACAGGAACAGCGGCAGCCAGGCGATCACCGCGCCGCTGGAGGTGAACCCCAGCAGACCCTCCGCCCAGCTGCTCTGGAACACGACGACGAGCAGTCCGTACGCCGCGCCGACCGAGAGCATGTTGAGCGCGATCGCCGTACCGGCGACGACCACCGAGCGGAACGCGACGGTCAGCACCACGAAGGAGAGAAGGAGAACGAAGCCGATCACGTACGGCAGCCGCTGCACCATCTGGTCGGTGAAGTCCGTGTTGCCCGCGACCTCGCCGGTGACACCGGTCTCCGCGCCCGGCATCGCCGCGAACGCCGCCGGCAGGATCTCCTGGCGCAGCGCGGCGAGGCTCTCCGTCGCCCCTGCGTCCCCCGGCTCGAAGGGGACCGCGAGGCTGAAGACGGCGACCTGCCCGTTCGGGGACACCTCGACCTCGGGGGCGGACGACACGAACAGTCCGGAGGCCCCGGCGGCCACTGCCACCTCGTCCACGGCGCTGCGCAGCGCGGCCTCGTCCAGCTTGGCCCCCTGCTCGTCCCACACGGCGACCAGATGGGAGGTCCCCTCCTCGGGATACGCCGCGACGATGCGGTCGTAGGTCTGCACGGCGGGGATGCTGCGGGGCAGGCTGTCTGCACCGCCGTTGCGCAGCTCCATGGACAGCGCGGGCAGCGCCAGCGCCACCAGTGCGGCGGTACCGAGCGCCAGGCTCAGCGCGGGACGGGCCAGTACGACCCGCATCGCCCACGGCCAGAACCGCCCCTGACTGCCCTCCCGGTGCAGCCGGTGGACCAGCGGCACCCGGGGCCGGTCCACCCAGCGGCCCAGCTTCGCCAGGATCGCCGGCAGCACGGTCAGCGACCCCAGCATCGCCACCCCGACCACGATGATGGTGCCGACGCCGAAGGAGACGAACACCGCGTTGCCGGAGATGAACATGCCTGCCATCGCGACCATGACGGCGATTCCGGACACGAGTACGGCACGCCCTGACGTGGCAGCTGCGATCTCAACGGTGTCCAGAGTGCTGGCGCCCTTCTCCCGCTCCTCCCGGGCACGGCGGATGAAGAACAGGGAGTAGTCCACGCCGACTGCCATCCCGATCAGCAGGATGACGCTGGTCAGCTCCGGGGTGACCGGCACCAGCTGCGACACGAGCGCCGACAGGCCGATCGCCGAGGCGACCGCGGTCATGGCGAGCACCACCGGCACCCCGGCGGCGATCAGCGCTCCGAACGCGAGCAGCAGGATGACCAGCGTGACCGGCAGGCTGAGGATCTCAGCCATCCGGAAGTCGTCCGCCACCTGGGCTTCGATGGCTGTCTCCAGGGATGCCTGACCGGCCTGCTCGACCCGTAGGGCGGGGTGGTCGGCCTGGACGTCTGCCGTGGCCGCCAGGACGCCGTCGATGTGCTCGACCGCGTAGGAGTAGGCCTCTTCGCCGGTTCTGCCCCCGTTGTCGAGGACCAGCGGGATCAGGACCGCTGTCCCGTCGCCGGACGGGACCGGGTCACCGACTTGCTCGACCTGGGGCACCTGCGCGAAGGCGGCCTCGAGATCGTCGACGACCTGGCCCGCGACCGCCGGGTCCAGTTGGCCCTCCCGGCTGGAGACCATGACCTGCTCGGTCACCACCGTGGGGAAGGCAGCTGCCTCGATCGCTCGGTCGGCCTGTGCGGACTCCCCCGACCCTGACTCCGACCCCGCGAGCTGGCGGGTGCCTACGCTCATCCCCAGGCCGACGGCGAGCACCACGAAGACCACCCAGGCACCGATGGCCCGCCACGGGTGGCGCGCGGACCACCGGGCGAGCCGGAGTGTGGCGCCGACGCGGGCCGTGGCGGTCGCCGACGGAGCGGAAGGAGCGCCGGCGGAAGCGGACGGGGCACCGCCGGAAACGGGCTCGGCGCTGGCGGACGCGGACGCGGCGCCGGCGGGAACGGACGGGTCCCGGGCTGGGGGTCTGGGTGACTGGGCCATGAGATGCCTCCGATGGGTCGGTAGCGCGCGTGGTAATCGCTGACGAACCCACACTCCCGCCGCACCGATCCCGGGTCATGGGAGCGAGCACCCCAGTACGGGGTAGGGATATCCCCACCCCCGGACGGCGGCTGGCAGCAATGGAGATGTCGCAGGTGGTACGTACATTGAGGTCGTGAGCACGACAGACCGCCATTTCCCCTGGTCCGTCCGCACCTGGCGGGCGACCGCCAGCGCGATGCTGGACTTCCCGTACGGGATCGTGTTCGGGGTCATTCTGGTCGTCGGCCTCTCCGTCGGGATCGGGACGCTGGTGGTCATCGTCGGCTTCCTCGTTCTTGCCGCCACGCTGGTGCTGGCTCGGGGCGCGGCCACCGCGTACCGGTTCAAGCAGTGGGCGGTGCTCGGAGACGACATCCCTGGGCGTCCCTGGCCCGACGCCGGGCCGGGGGCCACCGTGTGGACCCGGTACTGGCGGTTCATGGGCAACGGCGGGCTGTGGCTGGAGACGCTGCACGGGCTGGTCATGATGGTGCTCGGCCCGGTGTGGTTCACCCTCGTCACCCTCGCCTGGTCGACCGGTCTCGCTGCGCTCGCCTTCCCCGTCTACGCCTCGTGGATCCCGGACGGGCCCGCGGTGGACTGGGGCGGGTTCGACCCGCGCAGCGGACTCGGCCGGGTGCTCATCGGTGTCGGGGGCGTGCTGGTCCTGTTCCTGGCCGCGTGGATCGCGGAGCTGACGGCCCGGGTGGACACCGCGATGGCCCGCGGCATGCTGGGACGCAGCCGGACCGAGCAGCTGCGGACCCAGGTCGACACGCTGCGAACCACACGGGCAGCCGTCGTCGACGCCGCCGACGAGGAACGCCGCCGCATCGAGCGCGACCTACACGACGGGGTGCAGCCCCAGCTGGTCTCTCTCGCGATGAACCTGGGCATGGCCCAGCGAAAGATCGACACCGACCCCGAAGGCGCCCGGGAGCTCGTCGACCAGGCTCACGAGGAGGCCAAGCGGGCGATCGTCGAGCTGCGCAACGTCATCCGTGGCGTGCACCCGGCGGTGCTCGCCGAGCGCGGCCTGGACCCGGCGCTGTCGGCGCTGGCAGCCCGCTCGCCGGTGCCCGTCACCGTGGACGTCTACCCGGAGATCCGCGCTGCCCGGCTGCCCGCCACGGTGGAGGCCGTCGCGTACTTCGCCGTCGCCGAGGCACTCACCAACGTGGCCCGGCACGGTCAGGCGACCGGGGCGACCGTACAGGTCTGGGGTCTGCCTGCGGGCAGTCCACAACCCACCCAGCTGCTGGTGCGCGTCAGCGACAACGGAGTCGGCGGCGCCTCCGCGGCTCCCGGTTCCGGCCTGGCCGGGCTGCACGACCGCGTCGCCGCCGTGGACGGACGTATGTGGCTGCAGAGCCCGCTCGGCGGCGGCACGACCCTCACTCTGGAGCTGCCATGCGCATCGTGATCGCGGAGGACTTCGCGCTGCTGCGCGCCGGGCTCGTCCGACTGCTCGAGGACGACGGCCACGAGGTCGTCGCGGCGGTCGGCGACGCGGACGAGCTGCTCAAGGCCGTCGAGCGGCACCGGCCCGACATCGTCGTGACCGACGTGCGGATGCCTCCGACCAACACCGACGAAGGGCTGCGGGCGGCGCTGGTCATCCGCCGAACCGTCCCGGAGGTCGCCGTTCTGGTGCTCTCCCAGTACGTCGAGGAGCGCTACGCCTCCGAGCTGCTGGCGGGCGAGACGAGCGGAGTCGGGTACCTGTTGAAGGACCGGGTCGCCGACGTCTCCGAGTTCCTGGAGGACCTCGGCCGGGTCGCCGAGGGCGGCACCGCCCTCGACCCCGAGGTGGTCTCCCAGCTCCTGGTACGGGCGCGCCGGCGCGACCCGCTGGAGGCACTCACCGCCCGCGAGCGGGAGGTCCTCGAGCTGATGGCGCAGGGCCGGACGAACGCCGCGATCGCAGCGAAGCTCGTCGTCACCGAGGGCGCCGTGGAGAAGCATGTGAGCAGCATCTTCACCAGGCTCGGGCTGCTGCCCGCCGACACCGACCACCGCAGGGTGCTGGCCGTTCTACGCTTCCTGGAGGGCACGTCATGAGCGAGGGCACGTCATGACCACGATGGGTGGACCAGGCGGGGACGGCGGCCAGTCGGTGAACCCGCGCCCCTCGGGCAGCAGCGCCTTCGGCATCATCACCCTGGTCGCCGGGCTGGCGCTGGCCGCCGTCGCGATCGTCTGGGGCGCGGCCAGCATCGCCTCGCTGCTGTGGATGCGCTCCGAGGAGAACGTTCTCCTCACCGAGCTCAGCTCCGAGGGCAGCGCCGTCGTCGTCGACAACGACTGTGGCCCGATCAGACTCGTCGAGGGTTCCCCCGGGGTCGTACGGACCCAGGCGGAGGTCCGCTGGACCTTCCGCAAGCCGACCGTGACCAGTGAGACCAGCGGAGACGTCGTACGCGTCCGGGTGGACTGCCCGAGCTTCTCCTTCGGCGTGTCGAGGTCCTCCTCCGTCACGGTTGCCGTTCCACCAGCCGCCACCGTCGAGGCGCGGAGCTCCGCCGGCGGTGTCGAGGTCACCGGCTCTGACCGGCCCACTGACACTGCGCACCAGCGCAGGCAGCATCCGGGGCGAGAACCTGCGCTCGACGACGGTCGACGCGGAGACCAGCGCCGGTGAGGTGCTCCTGTCCTTCGCGGAACCGCCCCAGGACGTACGCGCGAGCACGTCGGCCGGCAGCGCCACCGTCCTGGTGCCCGACGACGGTACGAGCTACGCGGTCGATGCCTCGACCTCAGCGGGCAGCGAGTCGGTGGCGGTTCGCACCGACCCGACATCCGACCGCTCGATAGAGGTCACCAGCTCGGCGGGCTCGGTCCGGGTCGGCTATTCCGGCGCCGGCTAGCCCGCGCCAAGCCCTCTCCACCCGCTCCCGCGACGGGCCTCAGCTCTTTCCGTAAGTCTCGGCGCTGGCGAACTCCAGGCCGACGAACGCCTCGTCGCCGACCACCCACCCGTCGTGGCCCGGCGTGATCTCGTAGACATCGCCCTGTGCCAGGTCCATGGTGGTCCCGTCGTCGTGAACGACGTGGAGCTGACCGGACACCACCACGCCCACGTGATGGTTCTGGCAGGAGTCGGTACCCGCGGTCGGCTTCACACACGCCGACCACGACCAGCCGGGCTCCATGGTCAGACGTCCCACCGTCGCCCCGCCGAACTTGATCACGTCCACCGTGGTCTTGTCCATCGAGCGGACCTCGTCGGCCTTCTCGAACGTGCCTGCCTGCAACGAGCTCATCCGCTGCCTCCATCGCTCAGCCCCCGGCCACACGATCGTCCACCGCATCCAGTGGCATGGCAAGGATCCCCGGCCACACCAACCGGTGACCGGCGGCTCTCACACGAATCGCAGGGGCCCCACCGTACGGCGGGACCCCTGCGATTCGTGCGGCGGTTCTTGCTGCTCGTTAGCGGAAGTCCACGCAGGCGTCGCCGATCGGGGCACCGGTGAGGTCACCCACGCCGAAGATGGCCGAGAGTGCGCCGGCGGCCGTCGCGTTGAGTGTCAGGTCGGCCGAGGCATCGCAGCCCGGCGCCGCGCTGCCGTCCAGCGCCACGTCGAACAGGTCGATGCGCGCCAGGTAGTCGTCGTTGAGGTAGGCGTCGGCAGTCAGGACACCGTCAGCAACCACGATGTGGTAGTTCTTCAGCGTCAGGTACGAGGTGCCGTCGTTGAGGCTCAGGCCTCCGGTGTGCTTGATGACACCGTCCTTGGCGTTGCCCACGATCGGGAACGACGCCTTGACCTCGCCCATGTCGGCGCCGAGCACGCCAGGCTTCGTGTTGGCCGGGTTGAGCGGGCCGAGGGCACCCAGGGCTGCTTCGGTCAGGGTCACCGTGGTGGCACCCCGGGCCTTGCCCTGCGGCTTCACATCAGCCGATGCGGCGGCGGCCCCGGTGGCGAGAACACCTGCGGTGAGCACGCCTACAGCGGCGGTGGCGATGGACTGACGGAACAATGCATCCTCCTAGGATTGGCTTCTTCATACTACTTGAACAACCTATGGCGCGATATCGCCTGGGTGTGACCGAGGCAACACTATCAAGCGGTCGTGACGCGGGCAGCCGAAACCGCATCTTGCACGGCCGGCACCGCTTCGGCGAAGCCGCGCACCTGCGCCACCCGGTCGCCGTCGGGCCAGTAGACGAAGCTGTCGAACCCGTGGTCCACGGCCATCGGCGTGAGCCGGTCCACCCAGGCCTGCGTCGAGTCGGGCACGGTCTCCGCCCCGCCCATGCCGAGTGCGCCGCCAAAGTTGACCAGCCGCCGGATGCCTGCCGGGTCACGACCCGCCTCGAGCGCCGCCGCGTCGATCACCTCGTGCCGGGACGCGAGCTCTGCCAGGGTGACCCGACCCAGCGAGGGCACCCACCCGTCGCCCACCCGACCGAGCAGCGCGAGTGCGCGGGGCCCGTACACGCCGAGCCAGATCCCGATGTCGTGGGCCGGAGCCGGGCCCGGCTTCGCGCCCCGTACCCGGTAGTACTCGCCCTCGTACCGCACCCCTCCTTGGGCCGCCCACATCAGTCGCAGGATCTCCACCGCCTCGGCCAGCGCCCCGAGCGCCTCGCCCGGGGTACGGGTCGGCCCGCCCATCGCCGCGATCGCCTCCCAGAACGCGCCAGCCCCCAGCCCCAGCTCGAAGCGGCCGCCGCTCATCACGTCCACCGACGCCGCCGCCTTGGCGAGCATCGCGGGGTGGCGCAGCGGCAGGTTCGCCACGTCGGGGAACACCCGGAGCCGTTCGGTGTAGGCGGCCAGCGCCGGGAGGAGAGACATCGTGTCGAGGAAGCGCCGCTGGTAGGGATGGTCCTGGACGCCGAGCAGGTCCAGACCCAGCCGGTCCGCCTCGCGGGTCAGCGCCACGATGTCCCGGTACGCGGCCGCCTCGGGCACCAGCGAGATTCCGAACTCCAGGGGTCGTCCGTAGTCAGGCACGCCTCGATCCTGTGGGGTCGGCCCTCCGGCGGTCAATCCCCCGCGGGCTCGTCGACTCCGGCCAGCCGGCGGGCGTTGGCCTTGAGCGCCTCGGCGTCCGTGCCCCGGGCGATCTGCACCCGCTGCGCCTGCGGCGAGCCGGCGCCGTGCAAGGACTCGGTCAGGTACCCCACCGCGTTGCGCCCCATCGTGAGGTTCTCCACCAGCCGCAGCAGCCGCATCCGGTCCGCCGGGTCCACGTCCGGCGAGGTCGCCAGGTACTTGCGCAGCAGCGGGCCGACCTGCTCGTCGTCGAGCTCCTGCTCCGACGGCATGGTCGCCACCAGACCTCCGGCGATGTCCTGCGCCAGCCGCGCGATCTCGTACGGGAAGCGGGTGACGTTGTGCTTGCACACGTTGGCCAGCACGTCGTCGGGCTGGTAGTTGCCCGCGGCGGTGGGCCGGGCCTCGTGGGAGGCGGCGATGCCGGCGCCGTAGATCGTCTCGTTGAGGTGGATCATCTCGACGATCTTGTCCTTGACGTGCGAGGCGCGATCGGTGCCGTGGTACTCCGCCAGCTGGGCAGCGGCACCGACGAGCACGTCCCCGAGGCCGGTCTTGCACACATAGCTGCGCCGGTGGAAGCCGGTGAACCGCTCGACCAGCGGAGCGGTCCACTCCACCTCGCCGTCGAGGAACACCGACTCCCACGGGACGAAGACGTCGTCGAGGACGACCATCGCCTCCTGGCCGCCGTACGTCGCGTTGCCCTGGTCCACACCCTCGGCGGCCCGGGAGTCGCTGGCCTGCCGGCCGTAGAGGTAGGTGAGCCCCGGGTGGTCGACGGGTATGGCTGCGACGATCGCGTAGTCCCTGTCCTCCGGCCGCATCCGCATGGTGGGCATGACGACGAGCCAGTGCGAGTTCAGGCAGCCGGTCTGGTGCGCCTTGGCGCCCCGCAGCACGACACCGTCCTCACGGCGCTGCACCACTCGTACGTACAGGTCCGGGTCGTGCTGGTCGGCCGGGGCCTTCGACCGGTCACCCTTGGGGTCGGTCATCGCGCCGCCGACCACCAGGTTCTTCTCCTGCACGTACCTCAGGAAGTTCCGCAGGCGCTGGTGGTAGGTGGTGCCCCTGTCCAGATCGCACTCGTAGGTGACCGACCACAGCGCGTTGAAGGCGTCCATGCCGACGCACCGCTGGAAGCACGTGCCGGTCTGCCGGCCGAGCTCGCGCTGCATCCTGTTCTGGTCGACGAGATCCTCGGCCGACGTCGCGACGTGCAGGAACCGGTTGACCCGGCGGCCGACCAGCTCGGAGTAGACGGTCGCCAGGTCCGGCTTCTCGACGGCCAGGTCGTAGGTGCGGGCGACCGCGTTGACCGACGGGCGGACAACCGGGTGGTCCACCGGCTCGTCGATCCACTCCCCCATGTAGCGGACCCGCAGGCCGCGCCCGCGCAGGCTGGCGACGTAGTCGTCCCCGGTACGGATCGGCTCCACCCGGTCCAGCGACCACACGTCGGTGGCAGATGCCGCGCGGGGGTCCATGACACTCATGGATCGAGCCTATGTCGTGGCGTCTCCGGCATTCGCCGACGAGATGCGGGTTCGGGATCGATATGACCCCCGGAATCGATGCCGAACCCTCATCTGGGCGCGCTCTTACTGGCGGCGGACCCAGATCGGGGCCGGATCAGACCGCGGCGACGTCCTCACTGCGCAGCAGCGGATCGGTCTTGTGGGCGGGTCGCAGGCCCGGCTTGTCCGCGTAGAACGCCCGTATCAGGTCCATGTCCTCGTGAATGTCCTCGTGCGGCGCGAAGACCGGCCCCCACCCGCCACGGCGGCCCGGCCCGTCCAGGAAGGTCAGCGCGATCGGCACGCCGGCATCCCGCGCGATGCGATGGAAGCCGCTCTTCCAGTACCTGCCCTTGCTACGGGTGCCCTCGGCGGGCACCACCATCGCCAGCGTGTCGTGGGACCGCATCAGGGTGCCGATCTCGTCGACCAGGCCCTCCGGGTTCTCCCGGTCCACCGGGATGCCTCCCAGGTGGCGCAGCAGTCCCCCCAGCGGGCCGTTGAACAGCTCCTTCTTGCCCAGCCACAGCGGTGAGACGTCGCAGGCCCAGGCGACCGTCAGCATGGCCGGGAAGTCCCAGTTCGTGGTGTGTGGCGCGGCCACCACCACGTAGACCGGCTCGTGCGGCGGAGCGCCCACGACCTCGAATCGGAGAACTCTCAGAACACCGCGCGCAAGCCGACCTCGGATACCCGCCACACCCGCTAGTTTGCCACCAGACCGCTGCGACCTGTACGGACCAGGCGCCTGCATGGCCGGTATCCCCAGGAGGGCCTGTGACGAGCCGAGATGTCGCCTCGCGCGCACGCCTCGGGCGCCGCGGTCGCATCCGCAACTGTTGGACAGGAGTGCTCCGATGACCCAGCAGGACGACTCCACCCCGGCTCGCCGCGACGACGCCACCACGATCGACGCGGGCGGCCCGCCGTCGGACACCTCCGCCTACTACCTGGAAGAGGAGCCTCCCCAGCCGCCGCCCTGGGTCTGGCCGCTGGTCAGGCGCAGCCTCTGGCGCGTCATCTATGTCGTGGTCGTCACGCTCGCGGCGTTCTGGGCACTCGGCGAGCTCACCAGCCTCATCACGATCCTGGTCATGGCGGCGTTCTTCGGCATGGCGATGGAGCCCGCGGTGTCCGGGCTGAGCAAGCGGTTCGGATGGCGCCGAGGCCTGTCCACCGGCATGGTCATGCTGGGAGTGTTTGTCGCGATCACGCTGCTGTTCGTCGTGCTGATCCCGGCTCTGGCGACCATGGCGGAGACGCTCGGTGCGAAACTTCCGGACTGGGCCGCCAGCGTCCAGAAGTGGCTCGCGGACTCCTTCGGCATCACGGTGGGTGGCGACCCGCCGATCGCCGAGGAGACGGCCGACGACCTGCAGCAGGCACTCTCGGACTGGGCGAAGAACGCCTTCGGCACGGTGGTCAGCGTGGCAACCGGCGCGATCGGGCTGGTGTTCAACTTCTTCACGATGCTGCTGTTCATGTTCTACTTCGCGGCAGACGGCCCGAAGCTGCGCCGCACCATCCTCCGCCGGGTGCCACCGAACCACCAGGAGCGCCTCGGGTGGGCCTGGGACACCGCGATCAAGCAGACCGGCGCCTACTTCTACGTCCGCATCCTGCTGATGATCATCAACGGTACAGGCTTCTTCTTCACGATGGTGCTGGTCGGCGTGCCGACGGCGCTGTCCCTGGCGCTGGGTGCCTTCGCCGGGTTCGTCGCCGCGTTCATCCCGACGATCGGTACCTACATCGCCTCGGCCATCCCGCTGCTGGTGACCCTGGGACTGCAGGGCTGGACGGCCGCGCTGATCCTGCTCGGCTACGTGCTGATCTACCAGGCGGTGGAGAACTACTGGCTCAGCCCGCGGCTGTCGGCGAAGACGATGGAGATCAACGCGGCGGTGGCGTTCGGCGCGGCGATGGCCGGTGGGGCCCTGTTCGGACCGGTGGGCATGTTCATCTCGCTGCCCGCCGCGGGACTCATCACGTCGTTCATCTCCCACTACGCCAAGCGGTACCCCATCGTCTACCAGGGTGGGAACAACGCGACGGCCGTGGCGCTCGAGGCCGCCCCGAGCGACCAGCCGGAGAAGACGTAGCCCCCTCAGCTGTAGTGCCGGATGAACTCCAGGCTCTCCGAGAAGATCGTCTCCGCGTCGTTGTCGAGAGTGGCGACGTGGTAGGAGTCCGGCAGCATGATCTGCGTCTTGCGGCGTGAGCCGACCTCGGCCATCACGGTGTGCGAGTTGGCCGGCTCGACCACGTGGTCCTCCGGCGCCGAGAAGACGATGATCGGCTGGGTGACCTTCGCCAGATTGGCCCGTACGTCGTCCTGCAGCTTCAGCAGCTGAATCGCGGACTTGATCGGTACCTGTTCGTAGGCGATCTCGTCCTGTCCGGGCTTCTTGATGTCGTTCTTGATCCCGGGCACCGTCGGCATCACCCGTGCCAGCTGACCGAGCAGGCTGACCTGGTCCAGCGCCATCAGCACGGGAACGTCGAGGCGCTCCGGGCGTCGTACGGACGGGTTGGCCACCATCACTCCGGCTACCTCGGCGCCGCGCTGCTCCGCGAGCCGCAGCGCCAGCGCGCCCCCCATCGACAGCCCGGCGACGAACACCAGCCGGTACTCCTCGACGAGCTCCTCGAAGGCCCGGTCCGCCTCCGCGTACCAGTCCTGCCAGGTCGTCTTCTCCATGTCGCGCCAGCTGGTGCCGTGCCCCGGCAGGCGGTGGCAGGCCACCGAGTAGCCGTGCGCGTGCAGGTACTCGCCCCACGGTCGCATGGACGCCGGCGAGCCGGTGAAGCCGTGGACCAGCAGGACTGCGACGTCGGAGTCGCCCTCGTGCCGGAAGGGCTCAGCTCCGGGCCGTACGTCATCCATGTGTCCTCCTCGGCTGGTCGTAAGGACAGTGTGGCGCACTCACACTGGGCTCATGTCCTATGTCGCAATCAACGTACTGACAGTTCCCGAGGGTGAGGGCGCCACGCTCGAGGCTCGCTTCGCCGGGCGGGCGGGCAGTGTCGACTCCTCCCCCGGGTTCGAGCGGTTTGAGCTGCTGCGACCCGTCGAGGGTACGGACACCTACCTGGTCTACACGCGGTGGCGCAGCAAGGAGGACTTCGAGAACTGGACCGCCTCGCAGGCGTTCGCCCGGGGGCATGCTCGTACGGACGGCGCCCCTGCCCCGACGGGCGGGACCGCCGCGACGGGCGGGACCCACGGGACCGGCGGAACCGGCGGGACCGGCGGGACCCACGGAACGGCGGGACCCACGGGCGACGTCCCGCCGCCACCGGCTCGACCATCTGGGGCTTCGAGGTGGCGCAGGCCTCCCCGGCCTAGCCAGCCGGACATGCCGCCCGAGGAGACGGGTCAGACCGGACAGGTCCGGCCAGACCGTAGGGTGGGCTCATGCGACAGCGGACCCTGGGTACCGGAAGCGACGCCGTGGCGGTTTCGGCCGTGGGTCTGGGCGCGATGCCGCTGTCGCTGAAGGAGGGGCTGGGGCCGGAGGCCGCGGTGAAGGTCGTGCATGCCGCACTGGAGGCCGGCGTCACCCTGATCGACACCGCGGACGCGTACGCGCCGCTGGACGGCGACGACATCGGCCACAACGAGCGGCTCGTGGCGCGCGCCCTGCGGGAGTGGCCGGGCGACACCTCCGAGGTCCTGGTGGCGACCAAGGGCGGGCACACCCGCGCGCCCGGCGGGGCCTGGGGCACGGACGGTTCTCCCGCACACCTGCGGTCCGCCTGCGAGGCCTCGCTGGTGGCGCTCGGCGTCGACGCGATCGGCCTCTACCAGCTGCACCGGCCAGACCCCACGGTGCCGTTCGCCGAGTCCGTCGGCGCACTGAAGGAGCTGCGCGACGAGGGCCTGATCCTGCGCGTCGGGCTGTCGAACGTGAGCGTCGCCCAGATCGACGAGGCCCTGCACATCCTCGGCTCCGACGGCCTCGCGAGCGTGCAGAACCGCTTCTCCCCCGCCCACCGCGAGCACGGCCCGGAGCTGCGCCACTGCGACCAGCTCGGTATCGCGTTCCTGCCGTGGAGCCCGCTCGGCGGCATGTGGGGCAATGCCGGCCGGATCGGCGAGCAGCACGCGCGCTTCGCCGATGTCGCGCTGATACGCGGGGTGAGCCCCCAGCAGGTGACCATCGCCTGGCATCTGGCGCTCGCGGAGAACGTGATCCCGATCCCGGGCGCCTCCCGGCCGGAGTCGATCCGCGCTTCCGCGGAAGCGGCCCAGATCGAGCTGACGTCGGTGGAGCTCGACCTGCTGGGGTGGGACTGACGCAGCGCTGGGACTGACGCAGCGCTGGGACTGACGCGGGGCTGGCCCCATCCAGCGCCCTACACAGCCCTATACCTCGAGCCCGAAGCGGAACAGCCCGGCGGGATCGTAGGCCCGCTTCACCTCCGCGAGCCGGGCGAGCGTCTCCGGCGTGAAGGACCGCTGCGCCGAGTGCACCTTCTCCTCGCCCTCCAGGAAGTTCAGGTACGTGCGCCCCGTGGCGTGCGGCTCGATGGCGGCGTGCAGCGCCCCGACGGCGGCGTCGATCGCCGGGCGCATCTGCGGGTCCGGCAGCATCGCGACCGCCTGCAGCAGCAGGTCGATGTCCCGCCCGTCGAACGCGGAGGGGACCTGCGGCGGCCGTGCCGTCGCGCCGCCGAGGTGGCGCACTTCCACCTGGACCAGCGGACTGTGGCCGGCCGCTGGGAAAGCGTGGCTCAGCAGCGTCTCGACGGTGTCGTCGGTCAGAGCGCTCAGCGCCGCGCCGGTCGACACGCCCGGCAGCGGGCCCTCGGGGTCGTTGCTCACGGTCGCGATCAGGGACATCGGCATCTCGCCGAACATGTCCATCGCCGGCTGGCGCCAGTCCCGCCAGTACGACAGCAGCGCCTCGGCGTCCGCGGTCTCGCCGCAGTGCAGGCCCCGCACCATCACCCACGACTGTCCCCGCAGCGGCTCCGGGATGATGTCCAGCGGAGGCAGGTTCATCAGCGCCACCGAGGACGTGAGCGCCTCGGGCGCGTCCGCGATCCACTCCCGGTAGCGCCGCAGCACCTCGCCGGCCAGCTCGGCCGGGTAGACCAGGTTGCCGCCGTACCCGGCCGTGACGGGGAACAGGTCGATCTCCATGCTGAGCACCACTGCCAGCCCGGCCGGGCCCGCTCCCCGCAGGGCCCAGAACAGGTCGGGTTCCTCGGTCGCGGAGACGGTACGGACCTCCCCGTCCGCGGTGACGACGTCCAGGGACCGTACGCTGTCGCAGGCCAGGCCGTACCTGCGGGCCAGCCAGCCGACTCCGCCGCCGAGCGTGTAGCCGACCGCGCCCACGTTCGGAGAGGAGCCCATCAGGGGAATCAGACCGACGTCGTGCGCCTGTGAGACCACCTCGGACCAGAGGACCCCGGCGCCGACCCGCGCCGTACCCGCAGCAGGGTCCACATGCACGTCACGCAGCTGCGAGGTCACGATGAGCAGCGCGCCGTCCGCCACCGCGCCGACTCCGTGGCCGGTGGCCTGTACGGCTACCGGGAGTCCGATCGCAGCCGCGGCCCGTACCGCCTCGGAGACGTCCCGGGGGTCGTGGGCGACCACAGCCGCGCTGGGCTGCTGGGAGATGGCGAGGTTCCAGGGCTGCACCGCCGGGGCGAAGTCCGGGTCACCGGGCACCAGAACCGGGCCGCTCACGCGCTCCCGCAGCTCGTCGATCTGGCTCTCGCGGGAGGGGTGGTCGTGCTCCATGGGGAGACTGTGACACAGCGGTGCCGCCGTCCCCGAAGCCGGGTACGGCGGCACATCTGGTCTACACGGTCATACCCGTGGCGAGACCGTCAGGACTGCAGAGCCTTCTGCTTGAGCTGCTCGAACTCCGCCTGAGTGATGGCACCGGAGTCAAGCAGCTGCTTGGCCTGGGCGATCTGGTCGGTCGAGGAAGCGCCAGGGGCACCCGCCTGCTCCAACAGGGACTTGGTGTACTCCACCTGGGCCTTGTGCATCTCCTGAGCCTCCTGCATGCGCCGCTCGGCCATGCCCCTGCCCCGCACGATCAGGTAGATCAGTGCCGTGACGAAGGGGAAGACGATCAGTGCAATCACCCAGATGGCCTTGACCCACCCGTTGACGCTCGGGTCGCGGAACAGGTCCACCAGGATCTGGAACATGATCATCAAGTAGGCGATGAACACGAACAGCCACAGCGTCCACAGCAGGAAATCGCCGAGACTCATCTTTACCTCACTTCACGTCGGGAACGCCTCCAGGGTAGGTCTCGCGAGCCGCCTGACGTGCCACCTTGATCCACGGCACGGCCGGGAACCGTGATCAGTGCCGGGCTGCGGCGTGTCAGTCGAGCAGTCGCTCCTGCCGCGCCACACCCAGGTGGTGCCGCTCGATGTTCACCACGGCGCCCACGAGAACGATCAGCACGTTGATGAACAGCAGCATCATCACGATGATCACCCCGGCCAGCGCCCCGTACACGCTCCCGTACGAGGAGAAGCTCCGCGCGTAGAACGAGAAGCCGATGGTGCCCACAATCACAACGAGCGAGGCGATCATCGCGCCCGGCAGCCGGATCGCCCACGAGGTCACGGCCACCGGCGGCGACCACCGGTAGACCATCGCGATCGTGGCGGTGAGCAGCACGTACACCAGCAGCGTGGTCAGGACGCCGGACACCCAGCCGGCCCACTCCGGGAGCCGGTCGTACAGCGCCGGCAGCACGCCCAGCACCCCGATCACGGTCGCCCCCACCACGATCCCGATCACCGTGATCAGCAGTGCGGTCGCCTTCAGCCGGAACCAGCCCCGGGTCTCCTCGTGCCCCTGGGCGTGGGTCACCGCGCTCATGACGTTGTGGACCCCGGCCGAGGCGGACCACAGCGCCAGCACCAGCGAGGTGACCAGGCTGAGCGAGAGGTTGCGGGAGGCGGCCGCGATGTTGTCCACCTGTGCGGCGATCACCTCCTGCGCCTCCGGCGAGATACCGCTCAGCAGCGCATCGATCGAGTCCGCCGCCTGCTCCGGGTCCGCGACCAGCCCGTACAGGCTGATGACTGCAATCAGCCCGGGGAACAGCGACAGCAGGATCCAGAACGCCGTCCCGGCGGAGACCAGCGTGAGGCGCTCCTCGCTGATCTGCACGCGCACCCGGTGCAGCACGATCCGGTAGGGCTCTACCTGCCCCTGCCTGCCTGCCCTGCCTGCCTGCCTGCCTGCCCTGCCTGTCCTGACTCCTCGGACACCTTTGACGCTTCTGCAGGGCCTCGGGGCGGCGTGTCGGAGCGCACGTGGCTAGCGGTCCCCGCTGCCGCGCTGCAGTCGCCAGCCCTCGACCGCGCTGCGCACGATGTCGGAGAGGTCGTGGCGGGCCCCCACCCCAGCTCTGACGCGATTCGCGAGGCGTCGGCTACCAAGCGTGGCCGGGTCGCCGGGACGGCGCGCGGCCACCACCGGCTGTAGGTCGCTGCCGGTCTCGGCAAGCACGGCGTCGAGGACCTCGGTCACCGACGCGCCCCTTCCGGTACCCACGTTGTAGGCGTCGCAGGCCCGTCCGGTGCGATCCAGGTCGTCCAGGGCCGCGAGGTGCGCGTCTGCAAGGTCCTGCACGTGGATGTAGTCACGAATACACGTGCCGTCGGGCGTGTCGTAGTCGTCCCCGTACACCCGCGGCGCGGTGCCCTCGCCAATTGCGTGCAGAGCGATCGGGATCAGGTTGAGCACGGCGGTGTCCGCCAGCTCGGGGCGCCCCGCACCGGCCACGTTGAAGTACCGCAGCGCGGTGGCCCGCAGGTCCCAGGCGCGGGCAGCATCACGCATCAGCCACTCGCCGGCGAGCTTGGTCTCCCCGTACGGGTTGATCGGTCGGCACGGGTCGTCCTCGGCGACCAGGTCGACGTCCGGCATCCCGTACACCGCGGCGCTCGAGGAGTAGACGAAGCGGTCGACCCCACGAGCACGCATCGCCGCGAGCAGGGCGGCCATACCGCCGAGGTTCTCGGTGTAGTAGTACTCCGGCCGCTCCACCGACTCGCCCACCTGCTTGCGGGCGGCGAAGTGGATCACCGCGTCCACGCCGTACTCGCTGATCGTGCGTTCGAGGGTCGCGCCGTCCAGCACGGACGCCGCCACGAGCGGCACGCCGGGGATGCGGGCGGCCACCCCGTTGCTCATGTCGTCCACGACGACCACGTCCTGACCTCGCCCGGTGAGCAGGTGCACCACATGGCACCCGATGTATCCGGCGCCGCCGGTGACCAGCACAGTCATGGCGACCAGGGTAGGCGAATCAGCCTCCGCGCATCTCTCATCCTGGCAATCCGGGGGCCGGACCGATGCTCTTATGGTCCGTACAGCGTCGTCCCCTCCGGGACGGATGGCCGGTGACCGCCCTCCTGGGGCTGACCGTGGCGGGCGAAGTGCTCCACCGGTACCCGGACGAACAGCGCCGTCGCCGACACCGCGAGTGGCCCGTCCTCCCCGTCCAGCCGCCCCTCGCAGTGCGCGTGCACCTTGCGGCCCCGTACCCCGCGACACTGCGCACGCAGGAAGACCTCTCGGCCCACGGGTACCGGCAGGTGGTAGTCGACGTCCAGGTGCGCCGTCACTGCGGGCGCCCTGAGCAGCCACAGCAGGCCCCCGAGCGCCTCGTCGCACGCGGCAGCGAGCACGCCGCCGTGGGCCAGGCCGTGGGCGCCCTGGTGGTCGTCGGTGACCCGGAACCGCGCGGAGACCGTGACACCCTCGCCTGCCACCAGCCGCATGTGGAGCCCATGAGGTCGCAGGTCACCGCAGCCGAAGCAGTCGGGGTTGTGGGCGGGGAGCGGCTCCCCCGGAGCAGGGGCGAGGGGGTGACGCTGCGGCTCGGCATCCGGGGTCTGTTCCGCGTACCGGTTCGGTTGTGCGTCCGGGGTCTGTTGTGCGTCCGGGGTCTGTTGTGCCTCCGGGGTGGGTTCCGACAACGGCTCGGACCCCTGCGCCACGCCCATGGCTACCGAGGGTAGCGATACCCTCCTGCCGGCCTCCGACCTGCTCCGCACGCGGGGCGCACCTCCCCGCCCGTACCTGGCACGCACGCACCTGGCACGTACCCACGCACATGGCACGCGCTTGCACGGCGCCTTGCGCACCGCAGCGACTCCCCGACGCATCCCCAAACGCCCCCTGACCAGCTGCCACAGCACGCCCATCGGTAAGGTCAAACCGGTGACGCAGTCCAACCGCGAAACGAATCGATCCCGGTTCCTCGTCTACCCGCAGGTCTTCTGGCCTTCTGTGGGTCTCATCGCCGCGTTGTTGATCTTCGCCGTGGCGGCCACCAATATCGCCAATGAGTTCTTCGCGGACCTCAACGCGTTCCTGACCAACAGCGTGGGGTGGTGGTACATCCTCGCGGTCACCGGCTTCCTCATCGTGGTCCTCATACTCGCCTTCTCCCGGTACGGACGCATCAAGCTCGGCGCGCCGGACGACAAGCCCGAGTTCTCCAACATCTCCTGGTTCGCGATGCTGTTCAGCGCCGGCATGGGGATCGGTCTGGTGTTCTACGGGGTGGCGGAGCCGCTGAGCCACTACGGCAACCCACCCCGTGGCGTGGAACCCGAGACGATCCAGGCTGCCAACGAGGCCATGCGGCTGACGTACTTCCACTGGGGGCTGCACGCCTGGGCGGTCTACGCGGTCGTGGGCCTGGGCCTGGCGTACGTGCACTTCCGCCGCGGCCGCCCGCTCGCCCCCCGGTACATGCTGGAGCCGCTGCTCGGCGAGAAGGTGGTCCGGGGCGGATGGGGACATGCGGTGGACATCGTCGCCATCGTGGGCACCGTGTTCGGCGTGGCCACCTCGCTGGGGCTGGGCGTGCAGCAGATCAGCCGGGGACTGGAGTTCCTCGGTATCGCCGAGGTCACCACCGCGTCTCAGGTCGTGATCATCATTGTCGTGACCGGGCTGGCCACGCTGTCCGTGGCGACCGGTCTGGACAAGGGCATCAAGTTCCTGTCCAACTTCAACCTGGGCCTGGCCGGCCTGCTCGCCCTGTTCGTGCTGCTGGCCGGCGGGACCGTGTTCATCCTCGACACCTGGGTGCAGTCCATCGGCGGGTACTTCTCCAACTTCCTGTCGCTCTCGCTGCGTACGGACGCCTTCCAGAACCAGGAATGGATCGGCGCCTGGACGATCTTCTACTGGGGGTGGTGGATCTCGTGGGCGCCCTTCGTGGGCATGTTCATCGCGCGCATCTCCCGCGGCCGCACGATCCGTCAGTTCGTGTTGGGTGTGCTGGTGGCACCGCTGGTCGTGACGACCATCTGGTTCGCGATCTTCGGCGGGGCGGGGCTGAACATCGAGCTCAACGGCGAGGGCGGCCTGGTCGAGACCGTCCAGGAGAGCATCGACGTGGCGATCTTCGCGATGTTCGAGGACATTCCGCTGACCAGCCTGCTGTCGGTGATCACGATCCTGATCATCGCGACGTTCTTCGTCACCTCGGCGGACTCCGGCTCGCTGGTGATCGACACGATTGCCAGCGGCGGGCAGACCCACACCCCGCGGCTGCAGCGCATCCTGTGGGCCTCGCTGCTGGGCGTGGTCGCGATCGTGCTGCTGGTCTCCGGGGGCCTGATCGCCCTCCAGACCGCCACGATCGCGTCGGCGTTCCCGTTCAGCATCGTCCTGGTCCTGACCTGCGCGTCACTGTTCAAGGCATTGAAGGAGGATGCCCCCGGCCGACGATGGCGAAAGCCCAAGCGCGCGGACATCGACAACCAGATGGACCCGGAGGCGCTCGAGATCCGGGCCGCGCCGTAGCTGCGTTGCCAGGAATGCCCGCAGGCGGGTTCCCGGTATGGTCCCCTGGGGAACCTCGGTATGGTCCCCTGGACAACGGTGGACACGAGACAGGGGCCCATGAGCGACAAACCAGACCGCTGGCGTCCGATGGTGCACTCCGGTCGACGGTGGCGGGTGGCCGGAGCACTGGCTGGGCTCGGGGCCGCGCTGGCTGTCACGACCGTGGCAGTCGTGCCGAAGATCGCTGGGGGCGACGAGGCTGCGGACTCGGCGGGACCGCCCCCGGGCGCCATCCCGCCCCTGGTCAACGAGTTGAATCAGCAGCTCGAAGAGGCGTTCTACGGACCGCTGCCGGGCGTGCCGGAGGAGTACCAGGACTTGGTGCGCGAGGCAGCGGCGACGTGCGCCGGCCTGCCACCGACGGTGCTCGCCGCGCAGATCGAGGCCGAGTCCACCTGGAACCCCAAGGCGGTATCCGAGGCCGGCGCGCAGGGTATCGCCCAGTTCCTGCCGAGCACCTGGAAGCACTTCGGCGTCGACGCCAACGGCAACGGCACGGCCGACCCGTTCGAACCGGAGGACGCGATCTACTCCGCGGCGGCCTACGACTGCGACCTGTACCAGCGGGTGAGAAACGTGCCCGGCGACCGGGTGGCCAACATGCTCGCGGCCTACCACGCCGGCCCGGGAGCAGTGGTGGAGGCGGGCGGGCTGCCCCCGATCCCGGCCACCAGCCAGTACGTGTGGCGCATCTACACCATCGGGCTGCGCAACACGCAGGAGGCGCTCAAAACCCTCGACTAAGGGGCCCGACGCCTGGTTCTTCTGGGCCTGGTTCTTCTGGGCCTCGTTCTTCCCGGCGTGGTCCCTCAGCCCTCGTCGGCCTGGGGCTCGTCCTCCTCGGTCTCCTCATCCAAGGTCGCTACCGCCTGGATCGCCGCGATGAAGCCCTCCCGATCCGCAACGGTGACCGTCAGGGCTTCGTGGCGAAGCCTGCCGATGGCGTCGAAGCCGGGCACCGGCCGCCGGAAGCAGACGCACACGCCGCCCACGGTGTTGGTCCCGAACGTGAGGCCAGTGTCGGCGGCGGACATCCGGGTGCCGATGGCCTTCACCGCCAGGTACGGGCCGGTCAGGTGCACGCACTTAATGTTGTCCACCGGCGACTTGCAGGTCCAGCGGCCGAACCGGGCCACCATCTCCTGGGACGAGAGGGTGACGTAGGAGTTCGCCGGGCGCACCCCGATTGCGGCCAGCATCGGCCGGTAGCGCTTGGCGAAGTCGAACTCGAAGCGCTGCGCGGAGTCGTCGGTCCGGTCCGGCCCGTCCGAGCCCCCGCCGTCAGGCACGTCGGGGTCGTCACGCTCGGACTCGGGGTCGGTCGACTCGGACATGAGCACCACCATAGGTGACTGTCCTCGCAGGACCGAATCCCACACCGGGTCCGGATAGTGCCCTCTCAGGACTTGTGTGCTGGGCTGATCCGGTAGGGCACACACGTCGCGCGGCTACTACCCACCAAACCGGGACAAACGCGGACAAAATGACCGGAAAGCCGGAGACATGTGTGCTGCGCCGAGCCCTCTCAGCACACATGTTCCCTGGCTGGGATCAGGAAGCCTCAGCCTTCGCCCGCGCTGCTGCCAGCAGGTCCGCCTCGGCGTCCCGCAGGTGACCGATGAACACGTCGAGGTCGGTGACCACCTCGCGGTCCACCATGATTCCGAACGTCATCTGGCCGTTGTAGGAGATGACCGCCACCGAGAGCGCCTGCTGCGGGCCCACCCACGGCAGCGGCGCCAGGGTGAGCATCTGGCTGCCGTACATGTAGACCGGAATCTGCACCCCGGGCACGTTGCTGACCAGCAGGTTGAACAGGATCTTGGAGAAGAACAGCCGGGTGGTCTGGGCCAGGATCGTCGGCGCCAGGAAGTTGGTGGCGCTGAGCACCGTGCTGACACCCGTTGCGACGCCGCTCTCCTTCATAGACTTCGTCCGGTCGGCGATCACCGAGTGCCGCGTCGCCGCAGGCATGTCCCCGATCGGGAGCTGAACCACGAGGACGACGAAGACGTTGCCCTGCTCGGCGCCAGACGTTGCCTCGGTGCGGACAGCGCTGGGAATCTCCGCCCGCAGGTCCACGTCGGTGGTGTCCATGCCGTGGTCGCGCAGGTAGCGACCCAGTGCGTCGCCGGCGACCTCGAGCACGACGTCGTTGATCGTGCCGCCGAGCGCCCGGCGGATCTCCTTGAACTCCCCCAGCGGCATGACTGTGGCGGCGTAGCCCCGCTTCGGGCCGGTCTCGACGTTGAGCATGGTCGAAGGCGGCAGGGGCAGCGCCGCCTCGGCCGTCTCCTTCATGCCCTTGGCGACATCGAGGATCTTCGGGCCCGCCTCACCGGGGTTGGAGATGATCGAGCGCAGCCCGCCGGCGAGGCCCTTGGCGGTCTGCACGTTCCGCCGGGCCTGGGCGCGCAGCAAGTCGGTCTTGGACGGCTCGGCCTGGGGCTGGGAGGTGTCCGGCTCCACCTCCCTGGGCTCCGGACCGAGGTCGAGCAGGGCTGCGAACAGGTCGATCGCACCGAGACCGTCGACCATCGTGTGGTGCATCTTGGTGACCAGCGCCCACTGATTGTCGGCCAGGCCCTCCACGAACCAGATCCGCCAGAGCGGAGCATTGCGGTCCAGCCGGGTGCTGAAGGCCTCGCCGATGAAGTCGTTGAGCTCCTTCTCGCCACCGGGGCGGGGCAGCGCGGCAGCCAGGACGTGGGTGGCGAGGTCGAAGTCAGGGTCGTCCACCCACGAGGGCTTGCCCGCGGACTCGATCGCCTGGAAGGCGAGCTTCTGGCGGAACCGCGGGGCGAGGTGGATCCGCGAGCCGATGAACTCCCGCAGGTCGGCGGCCAGCGGCGGCGGGCCTTCGAACGTCATCGCGCTGCCGATGTGCATGTGGGTCTGGCTCTTGTCCTCGATGGAGAGGAACTGCCAGTCCAGCGCAGAGACGCGCTGCATGTGGTCTGCCATGGGTGCGCTCCTGATCTGCTGCGAAGGTGGCTAGCCTATGGTCACCTCAACATCGGCGTGAAGCCGGGTCGCGGGCTGTCGAACGCTCCGGGAGGCTGGCCCTGGGCTGATGGGTCAGGTCGTCGCTTCGACACCAGGGCGGCCGGGCGGCGTCGTCGTCGGATGTTGGACCTGACCCCACCGGTGAGGTTCCAGTCGTGGCGGACTAGCCACGACGACTCGCCCGGCTCAGCGGTCTCGTCACCGTCTGTTTCGGTACATTCGCAGTTCGGTGGACATCACCACCCCGGTCCGGGGTCGGGACACGTCAATGAGGTGAGTGGGCTGGAGGACGCAGCACTTGTCGCGCGCCAGGCCGGCCTGAGCCCAGTTGGCCGACGCCCATCGCTGGGCACGTACATCCATGAGATCCTTCGCCGCAGGCACCTGATGCACGTCCTGGCGTCCTCGCGCCTCGTCGGAGGGGTCGAAGGAAGTCGGCTCGGACTCATCTGGCTGGTGCTCGGACCGCTGCTCAACGCCCTGGTCTACTTCCTGATCTTCGGGGTGATCCTTGGCGCCACCCGTGGGGTGGACAACTTCGTGGCCTACGTGGTCATCGGTGTTCTCTCCTTCAGCTTCCTGACCCAGATCGAGACGAGCTGCGCCAGCTCGATCCGCAACAACACAAGCTTCATACGATCGGTGCACTTCCCGAAGGCCGTGCTTCCGCTGTCAACCGCTCAGCTCGCGATCTACCAGTTCATTCCCTCGCTCGTGGTCATGATTCTCTTCGCCGTCTTCACGGGCGAGCCCGTCACCTGGCGCTGGCTTCTCGTGATACCCGCTCTGGCTCTGACGACGCTGTTCGCGACGGCTCTCGGGCTCTGGCTCGCCCGCCTTGCGGCACGCAGCCTGGACGTCCAGAGGTTCCTGCCCTTCGTCAACCGCACCTGGCTCTTCGCCTCGGGAGTGATCTTCAACATCAAGGCCTTCGCGGACCCGCCGCTGGAGACGATTCTGCTGGCAAACCCCGGCGCCGTGTACGTGGACCTGTTTCGCGGCGCCCTGATGGAGGGTGACTGGGCCAGTACCACCACCTGGTGGCTGGGCGGTGCCTACGCGCTGCTGTTCGTTCCGGCTCTGATCTGGTTCTGGCGGGCCGAGGGGACCTACGGCCGTGAGTGACGCGACGGGCGCGCCGACCACCGCAGAGCTCGGACCGCCACTGATCGTGGCCGACGACGTCCACATCGAGTACCGGGTCGTCACGTCGCAACCGAGTGACCTCCGGGCCCAGGGCAGACGCTGGTGGCAGCGCCCGCCCACCGGGAACGTGCGGGTCATCCACGCGGTCCGAGGAGCGTCCTTCGTCATTCACGCGGGTGAGGCCGTCGGGCTCGTGGGACGCAACGGTTCGGGCAAGAGCACCCTGTTGCGCGGCATTGCCGGGCTGCAGCCGCTGTCCCGAGGGCGGGTGTGGGCCAAGGGTTCCCCGACCCTGCTGGGCGTGCACTCGGTGCTGATGAAGAACATGTCCGGATCACGCAACATCGTGATCGGCGGACTCGCTCTGGGGATGTCGCCGTCCGAGGTCCGAGCTATGTACCCCAAGGTCGTGGAGCTGTCAGGCATCGGGGACTCCATCGACCTGCCGATGAAGACCTACTCCTCAGGGATGGGAGCCCGGCTGAGGTTCGCCATCGCGACCATGGTGGAGCCCGACATCCTCCTCATCGACGAGGCGCTGGCTACCGGTGACCGCCAGTTCCGCAGGAAGTCACAGCAGCGAATCGAGGAGCTGCGTGAGAGTGCCGGCGCCGTGGTTCTGGTGTCGCACAGCCTGGGTGAAGTGTCCCGGTCCTGCTCCAGAACCATTTGGCTGGACAACGGGCAGATCCGCATGGACGGACCCACCGATGAGGTCCTGGCCGCCTACGAGGCCTCCGTCTGAGTCCCCCTTGACGACGGAGCTGTGAGAAACGCAACCGTCGTATGGGAAAGGCCGCCCGCCACTGAATCGGGTTCACGGACGGGCAGAACGGGCAGTTCCGCACGCCACAGTCCCTCCGTGTTGCAGACCCACTCTCGCCACCCCGCCGGGTCGCCTCTACCCGTGACTCGCATCGCCACGGCCCGCAGCGCGAAAGAGATCAGGAGGATCGCCCAGGTCAGGCGTGGTGCAGGCGCCTCGCTCAGCACGTAGTGGCCCAACGCACCGCCACGCCAGCGCCACAGCTGCTCCCCGGCCTGCCGGGCAGATCCCCCGGAGTGGTGTCGGACACGCACCCGCCCGTCCAGAACCTGTCGCCACCCGGCCCGGGAGATCCGGCCTCCCAGCGCCATGTCCTCGTTGTACAGGGGGTACCTCTCGTCGAAGCCGCCGACGTGGCGGAACACGTCCGCGCGGGTGAGAAGGCACGCGCCCGAGAGCCACTCAGTCTGATAGATCCGGGCGCGCTCAGACACCAGCCAGATGCGCGCCGCAGGCGACGCGAGCGGGCCCAGCAGGGTGCACAGTGCGGAGCGCGGGGAGGGCTGTCGACCACCACCACCGCGTGCCTTGCCCCGGGCGTCCAGCACGGCCGGGGCCACTGCGGCACGTCGGGGATCCGCGAGGAGGGTGGAACGCAGCGAGGCCACGTCCAGAGCTGTCGGCTCCGCGTCCGGGTTGCAGAACAACACGTACCGCTCCAACACGTGGCGGGCACCGAGGTTCGCCGCTCGGGCGAAACCGATGTTGTCGCCGGCATCGACGTACTCGGCCAGGCCGGAGACCGCCGAAGCAGTCGCACCCGGATCGTTGCCGGTGTCGACCACCACTGCGGTGTGCGGCCGCAGCCGGTGAAGGAGCGCGACAACGTCCCGGTCGCTGTCGTAGGCGACGACCACGAGAGCGACGTCACCCGGGAAGTGCTCGGGCGCGGCTGGCACCACGGCAGCATATGACACCCCGGAGAACGACACTCGCCGCGAATCAGCTCCGGTAGCGTGGCAGCTGTCGCGGAGGTCCGGGAGCCACGGGAGCTACGGTGTCCTACGGTTGTCTGCAGTCCCATCGGCCCTCTCACTGCGGGCAGCCATGACAGCGGGCCGCGTCGTGGCAGTTGTCGTCACCTACAACCGTCGCTCCGAGCTGGCGACGGCGATCGCTGCGGTCATCGACCAGACCCGTCGACCCGACCGAATCGTGGTCGTGGACAACGCTTCCACCGACGGCACTGCCGACTACCTGGCCCACCTGGACAGCCCGGTTCCCGTCGACGTCATCCGTCCGGAACGCAACACGGGCGGGGCAGGCGGATTCTTCCTGGGGATGCGGCACGCCTACAGCGCGGGCGCGGACTTCCTGTGGATCTGCGACGACGACTCGGTCGCGTACCCCGATGCCCTGGAGAGGCTGCTGTCGGGCTACCGGCGTGCCGCGGACCTGCTGGACGAGCCCCCAGTGTTCGCCTGCAGCCTCGTGACGTGGACCGACGGAACGATGGCGGAGATGAATGTACCGCTGGCCCGGGCCGACTGGCCCCGTCTGATGCCCCGGGAGCCTGGCCTGGCACTGGTGGCCGCCTGCACGTTCGTCTCCGTGCTGGTGCCTCGCGAGCAGGTGACCCGGCACGGGTTGCCTGACCCGGCGATGTTCATCTGGTTCGACGACGTGGAGTACACCACCCGCTTGAGCGAGCACGGCCCCGGAGTCGCCGTGCTCGCCAGCGTGGTGGAGCATCGCACCCATCGCAACCGGGCGGTCCACCCGGCTCAGGTCACCGATGCCGACCTGTGGAAGTTCCAGCTTGGGGTGCGCAACGAGGTAGCCACTGCGGTATGGCGGGGCAAGCGGCTGCGGGCGCTACGCATCCTGCACCGTACGTGGTCCCAGTCCGGAGCGGGAGACGTGCCGGTCCGGCTCCGCGTGGCCCTGGTCCGTGCCGGGCTGGAGGGTTTCCGACTGCGACGGACCCCCGCCGCCAGCCCGCCTCACAGCCAGTCGTCCAGCTCCACGCCATAGAGCGCTCGGATCACCTCCGATACCTCGGCCCGCTGCGGCGCGTCCGGGTGCCGCAGCACGATCCTCTTCAGAAACGGGAAGCCGGCCTCCAGCAGGGCCCGCCAGCCGTGCACCGTCGGATCCTGCCCCCGTGGCACAACACCGGCGTACGGATACAGAGCGCGGGTCGAGTAGCCGTGCCTGGCCAGAAGCAGGCTCAGTCCGATCTCGTACTGACGTACGACGACCTCCTTGGACGGCTGCACGCGAATGTCGCTCCAGAAGTCCCGCAACGCGTCGGAGTCGAGCACTCCGCGGTGGAACCACAGGAAGTAGCTCTGCAGGTGGTCGCGTACCGCCGCCGAGTCGGTGAGACCACACACATCGGCGCCACAGAGCTCTGCCTCCTGGAGAAGCTGCCCGATGTCCCGGAAGGGTCCGAGCATGCTGTCGTTGACGAGCAGCACCTGGGCCGCCGTGACGATCTGCGGGAAACGGGCGAGGGCGACCGCCCAGGACCCGAAGTCGTAGCCCGCGTTAGAGCGCCGCATGACAGCGAGTCGAGGTGGCATGTCGGCTGGCCACTGCAGTGCTTCGGGCGCTTCGCACGTCGACACCACAAGCACGTCGAAATCCGCCCGGACGAGCTGCCTGACCAGCGTCGCCACCGACCGCGACACCTGGGGATGCGCTGACCAGTGCGCGAGAACAGCGACCCGCTCCGGGCTCCACTGGGCTCCGAACCGCCAGGGGCCCTCCATGCGTACCCGCTCGGGCGCGAGTGCGACGACGCGTGGTCGGGCGAGTCCGCCCCAGGCCGTCCACCGGTCCCGGAGCACGGCACGCAGGGTCACCACACCTCCCGGTTGCGGGCCCACCCACCCTCGATGTGCGTGAGTGTCAGGCCTCGATCTCGTAGCATCACAGCACACTATTCAGATGTGGGGGCGCGACCGGGTGCAGGAACTGGACTCCGCGGACGTCGTTGTGGTCGGCTCGGGCCTCTACGGCCTCACGATGGCGGAACGCATTGCGTCGCAGCTCGGCAGGCGTGTCGTCGTGCTGGACCGGCGCGACCACATCGGGGGCAACGCCTTCTCGGCACCCGACCCGGCAACCGGGATCGAAGTCCACGTCTACGGCTCGCACCTGTTCCACACGTCCAACGAGCGGGTGTGGCGATACGTACGGGGCTTCACCGACTTCAATGACTACCAGCATCGGGTGTGGACCACCTACCAGGGTCGCGTCTACCCGATGCCGATCAGCCTCGCGACGATCAACTCCTACTTCGGCGCGGCGCTGTCTCCGCAGCAGGCACGTGAGCTGGTCGCGGAGCAGGCAGCCGAGCTGGGCGACGCTACTCCGGCCAACCTGGAGGAGAAGGCGATCTCGCTGATCGGACGACCCCTGTACGAGGCCTTCATCCGCGGGTACACGGCCAAGCAGTGGCAGACCGACCCCCGCGAGCTCTCCCCCGACATCATCACCCGCCTGCCGGTCCGTTACACGTACAACAACCGCTACTTCGCCGACACCTACGAGGGCCTCCCGCTGGAGGGATACACCGCCTGGCTGGAGCGCATGGCCACCCATCCGCTCATCACGACCGTGCTCGGTGTCGACTTCTTCGATGTCAAGCCGCTGCTGCGGGAGGACCAGCTGGTGGTCTACACCGGACCGCTGGACCGCTACTTCGACTTCCGCGCGGGCGACCTGGCATGGCGCACGCTGGACTTCGAGACGACCGTGGCCGAGACCGGAGACTTCCAGGGGACGTCGGTGATGAACTACGCCGACGAGGACGTTCCCTACACGCGCATCCACGAGTTCCGGCACTTCCACCCGGAGCGGGAGGACAAGCACCCTCGGGACCGCACGGTGATCACCTACGAGTACTCCCGGTTCGCCCAGCGCGGGGACGAGCCCTACTACCCCGTCAACACCGCGGAGGACCGCAGGCGACTGCTGGCCTACCGGGAGATGGCCGCGCGCGAAGCCAACGTGCTCTTCGGCGGCAGGCTGGGGTCCTACAAGTACCTCGACATGCACATGGCCATCGGTATGGCGCTGACGGCCTTCGAGAACAAGATCCGGCCGTACCTCAGTGCGGGGGCGCCACTGGCGGGGTCGGTCGACGAAGGGTGAGGAAGCGATGACGAGCTGGGATCCCGGGCTGCTGCAGCAGGTGGTCTTTCCACGGGACGTCGAGATGCCCGGCTCTCCCGCGGAGATGCTGCCGCTGTACGTGCGAACAGCGAAGATCCCCAAGCCTCCGAAGGGAGAGGCCCCGGCGCGGCTGACGTTGCCCCGCAACTGCGAGGTCCTCTCGCGCACGGCGGTGCGCATCGCGGCCTACACGACGGCGACCTTCGACACGTACTTCAACCGGCTGCACGCCTCGTACTGGCGCACCGGTCTGGGTCTGCCCAGCGCGGAGATCCGCGTTCAGGGCGAGGGCAGAGCGACGCTCAATGTCTTCCGGTCGACCCGGGAGGGTAGAGAGCTGCTGGAGCTGTCGCGCCCGCTCGGTGAACAGCCCGAAGGACTGTCCGTCGTGGTCGATCTGTCCGGATTCGGGGTAGGTGGCTGCATCTGGTTCGAGATCGAGACGGGCGCGGAGCCGTTCACGCTCACCGAGGCTCAGTTCCGGGTCGGGCCGGGCTGGGAGAGCGACCGCCCTGCGAGCGAGCCGACGGTGGACGTCGCCATTACCACGTTCAACCACCCGCACGATGTAGGCCGGGTGGTGTCATCGCTGGTCAGCGAGCCGTCCGTGGACGCAGTGCTGTCCACGGTCTGGGTGGTGGACAACGGCGACTCGCATCTGGAGGAGATTCCCGAGACCCGGGCCCTCATGGAGCGCCTGGGGGATCGTCTCCGTGTCATCCAGCAGCGCAACATCGGAGGAAGCGGCGGTTTCGCCCGGAGTATGTACGAGGCGGTACGCAGTGGCCGCGCCACCCACCTGCTGCTCATGGACGACGACGTGCTCGCGGAACCGGAGAGCGTCCGGCGTGCGATCTCCTTCGCCTCGCTGTCCCCGAAGCCGGTGGCTGTGGGCGGGCACATGCTCAACCGGGCCGCCCCGCGGGTACTGCACAGCAGCGGCGAGTGGGTCGACACCCACACCATGTCATGGGGGCCCGCGCCCAACGCCGAGTGGTCCGTCCCCATTGACCGCGAGCGGCTCGACCTGCGCATCGAAGTGGGCTACAACGGCTGGTGGGCTTGCCTCATACCCACGTCCGTGATCCGCGAGATAGGGCTGCCCATGCCGTTCTTCATCAAGTGGGACGACGTGGAGTACGGCTACCGGATGGCGGAGCACGATGTCGACACGGTCACCCTGCCCGGCTTCGCGGTGTGGCACGAGCCGTGGGACCTCAAGGACGACACCACTGACTGGACGCTGTTCTTCCACATCCGCAACCGACTCGTCGCCGCCGCGCTGTTCTCCGCCGACGTCTCGCCCGCCCTGCGACGCCGGCGGGTCCTCCGCATCCTGCGCGATGTGATGCGTTACGACATCCTGCGCAACATCGGCCGCAGGGCGTATGCCAGCGCCGACTCCGCCGTGGCCGCGATGGAGGCTTTCCTGCGGGGCCCCAGTGCGCTGCAGCAGCCGCTCGACGAGCTCCTCGCGGACGTCCGCGGCCGGCGCCGCGGGTTCCCGGACAGCGGCTCGCTCCCGATCGGGGACTCCGGGGAGGACTTCTACACCCCGGAGGTGACCGCGCCGCTGCGCGTGCTGCGGCCCTTCATGATCGGACTGACTCTCATGGGGGAGCTGGGGCTGGACCATCCGTTCCGGCGTGGCGGTGCGACCACTCATCAGGTCACCGACCCCTGGCGACTGGACGGCGGGACCGGGGAGCACCGCAAGCCCCTCCTCCCCAAGTCGATGGATACCTGGCTGGCGGTGGGTCGCGAGCCAGCCGTCTTCGTCGCCACCGTGGAGGGCAGTGCTGCCACGCTGCGAGAGCAGCGCCCGGACACCTCCCGCGAGCTGCTCGCGCGGGCGATATCGACCTCGCGGCAGGTGCTGGACAGCTTCGAGAGCCTCAGCCACGAGTACGCGGCGGCCCACGCCGAGCTGACGAGCGAGAAGGCCTGGCTGCGGCAGTTCCGTATAGACGAGTCACCCGCCACGATCCGCTCGTGACCATGCCGCCCCGGGAAGTCTTCCTGCACATCGGTGCACCGAAGACAGGCACGACGTACGTACAGCACCAGCTCGACCACCTGGACGAGTGGGCGCCGGGCGCCGACGTGGCGGTCCCGCTGAGCACCCACGCGCACTTCGAGGCAGCGCTGGATCTCCGCGGTGTCGGCTTCACCGGGTGGGCCCAGGACGCGACTCCCCCTACCGGCGCGTTCGATGCACTGGTCGCCGAGGTGCGGCGACTCGAGTCGCCTCGCCTGGTGATCTCCTCCGAGCTGTTCGTGTGGTGCGGTCCCGAGCAGGTGCGGCGGGCCGTCGAGGCGCTGGCGCCGGCCGAGGTGCACGTGGTGTACAGCGTTCGCCGGCTGGACCGCCTGCTGGCCTCAGCGTGGCAGGAGGACGTCAAGAACGGCGCCCGGGTGTCCCAGCAGCAATGGATGACGAAGGTGGCTGCCGGGCCCGCTTCACGCCCCTGGGGCCGCTGGTTCTGGGGAGCTCACGACGCCCCCGTCGTGCTGGACGTCTGGGCTCAGTTCGTCCCTCGGGACCGGGTGCACGTGCTGACGATCCCGGAGGGCGCGCAGGCTAGTGGGGTGCTCCGGGAGCGTTTCGCGGCCATCACCGGACTCCCGACCGCGGCAGAACGACCCGCGCCCGAGGATGCGCGCAACCGATCCCTGGGCTACCTCCAGACGGAGCTGCTCCGCCAGGTGAACGTTGCGCTGCGGCGGGAGCTTCCGTGGCCCCGCTACGACCGCCTCGTGAAGAACTGGCTGGCCACCGAGGTCATGCCAGGTGCGGGCGAGTCCAGAGCAATCGTGCTCCCGCATCAGTGGAGGGCATGGGCCGAGAAGCGCTCCGCCGAGCTCATCGACCAGCTGGCGGCGGGGGGCTTCGACATCGTGGGCGACCTCGAGGAGATCCGGTTCGGGCCCGACACACCGCAGCCTGCGGAAGACAGCGCGGCAACGGACTCCCAGATCCTCGACACCGCGGTCGCAGTCCTGGCCGAGATGCTCCGGCGGGAGGTCCCGAGCGCCCCCCCGGACACCGCGGGACGCGCCGCGTCGGCCCAGCCCGAGGTGACCTCGGCTCGGCAGACCCTTTCACAGCAGGTCCGCCAGCGCCTCAGCCGCTATCGCCGCAGAGAAAGGACGACACCGTGACGGTTCAGGTGGTCATACTTGCCGCAGGCCTTGGGACCCGGCTGGGGCGCCCGTACCCCAAGCCCCTGACCAAGCTCTCGACGGGACAGTCGATTCTGCGGCGGCAGGTGGACCTCATCCGCGGCACGTTCGGTGACCAGACACAGATCTACGTCGTTGTCGGATTCAAGCTCGACCTGATCATCGAAGCCATCCCTGACGTTCTTTTCGTCTACAACGAGCTGTTCGATCAGACGAACACCAGCAAGAGCCTGCTCAAGGCGCTGTCCCTGACCGGGCCGGGAAGCGTGCTGTGGCTCAACGGTGACGTCGTCTTCGAGCCTGCCGTGCTGGAGTCGCTCGAGCCGGAGATCCGTGGGGACGTTGACTTCGTGAGCGTCAACACCGCGTCGGTGGCGGACGAGGAGGTCAAGTATCGGCTCGACGAGTCTGGCCGCATCAGCGAGCTCTCCAAAGCGGTCGTCGACGGGCTAGGCGAGGCGGTGGGGATCAACCACGTCGCCAGCACGTCGAAGGAACTTCTGGTCAAGCGTCTAGCCGCGTGTGACTCGCAGGACTACTTCGAAAAGGCCATGGAGGAGGCGGCCAAGGCCGGCGAGATCGGCTGGAAGCCGGTGGACATCACGCGCCACCGGTGCATGGAGATCGACGCCCCCGACGATCTCCGAGTCGCCAACTCACTGATGGCGCAGCCCGGGGACGTCCGAGAATGAGGTCCTCATCGGAGGCACTCGCCGACCGGGACGGCATCCGCTATCGGGGTCCGTCAAGCATCTCGGTCGATGTGCTCTTCGATGCCCGGCGTGTCTGGTCCTTCGACCCCCAGGGGCATGCACCGGACTCCTCCGGGGTGCGGCTGGTCCCGTGGCCAGACCTGATCAGATCCCGGCTCGACGGGGTCGCCAGCCTCACGCTGCGGGATCACGCTTCCGGCGCCGTGATCGACACTGCCGAGGTCTCGTTCGGTCGCAGCACCGATCGCATCAGGTTCGTCACCGAGCAGGGAACACCACTGGTGCTGACCAAGTGGGGTCGACTCAGCGGCATGTCCTTCGAGGGTGCGACGGCCGACGAGGTGAACAGCTACCTGGACCAGGCCGCGGAGGTCATGCGCTTCGTCACCGAGGAGCACGGGCTTCCCGCCTTCGTCAGCTACGGCACGCTCCTGGGTGCGGTGAGGTCCGGTCACCTGATCGGCCACGACGTCGACATCGACCTGGGATACCTGAGCAGCGAGACCAATCCCCTCGCCGTGACACGGGAGTCGTTCGGTCTCGAGCGGGCGCTTCGCCGCCAGGGATACGCCCTGCGGCGGGAGAACGGCGGCTTCCTTGCACTCTTCCTGAAACAGGGGAATGGCCAGGTGCGAAACCTCGACCTGTTCACCACCTTCGTGGACGAGGGCACCGGCATGCTGTACCAGATGCACGACACCGGACTGCCCGGGGACCGCAGTACCATCCTCCCGCTGCGTCAGGTCGAGCTCGAGGGCCAGCTCTTCCCGGCACCGCGCCGCGCTGAGGAGATGCTCGCCTCGGCGTACGGGGATGACTGGCGGACGCCCAACCCGGCGTTCAGCTACGCAGCGCGACGCCGGGCGAACCCGGCGTACCGACGCCAGATGGGCTGGTTCGGCGGGCTCCGTCTCGACAGGGACCTGTGGAGCAGCTACTACAGCGAGCACCCCGCCGGCGGTGGAGGCACTCCCTCGTCCTTTGCGCGGTGGGTGTCACGCCGCCTCGCCGGCGGGTGTGTGATCGACGTGGGGAGCGGAACCGGCACCGACACGCTGTACCTCGCCGAGGCCGGCGAGAAGGCCGTGGGCCTCGAGGTTGTGCCTCGGCTGGTGAAGAGGGCGAACGCCCGAGCCCGGCGCAGGGGCAGCACCGCGGAGTTCAGGCCGCTGAACCTGCAGTCGCTGCGAGAAACCCTCGGCACGGGTGCCCTGCTTGCCCGAGAGCCAGCCCCGCGGGCCGTGTACGCACGCCGCCTGCTGGAGGGAATGTCTCCGGTCGCACGGGGGAACTTCTGGCGCTTGTGCCGGATGGTGCTGCGCGGGGGCGGTCGCTGCTACCTCGAGGTGCGCACACCACGGCCCGGAACCCCCGCGACGGTCTCTGGCCCGGTGAACCACCGTACGATCGGGCTCGAAGAGGTACTCGCTGAAGCACGCTCGTTCACCGCACAAGAGATCAGTAGGTCAGGCCCACACCCGGACGACAGCGGTGACGGCGAAGCGCAATTCCACAGATTGGTGCTGACATGGCCGTAGGCAGACGCAGCTGGCTTCGAACAGTCGGCGTACGCATCGCCCCCCGCACCACCGAGGGGCTGGCTCGGCTCCGGGCCACCCCAGCCGAGGTCGAGCACCTGAAGCGCCGCGTCACCAGCCTGGAGGCGGACCTCAAGGATGCACAGCGAGCCACACTGAGGCTGGCTGAAGTCATCGACGTCGTGGAGGAGCTCCTGCTCCCCGCGACCGCCCGGGACGAGGAGAAGCTCGAGGTACTGCTCCAGCGGTACGTGAGGGAGTCCTGGGGAGCGGCATAAGCGCGCCGGCACGGGTGGCGCTTCGGCAGGTGTGAGCCCTCAGGACCGGACGATTCGCCGGATTCGAGCGCGCAGCCTTCCAGGCCTGGCTGATTCGGGTCCGGGCTCCAGATCCGCGCGCGAGCGCCTGTCCGCCGCTGCCTCACCCCGGTACATGTCTCCGAGCATCGTGGCGATCACGTCCAGCGAGACGTCGAGCAGTTCCTCGACCGTGACATCGCTCGGCCCCCGGGCCGTCGGCGGGGTGGGGTCGGGGACGAGATCGTCGAGATCACCGACCACGTCGTAGCCCTGCCCCCGGAGGTCGGCAACGATGGCGAGGCCGCGGGCACGCACCTCCGCATAGCGCCGCGCGTCCAGACCGATCCGCTCACCCTTCCGGGCGCTCAGCACCTCGTGGGCGAGGTAGCTGCGGACCCAGCGCGGAGCGACCCGCGGCTTGCGGAACTCCGGTCCGAGCCGCCCGCTCAACCGTCTCAGCAGCTCTGCCTCGGCCAGGCCGATGGACTCGTACGCGGTCGCGGGCTCGGCCAGCGCGAGTTCCGGGTCGATGCCACACGCCGCGGCGAAGCGGCGCCAGAGCTCGCGTCGGTCTGCCGGCTGCCTGGGCACCGTCACCACGTGCACGCGCTCCGGCGGCACGGTTCTTCCCCATCTGCGCAGGGCGTCCGAGGCGTCGATGACCCGCCACGACCAGTTGTCTCTGGCAGAAGCGGTCACCGGTGCCGGGTCATAGTCGTCGAGAGACCCGGCATGGACGAACTTGACCCGTTCCTGCCACAGCGCGGGTACCACTCGTGTCAGGTCCCGGGCCGTATAGACCAGGTGCGTCTCGGCCTGAACGTCCGCGAGCGCTCGTTCCGCCTGGTCGGGATCGGCGGGGCCGAAGAACTCATGGCTGATGACCGCGTCTCCGGGAAACGCCCGGACCTGAGAGACGATCTGGTCCCAGGCCTTCTCCTCACCCGGGAACTGGGGAGGAACCCCCCGGATCACCATCGACGCCTTGACCCGGTCGCCATGCTTGTCGCCCGGGATCAGGACGCCGTGCGCACGTAGCCGGCCACGGTTCTCCCACATGAGATTCTGCAGGTAGGTCGTCCCGGTCTTGGCGCCTCCGACGTGGAAGAAGACCCGTTTCGCCATGTCCCCGACGACCCCTCCCGTCACGTTTGACCTTGTTCGGCGCACCGGCTCACGCATGCAGCGGTTCTCTGCGCCAACGTACTCTGGGACTGTGGCGCAGCGCGTGTTCCTTCACATCGGCACCCCGAAGTCGGGCACGACGTACATCCAGAACCTCCTGACAGCCAACAAGGCAGAACTCGCGAAGGACGAGGGTCTGCTCTTCCCCGGGCGCAGCTGGCGGTACCAGATGCTCGCTGTCTGCGATGTCCGTGGGCTGCGGCCACACGGCCGCGTGCTGCCTGAGTCGCCGGGTGCCTGGGCCCGACTGACCGAGGAGATCGAGGCCTGGCCCGACTCCGCGATCATCTCGATGGAATGGCTCGCAGACGCCACGGCCGCGGAGGCGGAGCGGGTCGTGGCCGGACTTGCTCCCGCGCGGGTCGACGTCGTGGTGACAGTCCGCGATCTGGGCCGAACCCTGCCGTCGGCGTGGCAGGAGTTCGTCCGGAACGGGCGCACGTGGACCTGGGAGGAGTTCCTCGCGTCGGTCTCCGCCGCGGACCCGAGCACGACCCCGGCAGGTGCCCAGTTCTGGTCCCAGCAGGACATCGGTCGGATTCTGCGGAACTGGGTGCCTCCCGTGGGAGACGACCGAGTCACTGTCGTCACCGTTCCGGGGCCGGGCAGTGCCTCCACGCTGTTGTGGGAACGGTGCGCTGGGGTCTTCGGGGTCGCCGATCCTGCTAGGTACCGACCCGCCAGCAAAGGAAACGAGTCACTCGGGGTCGAGTCGACGGAGTTCCTCCGGCTCGTGAACCTGCAGTGCGAGGCGCAGCAGGTGAACTGGGCCACGTACAACCGCATGATGAAGATCCGCCTGGCCAAGCGGGGCCTGTCAGCTCGCCGTTCCCATGAGTCCCGCCTCGCGGTACCTGAACGGTCGTGGCCGTGGGTCGTGCAGCGGGCACAGGAGCAGGTGCGGGCCATTCGAGAGTCCGGGGTGGAGACCGTCGGGGACCTCGACGACCTCGTCCCTCGGGCGGCTCCGGGCATCCAACCCAGTGACGTGCCCCCAGAGGCTGTGCTCGAAGCGGCGGTAGCGGGAGTCGTGTCCCTGGCTTCGCAGTCGGACCGGGAGATGGAGCGGCTGAGAGGATCCCCTCCTCCGGAACAGCCCGGCCAGCAGGTCCAGGGGCCTCGGCCGAGTGCCACGGCAGTGTCTGGCGCCAGCGACTCGACGCGCCTCCTCACGCGAGCGCGGGCAAAGTCTCGATCCGTTCGGGCCCGCCTCAGACGCCAGGGCTGACCCAGCTATGAGGGCAGTGAGCCCTGGGACCCCGTCGTCCCATGCTCGCGTCGCGCCTGGGCCCACTCACGTGGCAGTCGCAGCGGCCGGGTCACGCGCCACGACCTGCTCTCGTACACCTCGGCGAGCCGAGCTGATGCGTCCCTACGGGTGGCTTCGAGCTCTGCGACCAGGTGATCGATCTGCCGCTGCCGGTCCGCGCTTCTGGCCTCCTCCTTCATCAGTTCCTGATGCAGCTCCTCGACGCGTCGGTTGCGCCCGATCGAGGAGTTGACGTACAGGAGAAAAGCATCGTCTCGGTCGGGCAGCGCGTCGTGCCCCGTCGTGGCGGGCAGCGAGGCGGGGTATCCAAAGTGTGCGAAGTCGTCCGCATACACGGTGGCGATCGCCGATGAGGTGTCGGCTTTGAGGTCACCGGGCGTCAGCTGCATACCACTGACGTTCACCCGGGGTAGCCCGGGCCACGTCACCCCCTGCTCCGCCACGTGGTCGATCACCGGGCCTAGGTCGGCGTCGAGACGCTCGTAGTGCGCCACCACCGACCAGTCGATGTCGTCGCCGAGCAGGAGCGACCACTGTGTGTGCCAGTGGACGTCCCCCTCGCGTGCCCTGTCGTCGTCGTGGAGCAACCGGACGAAGTCCTCGAAGAGGGAGACGATCTGCTGGATGGACTCGAGTCGTTCAGGAAGCGGCACCGCATTGCCGCCCAGACGCTGCTCATACCCCGGTTCTCGTAGCAGCACCTTGGAGAACCAGGCTGAGAAGAGGCGAGAGGTGGGGTGGCGGACGACGCAGAACCTGAGCCAGTCCGGTGAGGTCAAGGCTTCTTCTGCCACGTCCGCAGGTACCCGGGTCAGGCTAGGAACGGGGTTCAAGGCCCGGTCGTGAACCAACATCTCCGGGGTGGACTCGGCGGTGCGAGAGCCTCGCAGTTCGTGCGCGTGCGCGCCCTCCATACGCATGAGGGCTGACTTGATGGCGGTGCCGGCCGTCTTGGGCGTGTCCAGGTACAGCAGGCGTGCCTCCTGCAGCACGAACGTGTTCTCGTCCAGGCGGGGGAAGCGCTCGGGATGCCCGGCCAGGAACGCATCCAAGCGGGGGGGCACGGTCTCTCCACTTCATGATGTGCAGTCAGGGTCGGATACCCAACCTGGAAGGCCGAGTATGACACTTGTGTGGACAGGCCATGGACTGGCGTGCGCCCTCCCAGAGCCGCCTAACCAGTTCGGCACCCGAGAGGCCCTGGCCACGACCTGCCGCCGGTCGTTCACCGCAGACGACACCGTCGCCGAGCTCGAACGAGTGATCGCCGAGGCCGGCCGATGGCCAGCGAACATCAGGATGGACAACGGCACCGAGCTCACCGCACACGCGATGCGGGACTGGTGCCGGCTCTCGCGGATCGAGACTGCGTTCATCGAACCCGGCGAACGGCTTCTCCGAGTCCTTCAACGGCAGGTTCCGCGACGAGTTCCTCACCTGCGAGCAGTGCGACACGCTCGTGGAGGCCCAGGTCCTGGCAGAGGACTGGCGCATCGAGTACAACACCTACAGGCCCCACGGCTCCCTCGGCGGCCTCGCACCCGAGGCCTACCGGCAGCAGTGGCTCAACAACCAACCAGCACTCTCATAACGCCTGGACCAGAAACCGGGGCCCAGCCACAGGTGGAGCGCCATCTGCCTAGGGTCGCACTCAGCCTCTTCGGAAACTGGGAACTCGACCGACCTGTCTCGTCTCCGCTGGATCGCACCGGCCCGCGCCAGACAGCATTCCGGCTGCCAAGATTGAACGTGACGCACAACCACCGAGGCAACCGCGGATCAGACACTGGCGGCCGTAGGGGACCAGCGGCTACCACCAGGACGAGAGCGAGCTGCTACATGAACCGACGCACGAGCATCACCCGCAGTCACCACCCGCGGACTTGTGCCTGGTCGGACTGACGTGGCATCTCCACATGTCTGCCTCGTCGCATGGGGATTCCCCCCCAATGCCACGACCGCGGTGTTCCGCTGTGCCGGCCTTGCTGGTGCGCTCGTACGGGCAGGCGCTCGTGTGACCGTTCTCACGGCAACGGAAGATTACTTCGAGCTTGTCACCGGCGCGGACGAGTCCATGCTCGAAGCCATCCCCACCACAGTGTCGGTGAGACGGTTGGCATACCCCTACGCCTCCGCTGATCCGATAGTCAACCGCTGGCCCATGGCACGCGTGCTCACCCCTACGCACTGGGCAGAGGCGATGCGCCAACGCGAACGCGCGATGTTCCCTGAGGAGGGCCATCAAGGGCTGTGGCGTCCCCGGCTGGAGGACGCCTTCTACCGACTCCACCGGGAAGACCCCGTGGACCTCGTCGTTGCCTCCGGAAAACCGTGGACTTCCTTTGCCGTGAGTGGTGTTGCATCTGACTTGGACGTACCTTTCGTCCTCGACGACAGGGACAGTTGGCTGGTGCAACACTTCTCCGGGCAACGATGGACAGGAGTCGACGCGGCCTACGAGATCTTCCCAGGGCTGCTCGCCCGCGCTCTGGAGATGTGGTTCGTCAACCCTCCCATCGCTGATTGGCACCGGGAGCGTTTCCCGGAGTATGCTGACCGAATCCAGGTAGTTGAAAATGGCTGGGACCGACGATTCCTGAACATCCGACCCCGCCCCCGCCAGGACGGGCCTTTGCGTTTCGGGACCGTGAGCACGCTAACCGGATCATTTCCCTACGAACAACTGTTCGCAGGCTGGCGAGAGTTTCGGGAGGCGCACTCGAGTAGTGGGTTCTCAGGATTGGGCGGCCAGGCGCCCGAGTATCTCATTGTCGGGCCAGTTGGCTACCATCGACCGTGGCCACACGTTGAACGGACTCTCGCCGAGGCGGGCAGAGACGGCATTCGGTGGATCGGGCGCGTTCCGAAGGAGCGTGTCAGTGACGTCTACGAGAGTCTTGATGCTCTTGTCTTCGTACAGCCGGGGGGTCCCATGGTGACAGGCAGCAAGGTGTACGAGTATGTGGCTACTGGCAAGCCCGTAATGGTGCTGGCCGATCCGGCGCAGGACAGTCAGCGCATTCTAAGGCCCTATCCTCGCGTTCACTTCCCTGGGAAGGGAGGTCCTGACGCAATTGCTGCCGCCTTCGCGGAGACCGCCGAGGATGCGGTGACCCCGGGCACAGGCGACCGAGCGAGTGCAGCACGCGCGTATGGGGCCCGGTGGAGCCGCGACGAAAGCCTCTTCAGAGCCGTCAAGCGCGTCCTGCTGGCAATCTAAAATGGATTCTGATCTGACAATGAGGGGAGACAGAAGGCGAGTGGTTCTGTCGCTCGCAAGTGACGTCAGCCTTCTGGAGGCGGCAGCGACCCGGCTTTCTCAGAGCCTTCCTGAGTTTGATATCTGGTCATTCCGTGTAGTAGCTTTCTCCGACCCGCCCACAAAGGCCTGGCGCTTGCGACACCCGGGATGGATTGAGGTGCGCGCGGGAGGCGCGACCCAGCCGATCCCGCGCAGACTCATGAATCGCTGCCGTTCCGGTGAGGTCGCGATTGCCATTACCCAGGATCACGAGTCCGCTAGGTTTGCCCGCGTTCTCGCCACCGTTGTCCCACGGCTGCTCGCGGTCCACGGCACGGAACAGGGGATCCGTGCCCTCCAGCTCGGCATCGAACCGAACGCTGCACCGGGTGGCCGTTCCGCCGACGTCTGGGGCGAGACGCGCTTCGTACGAGGCCTCCGTGAGAGGCCACGGTTGGCGAATCCTGATCGCTGCTCTGCCCGACTCGTGATCGGCCCCTGCAACACTGAGGGTCAGGCAAGTGACTGGGCCGTTGCCCTCACGGGAGGCGCCGTCCAGGCCCACAGCTTCCAGATCGTCGATGGTCAAGCCGCGGCGACAAGAGCCGCCGATCTGACGATTTCCAGCGCCGAGTGGCAGCAGGCCGCTCTCCGTAGGCGCTTCACGGAAGAGATCTTCGGAGGGGTCTCCCACGTCTTGGTCGAAGGACTCCGTCCGGTTCTTTCTCAATACCCGGCAGGTGACAGCCATGCTGCGGAGGTCGGTATGGCGGATGCACTGTCCCTGCAGGCACGCGGAGCCAAAGTAGGTCTTGTACTTGGTGTCACGGATCTCCTCGATCAGGAAGCAGCGCTCGACGCGTGGGGCGTACGCAAGCCCGCTACCCTAACCGGCGAATCAACACGGGTCAGCCTCGTTAGGCGACTAGTCGAGGACGCCGCAATGCCGGTCTTCGTTACCGAGCCGAGTCTCCAGCAGCAGATTCCTGGTGCGCAGTGGCTACCGGTGCTGTGTGGACCCCGGCCCGTGCCACCCGCCGGGCCAATCCCTCGGCGTCAACCGCTGGTTGCGACAGCGCCCTGGCCCTACAGCGGCCACGGACGGGAGCCTCAACCTGACCCAGTTGGCGACCTGGTCGCTGCGGCCGCCCCACGACTGGGCGCGCGGCACCTGCGACTTGCGCTGGTACCTCCCGGAATGTGGCCCATGGCGCTGGCGTCCGCCACTGTGGTCGTGGACCGCGTTGTGCTCCCGGGACTGAGCCGCGCAGGACTACTCGCTCTCTCATTGGGGCGGCAAGTAGTTGCGGGCCATGCTGCACCGGCGGGGGCTCCCGTCACGCGCGCATCCGCTGCAGATCTCACGGACGCGCTGAGCGAGGCGCTGTCCTCGGCTGACGAACAGCCAGGCGGCCGTGGTCCCTCCTTCGTAACCAGCCTTCATCTCGGTGACGAGCTGCGCGACAGAGCGATCGGCTTCTTGTCTACTCGATAGCCTCGTGATGACTCACCTCACCTCGCTGTGGCGCAGGACCACAACCGCTACGCGTATCGAAGACATCACATTGAAGCGCCCCAGGTTTCCTGGCTCTTCAACTTTGACCGGGCAACCGGGTTCTGCGCGTCGGTGACGTGAGGGCCCGTGACCTCTGGTGATCATGGCTGTTGCGAATCAGTCCTGGTCACGAAGGTGAGGTCACGGGCCTTGTCCCAGCGTACGCACGCGCCTGTATGGGGCGCGACGATGACAGACGGGGTGGACGCAGCGAGCGTGCTGCTGGACCTTGAGGGTCTGGCGGTGGCACGGGTGGAACGCGACGCGTTCGGGGTGCGTACCGCGCATCTGGTCACCGCTGATGAGACGGCAGCGGCGTGCCCGTCCTGCGGGGTGCTATCCACGGCGGTGAAGGAACGGGTGCGCACCCGGCCGCGGGACATCCCCTACGGGCCGGCGCCGCTGCGCCTGGTGTGGCACAAACGCCGGTGGCGCTGCCACACGCCCCGCTGTGCACGGGACTCCTTCACCGAGCAGGTTCGGGCGGTGCCGGCCCGGGCGCGGCTGACGGTGCGCCTGGTAGACGCGCTGGCCGTCGCTGTGGCCGAGCAGGGGCGCACGGTCGCCGAGGTCGCCTCCCACTTCCGGGTCGGCTGGGCCCGGGTGCACCGGGCCTACGCGCAGCGGGTGCAGCCCGCCCTCGACGCGCCGCTGCCCGAAGTGCTGGTACTGGGCATCGACGAGACCCGCCGGGGCCGCCCCCGCTCAGGCGATGGGTGATGACCGCCGACCGCTGGCACACCAGCTTCGTCGACTCCTCCGGCAGCGGCGGCCTGCTCGGCCAGGTCGAAGGGCGTTCGGCGGCCTCGGTGATCGGCTGGCTGCACGCCCAGCCCGAGACCTGGCGGGCGCAGGTCGGCTACGTGACCATCGACCTCTCCGCCAGCTACGCCGCCGCGGTCCGGTCGGCGCTGCCCGCCGCGGTGCTCATCGCCGACCGCTTCCACCTGGTCCGGCTGGCCCACCAGACCGTCACCGAGGTCCGGCAACGCGTCATCCGAGAGCATCTCGGGCGACGTGGCAGCACGACCGACCCGGCATGGCGGTCCCGCCGCAGGCTGTTCACCGGCTACGAGCGGCTACGCAGCGAGACATTCGTGCGGATGTGGAACCAGCTCGTCGACACCGGGGATCCCGGCGTGGAGATCCTGCCGCCTACATCGTCAAGGAAGAACTGCGCGCGCTGCTCGCCCTCGCCGGCACCAGTCCCGACCGTCGGGACATCCGCCGTCAGCTGTGGACCTTCTACACCCGCGCGGCCAGCAGCACCGCCCCCGAAGTGCACCGGCTCGCCGCCACCGTCGAAGCCTGCTGGCCAGCCATCGAAGCCGCCATCCTCACCGGCCACTCCAACGCCCGATGCGAGGCCTACCACCGAGTAGGCCGGCACGAAGGACGTCACGCCTACGGCTTCCGCAACCCCGACAACCAACGCCGCCGGATACCCTGGCGCTGCACCCGCCAACACCGGCGGGCCTCAGCCACAATCACCGGAATGCCCGGCCAAGCGTGATGAGCCCCACTACGCGACCCTCAACCGTGAGCCGGAACCCGCATAGGAGCGGCCGAGAACCTGGGGCGCTTCAACTTCCCTAGAATGACCTCCGGAAGGTGTTGTCCTCACCCTCCCTAGTCCTGGCTTCTTCCACGTAGATCCTCATACAGCCCCACCGCACTGCCGTACACGGCTTTGGCCTTCAGGGTGTCATCCGGCGCCGCCCTTCCCGGAGACCGTCCGATTACCATGCGATCGGGGTTCCTCGCACGCAGTGCTCGCAAGTCGAAGCTCCCTCCGACATAGTGGTGCGGGTGGTCCCAGTAGCGCAGAAAAGCAGAGGAGTACTCAAGTCCCAGTTTGTCCGCGAGCGACCGCATAGCCTGAGTCGGATTCACTGAAAAATCGTCAAACTCGACAAATGTCTTTTGCCCAAACACTTCGAGCTCTGTCAGCTCCTGGTAACTAAGCAACCATCTTCGAAAAATTCTTCGTTGATGGATCCTGACATCCTGTGCTTCGGTCCTGAATTCGCCCGTGCGCCGACGTTTCGACTCCCAAAAACGCCAGGGATGTCGAAACAATACAATCACATCAACATCGCGGCCCGGATACAGGGCATCAAGGTGTACTATGCTTTTCTCAGCGGTCACAAGTCGCTGTTCGCCAGTCGCCGCCAGGATCCTCTCACCCCACTGTAGGGGCGTGCGTTGCAGTCCCTCTCGAAAGTCCGCAGTTAAGACCGGACATGGCCCCTCACATCCTCGGCACACCTCGGGGGGAGGGCCGTCGAACCTGAAATCGGCGAGCGTCTGCCCCGGCCACGGGACTAGCCAATTCGTCTCGTTCACGCCCGCGCACCCAGGCAGAGTTCCTAGGCAGAGATTGAAGAGCGTTGAGCCCGAGTGCGAAACCCCTGCGATGAAGATGTGCTTGGCGTTCACCCGTTCTTACGTCCCTTCCGACACGCCTAGGAACCCGCTTAGCGCGTCCGCAGCAGCCCGCCCATCATGGAACTGCTTCGCAAAGTTCGGACCCGACTCAGCAACATCGATGTAAGACTCCGGGTGGTCAACTATCGACAGGATTTCGCTCTTCAGCGTGTCGGCGGTCACCTCGACTATGGGCACGTCGTGCTCCATCCGGTCCCTGATCTCCGGTCCAACCTGGCTAACCACCAGCCGGCCGGCCGCCATCGACTCGATCGCGAGTGTGGCGTATATCCCAAGTCCGAGCTGATCGACCACAACGTCACTTTCAATAATCTCACGAGCCATCTGTGAATGCGGGACTCCGGAGACGCGACGATAATCAATCACGCCTTGATCGTGCAACGATGTGAGGATGGGATCGATAATTTGCGAGCCTTTCCGTGACGCCCGGCTGGGCGCATGCAGCACGCGGAGCTTTCCTCTGGAGAGAACTGGTCGACTATTGGCAAACTCTTCGGGGTCGATCGTTATCGGCAGCCATGTTGCCTCTACGCCCTGACTCTCAATGTGGGGCATCAGGTCAAGCGTCGCTACGAAGACTGGCAGTCCCAGCCATTCTAGGAGCCGACCTGTTCGTCGAGTCTTCCTGACCAGTTGATTCCTCTCCTCCACATCCATATACTTGAATGCGGACCACGAGAAGCGGGACTCATGCCATTCCGGGGATCGCAGTCTCTGAGCCATGAATGATCATGCCGACCTTGAGCCCGGCGCGCTCGTAATGTCTTACCTCGCGTAGCAGCGCGCTGGGATTGCGCGATCTTTCCACAATCGTGCTGCACGCTTCAATCAGAACGTGAGTTCGCGTTTTGGATATCTCGTCCCGGAGCCGTGCGATCCATGCCGGGGACGGTGATGGGAACCCGTTGACAAGCAAGTCTGCGTCGTACATGAACCGATTCGCGATAGCCACGTTGTGGGCCTCGACGCCACGCAGCGTACTCGCGGCTCGCGACCACGCCCAGCCTTGGCCAGCAGAGTTCTCACTCCCGATGATGAGTCGAGAGGCTGAGGCCGTGCTCACTCCCGGAAGGAGGCTAGCACTCCGGGAAAGACCCTCCGTATCTCCCCGCCTGACATCTGCTGGTGGTTCCGCTGGTCCGATTAGTTCGCGGTACGTGCCGAGCAGCCGCTCAGCTTGTTGGTCCCAGGCTTCACGGACCTCGAAGCCCTGCTGGGCAATCGACCTCCGGATCTCTTCAGATCGATTCAGCGCCTCCCTTATCGCGGACCCAAGAGAGGCAGCGTTGCCAGCCTGGTACACGATACCGACGCCATGACTTTTAATATACTTCTCTTGCGCGGGCGCGTCACTGGCTACTACGGGGAGCCCAGCCAGGAGATACTCACGCAACTTGGTGGCGATGGCTAGATCGGTGTTCGGGGACCGTTTGAGCGGGAGTAGACCGACATCAGCGTCTCGCATGAAGTCGACCACTTCGTCGAACTCCACGTATCGGGTAATGTGCATTCTAGAACCGACGCCCATTCTCTGAGCGTGTTCTCGAAGTGCTCGCACTGAGGGGCGCAAGGGGTCGTCCACCACCAAGGCCAGGTGCGCGGAAGGAATATCGACGAGGGCCTCGACGCAAAGGCTCAGCTCGCGCTCCGGTCCGGTCGTCCCGCTGTAGATCAGGACAGGGTTCGAGCTGCTACGAATGCCAATGCGTTCACGGAGCGTCGGCCCACTTCTCTGGCCGAGCATGGGCGCGTTTGTGACAACAGTCGGGAGCCGGATATCTGAGTATCGATCAGCCAGAAGTCTAGCTATCGCTGGATTTACCGTAATCACCGCATCCGCTGATGATATGCCGCGCTGCTCAATAGAGCGGATCGCGCGTATCGCGTCCTCGCCGACGAGCGACTCGCTATCCGTTAGCCATTCATGCGCATCATAGAGGATCTTTGTCTCTTTTCCTGCTTTGCGCGCAAGGGAGCGAAGTCGTTCAGCGACGGGGAGAGATATGTAGTCATGAGCGTGAATGAGATCCACTTCGACTCGACCAAGCTCGTCCAGGAGTGTATTCGTGAAGTTTCTTGCATCGGGAAGCAGCGGGTACCAGTATGCGGTCGGGGCCGCTCGGGCAACGGAGCGGGAGATTCGTCCGCGCACCCCTGGATATCCTGACTTGGCAGCCGGTGAGGCAGCGAGGAGGGTCAGCAGCTGCTCCGCTCGACTTCGTGCCTGATTCCTACCGCGCACAACAACGACCGAAGTAGCGTCCCGCAGTCCTCTCAGGCCGCTCCGTCCCGCGGATTTCCGCCTGTCCGCGGCGGCCCTCCGCTCAGCCCTAAACTGGCTACTTGCCTCAACTGCGGCCAGGCAATCGGCGGGCGTGGCAAACCCGATCCGCTGAACGAGCCAGTGATCCGCTGCATAGATCGTGGGGATAGTGCGTCGAAGCGGAACCGCGCGGGCGGTCGCATGACCGATAGCAGAGACTTCCGTTCCTTGGATCGATGCCAGAGCATCAACGACCACGACGTCGTAGCCTGCGCGCGCGGCGGTGTCCGCCATCTTCTTGACGCGAGAACTCGTATAGATCGTTCTGTCGGCAATCATCAGGATGCGCTTCGGTCGAGGAGTCACCACGAGACCGGACTTCCTCGCCCGCAGCGCCTGGGCCACCGCCGAGCATGAGCACTGAGGACTACAGGCACGTGAATCTCGCTCCTGGCGTCCACGTGGCACTCGTCCAGATCCAACTGTCCCTGTATAGCCCCAGAGCACCTCACGTTTCAGCGCTTCTAGGCTCGTCGGATCGCTTCCAGGTGCCAAGACCGCGGGCTGGCACGTTTCCGGGCTGGGCCTGGCCGACCGTGAGGGTCCCGAGTTCGCCGCCGTGCGTGCCCGAAGGCCACATTGTCGAATCAAGGGCACGCCGGCCGTCGACCATGACGCGCAATCCTGGGAGTTCCTCCGGCCTCAAGGATCCGTACTCCGCATGGTCCGCTTGAACTATCGCTGCGTCGAGGCGTTCCCCCACGTGATACGGCAGCAGCCCCAGACCTAGGAGCTCCGCGTCGCTGAACATCGGGTCGTGGACCATTGCTGTGGCGCCACGGCGCTCGAGCGCTCGAACGGTGGGGAACACGCCGGAGAACGCGGTCTCCTTAACCCCACCGCGATAGCTCGCGCCCAGTACAGCGACTCGCGCGCCGACCAGGGATCCGTACTCGCGTTCCAACCGGGCAACCACTCGCTCGGGCATCGCTCGCATTGGCCTCACGGGCAGCCCGCACGACCGTGGCATCCGGATCGTTGAAGAGATAGAGACGTGGGTAGACCGGGATGCAATGCCCGCCCACAGCTATCCCCGGCTGGTGGATATGGCTGTAGGGCTGGGAGTTGGAGGCCTCTATGACGGCGTGCACATCGATGCCGTGCGTCTCCGCGAAGAGCGCGAACTGGTTGGCAAGAGCGATGTTCACGTCTCGATACGTCGTCTCGGCGAGTTTCGCCATCTCGGCGGCCTCGGCACTGCCCAGATCCCAGACTCCGTTGCCACGCGTCAGGTCCGGCCGCGGGTCGAACTCCAGCACTGCTTCGTAGAAGGCCCGCGCACGAGCGGCACCCTCAAGACTCAGCGCACCGATGAGCTTCGGGTACTTGCGCAGGTCCGCGAACACGCGACCGGTCAGAACCCGCTCCGGGGAGAACGCGAGGTAGAAGTCCCGGCCTTCCACCAGCCCGGACCCGTTCTCAAGCGCCGGTTTCCACCTGCTCCGCGTGGTTCCGACGGGAAGCGTGGTCTCGTAGACGACCAGCGTCTCGGCCGTCAGGTACCTGGCGATGTCTGCCGTCGCGGACTCCATGGGGCCGAAGTCCGGCTCCCACGACTCGTCGTCGACGAACAGCGGAACCACGACAACTACCGCCTCCGCGGTTGGGATCGCCTCGCTGTAGGCCGTCGTCGCCCGCAGGAGCCCGTGGTTCACCACATCTGGGAGATACTCGCCAAGGTGGGATTCACCCGGAAAGGGCTCGGATCCCGCATTCACATCTCCTACGAGGACCGAATTGATGTCCACGCCGGTTACTCGATGGCCCTTCTTGGCGTACTGCACGGCCAGTGGCAGACCGATCTTTCCCATTCCGACAACGGCAATGTTCACGAGTCGCTCCCGGCCGCAGAATGAGCAGGCTCCGGCATCATCACCGTTTGGGTCGTGCCGGTGGCCGCCGATCTAAGCACGGCCTCCGCGACCGCCACGGTGTCCTGGCCCTGACGCATCGTTACCACTTCCGCGTCGAGTCCGAGAACCGCGTCCCGGAAAGCCTCGTGCTCACTACGCAACGGCTCGGGTTTGGGGATCGCGAAGCGCACCATGTCTCCCTCGGAGACACCCCGAAACCGAGCGATTGCATCCCACTCGCTGCGGACCGAAGCGTTGGCGTAGAAGTACAGGTCAGCAGTGAGCGTGTCGGCCACGAACGTGCCTCGCTCGCCCGTCACCACGGTGACCCGTTCCTTCATCGGCGACAGCCAGTTGACGAGGTGGTTCGTCACGGCGCCGTCCCTCAGTTGGCCCACGACCGCCACCAGGTCTTCGTGTTCCCTCCCCGACTTGTGCGCCGTGCGCGCAGCGACCGTCTGGAAGGGCTGCTGGGCTACCCATGCCGTGAGGT
>CAVVZQ010000007.1:0-544012 GCA_963752715.1 uncultured Actinomycetota bacterium | reverse complement strand
ACCCGCAGACTGGGGACATGCGCCTGGGGACATGGAATGTCAACTCCGTCAAGGCCCGGCTCCCGCGCCTGCTCGACTGGCTGGCCACACGGGAGCCGGACGTGGTCTGTCTGCAGGAGACCAAGGTCGGACCGGGTGCCTTCCCGGGCGAGGTGAGAGACCTGGGGTACGAGGTGGCCGCGTACGGACAGGGCCGCTGGAACGGTGTCGCCCTGCTGTCGCGGGTGGGACTGCACGACGTACGGGAGGGATTCTCCGGCGAGCCGGGCTTCCCCGGACCGACCGACGTCGAGGCCCGCGCGGTGTCGGCCACCTGCGGAGGGGTACGCATCTGGTCGGTCTACGTTCCCAACGGCCGCACCCCGACCGACCCGCACTACACGTACAAGCTGGACTGGCTGGCCGCACTGCGCGAGGCCGTTGCCGCAGACCTGGCGGCCGGCCCCGCACTGGTCGTGACGGGGGACTTCAACGTCGCCCCCACTGACGCCGACGTCTGGGACCCGGCTGTCTTCGCCGGATCCACGCACGTGACGCCGCCCGAGCGCGCCGCCCTGGCCGAGCTGCGGGCCACGGGGCTGCACGATGTCGTGCCTCGTCCGGGAAAGGGCCCGAGGCCCTTCACCTACTGGGACTACCGCGCCGGCATGTTCCACAAGGACCAGGGGATGCGCATCGACCTGGTCTACGCGAGCGGATCAGTGGCGGGTGCGGTACGAGATGCCTGGGTCGACCGGGAGGCGCGCAAGGGCACCGGTCCCTCCGACCACGCCCCCGTGCTCGTCGACCTCGACCCGGACTTCAGACCAGCCTGACCCGGGTCCCCGGCTTGGCCCCGAGCGCGGCTGCGGACACCGCCCGCCACGGGAAGGGACCCTCGGTGACGACCTCGCGTGAGACATGGACCTCGCCCTCGGGGGACATGGCAACGCCGTAGCGCTCCCGGCGCCCCCCGTCCCAGCCGTCTCCGTTGTCCACCCACAGGCTGCCGCCCGGCGACTTGCGATTCTTCACAGGGGGCGTCGCGAGCAGCACCAGGGTGCCCTCCACCTCGGTGGGAACCACAGCCCCGGCGCGGATGAACCACGGGGTGCGCTGCAGGGGCGCCGACACCGTGATCGTGCGGCCCCCGTCGATGCGGCTGCCAGACGCGGCGTCGTACCAGATGCCCTTGGGCAGGGTCACCTGCCGCAGGGTCACCCCGGGCTTGAGCACGGGAGCCACGAGTATCTGGTCGCCCAGCAGGAACTCGTCGTTGACCGCGCGCAGGGCAGGTTCGCGCCAGGCGAGCGGGCGCACGTAGGGGGCGCCGGTCTCGTGCGCCTCGCGGGCCAGGGTGTACCAGTACGGCAGCAGTCGGTAGCGCCACTGCAGCGCCACGCGCAGTGCGTCCTGGACTGCCTCCGGCCAGACCCACGGCTCCCGGGGCCGGGTGTTGATCGACCCGTGGGTACGGAAGAACGGCAGCCAGGAGGCCAGCTGGAACCAGCGTGCGTACAGCTCCGGGTCCGGGTCCGAGGAGAACCCACCGCTGTCCGGGCCTGAGAACGGAACACCGGAGGCCCCCAAGCCGACGGTGTAGGAGAGCGAGAGCTGCAGCCCCTCCCAGTCGGTGCGGATGTCACCGGACCAGTGACCCCCGTACCGCTGCTGGCCGGCCCATCCGGAGCGGGAGAACAGGAACGGTCGGCGGTCGGGCTGGTGTCGCTTCAGTCCCTCGTACCCGGCCTGGTTCATGAGCAGGCCGTACACGTTGTGTGCCTGCCGGTGGTCCCCGCCCCGCCCGTCCATCGCGTGTCGGGCGCACAGGGGCAGAGTCGGGTCTCCCCAGGCGGCGAAGACCGAGGGCTCGTTCATGTCGTGCCAGACCCCGGCGGCTCCGTGGGCGGTCAGCTGCCGGTACTGGCGGCCCCACCAGCTGCGGACGTCCTCGCGGGTGTAGTCCGGGAAGACCGCCCGGCCGGGCCACGCGGCGCCCTCCACCACGGCCCCGTCCGGGCCGCGGACCCACGCGCCGATCGCCTCTCCCGAGGCGTAGACCGGATCGTCCTCGGCCCGCGGCACCCCCGCGTCGACGATGGCCACGGTGTGCACGTTCGTCGCCGCCATCTCGGCGGCCAGGGCCGGCATCTCCCCGTACCGGTCGATGTCCAGGCTGAAGTCCCGGTTGCGGTCCATGTGGTCGATGTCCAGGTGCACCGCCGACAGTGGCAGGCCGCGGTCCAGGAATCCCCGCCAGACCGACCGGATGTCCCCGGCGGTCCGATAGCCCCACTTCGCGTGGTGGTAGCCCAGCGCCCAGCGGGGCGGCAGCGCGGGACGCCCGGTGAGCTCGGTGAACCGGTTCAGCACCGTGGCCAGCGTGCCGATCGAGACCGAGTACCGGAGCGGGCCGTCGCTCAGGCGCGTCACGACAGCCTCGGGATCACGGTCGGTGCCGATCGCGACCGTGCCGTCGTAGGTGTTGTCGACGAAGCAGTGCGACGCCCCCGCCTCGGTCAGCACCACGTAGGCAGGCGTGGACACGTACAGCGGGTCCGACTCCGAGGACCAGGCTCCGCCCGGATCGGTGTTCCAGAGGCGGTACGAGCCCCCTCGCAGATCGCCCGAGGACGCCCTGCCACCGAGGCCCTGGACCACCGCGTCGGGCTCCAGGCGGGTGCGCACTGTCCAGCCCACCCCGTTCCACACCGGCGGGTCGTCCCGACGCCGCACGGACCCGGCGCCGTCGAGAACCGTGATTGCGCCCTCGGCGCTGACGATGACGGCGAGGGCGCCGGTGTCCATCCGGTAGCCCCCGTCGGGGGTCTCGCCATGGGCAACCTGCGGGCGGTCCCGGGTCCACAGCGTGACCGCGTGAGAGGGCTGCGACAGCGCATCGTCCCAGCCGAACAGCAGCAGGTCCCGGGTGAGTGCCCTGATCTCCAGGGACGCCGTGGTGAACGTGAGCAGAACCCCGAACGGTCGTGGCTGGGTGGCGACGAGCTGACCGGGCCGACGCTCTGGGGTCGTGGCCGGCGGGGGGCAGGAGCGGTTGACCGCGTCGCGTCGGCGGGCGTACGCAGCAGCCAGGCGCGCCTCGCGGCGGCCCACCAGGGCGGCTGGGGCCAGGCGGTCGCGCAGTGTCTGCTGCAGTCCCATGGAGTTCCTCTGAGGTGGTTCTTCTACGTCGGTGACGTCGAGTGTCGGGCTACTGACCGGCGGCGAAGCCGACCATCATGCGGGTCGCGTACGCGGGTCCGAGCCATCCCCAGCCCCGCGGTGCCTTGGCGGTGGTGATTGACAGGGTGCTCAGCGCGGCGGTCGCGCCCCAGGCCCAGGTGTGCCGGTCCGCGTCGGGGCGGGTCACCACGGCCGCGGTGGCCCCCAGCGTGGCTGCGTACATGACCGCCCCGCGCACCAGCGTGCTCAGGCGCTGACCCTTCGGGGAGAACGCCGCCACCGCCATCGGGTGCACGTGCACGGCGGCGAACGCCAGGGTCTGTCCGAGGTCCTGGTCCTGCGCCCGGAACCATCGCTGCGCCCGCTCGCCCGAGCCGACCCAGGACCCTGCCGTCAGCTCACCCCCGGCGATCGTGGCCGCGAGCTCCTCACCGAGACCTGCCGACGGGTGCGCCGCGATCACGGTACGCCGCGCCGTCAGCGCCCCCAGGGCTCCGATCGCGAACATCCCCGCCTTGTCTGAGGACGTCGCGTACCCGCCGGTGATGCGCTCCAGGAAGCCTGCCTTGACCTCTTCCTCGCCCGGCTTCTCAGGCTTGCCCTCGATCGGGGAACGCGTGTTCAGCGCGGGCTGGCTCGGCGTGCTCACGGCGGCTCCTTCGAAATGTCGCTCAACGATCAACGGGTCTCGACCCTCCGCCGGGGGCGGATGGGCCGACTCTAGTGCCGATCACTCCTGGGATCCTCGGTCGGGTGGGAGGGAAGACAGGGTCGGTGCGGGCACACTGTGGGAATGCACATTGCCGACGACATCACCGCTCTGGTGGGCAACACCCCCTTGGTCCGCATCAACCGTATGGCCGAGGGCCTGCCTGCGCGGGTGGTTGCCAAACTTGAGTTCTTCAACCCCGCTCACAGTGTCAAGGATCGCATCGGCGTCGCCATGATCGACGCGGCCCAGGAGGAAGGTCTCATCGGGCCCGACACCATCGTTGTGGAGCCCACCAGCGGCAACACGGGTATCGCGCTGGCCATGGTGTGCGCCGCCCGCGGGATTCCGATCGTGCTGACGATGCCCGAGACCATGAGCAGGGAACGACGGGGCCTGCTGCGGGCGTACGGGGCGGAGCTGATTCTCACGCCGGGGACGGAAGGCATGGCGGGTGCCATCGCCCGGGCCGAGGAGCTGGTCAAGAGCGACAGCCGGTACTTCATGCCGCAGCAGTTCGCCAACCCGGCCAACCCTGAGATCCACCGCCGTACGACGGCAGAGGAGATCTGGACCGACACCGATGGCGCCGTCGACATCCTGGTGTGCGGTGTCGGCACCGGCGGGACCCTGACCGGCGTGGGCCAGGTGCTCAAGGAGCGCAAGCCGACTGTGCAGGTGGTTGCTGTCGAGCCGGCCGCCTCGCCGGTGCTCTCCGGCGGGCAGAAGGGCCCTCATCCGATCCAGGGCATCGGCGCGGGCTTTGTGCCCGAGAACCTCGACCGCGGCGTCTATGACGAGGTCATCGCGGTGGAGAACGACGACGCACTGGCCACCGCGCGAACCGCGGCTCGGCAGGAGGGGCTGCTGGTCGGCATCTCCTCGGGCGCGGCGCTGTGGGCCGCCCTCCAGGTGGCGCGGCGCCCGGAGAACGAGGGCCGGACGATCGTGGTCGTGATCCCCTCGTTCGGGGAGCGGTACCTGAGCACGGCGCTGTATGCGGACCTGATGGACTGAACCGCGACCCTCCGTGGGAGTCTGACCTCATGCTGATCGGCATGCTGCGCGACGTCGCGTGCGTGGTGGAACGCGATCCCGCTGCGCGCGGTCGATGGGAGGTCGCCCTCCTGTACCCCGGCCTGCACGCGGTGTGGGCACACCGGGTCAGCCACTGGATGTGGCGCCGCCGAGCCACGCTGGCCGCTCGGGCGTTGTCGCAGGCGTCGCGCTTCGTGACCGGGATCGAGATCCACCCCGCTGCGAGGATCGGTCCCGGGTTGTTCATCGACCACGGCATGGGAGTCGTCATCGGGGAGACGGCCGAGATCGGCGAGGACGTGACGATCTACCACGGGGTGACCCTCGGGGGGACGAGCCTGGAGCCGGGCAAGCGTCACCCCACGGTGGGAGACCGCGTCACGATCGGAGCCGGCGCGAAGGTCCTGGGACCCGTCACGGTCGGCCACGACAGCCGCGTCGGGGCCAATGCGGTGCTGGTGCGCTCGGTGTCGGACAACTCGGTGGTGGTGGGCGTCCCGGGCCAGGTGATCGCGCGCAGCCGGCCGCACACCGCAGCCGACCGGCCGGACCTGGACAACGCGCAGGTACCGGACCTGGTGGGGGTGGCGCTGCACTCGCTGCTGGCGCGTGTGGAGCAGCTGGAGACCCAGGTGGCCGGGCACGTACAGGAGGCGGAAATCCACATGAACGATGTGGGGATATGGGAGGCGTCCGACTACTCCATCTAGGTCGGTCTGGGAGGCTCTGGGTCCGAGGCACGGCCTGGGTCTAGGCTGTCGTACTGCGCCGGCCCGCGGAACATCGTGAGGATCGAAAGGAAGTGGCATGTCGGACGCCGAGGAGACCGAGGAAGGTCGGATGTGGCGGTTACCGTTGGCGACTCTCGAGCAGCGGATCCTCGCGACTCTGAACCTCGCCGGGAAGCCGCTGACAGACCTTGACCTGGCGACCCGGCTGCGGGTGACGATGCAGGCGGTTCGGCAAGCCAGCCAGGACCTGGCAGCTGTCGGCAAGGTCAAGCGCCTGGAGGATTCGCAGCGGGGAGCGGTGACCCGCCTGGCGGGCAAGTAGTACCCGACGGGCGCACTGCCGCCCCTGTTGCAGCCGGTCTTTCGGCTGCGCTCCTGGCACGATGCCAGCGTGAGCACGTCCGGACTGGTGGTCGAGGAGCCGCCGCAGCCCGCTCGGCTGCGCCGTACCTCGGACCTGCTCTGGGCTGCCCTGTGGACACTTCTCGGAGCGGGCGCGCTGGTGGGCGCAACGCTGGCGACGGAGACGGTCGGCGGGATCGAGGAGGATGTCTCGACGGCGGTGGGCAAGCTACCCGAGCTGCTGCTCACAATCTCCGCCGCAGTGTCCGGTCTCCTGCTGGTGGCCCTGCCCGTCGTCGTCCTGGGTGTGCTGGCGATCCGGCGCCAGTGGGGTACCGGCCTGCAGGCCGCCCTCGCGGGAGCCGTGGCGTACGGGGTGACGCTGGGCTTCGCCGTACGCGTGGGTCCCTTGCTCCCCGAGTCCATGTTCGCCGCGCTGACGACGGTCTCGCCTACCGGTGCGGTCACCCAGGCGGCGGTACCGCTGCTGGCCGGTGTGGTGTCCTTCGTCTCGGTCGTGGGACTTGCGGGGCGGCCGCGCCTCGGTCTGTACGCCTGGAGCGCCGGCCTGCTCTTCGTCACCTTCGCCTTCGCCGAGCAGTCCGCAACTCCGCTGGCTCTGTTTGTCAGCTTCGCGGCCGGACGGGTCATCGGACTGCTGGCCCGGTATGCCTTCGGTACCGAGAACCCGCGCCCTTCCGGTGCTGCGGTCGCCGACGCCGTCGCCCGCGTCGGGCTGCCGCTGGCGCGTATCGCTCTGCTGACCGAGGACGGCGACGTCGGCCGCTGGTACCAGGCGACCACCCAGGAAGGCAGCTACCTGGATCTGCTGGTCTTCGACCGCGACCGACGAGCCTTGGGCGTGCCCGGCCGGCTGCTGCGGCGGGTTCGGCTGCTTCCCGGGAGCGGTCGGGGTGAGGCCTGGACGGTCCAGGGAGCGACGGAGCAGGCGGTGGGTCCCGCAATGGTGGCCACCGCCAACGGGGTACGGGTGCCGCGCGTGGTGGCCGCCTCGGCCGTGTCCGCGGACGCGACCGTCGTGGCGTACCAGGGCGACGTGGGCCGCCGGCCGCTCGCTGACCTCGACCCTGCCGAGGTCAGCGACGACCTCCTCCGCGCTGCCTGGGAGCAGCTGGCAGGGCTGCGCGCCTGTGGGGTCTCGCACGGTGCACTCTCCGGTCAGGCGATCCAGGTCGGCCCGGACGGATCGGTGTGGCTCTCCGGGATGCAGCGGGGCCACGTTGCGGCGCAGCCGATGGCCATCCGCATCGACCAGGCGGCCCTGCTGATCGTCACCGCCCAGTACTGCGGGCCGCAGCGGGCGGTCACCATCGCACGGCTGGCCCTGGGTGAGAGCGAGCTGTCCCAGGCCCTGCCGTTCCTGCAGCCCCTGGCGCTGGCTCCCGAGGTGCGCTCGACCGTACGGCGGAACTCGCAGCTCATCGAGGCGATCCGGGAGGAGGCCGAACGCCAGGGCCTCGAGGCCTCCGAGAGTGTCCGACTGGAACGGGTCCGGATCAGGACCCTGGTCGCCGGTGTCGTGCTCGGAGCGGCGGTCTACCTGCTCCTCGCCCAGCTGGGGAACATCAACCTGCGGACGCTGGTCACCGACGTGCAGTGGGAGTGGGTGGCGGTGGCCGCCGCGTTCTCCTTCCTCACCTACGTCGGCGCGGCCATGGCTATCCAGGCCTTCGCCCCGGTCCGCGTGAATCCGCTGGTGACGCTCGTGGTCCAGTTCGCCTCCACCGTGGTCGCCCTGGTCACCACGCCGACCGTGGGGCCGGTCACCAACGTGCGCTACTACTCACGGGCCGGCGCCTCGGCCAGTCTGGCCGCCGCCAGCTTCGGGGTCTCCGGCGTGTTCTTCGTGATCTCCTACGTGGTGCTGCTGCTCACCTTCGCGGTGCTGGCCGGGAACCCGGCGGATGCGGCCCTGATACCCGGCCGGCTCGTCGTCCTGGTGGTCGGGGCTGCGGTGCTGCTCGCCTCCGCCCTGCTGGCAGTCGCCCCCGCTCGCCGGTTGCTGGTCCGCCGCCTCGGACCGGTGGTGGCAGGCACCGCACCGAGGCTGCTGGAGGCGCTCAGGCAGCCCGGCCGGGTGCTGATGGGACTGTCCGGGGCGCTGCTGCTCAACCTCGCGTACGGTGCGGTGCTGTACGCCGCCGTCCATGCCTACGGCGCGTCCATCAATCCCGCCACTGCGGGATTCGTTTTCCTGGCGGCGGGCGTTCTGGGGAACGCCGCGCCCACCCCGGGCGGTATCGGCGCGGTGGAGGCGGCGACCGCCGCGGGCCTGACGGCGGTCGGGGTGTCTGGACCGACGGCGGTCCAGGCAGCTCTGCTGTTCCGGGCGGTGACCTTCTGGATCCCCGTCGCCATCGGGTGGTTCGCGATGGCCTGGGCTCAGCGGCGCGAAGTGCTGTGATCGTCGATCAGGTCCCACAGCCAGCGCGGTCCCACCGACTCGACTGCCACTGACTCCAGTCGCCGGCGCAGCTCGCGGTCGGCTGTGACGGCCACTGCGGACCGACCGATGGCGGCCGCCTGGTCGAACAGCAGGTCGTCACCGGTCCCGCTCGCTCCGGACTTCACCGACCGCACGGCCCGCACCACTTCGACGGAGGGCCCCAGGCCGACGGTCTCCTCGGCGGTGAGACCCCGGGCCGCCTGGCCTTCGAGGACCACGACGATCCTGGGGTACCAGACCTCCAGCATCTCGGGGGCCTGCCAGGGGGCATGCGTACGTGCGACGCCGGTGGCCGCCAGCGCCAGCAGGCGTTCCAGCAGGGTGCGGTGGGCTCCCACCCGGTCCCGCCACCACCCGTCGGGTCGGGACCCGACGACGTTGGCCGCGTCGACCAGCAGTGTCGGCGGCTCCAGGGTGCTCGCCACCTGGGGCCAGGTGGCTCGGAACCCGGGGTGCAGGCGCATGGCGTCGACCTCCGCCACAGCGACCCAGGCAACGTCGGCGGTCTCGTGGGCGGAGTGGGCGGCGGCCAGGTCGACCAGGTCGACCTGGTCGGCCAGGTCGGCCAGGCCCACGGTGTCGTCTCCGCTCGACTCTCCGGCGCGGCGTGGCCGGACCTGGGCGACCACGGTGGTGTACGACCAGCCGCCGTGCTCGTCGACGCTGACGGCGCTGGTACGGACCGCACCGGCCTGCAGGCCGATCTCCTCGCCCGCCTCCCGCAGCGCCGCCTGCTGCGCGGACTCCTCCGGCCGACGGGCGCCCCCCGCGAGTCCCCAGGTGTCCCCCTGGTGCGTCCAGGCAGCCCGGTGCTGGAGCATCACCTCACGAGTGCCGGAGGAGGTCACGCGGGTGACCAGCAGCCCCGCCGCGCCGTACGTACCCCAGTGCTGGTGGCCCTGCTCGCAGGTGATCCAGCCGTCGCCCGGTGCGCGCCACATGTCCGTAGTCTCCGGCTCGGGCGCCCCTTGACGCTAGGTCACGGTTGTGTAACGATCGTCGGGTGAGTCTCATGAGTTGCATGAGTTGCATGAGTGGCATGAGTGGCGTGAGTGGCGCGAGCTCGGTCCGGCTCTACCCGTGAGCCACTCCCACCTGGACCTGGCGAGAGCCGGGGATGTGTCCCGTCGAACCCTGCTGCGGGGCGTGGCGGGTGCCGGCGTCGTGGGGGCGCTGGGCGTGGCTGGGCGTGGCTGGGTCGCTGCTCACCGGTGGACCCTCGGCGCGCGCCTCCGACACCGGTTTCAGTCCCGACGTCGGCCCGTCGGGAATTCCGCCCGGCCTCGCCATACCGCCGTTCATGCTCGGGGTCGCCTCGGGAGACCCGCTCCCGGACTCCGTCGTGCTCTGGACCCGACTGGTCCGCGATCCGTTCGACGCGGCCTCGATGGGTGAGGTAGCCGTTCCCGTCGCCTGGGACGGCTACGGACTCGAGCGGGCACGCCTGCTGTCGTCCATCGCGGACGCCGGAATCAGCAACCCCGTGGTGCTGTCCGGGGACATGCACCAGACCTGGGTCAACGACCTGCGCGTCGACTTCTCACGGCCGGAAACGCCGGCCGTGGCCGCAGAGTTCGTGTGCCCGTCGATCAGCAGCGAAGCCGGAGGGCCCGATCCCATCCGGCGCGACCGGTCCTACCTGGCGGAGAACCCGCATGTGCACCTCGTGGACAGTGCGCGCCGAGGCTACCTGCGCTGCGTCGTCGGCCGGAAGCGCTGGGAGACGCTGCCGATGTACGTCGAGGACGCCAGCGTGCCGGTGTCGGAGGCGCGTCCGGGCCGGGCCTTCACCGTGCGGGCCGGGCGAAGCGGCATCGAAACCTGATCCCCGCCGCGCCCAGCTCGCGCGCGGTCGTCGACGCCTTCTGACGGGCGGCTCCGGGTCCCCACTATTCTTCCCCGGTGAGCTCGGGCGCGGTGCAGGCGGTGTCGACGCGCCCGTCCGTGGTCGAACGACTTCTGCCCGGTGTCGCCCTGATGCGTCGCTACCAGCGATCCTGGCTGCGTCCGGACATCATCGCCGGGATAACCGTGGCTGCCTATCTGGTCCCTCAGGTGATGGCGTACGCCGAGGTGGCCGGGCTGCCTCCGGTGGTGGGCCTGTGGGCCGCGGTCGCACCCCTGGCGCTCTATGCCTTCTTCGGCTCGTCCCGGCAGCTCTCGTCGGGACCTGAGTCCACCACCGCGATCATGACCGCGGCCGCCATCGCTCCGCTGGCCGCTGGTGACCTGGCCACGTACGCGGCCCTGGCAGCGGCCCTGGCGCTGGTGGTCGGCGTCCTGTGCCTGCTGGCGGGCGTGGCTCGGCTCGGCTTCCTCGCAGACCTGCTGTCGCGCCCGGTGCTGGTCGGCTACATGGCCGGCATCGCGCTGATCATGATCGCGAGCCAGCTGGGCAAGACCGCCGGAGTCGATGCCGAGGGCGACGGCTTCTTCGGTGAGGTTGCCGCGTACCTGTCGAACCTGGATCAGGTCAACTGGCCCACCGCGGGGATCACGGTCGGGGTGCTGCTGTTTCTGTTCCTGGTGTCGTGGCGCTTGCCGAAGCTGCCCACGCCGCTGCTGGCCGTCCTGCTGGCGGCGCTGGTGGTGGCCGTGTTCAACCTGGAGTCCGCGGGAGTCGCCGTCGTAGGTGAGATCCCCTCAGGCCTGCCCAGCGTTGAGGTACCCAACGTGGACCTCGACGACGTTGTGGGGCTGCTCCCCGCTGCCCTCGGGATCACGATCGTCGCCTACAACGACAACATCCTCACCGCCCGGGCGTTCGCGATCCGCAACCGCTACCGGGTGGATGCCAACCAGGAGTGGATCGGGCTCGGCATGAGCAACCTGGGGGCCGGGCTGCTGCAGGGCTTCCCTGTCTCGAGCAGCGGCAGCCGTACCGCCCTGGGAGACAGCCTGCGGAGCAAGAGCCAGGTCTACTCGCTGGTGACTCTGGCGGGCCTGCTGGCTGTGCTGCTGTTCCTCAGCGGCCTTCTCGCGACGTTTCCTTCCGCTGCCCTGGGCGCGATCGTGATCTATGCGGCCACCCGCCTGGTGGACGTGCCCGCCTTCCGCGCACTGCTGAAGTTCCGCAAGTCCGAGTTCGCGCTTGCGCTGGCGACGACGACCGCGGTGCTCGCCTTCGACATCCTGTACGGCGTGCTCTTCGCCGTGGCGCTCTCGCTGCTCGATCTGCTCGCCCGGGTGGCGCGCCCGCACGCGGCGGTTCTCGGAAGGGTCCCTGGGCTGGCGGGCATGCACGACGTGGACGACTACCCCTCGGCCAGGACCGTTCCCGGCCTGGTGGTCTTCCGGTACGACTCGCCGCTGTTCTTCGCCAACGCGGAGAACTTCCGGCGTCGGTCGCTGGCGGCTGTCGATGCCGAGACGGCGCGCGGTCCTGAGCCGGTCCACTGGTTCCTGCTCAACGCCGAGGCCAACGTGGAGATCGACGCCACGGCCGCGGCGGCCCTGGAGGACGTACGGCAGGCGCTGGCGGAGCGGGACGTGATCTTCGCGCTGGCCCGCCTCAAGCACGAGCTGTACGAGCAGCTCGAGCGGGCAGGCCTGATCGACGCCATCGGTACCGACCGTGTCTTCCCTACCCTGCCCACTGCCCTGCTCGGGTACGAGGCGTGGCGCGAGCGCCAGGGTCTGCCCCCGACGGAGGGGCGCGGCCTGTGGGACCCCTGGGCGCCTACCTAGCCGCGCCGGCAGCCATTACCCTGGGGGGCATGCCGACGTATGAGTTCCGGTGCCGTGCCTGTGGGGACACCTTCGAGGTGCGGCGCAGCATGAGTGAGTCAAGCGCCCCTGCCACCTGCCCGAGCGGCCATCAGGACACCACGCGCTTGCTGTCAGCAGTGGCGGTGTCGTCGTTCGGAGCGTCATCGGCGGCTGCCCCCGCCGGGTTCCCGTCGTCAGGGTCCGCCCCCTCCTCCGGCGGCTGCTGTGGGGGCGGCTGCTGCGGCTGACGGAGCGAGAAGCTCCCAGGTGCCACCGTGCCCCTACGAGCTGCCAGCTCCGCATTGATGGTCGCGCCGCCGAGCAGGAACAGCACCAGCACCCAGATGAGCAGCATGGCGAGGACGACGCCGGCGAGGGTGCCGTAGACGTTGGCGTAGTTGGAGAAGTTGACCGCGTAGATGTTGAACGCCACCGTACCCGCGCTCCAGGAGACTGCCGCGACGACGGCGCCAGGCACTCGGTCCTGCCAGTCCCCGACGTGCACGGGGGTCGCGTGTCCGTAGAACAGAACGAACAGCCAGGTCAGCACCAGGAAGTCGACGGCTCCGCCGCCGAGGACCAGCAGGTTGCGCATCAGGGCGGTGAGGTCGGCCAGGATCGGCGGCAGGACCAGGGGCAGGACGAGCACCGCGACCAGCACGACGACCCCGGTGAGCGCGATGCCGAGGGCCTTGCCCCGCTGCCGGACATAGCTGCGTGTCTCCGGGATGGCATACGCCATCGTCACGGCGCGCATCAGGTACATCACGCCCGTGGACGACGACCACAGCGCGGCGATGACCGACACGACGAGGCTGATGGACAGGCCGGTCGTGCTGGCGGTGATCCTCGCCGCGATCGTCTCCAGGAAGTCCTCCAGCTGCGGTGAGAACTCGCCGACCATCTCTTCCAGCTGCGCGATGATCCTCACCGGGTCGATCCACAGCCCGGCGAGGCTGATCAGCGCCAGCAGTGACGGCACGATCGCCAGGACGACCCAGAAGGCGGCGCCCGATCCGGCCAGCATGGCGTTGCTGCGACCCCACCTGTCCAGCAGTCCGCGCAGCAGGGACACGAGCGGGGCGTACCAGGCGCTCGGGTCGTACACGCGGTCCCGCAGCGAGGCCATGCGTGTCATCGTCGCACGAAGGGGACTGCGGGCCGGCTGTTGATCGTTCCGCCGCGCGCCGCGCGCCGCGCAGCGCCTCAGTGCCGCCTGCTCCGAAGTCCCCGCCTAGTCGTCGGACTCGACCAGAGCCGCCAGCTCGGGGATGCGCACCGCCAGTCCGAACCCGCCGTAGAGGTTGCGCACGTTGTCGTACCCGTGGTTGCGGAGGATCTGCTGCGCCACGTAGGAGCGGTAGCCTCCGGCGCACTGGGCGACCACGGGCCGGTCCCGCGGTACCTCGCCCATCCGCTCCCGCACCTTCTCCAGCGGGATGTTCAGTGAGCCCGCCAGTCTGCCGTTGGCGTACTCCCGGCGGCTGCGCACATCCAGGATGAAGGGTGCCTCCCCGTTTCCGGAGGACAGCTCCGCCGCCAGCTCCCCAGGCGTGATGCCCGGTGCGGTACCCCGGGCCGCATTGCCGGATATGAAGCCGGTCATGATGACTGGGTCCTTCGCGGCACCGAACGGCGGGGCGTAGCACAGGTCGAGGTCTTCAAGGTCATGCACGGTCATGCCACCCGAGATCGCCGTGGCGATGATGTCGAGCCTCTTGTCGACGCCGTTTCTGCCGACCGCCTGTCCGCCCAGCAGCCGACCGGTTGCCGGGTCGTAGAGCACCTTGAGGCCCAGCCTGCTCGCGCCCGGGTAGTAGCCGGCGTGATCGGTGGAGACCAGGTAGGTGGTGGACACAGGGATGCCCTCGCGCCGTGCCCACTTCTCCGACAGCCCGGTCCCGCCGGCCACGACGCCCGCGGCCCGCACGATTCCGGTGCCCAGCACGGCAGGCATCCGCAGCCGCTGCGCGTCGTCTTCCGGTGCTCCGGCCACGTCCCATGCTGCGTTGTCGCCGGCCACGCGGCCCATCTTGTTGGCGGGCCCGGCCAGCGGGAAGTTGACCGGTCGGCCGGTCGGTGCGAACACGGCCTCGCAGTTGTCGCCGGCTGCGAACACGGCTGGGTCGGAGGTGCGCTGGTGCTTGTCCACCGCGATCGCACCCGTGGGACCCAGGGCGATGCCCGCCGCCTCGGCAATAGCGACGTTCGGACGCACGCCGGCGCCCAGGACGACGAGGTCGACCCGGCACTCCGCACCGCTGGACATCCGGGCGATGATCCGGTCGTTGCTGGTGTGCTCCAGGGCCGCCACGGCGTCGCCCACCAGGACCCGCGCGCCGGCCTCCCGCATCGCCTCCTCGACCGGGCCCGCGACCTCCGGGTCCAGCGGACCCATGAGCTGGTCGGCCGCCTCGACCAGCGTGACGCCGATGCCGCGGTGGAGCAGCTGCTCGGCGACCTCGAGCCCGATGTAGCCCCCTCCGATGACCAGCGCCCTCAGCCCGGCGTACTGGCTGGACTGCGGGTTCCAGTCCAGCGAGCTGTCCCTGATGCCCTCCAGTTCCGTACGGGACATCTCTTCGAGTCGCTCCATGATCGCGTCCACGTCGGGCACCGTGCGGCACAGGTACACGTTCGGCCCGTCGAGCCCCGGGATGGGCGGGATGATCGGGTCCGTACCGGTGGTGATCACGAGCCGGTCGTAGGCCAGGGACTCCGTCGCGCCCTCCGGGGTGCGAACCGATACCGTGCGCGCTGCGGTGTCCACGGCGGTCGCCTCGGTGCTCAGACGCACGTCCACGCGGAAACGGGCGGCGAACTGGCGCGGGTTGGCCACGAACAGCGACGAGCGCTCGGCGATCTCTCCGCCCACGTAGTAGGGCAGTCCGCAGTTGGCGAAGCTCATGTATGGGCCGGACTCCACCAGGGTGATCTCGACGTCCTCCGAGGTGCGGCGGGCGCGTGCGGCGGCCGAGGCGCCCGCGGCGACTCCCCCGATGACAAGGATGCGTTTCGACATACCCCCCACCGTACCGACTGGCGTGGCGTGGACCTCGGGTGGTGCGGCACCCTGTCGGCGTGAGCGGCGGAGCCGAGGTCCTCGTGGCAGTAGTGATGGTGGTAGGCCTGGTCGGCGCGGTAGTCCCCGTGCTGCCGGGACTCCCGGTCATCTGGCTGGCGGGGCTGGTGTGGGTGCTCGCCGACGGCGGGGGCGGGCTGCGCTGGGGGACCCTCGCGGTGATGACCCTCCTCATGGGCGTCGGACTGCTGGCCGGCTACCTGCTGCCCGGTCGGGCCGCCGCCTCGCAGGGCTCCCCGCCGTGGGTGCTGCTCGTGGCGGTGGTCTCCGCGATCATGGGCTTCTTCCTGGTGCCGGTGGTCGGCTTCCTGCTCGGCTTCGTCGCGGGGCTCATGGCCGCGGAGCTGGCTCGGGTACGGGATGTGGGCCGTGCCTGGCGAGCGACTCTCGCAGCGGTCAAAGGCTATGGGATCGGGGTCGCCGTGTCGGTCGTTGCGGGTACCGGGATGATCGCGGTCTGGGCGGCCGGGGTGGTTGCGACGTAGGACTCCCGCGGACACCTCGTGTTGCCCGCATACAGTCGCTTGTGTGGGCGAGACAGGTGCTGGGCCGGGGACTCGACGGGTACGTCGCTACGCGGTCGTCGGAGTCGGGGCGATCGGGGGGTACTACGGGGCGCGGCTGGCCGACTCGGGGGTCGAGGTGCACTGGTTGGCTCGCTCGGACGCCGACCACCTCCGGAGCGAGGGGCTGCATGTGTCCTTTGGGCCTGCTCCCTCAGGGCCGGTTTCCGCTGGGCCGGTTTCCGCTGGGGCAGATTTCCCTGGGCACGGCGATCTTCATCTCACCGGACTGTCGGTGCACTCCTCCGCGGACACGGTTCCGCCGGTGGACTGCGTCCTGCTCGCGACGAAGACAACAGCCACACAGGACGTACTGCCAGCAGTGGCAGCCATCGTGGCCAGCAGCCGCGCGGCCGGGATCAGGCCATCCGTGGTGTGCATGCAGAACGGGTACGGCGTGGAGGAAACGGTGGCAGCCGGGCTCCCGCCCGATGTCCCGGTCGTCGGTGGGATGTGCTTCATCTGCGCGGTCAAGGAGGGCCCGGGGCGGGTCCGGCATCTCGACTACGGCGCGGTGACGCTGGCGGGGGCTGATGGCGTCCGAGCCGTCGCCGAGGACCTGGGGGCCGCGGGCGTACCGGTGGAGGTGGCGCCCGACCTCCTGGCGAGCCGCTGGCGCAAGCTTGTCTGGAACGTGCCCTTCAACGGGCTGTCAGTGGTCCTCGACGCAGGAACCGATGCGATCATGGCCGACCCGGATGCTCGGGCCCTGGCAGAGGACCTGATGCGGGAGGTCGTTGCGGCCTCGCTAGCGACGGGGCACCCGGTTGCTGAGGACGTGGTCGAGGCGATGCTGGCTGCCACTGCCGCGATGTCCCCGTACGACACCTCGATGAGGGTCGACTTCGCAGCCCGTCGGCCCTTGGAGATCGAGGCCATCTATGGGGCGCCGGTGGCTGCCGCGGCCGCGGCCGGTGTCGCCATGCCGCGTACCGAGGCACTCGGTCACCAGCTGGCGTTTCTCGATCGCCGCAACCGCCGCCAGCAGTCCGCATGACCACTGAATCAGGTCCCCGAGACGGACCCGACTCAGATCAGGTCCCCGAAACGGACACAGAACTGGCCATTTCGCGGACCTGATTGAGGCCCGCCGGATCTGACGTGACCCGCGGACTAGTCGAGGTAGCGGCCGGGCCGCTGGGACCTCCGCAGCCGGAGGGGGTCGAAGCCCCTGCGGCGCAGCTCCCGGTCCACCACAGCCAGGTGGTCTGCGGGCTCTCGGTAGAGCTCATGGCTGGTGACGTAGAGGAGCAGCCAGCCGGCGGCTCGAAACCCGTCGTCCCGCTGACGATCGCGCCGTCGCTGACGTCCGTCGGCGTGATGCTGGTCGCTGTCGTACTCGCTGCCCAGGCGCGCGAAGCGGTAGCCCAGGTCGGCCCGGTACACGACACCCTCGACTGGCACGGCCGTCTGGGGGCGCGGCACCGGCAGGTGGCTGGCGATGTAGTGCCACCTCAGGTGGGACTCCGGGGGCGACTCTGCGCTACGGTCGGCCCAGGCCGCGACCGTCTGCGCGATGCGACGACCCGTCCTGCCGAACAGACGCTCCTGTGCGTACTCGAGCAGGGACTCCTTCTCAACGACACCCAGCCGCAACGCCCGGTCCGCCGCCGCGAGCCCTTCGTGGCCGGGAAGGCCGCAGGCAAGGTCGATGACCGTACGGACCGGTGAGGTGACCCGTACGTGGCCCCGCTGGACGACGTCGTCCGTGCTCAGCTCGCTCCTGTGGCTCACGATCCCGGTACCCCTCACGGAGTGCCATCGGCGGGTGTCAACTGCCAGGTGCACGCGTGCGTCGCGGGTGAGGTGGAACCCGTGGAACGCGGCGGCGGTGCTGTGGCTGAGGGTCACTCGTCTCGGAGAGGCAAGCGCGGCGGCTGCTCCTAGCAGGACCTGGCCCACCTCTCGATCGCCGGCACAGTAGACACCGTGACGTACACGCTGCCAGTTGCCCGTACGGAGGAGGCGCTTCACCTCCCCGGCGGTGTACCCGCAGGCGAGGGCCTGGGACAGCGACCACACGCCGGACTGGCTGCGGGCAAGACGGGCAAGGCGGGCTGCGGAGGCCGAGTGGGCAGGGTGGGCTGCGGAGGCCGAGTGGGCAGGGTGGGACCGGCGAGTCGGGGCAGCTGAGTGGGCCGAATGGGCGGATTGGGACCGGGAACTCACCGAGCGAGTCTGACGTCCGCGGGTACGGGAGCGACCTGCGGCGCCCGATCTGTGGACGATGCCGACCCGTGGCTCGCTGCTGTGGATAGCCACTCAGATCAGGTCCGCGAAACGGTCCCAGATCGCACCATTTCGCGGACCCAATTGACCTGGCGCATGAGTGGTGACCTGGCTGGGCTGGGTGGGGGTGGGGGTGGGGGCTGGGTGGGGCGGACCTTGCCTATGGCTGGGCGTGCATGTCCTCCCAGGCCAGCCGAGCCACCCGCCCGGCCCCGAAGAACTCCAGCAGCTCAGCGGACGGGACAGCGCTCCTCGTGGCCGCGACAGCCGAACGCGCCTGGGCGAGGCGTGCCGTCAGGTCGTCAAGCGCCTCGAGCACCGCCTCCCGGTTCCCCGCGCACATCGCCGCGGACAGCTCAGGCCTCGTTGCGGCAACCCGGGTGCCGTCCCGGAACGACCCAGCCCCCAGCTGCAGCGGCAGCTCGCCCGCCTCTGCTGCCGAGGCGGCCAGCGCGGCGGCGAGCAGATGCGGCACGTGGCTGATCCGAGCCACGGCCTCGTCGTGGGACCGGGCCGTCGCCTCCATCACCCTGGCACCCGACACGCGGGCCAGGTCGGCGACAGCGTCCCAGGCTTGGGGATCGGTGTCGCTCTCCCGGCACACCACCCAGACCGAGCCCTCGAACAACGTGGGCTCGCTTGCCGCGAAGCCGGAGTGCTGGGTACCGGCCATCGGGTGGCCGCCGACGAAGCGGAGCTGTGGCGCGAGACTGGCGGCGAGCGCCCGGACCGGGATCTTCACAGAGGTCACGTCGGTCAGGATGGTCCCCGGCCGCGCTGCAGCAGACACCAGTGGAAGCAGGTCCGCAAGTACCGGGAGAGGGACCGCGGTCACGAGGACGCCAGCCTCCGCGACCACGTCGGTCGGCTCGTCGCGTACCTGAAGACCCTGGGCGCGCGCCGCGGCTCGGCCCGCCGGGTCGCGGTTCCACCCCACTGCCCGCCGACCCTGCAAGTGCAGCCGGCGCAGCAGTGAGCCTCCGATCAGGCCGAGGCCGAGGATGCCGACAACGGGGTCGGTCTGCCGTGGTGAGGTCACGTGATCCACCGTGGCACAGGCCTGCCGCCACTCGCATCCGGCGCACCCGAGTGGGTCGGACTCCACTGCGGCTGCGCGCCCGTGACCGGATCGCGACCGCTGTGACAGGTGATGTCCGAGACATCGTCCTAGGCAGGTAACGGACCCCTTCCCATCGCCCCTACGATCAGGGGGACGAGGGAGGCGCCGTGAGCGACCAGGAACCGCCGCCCGGGGGCGAGCAAGGGCGCGCCGAGGGCGAGGCCCCACTGGAGGCGGCATCCCTCGGGCGCCGCGACGTGACCGTCACCGAGGTCTCGGCGCCGACGACAGGTAGCTTGCCCCTGCTCGACGACATCCGGTCCTCCAAGGTGCCGGGGTGGTGGCCGAAGGGCGTGATGTGGCTGGTCTTCGGGGCCCTGCTCACGATCTTCCTGTTCAGGATCTGGTACCAGCTTGACGACTTCCTGCTGACCATCTTCCTGTCCTTCTTCCTGGCCCTGGCCTTGGAGCCGATCGTCAACTTCTTCGCGCGGCGCGGGTGGCGGCGTGGACTGACGACGCTGCTGGTGTTCCTCCTCTCACTGCTGGGCGTGGCTGCGTTCGTCGCGATCTCCACGCTCTTCTTCATCGAGCAGGCGCAGCAGCTCCTGGAAATCCTGCCCGAGGCCATTGACGATGTCGTGAACTGGCTCAACAGCACGTTCAACACCGAGATCGACACCTCGGAACTCGAGCAGGAGATCACCGACCCGGAGGGTCCGGTGCGGGACTGGCTGGCTGGGGTGGCTCAGGGCGCGCTGGGCTTCGCGGGCAGCGCCGTGGGCAGCATCTTCCAGGTCTTCACGATCTTCCTGTTCACCTTCTACCTGGTCGCCGAGGGCCCCCGGTTCCGCCGCACGGTGCTGTCGGTGTTCAAGCCGCGGACCCAGCAGACGGTGCTCTACGCCTGGGAGGTGGCGATCGACCGTACCGGCGGTTACATCATCTCCCGTGGATTCCTGGCACTGCTCAGCGCCGGGATATCCACTCTGTTCTTCATCATCATCGGCTTGCCCAGCCCGCTGTTCCTGGGTCTTTTCGTGGGTGTGGTCTCGCAGTTCGTGCCCACGATCGGTACCTACATCGCGGGCACGCTGCCCACCCTGGTCGCGATCTTCGAAGGCGGCCTCGTGCTGGCGATTGCCGTGGTCGTGTTCATCCTGATCTACCAGCAGATCGAGAACTACCTGTTCACGCCGTTGATCACGGCCAGAACCGTCGATATTCATCCAGCGGTGGCCTTCGGCTCGGTCATGGTCGGTGCGGCGATGCTCGGGGGGATCGGTGCGATCATCGCGATTCCGGTCGCCGCCACGCTGCAGACGCTGATGTCCCAGCTGGTGTTCGCGCGTCGCTACGACGTCATCGACGGGGAGCTGCTTCAGCAGCCGGAGGTCGAGATCCGGGAGGCCAAGAAGGCCGCGAAGGGAAGCCCGCTCAAGGTCGTCAAGACCGCGTTCCAGGCTGGTGAGGTACGGGCCAAAACCGACGTGATCATGGCCCTGGAGATCAAGGCCCGCAGCATGGAGGCCTCCGCGCAGCGCGCCGCCCTGGAGGGTGAGCGCCTGCTGGCGACCGGCACGGACGAGGCGATCGAGGCCGGCCATGCCAAGATCGCAGAGGGTCGGGAGACGATGGCTCAGGCCCGATCGGTCCGGGAAGAGATCGAGCGGGAGCGGCACAAGCTCAGCGGCGAGGTCGAGGACCTGCAGGACATCTCCGAGCGCGACAAACCGGAGTAGCGGACAAGCCCGAGTAGAAGGCGCTACAGGCCCTCAGGTGCCCGCAGGAGGTCGCGCAGCGCGGCCAGCGGGCGTCGCTGTCAAGCGCGGAGACGGGAACGGTATCTCCGCACGGGGTACCGTGCCCTGGTGACGGCGGAGGAACTGGCTGACTTTCCGGTGGTGACGTCCATCGACGTGGCGTGGGGCGACCTGGATGCGCTGGGCCACGTGAACAACGCCCGGTTCTTCCGGTACTTCGAGTCCGCGCGCATCAACTACTTCGCGGCGCTGGGGATCTCGGACATCACGGTGACCCCGGGCGCTGGTCCCATCCTGGCCGAGACCGGTTGCCGGTTCCGGCGGCCGCTGGGCTTTCCGGACAGGATCGAGGTGGGCGCGCGGGTCTCGGAGATCGGCGAGGACCGGTTCCGGATGTCCTACCGGATCGTGAGCACCGCCCAGCAGGACGTCGTGGCGGAGGGCTTCGGGGTGGTCGTCTCCTACGACTACAACCTGGGACGCAAGACGGCGCTGCCGCGGGCCCTGCGCGAGGGGATTCTGGCCACCGAGGGCGGGGAGGTCCCCGCAATGCCGCCACGAGTGGGCCGCAGCGCAGGGTGACCCGTCGCGGCACCGGTGCCAGACTCGCTGCATGACGGTCACGTACTGCGAGGCTCGCGGCCCTGCCGGCCCTGTGTTCGTTGCAGCCACACGTCGCGGGGTGTGCGCCGTAGCGCCGGTCTCGGTGGCGGAGGACGAGTTCGTCGCCCGGCTGAGGCTCACGCTGGGGGTCGAGGCCCGCGGCGTTGACAGAGTGGAGCTCGCCGACATGCCGTCGGGCGTACGGGAGGAGCTGCGCGACCACGGCGTACGGGCCTGTCCCTCCTCGGGACTGCCACTCGACCTGACGTCCCTGACGCAGTTCCAGCGCAGCGTCCTGACCGAAGTGGCCACGATTCCGGCGGGAGAGACCCGCTCGTACGGGGAGGTTGCGGAGGCTGTCGGGCGAGCCGGCGCCGCACGCGCGGTGGGTGGGGTGATGGCTCGCAACCCGCTGCCATTCCTGGTGCCGTGCCATCGCGTGGTGGGTTCCGGCGGCTCCATGGGCGGATACGGGTACGGAGTGGGCCTCAAGCGCTCGCTGCTCGCAGCCGAGGGGTGGCCGGGGATCGCTGCGTGACCGCTGGCCCTCCGTTCGCAGCAGCCGACATCGCGGCGATGCGGCTCGCGCTCGCGGGCGCGCGGCTCGCCGAGTCCGACTCCGCGGACGTCCCCGTCGGCGCGGTCGTCCTCGCCCCGGAGGGCAGCGTGCTGGCGGAGGCCCACAACCAGCGAGAGGCAGTGCACGACCCGACCGCGCACGCCGAGGTGGTTGCGCTGCGGGCCGCGTGCGCCCGGCTGGGAACCTGGCGGCTGGACGGCTGCACGCTGGTGGTGACGCTGGAGCCGTGCACGATGTGCGCCGGAGCGGTCGTGCTGTCCCGGGTGGCCCGCCTGGTGTACGGGGCCGACGACCCCAAGGCGGGAGCGGTCGGGTCGCTGTGGGACGTGGTGCGGGACCGGAGGCTGAACCACCGGCCGGAGGTCGTGCGCGGGGTGCTGGCCGAGGAGTGCTCCGCCGTGCTTCGGGAGTTCTTCGTACGCCGCCGGTGACCGCGGAGTCCGGTACCCTGGCCTGCGGTGGAGTGTCCGAGCGGCCGAAGGAGCACGCCTCGAAAGCGTGTGAGGGGGCAACTCCTCCGTGGGTTCAAATCCCACCTCCACCGCGCTGCTGTGCAGGGGCGAGGGGCGGCCGGATGAGCCGGCGCCCCTTGCCTGTGCGTCGCTGGTGAGCTGGCCGCACCTAGCTTTCACCAGCCCTCACCAGCCTGCGCCACGGGCACACCTGCGCCGAACGGGCCATCAGGAGCATGATGGGTGCCATGACGGCCACTATCGGCGAATCCCATACGCGCCGGGCCCCGAGAGGCTCCTCCCGCGGCGCGCCCACCCATACAGTCTCGGCCTCCACCCTGCCCGAGCGGCAGAGCTGGGCCTCGATGGACGGCAACGAGGCGGTCGCCCGGGTCTCGTATGCCCTGTCCGAGGTCTGCGCCATCTATCCGATCACCCCGTCGAGCCCGATGGGCGAGCACGCGGACCAGTGGGCCGCCGCCGGCAAGCCGAACCTGTACGGCTCGGTGCCCGACGTGCTGGAGATGCAGTCCGAGGCGGGGGCAGCCGGCGCGCTGCACGGCGCGGTGACCACCGGCGCCCTCGGCACCAGCTTCACCGCCTCCCAGGGCCTGCTGCTGTGGATCCCCGACATGTACAAGATCGCCGGCGAGCTGACTCCGGCGGTGCTGCACGTTGCGGCGCGGACCCTCGCGACTCACGCGCTGTCCATCTTCGGCGACCACAGCGACGTGATGGCGGTACGGGGCACGGGCTGGACCATGCTGACCTCCAGCAGCGTGCAGGAGGCACATGACATGGCCGCGGTGGCCCACGCCGCCGCGCTCGCCAGCAGCCTGCCGGTGCTGCACTTCTTCGACGGCTTCCGCACCTCCCACGAGGTCGCCCGGATCCGGCAGCTCACCGGGGCCGACCTCAGCGCGCTGGTCGATCCTGCCTGGATCGCCCGGCACCGCGACCGCGGCCTCTCGCCGGACACGCCCCAGCTGCGGGGTACCGCGCAGAACCCGGACGTGTTCTTCCAGGCACGCGAGGCGGCGAACCCGGTGCACGACGCCGTCCCGGCGGTCGTGGCCCAGGCGCTGGCCACGCTGGGTGAGCGCACCGGTAGGCACTACAGCCTGGTCGACTACGTGGGCCATCCCGAAGCCGAGCGGGCGGTTGTCCTGATGGGCTCAGCCGCGGGCGCGGCGCGTGAGGCCGTGAACCGGCTGGTGGCCGAGGGCGAACGGGTGGGCCTGCTGCTGCCGCGCATGTACCGGCCGTTCCCGGCCGACGCGCTGCTCGAGGCGCTGCCCGACACCGTGCGCGGCCTTGCGGTGCTCGACCGGACCAAGGAGCCCGGCGCCCCGGGCGAGCCGCTCTACCTCGATGTGGTGGCGGCCCTGGCTGCCGCCGCCGCACAGGGTCAGCGGACCATGCCGCACGTCGCCGGAGGCCGCTACGGACTCGGCGGCAAAGAGGTGCGGCCGGCGATGATCAAGGCGGCACTGGACCACGTCCGGACGGACGGAAGGCCGGGCTCCGCGCCGCCCCGGCACGGGTTCACGGTCGGCATCGTGGACGACATCACGCACACCAGCCTGAACGAGGACCCCGACTTCGACACCGACGTCGCCGAGGCGCGGGTGGTGCTCTACGGCCTGGGTAGCGACGGCACGGTGTCCGCGGCCAAGGAGGCCGTGAAGATCGTCGCCGACCAGCGGGACTGGCACACGCAGGGCTACTTCGTCTACGACTCCCGCAAGGCCGGCTCGGTCACGGTGTCCCACCTGCGCTTCTCCGAGCAGCCGATCGACTCCAGCTACCTGGTCCGCAAGGCCGGGTTCGTGGGCGTCCACCAGTTCTCGTTCTTCGGACAGCGGGAGGTTCTCGAGGAGGCGGAGCAGGGCGCCACGGTGCTGGTGAACGCGCCGTACCCGGCCGAGGAGATCTGGGACCGGCTGCCGCGTGAGGTGCAGGAGGAGATCCTCGCCAAGGATCTGCGCCTGTGGTCGGTGGACGCCTACCGGATCGCCAAGGACGTCGGCCTGGGGCGGCGGATCAACTCGGTGATGGTTCCGGCCTTCCTGAAGCTCTCCGGCGCCCTTCCGTCCCACGAGGTCGCGCGCCTGGTGAAGGCCAGCTTCGCGAAGACCTACGGCAACCGGGGTGCGGTCGTGGTCGCGATGAACGAGGTCGCGGTGGACCGGGCCCTGGACTCCCTGGTGGAGGTTCCCGTACCCGGACGTGTGACCTCCGACCTGCATCGCCGCCAGCTCGTGGGGTCCGACGCGCCGGACTTCGTGCAGCGGGTGACCGCCAGGATGATCGACGGCAAGGGTGACCTGCTCCCGGTCAGCGCGCTACCGGCGGACGGGTCCTTCCCGACCGGGACCGCTCCCTACGAGAAGCGCGAGATCGCCCTCGAGATCCCGATCTGGGACCCGTCGATCTGCATCGACTGCGGCAAGTGCGCGATCGTCTGCCCGCACGCCGCGATCCGTATGAAGGTCTACCCGCCGGAGGCGAACGCCGAGGCCCCCGAGGGGTTCCCGAGCAAGCCGTTCAAGTCCCGCGACCTGCCCGGTCACGAGCTGACCATCCAGGTCGCCCCGGACGACTGCACCGGATGCGGCATCTGCGTGGAGGTCTGCCCGGCCCGCAGCAAGAGCGAGGCCAGGCACAAGGCCATCAACCTCGAGCCGGTGGAGGAGCACCGCGAGGTGGAGCGGGAACGGTTCACCCACTTCCTGAGCATCCCCGAGCTGGACCGCACGGCGCTGCCGCCGGACACCATCAAGGGGTCGCAGGTGCTGCAGCCGCTGTTCGAGTTCTCCGGGGCGTGCTCGGGGTGCGGGGAGACTCCGTACCTGAAGCTGATGTCGCAGCTGTACGGAGACCGTGCGGTGGTGGCCAACGCGACCGGGTGCTCCTCGATCTACGGCGGCAACCTCCCGACGACACCGTGGGGGAGTAATCCGGACGGGCGCGGACCGGCGTGGTCCAACTCGCTCTTCGAGGACAACGCGGAGTTCGGCCTCGGGATGCGGATGTCGCTGGACCACGCAGCGGATCTGGCGGTACGGCTGGTGACCGAGCTGGGATCGGTCCTCGGTGACGAGCTGGTCGCCGGGCTGATCGCGGGGGCCCACGCCCGTGACGAGGAAGGCATCGCCGCCCAGCGGGACCGCACGGCGCAGCTGCTCGCGCGCCTCGACGAGCTGGAAGCCCGCGGTGAGCTGGCCCGCCCCGATCGTGCGGAGGCGGCGCGCTCGCTGCGTTCCCTGGCACCCAACCTGGTCCGCCGCAGCGTGTGGATCGTGGGAGGTGACGGCTGGGCCTACGACATCGGGTTCGGCGGTCTCGACCACGCCCTGGCCAGTGGACGTGACGTGAACATCCTCGTCATGGACACCGAGGTCTACTCCAACACGGGCGGCCAGGCGTCGAAGTCGACCCCGCGGGGGGCCGTGGCCAAGTTCGCCACGTCCGGCAAGCGCACGCCGAAGAAGGATCTCGGCATGATCGCCATGGCGTACGGGTCGGTCTACGTCGCCCAGGTCGCCCTCGGAGCCAACGACGTGCAGGCGGTACGGGCGTTCACGGAGGCGGAGGCGTGGCCCGGGCCGTCGCTGATCCTCGCCTACTCGACCTGCATCGCGCACGGCATCGACATGCGCACGTCGATGGCGCACCAGAAGGACCTGGTCAAGAGCGGCTACTGGCCGCTGTTCCGGTACCGTCCCGGTCCGCACGGCGACGGCGAGACGACGCCGCTGCACCTGGACTCGAGAGCGCCTGCGATGCCGTTCTCCGAGGTGTCCCAGTCCGAGGGACGGTACGCCGTGCTGCGCCGTATCGACCCGGAGGCCGCCGAGGTGCTGGACAGGCAGGCGCAGGAGGACATCGACGCCCGATGGAAGCTCTACGAGCAGCTCGCCGGCATCTCGCGCTGGGCCCCGGCGGGGGAGGAAGAGCAGTGAGCGCGCCCGACTTCTCGACCACATACATGGGCATGCATCTGCCCAGCCCACTCGTGGCCTCCCCGAGTCCCCGTACCGGAGAGATCGACTTCCTCCGGGAGGTGACGGAGGCCGGAGCCGGGGCGGTGGTGCTGCCCAGCCTGTTCGAGGAGCAGATCGTCGCGGAGTCGCAGGCCATCGACCGCATGCTGCAGACCGGTGCGGACGGTTTCGGGGAGGCGGCCACGTTCTTCCCGGAGCTGAGCGACTACAACGTGGGGCCCGACGCCTACCTGGACCTCATTCGCGACGCCACCGGCGAGCTCGACATCCCGGTGATCGCCTCGCTCAACGGCACCAGCGAGACGGGCTGGATCCACTACGCCAGCCTGCTCGAGAGCGCCGGAGCGGCCGCCGTCGAGCTCAACACCTACCAGCTCGCAGCTGATCCGGCGGTGTCCGGGACGCAGATCGAGGACCAGATGGTCTCCCTCGTGGCCGCGGTGCGGCGGGCTGTCTCGGTACCGCTGGCGGTCAAGATCGGGCCGTTCTACTCGTCCGTCCCGCACCTGGTGGGACGTCTGGCCGACGCGGGCGCGAACGCGGTCGTGCTGTTCAACCGCTTCTACCAGCCGGACCTGAACCTGGAGACGCTGGAGGCCGCGCCGCGCCTGACGCTGTCCTCTCCCGAGGAGGTGCGCCTGCCCCTGCGCTGGATCGGCCTGCTCTCCGGGCGGGTGGACGTGGAGCTCGCGGCGACCACAGGGGTCCACTCCTGGGAGGAGGCCGCGAAGGTGCTGCTGGCCGGAGCCACGGTGGCGATGATGACTTCGGCGCTGCTGCGCCACGGGCCCGGTCACGTCGCGACCGTGACGGACGGCCTGCGGGAGTGGATGGTCGACAACGACTATGACAGCGTGGCGGAGATGACAGGCAGCGCTGCCTGGGCCACCGGCCCGAACCCGACCGGCTTCGAGCGCGCCAACTACCTGACCACCCTCACGTCCTACTCGCCCACCGGATCGACCCTCTGAGCACCGAGGGAAGTCCGCTGTTGCGTGCCGCGGACGTGCTTGTCAGCGAGGTGCCGGCGGCGATGCTGGTCGTCGACCCTGCCTGGCGTGTCGTGTACGTGAACCCGGCGGCCCTCGACGTGCTGGGTGCCGGGTCGGAGTCGGCGCTGCTCGGGGCCACGCTCCCCGAGCTGATGGCCGCCGCCCAGCGCAAGCTGCCCCCTTCCCGGGACGGGGCTGACCGCGTCAGCGCCGCGATGGAACGCATCACCGGCAGGCTGCGCCGTGTCCTCGACCAGGGCGAGACGCTGCGCCACGAGGAGGTCCGGTTCGGAGTCGACCCCGAGACCGGCTGGCCTCGGGTCTTCGACACCGCTTGGTTCCCGGTACGGGACGACCGAGGCGAGATCGCCGGTGCCGCGGTGGCGGCGGTCGACGTGACGCGCGCCACGATGACCGAGAGCCTGCTGCGGCGCGCCGAGTCCCGCTACCGGGCACTGGTCGAGTCCACCGGCCTGGAGGTGTGGACCGCGGACCTCGACGGACGCATGACCTCGGACACGTCCTGGTCCGGTCTGCCCGAGGACGCCGTGGAGCGGCTGCGCCACGGGGGCTGGCTCGACATGATCCACCCCGACGAGCGGGAACGCGTACGGACGGCCTGGCGGGACGCCGTACGGGACGGATCCGTCTTCCGCGAGGAGTTCCGCAGCGGGCTGCGTGCCCGCGGCTACCGGCGGGTGATCAAGAAGGGCGTCCCGGTCGTCGACGGATCCGAGCTCGTCGAGTTCGTGGGGACCACGCAGGACGTCACCGCGACCCGGGCCTCGGAGTACCTGCGGGCCGAGGCCTTCGTCCGGGCCCGCAACGTCTCGCTCATGCTGCAGCGCGCGATGCTGCCTGCGTACCTGCCGGAGGTCGAGGAGCTTGCCCTCGGCGTGCGGTACGTAGCGGGAGAACGGGGGGTCGAGGTCGGGGGGGACTGGTACGACGTGATCCCGCTGTCCGCCGGCCGGGTCGCGCTGGTCGTCGGGGACGTCATGGGCCGTGGCATCGAGGCGGCCACCATCATGGGGCAGGTACGGACCGCGGTGCGAGCGTACGCATCCCTGGACATGCCCCCGGACCAGCTGATGGGCTACGCTTCGCAGCTCGTCGCCAGTCTGGAGGCGGAGCCGCTGGTCACGGCGGTCTACGTGATCTACGACCCATGGGAGGGCGAGCTGCAGTGGGTGGCGGCCGGTCACCCGACGCCGCTGGTGAAGACTCCCGAGAACGCCGTCCTGAGACTCACCGAGGAGCCCGACCCACCGCTGGGGGTCCCGGACATGACCTACCGGAGACACACCCAGCCCTTCGCTCCCGGCTCGGTGCTCGCTCTGTACACCGACGGGCTGGTCGAGACGCGTGGCCGGTCCGCCGACGAGGGGATCCGCCAGCTCGTGGACTGGCTCGACGTCGAGCCAGTCGCCAGCCTCGACGAGCTTGCCGACGGCATGATCGACAGCTTCGCCCGGGGTCCGCAGCAGGATGACGTCGCGCTGCTCCTGGCGGCGGTGACAGGTGCCGATGGTGGGCAGGTGGCAAGCCTGCCCGCTCCCGCGGAAGGCGGTGGGCTGCACGACCTGCGAGCCCGCATCGCTGAGGTGCACGAGGCCTTCGGGGTACGCGGCTCGGACGCCTCGGACGCCCTGGTCGTGGCGAACGAGCTGGTCACCAATGCTCTGGTGCACGTCCGTCGCCGCGCGTCGGACGCGCCGGTCTCGGTACGGATGCGCCGGACCCCGCGCAGGCTGCACATTGAGGTCTTCGACCCGAGCCACCGTCAGCCGGTCTCGCGCCTGGCGGAGCACGATGACGAGCGGGGCAGGGGCCTGATGATGGTCAGCACTCTCACGGAGCGCTGGGGCACCCGTCTGGTCTCGGGGGGGAAGTACGTGTGGTGCACCATGCGGCTGGGCCCGGACAGCAGCGGCTAGCGCCGCATGCCGGTCCGGACGCCATGTTCGAGCTCATGTGGCGGAGGATGCGGGATTTGAACCCGCGAGGGGTTGCCCCCAACACGCTCTCCAGGCGTGCGCCCTAGGCCACTAGGCGAATCCTCCGCAGGCCAGGGTATCGGATATGCACAGGCGTACCCGAGTCTCGCCGCACGCCGTACACTGGCCCAAGGCCTCTCGTGCGGCGTGCACCCTGCGAACTCCCCCAGGGCCGGAAGGCAGCAAGGGTAAGTGGGCTCTGACGGGTGCACGAGAGGCCCCTCGCATTCTCTGCACAGCGTCCGTGGACCGGGTGTCGGGGCCTTCCCGGGCCGCGAGTGAGTGAGGCGACGATGTCGGAGCAGCTGGCCGGACTCGAGGCGGAGCCGCCGGAGCGCTCACGCAACGAGGCTCTCTACCGTCGCTACCGGCCCAGCACCTTCGACGAGGTGATCGGCCAGGACCACGTCACCGAGCCGCTGGCGCGGGCGCTGCGTACCGGCCGGACGCACCACGCGTACCTGTTCTCCGGTCCTCGTGGCTGCGGCAAGACCTCCAGCGCCCGCATCCTGGCGCGCTCGCTGAACTGCGAGAACGGCCCGACTCCGACGCCCTGCGGGACGTGTGAGTCCTGTCGGGCGCTGGCCTCGGACGGGCCAGGCTCGCTGGACGTGGTGGAGATCGATGCGGCCTCCTACGGCGGTGTCGAGGAGACCCGGGAGCTGCGCGAGCGAGCCGCCTACGGCCCGGTGAGCTCCCGTTTCAAGGTCTATGTGATCGACGAGGCTCACATGATCAGCAAGAGTGGCTTCAACGCGCTGCTCAAGCTGGTCGAGGAGCCGCCCGACTACCTCGTCTTCGTCTTTGCCACGACGGAGCCCGAGAAGGTCATCCCCACGATCCGGTCACGGACCTTCCACTACCCGTTCCGGCTCGTCCCACCCGGTGCGCTGCGGGCCCACCTCAGCACGATCTGCGAGGCCGAGGGCGTGGTGGTCGACGAGCGGGTCCTCTCCCTGGTGGTGCGGGCGGGCGCGGGCAGCGTCCGGGACTCGCTGTCGGTGCTGGACCAGCTCGTCAGCGGCGCGGAGTCCGGAACTGTGGAGTACGACGAGGCGGTACGGCTGCTGGGTGTCACCGACGAGGCGCTGCTCGACGAGGTGGTCGAGGGCCTGGCTGCGGGCGACGGGGCGGCGGTCTTCGAGTCCGTGGAGCGGGTTGTGGAGGCCGGTATCGATCCGCGGCGCTTCGCCGCGGACCTGCTCCAGCGCCTGCGGGACCTGATCCTGGTCAACGCCGTCCCGGACGCGGTGGCCCGTGGCCTGATCGACGCGCCCGCGGACCGGCTGAGCCGGCTGGTGGACTCCGCCGCGCGGCTCGGGCAGGCAACGCTCTCGCGCCATGCGGACACCGTGCACGAAGGCCTGGTGGAGATGAAGGGCACCACCTCTCCTCGCCTCGTGCTGGAGCTCATCTGCGCGCGCCTGCTCCTGCCGGCGGTCAGCAGCTCCGACCATGCCGTGCTGCAGCGGCTGGAACGGCTGGAGCGACGGCTGGAGATCGGTACTCAGCCTGCCCCGGCCGTCCCGGCTGCACCGGCCGCACCGGTCGCGCCGACGCCCGCCGAACCTGTGGCACCGGCCGCGCCTGCGGCACCGGCTGCGGCTGTGGCTGCGCCTGCCGCACCGACGTCCGCGGCACCCGCGCACTCCTCCTGGGAGGTCCCCGACTCGCCGACCCCGCAGACCCCGCCGACCCCGCAGACCCGGCAGACCCCGCAGACCCGGCAGGAACCGGGTGCCACCCGCGCCGGTGTCACCGCACGCTCCGAGCCTTCCGTTGCCGAGCCTTCCGGCGGTGCCGAGCCCACCCACCCCCCGGGAACCATGGACCTCGCGACGCTGCGACGACTGTGGCCGGACGTCCTCGAAGCGGTCAAGCGGCGCAAGCGGTTCGCCTGGATGGTGCTCAGCGACAACGCGACCCCACTGTCGCTGACGCCGACGGAGCTGACGCTGGGCTTTCGCTCCTCCGGCTCGCGGCTGGGCTTCAGCAGCGGGGGCAACGACATCCACCTGCGGGAAGCGCTCCTCGACGTGCTCGGCATCGACGTCACGGTCACGTGCGCAGACACCCCCGGCGAGGGCGGTCGCACTGCTGGCGGGAGTCCTCCCGATGGTGGGAGCCAGGCCTCCGGTCCGTCGGCCACACCGAACCGTCGGGGTCGGGAACCCTCGACCCGGGAGGGTGGGCAGGCCTCGGTTGGACCGTCGGAGGGCTCGCTTCCCTCGGCCCGGTCCGGCATCGACTCCGACGGGGAGGGCGACCCCCAGCACGACACGATCACCGACCCGGAGCAGGCGGCGGTGGACCTGGTGTCCCGCAGCCTGGGGGCACGCAAGATCGGCGAGTGGGACAACACCTGAGAGCCTGCGGTGCGCTGTCACGGTCACCGTCTAGCCTTGGCCTGGCTAGCGGGAGACAGGCGCTCTGCGAGACAGCGCTAGTCAAGACGGGGCCGTAGCGACGAGACAGGGCCGCAGCGAAGACAGGAAGGTGTCGATCGTGTCCAACATGCCCAGGGGCGGCCAGCCGAACATGCAGGCGCTGATGAAGCAGGCTCAACAGCTCCAGGCGCAGCTGACCGCCGCCCAGGATGAGCTGGCTGGCCGGGAAGTGAGCGGAACGGCAGGCGGTGGGCTGGTGACGGCCACGGTGAAGGGCACCGGGGAGCTTGTCGGCCTGGTCATCGATCCGTCGGCGGTGGACCCGAACGACACCGAGACGCTGGCGGATCTCGTCGTGGCCGCGGTCAGGGACGCCACCAGGGCGGCCGGCGAGCTTGCCGCGGAGCTCATGCCCGCCATGCCTGGCGGGATGGGGGGCGGCGCAGGACCTGGCGGCCCGCTGGGTTCGCTCGGGCTCTGACCTGAGGGAGGGGGGCGCCATGTACGAGGGGCCGCTGCAGGACCTGGTCGACGAGCTGGGGCGGCTCCCGGGAGTTGGCCCCAAGAGTGCCCAGCGGATCGCCTTTCACTTGCTCAACACGGACCCGGTGGACATCCGCCGGCTGGTCTCGGCTATCGAGCGGGTCGCGGCGGAGATCCGCTTCTGCCAGGTCTGCGGCAACGTCTCGGAGCGGGAGCGCTGTCGGATCTGCTCCGACCCGCGCCGCGCCGAGGACGTGATCTGCGTCGTCGAGGAGCCCAAGGACGTCGTCGCGATCGAGCGGACCCAGGAGTTCCGGGGCCGTTACCACGTCCTGGGGGGCGCCATCTCTCCCATCGAGGGGGTCGGACCGGATGACCTGCGAGTGCGTGAGCTGCTGCAGCGGCTCTCGGACGGGGGGGTGCGGGAGGTCATCTTGGCCACCGACCCGAACCTGGAGGGGGAGGCGACGGCGACGTACCTCGCCCGCCTGATGGCGCCGCTGGACGTCGAGGTCTCGAGGCTGGCGAGCGGCCTGCCGGTGGGCGGCGACCTGGAGTACGCCGACGAGGTCACACTCGGTCGGGCGTTCGCAGGTCGGCGGCGTGTGGACGGCTGAGGTACCTGTCGGCGGGCCGCGTAGGCTCGTACGGAATGATGCCCCCACAGGAGGGAGCAGCGCGCGTGACGGTGATCGTGCAGAAGTACGGTGGCTCCTCGGTCGCCGACGCGGAGTCGATCAAGCGCGTCGCGGACCGGATCGTACGGACCCGGCGTGAGGGCGCGGACGTCGTGGTGGTCGTCTCCGCCATGGGTGACACGACCGACGAGCTTCTCGACATGGCCCGGACCGTCTCCCCGCTTCCCCCCGGCCGCGAGCTGGACATGCTCCTGACGGCCGGGGAACGGATCTCGATGGCGCTGCTGGCCATGGCCATCGCGACCTCCGGCCATGAGGCCCGCTCCTTCACGGGGTCGCAGGCCGGCGTGATCACCGACAGCGTGCATGGCCGGGCCAGGATCCGAAAGGTCACACCCGGCCGCATCCAGGAGGCACTGGATGCCGGCGCGGTTGCCATCGTGGCCGGATTCCAGGGCGTCTCTCAGGACACCAAGGACGTCACGACCCTCGGCAGGGGCGGGTCGGACACCACCGCGGTCGCTCTGGCCGCCGCTCTGGGGGCGGACCTCTGCGAGATCTACACGGACGTGGACGGCGTGTTCACCGCCGACCCCCGCCTCGCTCCCAAGGCCAGCCCCATCGACCACCTTCGGTACGAGGAGATGATGGAGCTGGCCGCGGCCGGGGCGAAGGTACTGCACCTGAGGGCGGTGGAGTACGCCCGCCAGTACGGCATCCCGCTGCGCGTGCGCTCCTCGTTCAGCCACGCACCCGGCACTCTCGTGGCGGGCAGCATCGACGACCCGCAGGAGGACCCCGCCGTGGAACAGGCCATCATCGCCGGTGTCGCACACGACCAGTCCGAGGCGAAGATCACCATCGTGGGCGTGCCCGACCGACCCGGTGAGGCAGCGGGGATATTCCGGACGCTGGCCGACGTCGAGGTGAACATCGACATGATCGTCCAGAACGTCTCCGCGGCGGAGACCGGGCTGACGGACATCTCCTTCACGGTCCCGATAGGCGATGCGCAGACGGCGATGAGTGCCCTCGAGCGAAACCGCGAGACCATCGGGTTCCGCAAGCTGCGCTACGACGACCAGATCGGCAAGGTGTCGCTCGTGGGTGCCGGGATGCGGTCCCACCCGGGAGTGTCGGCCACGTTCTTCGAGGCGCTGGGCAAGGCGGACGTGAACGTGGAGATCATCTCCACCTCGGAGATCAGGATCTCCATCGTGTGCCGCTCCGACGATGTTCCCAACGCCGTACGGGCGGTTCACGAGGCATTCGGTCTCGACGCCGAAGGGGAGGCGACGGTGTACGCGGGGACCGGTCGATGAGCGCGGTCCAGGGGCCGACGCTCGTCGTCGTCGGCGCGACCGGTGCGGTGGGCAGCGTGATGCTGGACCTGCTGACCACGCGTGAGAACCTATGGGGCGAGATCCGGCTGGTGGCATCTGCGCGCAGCGCCGGAAAGGTCCTGCAGGTGCGGGGCCAGGACGTGACCGTCCAGGCGCTGGCTCCGGAGGTCTTCGACGGCGCCGACGTGGCCATGTTCGACGTGCCGGACGAGGTGTCCGCGCAGTGGGCGCCGGTTGCCGCGGCGCGAGGGTGCGTCGCGGTCGACAACTCCGCGGCCTTCCGGATGGACCCCGAGGTGCCACTGGTGGTCCCGGAGGTGAACCCGCAGGCCGCACGTGACCGACCCAAGGGGATCATCGCCAATCCGAACTGCACGACGCTGTCCATGATCGTCGCGCTCGGCGCACTGCACCGGCGCTTCGGGCTGGAGTCGCTGTTTGTGGCGTCCTACCAGGCTGCTTCAGGTGCCGGCCAACCTGGGATTGACCGGCTCTACGACGAGCTGGCATCCCTGGAGGGGGATCGCGCGTCGGCCGACCTCCCCGGCGGCGTGCGGCGCAAGGTTCCGGACGGCCCGTCGCCCTTCCCCGCCCCGCTGGCCTTGAATGTGGTGCCGATGGCGGGCTCGCTGAAGGACGGCGGCTGGACGAGCGAGGAGCTCAAGGTCCGCAACGAGTCACGCAAGATCCTCGGCCTGCCGGACCTGAAGGTCTCGGCAACCTGCGTGCGGGTGCCCGTCGTCACGACCCACTCGTTGGCGGTGCACGCCCGGTTCTCCGCGCCGACGTCGGTGGCGGCGGCGCACGAGACGCTGAGGTCCTCGCCAGGTGTCGTGGTGATGGACGACCCGGCAGAGGGGCTGTTCCCGACACCCGCGGACGTGGTCGGCACGGATCCGACGTACGTGGGGCGGGTGCGGGTCTCGCTGGACGACCCGCGGGAGCTTGAGCTGTTCGTGTGCGGCGACAACCTGCGCAAGGGTGCCGCCTTGAACACGGCCCAGATCGCGGAACTGCTCGCCGAGGAGCTGGGCGAGTCGGCCGCACGGGGCGGGTAGCGCCGTGCCTGCCTCGGCCGCAGCGCGACTGCAGCGCGTCACCTGGTTTGAGGTGCTCTTCGACCTGGTTGCCGTGATTGCGATCGTGCAGGCCGGAGACATCGTCAGCGACGACCTGACGGTTGTCGGACTGGCCAGGTGGTTCCTGGTCCTCGCGCTGCTGTGGTGGTCCTGGACCGGTACGGCCCTGAGCTTCCGCCGGTACGTGGACCACTCGCCGGTCGCCAGGCTGCTCGTCGCCGTACAGGTGATAGCCCTCATCGTGGTCGCCGTCACGGTGCCGACCGCCACCGGTGTCACTGCCGACGCCTTCGCATGGTCCTTCTTCGTCGCGCGACTAGCGCTGCTGGGCGTCTATCTGGTCGCCGAGCCCGACACCGGCCCGTCCCGCCTGCTCGTGGACCGGTACGTGTGGGTGGGGCTGCTGGCAGCAGCGCTCCTGCCGGTGTCCACGGTGTTCTCGGGCACCGCACAGCAGGCGCTGTGGGGTCTGTCGCTGCTCATCATGGTCGTGGGCTCGGTCTCCACGGAGGCCGGCCGCAGGCATCACCACCCACCCACGGCGAGCGAGCACATGGTGGAGCGGTATGCCCTGTTCACGGTAATTCTGCTGGCAGCGGCCGTGTTCAAGGCAGTCACCGCACTCTCCGGCCAGGGCTTCACCGGCCTCACGGTGGGGCTGTGCGTGTTTCTCGGCGTGGTGATCCTGAGTCTCGGGCTGCTGTACGTGGCGCGGATCGAGGCCGATGTCCGCCCCTCGCCGGCGTCGGTGTACGTGTGGGTCGTGGCTCACTTGCTCGTCACTGTGGGCCTCGCACTGCTGCCTGTGGGCGTGCGCCGCAGCGGGCTGCTGGAACCCGGCGCGGAGATGGACGGCATGGTTCTGGCGGTCCTGGCGGCTGCGGTAGCCGCTGCCCTGCTCGGCCTCGCGCTCCTTCGCGCGGTCACCGTGCTGCCGAGGAGCGGTGTGTTCGAGCGGCCGAGGCCCGGCGTACCGGCACCCTTGATCGCCGCCGCTGGCGCGATCGCCGGCATCCTCGCGCTCGCCGGGATGGTAGGGGCTGGCCTGGACGTCAGGGTCGCGCTGCTGCTGGTGGCTGCCCTAGCCGTGTTACCGGCGGGGGCCGATCTCGCCTGGCCGGCGCTGTCGGCCCCGACCGAGGAAGCCGCCACCTCAGGTGGCTAGTGGTGCCCGTCAGCCACGCTGAGAGGCCCCACCTGCAGCCGCTCGGGCCGAGGGCGAGAGCGGTCAGGTTGGGTTGAGCGCGGACGCGGCGGCCTCTCCGCCGCTACCCCGATCGGTAGACGCCCCCGCGCTGGCCGACCGCCAGGACGGTGACCGTCCGGCGAGGCGCATCGATGCGGTACAGGATGCGGTAGGTGCCGCGCCTTCCGCTGTACCGGTCGTCCAGCGGAGGCATCAACCGCTTGCCGACGCGGTACGGGTCGCTCAGCAGGGGCCCGTTGATGAACTCGTGTGCCGCGAACGCGACGGCCTCTGGGAGATCCTCGGCCAGCTGACGCCGAGCCGTCGACACGATTCTCAGCGAGTACGGCCGCTCGCTCACGCCCGGTTCCGGCGCAGCTCCATGGCGGTGTCGAGTTCTTCCTGCGTCTCCACTCGACCGGCCGCCACGTCCGCCTCGGCTGCCGCCAGCTGCGTCATCAGGCTACTGTCGGCGAGGACGGCGATCGTCTCCTCCAGTCGTTCCAGGTCTTCGGGGGACAGCAGGACCGCCGACGGGCGGCCGTGCACGGTGACGGTGACCCGCTCGTGTTGCCTGCTGACGCGGCCCACCACGTCGGACAAGTGCGCCTTCGCATCAGCTAGCGACATCGTCGTCATGGTCCAAAGTATGACCACGACAGAGCAGGCTGTCGAGCTTCGGATCGGCGGCACCTGCCACGGCACCGGAGGCCCCCCGGACTTCCACGAAACAGAACGGCCGAACCCACAAGTCGTGGGTTCGGCCGTTCACGATGTCCTGAGACATCACACCGTCGGGATGGCGGGATTTGAACCCACGACCTCCTCGACCCGAACGAGGCGCGCTCCCAAGCTGCGCTACATCCCGAACGCCGGTCCAGTGTAACGGCTGCCCGCGGCTACCGGCTGTCCCGAGCCACAAGCGTGAGCAGCGTTGCCTCCGGAGGGCAGAACAGGCGCACCGGCGCGTACGGCGACGTACCCAGCCCTGCCGAGACGTTCACCCGCATCCGACCTCCCGGGTCGGGCCAGGGAAAGGCCCCCCGTGCGTGGTGGCGGTCGATGTGGCAGTTGGTGACGGCTGCGCCGAAGCCCGGCAGCCGTACCTGGCCCCCGTGGGTGTGTCCGGCCAGCGCGAGGTCGTAGCCCTCCGCCGCGAAGGAGTCGAGCAGGGTGGGCTGTGGTGCGTGGAGCACGGCCAGCCGTAGGGCCGCGTCTGGGTCGGCCGGTCCGGAAACCGCATCGAAACGGTCTCGTCCCAGGTGGGGATCGTCGAGACCGGTCACCGCGACCCTGCCCTGCGGCAGGTGCACGGTCCCTCGACGATTGTCCAGGTCGAGCCAGCCCCGGTGACGCAACGCAGCGCTCAGCTCGCGCCAGGGAAGCTCGGGCCCGTGCCGGTCGCTGTCCTCGGGGTCGAAGTAGGTGAGTGGGCTTTTCGCAACCGGCTGGTAGTAGTCGTTGTTGCCCATCACGAACACACCGGGACGGTCGAGCAGCGGGTCCAGCGCGTCGAGCGCTGCGGGGACCGAGCTCGCCCAGGTCAGCGTGTCCCCGCTGTTCACGACCAGGTCAGGCCGGTAGTCGGCGAGCCGTCGCACCCACTCCCGCTTGCGCCGCTGGCCCGGCACCATGTGCAGGTCCGACAGGTGCAGCACGGTCATCGGGGGCGTGCCCGGAGCCAGGACGGGCATGCTCAGCCGTCGCAGCGTGAAGCGGTTGCGCTCGACAACGCCCGCATATGTCACCAGCGCGGCGCCGGCGACGACCGCCACCGCGAGAGAGGCCGTGACCTGACGGCCGGTCGGGTTTCGGGGCACGAGGTCCAGGGTAGGAACAGCGGTAGGGTCCTGCCGTGACATCACTGGCCGAACAGCTGAGGTTGGACCTGACCGAGGCGCTCAGGGCCCGCGACGAGGTGCGGGTGAGCACTCTGCGCCTGACCCTGACGTCGATCCAGGTGGAGCAGGTCTCGGGGGCGCAGGCCCGGACCCTGAGCGAGGACGAGGTCCGGCGCGTCCTCACCCGCGAGAGGAAGCGTCGCGTCGAGGCCGCTGAGGCGTTCGAGGCTGCCGGGCGCCTCGAGAGCGCGGCTCGGGAGCGCGCCGAGGCGGAGGTGCTGTCGGGCTACCTTCCGCAGCCGCTCTCGCCGCAGGAGATCGAGGCGCTGGTCGACTCTGTCGTGACCGACCTGGGCGCCAGCGGCCCTCGCGAGACAGGGCGCGTCATCAAGGAGGTTCTCGCCCGCTCGGAGGGGCGGGCGGACGGCAGCGTGGTCGCGCCTGCGGTGAAGGCCCGACTGTCCGCCTAGCGGGCTTCCGCCGCCCGGCGAGAGCAAGCTGCTGGCGAGAGCGAGCACCTAGTTGTAGATGTCCTCCGGGCTCACGCCGAGCAGGTCGTTCTGACCACCGGACAGCGTGAGGGTGACATCGGTTCCGAAGCTGGACCGGGTGCCCGGCCCCGGGTCACTGTCCGCAATCGTGCCCAGCGGGTAGTCGGACTTGACGGGCTCGGTGGAGAGGATGGGGTCGAACCCGTTCTCGCGGAGGATCTCGAAGGCTTCCGTGAAGGTCTTGCCGCGGACGTCCGGCACCACGTTGCCGATCACGGCGTCGTTGCCGCTCTCGAAGCCGGCGTAGGACTGGCCGGACAGCGCGTTGCGCATCGCGTAGGCCCACATCGGTGCGGTGATCGTGCTGCCGTACACGCGTGAGTAGTAGGAGCGGCCGACCACGGTGTTCTTCAGCTGCTTCTTGGGCACCTCGGGGTCGGAGATCATTGCCGCCGCGGAGAGCTGGGGGGTGTAGCCCACGAACCATGCCGCCTTGAAGTCGCCGACCGTACCGGTCTTGCCGGCGGCCTGACGGCCGATGTACGCGTTGCTGCCGGTTCCCTGGCTGATGACTCCGCTCAGAATGGTGTTGGCGGTGTCTGCCACGTTCTCGGCGATGACGCGCTCGCACGACTGCGGGGTGGACGGTACGGGCTGCCCTTCCCGCTGGACCGTCAGAACGGGCCGCGGAGCACAGTAGACGCCGCGCGCCGCGAGGGTCGCATACGCCGAAGCCATCTCCAGCGGGGAGGTTTCCCGCGCGCCGAGCGTGAAGGACCCCTCGTTGTTGCCGATCTCGTCGACGGGCAGCGACGTCAGACCCATCCGGTGCGCGGTCTCGGCGATCGGCGGCACGCCGATCTTCTCCTCGAGCTGCACGTAGTAGGTGTTGACCGAGCTCCAGGTGGCGCGGGTCAGGTCGTAGGTGCCTCCGCGCGGCGTGTCCCCCGCGTTGGTGACCTTCCAGGGCCGCTTGTCCTCGTCGAGGAACCGGTTTGACGTGTACGTCGCCGGAGCCTCCAGGGTGAACGACGGTCGTACACCCTTCTCCAGTGCCGTCACCAGAGTGAAGACCTTGAATGTCGAGCCGGCGGGGAACGCGGGCGTGGTCGCCAGCGGAACCTCGGTCATGTCAGGCCGGTCGGGATTCTTGCCGAACGTCCGGTTGATACCCATCGCCTTGACGTCGCCGGTACCCGGTTCGACCATCACCACGACGCTGGCGAACTCGCTGTCGCGGGGGATCCGGTAGTCCACGACGTCCTGGACGATCTTCTGCATCCGGAGGTCGAGCGGCGTCTGGATCGTGAGTCCGCCTCGGTAGAGCAGGTTGCGGCGCTCCTCGGGAGTCTCGCCGAAGGCCGGGTCGTCCTCGAGGAAGCGACGTACGTAGTCGCAGTAGAACCCGTAGTCGCCGGCGGCCTGGCAGCCGTTGGGAGTGCTGGAGAACTGCAGTCCGGCGGGCTGGGCCTGTGCCTGTTCCTTCTCCTCGGGCGTGATGTACCCGTAGTAGGCCATGCGGTCGAGAACGAGGTTGCGACGGACCACCGCACCCTCCTCGAGGGCGTTGTCGTACGCGCTGGGGGCATGGAGCAGACCCGCCAGGTAGGCGCCCTCCGCGATCGTCAGCTGTCCGACCGGTTTGCTGAAGTACGCCTTGGCGGCGGCCTGGAGTCCGTACGCGCCCTGGCCCACATAGACGATGTTCAAATAGCGCTCGAGGATCTCGTCCTTGCCGAGCTGCTTCTCCAGCGCCATCGCGTAGCGGACCTCGCGCAGCTTGCGGGTGACAGACTGCTCGGTGGCCTGCGAGCGCTCCTCGGCGGACTCGGCCTGGTTCACCAGGACGTTCTTGACGTACTGCTGGGTGATCGTCGACCCGCCCTGCGCGATTTCACCCTCTTCCCGGTTGGTGGCGGCAGCGCGCAGGATGCTCTTGACGTCCACCCCGTTGTGCTCGTAGAAGCGGGCGTCCTCGATGGCGAGAACGGCGTCCTGCACGTGCTGCGGTATGGCGTCGAGCGGGACGTTCTCGCGGTTCTGCTCGAACAGGGTGGCGATCTGGGTACCGTCCGCGGCCAGGATGCGCGTCTTCTCCGCCGGGGTGCCGATGGCCAGCTCCTCCGGAAGCGAGTCCCAGGAGTCCACCCCGGCGTTGGCGACGTACGCGACGCCACTCACGGCAGGCAGAGCCAAGCCTGCCACCATCACACCCAGGGCGGCGCTTGCCCCCAACGCGACACCGGCAGCACGAAGTCGCCGATCCAGACCACCCACAGCACGTATGGTAGACGTTGATCACGACAAATTCCGGCATCCGGGCGTTCCGCCCCGCACGTCTGGCTCGGGACAGCCAGGGGTCATGGTCCCATATGACTAGCCGGGTCCGGGCGAAATGGATCCATTGGGTGCTGTCGCCGATCCTCTCCCTTTCATACCTTCTGAGTAGGCCCATGATCACGCGCTGCCAGATCGCCTAGTCGCCGATCGCAGCTGCAGGTCCGGTGGGTGGACTGGCCGCAGACGAGCTCGGAGGTAGTCCTATGGTTTCCGGTGAGTGGGTGGGCCGCGGGGCCTGTCGCACGCTCGACCCAGACGCACTCTTCGTCCAGGGAGCGGCTCAGAACCGCGCCAAGCTGGTGTGCATGGGGTGCGAGGTTCGGCTGCAGTGCCTGGCGGACGCGCTCGACAACCGGATCGAGTTCGGAGTCTGGGGCGGCATGACCGAGCGGGAGCGCAGGGCCCTCTTGCGCCGTCGCCCCGATGTGGGTAGCTGGCGGTCGCTCCTCACCACCCACGAGTCGGGCACCGAGTCCCGGATCCCGGGTCCCCGGGCGCCGCGCGAGGTGGGGTTCGGCGCCGTCGCTGTCAGGTCCTGAGGCTCAGGTCAGATCCCGAGCCATCGCCGAGCCGATCGTCCGGAGCCCGTCGAGGTCGTGGACGTCCTCCGCCAGCGCGGGCACCTCGGTCACCGGCACCTCGGGGTTGGCAGCCCGGAAGCGGGTGCTCAGGTGCCGGGCGTGAGCAGCCTCCGTCACCAGGTCGGAGTGCACCAGCAGAAGCGCGGCAGTCAGGTTCGCCGGGTCTTCTTCGACCAGGATCTCCGAGGCGGCCAGGCTCCGTTCGCCGTTGATCGCCTGCGCCCCCGGGGGCACGTGAGGCACCCGGTTGAGCACGAGACCGCCCAGTGGCATGGCCTCTTCCTGGAGCCGGCGCACGAAGTAGGAGGCCTCTCGCAAGGCGTCCGGCTCCGGTGCCGCAACGACGAGGAACGCGGTGTCGGAGGCCTTGAGCATGTCGTAGGTTGCCTGGGCGCGCTCCCGGAACCCCCCGAACATCGACTCGAACGCCTGCAGGATGAGGGCGATGTCCTCGAGCAGCTGGGTGGCGATCACCCGCTTCATGACCCGTGAGGCGAACGAGGCGCTGGCACCCATGACGCGAGCGGCGCCTCGGCCGCCGGTGCGCGCGGGGGCGATGAGCAGCCGCAGGAAGCGGCTGTCGAGGAAGGATCCCAGCCGGTTGGGCGCGTCGAGGAAGTCCAGCGCGGACCGGCTGGGCGGGGTGTCCACGATGATCAGGTCCCAGTCGTTCCGGGCCCGCAGCTGGCCCAGCTTCTCCATCGCCATGTACTCCTGCGTCCCGGCGAAGGACGACGACAGCGTCTGGTAGAAGGGGTTCGCGAGGATCTCCCGGGCGCGGTCCTCGGTGGCATGCGCCAGGACGATCTCGTCGAAGGTGCGTTTCATGTCGAGCATCATGGCGTCGAGACGACCTCCGGCCGCGGTCGTCTCCGGCACCGGGCGGGGATCGTTGTCCAGCTCCGACAGGCCCATCGCCTGAGCCAGCCGACGCGCCGGGTCGATGGTGAGGACAACCACGGTTCGTCCCGCCTCGGCCGCGCGCAGGGCGAGGGCGGCGGCGGTCGTCGTCTTCCCGACCCCTCCGGAGCCGCAGCAGACGATCACACGGGTCGCCGGATCGGCCAGCAGGCCGTCCACGTCCAGGGGAGGAGACTCCGTCACGAGTCACCACCCCGGCGTCCGCGAGGCTTCGTCGACCCCTCCCGTACCACCCGGGCTGCCGTGGTGACGCCGGCCTCCCGCAGCGTGGTGGCCAGCCCGTAGACCGCGCCGAGATCCATCGGACCGGTCAGAAGGGGCAGCTCGATGGTGGGGCGGTGGATGTGGCGGAGCCGTTCCCGGAGCTCGCGCTCCTGCAGTACCCGCTGGGCGTGGTCGCGGGCCTCGTCGAGCAGCGCTGTCACCGTCTCTGGGGATGCGGGCAGCCCGACCCGGCGCAGGTCTGCCGCCACCGCCCCGGCGTCCAGACGACCGCTCGCCGCGTCGGCGAGTCGCTCGGGCGGGAAGTGCAGGGGCCGGACCATGTTGACCAGGATGTGGCCCACGTGCAGTCCCGCGTCGGTCATCTCGGCGATCGCGTCGGCGGTCTCCTGCACAGGCATCTCCTCCAGGATCGAGACGACGTGGACGAGCGTCTGCTCACTGCGCATGACCCGCGCGACCGACTCGCTCTGGCCCTTGATCGGCCCCATCCCGGCCAGCCCCGCGACCTCCGCGGTGACGGTCAGGAACTGCGTGATCCTGCCCGTCGGAGGCGCGTCCATGACGACCGCGTCGTAGTGCGTGCGGCCTTCCCCGATCCGGTCGACGAGCTCCTTCACCTTGCCCGTGATGAGGACGTCCTTGACACCGGGGGCGATGGTGGTCGCGAAGTCCAGCGCCCCGGTACGACGTAGCGCCCAGCCCGCGCGACGCAGCCCGTAGAAGATGTCCAGGTACTCCAGGACCGCCTCCTCGGGATCGAGGGGCAGCGCCCGTACCTCGCCGCCGTCGGACGCCAGCGCCACCGAGGTCTCCTCGAACGGCAGCGGAGGGGTGTCGAACACCTGTGCGATGCCCTGGCGTCCCTCGGTCTCGACTAGCAGTACCCGTGCCCCGCCACCGGCGAGGGCGAGGGCGAGAGCTGCGGCAACGGTCGTCTTGCCGGTCCCACCCTTGCCGGTGACCACGTGCAGGCGTGCAGGCCGCCATGCGCGCTCCAGAGCCGTCACGAACGTGAGCCTAACGCCGCCGGAGGCATAGGCTGCAGACATGCAGACCACACAGTCGTGGGAGTACGCCACGGTCCCGTTGCTGGTGCACGCGACCAAGCAGATTCTCGACCAGTGGGGTGCCGACGGCTGGGAGCTGGTGACCGTCGTTCCCGGCCCCAACCCCGAACAGCTCGTCGCCTATCTCAAGCGCCCTCGATCGTGACCCGCCCCGACCCGCACGCGCGGCTCGCCGAGCTCGGGCTGAGGCTTCCGGCCCCCACCACGCCGGTGGCTTCCTACCTGCCGGCAGTGCTCACCGGGCGCACCCTGTACGTCTCGGGCCAGCTTCCCTTCGCCGACGGTGAGCTGCTCTGCGTGGGAGCGGTCGGAGAGGCCGTCACAGTGGAGCAGGCCGAGGCCGCTGCGCGCCAGTGCGCGGTCAACGTCCTCGCTGTGGCGGACGGCGCGGTGGGTCTGAGTGCGCTCACCCGGGTCGTGAAGCTGGTCGGGTTCGTGGCCAGCGCGCCCGGCTTCACCGCCCAGCCCGCGGTGGTCAACGGTGCCAGTGACCTGATGTCGCAGGTGTTCGGCGAGGCGGGCCGCCACGCGCGCAGCGCAGTGGGAGTCGCTGCCCTGCCGCTCGGGGCGTCGGTCGAAGTGGAAGCCATTCTTGAGGTGGGCTCTGACGTGGGCACTGTCGTGGGCTCTGCGTGCCTGGGGCGGCCGGTGGCTGAGGGAGCGGGGGCGCCCCGCGTCCGGACCGTGGACCTGGGCGAGATTCACGGAGCGCTGGCGGACTCGCTGCGCCGGGGCCTGGGGGAGCGGCGTGACGTGCCGGTCCGGAACGCGGCCACCGTGGTGCTCCTTCGCGACGGTTCCGCCGGGATGGAGCTGCTGGTCCAGCGTCGGGTACGGAAGATGGCCTTCGCTGCCGGGATGACCGTCTTCCCGGGTGGTGCGGTCGAGCCGGGCGACTTCTCGGCGGTCACGTGGCGCGCAGGTGGTGGGGGCATGTCGGCCAGGCTGGGCGCCTCCGTGGAGCTGGCGGATGCGATTCTCGTGGCGGCCGCGCGGGAGACCTTCGAGGAGGTCGGCATCCTGCTTGCCATCGCGTCCGGGGAAGCCGGTGAGCCGGGGGAACCCGGTGCCCCCGGAGAAACCGGTGCGCCCGGTCCGCCGCAGATTGCGGACGCGGACGGGTGGCGCCGGCGCCTCGAACAGGGCGAGTCCTCCTTCGCGGACCTGCTCGAGGCACACCGCCTGGCTCTCGACCCTGCCGCCTTCGTACCGTGGGCCATCTGGGTCACCCCCGTCGGCGAGCCCCGGAGATTCGATACCCGCTTCCTGCTGGCGGAGCTACCGGCTGGGCAGGACGTCCGTACGCCCGCTTCCGAGGCGGACTCAGTGTGGTGGGCGACGCCGGAGGAACTGCTGGACAGGGTCGGAGCGGGCGAGCTGACCATGCTTCCCCCGACCCGTCAGACACTTGCCGACCTGGCCGGCTTCGCCAGGTACAGCGGATGCCTTGGCGGCCGGACGGGACCAGGTTGTGCGGCGCTACCGGCCCCAGTTCTCCGTCGATCGCGAGTCCGGGTGCCTCCGTGGGACACTAACCATCGAGGAGCCCGCCCTCCCGGCGTGACCGTCGGACGTTCCGGATCGGTGGGCCGCACAGGACGGCAGGGTCCCGCCCGGACCCCTGAGGGTGAGTCGCGTGGCTGCAGCACAGCGAGTGACCGACACAGCCGCGCTCCTGCGAGCTGGCAACGCCTCGCCCATGACCCTGTCAGGGACGAACACCTGGGTCCTGCGAGCCGGCGGCGCCGCCGTCCTGGTGGACCCTGGCCCTCAGGATCCTGAGCACCTTGCCGCCATCGCTGACGTGGGTGAGATCGCGCTGATCCTGCTGACCCACGGCCATCCCGACCACAGCGACGCAGTCGGAGCGGTCCATGCCGCGACCGGAGCACCGGTGCGGGCCCGGGACGCCGCCTGGTGCCGAGACGCCCCGGCACTCGCTGCCGACGAGACCATCGTCTGTGCAGGGGTCCAGCTGCGGGTGCTCGCCACCCCGGGTCACACCGCGGACTCGGCGTGCTTCGTGCTCACCGGGGACGGCGCCGGCTCGGTGCTCACCGGAGACACCATGCTGGGGGAGGGCACCACGGTGGTCGCGTACCCGGATGGCCGGCTCGCCCCGTACCTGGAGTCCCTCCGCAGGCTTTCCTCGCTGGCGGGCATGAGGGTGCTGCCGGGACACGGTCCCCCCCTCGCGGACGCCGCCGAGGCGGCCCGGGCCTACCTTGCCCACCGTGAGATGCGCCTGAACCAGGTACGGGATGCCGTCCGAGCGGGGGACACGACGTCCTGGGAGGTGGTACGGCGGGTGTACGCCGACGTCGACCCGGTGCTGTGGCCCGCGGCTGAGCGGTCCGTACGGGCCCAGCTGGAGTATCTGGCCCCCGAGGGTCTCTCGGATGCCCCGCCTGCCCCGGCCGCCCCGGCGGCTGCGCCGCGGGAGTCGGGTCGGGATCCGGTCCAGCAGGGCGAGGTGAGCCGGTGAACTGCATCGCCTGTGGCAGGGAGCTCGGGCATGACGCGCGCTACTGCTCCCAGTGCGGGACGCCGGCCGGCCGGGGGGTGTCCCCCGGGGGCGCGGAGCGTCGGGTCGTGACGGTCATGTTCGGGGACCTCTCGGACTTCACCGCATGGGCGGAGACGCTCGACCCGGAACGGGTAGGGCGGCTCACCGATCGGGTGCTGCGAGTCATGGCGCAGGTGGTGGTCGCCTTCGGTGGCCACGTCGACAAGCTGACCGGGGACGGGATCATGGCGGTCTTCGGGGCGCCTGTGGCCCACGAGGACGACGCCGAGCGTGCCGTACGGGCAGCGGGCGCGATGCAGCTCGGAGTACGCGAGGTGCTCGCCGAGGAGATCGGCGCCGGCCAGCGGCTCGGTCTCCACGTCGGCCTCAACACCGGCGAGGTCGTCTCCGGAGTCCAGGCCCAGCTCGCCTACACCGTGGTGGGGGACATCGTCAACACGGCCTCCCGGCTCGCGGATGCCGCTCACGCCGGTGACATCTACGCAGGGCAGGCGACGGTGGATGCCGTCGGGCCCACCGTGGTCTGGCGCCGGCTGCCACCCTTGGCGCTGAAGGGCAAGCTGGCACCGGTACGCGCCTACCAGCTGGAGTCCATCCGCGAGGTCGCGCCGCACCGCGGCGGCCCGGCCTCCCGTTCGATGGCCGAAGCCGACGCGGCGCTGCAGCGGACGGAAGCGGGGCTGGATGGCGAGCCCGACACAGACAGCGCGACCACTGCCGGCGCGGAGCACGCGAGAGCCGCTGCGGCAGGCCTGGGGGACTCCGGGGTCCGGGTCGGCTACATGGCACCCTTCGTGGACCGCGCCACGGAGCTCCAGGTGCTCTCGGACTGGTTCCGGGACGCCGTGGACGGTGGAGAGCCCTCGCTGTGTGTGGTGGTGGGCGAGGCCGGCGTGGGCAAGTCCCGGCTGGTGCGCGAGTTCACCAGGGTGATCGGCGACGTTCCCGGCACCTTGGTGGTGCGAGGCCACTGTCCGCCGTACGGCGCGGAACGAGATCTGGTCCCGCTCGCAGAACTGGTGCGTGACCTGTGCGGGGTGGGAGGAGATACCGACCGGCTCGAGGCCCTGCAGCGCGTGGAGCGAACCGTCGGCCGGCTGATCCAGACCCATCCCGAGGTCACCGTCACCGCTGATCTCATCCCACGACTGGCGTCCATGCTGGGGCTGGCGGAGTCTGACCCGGGCTCCCCGCCCGGACCCGTACTGACCGCCGCACCCGGGGCGAGCCCACCGGGCGACGTGGACGCCTTCGACTCGCTGCTCCGGCTGGCCACCGCCGGCGGCCCGGTCGTCGTCGTGCTCGACGACGCGCAGTGGATGACTGAGGGACTGATTGAGCTGGCGCTGGGGCTGCTGCGTCGGGTGTCCGGCCCGCTCGGCTTCGTCCTGGCGGCCCGGCCCGAGCTGCCCGAGCAGATCTCCGCCGCGGCCGACCGTGTTCTCGGGACCGCCATCGAGCGGGTGCGATGGCTCGGGCTCATGCCGCTCCCGGACGCCGCCATCGATGACCTGCTCCAGCAGAGCCTGAACGGTCCGGTCGACCCGGCGGCCGCCGATGTGGTCAAGGAGCGAGCGGCAGGCAACCCCTTCTTCCTGGGGGAGATCGTCACCCTCCTTGTCGAGCAGGGTGTCCTCAGCCAGGAGGCCGGGATCTGGACGCTCAAGGGCCGGACGGGTTCCCTGCTGCCTTCCGGGGTACGGGCGGTGCTGGCCTCGCGCATCGACCAGCTCAGCCCGCAAGGCAGGGAGGTGCTGCGCGACGCGTCCATCGTGGGATCCCCGATCCGCCTTGCTGTGCTGGGGGCGCTGGCCGATGGCGACAGCGCGGGACTGCGCCGGGGTCTGCAGGAGCTGCTCGACCGTGGGCTGCTGCGGTACGCGGAGTCGGAGACGTACGTCTTCGCCAACGCGCTGATCCAGGAGGTCGTCTACGCCGGGATACCGAAGGCGGAGCGGGCGCGGCAGCACGTACAGCTCGCGCGCTTCGTGGCAGGCGGCGAGCGCGGGGGAGGCGCTCTGGGGACGACCGACGACTCGTTGTGGCTCTCGGACGACTCGCAGCCGACCCAGCTGCCCGAGCTGTTGATCGCCACTCACGCGGACCGCGCGATGGTCCTCGCCGACGACCTGAACCTGCCGCCCGAGGACGTGATGGAACCGTTGCGGGACGTGGCCGCTCCGGCATTCGCCTGGCTGGGCTCACGTGCGCTGCGGCGGGCCATGCCGGCGGAGGCCCTGCGGAACTTCGACCGTGTCGCGGTTCTCACCGGTGGCGACTACCCCCCGTCGGTCGGGCTGGACCGCGCCTGGGCACTGGCGAGCGCCGGCGAGCTGGTCGAGGCCAAGCGGGAGGCGGGTCCGCTGTCCGAGCACGAGGACCCTGAGATCCGCAGCGGCGCACATCTTGTGCTCACTAGCGTCGCTCGAGCCAGAGGGGACCTCTGGGTGGCGACCGCCCACGCGAACCAGGCGCTGACGATTGCCCAGAACGCCTCGCTGTCGGTCGAAGCAGGGCAGGCTCTCCGGCAGCTCGGCCAGCTCCAGTTCTTCTCCGGGCAGCTTGCCGAGTCCGAGACGACCTTCGGGGAGGCGCTCGCGCTGGCTGAGGAGACTCCGGACACCCAGGGTCTCGGCTGGACACTGCAGCACCTCGCCTGGACCAAGACGATGCGTGGGGACTTCGACGAGGCACTCGACGTACTCGCCTGGGCGGAGTCCACGTTCCGGGAGGTCGGGTTCCGGGCAGGTCTTGCCTGGGTCGAGGGAACCCGCGCGATGATCTGGCTGCTTCAGGGCAGGTTCCGCGACGCGTGGATTCTGGCCGGGCGGCTGATCGGCGCGGACGCCGGGGACGGGGACGGCGACTCGGAGCCGTCCTGGGCGGCGTCTGGTGAGTTGCCCGGAGGTTTTGCGGGTCGCCCCGTCAGCGGCAGCGGTGACCGCTGGGGTGAGGCGGTGCTGCTGGCGGTGCGCTCGATCGCGGGATCGGCGCTGGGACGCCACCGGGAGTCCGCCCGGGACGCGCAGCGGTCGCTGGAGAGCATGAGGCTGCTCAATGATCTCTGGGGAGAGTCGTTCGCGCTGGTCGCGCAGGGTCAGAACCTGGTGGTGACGGGTGACTACGAGCAGGCCGAGGCCACCCTCGAGCTGGCGCTGCAGCGGTCCGTGGAGGGCCGTGCGCCGTTCACGGGTGTCTTGGCCCTGGGCTTCCTCGGCTACCTCAACATCCGGGAGGGCAAGCCGGAGATCGCCGAGGCGCGGGCCCGCCGGGCGCTGGACATCCTGCGCCGCACCGACGTCGAGCAACGCTCGCTGATGGCTCTGGAAGCCCTGCTCGCGATAGCCGTCGGGCATCAGGGTCGGGCCGACGACGCGGTCGAGATGATGGAGCCGCTCGTCATCGCCACCGGCGAGGGCACCGATGCGGTCCTGCTCCCCCGGGCCCGGCTGCTCGCGCACTATGCCGAGGCGCTGCTCGCCGCCGGCCGGGTCGAGGAAGCCCGCCACTGGGCGAACGCTGCCATCACCTTGCCTGTCGTCGATGCCTTCTCGCTGGTCGTGGCGCGAGAGGTGGTGGCCTCGCTGCCGGAAACAGGACCAGAGAGCGGCGAGCCGGCGGCAGACGAAGGCCCCGACGCACGGGGTGACGCGAGCCCGGAGGGGGCTCCCGACAGTGCTCCCGAAGCGAGTCCCGAGGAACTCGTTGCCAAGCCTGAGGAGCGCTCCGAGTCCCCGGCGGTCCTCCGCGTCGGCGACGACCGTGCGCACAGTGGGGCCGCTTGAGCGCTGCGCAGTTCTGCCCAGCCTTGATCGGCCCAGCGCTGTCCTGTTCTGCCCGCGCTGCCCAGCTCTAGCGGGCCCGGTTGGCCAGCCGATCCTTGTTCAGGATGACGACGGTCTTGCCGTCCAGCCTGATCCATCCCCGCGACGCGAACTCTGCAAGCGCCTTGTTGACTGTCTCCCGCGAGGCGCCCACGAGCTGGGCGAGCTCCTGCTGGGTGAGGTCGTGCTGCACGCGCACGGTGTCCCCGTCGACGGTGCCGAACCGCTGTCCGAGCACGAGCAGCTGCTTGGCAACCCGGCTGGGTACATCGGTGAAGATCAGGTCGGCCAAGGCGTCATTGGTACGCCGCAGGCGGCGGGCAAGGACCCGCAGCAGCTGCAGGGCGATCTCGGGGCGGTCCTTGACCCACGGTCGCAGAGCCGACTGGTGCAGCTTCGCGAGCCGCACGTCGGTGAGAGCGACGGCGGTGGCGGTGCGCGGACCGGGGTCGAAGATCGACAGCTCGCCGAACAGGTCGGCGGGTCCCATGATGGCGAGCAGGTTCTGGCGGCCGTCCGCGGACTTGCGGCTGATCTTCACCTTGCCCGAGATCACGATGTAGAGGCTGTTCCCCGGCTCGCCCTCAAGGAAGATCACCTCGCCACGCGGAGCGTCGAGGTACTCGAGGTGGCTCGCGAGAGCCTCGGCAGCCTCGGGGTCTATGCCGCGGAACAGGCCCGCGCGGCTCAGCACCTCGTCCATGCCACATCCTTCCGCTTCGGCTCGGGAACTGCTGTCCGCAGGCTGTCGGTACTACGAGCGGCCACGTCGTCGCCGTCGCCAGTACCGGTCGAGCGCGCTCGCGTAGCCCTCGCTCGCCAGCGTCTCGACCTCCTCGGGTTTCGCAGTCTCGAGGAACGTCTCCAACTCGCTGTCGACTTCCGCCTGGCGGATGGGGCGTTCCACCGCTTCCATGAACAGCGCCATGGCAAGGATGAGGAGGGGGGTCAGAAGGGCAATCCAGACTGTGCCCACCGTCACCTCCTCCAGTAGGGGTGCGACGTGTGTCAGCGCCGCACCCGGGTGCTGTCCAACCCAGTCCTTGCCCATGATCCTACGGTTCAAGGGTAGAGCAGCGCGTCGCGCCCCTGGCTACCCTGGCCGTGTGGCACACCAGGCGCGTCGCTCCGAGACGCGCCTGGCGCTGGTGAGACGGGCCCGTCGGATGTACCGGGTGCTGTGCGAGGTCTACCCGGACGCGCACTGCGAGCTGACCTTCTCCAGCCCGCTGGAACTTACGGTCGCCACGATCCTGTCCGCGCAGTGCACCGACGACCGTGTCAACAGCGTCACACCGACGGTCTTCGCACGCTATCCGGACGCGGCTGCCTACGCGGGAGCCGACAGAGCGGAGCTCGGGGAGCTGATCCGGTCCACGGGCTTCTTCAACGCGAAGTCGGAGTCCCTCGTCCGGCTGGGTCAGGCTCTGCTGGAGCGCTTCGACGGCGAGGTCCCCCGGGGTATGGACGACCTCGTCACCTTGCCGGGGGTGGGGCGCAAGACCGCCAACGTGATCCGGGGAAACGCCTTCGGGGAGCCCGGGATAGCCGTCGACACCCACGTGCTGCGTCTGTCGAAGCGGTTCGGCTGGACCGATCAGAGCGACCCCGTACGCGTGGAGCGGGATCTCGCGGAGCTGTTCCCGCGGCGCGACTGGACGATGCTGTCCCACCGGCTGATCTGGCACGGCCGCCGCATCTGTCATGCGCGCAGGCCCGCGTGCGGAGCCTGCCCTCTGCAGCGCTGGTGCCCGTCGTACGGCACAGGTCCGCTCGACTACGAGACCGCACGGGCGCTGGTTCGGCCCGGAGCGGTACTGCCCGACGCAGGCAGGGCGGCCTCGTGACAGCCCGCGGACGAGTCACGGTGCTTTCGGGGGTGGCTGCCGTCGCGAGCCTCGCCGCGGTGTCGCTGGCCGGCTGCGGAGTCGCGCCTGAGAATGCGGCCGACGCGCGCCTGCAGCAAGAAGCTGCCGCGACCGCGCCGGTCGGTGAGCCGGCGGCATGTCCGAGCCCGCTGCCGACGCCGGTGGGGCACACCGCACCAGCCTCGGCCGGGGGGGATCCGGCCGGGTCGGACGGTTCGGAGGGTGCCGCGGCGAGCCTCTCAGAGAGCACCCTGCTGCCGGATCTGACGCTGGAGTGCCTCGGTACGGGACCGGCCGTGTCTCTGCCGGAGATTCCTGGACCCGCGGTGCTCACCGTGTGGGCCTCCTGGTGCGGGCCGTGTCGCCAGGAGATGCCGGCATTCGAGCGTCTGGCCGAGGCGAGCGAATCCGAGTCCGGCGCCCCGGTGCTGAGCGTGTGGGGCGTAGTGAGCGAGGACAGCGCCGAGGCGGCCGAGCAGTTCGTGACCACCACCGGCGTGAGCTTCCCGAGCGTCGTCGACCCGGACGGAGCGCTGCGGAAGAGCCTGGCGCGTCCAGGGTTGCCGGTCACAGTCCTCGTGGCGGGTGACGGCTCCGTGGCACATGTCTACTCCGGGCCCGCGCTGTCCTACGATCAGTTGCTCGCCCTGGTGAGCGAGCATCTTGAGGTGGACCTGTGACCGAGGACGACCGTACGAGCCTGCCGTCGTGGCTCGAGCCGCTGCGGACTGCGGTCGATGGTGCCTGGGAAGCCGTCGGCCCACAGGGTCGCTCGCCGTTCGTCCCGCCGGGGGCGCGGGGGCGACCGAGCGCGGTGCTGATTCTCTTCGGCGAGACCCCGCAGGGCCCGGACGTTCTGCTCATCCAGCGGGGGCGCACGATGTCCAGCCATGCGGGACAGCCGGCTTTCCCCGGGGGTGCGTCGGACCCTGAGGATTCGGATGCGACGGCCACCGCGCTGCGCGAGGCCGAGGAGGAGGTCGGCCTGGACCGCGCGGAGGTCCATGTGTTCGCCCAGCTACCCGACCTGTGGGTGCCTCCCTCGGGGTTCATCGTCAGCCCGGTCATGGCCTGGTGGCACACGCCGGGCACGGTGACGACGGTGAGCCGTGCTGAGGTCACCCAGGTCGAGCGGGTCCCGATCGCCGACCTGGTCGACCCGGCCAACCGGTACCGGGTCAGGCACCCCCGAGGGTTCGTCGGGCCCGCGTTCGATGTGGCTGACCTGCTGGTATGGGGTTTCACGGCGATGGTGCTGGACTGGGTTCTCGATGCGGGTGGCTGGTCGCGCCCGTGGAACGACTCCGACGTACGCGACCTGCCCAAGGACATGTGGGACCTGGCAGTCGCCGGAGTCCCGGAAACCGAACCGGGACTCGACGTGGAGGTGCCTCCCACCGCGTTCCTACCCAGGCCGGAGGGAGCCGGCGGCGACCCCCGCCGGGACTCGGGGGCCGCGCCGTCGTGAACATCGTTGACCTGGTGATCGTGGTGGCGCTGGTCGCCGCGGTGGCCTATGGCGTGCGTGTGGGCCTGCTGGCCGGGCTGGCGTCCCTCGCGGGGCTCGCCGTGGGCGGTGTCCTGGGCGTGGTGGCCGCTTCCTTCGCGGCAGACCAGGCCGCAGACCCTGTCTTACGGGGCACAGCGGTTCTCGTGCTGGTTGCCGGCGGTGCCCTGGTCGGCGCGATGGTCGGTTCCGCCGTCGGTGCCCGTCTCAGTCGAGGGGACTGGCATGAGGGACGTGCTCCGCGTCTCGTTGACGCCATCGGTGGCGCCGTGCTGGGTGCGGCGAGCGTTCTGATGGTTGCATGGGTGATGACGAGTGCGCTGCTCGTGCCCGCCGTCCCGGCGATGGCACCGGTCGTGGGCAGCTCGCATCTGATGTCCACGGCTGAGAGCCTGCTCCCCGGTTTCGTCCGGTCGACCATCCAGGCCTGGGGCGATCGTCTGGTGTCGGAGACACTCCCCCAGGTATTCGGCGACGTCCTGGCACCACCGGTGGTACCGGCTGCTGACCCGACACCCTCCGAGGTGGAGCTGGCAGCGGAGCAGGACGCCGCGCAGCTGGCACGGGCCTCCGTCGTCCAGATCAACGGCACCGCCACGGCCTGCGGGGTCACAGTTTCCGGCAGCGGCATCCCGTACGCCCCCGAGCGGGTCATGACGGCGGCGCACGTCGTGGCAGGCGTGGACGCCCCCCGGGTCCGCCACGACGGACGGAGCTGGCCCGCAACCGTGGTCGCCATCGACACCGCACGCGACGTGGCTGTCCTTGCGGTTGCGGGCATGGACGTGCCGACCATGACGTTCGACCCGGACGTGGCCGCACCCGGCGAGCGCAGCCTCGTCGTCGGCTACCCGGGCGGAGGGGACATCACCGTGCTTCCGGCGTCGGTGATGCGCGCCTTCGAGCTCGTCGGCCCGGGCTGGGACGGGACCCCGGATGTCGGTCGGGACGTCTACCAGGTCCTGGCTCCGGTCGTCTCCGGGTACTCGGGGGGACCGCTGGTCTCGGAGGACGGCGACGTGCTGGGACTGGTGTTTGCCTCGTCGAAGTACCAGGCCGGTACGGGCTTCGCGATGACGGCCCGTGCGGTGGCGGACTACGCCAGCCAAGGTGAGTCGGCCACCGAGGCAGTGGCTACCGGCAGCTGTCAGGTTCCTGGCACCTGAGGACCGGGACGTGCCGGTTGTCCGGGTCGCTCGGGTCCAGCGGCGCCCGCCGCAGCATGCTCAGCCAGGTCAGGAGTGGGTCAGGCGTGGGTCAGGCGGGGAACAGCGCTGTGCCCGCCTTGCCCGCCTTGCCCTGCTTGCCCGTTCCGCCCGTGGTGGTCGAGCGGTTCCGTGAGCTGACCGTCGTCGACCGCGGCGGCCAGCTGCCGGGCCCAGGCCACCAGTCCTGCGACGTCGATGTGGTGGGGAGCGCCGGCGATCCAGGGTGCTATCCGATCGGAACCCCGACGCAGCAGCCGCGCGCCCCCGACAAGATTTCCCCTCTGCAGGTGCGTGTACCCCACGGCCAGCTGGGCCAGGCCCTGCCACAGGTCCCGCTCCTCCGCTGGGCTCGCCTTCCACCTGGCTTCGAGCACCTCATGGGCAGCGAACGCGCGGCCCATGTCCCAGTATCGCTGTGCCGTCGCCAGGGTCTCCTCAGGCGGAAGCGGCTCAGGGGGTACCTCAGGCACGCCGATCGCGCCGCGCTCGAGTGGGCGGCCGAGCTCGTCGCGCGGTCGGGGGGCCGTGCCGGCCCCGGTGCCGTCGGTCGGCCCGGGCGGTTCGGTCGGCCCGGGCGGTTCGGTCGGCTTGGTCATGCCCGCTCCCGCCGGGGCGGTAGGGATGGCCGGGGTTTGGCGGCGAGGAACTCGAGCAGCAGTGAGGTGACCGTCTCCGGCGCTTCTTCCGGCAGGAAGTGGCCGAGGCCGTCGAGCACCTCCAGACGGTAGTCGCCGGAGACGTAGGCGTCGCTACCCACGGCCGTCTCCAGGAGCATGGGTCCCGGACCGTCGGAGTGGATCTGGAGCACCTGCCCCGGCACGCCCTCCTCGAGGAGCCGCGCCATGTGGGCTCCCGTGGGCCGGACGTAGGAGCGCACCGCCCATCGGTAGTACTCCAGCGCGGCCGGTACCACCCCGGGGATCTGGGCGGCGCGCCGATATCGCTGCAGCGCCGCCGGGAAGTCCTCGCGCGCCTGCCATCCAGGCCCGGCCCACAAGCCAATCGTGTCCTCTACCCAGGCCGCGTGCGACCGCAGTACCGTCCGCTCGCCGACGCCCGGCAGCTGGAACCGGAAGACCCATCCGAGCCGAGCACGCTGCGCCCGGTCGCCCAGCATGGCTTCCCTGAGTCGGAGCGGGTGCGGGGTCTCGAGGGCCACCATCCTGGTCACCTGACGGGGGTGCAGCGTGGCAGCCGTCCATCCCAGGATTGCGCCCCAGTCGTGGCCGACGACAGCCGCCTCCTGCTCGCCGAGTGCTCGGACCAGCCGGCCCACGTCGCCCGACAGGGTGTACAGGTCGTACCCGCCAGGAGGCTTGTCCGATGCTCCGTACCCGCGCAGGTCTACCGCCACCACCCTCAGGCCTGCAGCGGCCAGGGCCGGGATCTGGTGTCGCCAGGTCCACCAGAACTGGGGGAATCCGTGCAGCAGGAGCACCAGTGGTCCGGAGCCCTGCTCCACCACGTGGAAGCGGATCCCGTTGGCCGAGACGTAGCGGTGCGTCCAGGTGCCCTCGATGAGAACGTCCTGCTCGTCGGGCGGCTCGAAGCGATGGTCCACGGTGTGACGGCCGGTCAGGCCCCTCCTCCCGGGTGGACCCGGGCGGTGATGGCGACCGTGGTCTGCCGTACGGAGCTGCGGGTTTGAGTCAGCACCCCGACGGCACCGATCCAGTGCCGCCCGACAGCGGCCAGAACCGCGGCCACGGCCAGCAGGACGGCGGCCACGAGGAGGTAGGACAGCCAGCGCCACAGCCCCAGCGCAGCAGCGCCCTCCGCAGCTGCGACCAGCAGCAGGAACACCGTGAAGTAGCCGAGGACGCCTGCCCCGGCGAACAGCCCGGCCGGCGAGGAGGAGTCCCGGGATCCCGCGCCAGGCCTGGAGGGCCTAGCCAGCTCGGCGCGGTAGCGAGCCAGCAGTGAGAGGTCTGCGGCAACGGCCCCCGCCAGCTCGGCGATGGGCCGCTCGGCCGGTGCCCTACTCCTCACGTGAGCGGCTGGCCTTCTCGCTCAGGATCGCCTTCGAGTCCTCCACCGACTTCTGGGTCTTCGGCATCCCCTTCACGCCCTTGAGACCCCGCTGGCCGACCAGGGCGAGTATCGCCGCAATCAGCACCAGGACAAGCGCCACGATCAGGTAGGACAGCCACCGCCACAGGCCCAGCGCCACCAGGCCCTCGGCCGCGGCCACCATGAACATGAAGACCGAGAAGTAGCCGAGTATGCCCGCGCCGGCGAACATCCCGACGGACTTGCCGGCAGCCTTGGCGCTCGCCTGAATCTCGGTCTTGGCCAGCTCGACGTGGGCTTGGACCAGCACGGAGACGTCTCCCGCGACGGCGCCGGCCACCTGGACGACGCTGCGTCGCGATGGGTCGGTGGCGGGCAGCCGGGAGGGCCGGTTGTCAGGCTCGGCGAACGTGCTCGTCGCGATCTCCCGGTCGCCGGGCAATGCGGACCCGCCGGGACCTTGCTGACCTTGCGAGGGTGTGGACATTCGTTCTGCCTCTCCTGCTCGTCCCGCCCGGTGCGTTCCCCTGTCGAGCCGATACTAGGCGCAGCCCGGCCGAGCCGTACGCAAGCCCGTCGGCGTTCGGGTCAGCCGCCCGCATGCTCATCCGGGTCGGTACCGGAGTCCGGGATGCCGGACGCCTCGCTGGGGCGGGGGACGCGGTCCGGGGGAGGACCGGTGAGCTCCCCCCGGGAGTCTGCTGGGCGGATCGCCTCCGGCCCGATGGCGTCGAGCTCCAGCGTACGGTCGGCCATCGCACGCAGGCCCAGCTCCTTCAGTCGGCTGACTTTGCTGCGCCGGTAGAGCACCGCGGCCCCCAGCAATCCCATGAACGTAGATCCGACCAGGACAGCGGTCTTTGACACCTGGATCAGCGCCGGGTCGCCCTCGAAGGCAAGGCTCGCCATGAGCAGGCTCACGGTGAAGCCCACTCCTGCGACGAGCCCGACTCCGGAGAGGTCCCGCCAGCTCACGCCCCGCGGCAGCCGGGCGACCCGCGCCGTCACGGCGAGAGCGGAGCCGCCCAGGATTCCGATGGGCTTGCCGATGACCAGGCCCGCAATGATCCCTTGCGCGATAGGGCTGCTCCCGACGTCCTGCAGGGCTTCCGCGCTGAGCGGGACCCCGGCGGCGAGCAGCGCGAAGACCGGGATACAGAAAGCGGCCGAGAACGGCTGGAGGCGGTGCTCGAGGCGCTCTGCGGGGGAGTGGTCCTCGCCGGGGTCGCGCTTCACGCGCGTGAGCATCCCCAGCGCGACGCCCGCGATCGTCGCGTGCACACCGGAGTCGTGGACTGCGACCCAGACCAGAACGGCCAGCGGTACGTAGATGTACCAGGCGGTCACCCGGCGTCGCTGCAGGATGCTGTAGAGGGCGAGAAGGCCGGCGGACACCAGCAGCCACACCGGCGCGAGGTCGGAGGTGAACAGCACGGCGATGAGGATGATGGCACCGAGGTCGTCGACGATGGCGAGGCTGAGCAGGTAGGTCCTCAGGTTTCGAGGCAGGCTTGCGGCGACGAGGGACATGATGCCCAGGGCGAAGGCGATGTCGGTGGCGGTGGGGATGGCCCAGCCCCGCGTCCACCCGTCGGTGCCGCGCGCGACGATGATGAAGACGATGGCGGGCAGGATCATGCCGCCTAGCGCCCCGAACAGAGGCAGCATGGCGCGGCGGATCTCCCGAAGCTCGCCGACCACGAGCTCGCGCTTGAGCTCGAGCCCGGCGATGAAGAAGAAGACTGCGAGCAGAGCGTCCTTCGCCCACGTTTCCAGCGTCAGGTCAAGGTGCAGGGACTCCGGACCGACCGTGATGTTGCGGAAGGCCTCGTAGTTGTCGTAGTCCAGGTTGGCCCACAACAGCGCTGCGACAGTGGCCAGGATCAGCAGGACCCCGCCCACGGTCTCGTTGCGCAGGTACTCCGCGACGTCGCTCATGCCGCCCGAGGAGTTCCCGTCGGGCCGCCCTCCCGCGTGCTTCTCGGAGCCGGTCACGGGGAGAGCCTAGTTGCACCCACCGCGCAGCACACACCTCGATCCCGGAAGCCTCCCTGGCGGTCAAGGCTCGTCGCGTCTCAGTCCTCGGTCGCGTAGAGGTCGGTGATCATGGTGGTCACGGTCGGGTCGGCCAGCGTGGTCACGTCCCCGAGCTCGCGGTGCTCGGCGATGTCACGCAGCAGCCTGCGCATGATCTTGCCGGACCGTGTCTTCGGCAGCTCCGGGGTGACCATGACCTGGCGCAGCGTGGCGATGGCCCCGATCTCGTGCCGGACGTGCTGCCGCAGCGCGGAGACGAACTCCTCGCCGGAGGCCTCGTCGTCGGCGACGTGTCCCCGTACGGAGACGAAGGCCACGACCGCCTGTCCAGTGACGGGGTCCGAGGCGCCGATGACCGCTGCCTCCGCGACCGACGGGTGGCTGACCAGAGCGTGCTCGACCTCCGCGGTCGAGATCCGGTGGCCGGAGATGTTCATGACGTCGTCGACGCGTCCGAGCATCCACAGGTCCCCGTCGCCGTCCTTCTTGGCCCCGTCGCCGGCGAAGTAGATGCCAGGGAACCTGGCCCAGTAGCCCTCTCGGTATCGCTCGGGGTTGCCCCAGATGCCCCGGAGCATGGAGGGCCAGGGCTGGTCCAGGACGAGGTAGCCGGCGCCGGAGTCACCGACGGAGACGCCGCGGTCGTCCACGACGTCGGCGGAGATGCCGGGCAGTGGTCGCATCGCTGCGCCAGGCTTGGCCTCCGCCACGCCGGGCAGGGGTGTGATCATGATCGCCCCGGTCTCCGTCTGCCACCAGGTGTCGACCACCGGGACACGGTCGCCGCCGATCACGCGGCGGTACCAGGTCCACGCCTCAGGGTTGATCGGCTCACCGACGCTGCCCAGCACCCTCAGCGAGCTGAGGTCGTGCCGCTGCGGGAACTGCTCGCCCCACTTCATGAAGGTCCGGATCGCGGTGGGAGCGGTGTAGAAGATGCTGACCCCGTACTTCTCCACGATCGACCACCATCGGGCCTTGTCGGGCGTGTCGGGCGTGCCCTCGTACATCACGCTGGTCGAGGCGTTGGACAACGGCCCGTACACGATGTAGGAGTGCCCGGTCACCCAGCCGACGTCTGCCGAGCACCAGTAGGTGTCGGTCTCGGGCTTGAGGTCGAAGACAGCCCAGTGGGTCCATGACACCTGGGTGAGGTAGCCGCCGGTGGTGTGCAGGATGCCCTTCGGGGAGCCCGTGGTGCCGCTCGTGTAGAGGATGAACAGGGGGTGCTCGGCGTCGAACGCCTCCGGCGTGTGCTGGTCCGACTGGCGGTCCACGACGTCGTGCCACCAGTGGTCGCGTCCTGGTGTCCAGGAGACCTCCTGTCCCGTGCGACGCACGACCAGCACCCGGTCGACGTCCGGGCACTCCTCGAGTGCCTCGTCCACGGCCGGCTTGAGCGCGCTCGCGGAGCCGCGTCGGTAGCCACCGTCGGCTGTGATCACGATGCGGGCGTCGGCGTCGAGGATCCTGCTGGCCAGGGCCTCGGCGGAGAAGCCGCCGAAGACCACCGAGTGGGGCGCCCCCAGCCGCGCGCAGGCCAGCATCGCCACGACGGTTTCGGGGATCATGGGCATGTAGATCGCAACGCGGTCCCCGGCCGTCACCCCCAGCTCGATGAGTGCGTTCGCAGCCCGGTTGACCTCCGTCTGAAGGTCGGCGTAGGTGAGGGTACGGGTGTCGCCCGGCTCGCCCTCCCAGTGCAGCGCCACGCGGTCGCCCAGGCCGTTGGCCACGTGCCGGTCCACGCAGTTGTAGGCGACGTTGAGGCTCCCGCCCACGAACCAGCGCGAGAAGGGAGCGTCGCTCCAGTCCAGGACCGTGTGCCAGCGCTGCTTCCAGTCCAGCCGCTCGGCCTGGAGCTCCCACCACCGCAAGCGATCCGAGTCGGCGCTGCCGTAGGCCGCTGCCGTGACGTTGGCCGTCGCGGCAAGCTCAGGTGGGGGCGGGAAGCGGCGTTCCTCCGTGTGCAGGGCCTTCAGTGCTACCTGGGCGGACTCGTCGGGATCGGAGCTGCGATTCTGCTCAGTGCCCACGGGGACTCCTGACTCGGGTGACGAATCTTGCTGCGGCACAACCTATTGTGTTGTCGGCCGGAGACCAAGAATCCTCCTAGCCTCGAGTGGTGGCCACGGATCCGCTCGCCCCGCTCCTCGACCTCCCTGGTGTCTCTGGTGCGGTGGATGCCGCGCGGGAAAGCGTGGACCGGCTGCTGTCGCACCGCGTACTCCGGCACGCGAGTGCCCGGGTGAGTGCGGAGTCGGCGATGCGGGGTGCCCGCGCTTCTGCGGAGCTCGAGGGGCGCGGCGTCAGCCTCGCCGACGTACGGGCAGGACGGGTCGAGGACCCCGTTCTCACCGGTGCCCTGCGTGTGACCGGCGAGGTGGGCAGTCTCGTCGAGACCTGGCAGCTCGCCCCGCGCCAGGCGCTCGCGCGCATGCATCTGCTGGCGGCCCGCGATCTGGTCGGCGACCCCCTCGAGCTGGGCCGCCCCATCGCCGCCGGGCAGGTGTCCGCCCGCCTGGACCAGCTCGCGGAAGTGCTGGTCGGACCGGACGGGCGACGGTCGACGAAGGTCCCGGCGGTAGTCGTCGGTGCCGTGGTGCACGGCGAGATCATGGCGCTGCAGCCCTTTCCGCAGGGCACCGGCCTGGTCGCGCGAGCCGCCGAGCGGCTGACTCTGGTGGCCCGCGGGCTGGACCCGAAGAGTCTGGTCATCCCCGAGCTGGGACACCTCGAGGCGGGGGGTGCGCAGACGTACCGACTACGGGCGCGTGGCTTTGCGGAAGGGTCCCCCGAGGGCGTGGCGGCCTGGTTGCTCCACTGCTGCGAGGCGGTGTCGCTGGGGGCGCGTGAGGCGACCGCGATCTGCGAGTCGATTCAGCGGGGATAGCCGGGCAGGCAGGCAGGCAGGCAGGCAGCGGCCCACTAGTCGCCGGCGGCGGGGGCGTCCGGTTCCTCGGTAGCCGATACCGGATCACGATCCGTGCTGTCGGGGCGAGTCGCGGACCCGGGCAGCAGGGTGCGACGCACGCGATCAGCCGGACCACGCAGACCCCCCACGGTGCGCGCAGCGGCCGTGCCCAGTCCGCCGGCGGCGCCGGCGGCGACGCCCCGTGCTGTCCGCGCCGCCTGCCCCGGCAAGTCATGGGCGACGCTGTGGCGACGCGCGCGCCGGAATGTCAGGATCGGCCAGCCACGCGCCTCGGCCACCTGTCGCAGCCCGCGGTCCGGGTTCACGGCGAACGGATGCCCCACGAGCTCCAGCATCGGGAGGTCGGTGCGGGAGTCGCTGTAGGCGTAGCACTCGGCCAGGTCCCAGCCCTGCTCGCGGGCGAGCTCGGCGAGCGCCTGAGCCTTGACCTCCGCGAAGGCGAAGAACGGAATCTCACCCGTGTAGCGCCCGTCGGAGCGTTCCGAACGAGTTGCGATCACATGATCGGCCCCGAGCAGCTCTCCGACGAGCTCCACGGCTTCTTCGCCGCTGGAGGATGCGATTACGACCGGCCGCCCCGCAGCGTGGTGCCCGGCGATCAGCTGCCGACCCTCCTCGTAGACCAGCGGCGGGATGACCTTGTCGAAGTTCTCCTCGATGAGTCGCTCGAAGCGCTCGACCTCCGTCCCTCGAATAAGTGCCGCGACGGAGTCCTTGGCCCTCACGATGGCGTCGGAGGAGGCACCGAACCTGTGGTAGAGGGCTCCGGCGACAGCTCCCTTCGCCAGCTCCTTGGTGGGCAGGAGGCCTGCCTGCACCAGCGTGGTGCTGAACGCGATCGACACCGATGAGGACAGCAGGGTCTTGTCGAGGTCGAAGAACGCTGCTCCGGACACAGTCGAGAGAGTACGTGATCTTGCGAAGGGACAGCTGATCGGACGTCCGGCCAAAGGTCACGGGATTGTGACAAAACGTACCGTCCCCATTGACGAACCCACTGTCGTCCCTGTAGACGTTATCCAGCATGATCGGTACGCTGAGTGCAGCGCACCTTTCGTGTGCATCCTGGTTCGACTCTCCCCCCCGGAGTCGAACTGTGGAGACGGCCCCCGTCCCCCCCCGACGGGGGTCGTCGTCTGTCCGGACCCTTTCACTGAGGTCATCCTTGTCCGGGCCATGGACGTCTTCGACGCATCGCCGCCTGTGGAGAGAGTTCCCCGGTTGTATCCACAGATTCGGCCACCTCTCGGGTGCTCAGCAAGTGCAGGACCGAGGCTGGCGGCATGCCGACGAAGGGGATCGAAATGGACAGCCAACAACCTCCCACCGCCACTCTGGTGACCAGCAGGGACGACCTCGTTGACGCGGTGCTCGAGGTTGCGGCGGAAGCCGGCGTCTCGGTCTCCGTCACCACCTCGATCAGCGCGCTCACCCCCGATACCGGACACCTGGGGCGCCTTCTGCTGGTGGGCCCGGATGCTGGGGACCTGGCAGGGGCCGATCACGTGTGCGCCCGCACCGTCGTGGTGAGTCTGGGTGACAGCGGGGACCCGCCGTCGGAACAGGTCTGGCGTACCGCGCGCGTCTGGCAGGCGGACCAGGTCGTGGTCCTGCCCGCGGGGCGGGGATGGCTGCGCAGCGCCTTCATGGCCGGGCGGTGCGGCGACCCCGAGGACGCGGACATCACCAGCGGTGGGATCGCGGATGACGGTTTGGTGCTGGCCGTCGTGCCCGGCCACGGTGGTGCGGGGGCGAGCGTGCTGAGCGCCGCGCTGGGTCTTGTCGCTGCGGGTCGTGGCATGCGGTGCCTGCTGGTGGACGCAGATCCCCTCGGTGGCGGGGCGGACCTGCTGGTGAGTGCGGACTCCACGCCGGGCGCTCGGTGGCTGGAGGTCGCGTCCATGGCTCCTCAGCTGCGACCCGATGACCTGCTGTCGATACTGCCGCAAGCGGGTGGCTTGAGCGTGCTGAGTCATCAGCGTCCCCCGGCTTCGCCTCTTCACCAACCGGATGAGGACGAGGTGATCGCGAAGGCGCGCGCCGCATTCGACCTGGTCGTGGTGGACTGCCCGGGCGCCCCGCGGTACCCGGAGTGGGTGAGTCGGGCGGACGCCGCAGTCCTGGTCTGCGGTGCTGATGTCCGGGCGACCGCCGCCGCGAACGGACCGGCGTCCTGGCTGCGGGACCGCGCCATTCCCCGTGATCTCGTGGTGCGGACACAGGGGCGGGTCGGGCTTCGCCCTCGCGACATCGGCGACATCCTCGGCATCCCCCTCACGGCGCAGCTGCGGTCTCAGCGCGAGGTCACCGTCGCGATCGAGGATGGGAGGCTCGCGGAGGTGGTCCGCACCGGCTCGATGGCCGGTGTCGTCGAGACACTGCTGCGCCGGGCCGCCTTCGGCGACTCGGCGGCCGCGTGAGCCCGTGGGCGTCTGCACCGGCTCCCGATCGCCGCTCGGGGGCGCAGCGGTGGCCTACGCCCAGACCAGAATCCCGGCACGCCCGAGGCGGGCCCCATTCGCGGCGCGCTCAGAGCCGCTTCGGTGTCCTCGAGTCACTTGTGAGAGATCCCGACGTCAGCGATGTGCTGGTCAACGGGCCTAACGAGGTATGGGTGGACTCGGGCAACGGGCTGCAGCGCACTCATCTGAGGATCGGGGACGAGCTGGAGCTGCGCCGACTCGCCCAGTCCCTGGTGTCCGGCTCCGGACGGAGACTCGACGACAGCCAGCCGTGGGCGGACGCCCTGGTGGACGGAAACGTCCGAGTGCACGCGGTCCTGCCACCGCTCTCCTCACCCGGGACCTGCCTGTCGCTGCGTATCCACTCGACCCGCCCCCGGAGCCTGGAGATGCTGGTCTCCGACCAGACGGTGACCGAGGAGGCGGCTCACGTGCTGCGGGACGTGGTGGCAGGCGCAGCGTCCTTCGTCGTCACGGGGGCAACCGGAGCCGGCAAGACGACGCTGCTGCAGGCCATGCTCGCCCTCGTTCCGGAGACCGAGCGGATGGTGCTGATCGAGGAGGCCCCGGAGCTGGCACCTGATCATGTGCACGTGGTCGGGCTGTCCACCCGCGCTGCCAATGTGGAAGGCAGCGGCGGGATCACCCTCCGGGAACTGGTTCGGCAGGCCCTGCGGATGCGTCCGGACCGTCTCGTGCTGGGCGAGGCCAGAGGCGCCGAGGTCCTGGATCTCCTGGCGGCGATGAACACCGGGCACAGCGGTGCGCTCACACTCCACTGCGCAAGTGCTTCTGAGGCTCCGAGCAGGTTTCTCGCCCTGGGCGCCCTGGCCGGCTTGTCGCCCGACTCGGTCGATCGCCTGGTGTCCTCCTCGGTCGATGTCGTGGTCCACATCGCCAGGGGTGATCAGGGTCGGCGCAGGGTTGTGGAGATCTCTCGGCTGCGATCCGGCGGAGCTGGACCTGAGATGTCGGCGGTCTGGCGTGCCTGAGCGCGGGCGACTGCTGGCGGCCGCCGCGCTCGCCGCCATGGTGGTCGGAGCGGGGTGGGGGGACCCACTGAGAGGGTTCCGTACGGCCTCCGTGCTGTCGCTGCTGTTCGCCCTGCTGCGAGCCGGGGCATGGGAGGTGAGCTGGCGACGCCGGACGATGGGAACGGCGACCGACGCAGCAGCCGTGGCCCTGCTCGCCGAGTCGATGCGGTCCGGAGCCACGCCTCAGGCTGCGATGGTGTGCTGCGCTGATGCTGCCTCCCCGGCACTCGCGGAGCGGCTGCGCCTCGCGCTGCGCGGGGGTGAGTCCCTCCCGGACGTCGCCGCCGAACTCGCTGTCGAGGGATCCGACGACCGGGTCAGCGAGCTGTGCCGCCGGGTGGGCGCCAGCGTGACGGTGAGCGACCGGGTGGGTGGATCTTTGGCCGAGATGACCCAGACGCTCGCTGAGGACCTGCGGGAGGAGGTGCGCCTATCTCGTGCCCTGGACACTGCCGTGTCTGGAATGAGAGCTGCGGCACTTCTGCTGGGCGTGCTTCCCGTGCTGGGGCTTCTGATCGGACGGGGCCTGTTCCCACACGTGGATGTCACAGGCGGCGCTACCGCGGTCTGTGTGTCAGCTGGCCTGATCTGCTACGCCGCCGGAGTGTGGTGGCTCGCCTGGTTGATCCGCCGTGCCCGCCGTGCCCCGCTGGAACGCTAGCGGGCGCGTGCGGCGCCCGCGACGGCGCGCACCTCTCCCACCTCGCCCACCTCTCCCACCTCGCCTCCCTCGCCTACTCCGACCACCTCGCACGCCCAGACAGCGCGCGGCGTACGCGCGCCTGCAGCGGGCGTTGTCCGCTCCGCAGTACTCCGGCGCGGACGAGGGTGGGGCTCTCAGCGGGGCTGCGCGTGCGGGCGTGGAAGACGTCCACGGAGTGGAGCATGGCCTTTCCCTCGCCCTGCAGCGCGCGGCGGTGTGCCTGGAGGCTGGAGCGTCCGTGCCCGACGCGCTCTTGCTCGCAGCCCAGAGCGAGCCCGGTCCCGCGGGAGCACTGCTCCAGTCGCTGGCCCACGAGCTCCTCTTCGGGTCGGTCGGTCCGGCTGGGTCTGCGGGTGCCCTCGCACGTCGCACGGGCGAGGAGGTGGCGGCGGCGTGGGAGACGACCGCGAGCGTTGTCCGGCGAGGCCAGTTCCACGGCACGCGTCTGGCGGCTCAGCTGCGGTCTCTGTCGTCGGATTTGCGAGAAGCCCGCCGGGAGCGCCTCCAGCAGCGCTGCCAGCGCACAGCAGCGCTGACCGTGCTGCCGCTGGGCTGCTGTCTGCTGCCCGCGTTCGTCCTGGTGTCCGTGGCTCCGCTCGTCCTTGCCTTCCTGGGCAGTCTGCCTGACCTGGCGTGAGGCCCCGTCGTGCCGGAACCCCTGTGGAGGGAGTTTCGGCCCGCCGTCCCCAGACCGGATCGCGGTGGTGGGGTTCGCGGCTAGACCGAGTCAGTCTGGCCCCGTCGTTCGGCGAGAAGGGAGACCAGCAGTGATTCCATCGCATGTGGGCCACGCCCGTCAGGAGGGGGAACGGGGCCCGGAGACTGCCCACGTCGAGGGCGCCGACCCTGAGTCCGTGTCGCCCGCGGGGTGGCTCCGCGGCCGGGCCACGGCCGACGCCGGCATGACCACAGCTGAGTACGCAGTCGGGACTGTGGCCGCTGTCGGCTTCGCCGGGTTGCTCTACAAAGTCGTCACGAGCGCTCCGGTCAGTAGCGCGCTGTCGGGTGTCATCGAGCGCGCGCTGTCCGTGACCTTCTGACGTGGTCGTTCGACGAACCTTCCGGAGTGGGCCGGCGGCGGGTCGTGCAGGCCCACCGCCGCCCCCCGGTGAGAGGGGCTTCGTGACGGCCGAGTACGCGATCGCACTACCGGTGATGGTCATGCTCTGGGTGTTCTGCCTGTTCAGCATCGTCGCTCTGACAGCGCAGGTCCGCTGTGTCGATGCGGCGCGCGAGCTGGCTCGCGCGGCCGCGCGCGGGGAGGACGCCACGACGCTGGGGCGCCTCGCCGACCGGCTGGGACCGCCCGGTGCCATCTGGTCGACGACGCGGGACGGCGACTTCGTTGTCGCCAGCGTCCGTCTTCGGCTGAGGGCTCCGGGCGACGTCGCCGAAGTGGACGTCCTGTCGGCCACCGCGGTGGCCCTTCGAGAGCCGGACGGTCTGCCGGATGTCGTCGCGGGGGCCGCGGGATGAGCCGACGGGCTCGGCACGGGATGCAGCGTGGGTCCGCGTCGGTCCTCGTTCTGCTGCTCGCCCTGGGCGTGGTTGCCTTCTCACTGCCGGTCATCGGACTGGCCTCGGTAGTCACGGTGCGACACCGAGTTGATGCCGCGGCGGATCTGGGGGCGCTGGCGGCGGCCCTGGCGCTGACCTACGGCGACCCAGACCCCTGTGGCCGGGCACGGACGGTCGCCGAGCGAATGCGGACGCGGCTTGAGGAGTGCTCCCTGGAACCGGGCCGAGCTGGGGTCTCGGTCTCGGCTCCCACCGTGGTCCAGGGCCGCCGGGCGGAGGCCCGGTCCTGGGCAGGACGGGCACTCGGCGTCGGCTCGGCCACGACTAGGCCCACTAGGCCGGGTCAGGGCCGGCCGAGGCTGGTGATGACTCCCGAGAGGACTGCGACTGCCCCCGGCTTCGACAGCGGGCTGTTTCCGTTTCCGCACTTGGGCGACTGGACACAGCCGGGACAGCCGTCGCTGCAGGGGCAGGCAGCGATGACGTCGCGAGTCATGGAGAGCCATCGAACAGCCGTCTCGAAGCCGCGTTCGGCGATGCCTACTCCTCCTGGGACACCGTCGTAGACGAAGACCGTGGGCAGTCCCGTCTGCTCGTGCAGCGCAGTGGAAAGGCCGCCGATGTCCCGTCGATCGCACGAGGCGAGCAATGGCAGGATGCCGATGCTCGCGTGCTCGGCGGCATGAAGCGCGCCCGGGAGCTGGGAAGGGTCGACTGTTTGAGCCCACGACCCGACGTCTGCAAGGGCCCACCACACTGCGGTGGTGGCGAAGAGCTGCTCCGGCATGGTCAGGGGTTGTTCGTCGATGACGGAGCCGTCCTTGCTGCTGCGGCGCAGGAACCCGACCACCTGAGACCTGACCGTCACCGGGCCGTACCCGAGTCTCACGCCCTCGGGGGCCGCGTGCATGGCGCGCGAGGCCTCGTGCGGGGCCCGGTCGGAGGGCTGGTCGGAGCTCTGGGGTAGCTGTGTGCGCTGTGTCGCGCCCAGCTCGACATGGGAGGTGATCCGCGGCTGGGTGGTCCAGCCAGGGTCTTCCCTGCGTACCAGTGCGACGCCTGCGTCGAGGTCGAGGTCCTCGACGATGAGCGTGACACCCCCTTGTAGGAAGACGGCCCCCGGGTGAGCGGAACGCCCCGCGGCATGGCGTCCGACCGTACCGAGCACCTGGCCGGATGCGGCCTCGACGATGGCTACCTCGAGACCGTCGGCGGCGCGCAAGCCCACGGGGGAGACGGGTCGGGGGGTGCGGTACCAGCCTGCCGGGCGACGCCGGACAAGGCGACGATCGGCAAGGTCCTCGAGGCTCCCCAGCTCTGCCTCTTCCGACCCCAGCGACCCGTGGTCCGGCTCCGTCCAGGGCCGCTCGGCTACGGCGGCAAGCAGGTGCGGCGTCAGCACGTATCGGTTGGACCGGTTCGTCACCACGTCCTCGACAGGTCGCCCGAGCAGCAGCTGAGGGTCGGCTGCCAGAAAGCGGTCCAAGGGGTCTTCGCGCGCGATCATCACGGCGAGGCCCGCATGACCGCCGCGGCCCGCCCGTCCCATCTGTTGCCTCAGGGAGGTCACGCTTCCCGGGTAGCCCTCCATGACGACCGCATCGAGCCCGCTGATGTCGATCCCCAGCTCGAGGGCGTTCGTGCTGGCCACACCGAGGAGGGTCCCGCTCAGGAGCGCTGCCTCCACACTGCGCCGCTGCTCGGGCAGCAGGCCGGCTCGGTAGGGCGCGATCGCCCGCGCGGCCGGGTCGGACCTGCGGGCCAGAGTCGCGCTCGCCTCGCGGGCAACGTGCTCGGCACCGGCCCGGGACCGCACGAACGCCAGGGTGCGGGCCCTCAGGGAGACCAGGCGGGCGAGCAGCCAGGCGGTCTCGGCGCGGGCCGAGACGCCGGCGGCGGGGATCCAGACCGCCAGATCCATCCGGGGTCGCGGGCTGGCGTCGGCATCCACGACGGCAGCAGTCCGGCCGGTCAGCTCACGCGCCGTGCGGCCCGGGTCTGCCACGGTCGCGGAAGCGTGAGCGAACACCGGCTCGGCTCCGAGTGCCCGGGCAAGCCGGAGGGTCCGGCGCAGCACCAGTGCCACGTGGGAGCCGAAGACGCCTCTGTAGTGGTGGCACTCGTCGACCACCACCAGCGTGAGCCTGCTGAGGAAGCGGGCCCACCGCTGGTGGCCGGGCAGCAGTGAGGCATGCAGCATGTCCGGGTTGGTCAGTACGAGGCGGGCATGACTGCGTGCCCAGGCCCGCAGGTCCGCGGGTGTGTCCCCGTCGACCACGCACGCGTCGGAGGGTCCGACCATCCCGAGCTCACGCAGCACACGCATCTGGTCGTGGGCGAGTGCCTTGGTCGGCGCGAGGTACAGGGCTGTCGCTCTCGGGTCCGACAGCAGCCGAGCCAGCAGGGGAAGCTGATAGCCGAGACTCTTGCCGGACCCGGTTCCGGTGGCCATCACGACGTCCCGCCCGCCGTCCAGCAGGGACGCCGCGCGCTCCTGGTGTGCCCAGGGCAGGGTGACACCCCTGTGCCGGTATGCCTCGCTCACCGCGGCCGGGACCCAGTCCGGCCACGGCACCGTCCGGCCCTGGCTGGCGGGCAGCGTCACGGTGCTCAGCGCGGCGTCCCGTTGACGGGCTGCCTCGCGCACGGCCGCACTGAGTGCCTGATGGTCGGCATCGGGAACAATTCGGCCGCAATGCGACTCACCTGTGGTCGTGGTGGCGACTGTCACGCGTCAAATGTGGCATGCTCCTCTGACAAGCGTGGCCGTGCGTTTGTGGCCGCCGGACGTGAGTCGTACGACGGGGGACTGGTATGCACGCTGAGAAGGAACTGGAGAACCTGGGTCTCTCCGTGCACCGGGTGGGGACCGTCGCCGTGCTCGACGTCGACGGCGAGGTTGACGTCGCCAGTGCGCCGAAGCTGCGTGAGGCTCTCATCCAGCTTGTGTCCGACGAGCAGTACGAGATCGTCGTGGATCTCCAAGATGTCGGGTTCCTTGACTCGACCGGTCTCGGCGTCCTGGTCGGGGGCCTGAAGCGGGTGCGCGTACACGGCGGGCACCTCTCCCTGGTCTGTGGTCAGGACCGCATTCTCAAGATCTTCCGGATCACCGGCCTGACCAAGGTCTTCGACATCTACGACTCCGTCGACGCCGCGGTCGCTCGGTGACACGGACTCCCCACGGCGCTTCGAGACACCGTCCTCGGGACAGGCGCGGCGGTCCGGCCTGAGGGCCTCGACTGGGTCACACATGGCTGTCAGTGGGCCTGAACGGCCCATGTCGACGCGTCAGTTTCCGTACTGTATGGGCATCCAGACGATCATCCTCGTCTAGACCTGCGCGGACCGGCCTGGGGTTGGCCGGCCCGAAAAAGCTACTCCCACAGGAGGTTGCATGCCCCGGTTGCTCGTGGCTGAAGGGGGGGACGCCGCAGTAGCCAGTGGCGATATCACGTTCGTCTGGCTAGTAGCGGGTGTCGCCCTTGTCGCCCTCATCGTTGCCTACGTGTTCTCGCGAGAGGTCCTATCCGCGGATCCGGGCACCAGCCGGATGAAGGACATCGGCCAGGCGGTCCAGGAGGGCGCGAACGCCTTCCTCACCCGGCAGTTCCGGACCCTGAGCCTGTTCGTGGTCCTCATCTTCTTCGTGCTGTTGGTGCTGCCGGCTGACGACATGGGGATCCGAGTCGGGCGTTCGGTCTACTTCATTCTCGGGGCGGCCTTCTCCGCCCTCGTGGGCCTCATCGGCATGACTCTGGCTACTCGGGCGAACACCCGGGTCGCCGCCGCGGCGCAGGCCGGGGGCGAGAAGCCCGCGATGCGCCTGGCGGTCCGTTCCGGCGGGGTGGTCGGCATGGTGACCGTCGGCCTGGGCCTGCTCGGGGCGTCCACGGTGCTGCTCATCTTCGACGCCGATGCCCCGACCGTGCTGGAGGGCTTCGGCCTCGGTGCCGCGCTGCTGGCGATGTTCATGCGTGTCGGCGGAGGCATCTTCACCAAGGCCGCCGACGTGGGGGCTGACCTGGTCGGCAAGGTGGAAGCGGGTATCCCCGAGGACGACCCCCGAAATGCGGCCACCATCGCCGACAACGTGGGGGACAACGTCGGAGACTGCGCCGGTATGGCCGCCGACCTGTTCGAGTCGTACGCGGTGATGCTCGTTGCCGCACTGATTCTGGGTCAGGTGGCGTTCGGTTCCGCGGGCCTCGTCTTCCCGCTGATCGTTCCGGCCCTCGGAGTGCTCACGGCCATCATCGGCATCATCTCGATCTCGCCGCGACCCTCGGACTCCAGCGGCATGGCCGCGATCAACCGCGGCTTCTTCTTCTCGGCGCTGATCTCCGCAGTCCTGGTGGCCGTGGCCGCCTGGCTCTACCTGCCCGGAACGTTCGCCGAGCTGGAGGGAGTGGCCGCGGAGATCGCCGAGCTGGAGGGCGACCCCCGCCTGGTAGCCACGGCAGCCGTCCTGATCGGCCTGGCGCTCGCGGCTCTGATCCAGATCCTGACCGGGTACTTCACCGAGACCAACCGGCGTCCAGTCACCGAGGTCGCCCGGTCCTCCCTCACCGGCCCGGCCACCGTGGTGCTCTCGGGCATCAGCGTCGGTCTGGAGTCGGCGGTGTACTCGGCACTGGTCATCGCCGGCGCGGTCTACCTCGCCTACCTGCTCGGCGGTGGTGTCGTGACCCTCAGCCTGTTCGCGGTGGCACTCGCCGGAACCGGTCTGCTGACCACGGTCGGTGTGATCGTGGCGATGGACACCTTCGGTCCCATCAGCGACAACGCGCAGGGCATCGCCGAGATGTCCGGCGACGTGCACGGCGAGGGCGCCGAGGTCCTCAACTCGCTGGACGCGGTCGGCAACACCACGAAGGCGATCACGAAGGGCATCGCCATCGCGACCGCCGTTCTCGCCGCGACGGCTCTCTTCGGGTCCTTCAAGGAAACCGTCACCGTGGCACTGGTCGATGCGGGCGAGCTTCCGGACGTCTTCTCGCTGTCCGTGGACGAGCCTCAGAACCTGGTGGGTCTCATCCTCGGCGCCGCTGTGGTGTTCCTGTTCTCGGCACTCGCGATCAACGCCGTGGGTCGTGCCGCCGGACGTGTCGTCTTCGAGGTGCGCGACCAGTTCCGCAACACGCCGGGAATCATGGACTACCGGCCCGGAACGAACCAGGGCACCCGCCCGAACTACCAGCGGGTGGTCGACATCTGCACGCGCGACTCGCTGCGCGAGCTCGCGACGCCGGGACTGCTGGCCCTGTTGGCGCCGGTGGCCACCGGGTTCCTGCTCGGCTACTCGGTGCTGGGCTCCTACCTGGCAGGCGTCATCGCGGCGGGCGTGCTCATGGCGGTCTTCCTGGCCAACTCCGGCGGCGCGTGGGACAACGCGAAGAAGTTCGTCGAGGACGGCAACTTCGGCGGCAAGGGCACCGAGGCCCACGCGGCAACGGTTGTCGGCGACACCGTGGGTGACCCGTTCAAGGACACCGCCGGCCCAGCCATCAACCCGTTGATGAAGGTCATGAACCTGGTGGCCCTGCTCGTGGCGCCGGCCGTGGTCCAGGCCCAGTTCGGCGACATGAGTCCCTTCCTGCGGTACGGCATCGGCATCGGCGCCGTCGTGCTGCTGGTCGGCGCCGTGGTCTACCACAAGCGCGAGGAAGCACCGATGGCCAGTGAGGGCGACGCCGTACCGGTCCAGACCGGTTCTCGGGACTGACCCGGCTAACCAGTACGAACTCGATTGTGAGGGGCGGGCCCGCGGGCCCGCCCCTCACGCTTTGTCAGCGCCCGGGGACGAGCCGGCTGGCGCGAGCTTGACTGCATCGGCACCCTGGTTCGTCGTGCCGACCCGCCGGATGGCGCATAGTGGTGGGTGCGCCGCGGTGCCCGCGGCCCTGTCGTCCTGAGCTACGGAGAAGGTCTTGCCCGAGGAAACAGCAGCAGCGTCCGGTCGGCGTCTGGTCGTGGTGGAGTCGCCGGCGAAGGCGCGCACGATCAGCCGGCTGCTTGGTCCGGGTTTCGTGGTGGAGCCGAGCATCGGTCATGTGAGGGATCTGCCGCGGGGTGCTGAGGATGTGCCGGCGAAGCTGCGTGATCAGAAGTGGACGCGGCTCGGGGTGGATGTGGAGAACGGGTTCGAGCCGTTGTATGTGGTGTCGAAGGACCGTAAGCAGCAGGTGGCGAAGCTGCGCAAGCTGGTGAAGGAGTCTGACGAGCTGCTGCTGGCGACGGATGAGGACCGGGAGGGGGAGGCGATCGCCTGGCATGTGCTGGAGCTGCTGAATCCGAAGGTTCCGGTGCGTCGGATGGTGTTCCATGAGATCACGCCGTCGGCGATCGCGGAGGCGGTGGCGAATCCGCGGGAGCTGGACCGGGATCTGGTGAAGGCGCAGGAGACCCGTCGGATCTTGGACCGGCTGTACGGGTATGAGGTGTCGCCGGTGCTGTGGAAGAAGGTGCAGCCTCGGTTGTCGGCGGGCCGGGTGCAGTCGGTGGCGACGCGGCTGGTGGTGGATCGGGAGCGGGCGCGGCGGCGGTTCGTGGCGGCGGAGTACTGGTCGCTGTCGGCGCAGTTCGCGCTGGACCCCGCTGAGGTCCGGCCGGGTGATCCGGAGGGGCTGCGGGCGTCGCTGGCGGTGCTGGACGGTCGGCGGGTGGCGCGCAGCGGTGATTTCGACGCCGAGACGGGCCGGGTGAAGGCGTCGCGGGAGGGCGCGGGCGGCGCGGGCGGTGTGCTGGTGCTGGACGGGGAGACGGCGGGGGCGCTGGCGGGCCGGCTGGACGGTGCGGCCGGTCGGGTGAGCTCGGTGGAGCGCAAGCCGTACACCCGTAAGCCGTATCCGCCGTTCATGACCTCGACGTTGCAGCAGGAGGCGGGCCGCAAGCTGCGGTTCTCGGCGGAGCGGACGATGCGGACCGCGCAGCGGCTGTACGAGAACGGCTACATCACCTACATGCGGACCGACTCGGTGCATCTGTCGGAGGTTGCGGTGGCGGCGGCGCGGGCGGCGGCGCGAGAGCTGTACGGGCCGGAGTACGTGGCGGATGCGGCGCGGGCCTACACGCGGAAGGTGAAGAACGCGCAGGAGGCGCATGAGGCGATCCGTCCGGCGGGGGAGCGGTTCCGTACGCCCGCGGACGTGGCCGCTGAGGTGGGGGAGGACGAGCGGCGGCTGTATGAGCTGGTATGGCAGCGCACGGTGGCCTGTCAGATGGCGGATGCGAAGGGGCAGACCGTCAGCGTGAAGATCGACGCGCAGTCGGCGATCGGTGAGCAGGCGCAGTTCACGGCGAGCGGTCGGACCATCTCCTTCCCGGGGTTCCTGCGGGCCTATGTGGAGAGCACCGATGAGGTGGCGGAGGGGGAGCGGGCGGAGACCGACGACTCCGAGCGTCGGCTGCCGAACCTGGCCGAGGGTCAGCCGCTGACGGCGCGGGAGCTGCAGGCGGAGGGGCATGCGACCACGCCGCCGGCCCGGTACACCGAAGCCACGCTGGTGCGGAAGCTGGAGGAGCTGGGGATCGGTCGGCCGTCGACGTACGCGTCGATCCTGCAGACCATCCAGGACCGCGGGTACGTGTGGAAGAAGGGCACCGCGCTGGTCCCGACCTGGACGGCGTTCGCGGTGGTCGGGCTGCTGGAGCAGCACTTCTCCCGGCTGGTGGACTACACGTTCACCGCGGATGTGGAGAACGAGCTCGACGCGATCGCCTCCGGTGATGTGCAGTCGGTGGAGTGGCTGACCCGGTTCTACTTCGGCGACGGCGCCGGCGAGCCCGCCAGCGGCGGGGAGCCCGCCGACGGGTCGGGTCCGGCCGGGCGGGAGCTCGGGTTGAAGGAGCTGGTGGCGACCCGGCTGGCCGAGATCGACGCGCGGGGGGTGAACGCGATCCAGCTGCACACCGACACCGACGGCACCCCGGTCGTGGTGCGGGTCGGCCGGTACGGCCCGTACGTGCAGCGCGGGGAGGACGGCGCGCGGGCCAGCATCCCCGAGGACCTGCCCCCCGACGAGCTCACCCGCGAGAAGGTCGAGCAGCTGCTGAACGCACCAGGCGAGCGCGTCCTCGGCGAGGACCCCGGCACCGGGCGGCCGGTGGTCGTGAGGTCCGGCCGGTACGGCCCGTACGTGACCCTCGGCGCGAGCGCGGAGGAGGAGCAGGCGGCGGCCGAGGCGGCGCAGGCTGCCACGAAGGCCAAGGGCGCGAAGAAGCCCGCTGCTCCCAAGGCGCCGACCGCCAGCCTGTTCCGCAGCATGAGCCCCGAGACCGTGACGTTGCAGGAGGCCCTGGAGCTGCTGTCGCTGCCCCGTACTGTCGGAACCGACCCGGCCGACGACGGCGAGATCACAGCGACGAACGGGCGGTACGGGCCCTACGTCCGCAAGGGCTCGGAGTACCGCTCTCTGCCCTCCGAGGAGGCGATCCTCACCGTCACCCTCGAAGCGGCGCTTGCGCTGCTCGCCCAGCCCAAGGCACGCAGAGGAGCCGCGTCCGCGCCGCTGCGGGAGCTCGGCGAGGATCCCGGCAGCGGTCGCCCGGTGGTGGTGAAGTCCGGCCGGTTCGGCCCGTATGTCACCGACGGGGAGATCAACGCCACCCTGCGCAAGGCCGACAACCCTGAGACCGTGACCCTGGAACGCGCCGTCGAGCTCATCGCGGAGAAGCGGGCCAAAGGACCCGCGCCGAAGCGCCGTACCACCAGGAAGTCCTCGGCCTAGCGGCTCCCCTCGGATGGTTCCGGACCGGCCGGACTAGTCTGACCTGGGACAGGAGCAGACTCAGGAGGCCGTGATCGTGTCGGCGGGCGAGGCCGCCGCGGAGGGACCCGCACCTGGCACGTCCGTGCTATCGGTGCTCCGGGTGAAGGCCTTCCGCCGGCTGTACGCAGCACTGGCGCTGTCCAGCGTCGGGGACTGGCTGGGCCTGCTCGCGATGACCGCGCTGGCCGCCAACCTCGCCGGGGGCACGGGGGCGGCGGCGAACTACGCGCTGGGCGGCGTGCTGGTGCTGCGGCTCATCCCCGCAGTGCTGTTCGGTCCCTTTGCGGGGGCGTTCGCGGACCGCTTCGACCGCCGCCGGACGATGGTGGTCTCCGACGTCCTGCGCTGCGCCCTGTACGCCTCGATCCCGCTGTTCGAGACGCTTGTCTGGGTCCTGGTCGTCTCATTCCTCGTCGAGGTCGTGACGCTGTTCTGGATGCCGGCCAAGGAGGCCTCCGTCCCCAACCTGGTCGCCCCCCGTCAGCTCGAGTCCGCCAACCAGCTTTCGCTGGCCACTGCGTACGGACTGGCACCGGTGATCGCGGCCGTCACCTTCGCGGGGCTGGCCGGCTTGAGCAGTCAGCTCGCCGAGAGCATCTCGTTCTTCGCGGCGAAGCCCGTTGACCTGGCGATCCTGCTGAACGCGGCGACCTTCGGGGTCTCGGCCCTGATCGTGGTCGGAATCCACGAGATCAGCGGTCGCGCCGAGAGCAAGGACGGGGAGGTCGCGCCCGGCCTGATCCGCTCGGTGCGCGAGGGATGGTCGTTCATCGCTCGGACCCGGTTCGTCCGGGGGCTTGTCATCGGCATCCTCGGGTCCTTTGCGGCTGCTGGCGTCCTGATCGGGGTGAGCCGGCAGTTCGCGGTTGCGCTGGGCGGCGCAGATGCCACGTACGGACTGCTGTTCGGGGCCATGTTCGTCGGGCTCGGACTGGGAGTCGTGGTGGCCCCACTGCTGGAGCGCCGTTTGCCGGCTTCCCGGCTGTTCGGGTTCGGACTGGCCTGGTCGAGCGTGATGCTGTCGGCGACCGCCTTCGTGACGGCGATCCCGGTGGGCCTGGTGTTCGTGGCACTGATCGGGCTCGGCGCGGGGGTGGCGTTCCTGCTCGGACTGACGATCATCGGCCGGGACGTCGAGGACTGGGTACGGGGCCGGACCTTCGCCTTCGTGTTCTCGGCCACCAGGATCATCCTCATCTTCACACTGGCGACTGTCCCGTTCGCGGTCGGCGCGCTGACCGGAAACGTCGTCAGCATCGGGCCGATCGAGGCGACCCTGGACGGGGCTCGCGTGGTGGCGTTCCTGGCGGGCCTGGTCAACGCTGGTATCGCGGTGCTGTCGTTGCGTCTGATGGGCAGTCTGGAGGGGCGACGCGCATGACTGGACGGGCGCTGTTCATCGTGCTGGAGGGTGGGGAGGGGGCCGGCAAGAGCACTCAGGCCGGCATTCTGGCCGACTGGCTGAGGAGCAGCGGTCGGGAAGTCGTCACCACCCGTGAGCCCGGAGCCACCACGGTGGGCGCGGGAATCCGCACCCTGCTGCTGGACGGCGAGGCCCCCGACCCTCGTACCGAGGCACTTCTGTATGCCGCCGACCGGGCCGAGCACAGCGCTCGTGTCATCCGGCCCGCACTGGCGCGGGGCGCTGTGGTCATCAGCGATCGATTCGTCGACTCCTCGGTCGCATACCAGGCCGGCGGTCGGGGGCTTCCCTCCGACGACATCGTCGCCCTGACCCGGTGGGCCACCTCGGGGCTGGAACCGGATCTGGTCCTCGTCCTCGACCTGCCGCCCGGGGTGGGGCTGTCCCGCGCTCGGGCCCGCAGCGAGTCGGACCGTATGGAGGGCGAGCCGGCGGAGTTCCACGAGTCTGTCCGGCGCGTGTTCCTGGAGCGCGCCGCAGAGCGCCCCGACCGCTACGTGGTGGTGGATGCCGACCGTCCCGCTTCGGAGGTGGCGGCGGACCTCCGGGCAGCGGTGGAGGCCAGGCTGGGCACGTAGGCTGACCTGGTGACCACAGTGGTGACCCCGTCGAGCGGCGACTCCGTGCACGTCAGGCCGCGGCTGCGACTGGACGATCTGGTCAGCCAGGACCGCGCTGCTCTGGCGCTGCGCCATGCGGTGCGGGCCGCGCACGGCGAGCGCAACGCTCCCGCCGGAGCCATGACCCACGCCTGGCTCTTCACGGGGCCGGCCGGGTCTGGTCGCTCGACCGCCGCCTGGGCCTTCGCCGCCGCACTGCAGTGTCCCGACGGGGGCTGCGGCCGGGAGGAGTGCTCGGACTGTCGCACTGTCGCCGCCGGAACCCACCCCGAGGTACGGGGACTTGCTACCGCCGGACTGTCCATCAAGGTCGATGAGGCGAGGGCGATCCGGGCGTGGATGGCTGAGGCGCCACCGGCAGGCCGCTGGCGGGTAGCGGTGGTGGAGGACGCCGACCGCATGACGCCCGGAGCGGCCGCAGCCCTGCTCAAGGTCGTCGAGGAGCCGCCCCCACGCGGGGTGTTCCTGCTCTGTTCTCCCTCGACGCACGAGGAGGACATACCTGTCACCATCCGCTCGCGGTGCCGGGTGCTGGCGCTGGGGACGCCCCCGGTGGCCGCCGTCGCCGAGCTCCTGGAGAACAGGTACGCGGTGGCGGAGGACATGGCGAGGTGGGCCGCCGAGGTCTCGGGCGGGCACATCGGTCGCGCGCGGGTGCTCGCCACCGACGACAGCAGCCGGACCCGGCGCCAGCGAGCCCTGCAGACCGCGACCGACCTGGCGACACTGCAGGACTGTTTCGCGGTTGCCGAGCTGTGGCTGACCGAGGCGGCCGATTCCGTGGCGCTGCTTTCCGAGGACTTCGCGCGGGAGAAGGCGGACTGGGCTGCTGCGCTGGGGACCGACGCTGCGAGTCGCCGTGGTGGGGCGGCGCGTGGCGCCCGTACCTCCGCCGCCGTGCTGCGCGAGGTCGAGGACCGCCAGCGGATGGAGTCCAAGCGGACCGAGCGCGACGCACTGGACCTGATGCTCTCCGACCTCGCCGGCTTCTACCGGGATGTGCTTGCCCTCGGGGCGGGAGCCGAGGTGCGGCTGAACGCCCCCGACCACGCCGAGGCCAGCGCGGCGGCAGCCAGGCGATGGGGTTCCGAGACTGCGCTGCGCAGGCTGCACGCCGTCCTGGACACGCGCGCGGCGCTGGCAGCGCAGGCCAAGCCTCGCATCGCTCTGGAAGCGATGATGCTGGCGCTGTATCCCTCCTGAGCGGGGATCCCTGGCGATGCGCGCCTGATCTAGGCTGCCGGTATGGGCTTGATCTGCGCGGTGAGCTTCACCCGGTACGGCAGGCTCTACTACTTCCAGCCGGGCGGGATCAGCCCCCGGGTCGGTGACAAGGTCCTGGTCCCCACCGACGACGGACCCGAGGTCGCCGAGTGTGTGTGGGCGCCCCAGGAGACAGATGTGTCCGCCGAGGCCTTCCCCGAGCTGGTGGGGCTGGCCGATGGGGCCGACCTGGAGCGTGAGGCCGACTCCCGGCGGCGCCGTGCGGAGGCTCGGGTCGCTGCGCGACGACTCATCCGCGAGCACGGGCTGCCGATGAAAGTCGTGGGGGTGGACTGGCTCGCCGGCGACGACCGTACGACGATCTACTTCACGGCGCCCAAGCGAGTGGACTTCCGGGCCCTGGTACGTGACCTCGCCGCGACCCTGAAGTGCCGCATCGACCTGCGCCAGCTCTCGCAGCGCGACGAGGCCAGGGTCCAGGGTGGCATCGGCTCGTGCGGACGGGACCTGTGCTGCGCGACGTTCCTGAAGGACTTCGAGCCGGTGAGCCTCCGCATGGCCAAGGACCAGGACCTGCCGTCCAACCCGATGCGTATCTCCGGGGCCTGCGGCAAGCTGCTGTGCTGCCTGAAGTATGAGCACCCGCTCTACCAGCGCTTCCAGGACGAGGCGCCAGCCGTGGGCGCAACCGTCGACACACCCGATGGCCGCGGGCGGGTGGTCGGCCACCAGGTGCCTGCGGAGAAGGTCACTGTGAAGCTGGAGGACGGCGGCAGGTGTGCCTGCTCCTTGCAGGAGGTCTGTGGACCGCGGCAGTCGTATGAGTCCTCTCCGAGCGCGGACGTGCCTGTGGGCGGCAGCTGAGCCCGTACACTGAGAAGTCCTGCCGCCTTAGCTCAGTTGGCCAGAGCGACGCACTCGTAATGCGTAGGTCGTGGGTTCGATTCCCACAGGCGGCTCCGATTTCAGGCCTCTGACCTGCGGCGATGCCGAGGTCCGTTCTGCTGGCTCAGTGGTTGTGTGCCACTTTGTGTGCCATCAGTCCCACAGGGCGCGGCCGATGCGGTGGGCAGCTTCCTTGGCGAGCTCGGGTTCGACGTGGCTGTAGGTGCCGAGGGTGAGGGTGATCTGGCTGTGCCCGAGGATCTGCATGACGGCGCGGGCGGGCACGCCCAGGGTGAACATGATGGTGGCGGCGGTGTGGCGGGCGTCGTGGAGGCGGGCGTCGCGCACGCCGGCGTCGGCGAGCAGGGCCTTCCAGGTCTGGTAGTCGTCCTTGGGGTCGATGGCTCGCCCGTCGGGCCGGGTGAAGACCAGCCCGGTGTCGACCCAGGTGGTGCCGGCGTGGACGCGGTCGGCGTCCTGCGCGCCGCGGGGGCGGTGAGCGCGTCGACGAGCTGGTCGGGCAGGGCGATGGTGCGTCGGCTGGTGCGGGACTGCGGTTCGACGAGTACGAGGCCGCCGCCGATGCGTTGGGGGCAGTCCGCACCTCGTTTGCGGCCGCAGGTGCCACCGCAGCCGTGGCGGGCGATCTGGCGTTGCAGGGCGTAGCGGACCCGGAGGGTGCCGCGGTCGATGTCGACGTCGGACCAGGACAGCCCGAGTGCTTCGCCTTGGCGCAGTCCGAGGGCGAGGGCGACGGACCAGCGGGCGGCGTTGCGACGGGTCGCGGCGGTGTCGAGGATGCGTCGTGCTTCGTTGCGCGTGAGCGGCTGGACTTCTTGGTGGGGGACCGTGGGCGCCTCGACCAGGGTGCACACGTTGCGGGCGATGCGTCCGCGTTGCAGGGCGACCTTGAGGGCGCGGGAGAGCACACGGTGGGCGTGCAGCACGGTGGCGGGGGCGAGGCCGCTGTCGAGCATGTGGGTGTAGGCGGTCTCGACGTGCTCGGGCTGGAGCCGGTCGAGGCGGTGGTGCCCGAGGCGGGGGGCGAGGTGGGTGTCGACGAGCCAGCGGTAGGACTGCAGAGTGCGGGGCCGGACCTTGCGCGCGGCGATGGTGTCGACGAAGTAGGCCAGCCAGTCGGCCACGGTGGGCTGGCGTCCGGCGGTGGGGACGGTACCGACGTCGCGCTTGGCGGCGAGGTCGCGCATCTTGCGGACGACGTCGGCTTGGGAGCGGGAGGCCACGTGGCGGCGGTCGCGGCGCCCGCCCATGCCGATGCCCATGTCGACCCAGCCGTGCCAGCGCCCGTCGGACGGGTCGTAGTACAGCGACCCCTCGCGGCTGGCCCGGGCCCGGCGCTTGGCCATCTCAGTGCCCGTCGGCGTCGGCTCGCAGCTGGTCGACGAAGTCGTGCACGGACTGCAGCGGCACCCGGCGCAGGGACCCGATGGACACGCACTCCAGCGCGCCCTGGCGGACCAGCCGGGACACGGTGCTGCGCCCGACCCCGAGGATACGGGCTGTCTCGGGCAGGGTGATCAGGATCCGCGGCTGGTCGGAGCCGTCGTCGTGCGGTAACCGCGGCAGCGGGATCACGGCGTCCGTCGACGCGGGGACGCTCAGCGGGCTGGTCTCCACGGTCGGTGCTCCTCTCACAGGGACAGGGTGGGGCCGGTGTGCCGCGCCGGGCCGGGCGCCGGGCTCATCTGTGGACGACGGGCCTCGGGGATGTCGGCGCGTCGGGTGAGTTCGGCGAGGAGTTCGGTGGCCGACGGCTCGGTGCTGCTGGTGGTCAGGGCGTGGTGGAGGACGTCGGCGGTGGTGGGGGCGGGCCGGTGCAGTCCGGGGATGTCGTGCCCGTCGGTCCCGGTGGGGGTGGTGGTGATCCAGGCGTCGTTGGACTCCCGTCCGCGGGTGAGTCCGACGTAGAGGGCTTCGCGGGTGGTGCCTGGGGATCAGGACGAGGTGGGCGGTGTCGGCGGTGAGGCCTTGGGCGCGATGGACGGTGAGCGCGTAGCCGAGGTCGACGTGCTCGGCGAGGTAGTCGGCGGGCAGCCGCACGGTTTCGGGGTCCTGGCCGGTGGGGGTGTCGCGGCGGGTGGCGGTGGCTGATCCGTCGGGGTGCAGGGCGGTGAGGGTGAGTGGGTCGCCGTTGCGGACCCACCGGCCGCTGCTGTCGGTCAGCGACGCGGTTGTTCAGGCGCGCGGCCAGGTGGTCGCCGACACCGGCGGTGGTGCCGTCGCGCAGGGGTACGCCGCGGGCGCTGACCTCGCCGATGGGCGACGCGATGGGTGCGGGCCCGGGCGTTCAGCTCGGTGACGGTGACTGTGTCGGCGGCGAGGAGCAGCGCGTGCCGGCCGGCGGCGATGTCGGCGGCCCACGCTGCGTGGGCCTGGTCGAGCAGCACGTCACGCTCGCGCGGACCGCGCGGCCCGCGGGGGCGGTGAGCAGCTGGGCGGCCAGCGCGGCGCGCTGCTGCCCGGCCGGGCCGGTGGTCTCGTGCAGCCACTTGGCGGTGTTCTCGCATGTCACCCCCAGGGCGGCCTGCAGGGTGGCGGCCGCTGAGGCGGACGGGGCGAGCCCGATCACGCTGCCCTGACCGGCGCGGGCCTGCCACAGCACGGCCAGGGCCCGCAGGGTGGTGGTCTTCCCGGACCCGGCCGGGCCCTCCAGGACACGTAGCCGGGTCGGCTGGGTGGCCAGGTGGGTGACCGCCGCGGCCTGCTCGCCGGACAGGTCGGGCAGGCCGTAGTAGTCACCCATCGGGGTGCCGGCGGTGTCGAGCACACGGGCGACGAACGTTTCCTCGATGGCCACCGCCGGGGTGTGGGTGGCGGCCAGCAGCGCCTGCTCGGCGTCCAGGACCGCGGGGCTGGTCCACTTGGCGCGCCACGCGTGCGCGGGGTGCACGGTGGTCGGGTCGTGCAGCGCGACCAGGCCTTCTGTTGCCTCATCGCGGGTGCGGTCGAGCAGCAGCATCCGATCCATCACCGACGCCATGCGCACCTCGCGGGTGGCGCGCGCGGTCTCGGCCATCAGGTTCAGCGGCGTCCACGACGACCGCCGCGCCTCCACTCCCGCCACCGCTGCTGCCGCGTAGCCGTCCACCTGTTCCGGGGTGACGTCGGCATGGGCGTGCAGCCGCGGTGCGGGGCCGGTGCCCACGACCGGGCCGAGGCCCACGTCCTGGGTCGGGTTGAACAGGTTCAGCTGTACCGGCCTCTCCACCACGGCGACAGCCGGTCCCGCCTCGTCTGCGGGGCCGTCGGGGCGGGGGAGTGCGGGGGCGAGGAGCTGCTCGGGGGTGTCCGCGGTCCACTCGACGGCCTGCCGTCGCCACCGGTACCGCAGCTCGGGTAGCGCGGTGGGGGTCTTGGGAGGTCGGGTGGCCAGGGTGGCGGTCTGCCGCAGCCGGGTGACCTCGGGCCCGGACGGTGCCCGGCCGTGCGTTTCCGTGAAGTCGGCGATGAGCTGGTCGGTGCGGGCGGTGATGTGGTGGGAGCGGGTGGAGAAGGCGTCGATCAGGCCGGGGCCGATGCCGGCGATCTCGAACCCCGGGTTCCGTCCCGGGCCCCGGTCGACCTGCTGCCAGGTGACCCCGAGCCGTCGGGTGAGCTCGTCGGCATAGAGGGTGTCGTACAGCTCGGACATCGCTACCCCGGCGGCGTGCAGCAGCCGGGCGTCCAGCGCCCGCCAGACGCCGTCCTCACCTTGGACACGGTTGGCGACGGCGAGGTGGGAGTGCAGGTTCGGGTCCCCGGCGCGGGAGTCGTAGTGGTCGAACCGTGCCGCAACCAATCCCCGGGTGCGCAGCGGGGTGGCGCCGGCGTGGCCGGTGCGGGTCACGACGATCTCGCGTTCGGCCCAGCCGAGGACGACGTCGATGGTGGCGTGATGCGCGGCCACCACCTGCTCTTGGATATGGGGGTCGCCGAGGGGCCCACAGCACCGACGCGGACTTCGGGACGGTGAAGGTCAGGTCGAACCCGGCCACCCCCACCACCTGACTCGAGCCGTCCGGGAGGCGGCGGGTCGCCAGCCCACGACCCAACGGGAGGCCGGTGACCGGGTCGTGCCCGCGGCCGAACAGCCGCCCGAGGGTGGTCTCGTCCACCGGCAGCCCGTCGGGCAGGCCGTGGCCATCGTTCAGCCCGGCCAGCCCGCCCGCGGGCCCGTCGGCCGGGTTGGCGCCGTCCCCTGCCGCGGTGGTGCGCAGCAGGTAGCGGTAGCCGGACCCGGCGTGCAGCACGTGCAGCGACATCACCGGCCACCACCCCCACCCGAGGGAGGCGTCGTGGTGCGCGCGCACCCGCTGGCGCAGTCGTGATCGTCTTCACGTATGGCCAGTACGCAGAACCGACCGCCAACACCGACACCCAGGCCCGGCCGATCTCCACGACGACCGCGGCAACCGAGACCCTCACACCAGACCTAGTGCCCGGCACGGGGCCGCAACATGCCGACGCTGCCGGCGCCCCGGGCTCCATCTGGAGATCAAGGCTGGTTCACTGGCTTGGTGACCGAGCCTCGCGGCGTCCCGCCCGATCCTGCGGACGTCAGAGCCTGGCTGGCGAGCCTGAGCAGCGAGGAGCTCGCAGCCCTCGAGCAGCAGCTGGGCAGTCTGTCGACCGGCAGCGTGTCGGGGCGCGGTTTCGGGCTGAGCGAGCTCGATTGGCGCAACCGCGAGATCGACCTCGCGCCACCGCCGGCCGAGCCGAGCCTGCTCACCCTCACCATCGAGCTGCGGGGGTCGAAGCCGAGGATCTGGCGGCGACTGTCCGTGCCGGGTGATCTGACGTTGGACGCGGTGCACACGCTGTTCCAGGCGGCGATGGGGTGGACGGACTCGCACCTGCACCGCTTCCAGCCCGGCGACGAGGATGCCTACGGCCAGCCGTACTTCATCACCGCCTTCGATCAGGAGGAGGGCGACGAGGGGACACGCGAGGACCGGGTCCGGCTGGACCAGGTGCTGCGCCTCCCGGGGGACCGGCTGACCTACCTCTACGACTTCGGTGACGGCTGGGAGCACCGAGTCAGGCTGGAGTCGGTCGACCCGCTGACACCGGAGGGCCGCGAGCCCACGTGTCTGGGTGGTGCGAGGGCGTGCCCGCCGGAGGACGTCGGCGGCATGCACGGTCACCATGAGGTCTCGGCGTGGCTGCGTGCCGGGGCACCCGCCAACGAGGTGCCCGAGCCGTTCGAGGACGCCGAGCACGCCCACGGCTGGCTTCCCGTCGACTACGACCCGGACGCGTTCGACGCCGACGAGGCGACGGCGGCCATGCGGGTGTGGGCCAGGGGCGAGCACCTGCCGTGGCACAGCCTCCCGGAGGCGCTGGCCGACCTGGTGCAGTCTCTGCGGAGTGCCGGGTGGGGGCAGGCGACCGCCTGGCTCTCCAGTCTGGGTTCGCGCAGCGCTCTCGATCTGGACGACCACGACGTGGGCCGCGCCGCACGGCCCTGGCTGGCGGTGATCGATGCCGTCGGCAGCGGGACCACGCTGACCGCGGCCGGCTACCTGCCGCCGGCACTGGTGGAGCAGATCGCGCAGGCCGCCGGGGTGACGCAGTGGTGGATCGGCAAGGCCAACCGGGAGGACCTCACCTGGCCCGTCGCCGACCTGCGTGCCACCGCCCAACAGGTCGGGCTGCTGCGCAAGGCCAAAGGCAGCCTGACCCCGACCGCTCGCGCCCGCGCCGTGGCAGGCCATCCCCGTGAGCTCGTCGCCTCGGTGCTCGCCCGGCTTCCGCTGGGCAAGGGGTTCGAGGCCGAGGCGGGGTGGTTCGCGCTGCTCGGTCTGGCCGCCGGGGAGTCCGGTGCCGCCCTCGACGCCGGGGTGGCGCTGATGCTGGCCGACCGCGGCTGGCGCACCCGCGCCGGCTCCGGCCTCAGCGCTGCGCAGGCGCACGGAGGTGCACGCACGACGCTGGACGCGTTGGAGTCCATGGCGGGCGGCCGCGAGGACCTCGACCCCGCGCTCGTCACTCGCCTGGCCCGGGCCACTCTCTTCGGCGTCACCGCCACTGGCTGACAGTGCCCGCGCGGCGACTATGACTGTGTTGCCAGTCATATGACTGGTAGTGTGGTGTGGTGTTGTTTGGGGAACCCTTTGGCGGACTCATCCCAGGGGCCCGCGGGGCCGTCCTGTCCGTGCTTCTGCGTACCGGCGCACCGCTGACCGGTCGACAGGTGCACGGCATGGTCAGCGACGAGTACAGCCTGTGGTCGGTCCAGCAGGCTCTCAAGGCCCTTACCCGGCTCGGACTGGTCGACACGCAGACCATCGGTCGGGCAGGGGTCCACACCATCAACGACGGGCATGCGGCGGTGCCCCACCTGCGCGCACTCGCCGATCCGATCGCCATGCTCAGGGCAGCCATCGAGACGTCAGTGGGCTCCGACGTCGAGGCAGTGATCGTGTTCGGGTCGGTGGCCCGAGGAGAGGCGAGGGAGGGAAGTGACATCGACCTGGCCGTCATCGCCGGTCCCGAGTGGGACGGACGCGCCGACCTTCAAGACGCCGTGGGTACCAGCGTGGGTAATGGCTGTGACGTCCTCGTGTTCACGCCCAGCCAGTTCCAGCAGCTGGCGCGCTCGGGTGAGCCCGTGGTCAGCGGCATTCTCCGGGACGGGGTCGCGATCGTCGGCTCGGTGCCGCGCACGACGGTCGGTGCGGCCTGATGGCCCCGGCTGAGCGGCTCGACCACCGCCTAAGCCTTCCTCAGCAAGGCCCAGGAGTACCTCGCCTCCGCCGAGGACAACCTCGTTGCCGAGCGCTTCACCGCGGCCGCGGGCGGTGCCATCCATGCCGGCATCAGCGCCAAGGCTGGCGTCGAGTACGGCACTGCCCTCCTGTCCGCCACGAAGGCCGAGCCACTCGTCCGACGTGCTCGGCGACTGGTCGAGCTGGCGATACAGGTCGTCCGTCTCGGTGGCTGAAAAGGCTGTCTCCAGGTCGCGCGTCCCGCCATCAGTGATGGGCGCGGTCATCGAGGACGAGGCAGCCAGCCACCGGGCGGCCGCATCATGCCGGAGGCGGGAGGTCATTGGTGACGCCAACGCGCCCGGCGTCGGGCGGGCCAGGAGGCGTGCCAGCCCCACTGGCTCAGCTGTGCCAGCCGGAGGCGACCCCCGCGGGCACCCCTGGTGCAAGACGAGTGTCGCTGTCTCTCGGCGGTCCGGTGGGATGACCCGGTCGGGGGTGTCAGGAGCCCGGGACCTCAGCCTGGAGGGGACGGTGGTGAGCGCTCGAGGTGGTGCGGGACGGCAGTCGTCGTAGCGTCACGGAGCAAGGTCAGTTCGATGGTGGCGGGGACTTCGGTGCTGTCTCAAGTTGGCCACCGCCCCTGTGACCGGACCCATGCTTCGGACCCCGACTGCGCCGGCGAGCCGATGCGTGTGTTTGGGCAGCGGCAGAAGGCGGCGGACTCACGAGGGCGGCTGTGGCCGTTCGGCCGACCGGTCGTCCACCCAGCATGCGCCGCACAGGCTGTCGAGCACGGCAGAACGGACCCGGCAGCGGCGACACGTGTCCTCCGGTCGGGCCGTGGAACCGGTCGAACCGGTCGGATCGCGGCCGGGAGCCCTCTGCCCGTCGAGTCTGGCGTCGCCGGTGCTCATGCCTCTTCAGGAGTTGGATGGGGCGGGGTGCCGTTGCGTGTGAAGCCTGACCGCGGCTTCGATGTCGTCGTGGATGTGGTCGCGGCTGACCAGGTCGAAGAAGCCGCTGCGCTCGAGTACCTGCACAACTTGGGGCTTGGCTCGTGCGAGGTGCAGGTCGATGTCGTGGTCGGTGCCGGCCCGTGCGATCGCCTTGAGCACGTCGGCGCCTTCGGTGTCGATGAAGTTGACGCCCTCCATGCTGAGGATGACTCCGCTGCAGGCTCGTCGGTCGACTGAACGCGAATCTGTCGCAGGCGATCGGCCAGGGCGTCGGCGTTGACGAAGAAGAGGCCGCCGTCGAAGCGCAGAATGTGCAGGCCGGGGTAGGTCTCGCAGTCCGCGATGCTGGTCCAGGTCGAAGAAGGCGTCCGTGCCAGGCTTGCGGCCCAGTTCCGGGATGTAGGGCAGGGCCGAGACCGCAACCAGCCAGAGGATCGAGAGCCCGACCCCGATGAAGACTCCAGGCAGGATCCCGAAGGTCAGCACGCCGAGCAGGGCCGCTAGGGCTGCGGCGAACTCGAACGGCTTGACCAGCAGCAGCCGCTTCATCTCAGCGACGTCCATCATGCCCATCACGACGGCCTCGATGATGATCGCGCCAGCACGGCCTCGGGCAGGTCGGAGAACAGGGGCGCGAGGAACAGCAGCGTGAGGATGATGAACACGGACTGTGCGAGGTTGGACACCTGAGACTTCGCGCCCGCGTCATCGTTCACCGGGCTATTCGACAGGCTGCCGTTGACGAAGATGCCCTGGAACACACTTGAGCCGACGTTCGACGTGCCCTGCGCGAGCAGCTCCTGGTCGATGTCCACCCGGTAGTTGTGCTTGGTCGCGTACTGCCGCACGGCTGCGGTGGTTACGGAGAACCCGATAAGCAGCAGGCCGACGGCCGCGCCGAACACTGTTGGGAGGTTATCCACGTTATCTCGAGTCCGGGATCACCGGAGCCGGTAGCCCGCTGGGGGACTTCCGCGATGAGCTCGACCCCGCCATCTCCGAGATCGAACACCCGCGTGGCAAGGATTCCGAGCACCACCGCCACCAGTGCCGCCGGCACCTTCGGGGCCAGCAGCTTGAGACCGAACAAGCAACACGATCGCCAGGCCTCCGACAACCATGGTGGTGCCGTTCGCCTCGCCCAGGCTGGCCAGCCAGTTCCCGAGCTTCTGCCAGGTGTTCGACCCCGTCGAGTCGGTGCCGGAGATCTTGAACAGCTCGCCTGCGGCGACATTGATCGCGACACCGAAGGTGAAGCCCGTCAGCACGGCCGCAGACAGGAATTGGGAGATCCAGCCCATCTTCAGTACGGCCATCACCACGAACAACAGGCCGGCGGTGAGCACCACCGCAGCCGCCACCGCCACGGCCTCGGGTGACCCTGCCGTCGCCAGCGACACCACCGCCGCGCCGAGCACCGGCGCCGTCGAGGAGCTCGGGCCCTGGGTCACCTGACGCGACGTGGTGAACAGTGCGAACACGATCAGCCCGGCAGCGGCGGCGTAGAGGCCGTTCTGCACGGGCAGGCCGCTGAGGGTCGCGTAGCCCAACGAGGTCGGCACCATCAGAGCCCACACCGACAGGCCCGCGATCACATCACTCTTCAGCCACGACCGCTGGTACTCCGGCAGCCAGGCAACGACGGGTAGGAACCGGGTCAGTCCCCCGGCTGTTCCGCTCGAACGGGGGGCGGTGTCCTCGGTCATGCCCGGTCCCTACGCCTGCGGCGTCTACTCGGTAGTCGCGTCGGCCACGTCTGCTTTGACCGCGTCGGCGTCGGCCTTGAGCTCCTTGCGCTCCACCTTCTCGGCCCCGTCCAGCGTCGCCGCGACCCGGTCCGCGAGCGCCACCGCAGCGATCGCGACGACAGCCGCCTCCCCAGCGTCCAGCGGCTCACCCAGGTCCTTCAGGTCCGAGCGGCTCATGCCGCCGGCGGCATGCCCGGCGAGCGCACCAAGTCCGGCACCGATGCCGGTGCCCCAGGCGATACCGGCGCCGACGGCGACCGCGGGGAACAGCGCCACGCACAGGCCGGTGGCCAGGCCGAGTCCGCCACCGACTCACGCCCCCTGGCGCAGAGGCTGCTCGTGCTTCGTGACGATCTTGACCTTGCCCTTGTCGGTCTTGGCGATGACGGCGGCGTCGAAGGTGTCGATGATTCCGGCGTCGTAGTCGGCTTCGGCGTCCTCGACGGACCCGTAGGTCGCCCCGAACGCTGCGAATGTGTCCAGACCCTGCATCTTCACTCCCTCGCTCGTTGGTACGGCCCCCCGTCTGAGGACCGGGGCTCGTTCGCCCGACTCCCGGTCGGTGCCGATGGCCTAGCTAGACATCGCTAGGCGAGTTCGGCCTCGATCTCTGCCTCGATCTCGTCCTCGAGGGCGAGGATCGCGAAGCCGAAGGCCCGCGCTACGGCGCTTGCTGCGGTCACGGACCGGGCAGTGCCGATGATGGGGGCGATCCCGACCAGCACGCCCTGGACGTCCTCGAGCGTGACCCCGACGTCCATCGCTGGCCCGGCGTTGGCCAGGTACGACGCCGGTGGCGCATCTGATGCTGCCAGGGCCGCGATGCGGGCCAGCATGAGCTCGCGCGGCCCGAGGTCGCACGCGTCGACCGATGCCGCAGTCATGGCCGCGAGGGTGTCCAGCAGAGGTCTGTCGTTGGGCATGGCAAGCCTTTCGTCCGCGCCGCGCAGCCCAGCGCTGACGGCTATTTCACGCTACGGCGGCTGCGAGGCGGGAGGCATCGCCCACGATGGATGAAAGACCCGGCTGCGCAGCGTTCATGCGTGGACGGCCGGGACGGCGGTTCGGGTCTTGATGAGCCTCACGACAGCGGCTGTGACGACGTGTGCGGTGACCACGGCGGCGGCGACAGGGGCGGTGGTGACCGGGCCGAGGCCGACGGACAGCGCGGCGATCGCGGTCAGCCCGAGGGGGGCGCGGATGGTGGCACCTGGAACGGCCGAAAGCATGCACCCGACGGCGATCGCGTAGGGGATGCTCGGGAAGAGCTGGTGAGCGATGACCCCGGCGGTGCCGCCGACGAAGAGCATGGGGAGCACGTTCCCACCGATGAAGCCTGTCGCCAGGCTTAGCGCCATGGCGAGCATCTTGCCGACCAGCACCGCTACGAGCAGCCAGGTGCTGATCGCGGCCGCGTTGTCGATGACCGCCGTCAGCTGGGCGTTGCCGGCTCCCACCGTCAGCGGTAGTGCCACGGCGATCAGACCCACGAGGCTGCCACCCACGATCCCGCGGACGTACGGGTGGGTGAGCTTGTCCGCGGCCAGGTTGACGACCTTCACGATGACGACGAACGTGATCATGAGCAGGCTGGACGCGGCACCGAGCACGACGCCGATCAGCAGCTGCGATGGGGAGAAGTCCTCGACCGGGATCGCGAAGCTGTTCAGGAACGTGGTCCCGACCACCGCAAAGTACAGCCCGAAGCCAACAGTCGCGGCGATGAGCTGCGGCACGACGGCCTGCATGTACTTCCCCCGCGGAACGGGGCCGAGCTCGCTGACCATGATGGTGCCCAGCAGCGGGGAGGTGAACGCACCGCCGAAACCACCGGCGATACCAGCCATCGTGGCCTGCAGCCGTGCGTCTTCGTTGCCCGGCCAGCGGCGCGAAGCGATCCAGGACGCCAACCCGCCCCCCAGCATCACCAGAGCGAACGAAGGCCCCAGGCTCGCCCCGGCCACTGCCGACACCAGCGCCACGCCCACCCACGGCAACGCTCCCCGGTGGTCGACCCTCCCCGACTCGATCACCGCGACACCACCAGGAACCTGCTTCGGCACGCCCCACCAGCCACGCAACGCCGTGGCGGCGAGTCCGCCGGTGGCGGTGACGGCCACCCACCACCACTCTCCCGACCAAGCCTGCGTGCGAGGCTCGCCGAAGATGACCTCCGCGATGGCCCCGGTGACACCCAGGTAGGCCAGTCCCAACACGCCGACGACGGCGCCCACGATCGCTGCGACCACGAGCAGCTCGCGGTACCACCGACGATCCAACGGGAGCAGCGACGGGGTTGACATGTGTCACCTTCCTGGAATGTGCCTGGGCGGAGTTCAGCCCATCGTTGGGGGCAGCGCCTACCCAGGGCTCGCGTCGATACGTCCGTCGGCGATGGCCTGGGTGAACTGCTGGTAGTCCGCCTCATTCTGGTCGGCGTAGGCCGTGGCGAAGCGACCGCATGCTGTGTCGAACGCATCGGATCTGCCGAGGTAGGCGTCGATGGCGATGGCGTCACCGGAGCGGGCGTGGCCATGCGCTAGCGACCAGGCACAGACGCGGGCATACCAGCCCAGCTGATCCGGGGTCATGGTCGTGACATCGGCGGACCCCTTCATGTCGTGGAACTGGCGCCAGTAGTACTGGCGCCCGCCGCTGGCAGCTGACCAGCCGAGGAAGATGTCGCTGCTGGCCTGCAGCAGGCGTTGCCCGGCCACGACCCGCTCGCCGTGCTCGCGGTGCTCGCTGGCGGGAAGGTGGGCCTCGAGGACGGAGTCGACGGCTTCCTTGATCTGCAGGAAGAGGGGCTCTCCGTGGTCGTGGCCGGTGAGCATGACGACGAAGCAGCGGGTACCGACGCTGCCGACTCCGACCACCTTCAGGGCCATGTCGCCCATCTGGAACCGTCGCAGCAGATGGGCGCGATCGGATTGGATGCTCGCGCCGTAGCCGCGCAGGTTCTCCTCGATCATGTCGCGCCACTCCTCAGCGTCGAGATGCGACTGCAGGTCGCGCAGCGGTTCCAGAAGCGGCGGCTGGGATCGGATGCGCAGTGTTCCGTCCACGACCTCAGTCAGCTTGGTGAGTGCCTTCTGGCTGTTCCGCTCGCGGGCGGACTTGGCGCCCTTCTTCAGTCGCTTGCGTGAGGCCTTGTCCGGCGTCGTCCTCTCCAGGAGGTCGACGGACAGCTGGGAGTACCACACGTCCATCGTGGGCTGGGTAGCGAACTGGGCCATCGCCTGGCGGTACCCGGCAGCCGCGGCTCCCGCGAGCGCTTCGCCCTGCTCGGGGTAGCCGTTGTCGCGAGCAGCCAGAGTGAAGCTCGTGCATAGCCGTTTGACGTCCCACTCCCACGGCCCGGGCAGGGTCTCGTCGAAGTCGTTGAGGTCGAAGACCTGTCGCCGCTCCGGGGATGCGAAGGTGCCGAAGTTGGCTAGGTGCGCATCACCGCACAGCTGGGCTGAGAAGCCCGAGGTCGGAGTTGGAGCCAGGTCGTGAGCCATGATCGCGGCCGCGCCCCGGTAGAACGCGAACGCTGACTCTGCCATCCGCCCATGTCGTACCGGGGCCAGCCACGGCAGTCGATCCTCGTCCTGGGCGGTCAGCACCGACACCGGATCAGCGCGATCGGTGGCTGGCGACCACCCCCCATGGCTCGACCGGGAAGCACTGGCCCGTGCCTGCTTGCCGGCATCTCTGCGCTCCTGCGCGGACAGAACGCCCATCGGTACCTCCTGGCTGTCAAGACATCGCGGCTCAAAGACACGACTGCTGTGATCGTCACGCACACCGCGACCGCTGGCTACCACCGATCTGGATGAAACACCGAGGACGCAACGCGCAACGTCCTCAGACTCGCCGGATCGGCCTGCTGCTCTGTGGCGCTCACGGCCACCACCCTGGACTCGTCTTCGATATCTTCACCGGTGTCGCAATGATCGCCACGTTCCTCAACCAGCTGGGCAAACGCCTCGCCACGCGAGAACGCCGCCTCGTTCGCCCGTCCATCCCCCGTGACGCCAAGCACGATGCCGACCCAGTAGATAACCGTGCTCGGCGGGGCAAGGGCAATCCTCGAGCAGTGGCCGGCCTACCTGGCGTACCTGATCAGCTTCGCCACGATCGGCGCCGTCTGGATGGCCCATTCCGCCATCACCGAGTTCCTGGATTGCGTCGACCCGCTGATGCTGCGCATCAATCTCCTGCTTCTCCTTGTCGTCGGCTTCGTACCTGTTCCTACCCGGCTATTGGCCGAGTACCTGGACTCGGCCGAGGGTGAACGGGTGGCTGTGACCTTCTATGGGGTGGCGCTGCTGGCGACCAGACTCATGGTGCTGTGGCTGTGGCGCTGCGGAGTGACCCGCCGGCTGGTCATCCCTGACTTGACCGACGCGGACGCGCGGGGCGTCAGCCAGAAGCTCACACCGAGCTTGACCGGCTACGTCCTGGCGAGGCCTGGTGCTGCCGGCCAGCGCCGTGGCCCTCTACATGGCCATCGCGATATACCTGGTCGTTCCCTTTCGCTCGCTTCGACGGGCTAGGGGTGTATTGCCTGACAGCGACACTCCCGGCTGCCTCGCCACCCGCGTCGGGCCAAGCGCAGGGAGAGGATTCCAGAGGTCAACGAGCGGACTCGATAGGGTCGAGTTGTGGCGATCTCTGAGGGGCTGAATGCCGCCGCGTCGAGGCCCCACTCCCGGCGCTCACTCGCCCGTGAGCTGAGGCGAGACCGTGTGCTGGGTTTGTTGGAGCGCTCCCGGCGAGACACCACGGTGGTCGCGCTGCATGCTCCCGGCGGCTACGGCAAGACGACCATCCTGGCGCAGTGGGCTCGCGAGGATGACCGTCCGGTCGTCTGGATCAGCGTTCGGCCGGAGGCTCCGGACGCGGCCTGGCTGGCCCAGACAGTGGTGGACGAGCTGCACGAGACGGGTCTGCTCACCGAGCCTGTCGTGCTGCCACGGGGTGGGGACGCGGTGGCCTGGCATCTCGGCGTGCTGCCCGCCATCGAGGCCGCCATGTCCGGCGTCAACCTTCCCTTCCTCCTGGTGATCGATGACGCGGGGGCGCTGTCGGGGAAGCCTTGGGACTGCCTGGCGGCGTCCATCGTGACGAGCCTGCCCGAGGGAGCCCAGCTGGCGCTCGGCACCCGCACGGTGCTTCCTGCGTCGCTGCGAAAGCTGCGCACCGAGGAGCAGCTGCTGGAGTTGGGGCCCGACGTGCTGGCGTTGGACGCGCTCGAGGGCGCCGCACTGCTGCATCTTCTGGATGCGCGGGTCTCTGACTCGGCGCAGATGGACCTGCTCGAGGCAACGGAGGGCTGGCCCGTTGCGGTGTACCTGGCCGGCCGAGCCGTCGCGTCCGGACGCAAGGCTCCGGTGGTCGGTGACCTGGTGCCCGGTGGGGATCTGTCCACCTACCTGCGCGACGAGATACTCGCGCCGCTCGACGAGGCGGACGCTCGCTTCCTGCTCCGCTCGTCGGTGCTGACCCGCCTTGACGAAAGGTCGTGCGACGCGGTCGCAGGAAACGGGTCGTCGCTGGCGCGACTGCGCCGCCTCGCGACCTCGAACCACCTGCTGGTCCCCCTGGACCGGGGCGAGGAGCAGTTCAGGATGCACCCGGTGCTGCGGGAGTTCCTGTCCGGTGAGCTGCGCTCGCGAGACCCTCAGGCCTGGCAGTCGGCTCACGCTACGGCCAGCGTGACCTGTGAGGAGGCAGGCGATCTTGACGAGGCTGTCGTCCACGCCCGTGAGCCCCAGGACGATGCTCGCCTGGGCGCGCTCGTCTGGCGGCATTCGGGGATGCTCATCGGCACAGGACGGATGTCGGTGCTGCGCCGGTGGCTTGACGGGGTCGAACCGAACCGGCTCGTCGCCGATGGCGGGCTCGCTCTGGTGTCCAGCTGGCTGGCAGCGCAGGCCGGCGACGACGTCGCGCTGGGCCGGTACGAGATGGCCGCGGAGGCGTGCGCAGTCCGCCAGCCCGACATCGCCCCGGACGTGGCGCTGCTGAAGGCGACGATGGCCCGCGAGGGCATCGAGGAGATGCGGTCCCTCGCACGGGAGTTCACGGCACGTGCAAGCCCCGACGACCCCTGGCTGACGGTGGCCTACTACCTGTTAGGGACCGCCATGCTGCTGTCCGGCCATGAGGGGGCGGTGGAGGAGTTCCAGCGGGGGCACCGGCTAGCGGTCCTCCACGGGCTTCCGGCGATGCGAGCACGGCACCTGGCCGCCCTCGGTGAGCTAGAACTCATGCAGGGTCAGCATCGCCGAGCGACCGCCTACGTGGACGAGGCGCGTGAGCTCGTGTCCGCGCATCGTCTGGAGCATCTGGTGACGATCACGCCGGTGTTCGTGACGTCGGCACGGTGCTACCTGCAGGAAGGTGCAACCCACGAGGCGGGCGTCGATGCCGCGCGGGCGTTGCGGTTGATGTCGCTGATGCCCATCCTCGGACCGCTGAACAGGGTCTACAACCCCCTGTCCTTGGCGGCCGTCTTCCTTGACCTCGGTGACCACCAGCGGGCCAAGGCCTTGGTCTCCGATGCGACACAGGCCTATGGCCCGACTACCAAGTCGCCGGTAGGCGACCGCGTCATGGCGGATATCAACCAGCGACTCCGAGCACTGTCCGCCTCGGCTTCAACGACCCCGATGCTCTCAACCGCCGAGATCCGTGTACTGCAGTACTTGCCGACCCACCTGTCGTTCCCCGAGATCGCTGCTGAGCTGTTCGTCTCGCGGCACACGGTCAAGACGCAGGCCCTGGCCGCCTACCGCAAGCTCGGGGCGCACAGTCGCACAGAGGCCATCAACAAGGCCCGCGAGGCGGGGCTGCTGCCTGCTCGGTGATCCGCGGCGCGGGAATGGCGCGACCGGTCACTCGTAACGAACGAGGTGCTCGATGGCCAGCACCGTGCCCAGCACCAGCGTGGTGTCCTGCGGACGGGGCACCACCAGCCGGTATGAACCGACGCCCGGGTCCACTGTCGTCTCCGCGATCAGGTGGCCGCCCGCGACGAGGCGGATGCCGCACCTCGTGAGGTCACCGGCGACGGTGATAGGTGATCCGGTGCCGACCGTGACCACCCATCGTCGTGGGTAGCCGGCCTCCTGGACGGTTCGAACGGTGGCGAACACATCGCCCGGTCGCACCACCACGACGGCACGACCACCTGGGGTGATCTGTTCGTTCAGGGCAGCAGCCAGTCGACCTTCGGTGTCGCGCACGACGACCACGTTCTCCAGTCGATCTGCTTGGTGCTCGATCTCGAACACCGTCGTCTCACCGAGGCGGACCCGGCGAAGTCGGGTCGCGCGAGTCGGACCTGCATCCAGCAGCAGGGGCTGCTGGTGTCCGACCGTGGCCATCCTGACCGCCTATTGCGGCGCGCGTCTGCTTGCTGGGGACCTGTCCAGTCTTCGCGGGTCCGCCACGAGTGTCATCGTCCCTTGCGGGCGATTTCGACCCTTCGGGATGACGACCGCGAAGGCAAGATGGCGCAGACTTCGAGGGAGTGGTTCGCCGCCGGTTCAACCATCGCCTGCAGTCCAGCAGCACCAGGGAGGCCTCCATGCCCCAGACGTCACCCGCCGCGTCGACCCGTGAGTCCGCCGCGGCAGACCAGCCTTGGTTCGCCCGAGACGTCCAGGCAGTTCTTGCTGCACTGGGGGCAGACGCCGAGACGGGACTGACTGGGGCCGAGGCGGCCGCTCGCCTGTCGACCTACGGCACGAACGAGATCACGGCGGAGAGGCCTCCGTCGGTGTGGGTGGTGGCAGGCGCGCAGTTGCGCGACCCGATGAACCTCATGCTGCTGGCGGTCAGTGTCGTCAGCCTGGTCATCGGAGAGTTCTCCACTGCGGTGATCGTGGCACTGCTGGTCGCGCTCAACGTCTTCCTGGGGGCACGCCAGGAACTGAAGGCGCGGGCGAGCGTGGACGCCCTGTCGAACCTGCAGGTTCCTCAGGCCAAGGTGCTGCGCGGCGGAGCCGTCACCCTGGTGCCCGCCGCGGAGATCGTGCCCGGCGACATCGTCGTGCTCGAGGCTGGCGACATCGTGCCTGCTGATGGCCGGATCGTCCGGTCGGCCACGCTCGAGGCGCAGGAGGCGGCGCTCACCGGGGAGAGCGCTCCTGTCGCCAAGGACGCCGTCTGCCCTCGCCTGACGAGAACGTCGCGTTGGGTGACCGGTCGAACATGCTGTTCCAGAACACGTCGGTGACGCGCGGTACCGCGTCGGTCGTCGTCACGGCGACGGGCATGAATACTCAGATGGGTCGCATCGCGACGATGCTGACCGAGGTCACGCGCACGCGCTCGCCGTTGCAGCGCGAGCTGGACGACCTGACGAAGGTGCTCGGCATCATCGCGTGGGGGGCCGTTGCGCTCATCGTTGTGGTCGGCCTGATTCGTGGCACCGACCCCACCGAGCTGCTGCTCCTCGGGACCGCGATGGCGATCTCGGCCATCCCTACCGGGCTCCCCGCATTCGTCTCCGGACTGCTGTCGATGGGCGCGAAACAGCTCGCCGAGGCCAAGGCCGTCGTCAAGAACCTCACCGACGTGGAGACCCTCGGTGCCACCAGCGTGATCAACTCCGACAAGACCGGCACGCTGACGATGAACCAGATGATGGTGTCGAGGTTCTACTCGAACGGATCGTGGTTCACCGTCGAAGGTGAGGGCTACCGCAAGTCGGGGGCAATCCTGTCGGTGGCCGGCGCAGGCGTCCCCGATCTCACGCGACTCGCCATGGGACTGGTGCTCGACAGCGATGCCACGGTTTCTGACGACGGATCGGTCGTGGGCGACCCCACCGAGGCCGCTCTCGTGGTGCTCGCGGCCAAGCTCGGGGTCGACGCCATGGAGACGCGTCGGGCCTACCCGCGGCTGGCTGAGGTGCCGTTTGACTCCGAGTACAAGTTCATGGCCACCTTTCACCGGGTCGAGGTCGACGGCCGCGACCGCGTGATCCAGCTGGTCAAGGGTGGACCGGACGTGGTGCTCGCCCGCTGCGCCAGCGCCGGCGGGCCGCTGAACGACGAGCCGCTGCCCATGCAGCAGGCCCGTCCCGACATCGAGGCCGCCAACGCGCGCATGGGCGAGAAAGGGCTGCGGGTTCTCGCCTTCGCCTACCGGCTGCTCGACGACACCGACCTGGAGACGATGCAGCACGACCCCATGAGCCTCACCAACGACCTGGTGTTCGTCGGGCTTGTCGGCATCATCGACCCGCTGCGTCCATCGTCGAAGGCTGCCGTGACCACCGCTCTGAGCGCCGGTGTGGACGTCCGGATGATCACCGGTGACCACGCGGTCACCGCCGGCGCCATCGGGGAGGAGCTGGGGCTGGGCCCCGGCGCGATCAGCGGCAGCGAGCTGGTGACCCTTAGTGACGACGAGCTGAAGGCGCGCCTGCCTCAGCTGCACGTCTTCGGGCGCGTGACACCGGAGGACAAGCTCAGGCTCGCCCGGGTCATGCAGGAAGAGGGCATGGTGGTCGCGATGACCGGCGACGCGGTCAACGACGCTGCCGCGCTGAAGCAGGCCGACATCGGGGTCGCCATGGGCAGCGGCAGCGAGGTCACCAAGCAGGCCGGCCGGATGATCCTCACCGACGACAACTTCGGCACCCTCGTGCACGCCGTTGAGCTCGGCCGCCGGGTCTATGACAAGGTCGTCTCCTACATCCGCTACCAGATGACCCAGCTGCTCTCGCTCGTCCTGCTGTTCGTCGCAGCCACGATCTTCAACATCAACGCCGGTGTCGCCCTCACCCCATCGATGGTGCTGTTCCTGCTTTTCTTCGTCACCTCGGCCGGAGTGGTGATCATCGCCGTCGACCCGGGCGACCCGGAGATCATGAAGCGCCCTCCCCGTGACCCGAAGGTGCCCATCACCAACCGCAAGGCGATCACCGACTGGGTTCTCTACGCCGCCGTGCTGTTCGCCGCCGCGATCGTCCCTCTTGTGGCCGGCCCAGACGAGCCGAGCACCGACCAGGCCACCGCCTCGATGACGATGACCTTCGTCATCATGGGCCTCGGGACTGTCTTCAACGCCGTCACCAACCGTCGCGACCCCAGCAGCGGGCTTGCCCCACCCATCCTGAAGGCCGTGGCCATCGCTCTCGTGCCCATCGCAATGATCGTCCTGGCCACCCAGCTGCCGCTGCTGCAAGGGGCACTCCTCACCGTCTCGCTCACCGGAGCGCAGTGGGCGGCGTCCATCGGCCTGGCCCTGCTGCTGCCCCTGGTCATTGAGGCCAACAAGTGGGTCCGACGGCGCCGCACCACCAAGAGTGGACCGCTCGATGTTCCCCATGCCCTCGCCCCCGAACGTGCCCTTGTCGACGCCCGGTAGCGCAGGTGTCGGCAGCGGCTGCGGATGCCCGCGATGACGAGCGCCTCTCGTCCGCACAGTTGGTCCCGTCAGGGTGATGCCCCTGGCGTCGTGACGATGGACGCTGGTCGGGACGCTCTCGGCATCTCGCTGGAGCTGGCACGGAAGGAAAGACCATGAGCAAGCAGCAATCGTCGACGTACAGCGGTGGAGCCGTGGGCCTGACGGTCTTCGCGGCCGTCATGATGATCATGATCGGTGTCTTCCAGTCGATCGCCGGCATCGTGGCGCTGCTCAACGACGAGTTCTACGTCGTCGGGGAGGAGTGGATCTTCCAGTTCGACATCACGATCTGGGGATGGGTCCACCTGCTACTCGGAGTTCTCATCGCCCTGGCTGGAGTGGGTCTGTTCGGTGGCCAGGTGTGGGCGCGAACTGTCGGGGTGATCCTGGCGGTCATCAGCGGGATCGTGATGTTCGCGTGGCTGCCCTGGTACCCGCTCTGGGCGATTCTGATCATCACGCTCGATGTGTTCATCATCTGGGCGCTCACCGCGCACGGACGCGACATCACTCGGGCCTGACCAGACGACAGGGACGGCAACCATGGCCGGTGACGCTGAACTCGCGCAGCCCGGAGAAGCCAGTCGGATTCTCGCGGTGCCAGAGGCAGCGCAAAGACACCGGTGGGCCCGCGCGACGGCGCTGAACTGGCGACTGTTCGTGGTGCGCGTCCTCATCAGCGGCGTCGCCGTCGTGGTGACGGTCGCGGTTGTGCCAGGGTTGGGATTCGTCGGGTGGCAACCGGGCCAGTTCGGCAGGGTCGCCCTGCTGTACGCCGTGCTGAGCGCGGTGGTCAAGCCCGCACTGGAGTTCCTGGCTCTGCGCTTTCTCGTGGCGACCTACGGGTTGGTCGTGATCGTCATCAACGCGACCCTGCTGTTCATCCTTGCCCAGATGCAGGACGACATCGTCGTCTACGACCGCCTGTGGCAGCTGCTGCTGGGTGGACTCGTGGTGGGCGTCCTGGGACTGGGGCTGGAGACCGTGGTCGGTGCCACCCCGCCGGTGCTGGATCGGCCGCGTTCAGGAGAGACATCGTGACGAGCGGCTTCGACACGTTCAACGAGAACCGACGGCTGCAGCAGATCTACGGTGCAGCGCTGCATTTCACGGCCGATGCGGCGATCGAGAGCACGATGCTCGGGGGGCCTCGTCGACGCGTCCAACGCTGGGTCTACCGGCTTGACGAGACTCCTCCGCGGCTGTCCGCGGCGGCGCGTACGCGGCTGCTGCTGGAGGGTCTCGGGCCCAGTCACGCAAGACTCACGGCACGCGCGGACGGTCCTGGGTGCGCGGGAACCTCGGCATCCTTGGTATCGGGCTCGGGGCCGTCCTCCTGCTCGCAGGCTGTTCGGGCGGATCCGATGGGGATTCGCTGGGCCCGGCCGCGGTCGCTGACGGCTCGTACCAGCTCCTTGGCCACCTCTGCCAGCCAGGAACCCGACGCGACGGTGTCGCTGCAGATCACCGGGGACTCGGTCGTGCTGACCCAGGGGTCCGCCACCGTCGAGGGCACCTTGGGCCAACCCGGGGCCACCGAGTACGTGCTGTGCCCACCGGACGGGGAGGGGTCGCCACGCCCCCTCGACGCGCCCCTCGACGTGGGCGGCGTGCGGCTGACGAGCCCCGCCCTGTTCGGTGACTGCGGACAGACCAAGCCCGTCCGGGTGACGCTGGTCGACCTGGACGCGACCACTGAGGCGTCGCTCCCGTTCCAGGACTGGGCCGAGTTCTGCGACACCAAGGACCCCGACTGCTGAACCGTCGACCTATCGGGCGCTGGGGCAGGAGGCGATCGCCCTGCAGGACTCGGCCGCGCGGAAGGCGTCGTGCAGACGGTTGCCCTCGGACCTGCTCGGGGCCGGACACCTGGATCGGGCGCTTCTCAAGCCCGTTACGACCCCCCGCGGTGCCCCCCTTTGGTCACGTACCGTCCCGGTCAGCCGCGCTGGGTCACACCGCCGACTGTCGTGCGCGTCAGTAGCCGGGTGTGGGTGGTGGTCTACGCGCGCGCTGGACGAACCACCGCGTTACATGTAACATCGCGTTATGGCTGTGCGTGAGCGCGTAAGCGCCTACCGGACCAGGATGCGGGCCCAGGGCCTTCGACCGGTCCAGATCTGGGTGCCCGACGTGCGCTCCCCGGAGTTCGCCACCGAAGCACATCGTCAGTCCGCCCTCGTTGCTGCCGCCGATCGCGACAGCGACGACATGGACTTCGTTGAGGCCGTCTCGGTCGACTGGGACGAATGAGGCGCGGGGACATCGTCACCGTCGCCGGTGGCGTCTATGCCAGCAAACCTCGGCCAGCCCTCGTCGTCCAGGACGACCGGTTCGATGCGACCGACTCGGTGACCGTCTGCCCCTTCACCACCACCGAGGTCGACGCACCCCTGCTGCGGGTCCCGGTGGTCGCCAACGAGGCGAACGGCCTTGGCCAAGACAGCTACCTGATGATCGACAAGATCACCACCGTGCGCAGGACCAACGCCCGCACCGTGCTCGGAAGGCTCGAAGCCACGACACTGGTCGAGTTCGAGCGGCGACTGCTCGTCTTCCTCGGCTTCGGAGCCTAGAGACCCCCTTGCACGAGCAGCCGGACAGGCGCTGCCTTCCGCCGCGAAGGACGCGTCAACTAGGGCCGGATCGCCCGGATTTGGCAGCCGCGATGAGTACGTTTCTCGGATCGTCCTCGCGCCCGTTCGCGCCGCGGAGCGGCCCTGGCGCCTGGGTCAGGTGCCGGGTGCGCCTTGGAGGAGGAGACCGATCACGGTGAGCAGCCCGCCCAGGACTGCGGCGCCGAGCTCCCCGAGGGCGGCGCGTTCGATCATCCGGCCATGGCGGGCGAGCTGGCTGGTGGCGTCTTGGCGTACTCCGTCGACTTCGATGAGGGCGCGGCCCTCGGCGGCCGAGATGCTGGCTCGTAGCGTCTGCTCGATCTGCTCGCGCTGCCGGCGTTCGTGCTGCAGATTCTCGTGGGCCCAGAGGGCCACGTCGATCGGTGTTGCGTTCTCGCCGATAGGTGGGTCGTCCACCAGCGCGTCGAGCCGGGTGGACACCGAGTCGAGCATGCGGACGATCCGTTCGGGGCTGTGCTGCGCGGACTGTGAGGTGAACCCGACGATGTCGGCGAACCGGAACAGCACCGACGCATCGTCGACGCCGTCGGCGATCATCGAGGAGTCGGCCTTGAGTCGCGCTGCGATCTGCTCCGGAAGGATGTTGTGCAACAGGTCGTCGGACTCCTGCTGGTAACGGTCGCGCTGGCCCACGAAGTAGGCCAGCGCCGCGAACATCAGGACCGTGACACCGACCAGCGTCGAAGCGACGCCGGCGGAGGTCCACTCGGAGTCGTAGACCGGGTCGACAGCGTCGGCCACGGCCGTGGTCACGGTGAGGGTCACGAGGTAGGTGATGAGCCACCAGATCCCCGCCCGCCGGCTCAGAGCGATCTGTGCCCCGATGACTGACAGCAGGACCGAAGGCCAAGCGCGGCGGCGATGGCGCACGCCTCGTAGGGCAGCACGAACTCGCCGAGGTCGGCAGCCAGTGCTGAGGCAGGTCAGCCTCGACCAGACCGCCCGAGCAGCACCGTGGGATGATGGCATTTCTCGATATTCAGGATCGCCCCCAGCAGGACGTTGACGATCCCCACGTACCAGTGCGGCCGACGGGTCAGCACGACCAGCGCCAGGACCGGCGGCAACGCCGACCGTGTAGCCACCACAGCACGGCGTCAACGCCCTGGTTTATAAAAAATCACTCGGCGACGACATGATGGTTCAACACGCGTAATATGGTCCAGCAGACCAAGTACCTAAGTTCTTGGCCGGCGTTAGCACCGAGTAACCAACTAAACTTATCTCACTATTTGAGAGGTCGCCTCGACCAGACCGCATCCACGTGCATACTGCGTCGTGCATTGATCCGTCTGCGATGCGGTTCGTGAGCTACAAGGACCGGCAGCAAGTCGCCGCCGCCTGTAGTCCACCACAGCAACGGCCGTCCGCCCCTGGAAAAAAAAATTAAAAAAATGACAACGAATCGGTCGCGAACAAAAGGACCCGCCCGCTGAACATCGGACTCACCCGGATACGAGCCCACATCCATGATCCGACCCCAGAGGCGACGCAGGGCAGTGAGACCAGTCACCGCCGGAACGTACCCCGGCGACCAGCACCACCAGCGATGCTCTCCGTCGCGCAGCAGCCGCCAGCCTGTGGCATATCGCGAGCGGTGCGGTGCTCCGATCTCGGCGCAGCAAGACAGCCGCCAGCCCTCCCTCGCTGCCGCATACTCGCCGAGCGGGCTGCGGTACAGCGCCGCCGATGACGCACGGCCAGACCCCGATCGAATGCCCGCCTTTGCCGCGAACAGGGCGTTTCCGCCGTCTCGGGGTATGGGTTGGTCGGGCAGTCTCCTTCTTCACGCCTGGGTGCTGGTGTGTTGGGTTGAGGCGAGGAGCCGGGGCAGCATGTGCCGGGCGTCCTTGGGGGAGTAGGGGCCGTCGATGGTGAGGACGGCGAGTCCGTGGGTGGTGATCCAGGCGGCTTCGGCGGACTGGGGTGGTGCGGCGCGCAGGAAGCGCTGCTGCGGGAGGGGGCCGTCGGGAGGCGCGCCGAGGACTCCGCCGGGGCGCCCGAATCCGTGTGGGCCGGAGGCGAGCCGGAACAGGTGGGGGTCTCGCGAGCGCTCGAGCGCAGCGTCGAGCGTAGACCCGGCACACAGCCAGCAGGGTGTCGTCGGCGGTGGGACCGGCATCGGTCACGGTTCCCATGGTGTGCCCGAGGGAGTCCAGCCAGCCTGCCGCCACGGCGTCCAGCACGGCGGCGTGGTCGGCGAAGTGCCGGTAGACCGCCGACGGGGAGACCCCGACGTCGGCGGCCAGTCGGCGAAGGCTGGGCTGCTGGCCTGCTCGGACCAGCCTCGGTGGCGTGCTCGACAAGGGCGCGTCGAGAGCGTCCGTGGGCTGGTACCTCGCCGCGTTGACATCGACACATCCGTCCGCCATGCTATGTGTTCACTGTTCACATGGCAAGGAGCGTCTCATGCCCCCGTCGACCACCCGCCCCACCGTCGCGCTCGTGCACGGGTTCCCCGGCGGCTCCACCGACTTCGGTCTCCTCGCCGACGAGCTGATCGCCCGTGGTCTGGGAGTCGCGACCAGCTACGTGGGCGTCCACGACCTGGTCGGCTTCGGCGCTTGCCCAGGCCGGCGACCGGGCATTCCGCTCGGCGGCCAGATCGAGCTCTGGTCGGTGCCGGCGACCAGCGCGGTGGTCTCCACGCCGCGTCGGCCTCGGCCGGCCACGCGGGCGAGCATTCGAACATCCGTGACGAGCTCTGGTCGGCCAGCCCACCAGCGGTGTGCGTCGCACGCCGCGCTCGCCGGCCGGCCGGGGACGACGTGGTCCTGGTGGGCCACGACGTCGGAGGGCCGATCGCCCTGGCCGCCGCGGACCGCTGCCGGCTCGCGTGTGCGCTAAAATCTTGGGCTCGCGACGCGGGCTGGTCCTCACCTCGTGAACCGTGCAACCTGCTGCGCGACCCTCCTCTACCCGGCCCGTTCCGCCTCCTGAAGACACCCGTACTCGGTCCGCTCGTGGAGTCGCTGGCCTTCTCTCGCGCGAGCCTTTGGGCGATGGCCCGATTCGGACGCCGCCGCGGACCGCTGCCCCGCCCCAACTCCCCAGCCGAGGGCCGTGCGATCCGCACCATCTTCGCCACCGCGCTCCGAGACCCGGCCGCGCACTTCGGCCCCGTCCAGCACCTCCTCGAGACCTACCCCCGGCCCATCCACCTCCTCACCGGAGACCAGGACCCGTTCTTCACCGTCGAGCACACACGACGTCAGGCAGCGCTCGCGCGCCACTCCCGCCTGACCGTTCTGCCACGCACCGGGCACTTCCCACAACTGGAAGCACCACACGCCCTCGCCGACCTCGTGGAAGCCGAGGCCCGGCAAGCGGCCAGCACACAACACCACTGACGCCCCGCCACGCCCCCCGAGGACCGCGGGGCCCCTGGCCCACCGGCCAGACGGCACAGGCAAGCAGTCCGTTCGAGGCAACCGCCCTGATCTGAGCCGCCGTCGGGAGCTCCGCTCGCCCGGACGCACTCAACTGCCGCATTTGGTTCGTCGAACGAAGCCCGTCATCAAGGTAAGTTGACACCGTGGATCCGGTGGTGCTGGCAAGCGCCCGCAAGCACGGGGTCCATGACGATGACACATGCTTCATGCCTACCGTCACCCGGTTCGTGTGTTCGAGGTCGGCGATCTCGTCATGCTGATTGGGGGAGACCGCAGTGGTCGGCTGCTGGAGGTTGGCCTCGCCGAGGCTGAGGGGATCGAGTTCATCGTCCACGCCATGCCCGCCCGTTCGAAGTTCGTCAGGTGATGCAGATGCCGCGTTCTATCCAGGAGATCCTTGACCACGCCGATGAGCTGGCCCGCGAGTTCGAGGACTACGAGCCCGAGCCGGGTGACGAGCAGTCGGTTGAGGAGTACCTGCTGCGACGTGCCGCCTTGGGCCGGGCGCGCTCGGAGCGGCAGATCATCGAGGCGATCGTGGCGGCCCGGGCCGCAGGTCTGTCGTGGGCGAAGGTCGGGGAGATCCTTGGCACGTCCGCACAAGCAGCCCAGCAGCGCTACGGCGAGATCGTCGAACGTGTCTGAACGGCTGGGCGCGGGGGTCGTGGTCTCAGTTTTGGTCTCAGTTCGTGCTCGTCCAGGGTCTGCGTCCTCGCCGACCGCGTGGTTGACCTCGGTCGAGAGCACGCCTTGGGCCGCCCGGGCACTCGCGTGGATGTTCTCCCACTCGGTGAGCATCTCCCGAGCCTCCGGCGACTTCCTGAACCGCCCGCCAGGCTGACTCGGAACCCACTTGACCGTGATGCTGACCTCAGTACCGATCCTTGACTCCCCGGCAAGAGACGACGGGAGCGGGGCGCTAGGCGTAGATGTCCGTGGCCATGAGAAAGTCCCCACTGGTGGCCAGGTCGAGGTCCCCGCTGGTGGCCGGTCTGGTCGCCGAGCGGCCGCAAGGAGCGACGGCGTAGTGCCGGGCGGCCACAGTGTTGTCGTCTCCACCCCTCACGGTCGCGGTCGAGCTGTCGCCCCCAGCGGTCCCTCTCAGTCAGTCTGGGCCTCGTAGGCTGCGTGGGTGGTGGTCAGAGCTGCACGAGAGGAGGTCATCGCCTTTCGTCTTCAGGCCCACCACCTGACCGAGCGGCTGGCCGAGGATCGAGTGCTGGAGGCAGCCGGCCGGTGCGCGGTTCAGAACAGCCCGCCCGGGTCGGCGTCGCTGGCTCTGCATGCCCGGGTCCAGGGCGTGACCCAGGTGCGGATGGCCGAGCTGGTCGCAGAGGAGAAGAGCCTGCTGCAGACGTGGTGCATGCGTGGCGCGCCGTTCGTCTTCCCGGCCGCGGACGCGCCGGTGTTCACCCGCGGCGTGCTCCCGCCGACGGAGGCGTCGATGCGCCACCTGCTGCCGGGTGTCGAGCAGCCGCTGCGTGACCTCGACATGAGTCTGACAGATGCCGTCGAGCTGACCCGCATCGAGATCGGCGAGGTGCTGTCCGGCCGCCGGCTGGCCATCAACCCGCTGGGCGTCGAACTCGCCGAGCGGGTCGCGGACAGGCTTCCGCAGGAGAAGCGCCGCCTCTGGCAGGCGGACGGTCCATTCGCCCCCGGCCAGCCGCTCGGTGAGGGAGTCATCCACTTCTGCCTGCGCATTCTCACGTTGCAGGGCGTCGTCTGCTTCGCGCCGCGGATGGGAAGGACGGCGCCGTTCGTGCTGGTGGAGGATTGGCTTGGCCATCCGATCCCCGCCATGGACCCGCAAGACGCCCGAGCGGAGCTGATTCGCCGCTACCTGCAGTGCTACGGACCCTCGACCCGAGGCGAGTTCGCAGCGTGGGTCGGAGTCCGGACCACAGACATCGACCCGTGGTGGACGCCGGTCGAGCAGGAACTGACCCCGGTCGAGTTCCGCGGCCGCTCCTGGGTTCTGACTGAGGACCTCGCCACACTGCGATCAGCACGGCCGGCCTCGGGAGTGCGCCTGCTCCCACCCCGTGACCCGTACACGCAGATGCGCGACCGCGACACGATCGTCGACCCGACCTACCAGCGCCAGGTGTGGCGGACGCCCGGCGAACCGGGCACCGTGCTTGTCGACGGCGAGATCTCCGGCACCTGGCGCCCCCGCAAGCGGGGCCACGCGCTGACCATCACCATCAGCATGTTTGGCTCCCTGCCCGCCCGAGCCAGGCAGTCACTCGAGGTCGAGGCCGACCAGATGGCGGGGCTGCGAGGAGCTTCGTCGGTGAACATCACGTACTCCGCCTGACCCGAGTCGTCCGTTCGCGTCGAGCGCCCATCCGATCGCGGGAGCGTCTCCCGCCGGCCACGGGCGTGGTTGCAGGAGAACGCATGTGCCGCGACCAGTTCACCCGCGGCGTTCGCGCTTGGGTCACGCTGTCTGGAACAGGTAGGCGAAGGCGGTGCGGGTGTAGGCGATACCGCGGCCAGCGGAGCGGATCCGGGCGGCGTCGGCCGTTTCGGGTCGTCTCGGTATCAGGTACTCATCAAGCTCGTCGGTTGTCAGTCGGTAGCGGTCGCCCCGGTGGTTTGCCACAGCGATCAGACGAAGGGTCGGATCGAGGGCAGCGAGGCTGGCGTCGCCGTGGCTGGTGTTGGCCAGCAGCCACCCGCCCGGGCGCAGGTAGCGGCGACAGTGCTGCCACACCTGTCCCGCGAACAGCGAGATGAGCACGTCCATGGAGCCGTCGGGCACATCCAGATGATGTGTGTAGTCCGCGGCAAGGAACCGTACCTCCTGCCCTGCCCCAGGGCGGGCCCGGCCGGCCAGCTCGGCACCGACGAGCCCGGTGTCGGCGAAGAACCTGGCGGCTCGGGCGTCTGTGTCGACATAGGTCACCGACGCGATGGCCATCGAGGGGGACAGGTCGACGTAGCTGCCGGGGTACAGCGCCCGATGGACCGGCACGCTGTCGACCAGCGCGGTGAAGAGGCCCGTGCGGTCTCCGATTGAATCCCGGTACTGCGACCACGTCACGCGCTTCGCCACTGAGCCATCCAAGCACGCGGCGGCGACCTGCCTGTTTGAACGATCTGCTCGCGGCCTAGCGAACAGGGTGTGTGCACGCAGCCCACGCGCCGAAGCTGCTGCGCATCCTGTCGGTTCCTGACGCATGCGGGCTGCATGTGGCTGCGCGCGCCACAAGCGGAGCCCGTAGTGACACGCGGTGATGTCGGACATCGTGACGCGCTGCGCAAGGTAGCCGGCTGCCACCCACGTCCGACATGAGAGTTGCGTTCTCAGCGCCTCTTTGTCGCCAGGGGGCGAGGGACCCTACGGTTCCCCTATGCGAGCCATGATCCTCAAGGAGTTTCGCGAGCTTCGCCGGGACCGCCGCACCATGGGCATGCTGATCGCGCTGCCGATCCTGCTGCTCGTCGTGTTCGGCTACGCCGCCAACTTCACCGTTGACACCATCGAGACCGCTGCTCTCGGGCCGCAGGCGGACCAGGTCGCGGCACAGGCACCCGAGCCGTTCGACGTGACCGAGGTGGACGCCGACGGTGATCGCGACACCGCCGAGACGATGCTGCGCGACAACGTCGTCGACGTCGCCTTCGTGACCGGCCAGCAGCCCCCGCTTGCCCTGGTCGACGGCTCCGCCCTGTTCACCGCGCAGACCGCCGTCTCCGTGCTCAACCGGCTCGGTGACCAGGTTCAGGTCGAGGTTCTCTTCAACCCCATGCTCGAGACCTCCTGGGTGATGGTGCCTGCCATCATCGGGCTGATCCTGGCGTTCATCGGCACAGTCGTGACCAGCATCGGTCTGGTGAAGGAACGGCAGTCGGGCACGCTGGAGCAGCTCGCCGTCATGCCGATCAAGCCGAGCGCGATCATTCTCGGGAAGATCGTGCCCTACTTCCTGCTGGCGTCGATCGACATGATCCTGGTGACCGTACTGGGCATGCTGCTCTTCGACGTCCCCTTCAACGGAAACCCCATCGCCTTCGGCGCGGGCGCGGCGCTGTTCCTGTTCGTGGTGCTCGGCCTGGGGGTGTTCATCTCGACTATCTCCAAGAACACCGGCCAGGCGATTCAGACAGCGTTGTTCTTCATGCTGCCCCAGATCCTGCTGTCCGGAATGATCTTCCCGCTGGAGGCGATGCCGTGGGGAGTGCGATGGATCAGCTACCTGCTTCCGCTGACCTACTTCACGATGATCTCCCAGGGCGTGATGCTCCGGGGAGCGACGATCGAGTCCCTCTGGCCGGCGTTCCTGGTACTCACAGTGATGGCAGTGGCAGTCTTCACCGGCGCGGTACTGCGATTCCGGCGCGACCTGGCGCCCAGCCGCAGGCGGCACCGCGCGCGCCCCTCGCGGAGGACGGCCAGCGCTGAGGAGGCCTCGTGACCGACGAGACCTACGGCGTGGAGGGCCTCTGCGTCACCTTAGGGAGGGAGCGCGCCCTGGTAGACGTGACTCTGGCGATCCCGGCTCGTCAGATCACGGCTGTCGTGGGCGGGGACGGAGCCGGCAAGTCGACGCTGATGCGCACACTGGCGGGCCTGTACGCGCCGAGCGCGGGCCGAGTGGTGGCGCCTGACGCGCGGCGGATCGGGTACCAGACCGCCGCCTCCGGCAGCTGGGCTGACCTGACGGTGGGCGAGAACGTAGCCTTCGTCGGCGGCTCGTACGGACTGAGCGGCGAGCGGCTGGCTCGGCGAGCGGGGGAGCTGCTGGGCCGTGCCGGGCTGGGCGACGTACGGGACCGGCTGGCCGGAAACCTCTCCGGCGGGATGCGCGCCAAGCTGGGCTTCTGCCTGGCGATGCTGCACGCGCCGGACCTGCTGATCCTCGACGAGCCGACCACCGGGGTCGACCCGGTCAGCCGCGTCGAGGTGTGGCGCCTGATCAGTGAAGCCGCAGCAGCCGGGGCCTCGGTCGTGCTCGCCACCACGTACATGGACGAGGCGGAACGTGCGGCGTCCCTCCTTGTGCTGGAGAACGGGCGCACCCTGCTGTCAGGCTCACCCGAGGACGTCGTGGCCTCCTTGCCGGGTGCGATCGTCGAGACCCCACGGGCCCGGCGGTCCGAGTTCTCCTGGCGTAGGGGCAGCGCACACCGGGAGTGGTGGCCCGAGGGTGCCCCCGAGGGTGAGGCCCCCATCAGGCCCGACCTGGAGGACGTCGTCATCGTGGCCTCGCTGCGGGACCTCCAGACGCGCGGGGGTGTCAGGTGAGCGGCCCGCTGCTGAAGGCCGACCACCTGACCCGCAGGTTCGGGTCCTTCGTGGCGGTGGACGACGTCTCCTTCGAGGTGGCGGCCGGTGAGGTCGTGGGACTGCTGGGAGCGAACGGGGCGGGCAAGACAACGGTGATCCGGATGCTGCTGGGGCTGCTGGAACCGACGGGTGGTCTGGCAGATCTGCTGGGGGGGCCGCCGGACAGGTCCGCTCGGGCCCGGCTGGGCTACGTGCCGCAGAGCCTCGGACTGTACGGGGAGCTGACGGCCTCGGAGAACGCCGAGTTCAGCGCTCAGGCCTACGGCGGCGCCGCGGTCCCTCTGACGGGTCCGCTGGCCGACCAGGCGGACCATCTCGTATCCGACATAGGTCTGGGTCTGCAGCGCCAGCTCGCCTTCCACGTCGCGCTGCAGCATCGCCCGGACGTCCTCGTGCTCGACGAGCCAACCTCGGGGGTGGAGCCGCTGGCGCGTGCCCGGCTGTGGGACATCGTGCGGGCACAGGCGGACCGCGGTGTCGGGATCCTGGTCACCACGCACTACATGCAGGAGGCTCGACAGTGTGACCGACTGCTGCTGATGTCCCGGGGGCGCCTGGTGGCCCGCGGTTCCGAAGCGGACATCGTCTCTGGTACGAGAGTCGTCGAGATAGTCGCCAGCTCCTGGACCGCAGTCTTCGCCGCGCTGAGCTCGGCGAACCTTCCGGTCAGCCTTGCCGGTCGAACCGTGCGCGTCGTCGACGCGGACCCGGGCCGGATCGAGGCAATACTCGACCAGGCAGGGATCTCCGCGGAGCTGCGGTCCGTACCCCCCACCATCGAAGAGCGCATGACCGCCCTGGCCCGGGAAGCGGCGCCCTCCGCGTAGGTCAGCCGGGGCAGCGAGCTCAGGTGCCGGCGACTGGTGTGGCCACGAAGACCGGGATCTGGCGGTCAGTGCGCGTCTGGTAGTCGGCGTAGTCCGGCCAGGCCCGAACCGCTCGTCGCCACCACTGCTCCCGTTCCTCACCCTCGACGAGTCTGACGACCATCTCCTGACGCAGCGGTCCGTCCTGAAGCTCGATGCGAGGGTCGGCGACCAGGTTGCGGTACCAGTGAGGGTGTGTGGGCGCACCGCCTTGCGACGCCACGAGGGCGTAGGAGCCGTTGTGCTCCACCCGCATCAGCGGCGTCTTGCGGACCTTCCCCGAGCGCACCCCACGGCTGGTCAGAATGACCACCGGCCGGCCCCGCATCGTGCCGCCCACCGTGCCTGCGCTGCGCTCGTACGCTGCGACCTGGTCGCGCACGTACTCACGCGGGCTCGGCGCGTACTCACCCCGAATCGCCATGCTCCCATTCAAGCGGCAATGGGTGCCCGACGCCCGCTCCGCCGTCGATCACAGAACGGATTCTCTGCTGACCCGTCGGTGCCGGAGGGTGCTCAGACCGGTCCGGCCGGTCCCTCCCGGAAGTCCTTCTCCCAGGTGAGCGCACCGTCGACGCCGAGACCCAGACCACGGACGACGCCCTCCAGCGGTGAGAACTCGGTCACGGTGGTCAGTGCTGGCCCGAGCAGTGTCGGATCGAGCCTGGTCGCCAGCGTGCAGTGGGCGACCCACCGGCCCGGCTCGTACTCCGGCCATGGTCCGACCGACCAGGAGCCCATGCGTTCCCAGAGGGCGGCTTGGACTGTGGTGAGCTCCGCCGACCAGGCGGGGGCCAGGTAGAGAACCCCACCCGAGAACCAGCCGACGGACTCCATCCGGATGCGCACCCCCGCGGCCGGAGCGGCCAGCGTAGCCAGCTCTTCCCCGTGGGACGGTTCCAGCGCGTCGGACACGGCCAGAGAGATGTGGGGTCGTCGCTTCGGCCCGGGCCACTGGTCCGGAGTCGAGATGCCCACGGCGGCCAGCCGGCGCCACAAGGCGCGCACCCGGTTCTCCAGGCGCTCGTCGAAGAGCAGCTCGACCGCCGCGGTCACGGCGTCTCGGACACCGACGGGCGCTGTGGCTCGGGGAACTCTTCCTGCCGGCCAGGTCCCGGTTGGGTGGGCCCGGTCGCATCGGTCTCTGCCACGATCCGATGCTCCACGAAGAAGACCACGAACGGGATCGTGCCTGCCACGACCACGAGCAGGCTGCGGCCGAGCGACCAGCGCCGCACGTACGCGAGGTTGGCCGTAGCCAGGACGTAGAACAGGTAGAGCCAGCCGTGCAGGGTCCCGACCACGGCGACCATGCGATCGTCGTCGCCGAGGTACTTCAGCGGCATGGCGACGCACACCAGGATGACCAGCACCACGCCGGTGACGTAGGCCATGATGCGGTAGCGGGTCAGTGGACTCGACAGCGCAGCGAACACGCAGTAAGTGTCCCAGCCTCGCGCGCTGTTCGCCGCGGACGCAGGCAGTGAGGAGAAGCCCTCGCTAGGTCAGGCCAGTCGGCCCGGTAGGACCCAATAGGACCCAATAGGACCCGGTAGGACCCAGTAGGACCCAGTCGGACCCAGTCCCGGCTCAGATCATGTGCGACTCGGGTCATGCTCAGTCCATACTCAGGCCCAGCCACCGGCGCTCGTCGTGGTCGGGCGACCCGGACATGACCGCTCCGCCGCCCTTGACATGCTCGATGTGCCGCCGCTGCGAGCGTACGACCTCGGCCTCTGCCGCTTCGCGTCCGACCCAGTCCGCACCCTGCACCGACTTGCCCGGCTCCAGGTCCTTGTAGACCTCGAAGAAGTGCTTCATCTCTTGCAGGTTGTGCTCGTAGACATCACCGATGTCCTGGATGTGGGCCATCCGGGGGTCAGCCGACGGGACGCAGAGCACCTTGTCGTCGCCGCCCTTCTCGTCCTGCATGCGGAACATCGCCACCGCGCGACAGCGGATCAGACAACCCGGGAAGGTCGGCTCGTCGAGCAGCACGAAGGCGTCGAGGGGGTCGCCGTCGTCACCCAGAGTGTCATCCACGAAGCCGTAGTCATGCGGATAGCGAGTCGCGGTGAACAGCATCCGGTCGAGCCTGATCCGGCCCGTGACATGGTCCATCTCGTACTTGTTCCGCTGTCCCGCGGGGATCTCGATGGTGACGTCGAACTCCATGAGCCCTCCAGTGCCGTTCGTGCTCGCCCGCGGGGGGCTAGTTTCGCCCCGCGCTCAGCGATCATGTGTAGAGATGAACGGTAGCCGGTCCGGTCCGGCGCTGACGTACGGGGGCCTGCGATGTCGGATGGGACGGGGGCCCGGTCGCGCTTCCTCTCTCCGGGCCCGCTCGTCGTCGTCCTGCTGATCGCGCTCCTCGGCGCCGTCACCGTGATCACGGTGGCCGTCCTGAACAGGCCTGTCGAACCGGTCGGTTGGTCAGATCCGCTGCCTGACCCGGAGGTGGCGGTTCCGGCGAGCCCGCACCCGGCCGTCGGGACGCCCCCGGCGGATGGACCACCGAGCCCTGGCGCAGCCATCGCGGCCGGCGCCGCGGTCGAGCCGGCCCTGACCGACCCCGCTGTCGGCCCGGTGGCGGTGTCCGTGGTCGACGTCGCCAGTGGCGACGTGCTCCTGGAGGTGGATCCGGACCGGCCGGTCACCCCCGCGTCCACCACCAAGCTGCTGACGGCGGCCAGCGCGCTGACCGCGCTGCCGCGCGGAGCGCGACTGGCGACGACGGTCCTCGTCGGGTCGGTTCCGGGGGAGATTGTGCTCGTCGGTGGAGGAGACCCCACGCTGCGGCGTACCGAGGCGGCAGGAACCTACCCGGGGGCCGGCACGGTGGCGGACCTCGCGCAGCAGGTCAGGGACAGCGGCGTGGCTCCCGTACAGCGGGTCGTCGTGGACTCGACCAGGTACTCCGGACCGCTGCTGGCGCCCGGCGTGCCGCAGAGCTGGATCGCAGGGGGAAGCATCGCTGCGATGCGGCCGGTCATGGTCGACGGCGGGCGGCAGGACTACGACGACGACAGCCCCCGAGTGGCGGAGCCGGACCTGGTGGCCGGCCGGGCACTCGCGGACGCGCTGGGGAACCCGGACGCCGAGGTGGTGCGGGGCGGTGCGACGCCAGGCGCGCGCCGGCTCGCGGTGGTGGAGTCCCCACCGGTGGAAGACCTGGTGGCGTTCACGGTTGTGAGCTCGGACAACGTCCTGGCGGAGGCGCTGGGGAGGTGGATGGCGGCCGAGATGGGACTGCCTGCCTCGTACCAGGGTGCCGCCCAGGCGGTGCGGCGGGGAGTCACCCTGGTGGGGGTGTCCTCAGCAGGCATCCAGCTGCAGGACGCGAGCGGGCTCTCGCCGCTGAACACGATCACACCCAGGACGCTGACCAGCCTGATGACCAGGGCCGCACTGGACTCAGTCGTGCTGGACCCCCTGGTCGCCACGCTGCCGGTGGCCGGATTCAGCGGAACGCTGGCCGACCGTTACCGCGACGACGCAGCCGCCCGCGCAGGGGCCGGGATGGTACGGGCCAAGACAGGCCGGCTGCCGGGCGTGGCAGCTCTGGCGGGCCTCGTGCAGACTGCCGACGGCCGGTTGCTGGCCTTCGCGTTCATGGCAGGCGACGTGCCCGCGGACCCGCTGAAGGCGTCCGAGGTGCTCGACCGGGCAGCCGCCGGACTGGCGCGGTGCGCCTGCGGCGGGTGAGCCCGCCGCATCGGCCGTACGGTTGGGTGGTGGACGACAGCAACGGGGCACGACTCATCGACTGGGAGATGGCGCGTTCGGTCGGTCGCCGACTGAGCCCGTCCGGGCCCGCGGTGAGCTTCACTGAGGCCGCAGACGTCGTAGCGGACCTGCGGCAGCACTCGGTGGATGCGGCGTCGCTGGTGGCGGCGGTCACCGGACTGCACGGCACATCGGGGGCAGGGGGGGACGGCCGGGCCGCCCCGGCCGCTCCGGCAGCCGAGGTCATCGACCGTCCTGCCTGGATCGACCTCAACCTCGACTCCTTCCGCGCCATCGTCGGCCCCCTGCTGGACCAGCTCCGCGAGGATGTCCCGAACGGCCTGCCCGGAGTCGAAGCGGTGGGGCGCAAGGTGACGGCGACCGAGCTGGGCGCGATGCTGGGCTTCCTGTCCGGCCGGGTCCTGGGACAGTTCGAGGCGCTGCAGTCGGACCCGGGCCGCCTCGTGCTGGTCGCCCCCAACGTGCTCTCCGCCGAGCGCGCGATGAACGTCGAGCCTGCGGACTTCCGGCTGTGGGTCGCGGTCCACGAGGTGACCCACCGCACCCAGTTCGCGTCGGCCCCCTGGCTGAGGTCGCACCTGCTGTCGCAGATCGAGAGCCTGCTCGGATCTCAGGAGATGCGGCCGGCGGAGCTTCGCCGGCGCGTGAGCGCCGCAGTCACCGAGTCGTTCCGCGCCGTGCGGGAGCAGCGGGCCGCACCCTCGCTGCTGGACCTCGCGCAGTCCCCGGCCCAGCGGGAGATCATCGACAGCCTGGGCGCGACGATGGCGCTGCTCGAGGGTCACGCCGAGTACGTCATGAACGATGTGGGGACTGCCGCCATCCCGACCCTGCCGGCCATCCGGGAGCGCTTCCAGCAACGCAGGGCCTCGACCGGGACCCTGAGCCGCCTGCTGAGACAGCTGATCGGGTTCGAGGCGAAGCTGAAGCAGTACGCCGACGGCTCACGTTTCGTGGGCGCTGTCGTGACACAAGCCGGGATGCCTGCGCTCAACCGCGTGTGGGAGGCGCCGAGCTTCCTTCCCACCAGCGAGGAGCTCCACGACCCGGCTGCCTGGACGCGCCGCGTCGTCGGGTGATGGCGCGGCTTGCGACTTCCGTCGCCGAGATCCGTACGGCGGTGCGGGACTCGCTGCGAGAGGTGGCCGAGGAGCAGCCCGGTGCGCTGGTCCTGGTCGCCGTCAGCGGAGGAGCCGACTCGCTCGCGCTGGCGGAGGGCACCCATTTCGTGTCCCGGGAGCTGGGGCTGCGCTGCGGAGCTGTCACCGTGGACCACGGGCTGCAGCCCGAGTCCAGGGCGCAGGCGCGTGCCGTGCGCGAGTGGGCGACCCGGCGCGGTTTCGACCCGGTGGAGGTGCTGCCGGTTCGGGTGGGCACCGTCGGTGGTCCGGAGGCGGCGGCGCGCGTGGCTCGCTACGAAGCTTTGGAGGCGGCCGTGCAGCGGCATGGGGCGGCCGCCGTGCTGCTCGGACATACGCGTGAGGACCAGGCCGAAACCGTGCTGCTGGGCCTGGTGCGAGGTTCGGGCTCGCGCTCGCTCGCGGGGATGGCGCCGGTTCGCGGGCGCTATCGACGGCCGCTGCTGGGGGTCAGCCGGGAGAGTACCCGCGCTGCCTGCGCCGCACTGAATCTGTCCGTCTGGGAGGACCCGCACAACACTGACGACACCTATCTGCGGGTGCGGGCGCGGTCCTTGCTGTCGACTCTTGAGCAGACGCTGGGCCCGGGCGTCGTAGCGGGTCTGGCTCGTACCGCTGAGCTGGCCCGCGCGGATGCCGACGCACTGGACGCGGAAGCCGAGCGAGCCGCCGCCGCGCTGCGCCAGGACCGCGAAGGGTCCACCGAGCATTCGGACCGTGGTGGGGGACTGGAGGTCGCCGCTCTGCAGCAGCTGCCGGAGGCGGTACGGACGCGGGTGCTCCGCAGCGCCGCCGTCGAGGCAGGCTCGCCGCCCGGACTGCTGGGTCAGGTACACGTCAAGGCAATGGAAGCGCTGGTGAGCAGGTGGAGCGGGCAGGGTCCGGTGTCGCTGCCGGGCGGAGTCCGGTGCCGGCGAACCCGCGGGGTGCTGATGTTCGACCTCCCGCATCGGGCTCGGGTACGGCATGCTGGAAGCGGCGTGGAGTCCGTCCGTCAGGGGACGCTCCCGGTCGGCGGGGGAGGGGCACCCATGGGTCTGGACCCGAGCCTGTGGTACGCGGACGATATCGAGCGGGTTCTGCTGTCCGAGCAGCAGATCCGCGAGCGCATCGACGAGCTCGCACAGGACGTAGCCCGTGACTACGACGGCAAGGACCTGATGCTCGTGGCCGTCCTCAAGGGGGCGGCGATGTTCCTCGCGGACCTTGCACGGGCGCTGCCGAACCCGGTGGAGATCGACTTCATGGCCGTGTCCTCGTACGGCTCCTCGACGTCGTCCTCGGGTGTCGTCCGCATTCTCAAGGACCTCGAGACGGCGATCGCGGGCCGGCACGTTCTGCTGGTCGAGGACATCATCGACTCAGGTCTGACGCTGTCGTGGCTGCTGAAGAACCTCGCGAGCCGAGGCCCCGCGTCGATCGACGTCGTGGCACTGCTGCGCAAGCCGGACGCGGCGCGGGTGCAGGTCGACGTCCGGTACGTGGGCTTCGACATCCCCAACGAGTTCGTCGTCGGGTACGGCCTGGACTTCGCGCAGCAGTACCGTGCGCTGCCGTTCGTGGGAACCCTCAAGCCCGAGGTCTACACCTGAGCAGGTTGGCCATCGGCCATGCAGCCCGCTCCACAGCGGTGTACCGTCCAAAGGGGCGTTATGTCCGCTCATGCGCACGTCCCGACGTGCTCTCCGGGGCAGGTCCCAGGGGCAGGTCCCAGAGTGGGGCCGATAACCCGGGGGCATGAGACGGCCCAGTTCGGCGGGACAGGAAGTCCGCCCTAGTCCGCGAGGAGCGAATGGCACTCAAGCGAGGTATCCGCGGACCGCTGATCTGGATAGTGATCGCGGTCCTGGGCGCGCTCCTGCTGACGACCCTGTTCCGGGGCGGCGGGGGGTACGAGGAGGTCGACACCTCCGTCGCGCTCGAGCAGATCGAGGCGGGCAACTACAGCAAGGCCGTCCTGCACGACAAGGAGCAGTTCATCGAGCTCGACCTCGTCGAGCCGGTCGACGATGCCGAGAAGATCAAGGCCTCCTACCCGGAGCGCACGTCGCAGGAGTTCTTCGACGCGCTCGCCGCGGACGATGCGCCCGTCGGCTTCAACACCGAGGTCTCTCAGGAGAGCATCCTCGTCACGCTGCTGTTCAGCCTGCTGCCGCTGCTGATCATCGTCGGCCTGCTGTTCTTCTTCATGAGCCAGATGCAGGGCGGCGGCGGACGCATCATGTCGTTCGGCAAGTCCAAGGCCAAGATGGTCTCCAAGGACATGCCGCAGACGACGTTCGCCGATGTGGCGGGCGTCGACGAGGCGATCCAGGAGCTCCATGAGATCAAGGAGTTCCTCCAGTCGCCTGGCAAGTTCCAGGCCGTCGGCGCCAAGATCCCCAAGGGCGTCCTGCTCTACGGACCGCCGGGAACCGGCAAGACCCTCCTCGCCCGAGCCGTCGCAGGCGAGGCGGGGGTGCCCTTCTACTCGATATCGGGCTCCGACTTCGTGGAGATGTTCGTCGGCGTGGGTGCCTCGCGGGTCAGGGACCTCTTCGAGCAGGCTAAGACCAACGCTCCGGCCATCATCTTCGTGGACGAGATCGACGCCGTGGGACGGCACCGGGGCGCGGGGCTCGGCGGTGGCCATGACGAGCGCGAGCAGACCCTCAACCAGATGCTCGTCGAGATGGACGGCTTCGACGTCAAGGGCGGGGTGATCCTGATCGCCGCCACGAACCGGCCCGACATCCTCGACCCGGCGCTGCTGCGACCTGGTCGGTTCGACCGGCAGATCCAGGTGGGCGCACCTGACCTCGAGGGCCGCAACAAGATCCTCGAGGTCCACTCGCGAGGCAAGCCGCTGGACTCCGACGTGGACCTCATGACGATCGCGCGACGCACCCCGGGCTTCACGGGCGCGGACCTGGCCAACGTGCTCAACGAGGCGGCGCTGCTCACGGCACGCGAGAACCGCCAGCTGGTGAACATGGCCTCCGTCGAGGAGGCGATCGACCGGGTCATCGCAGGCCCGGAACGCCCGACCAAGGCCATGAGCGAGAGGGAGAAGCGCGTCACCGCCTACCACGAGGGTGGCCACGCGCTCGTGGCGCACGCGCTACCCAACGCTGACCCGGTGCACAAGGTCACGATCCTCCCCCGGGGGCGCTCGCTGGGACACACCCTGGTGCTACCCACCGAGGACAAGTACACGCAGACCTGGTCGGAGATGCTGGACACGCTGGCCTACCTGCTGGGCGGCCGGGCAGCCGAGGAGATGGTGTTCGGGGAGCCGACGACCGGAGCCGCGAACGACATCGAGAAGGCAACCCGCATCGCGCGTGCGATGGTCACCGAGTATGGAATGAGCTCCCGCCTCGGGGCGGTCAAGCTGGGGCAGGCCAGCGGGGAGCCGTTCCTGGGTCGGGACATGGGCCACGAGCGTGACTACTCCGAGCGGGTCGCAGGGGAGATCGACGGTGAGGTCCGCGACCTGATCGAGAAGGCGCACGACGAGGCCTGGCAGATCCTCGTGGAGTACCGCACGGTGCTGGACCGACTCGTCGAAGAGCTCATGGAGACCGAGACGCTGGGTAAGGACGACATCCAGCGCATCTTCGCGGACGTGCACAAGCGACCGGTTCACAACGAGTACGACATCTCGGCCCGGCGCCACGGTCCGGGCTCGACGAACCAGCCTGGCATCATGCGCTCGCCGGCGGACGCCACGCTCCGCAACACCGAACCTCCCTCGCGAGGCTGACCCAGGCATGGGCACCGACTCCGGCAACGTGGACCTGGAGCGGATCGAAGGGGCGGTCCGGGAGATCCTGCTCGCAGTGGGGGAGGACCCCGACCGGGAGGGTCTGCGTCGCACTCCGCATCGGGTGGCGCGATACCTGGCCGAGGCGTTCCGGGGACTTCACCAGGAGCCCTCCGACGTCCTCAACGTCACCTTCGACGAACAGCACGACGAGTTCGTCCTGGTCAAGGACATACCGATGTACTCGATGTGCGAACATCACCTCGCGCCGTTCTTCGGCAGAGCCCATGTTGGCTACGTCCCCGGCGACAAGGGCGAGGTCACAGGCTTGTCCAAGCTGGCGCGCCTGGTCGATGTCTACGCCCGGCGTCCCCAGGTGCAGGAGCGGATGACCTCCCAGATCGCCGACGCACTGGTCGACCTGCTCGATGCGCGAGGTGTCATTGTGGTGGTCGAGGCCGAGCACCTCTGCATGAACATGCGTGGCGTTCGCAAGCCGGGATCGCGGACCGTCACCAGTGCGGTCCGGGGGCTGTTCAAGGAGAACCAGGCGAGCCGCGCGGAGGCCCTCAGCCTCATCAGAGGGGTCTAGACTTGCACCCCGGGACTCCTCCCTGTCCGCGAGATCTGCCCTGGCCGGGACGCTGTGCGGTCGTCGGGGTGCTGAACGTGACTCCGGACTCCTTCTCCGACGGCGGCCGCTTCACCGATTTCGCCGCTGCTGTGGCACACGGTCGTCGCCTCGCGACGGAGGGCGCCGACCTCATCGACGTAGGCGGAGAGTCGACCCGGCCCGGCGCCGGACGCGTGTCGGCGGACGTGGAGCTGGAGCGGGTCCGACCTGTGGTCGCAGCGCTGGTGGCGGCGAACGTCCCGGTCTCGATCGACACCACGCGCGCGGACGTGGCCGCTGCGTGCCTGCGAGAGGGCGCGCGAGTCGTCAACGACGTCAGCGGCGGCCTGGCGGATCCCGGGATGGCTTCAGTGGTTGCCGAGGCAGGTGCGACGTGGATACTGATGCACTGGCGGGGACATAGCCGGGGTATGCAGCAGCGCGCGGACTACGGGGACGTGGTGGTGGACGTACGGACGGAGCTGTCGCGCCGGGTCGATGCTGCTCTGGCCGCCGGGGTCGACCAGCGCAGCATCGTTCTCGACCCCGGGCTGGGGTTTGCCAAGCGGGCCGAGCACAACCTCGCCCTGCTGGACCGACTGGATGAGATCACGGCCCTGGGACTGCCGGTTCTGGTGGGGGCCTCCCGCAAGTCGTTCCTGGGCACCGTGCTGGCAGACCCCTCAGGTCAGCCCCGGCCCGTGGCAGGCCGGGAGTGCGGGACGCTCGCCGCGACCGTGATCGCTGCGACCGCGGGTGCCTGGGGTGTCCGCGTCCACGATGTGGCCTGCAGCGTGGATGCGCTGCGGGTGTTCGAGGCGGTACGCGGGAAGCGACGGCAGCCGCTGCCCGGCGCCGGGGGCGGCGTCACAGAGAGAGGTTCGTCATGACCGATCGAATGAGCATCCAGGGCATCCGGGTGTTCGGGCACCACGGTGTGCACTCCATGGAACGGCGCGCGGGGCAGGAGTTCCTCATCGACGTCGTCCTCGACATGGACATGCGGCCCGCCGCGGGTACGGACGACCTGGCGGAGGCGATGGACTACAGCGTCCTGGCCAGGCGGATCCGGGAGCTTGTCAGCGGGGCTCCCGTCAACCTCATCGAGACCCTCGTCCACAAGGTGGCCGACATCTGCCTGGAGCATCCCCGGGTTGTCGCGTGCGAGGTCACGGTGCACAAGCCACAGGCTCCGGTCGAGGTGCCCGTCTCGGACATCTCGGTGACCATCAGGCGCACCCGCGACCAGGCCCGCGACCAGGCCCGCGACCAGGCCCGCGACGAGGCCGGGGATCGAGCCCGGGATATGGACCAGTCTGGCGCCGTGGTCACGAAGGCGGATGTGGACGCTGCCGGCCAAGGTCTCGACTAGCCCACGCGATGTCACAGGCAGTCCTCTCACTGGGATCCAACCTCGGCGACCGGATGTCTCACCTGCGTGCAGCCGTGCTGCACCTCGGCTCCGACGTGCGGGCCGTGTCATCGGTGTACGAGACCGCCCCCTGGGGTCCGGTCGACCAGGACGACTTCCTCAACGTCGTGGTGCTGGCCCAGCGAGAGGGCCGCACGCCCCGGCAGTGGTGGGCCCTCGCGCAGCGGATGGAGCAGGAGGCAGGCCGGACCCGTTCCGTGCGCTGGGGACCCCGCACACTGGACGTCGACATCGTGGCCGTGGTCGACGACGCGGGCGAGTCCGTGGTGCTCGAGGACGAGGATCTGACCCTGCCGCATCCGCGGGCCGAGCAGCGCGGCTTCGTGCTCATCCCGTGGGCGGAGGTCGACCCCAGCGCCAGCCTCGCCGGCATGGCCGTGACGGACCTCATCGCTGCGCTGCCGGAGGCCGAGCGCGCCGGCGTCCGGCGCACCGCGCTGTCGGTCACCTCGTGACGGACATGGGCGCGGTCCGGCCCACCCGCAAGCTCGTGCTGGTCGCAGTCGCGGTGCTGTCGACCGGTCTCTCCTGGCTCGCGGTCTCATGGCTCTACAGCTCGCTTCCCGTCGCCCCGCTGATCGCCCTGCTGACTCCCCTCTTCCTGGCACTCGTCCTGGGCTACCTGGCGTGGAGCACGCGACTGCGGGTACGGCGCAGCCCGAAGGCCGCGCAGTGGCGGCCCCTGGACCCACTGGTGATCGCCCGGTTCCTGGCGCTGGCGAAGGCGAGCGCAGTGGCGGGGGCCCTCGGCGTCGGATTCTGGGCCGGCTACCTTCTCGTGGTCCTCGACGACCTGTCGGTGGCTGTGGCCCGTCGGGATGCGGTGGCCTCGGGCGTCGGGATCGTGCTCTCCGTGGCGGTGGTGGTCGCTGCGCTCGCGCTGGAGAACGCCTGCCGCGTGCCACCGTCCGACGATGAGGGCCAGAACCGGGGGTCCGGGAGTCAGGCCCCCACGTGAGACGACTCCGACGTCGGCGGAAGCGAACGCTGGAACGCTGCGTGCAGGAGGTCGGGATCCAGGGTTCCCACCGCATGCCCGGCGGTGTCGCGTACGGTCACCTGGCCGTTCTGCGAGTCCAGGACCGCAGCCATGGCCTCACGGAGCGATGAGCCCAGCACGACGTCGTCCGGGCTGGGAGAAGGTGGGGCGCCCTCCTCGCGCGAGGGGGCCACGTCGTCGGGCCGCAGAGTCGTGACGGCGAGCCGCGTGAGGGCGCGGTCCTCGCCGACGAAGCCCGCCACGAAGTCCGAGGCCGGGCGGCCGAGGATGACCGAGGGCGTGTCGAACTGCTCGAGAACGCCGCCCTCACTCATCACGGCGATGCGGTCGCCGAGTCGTACCGCCTCCGCTACGTCATGTGTGACCAGCACCACCGTCGTCCCGAGCTTGCGCTGGACCTTCTGGAACTCCATCTGTAGCCGGTCCCGGGCGAGCGGGTCCACAGCGCTGAAGGGCTCGTCCATGAGCAGCACCTTGGGTCCGGCTGCCAGTGCCCGGGCTACCCCGACCCGCTGGCGCTGTCCCCCCGAGAGCTCGTCAGGGTAGCGGCTGCCGTACTCCGACTCTGGCAGTCCCACCAGGTTCAGCAGCTCGCTCACCCGGGCTGCAGCCTCACCCTTGTCCCAGCCGAGCAGCCTGGGCACCGTGCCCACGTTCGTGCTCACCGTCTGGTGCGGGAACAACCCGACGTTCTGTATCACGTACCCGATGTGACGCCGCAGCTCCACCGGATCCATCTGGGTGACGTCGACGCCGTCGACGACGATGCGGCCCTCCGTCGGCTCGATGAGGCGGTTGATCATGCGCATCGTCGTGGTCTTGCCGCACCCACTCGGCCCCACGAGCACGCAGATCTCGCCCCGTCGAATCTGCATGGACAGGTCGCCGACGGCCACCGCTCCGCCCGGGAACTCCTTGCGCAGGTTCTCGAGCTCGATCATCGTTTCGGTAGCGTTCACGGCATGTCCTTCCATGAGCCCTCGGTGGAGGCCGCTCGTCTGGCGCTTGAGAACGGGCCCGACTCGTTCATCTGGTGGTCCTGGGTTGGGGACAATATCGACCTCATCGTCGAGCTGCTCATCGAGCACCTGTACCTGACCATCATCGCGGTGGTCGGGGGAATCCTGATCGGCATCCCGCTCGCGCTGGTGGCGTGGCGCCGCCCCCGGTCGCGTAACGCCCTGCTGGGCACCGCAAGCGTGCTCTACACGATCCCCTCGATCGCCATGCTGTTCCTGCTGGGGCCGATCACGGGGTTCACGACGCAGCTGACGGTGGTGGTCACACTGACCATCTACACGCTTCTGATCATCATGCGCAACGTGATCACCGGGCTGGAGGGAGTGCCCGCCGAGGCCGTGGAGGCGGCGACCGGAATGGGCTACTCGGGGCGCGGCCTGCTGTGGGGGGTCGAGCTGCCACTGGCGATGCCCAGCATTCTGGCCGGCATCAGAATCGCCACCGTGACCACGATCGGCCTGGTGACGCTGGGTGCCCTCGTCACGCACGGTGGCCTTGGAGAACTGATCCTCGATGGCATCAACCGCTCGTTCTCCACGCCGCTGGTCGTGGGCTCGGTGCTCTCGGTGCTGCTCGCGGTGCTGGCTGACTTCCTGCTTCGGAGGCTGGAGCGGGCGCTCACTCCCTGGAACACGAGGGCGGCGACCTGATGCTCATTGGCGATGTCTTCGGGTGGTTCACCGATCCCGAGAACTGGAGCGGCACCGACGGCATACCCAACCGTCTGGCTGAGCACCTTGTCATCTGCGCCGTGACGCTGCTCGTCGCCATCCTGATCGCGCTGCCGCTCGGTCTGTGGATCGGACACACCAACCGTGGCGGGGCGCTGGCGATCAACGTCAGCAACGTCGGTCGTGCAATTCCCACCCTGGCGCTGCTCGGGCTGTTCTCGCTCTGGCTGGGGTTCGGCAGCATCTGGCCCACGATCATCGCCCTGGTGGCCCTAGCGATACCGCCCGTTATCACCAACACCTACGTGGGAGTGCGGGGCGTGGACGCAGCGGCGGTCGACGCGGCACGGGGCATGGGCTACACGGGTGGCCAGGTGCTGAGGAAGGTGGAGACACCGCTGGCGATGCCTCTGATCATGGCGGGGGTCAGGAGCACGGCCGTGGCTGTCGTCGCGACTGCGGCACTCGCCGCAGTGGTGGGGCAGGGCGGTCTCGGGCGCTACATCACCGATGGCCTGGCGACCGGCCGCTTCGAGGAGCTGGTGGCCGGAGCCATCCTGGTGGCGCTGCTGGCACTGCTGGTGGACGGTCTCTTCGCGCTGCTGTCCGGCCTGCTGGACCCGACCGCCAGGGCACGACGACGCGTTGCCGCAGCCCAGCGGGCGTGAGTCCGGGGCGGCGTCCGCCACTCGGTCGGATCAGAATCCGGTCGGATCACTATGAGGTAACAATGACGCGCTGGAAGTGCGGTCCGGCACTCAATCGGTTTGGCTAGGGCCATGCGGAACGGAAGATGGGCCTGGCTGGCCGGACTTGCGCTTGCTGTGGGGCTAACGGTCGCTGCCTGTGGCTCCGACTCCTCCGAGGAATCGGCGGGGTCCGCGACGGTTGGCTCGGCGGACTTCGGAGAGGCGCGCATCATCGCAGAGATGTACGCACAGGTGCTCGAGGCCGACGGGTACGAGGTCACCCGCAAGCTCGGCGTCGGGTCCCGCGAGGTCTACATCAAGGCGATGGAGAACGGTGAGATCGACCTGGTCCCCGAGTACCTGGGTACGTTGACCGAGTTCTTCAACACGCAGGTCAACGGCTCGGATGCCGCCGAGACCGCCCCGCTGGCAAGCTCCGACCCGGACCAGACGATGGACAACCTGCAGCCCCTCGCCCAGCAGCAGGGCTTCACGGTCACGTCCTACTCGGCTGCGGTGGACCAGAACGCCTTCGCCGTGACCCGGGAGACCGCTGAGGCGAACGACTTCGTCAACACCTCCGACCTGGCTTCCGCGAACGGCACCCTCGTGCTGGGCGGGCCGCCGGAGTGCCCGGAGCGGCCGTTCTGCCTGCCCGGTCTCGAGGACGTCTACGGTCTGACGTTCAAGGAGTTCCGGCCGCTGGACGCCGGTGGTCCGAACACCAAGGGCGCCCTGGTCGACGGCACGATCGACGTGGGTCTGGTCTTCTCCTCCGATGGCGCGGTGGTGGCCAACGACTTCGTGATCCTGGTCGACGACAAGCGGCTGCAGAAGGCGGACAACATCGTCGGACTCGCTCGCACCGACTCGGCCGATGAGACGGTTCTGGCGGCCATGGACTCCGTGAACCAGGTTCTGACCACCGAGGACCTCCAGGAGCTCAACAAGCGCTTCGACGTGGACAAGGAGAGCGCGGACGCACTCGCCGAGGAGTACCTCACGGACAAGAACCTGATCTAGGAGAGCTGCTAGCGGTCGATGTCGCCGACGATGATCGACAGCGAGGCGAGCACTGCGGGAATGTCGGCGACGCGCAGTCCGGGCAACAGCACTGAGAGCAGTGCCGCGTGGGGGAAGGACGCCGTCCGCAGCTTCAGCCGGTGCGGGGTGGGCTCGCCCCGGGAGACCAGGAACCACCCGTTCATCCCGGCGGGGTTCTCCGTCGCCAGGTAGCCGTGGCCTTCCGGAATCCTGAGGACTTTGGGGAGTCGCGTGGTCACCGGACCCTCTGACAGTGACTGCAGGCAGCGCTCGACAAGATCGAGCGATACCTCGCACTCCTCGGCCAGGCAGGACAGCCGCGCACTGCGAGTCCCCCTGCTTCCTGGTGACGACACGGAGGTCGAGCTCGCCGTAGGCGTCGTAGGGACGGTCGCGTCGCAGGTCCATGTCGAGGCCGCTGGCCCGTGCCGTCGGGCCTGAGGCACCGTATGCGGCAGCGTCCCGGCGGTCGAGGATGCCGACGCCCCGGGTCGCTCGAAGCACTCCCGGGTCGGTTTCGACCAGCTCGCGGAGTGCGTGGACCTCCGGACGGACCTCGGCGACGGTCTCTGCCACCGCTTGGGGCCACCCGTCGGGTACGTCGCGGTGCAGGCCCCCGACGCGTACGTACATCTCGTGCATCCGGCCGCCGGTCGCTTCCTCCACGCGCCTCTGGATCGCCGTTCGCGCCTGCTCCACCCCGTGCGCCTGCTCCCCCCGTTCCGCCCGATCCGAGACGTCCACCGGGTAGGTCCCGAGAAAGGCGAGGTGGTGGAGAACGCGCGTGAGCTCGGCGAGCAAGGTGCGCAGCCACTTCGCCCGGGGGGGCACATGCAGTCCGAGCATCTGCTCCACGACCAGGGCGACCCCCAGCTCGCTGCCGAAGGACGACAGCCAGTCGTGTCTGTTGGCGAGCATGCCGATCTGCCGGTAGTCACGTACCTCGAAGAGCTTCTCGGCGCCGCGGTGCAGGTATCCGACCTGAGGGTCTGCCGACACGATGTGGTCCCCGTCGAGTCGCAGGGCCAGGCGAAGTGCCCCGTGTGTGGACGGGTGTCCTGCTCCCAGAGTGACGACGACGTCGGTGACCGCGCCGGTGCCGACAAACGCAGTCACGCCGTTTCCGGCGCCACCGGAGGTCCCGGACCCCGGGTACGGGCGACTGTCGGCGGTCTCCTCAGGCACAGCGCTCATCGTGGCACGGTCGGAGGGTTTACTCCGCGAGATAGGCCTGTGGATGAACGCATCGCAGCCAGTCGGCGCCCTAGCGTGGAGGACGGAGGTGGTGGCCCATGGGGCAGCAGGCGATGCGGACCGGAACAGCAGGCTTGACACGGGGCGGCGCCATGACGGTGCCGGTGGACGGGATGGCACTGGCAGGGCAGCAGCTGGACCGGACAGCCGAGCAGGTCGTCCGGGTTCCGGCCATCATCCGTCTCCCCGAGCCGGGACGGGTTGGTCCCCCCAGTGGCCACGCCGCTGTTGACGATCTCCAGGCACGGGCGGAGAGCGTGGCGCTGCTGTTGTCAGGTGCGATCGCCGCTGCCGCGACGGCGCTGCATGCCGCGGCGGCAGGCTACGCAGCCACCGAGGAAGCGATCCGGTCCGCCTGCGGCACTCCTCGATAGGACCGCGGCTATGGACGGCTGGCCGGACTACGTCGGCTGGGATCCCTCCCGCGTTCGAGCCGACGAGCTTCGCTCGCTGGCGGGTGACCTCGAGCACGCGGCCGACGCAGCCGGCTCTGCCGCGACCGAGGTTCTGTGGTCGCTCGCGCCGCAGGGCTGGACGGGCAGCGCCGCCGAGGCGGCGTCGGAGCTGGCGGTCCTGATCGACTCCGTCCTCGGACTGCTTGCTGAGGGTCTCCGCACGGCATCCGGTGCGGTCATGCGCTATGCGGACGATATCGACCGGATCGCCACGCAGGCGGTACGCGCGGCGTACGCCGTCGTCGAGGCTCGGCAGCGGCACCACCGGGCGCTGGCGGGAGCCCCGGTCGAGGGGGTGGGCACGCTGCTGGGAACACCGACCATGACAGAGCTGGAGCTCGGGCACGCAGTGGGCTACTGCCTCGACCTCGCGGCCGAGGCGGACGCGGCCGCCTCCCGGCTTGTGGGCACCGTGGCCATCCTGCTCGACCCCGACGCCGGGGGCTGGGCCCGCACGCTGGCCGAGGTCTCCGAGCGGGTCGCGGTGGGAGGCCAGGCGGTGGCGGCGACGGTCCCGGTGCCGATCGTGTCCCAGGCCGCGTCGCTCACTGCGGCCGCAGGTGTGATCACGGCTGTCGTGAGCCGGTCCTGGCTTGCGGTCCACGACATGGGACGGTGGGGGGACGTGCCGACAGCGTTGGCGGCCAGCACGCTGCCGAAGGCGCTGGGGAGCGCACCATCGGGTCAGCCGGGTCAGCCGGGTCAGCCGGCTGCCTGGCGCCAGGCGGTTACGGCAGGCTCCTCGGGGACGTGGGCGACGGTCTCGCGGACACAGAGGGCTGGGCCCGCAGTCACGCACGGCCAGCGCCGATCGCTCCGGCCCCCGCGGGAGGTTCCCCACCTCGGCCCTTGGTCGACCAGGCAGAGGCCGCGAGGGCCCTGCCCGCCACGCTCAGTCGAGTCTCCGTGCTGGCCTCACGGATGCGGGCGTGAACGGACCGGGATGACCCGTCACAGCCACCCCGGCGAGGCAGCGGGGAAGCGCCCCTGGATCAGCACCCGGTGGGCACCCAGCCCGCGCCGGTCCGCTAGGACGGCCCACTCGCCGGCCCGGGACAGCTCGGCGAGGTAGCTGCGGGGATCTCGCTGGGCGAGCCGGGGATCGGGCACGCCGGGAGCCGTTTCCTCGGACGCGAGTACCTGCCGCAGGGTGCTCGACAGGAGCGTGGTCATACCGGAGCGCTCGCCGGCAGCGGCGATTGAGTCCATCGCCACGTGGGCGGTCACATCGGTGGACCCGTCGAGGGCGGCTGCAGTGGCCCGGCCCCGGTGCCAGCCTGTGAGTGAGCCGGCGTACGGACGCTCCGCTTTCAGGTGTCCGTAGTCGACGGCCAGGGCAGCGCCAGCGGTCACCCTGGCCACGAGGTCCTGCCAGGCGCGGTCGCGGTGGAGCCCCGACTCCGCCCGCCCACCCGCCGGCGACCGGGGCCACCAGTCCTGCAGCCACTCGCGGTCGTCACGGGGCAGCGGTCGTCGCGCCCGCTCCGATCCGTCCGGAGCCACTTCGACCAGGAGGGGAGCACCGTCGTCCCCGGCAACCGCCACCTCGACCGGCAGGGTGTCGAGCCACTCCACGGCGACGACGAGTCCCTCGATCGTTTCGGGAAGCTCGGCGCCGCCGGGGTGAACGTCGACGAGCACCGGGCGGAGGCGGCAGGCCAGCGAGTCCGTCACCAGGCCCGTCACGGCGCGCAGCAGCGTGCCGTCCCCGCCCCCGACGTCCACCAGATCGAGCCGGGGGGGCCGGGACAGGGCGCGGTCCACCTGGTCCAGCCATCGGGCGACGAGCCGCGAGAAGGGTACGCCGGCCGTCACGGGAGTACTGAAGTGAGCGCGTGCCGCCCCGGCCACGGAGTAGAAGCCGTCCGAGGACCCGCCTCCGAGCAGCGCCTCCGTCATGGCCTGCGACCAAGGTCGCCAGCACGGTCCGGCGTCAGCCACCCCCCAAGCGTCACACATGGCCACCCACCCACCCCGGGTGATCAGGATCATGCCCCCCCGAGGGGGAGGGGGTTCGACGGGACAGCGACCACGCCGTACCCTCAGGTCGTCCGGTACCCCGCGAGGACTGGAACGACGAATCATGACTGACGATGCTCGCGGCCGAGACGGTGACCGTCCCGGCCGTCTCCGCGTCGGCGTAGTGAGTGCGGGCCGAGTGGGCTCGGTTCTCGGCGCTGCCCTGGGCCGCGCCGGACATCACGTTGTAGCCGCCGCAGCCGTATCGATCGAGAGCCTCCGGCGTGCCGAGGCGTGGCTGCCCGATGCTCGCATCCTGGCGCCGGACGACGTGGTGGCCACCAGCGACCTTGTGCTGCTGAGCGTGCCTGACGACCAGCTGGGACCGCTCGTCGCGGGCCTCGCCGGAACCGGCAGCTGGCGACCCGGCACCATCGCGGTCCACACCAGCGGCGTGCACGGCCTTGCCGTGCTCGATCCGGCCACACGGCAGGGAGCTGTCCCCCTCGCCATCCACCCGGCCCTGAGTCTGACCGCGCGGGCCGAGGATGCCCAGCGGCTGGTGGGTGCCAGGTTCGGGGTGACCTCACCCGAGCAGTACCGCATGGTTGCGGAGACGCTGACGCTGGAGATCGGCGGGGAGCCGGTATGGGTGCCCGACCACTCCCGTCCGGCCTACCACGCGGCGCTGACCATGTCCGCCAACCACCTCGTGACGCTGGTCAACGATGCTGTCGAGGTGCTGACGGCGTCGGGCGTCGAGGGTCCGGAGGCGCTGCTGGCCCCACTGCTGGCCGGAGTCCTGGACAACTCGCTGCGACTCGGCGACCAAGCGCTGACGGGCCCGGTCTCGCGAGGCGACAGTCGGACGGTTCGAGGACATATGGACGTTCTCGCGGGTATCGCACCCCAGGTGGTGCCGGCATACCGAGCGATGGCCCGCCGCACCACTGCGCGCGCACTGGGCAGTGGCCGGATCTCCGACGACACGGCGGGAGAGATCCTGGACGTGCTCGCCACCGCGGGGACCGGGCTCACGGCCGGCGAGGCCGCGGGGGAGGGCTCGTGACGACGACTACCCAGACATCTGCGGTCCCCCCCGACGGGGCGGCGGGAGCGGCTGTGCCCGGACATCGGACGGAGCCCGAGCTGGCGACGCGCGTGGTGCACGACCGCGAGCAGCTGCGGGCTGCGCGAGCGGGGCTGACGGGCCGGGTGGCAGTCGTCATGACGATGGGTGCCCTGCACGAGGGGCACGCGGAGCTGATCCGAGCGGCTCGGGCGCTCGCCGACGGCGTCGTTGTGACGATCTTCGTGAACCCCCTGCAGTTCGCGCCCGGGGAGGACCTCGACCGATACCCGCGCACGCTCGACGCCGATGTGCGGCTGTGCGGCGCAGAGGGGGTGGACGTGGTCTACGTGCCCCCGGTTTCCGAGGTCTATCCCGCAGAGGCGCTGGTGACCGTCGATCCAGGACCGCTGTCGGCGATTCTGGAGGGGGCGAGTCGACCGACGCACTTCGCGGGCGTGTTGACGGTGGTGGCGAAGCTCCTCCACCAGGTGCGGCCCGATCTGGCAGTCTTCGGCGAGAAGGACTACCAACAGCTGGTCCTGATCCGGCAGATGGTCGGTGACCTTGACTTCGACGTGGAGATCCTCGGTATGCCCACGGTCCGAGAGGCCGACGGTCTCGCGATGTCCAGCCGAAACGCCTACCTCACGACGGAACAGCGGCGTGCCGCGGAGGCTGTGCCGGCAGCGCTGAGAGCGGGACGCGACGCAGGAGCCGAAGGACCGACCGCGGTCCTGGCGGCCAGCGCGGCTGTCCTCGACGGGGAGCCGGAACTGGACGTCGACTACGTCGCACTGCGCAGCCCCGACCTGGATGACGAACCGCTGTCCGGCGCTGCCCGGCTGCTCGTCGCCGTACGGGTCGGCTCCACCAGACTCATCGACAACGCGCCTGTTGACCTTGGTTCCCCCGACCCCGCGAGGGAGCACTGACCATGTTGCGCACCATGCTCAAGTCGAAGATCCACAGGGCCACCGTCACGCAGGCCGACCTGCACTATGTCGGCTCTCTCACGATCGACGAAGACCTGATGGACGCTGCTGACCTGTTGCCCGGTGAGCAGGTGGCCGTGGTGGACATCACCAACGGTGCCCGCCTGGAGACCTACCTGATCCCGGGCCCGCGCGGCAGCGGCGTCATCGGGATCAACGGTGCGGCCGCCCGCCTCGTGCACGTCGGGGACCTCGTGATTCTCATCTCCTACGCCACGATGAGCGACGAGGAGGCACGTACGCTGCCGCCGAAAGTGGTATTCGTGGACGCCTCCAACTCCATCACGGGCCTCGGGGGAGACCCGGCCCAGGCCCTTCCTGACCCGCCGCGGCACGAGGAGCCGACCCTGCAGCGGGGTGACCGCGACTACCGGACTGCCGTCGCGCCGTCGCCGACTGCTGGCGGGGCGGGCTGAGTGGACTTTCAGCTGCCACGGCGACTGGCCGCGCCCGAGCCGGGCTGGACCGAGTCCACCGACGTCGTCGTGGTCGGTTCTGGCGTAGCCGGGCTCAGTACCGCGATCGGCCTGCGGGCCGCCGGACACAGCGTCGTGCTGGTGACCAAGCAGGCACGCGCGACCGGGTCCACCCGGTGGGCGCAGGGTGGGGTCGCCGCCGCGATCGGTGAGGGGGACACCCCCGAGGACCACCTGGCGGACACGCTCACGGCCGGGGCGGGGCTGTGTGACGAGACCGCTGTTCGGGTTCTGGTGGGCGAGGGGCCCAGGCGACTGCGGGAGCTGATCGCCCTCGGTGCCTCTTTCGACACCGACGAGGCTGGCGCCCTGGTCCTGACCAGGGAGGGGGGCCACGGTCGCCGTCGCATCGCCCACGCCGGCGGTGACGCCACCGGTGCCGAGGTCCAGCGCGCCCTGGAGCACGCCGTTATATCGGACCCGGGAATCCGTCTCGTGGAGCATGCGCTGGCCTTGGACCTGCTCACCGACGAGGAGGGCCGTGCGGCGGGGGTGACCGTCCACGTCCTGGGCGAGGGCATGCCCGATGGCGTCGGGGCAGTGATGTCCGGGGCGGTTGTCATCGCCACGGGCGGACTGGGTCAGGTCTTTGCCAGCACCACGAACCCCGCGGTCTCGACGGGGGACGGGCTGGCCCTGGCGCTGAGAGCCGGGGCGGTCGCGGCGGATCTGGAGTTCGTCCAGTTCCACCCGACTGCGCTCTACACGGGCAACGGAGGGCGGCTTCCTCTGGTGACCGAGGCGCTTCGCGGCGAAGGAGCCGTCCTGGTGGACGCGACGGGCCGACGCGTCATGGTGGGTCGCCACCCGCTGGCCGACCTGGCCCCGCGGGACGTCGTCTCCCAGACCATGATCCGGTACATGGAGGACGCCGGGACCGACCACCTCTTCCTCGATGCCCGCGGACTCGGCGCCACACTACTGGAGGAACGATTTCCCACGGTGGTGTCCGTCTGTCGCGAGGTCGGCATCGACCCGGTCACCGAGGCCATTCCGGTGGTCCCCGCGGCCCACTACGCCTCCGGGGGCGTGCGAACCGACCTTGCGGGCAGGACGAGCGTTCCCGGTCTCTACGCATGCGGAGAGGTCGCCTGCACCGGCGTGCACGGCGCCAACCGACTCGCGTCGAACAGCCTGATCGAGGGCTTGGTCTTCGCGGCGCGGATCGCTGAAGACCTGACCACAGGGCTCCCCCCGCACGGCTGGCCCGAGGGGGCCGGTACGGCACCCGCCCGGGACGGAGCCGCCGAGGCGCACCAGGAGGCAGGCCGGGAGGCAGTCCAGAAGGCCCGTCAGGCCCAGACGTCCGCTCTGCTGGATCCGGGTGCCCGCGCCGAGATCCAGGCCGCCATGTCCGCGGGTGCCGGCGCCCAGCGGGACGCGATCGGCCTGCGCAGCACGGCGCAGCGACTGGCCGCGCTGCGGGACCGGCGAGCGAGCGTACGGGACGCGGCAGCCTGGGAGACGACCAACATGTGGCAGGTCGCGACGGCCATCGTGGCCGCGGCGGCAACCCGTACGGAGACCCGGGGCTGTCACTGGCGCACCGACCACCCGGCCTCGGACCCGGCGTGGGAAGGCTCGGTCCTGGTGTCCCGAGATGACGACGGGAGGGGGCGCTGCGACTTCCAGCCCCTGTACGGGTCCTCGTCCCGGGCAGGATCCGGGTTTGGTACGGGTCGGGGGGCCGATGGGGCCGATGGGGCCGACGGAGCTGATGGTGCCGAGACGGACCGCGCAGTGCCCTCAGGCGTGTCCCGGTGACGGGGTCAGCGGCGGCGGCCGGGCGGTCTGCCACAGTGGACCTGTCCGCGCGGATCGAAATCGCGGCGCGACGGGCTGCCGAGAAGTGGCTGACGGGCGACGTGATGAGCTCGGCCGGCGCAGCCGTGGTCGATGTCGTGGTACGCGCCCTCATGGAGGACCTCGGTGGCGGCCGCCATCCGGGCGTGGACGTGACGACGCTGGCCACGGTGCCTTCCGGAACCCGGTCGTCCGGTGACGTGGTGGCCAAGGCGCCAGGTGTGCTCGCGGGCGTGACCGTGGCTGCGGTCGTTTTCGACGCGGTGGCTGCGGTGGCGGGGCGTACCGCAGAGGTGGAGGTGCTGCGAAGCGACGCGACGTCGGTCCGACCCGGTGAGTCCGTGCTTCGCGTCCGCGGGGAGGTCGTCGACCTGCTGTCCGCCGAGCGGACGGCTTTGAACCTGCTCTGTCAGCTCTCGGGCACCGCGACACTCACCGCACGCTGGGTGGACGCGGTCGCCGGGACAGGGGCACTGGTCCGGGACACCCGCAAGACGGTTCCCGGGCTGCGGCATCTGCAGAAGTACGCAGTGCGCTGCGGTGGGGGGCACAACCACCGGATGGCACTCTCGGACGCGGCACTCATCAAGGACAACCACGTCGTAGCGGCCGGTGGCGTAGTCGGCTGCCTATCAGGCGGTGGTCGAGCGTTTCCCCGACGTAGCGGTAGAGGTGGAGTGCGACACCCTCGAGCAGGTCGTGGAGGCGGTGACCGCCGGTGCGCAGCTCGTGCTCCTGGACAACATGTCGACCGAGCAGCTCGCGGCCGCGGTACGGGCGGCTCGTGCGGCTGTCCCCGCCGGAGGTGCGGTGCGTCTGGAGGCCAGCGGAGGCCTCGATCTCGCCACGGCCCGCGATGTGGCCGCCACGGGTGTCGACTTCCTGGCGGTGGGGGCGCTGACCCACTCGGCTCCTGCCCTGGACCTGGGCTTCGAGCTCTACCCACCCGAGGAGCGCTGACATGGGAATACTCGCTATCGACGTGGGTAACACCAACACCGTGCTCGGCGTCTTCGAAGGCAGCAGGCTGGTGCGCTCCTGGCGGGTGCGGACCGACTCGCGAACCACGTCGGACGAGATGGCGCTGCAGTTCAACGGTCTGCTCGGCAGTCAGTGGCGGCCCACCGGGATCGCGGCCCTGTCGACCGTGCCGGCGGTGCTCCGCGAGATGCGAGTCATGCTTGGCCGGCTCTACGCGGGAGTTCCCACGGTTGTGGTCGAGCCGGGTGTGAGGACCGGCGTGCCGCTCGTGGTGGACAATCCCAAGGAGGTCGGGCCGGACCGGGTGGTGAATACCCTTGCCGCGCACTACCTGTACGGCGGACCGGTCGTGGTGGTGGACTTCGGGACTTCCACCAACCTGGACGCCGTGAGCGCGAGCGGCGAGTTCCTGGGGGGTGCCCTGGCGCCCGGCATCGAAATCAGCGTCGATGCGCTGGCAGCGCGGGCAGCGGCGCTGCGCAAGGTGGAACTCGTCCGGCCCCGGTCGGTGGTGGGCCGAAACACCGTGGAGGCCCTGCAGTCGGGGATTATCTTCGGCTTCGCCGGCCAGGTGGACGGGCTCGTACGCCGAATTGTCAGGGAGCTGGGGCCCGACACCCGGGTTATCGCGACGGGTGGGCTGGCCGGTGTGGTGATCGCCGAGTGCGAGACCATCGAGGCGTACGAGCCACACCTGACCCTGATCGGGTTGCGCCTGGTCTACCTCCGCAACCATCCTGAACAGGAGGAGGTCGACGGCGACCACGTTGCCAGCGACCCGGACCCCGACCCGGGCTCAGTCCTTGGCTCAGCGGCAGGCTCTCATTCCGACCCGGGTCCCGGCTAGAAGTTCGGCCGGCCCGAAAGGTCCGCGGATGCCGGTTGGCCCGGATAGCTCCCCCATATTGCCGGACCCTTTGCGGGTGCGCTAATATGACGTGTACGTCGTAAACTACAATCGTTCGCACGCTCCATCATTTGTCAGGAGCCGGAGCCGGGAGGCAGCACGTGGCACAGAAGCAGATCGTCCAATTGATAGACGACATCGACGGTTCCGCAGCCGAGGAGACCGTCTCATTCTCGCTGGACGGCGTCTTCTACGAGATTGACCTCACAGCCGAGAACGCCGACGCGCTGCGCAGCCTGTTCGCCCGGTACACCGAGAACGCTCGCCGCATCGGACGTAGCGCCGCGCCTGCTCGGCGCGGCGGACGAGGCGGGCGATCCGCGGTGGCCCGGCGCAGTGGTGCCAAGCCCACGGAGATCAGGGAATGGGCTCGTTCCCAGGGCATGGAGGTCAGCGACCGGGGTCGCATCTCCACCGCGGTCATCGAGGCGTACGAAGCAGCGCACTAGCCCGTCGTAGCCAGTGGCGCGTTGGCACCAGGTCGTACCCGCTCGTAGTCGACGCGGCACCTCTCCGGCCGCCCGTGAGAACAGGGCCGGGACCGACGTCCCGCCCTGTTCGCTCGTGGCTTACCGACGACCGCCACCTTCCGGAATCCTGGGCCCGTCGTCGGTTGTTGTGACTGTCATGTGACTGCGCTGCGGGCGTGCCATCCCGTAGCGAGGGCTCGGTACCAGTGGCCGGGTCGCCCGTGACAACCGCGACTAGCATGGCGGTAGGGCGTCCGTCCGCGGGACCTGCCCAGGTAGTGCCGGTCGGCATCGGATCGAAGGGGTCCGGCAGCGTCGACCGCCGGACGTCAGCTGAGGAGCGGGTGGCATGTTCGAACGGTTCACCGACCGCGCTCGACGCGTTGTGGTTCTGGCCCAGGAAGAAGCCAGGATGCTCAACCACAACTACATCGGGACCGAGCACATTCTGTTGGGCTTGATCCACGAGGGTGAAGGGGTCGCCGCCAAGGCGCTGGAGTCCCTCGGGATCAGCCTCGAGGCTGTCCGGCAGCAGGTCGAGGAGATCATCGGCCAGGGCCAGCAGGCCCCCACCGGACACATCCCGTTCACGCCGCGGGCCAAGAAGGTCCTGGAGCTGTCGCTGCGCGAGGCGCTGCAGCTGGGCCACAACTACATCGGGACCGAGCACATCCTGCTCGGCCTCATCCGTGAGGGCGAAGGTGTGGCGGCGCAGGTACTCGTCAAGCTGGGTGCCGACCTCAACCGGGTGCGCCAGCAGGTGATCCAGCTCCTGTCGGGCTACCAGGGCAAGGAGCCCGCCACGGCTGGGGGCCCGTCCGAGGGCACCCCGAGCACGTCGCTCGTGCTCGACCAGTTCGGTCGCAACCTCACCACCGCCGCGCGGGAGGGCAAGCTCGACCCGGTCATCGGTCGCGAGAAGGAGATCGAACGGGTCATGCAGGTGCTGTCCCGGCGTACCAAGAACAACCCGGTGCTCATCGGTGAGCCGGGCGTCGGGAAGACCGCCGTGGTCGAAGGCCTCGCCCAGCGGATTGTCAAAGGCGAGGTCCCCGAGAACCTCAAGGACAAGCAGCTCTACACGCTGGATCTGGGTGCCCTCGTGGCCGGCTCGCGCTACCGCGGCGACTTCGAGGAGCGGCTGAAGAAGGTCCTCAAGGAGATCCGCAGCCGGGGCGACATCATCCTGTTCATCGACGAGCTGCACACCCTCGTCGGGGCGGGCGCGGCCGAAGGGGCCATCGACGCAGCGAGCATCCTCAAGCCGATGCTGGCCCGGGGCGAGCTTCAGACCATCGGCGCCACCACGCTCGACGAGTACCGCAAGCACCTGGAGAAGGACGCGGCGCTGGAGCGGCGCTTCCAGCCGATCCAGGTCAACGAGCCGTCCATGGAGCACACGATCAAGATCCTCAAGGGTCTGAGGGATCGGTACGAGGCCCACCACCGAGTGTCCATCACCGACACCGCACTGGTGGCTGCTGCCCAGCTGGCGGACCGCTACATCTCCGACCGCTTCCTGCCGGACAAGGCGATCGACCTCATCGACGAAGCGGGATCCAGGCTCCGGATTCGCCGGATGACCGCGCCGCCGGACCTGCGAGAATTCGACGAGAAGATCGCAGCGGTGCGCCGGGAGAAGGAGTCGGCGATCGATGCGCAGGACTTCGAGAAGGCCGCGTCGCTGCGCGACGACGAGAAGCAGCTCGAGGCGCAGAAGAAGCAGCGCGAGAAGGAGTGGAAGGCCGGCGACATGGACGTCGTCGCCCAGGTGGACGACGAGGAGATCGCCGAGGTCCTGGCCACCTGGACAGGCATTCCCGTGCACCAGCTCACCGAGGAGGAGACTTCCCGGCTGCTGCGCATGGAGGATGAGCTGCACAAGCGCATCGTGGGCCAGGAGCAGGCGGTCAAGGCGGTCTCCAAGGCCATCCGCCGTACCCGGGCCGGGCTGAAGGACCCGAAGCGACCGAGCGGCTCGTTCATCTTCGCCGGGCCGTCCGGTGTCGGGAAGACGGAGCTGTCCAAGACACTGGCGGACTTCCTGTTCGGTGACGAGGACGCTCTCATCCAGCTCGACATGAGCGAGTTCCACGACCGCTACACGGTCTCACGACTGGTCGGTGCCCCTCCGGGCTACGTCGGCTATGACGAAGGTGGCCAGCTGACCGAGCGGGTGCGTCGCAAGCCCTTCTCCGTGGTGCTCTTCGACGAGATCGAGAAGGCTCACCCGGACGTGTTCAACACGCTGCTGCAGGTGCTCGAGGACGGGCGTCTCACCGACGGGCAGGGCCGGGTGGTCGACTTCAAGAACACCGTCATCATCCTGACGACGAACTTGGGCACCAGGGACATCTCCAAGTCCGTGAGCCTCGGCTTCGGGGGACAGGACGACGAGGCGGCCTCGTACGAGAAGATGCGGGCCAAGGTCAACGACGAGCTCAAGCAGAACTTCCGGCCCGAGTTCCTCAACCGCATCGATGACACGATCGTGTTCCACCAGCTGACCCCGGACGACGTCACCTCGATCGTCGACATGATGCTCGCGCGCGTCGATGCCCAGATGCGCAGCCGCGACATGGCGCTGGAGCTCACGGGAGAGGCGAAGCACTGGCTCGCCAAGAAGGGCTACGACCCGGTGCTCGGGGCTCGGCCGCTGCGTCGCACGATCCAGCGAGAGGTCGAGGACCCGTTGTCGGAGAAGATCCTCTTCGCGGAGCTCAAGCCCGGCGACCTGGTCGTTGTCGACGTCGTGGGCGAGGGCAAGGACGCGTCCCTCGTCTTCAAGGGCGAGCCCATGCCGTCGGACGTCGTGCCTGACGCGCCGCCGGTGGACCTGTCCTCCTGACGTGAAGGCGCCGGTTCAGCGCTAGGTGCGGGGCAGCGAGTACGTGTCGTCGCCGCCCCGCACCAGTAACCCGTCGGCAACCAGGCTTCGCAGCGACCGGATGCGCTGCTCCGGGTCCTCCCAGAGCAGGGCGAGGGTGTCTGCGGGGACTGGCTGGCTCGCCGTGCGTACCGCTTCGAGTAGGCGCCCCCGCGCCTGGCGGTCGGTACCCGCGTATCCCTGGACCCTGCGTGGCGCTGCCGTGCCCGCGGGTTTCCCGAGCGCGTACCAGTGGCAGTCCGAGGAGATTGGGCACTGCTCGCAGGACGGCGTGCGTGCGGTACAGATCACCGCCCCGAGCTCCATGAGAGCCGCGGCGGTCCGCGAGCCGAGTGCGTCCTCCTGGGGAAGCAGCCCGTCGGCGAGCGCACGGTCGGACGCGGTGGTCGCCGGCCCCGCGTCGGGCTTCCCGGCGACCGCTCGGGCCAGGACGCGCCGTACGTTGACATCCACGACGGGCGCGCGGCGGCCGAACCCGAAGGCGAGCACCGCGCGAGCGGTGTAGTCGCCGACACCCGGCAGCGACAGCAGCATCCCGAGATCCCCGGGGACCGCGCCGTCGTGCCGCTGGAGGAGGACTTTCGCGGTCTGGTGAAGCCGCAGTGCCCGGCGTGGGTACCCGAGCCGCCCCCACATCCGGATGGCTTCGGCGGGCTCGTCGTGTGCCAGGTCCCGCGGCTGTGGCCAGCGGGCCAGCCACTGGAGATAGACCGGCACCACGCGGGCGACAGGCGTCTGCTGCAGCATGACCTCGCTGACGAGGACACCCCATGGGGTCGTGTCCGGGTCCCGCCAGGGCAGGCTGCGTGCGGTGCGGTTGAACCACTCGACGAGCACGTCAGGAGTGTGGGGACCGGGTGAGGACATGGCCGGCGCAGGATAGCCAGACCGGTCGCTCGCCGGCCACCCGAAACCGGTGGGTCAGGTGCCCAGGCGGCTGGCCAGTCCGGGGCTGCTGCAGGCGTGGGCAACGGCTTGGGAGACATCGCGCACTCGGACGCATGTCATGCCCGTGGGAGGCTTGGGTACGTCGACCGGAACCAGCGCTGTGGTGACGCCCAGGCGTGCGGCCTCCGCGAGGCGCCGGTCGAGTTCCCGGACTCCTCGCACCTCACCGGCGAGGCCCACCTCCCCGAACGCTGCGAGACCGGGACGCACCGGGGTCATGCGCACCGACGAGGCCAGCGCGACCACGATCGCCAGGTCGAGTGCGGGCTCGACGGCCCGCAGCCCGCCGACCGTGGCGACGAAGACATCGCGACCCTTCAGGTCGACGAAGGTGTGCGTTGCTGCGACCGCGACCATCATGGCGACCCGGGCAGGGTCGAGGCCGCTGACGGAGCGTCGCTGCGGTCCTTCGTGGGGCGGGGTGGCCAGGGCCTGAACCTCCGCGAGCATCGGCCTGCGACCGTGCAGTGTCGTCGTGAGGCAGGTGCCCGGCACCGGGCGGTCGTGTCTGGCGATGAACAGACCTGAGGGGTCGGAGACTCCCTCCATCCCGTCGCCGGTCATCCGGAAGCAGCCCAGCTCCTCGACCGGCCCGTATCTGTTCTTCGTGGCCCGAACGAGTCGCAGCGCGGTCTGTTCGTCCCCCTCGAAGGCGAGCACCACGTCAACGAGATGCTCCAGCGTCCGGGGGCCGGCGACCTGACCGTCCTTGGTGACGTGCCCCACGAGGACGGTGGTGATCGTGCGCCGCTTGGCAAGCTCGACGAGTGCCGCTGTCACCGCTTTGACCTGGGTGACGCCACCGGGCACGCCATCGGTGCGCTGGTCCCCGATCGTCTGCACGGAGTCGATCACGAGGAGGCTCGGCGAGACAGCGTCCACGTGCTCGAGGACGGCCGTCAGGTCGGTCTCGGCGGCCAGGAACAGCCGCTCGTGGAGCGCCCCCAGCCGCCCCGCCCGCAGGCGCACCTGACCAGCCGACTCCTCCCCGGTAACGATCAGCGCGGTCCCGGTGCGCTGGGCGTAGCTGTGGGCGACCTGGAGCAGGAGTGTGGACTTGCCGATCCCCGGTTCTCCGGCGAGGAGCAGGACTGAGCCGGGCACCAGCCCCGAGCCGAGCACCCGGTCGAGCTCCGGTATCCCGCTCGGGCGCGCCGCGACTGCACGGTGGTCGATATCGGCCAGCCGTGCCGCCGGCACCAGGGGCGTCGTCCCGGACGACGGGGCGCGGTGGATCCGGGTCTCCCGGGGCTTCTCGAGGACCGACCCCCACGACTGGCACTCAGGGCAGCGGCCGACCCAGCGCGGGATCTCGGCCGCGCACTGCGAGCAGCGGTAGGCAGTTCGGGCGTCGCGGTTGGCCATGACTGCGACGGTACGGGTCGGGTACGACAGTCTGCGCTACTCCGCACCTTCTCCGGCGTGCACGTCCTCCGCCTCACGGTCCTCGCGCTCTGCCGGAGTGGCGACGGGGACATTGATTGTCACAGCCGGCGCGATCTCGAACGAGAAGGTCATTTCCACCACGCTGCCCGCTCTCAGTGGCTGCGCCAGACCGTCCAGCGCGAGGGAGAGGCCGTCCTCGCTGAATGCGGTGTCGCTGCCGGGCGGTAGCTCGATATTCACGGGTGAGCCCCCGCCCCCTGCGTTGCCCTGGGACACCCGAACGGCGGCCGGTGTGGTCACCTCGGTGAGGCGGTCCCGCTCAGCTGTGTTGTTCACCAGATGAACCAGCAGAGGAGCATCGGAGCCCGCGGCGAAGGTGGGTTCCCCTACCGTCTCGGACGGATTGGCGATCCGTGCGTTGCGGATCAAGATGTCGGTATTGAGGCTGTTGGCACCCTCGGTGCCGGAGACGCGCTGCAGGGTCTCCTGGGTGTTCTCGCCCGCGCATGAGGTCAGCAGCAGGGGCAGGGCCACCACGCCGAGCGCAACCAGGACCCGGTCACGACGTCGTGCCGGCGCTCTGAGCTGCCGTCGGTGGGGAACGTCGGACCAGACCCTGCCGAGCACGCTCACAGTAGAACTCCCTCTTCTGCGTTCCGGGCTGCCGGTAGCGGTACCGACCGCAGCAGGATCAGACTAGCCGGGGGAGCCGTCGTTGCGGCGGTACTCGCAGCCGCGGTGTTGTGCGTCTCCGCTAGCCAGCCAGGGTTCAGATGATTCACGGCTGACGGAGAGCACACTATGTCCGAATTGCCGGAGTATAGGCTCGCAAGGAGTGCGGGGAGCCAAGATCTTTAGGAAGGTGTGATCTTGGTCAGAGACCTGCATCACAGCAGGTAGAGGCCTACGGGCGGGCCGATGTCAGGTCGTGAGTAGGGTGCGGGCCCGTTTGTCAAGTGTCGAACCCCCTCGTATACGTGTCTGACCTGCGGTTATCCTGAGGTATCCCCGCCGGGTCGGCGCGAGGTCGAGCGCCGTATAAGGGATGCGTCGGAGGCGACGTTGAATCACGCAGGCGAGAGGGGACTGGGCCGGATGAGTTTCATGGTCGGCGAGACCGTTGTGTACCCACACCATGGTGCTGCCCGCATCGAGGCGATCGAGATGCGCACCATCAAGGGAGTGGCACGTGAGTACCTAGTACTCAAGGTCCGTCAGGGCGACCTGACCGTCCGAGTGCCCTCGGACAACGCGGAGGTTGTCGGAGTCCGCGACGTAGTCGGCCAGGAAGGCCTCGACCGGGTCTTCGAGGTGCTGCGAACTGCCCATACCGAGGAGCCCACCAACTGGTCGCGGCGCTATAAGGCGAACCTCGAGAAGCTCGCCTCGGGCGACGTGCACAAAGTGGCGGAGGTCGTCCGGGACCTGTGGCGGCGGGACAAGGACCGCGGCCTGTCGGCCGGCGAGAAGCGCATGCTGGCCAAGGCGCGCCAGATCCTCGTCAGCGAGCTGGCGCTGGCCGAAGGAACGAATGAAGACAAGGCTGAAGCGCTGCTCGACGAAGTACTGGCGTCCTGACCGAGTGCTGGACGCCTGTTCCTGGACCGACCCCGTGTCTGACCCTGAGATCTCTCCCGATCCGGCATCACCAGCGTCGTGAACGACGGAGGACCGGCCGAGTTCCGGCTGGCCGCCCTGGTACCAGCAGCTGGGAGCGGCCTGCGACTGGGGCCTGGTGAGCCGAAGGCACTGCGCCGGGTACATGGGCGAACGTTGGTCGAGTGGGCCGTCCGCCGGCTGCTGGAGGCTCCCAGCGTGGCCGCCGTGCGAGTCGCCGCTCCAGGCGACCGGCTCGCCGAGTTCCGGACCCTGCTTGCCGACGTCGCTGACGATGGCGAGGTCGCTGTCGACGTGATCGCAGGCGGTGACACCCGCCAGCAGAGCGTGTCCCTGCTGCTGGCCTCGCTGCCGGACGACGTGGACGCGGTTCTCGTCCACGACGCGGCGCGTCCGTTCGTACCCGTCGACGTGATCGAAGCGGTCGCCTCCGAGCTGCGCGCAGGCGCCGAGGCAGTAGTCCCGGTCGTGCCGATCGCGGATACCGTGAAGGCGGTGGACGAGCAGGGACGGGTGACCGCCACTCCTTCCCGGGCCCACCTTCGGGCGGCCCAGACGCCCCAGGGATTCCGGGTCGACGTGCTGCGGGATGCGCATGAGAGGCTCAAGGGGGTGCCGCTGACCGATGACGCCGGTCTGGTGGAGTCGGTCGGGGTGACAGTGCGAACGGTGCCGGGGTCCGCGCTTGCCAACAAGATCACGACATCGTTCGACCTGTCCGTGGCGGAGGTGGCCATGCGTGACTCGGGGTACTCCTCCGCTGTAGCGGCACCCAGGGTCGGGGTGGGTACCGACGTTCATCCGCTCGACGCCGAGCGGCCGTGCCACCTTGCAGGGCTGGTGTGGCCAGGGGCAGCTGGCGCCAGCGGTCACTCGGACGGCGACGTGGCGGCCCATGCAGCGTGTGACGCGCTGCTGGCCGCTGCGGGTGTCGGCGACCTGGGATCGGTGTTCGGTACGGACGACCCGCGCTGGAAGGGCGCCTCGGGAGCGGCTTTGCTCGCCGAGTGCGTCCGACAGGTCTCAGGGGCCGGGTTCCGCATCGGCAACGTCTCCGTGCAGATTGTCGCGAACCAGCCCCGCTTCGCCCCCCGCCGGCGGGAGGCGCAGGACGTGCTCACCCGAGCCGTGGGCGCGCCGGTCAGCGTTTCGGCCACGACCACGGACGGACTCGGGTTCGCGGGGCGCGGTGAGGGAGTCGCGGCGGTGGCTGTGGCACTCGTGGTACCGGTCCGGTGAGTGCAGGTGGGCGGCGGCCACCGCGGCGCAGGACCTTCGTCGTGGGTACCCACTCGGTGGCATCGGCGCTGAGCGAGGGCGTACCGGCTCGAGCGGTCTTCGTCGCGGCCGAGAGCAGCTCGGCAGTCCCTGAGTCGATCACCCACGCTGCCGCGCTGCGCGGGGTGCCGGTCCGGAAGGCACCTCGGCGCGACCTGGACCGGTGGTCGGAGGGGGCGGCGCATCAGGGCGTCGCCCTGGAGGTCGCCGAGTACGGCTACGTCGGGCTCGAACGGCTGCTGCCGCCCGTGACCGGAGCCTCCCCACCGCTGCTGGTGGCGCTCGACGGCGTTACCGACCCCCGCAATGTCGGCGCGGTGGCCCGCAGCGCACTGGCCTTCGGTGCCCATGGGCTGCTGCTGCCGGAGCGGCGCAGCGCCGGGGTCTCACCCGCGGCATGGAAGACCAGCGCCGGGGCGCTTGCCGTGCTGCCGGTGGCCCGGGTGGTGAACCTCACCCGCGCCCTGCGTCGGTGCCAGCAGGAGGGTCTGACGGTGCTGGGTCTCGCGGGCGGAGCATCTCAGGCCCTCTACGACGTGGATCGAGGGCTCCTCACCGATGGGGTGTGCCTGGTGGTCGGCTCCGAGGACACCGGGATGAGCCGACTGGTCTCCGAAACCTGCGACATGATCGTCGCGGTCCCGGTGGACGAACGGACGGAGTCGCTCAACGTGTCGGTCGCGGCAGCGCTCGCACTGTCCGAGGTCGCCCGGGCAAGGCGCGCTGAGCGAGCGGAGCGCGCGCAGCAGCCGGACTCAGGCTGAGTTCCTGCGCAGCGCCCAGCTCACCGTCACTTCGGTCGTGACCGTGCCGTCGGCGGTCCGTACGAGTGCGTCGACATCGAAGCGCACCTTTCCCTGAGCCTCGAGCTCCGCCAGGATCTCCTCGCGCGGCCGGACCATGGTTGCTTCCGCTGTGATGTCGCCGGTGGCCAGGGCCCGGTAGCGGATGGTGGCGCCGGCAGCCAGTGGGACGTACCGGTCCAGCTGGTCGGAGAAGCGCTGGATCACCAGGGTGCCGGTGGCGGACTCGGCCAGCGAGAAGATCACGCCAGCATGCGGACCTCCCACGTGGTTGTGGAGGTCGGCACGATCCGGCAGTCGCAGCACAGCGTGATCCGCAGTGACGTCGACCTTCTCCGTACCGATGGTCTTCACCAGGGGGACCATCGCGGACAGCGCATCGAAGGCATCGGGCATGACCGAAGTCTGCCAGGATTGCGACGCGCTCGTGGCGGCTAGGACTCGAGGCGTTCCTCGGTGTCCGGGTGGAACACGTGCTCCTGCCCGGGCATGACCGTGACCCGAATCGCGTCTCCCAGCGTGGGCGCGGCGCTGGTGGCGGTCCGCATGACGACACGGGCCTCGCCGGTGGCGTCCTCGGTATGCCCGTAGACGAAGGAGTCCGAGCCGAGATCCTCGACCAGGTCGACCTTCACCGGGATGCCTTCGCCCTCGCCGGACACCGGGATCATGCTCTCCGGGCGGACTCCGAGGTACACCTCGGCGACCCCGGCGTCACGGGCTGCCGCGAAGCTCGCCTCGCCCAGCGGAAGGGTGGCGCCCCCCATCCGGGCCCCGGTGTCGCTCACGCCCACCCGGAACATGTTCATGGCCGGGGAGCCGATGAAGGTGGCCACGAAGACGTTGCCGGGCTTCTCGTACAGCGCCTTGGGTGTGTCGACCTGCTGAAGCACGCCGAACTTCATGACGGCGACCCGGTGGCCCATGGTCATGGCCTCGGTCTGGTCGTGCGTCACGTACACGGTGGTGACCTGGAGACGGTTCTGCAGCGAGGCGATCTCCGAGCGGGTCTGAACCCGCAGCTTGGCGTCGAGGTTGGACAGCGGCTCGTCCATGAGGAAGACCTGCGGCTCCCGCACGATGGCCCGTCCCATCGCCACCCGCTGCCGCTGGCCGCCGGACATCTTGGCCGGCTTGCGGTCCAGGAACGGCTCCAGCGACAGTATCTTCGCCGCGCTGTCCACCCGCTTGGTGATCTCGTCCTTGGAGACACCCTTGAGCTTCAGCGCGAAGCCCATGTTGTCCCGCACGGTCATGTGGGGATAGAGGGCGTAGCTCTGGAACACCATGGCGATGTCGCGGTCCTTGGGTGCCATCTGCGTGACGTCGGTGCCCCCGATGAAGATCTGGCCGTAGTTGACGTCCTCGAGCCCGGCCAGCATCCGTAGCGCCGTGGACTTGCCGCACCCGGAAGGCCCGACCAGCACCATGAACTCGCCATCTTCGATCTCGAGGTTGAGGTTGTTGACCGCCGGCTCCTCGGTACCCGGGTAGATCCGGGTGGCGTTGGCGTAGCGAACCGAACCCATCGTGTGTCCTTCCTAGCCCTTGGTCCCGCCGGCAGTGAGCCCGGCGACAAGATTCTTCTGTACGAGGAGGAAGACGATCACCGAGGGAACCGTGACGATGATCGCTCCGGCCGACAGCCAGTGCCACTCAGTTCTGAACTGACCCACCCAGGTCTGCATACCCACCGCGACCGTGTACTTGTTGGGGCTGGAGAGGAACACGGTGGCAAAGGCGACCTCGCCCCAGGCCGTGAGGAACGTGTAGAAGGCGGTAACTGCCAGACCCGGCCGAGCGAGTGGGACGATCAGGCGCCAGAACGTGCCGAAGGGGCTCAGTCCGTCGACTCGGCCGGCTTCGTCGATGTCGATGGGCACGGTGTCGAAGTAGCCCTTGAGCATCCAGGCGCAGAACGGAACCACCGTGCTCATGTAGGCGAGGGGGAGGGCCCACACCTGGTTGAGCAGGCTGAGGTTCGCAAAGATGTTGTACAGCGGCACGATCAGGATCGCGATCGGGAACATCTGCGTGATGAGGAAGGTCCACATCAGGGGACGGTGGCCCGGGAAGCGGAACCGCGACATCGCGTACCCCGCCGATGCGGAGATGATGATGCCCAGCGCCATCGTCAGGAGGGAGACGACGATCGAGTTGAAGATCCACTTCGGGAAGTCGGTTTCGAACAGCACCTCCCGGTAGTTGTCGATCGTCGGGTGGTCGATCAGCTTGATCTCGTTGGACAGCACGTACTCGTAGGGCTTGAACGACGTGATGAACAGCCACGTGATCGGGAAGATCGCGATCACGATCCAGACCAGCAACCAGCCGTGCAGGCCGACCGAGGCCAGCAGACCACGCTTGTGACGACGTTCCGGCTGAGCAGGCCCCGTCGGCTTCCAGCCCGACTCTGCCAGCTCGCCGAGTGCGGCGCCGCTCCCACCACCAGCAACCGACATCGCTACCACACCTCCCCTTGGCTGCGCAGCGCGCGTCGGTAGAACAGCGCGAACACGATCAGAATCGACAGGATCAGGACGCCGTACGTCGTGGCCAGCGCGTACTGTCGCGGGCTCGCGAAACCGAGCTGGTAGGCGTAGGTGACCAGGATGTGCCCCTTGCCCTCCGGGCCACCGTTGATGCCCAGCATCAGGAAGATCACTGCGAACTGGTTGAAGGTCCAGATGCACCCGAGCAGCAGCACGGTCGAGCTGACGCTGCGCAGCCCGGGCATGGTCACGAAGCGGAACCGCTGCCAGGCGCTGGCCCCGTCGACCTCCGCCGCCTCGTACTGGTCGTCGGGAATGGACTGCAAGCCGCCGAGCAGGGCCACCATCATGAAGGGGAAGCCCAGCCAGATGTTGACGAGCAGGACCGAGATGAACGCCTCCGGGCTCGCCCCGAGCCAGGACACCGGTCCGAGGCCGATTTTGTCGAGAAGCCAGTTGGCGATGCCGAACTGGTCGTTGTAGATGAAGCGCCAGGCGAATGCGCTGACGAACATCGGAACGGCCCACGGCAGGATCAGAATGGTGCGGTAAACCCCACGTCCCCGGAGCTGGCGGTTGAGCATGATGGCCAGCATCAAGCCGATCAGGTAGTGGAAGACCACACCGCCGAAGGTCCAGACGACCGAGCGGGCGAACAGCTCCCAGAACTGGGACGCGCCGTCGCCGAACAGGGTGTTGTAGTAGTTCTCCAGCCCAATGAAGTCGTAGGACGCCGGGATGAACTGGGTGCCGATCGTGGCCTCGGTGGCGTTGGTGAAGGACAGCCGCACGCCCCAGACCAGGGGATAGGCGACGAACGCCCCCAGGAACACCAGTACCGGCAGCACCATCACGTACGCGTACCAGTACTGACGCCAGGTCCGCTTGAACCAGTTCTCCTTCGGAGGACTCTGGACGGGAGGCCCTGTGACGGTCCCCGTGCCTGTCCCAGGATCGGAACTCATCAGTTGCGGCCCTCCTCCTGCTGGTCTACTGCGGCGGACCGGGTGGTCTTCCTCGGTTGCCGATTCTTGCACCCGGGCTGTGACGTGTGTTCACGGGGGTCCTCCGCGCCGATGAGGTGTCCCGACAGAGCTGGAGGGGCCGACATGCGACCTGTCGACCCCTCCAGCTGTCCAGTCATCGGACGGTTTCCAGCTATTCGGAAATCGCGTAGTCGGGAAGGGTGGTCTGGTACTCCCCGGCGACCGTGTCCAGAGCCTCCTGCGCAGACTTGCCGCCGGTGACCATGGTGCCGAACTGCTGGTCCAGAGGCCGCAGCAGCTCGCTGCCCTGGGGGATGTTCACGCGCGGCTGAGCGCCGTCGACGATCTCCTTGAAGATCGCCACACGCTCGTTGTCGGACAGCTCGTCGTAGGCGGCGCTGCGGGTGGGCAGCAGGCCCAGCTCGTTGGCCAGGAAGACCTGGTTCTCGAGGCTGTTCATGCACGTGATGAAGGTGATTGCGGACTCCTGAGCTTCCGAGCCCGCGTACACGACGTAGTCGTGACCGCCGATAGGCGAGCCGGTGACGCCGGCCGAGCCCACGGGCAGCGGCGCGATGCCCAGGTTGTCACCAGCCACGACGCTGCCCTCACCGAGCAGCTCGGGGACGGACCACGGTCCGTTCCAGATGACAGCCGAGTCGCCGGACTTGAGTGCCGTCATCATGTTGCCGTAGCTGTTGGTCAGGTCAGCGGTGGCCCCTGCCAGACCGTCACCGACGAGACTCTGCGCGTAGTCCCAGCCACCGACCGAGTCGGCGTTGTTGACGATGATCGTCTCGTTGTCGGTGTCAACCAGGCCGCCACCCTGGCCGTAGAGGTAGGGCTGGCTGAAGTACCCCTCGACGTGCATGTACATCGGGGCCTTGGAGCCATTGTCCTTGAGCTTCTGCAGGGCGGCCTTGTAGGAGTCGTAGTCCGTCGGCGCCTCGGTGATGCCGGCGTCTGTGAACTGCTGCTTGTTGTAGAGCATGGCCAGCGCGTCGGTCACCTGGGGGATGCCGTACTGCGTGTCCTCGTAGATGTTGCTGGCCTGGGTGCTCTCCAGGTAGTCGCCGAAGTCCTCCGACGCCGCGGTGCCGTCCAGACTGGCCAGGTAGCCGAGGCTGGCGAACTCGGGCACCCACCCGATGTCCGCCCGCAGCACATCCGGCGCCTCGCCGGCCTGCGCCGCGGTCTTGAAGGCGTCGCGTGCCTGGCCGAACTCCTTGGGTACGTACGAAACCTCAAGCCCTTCGTTGTCCGCCTCGCACTGGCTGATGAGATCCTGGAACACCGAGTTCTCAGCAGTATTCGACGTGTCCCAGAAGGTGATGGGACCAGTGCCGCCACCGTCACCCTCGTCGTCGCCTCCGCAGGCGCTCAGTGTGAGCGCTCCTGCGAGACCTAGGCCCATTACGGCCATACCCTTGCGTCGCATCCGCCTGTTCCTCCTGTCGCCGTGGACCGTGACCAAGCCGTGGAACAGCCACGGCTCATACGGATGGTTCCTATTTGATGCCCTCAGGCCCGTAGGCGCGACAACTGTGATCAAGTCGTGACCGGGGTGATGCCATGCCGCTACCTTTCCGCTGCTCGGAGCACGGATAGTTGCCGATGCAAGGGAGGCCTCGGTGCGCCCGTCGTACCCTGACTGCGAGCGCGAAGCGTTCTCGCCGACGTGGCGCAACTGGCAGCGCACCCGACTTGTAATCGGGCGGTTAGGGGTTCAAGTCCCCTCGTCGGCTCCACGCTGTTCGGCTCCACGCTGTCCTGCCTGTATCCGTACCTGCCTGACCGCGGGTTGACGGATGCCCGACACGTCTGTCTGGTCAGTCAGGGCTGGGAAGGGTCACCCAGACGGCCTCCGAGGCAGCGAGCAGGACGCCGCCCGCGGACAGCAGCGCGCTGGCGACCGCGCGCTTGCGGCCGGACCTGCTGCGCAGCCAGCCCAGGATGATGTACCTGTCATCCACGGGCACCGGCTGCAGCTGCGCAGCCGTCATGCGACCCAGCACCCAGGGCTCGTCCCCGAGCGTGATCCCGAGCTGCTCCATGGCTCCGAGCGCTCCGGGACAGTCCAGGGCGGCCCACACCATTTCCGGGCGCACGGCTCCACCGTCCGCGGTCCAGCTCGGCGGCTGCCACACGCTGGCCGCGGCTCGCTCGTCGTCGAGCAGACCGGGCCACTGACGGAGGCCATCCTCGGGGGTCCGAAGCGGGCCACACCCGAAGCACGTGGGGAAGGGATGGTCGACATGCCCCCGCCGAAAGGCTGACCGCTGCTCTGCCCGCAGCGCTTCGTCCAGGGTGGGGGGCCGAGGAACCGCGAGTGCGTCGATGTCGAGCTGCGTAGCCCGGGCCTCAGCGACGAGGGCTCCGTCGTGCTCGAACCGGACCTCTCGGATGTGGTCGTGTCCGGACACCACGTCAATCTCGGTTTCCACCGGGGGAGGACGCCGGAGGGTCACCTCGACCGCCGCTACCGACGCAGCGCCGACACCCTCGGCAGCCCGCAACGGCACGAAGGCCGCGAACCTGCCGCACGAGTACCCGCCATGTCCCGTTCCGGGCGGACCGTTGAACTGAGCGGGGATCCTCACAGAACTCGCCACGAAGCCCCCAATGTTGCCTCCTAGTCGCCTCCTGGCCGCCCCTTTGCCGCGATCGTCTCGGTGTGTGCGCTGGGTGGCGAGTCCCATCATCTCCGCTGGCGGGCCCGGATTCTTCAGGGGTCTCGGCGCCGCCAAAGCGAAGGGCCCGTACGGTCCGGGAGAGCCCACGGTGAGTCAGACTGGCCGGCATGACCCTTGCCTGGCACTCGTACGTCGCGATCGGGGACTCCTTCAGTGAAGGTATGGACGACCCGTACCCCGATGGCTCGTTCCGGGGCTGGGCCGACCGGGTCGCGCATGCCCTCGCAGCGCAGAACCCCGGCTTCAGCTACGCCAACCTGGCCATCCGGGGGCGCAAGATGGGGCAGATCCTCGCGGAACAGGTGCCGGTGGCGGAGGTCATGAACGCAGACCTGGCGAGCCTGACCGGAGGGACGAACGACCTGCTCCGCCCCAGGGTTGACCTCGACCGTGTCGAGTCGCAGTTCGAGGAGGCGGTAGGGCGGCTGCGGTCCACCGGTGCCGACGTGCTCCTCTTCGAGGGGGGTGTCCGGTCGTTTCCGGTGCCGGGACTGACGGGGAGAGCGGCTCGTGCCGCAGCCACGGTCGAGCGCGTGGCACGCGAGTACGACTGCATTCTCGTACCGCTCGTGCCTGACGTCTTTCGACATCCTGAAATGTGGGCCGACGACCGCCTTCACCTGTCCTCGCTCGGACATGAGCGTGTCGCTGGCGCGGTACTCGAGGTGCTCGGCTCGGGCGACTCCGCGTGGCGAGAGCCCCTGCCGCCGCACAGCGGCCCGGGCGGCTCAAGCGCTACACGTGCCATAGGTCTGGCCCGGCGTGCGACGAGGGAGGCTCGCTGGGGCGCCACGCATCTGGCCCCGTGGATCGGCCGTCGGCTCACCGGTCGGTCCAGCGGTGACGGCCGTGCGCCCAAGCGCTCGGCCCTGACACCTGTGGTTGTGCCGGACTGAGCACCTGCCACAGCGTGACTGAGCTCCCCTGCTCCAGCCCGTGATCAGGCGCGGTTCGCCTCCGACGGCGGCTCGCTCAGCACGGGCGCGACCTTGGTCGTGCCCTCCTGCACGTCGGGCATCTCAACCTGGACCGACGCGTCCGCAGCCCGGTCCAGTGCAGACAGGAAGCCCTGCGCCCAGTGCTGCACGTCGTACTCGAAGACCTGGGCGCGCATCTGGGACATCCGCTGGTGCTTCTCGGAGGCCGGTGCCCGGTCGGCGGTGAGAATGGCCGCCTTGAGTCCGTCCGTGTCGTAGGGGTTGACCAGGTATGCCTGGCTCAGCTCCTCCGCGGCCCCCGTGAACTCGCTGAGCACCAGCGCGCCGTCGTCATGGATCCGGGCGGCCACGTACTCCTTCGCCACGAGGTTCATGCCGTCCCGCAGCGGCGTCACCATCATGATGTCCGACGCCTCATAGAAGGAGACCAGCTCGTCACGAGGCAGGTTCTGATGCAGGTACTGCACCGGTGAGCGCCCGACGCTGGCGTAGTCGCCCATGGTACGGCCGACGATCAGCTCGATGTCGTCACGCATCCTCTGGTACTCCTCCACGCCCTCCCGGCTGGGCGTGGCAATCTGCATGAACACGGTGTCCGCCGGGTCGAGGCTCTCCTCGCTCAACAGCTCGCTGAAGGCCTTGAGACGAACGTCGATGCCCTTGGTGTAGTCGAGGCGGTCGACGCCCAGCAGAATGCGACGGGGGTTGCCGAGTTCGGTACGGATCTGCACCGCCCGGGACTGTACGGCGGGAGTACGGGCAAGGCTGTCGAGGGCTTTGGAGTCGATGGAGATCGGGAAGGCCCCGATAACGATCTGTCGCGCCCCGTACGGGCCTGCGACGACGATCCGGTCCTCCTCCGCCCGGGGGGCGCCGACGAAGCGTTCCGCCAGGGAGATGAAGTTGCTCGCGTCGAGCCCGACGTGGAACCCGACCACGTCCGCCCCCAAGAGCCCCTCGATCACCTGGCGTCGCCAGGGCAGCTGCATGAACAGCTCGATCGGGGGGAAGGGGATGTGCAGGAAGAAGCCGATCTTCAGGTCCGGGCGCAGAGCCCGCAGCATCGCTGGGACCAGCTGGAGGTGGTAGTCCTGGACCCAGACCGTGGCCTTGGGCGCGGCCGCTTCGGCTGCCACACGCGCGAAGCGCTCGTTGACCGTGCGGTAGACCTCCCAGGTGTGCCGGTGATACTCCGGCGCAACGATCGCGTCGTGGTACAGCGGCCACAGGGTGGCGTTGGAGAAGCCCTCGTAGTACTGCTCGACTTCGAACCGGGTCAGCGGAACGTTGCGCAACGCATACCCGTTGACCGACTCCGGCGGCTCGATGTCGCTCTCGCCTTCGAGCATGCCGTCCCAGCCGATCCACATGCCCGAGGTCTGCGTCAGGACCGGCTCCAGTGCCGTGACCAGGCCTCCCGGGCTCTGAGCCCAGGTGGTGTGGCCACCCTCGTCCGTCGTGGCGCTGACCGGCAGGCGGTTGGCGACGACGACGAAGCTGCCGGAGCGTTCCGACCGGGCCGGCGACCCCGCTGTCGAACCGGCGGACGACTCGGTCGACTCAGCCTCGGCGCTCGAGCCGGGACGTGGGTTTGCTCCCCGAGAGGTCACGGCGTCCTCCGTCTCACGATGACTCCACCCTAGCCGCTGCGCAGGCGGCGCCCGATAGCCTCATGGCGATGAGCGACTTCCCGCAGTTCTCCGCCGACGTCAGTGCAGTGCTCGGAGCAGTTGCTGCCCGTCCTCAGGGCACGCTGCTCGTCTTCGACTTCGACGGCACCCTGGCCGACATCCATCCGGACCCGGAGGCGGTGGTCGCGCTGCCGGGTGTCATCGAGGCGCTGACCACGCTGGCTGAGCTCGGCAGTCAGGTGGCCGTGGTCACCGGCCGCCCCGCGACCTTCCCGGCCGAGGCCGGGGGCATGGCTGCGGTGCCCGGCATAGTCGTCTACGGCAGACACGGTGTCGAGTCCTGGGAGGAGGGTGCTCTGCACTCACCGGAACCCCCACCGGCGGTGGAATCGGCCCGCACCGCCCTGGGCGAGATTGTGGCGGCAGGGCCTGCGGGCACGCACCTGGAGGACAAGGGCTACTCGGTGGCAGTGCACACTCGGCGCTGCGCCGACCCGGCCGGGGCGCTCGCAGAGCTCGAGCCGAGGGTGGAGCAGCTGGCGGCACGTCTCGGCCTCGAGATCATGCCGGGCAGGTACGTGCGTGAGCTGCGGCCCCCGGGCAACGACAAGGGCGACGCCGTCATGATTCTGGCTGAGCGGTTCTCCCCTGAAGTGGTCGTCTTCGCGGGGGACGATCTCGGGGACGTGCCGGCCTTCCGGGCGGTACGCAGCCTGCGCGGCGACGGCGGAGTCGTCTCGGTCGACCGCGGCCTTGCCATCGCGGTGGCGGCGCCGGAAGTCCCGGAGGTCGGCGCGGAGGCAGATGTCGTCGTGGATCGACCCGCTGAGCTGCGGGACCTCCTCCAGACGCTGGCCCGGCTGGCCTCGGGGGGCTGAGCCGCCACGCTGGAGGCCCGTCGGGCCGGGGAGTGCCCGGAGGGAGGTCGGAGGCGATGGAGCTCGCCCGCGCGGTGCTGGAGCGGTTTCGGCAGGTCAACGGGGCGCTGCTGGCCGGTTTCGTGGCGTTCCGGCTGTTCCTGTTCCTGGTTCCGCTGATCTTCCTGGTCGTGGGTGTGCTCGGGCTGGCCGGCAGCCTCGACGTCAGCGTCGACGATGCCACCAGTGGGGCACCGCTGCTGGGGTACGTGAGCGAGGCGCTGCGAACCGCGGCGGCGGATGCCGAGGTCGGGTTCTCCACCTACCTTCTGGTGGGTCTGAGCGTGCTGATTCCGCTCCTCGGCCTCACTGGAGCGGTCTACCTGATCTACGCCCAGGCGTGGGGGCTGCCGCTCCGGCCCTCCGGGGGGCGGCCTCGTCGTCTGGGGGCTGTGCTGGCGGGCTTCTCCCTCCTGCTCGCCAACGCGTTGTTTGCCGCCGCGGTCAGTACCAGCATCCTGGGAACCGCAGCCGCGATGGCGTCGGTGACCGTGGTGAACGGGCTGGTCTACGTGGCGATCGCTGCCTTCATGCCGCGCCGCTCCTCCCGGGTCCGTGAGCTGTTCCCCGGTGCGATCGTCACGGCAGTCGGGATGTTCGGGCTGTCTGTGGCGAACAACCTGATCCTGCGCAGTTTCATCACCTCGCGGACCGCCACCATGGGCCTGCTCGGCGCCGTCACCGTGATCATGCTGATTCTGCTGGTGATGGCCATGATCATCACCCTGGGAGCGGTCACGAACGCGGTTTGGTGGTCCCGTTCGACCGGCCAGGAGCTGCCGCCGCCGGTCCTGAGCATCCGATAGGAGGCGTCTCACCGGGTCGGCGGGACGGGTGCGAGGGGACGGTGTGGTTGAATGTCGGCGGCGAATCACACGCGTGTGATTTCTTGGTCGTGGAGGTTCCAGTGGATGCAGCACGTGCAGACCGGCCTTCCGAGCGGCCTGAGCTGCCGGGTGACGTGACCGGTCTGTCCCGTCTCGAACGCGAAATCCTGGTCTTCGAGCGGCAGTGGTGGAAGTATGCCGGCGCCAAGGAGCAGGCGGTCAAGGAGCTGTTCGGCATCTCGGCGACCCGGTACTACCAGCAGCTCAACGCCTTGATTGACCGGCCCGAGGCGCTGGCCGCGGACCCCATGCTGGTCAAACGGCTGCGGCGGATGCGCCAGTCACGTCAGAGGGCCCGGACCGCACGCCGACTCGGCGTCGATCCCGACAGCTGAGGCCCACCGCGGGGAGCCAGGCCAGCAGCGGCTAGGAGTCACCTCGTCGGACACGTCGGAGACTCACCCGTCGGCCAGGAAGGCGCGTACGGCCTGCGCCCACCCGGCCCCGAGCGGGGAGGATGCCAGCCGTACGTTGTCCAGCCGGTCCAGACGGGCTGCGACGTTGGGATCGGACGCGCCGTTGGCGACGATCCACAGCTCCCGCACGTACGGTGCCATGTCGAGGTCGCTCACGCTGTCGCCGATGGCGATGGCGTCGTCGCGTACCAGGCCCCGGCGCTCCAGGTCGGCGGCAATGCCCGTCCCCTTGGTCACGCCCGCGGGCTTGAGGTGGTACACACGGGGCGGCCATACGTCGTCGTCGAGCGTGGTCTCCAAGCCGGGGGAGGCTCCGGCGCCGGCAGGACGCCGTTGTCCGCGATATCCAGCCAGGTGTGGCCGTGGGCGGCGAGCCAGCGCCGTGCCTCGGCCAGGTCCAGGCTGCCCCGGATCATCGCGTCTGTCTCACGGCCGGTGTGCCAGGGAGAGTGCCATTCCACCCGACCCGGGTAGCGGTCGAGCAGATCCTCCACCACGCGATGGTCGGCCATCACCTCCGTGGGGAGGCGACCCTCGTGACCTGCCGGGACCAGCCCCTCGACGACGGAGTGCGAGAAGCCGCGGTCCCATCCGATCACGGCCCCGAGCTCGGCGATGAACCCGTCGGCGCCGAGCACCCGCGCCGCTTCCAGCAGCTGGACACGGGTCCGTCCGGAGACCAGAACCAGGGGTACCCCCGAGCACTGCAGCTGGTTCAGCGCCCGGGCCGGTTCCAGGGTGGGCTCGCCGGCCGCATCGAGGAAGAAGCATCCGTACGCCCCCAGCATCGTCCCGTCCAGGTCGGTGTAGACGACGCGCCCCGACCCGCTCACGAGCGACCGCGCGGGTACGGCACGGTGCACATCGGAGGCCGCTCCGTGACGGCGACGGGATAGGACTCCGCGACGAACCGGCCCGAGGCCCGGTGGAACTGGGTGATCTCCTCGCTCAGCGTGATCGACTGGGTCCGGGTCTCGCCGGCACTGTCGTCCGGTGCGGCGCGGGCCAGGACCGCTTGCATGACCTGGGCGGCCATCCGCCCCAGGGCCCGCTGCGCCTGGTGCCGATGCACGCGGGTGTCGAGATCGACCTGGGCCATCCCGGGAAGTCCGACCGCCTTCCAGGTGTCGATGAGCAGCGCAATGTCGACGCCGTAGCCGGAAGCGAAGGGGAGTGCCTCGAGCAGCTCCCGCCGTCCCGCGTACTCGCCTCCCAGCGGCTGCACGAATCCCGACAGCGCCGGGAAGCAGAGGTTGAGCAACGGCCTCGCGACCAGCTCGGTGACCCGGCCGCCGGCCTGGTCGTGCACCAGGGGCTCTTCCGGCCACCCGGTGGCCTCACCAGGCTCGCCGTCCTCCGAGCCGCGCGACCCGCGCAGCGGCCGGTCGTAGCAGGCCTTGACGAACGAGGTCCCCGAGTCGGTGAGGAGTGGACCGAGCAGCCCCGTGACGTACTCCGCGCCCACGTCCTCCAGGTCGGAGTCACAGAAGACCACGATGTCCCCGGTGGTGACCGCAAGCGACTTCCAGAGCACCTCACCCTTGCCCGGCCTCGATCCGAGCTCCGGGAGGACGTCGTCACGGTGATGGACGACCGCCCCTGCAGCCGCGGCGACGTGTCGGGTCGAGTCCGTGGAACCGGAGTCCATCACCACGATCTCGTCGACCAGGCCCGACTCGCGTGCGAGGCGTCGAAACACCGAGACGATCGACCCGACCGTGCGCTCCTCGTTCAGCGCGGGCAGCACCACCGAGACCGAGGTACCGGCCTTGGCTCGTGCCAGGGCATCCGCCGGCCAGTCCGAGGCATGCGACGTCCGGGCCTCGTACCACTCCGCGGCGTCGGCGCGCACGGTACCTCCCGCAACGTCGCCCCCCACCTTGGCACACGGCTGCGGCCCCTGCCCGGGGGGCTGCGGGGCCTCCGAGCCGCGGAGTGGGACCGGCCGTTGTCGGCCCCCTCGTCCCGTCCACGGCTGTGGGAGGGTGGCTGCGCGGTGCTGGTGCATACTGAGTGCTGGTACGTGAAGGCTCATCCAGAGGGGCGAAGGGAACCGGCCCGGCGAAGCCCCGGCAACCACCGACGGACCACTCGGTCCGAGGCAGGTGCCAATTCCGGCCCATGGTGTGACGCTCCGGCCGGAGCGACGCCCGCGGGGAAGATGAGGGAGTGAGTGAAGTGACAGTTCTGGCAGAGGTCGCGACATCCTCCAGCCCCGCTTCGGGCCTGGTCTGTCGCAACTGCGGCGCGACGTTCGACCTTCTCCCGGTCCATGCGTGTGCCGAGTGCTTCGGCCCCCTCGAGGTCGGCTACGACGAGCAGCAGCTCGCGTCCGTCACTCGCGAGCAGATCGAGGCGGGACCGCACGGCATGTGGCGCTACGCGCCCCTGCTTCCGGCAGGACACAACCCCGACGCGCGCGTGGACCTGGGAACGGGCCTGACTCCGCTGGTGCGGGCCGACCGGCTGGCCGCGCGACTGGGGATGCGGTCGCTGTGGGTGAAGGACGACAGCGCCAACCCCACCCACTCCTTCAAGGACCGCGTCGTCTCGGTGGCGATGACAGCCGCTCGGGACTTCGGCTTCACCCGCGTGGCATGCGCGTCGACCGGCAACCTCGCGAACTCCGTGGCTGCCCACGCCGCCCGGGCGGGCATTCCGAGCGTCGTGTTCATCCCGTACGACCTCGAGGCGGGCAAGGTGGTGCAGACCGCGATCTACGGCGGGACGCTGGTCGCCATCGAAGGCTCCTACGACGACGTGAACAGGCTGTGCTCGGAGCTCTCGGAGACCGACGAGTTCGAGGACACCGCGTTCGTCAACCTCAACGTCCGCCCGTACTACGCCGAGGGCTCCAAGACGCTGGGCTTCGAGGTGGCTGAGCAGCTGGGCTGGCGGCTTCCGGAGCAGGTCGTCATCCCCATGGCGTCGGGCTCGCTGCTGACCAAGGTGGACAAGGCGTTCAAGGAGCTCTCCCGGGCGGGCCTGGTGGACGCCACACCCTGGCGCGTCTACGGGGCGCAGTCCGACGGCTGCGCGCCGATCGCGACCGCCTTCGAGGAGGGCCAGGATGTCGTCCGGCCCGTCAAGCCGACCGGGATCGCCAAGTCGCTGGCCATCGGCAACCCTGCGGACGGGCCCTACGCGCTCGATGCGGTTCGGCGTACCGCCGGCTCGATGGCGCACGTGCCCGACGAGGAGGTCATCGACGCGATGCGGCTGCTCGCCGAGACCGAGGGCATCTTCGCGGAGACCGCCGGCGGGGTGACCCTCGCGGTGCTGCGCCGTCTCCTTGCCGCCGGACTGGTCGACCCGGGTGCCGAGACGGTCCTGATGAACACCGGTGACGGGCTGAAGACGATAGACGCCGTCACGGGAGTGGTGGGGCCGACGATGACGATCAAGCCGTCACTGGCCGCCGCGTCGGCCGCCGGGCTGGTCTGAGCGTGCCCGGGCCGCTGAGGCGGGCTGGGCAGCAGGGGGCTGGAGCGGCGGGAGCGGCGCGCTCGCCGGATGCCGCAGCCGCTCCGGCGCGCCGTACCGGTAGTCGTTGTGCATCGATGGGATCTGTCTAGACTGAAGGCGTTCCGAGGGGCCGACCGGCCCGTCACGGAGTTGCATCGCGTTCTGGTTCCACCCGCGCGCGATCGGCGCGCGACGGTCCTATGTGCCTTTCGAACCCCTGACCGGCGCGGTCGGGGAGTACGCCCGTAAGCAGGGAGTTGTAGTGGCACAGGGCACTGTCAAGTGGTTCAACGCGGAGAAGGGCTTCGGCTTCATCGCCGTGGAAGGCGGCCCCGACGTCTTCGTTCACTATTCCGCGATTCAGTCGGATGGGTACCGCACCCTCGAAGAGGGCCAGAACGTGGAGTTCGAGGTCGTACAGGGTCCGAAGGGCCCGCAGGCTGACACCGTTCGAGTCGTCTAGTCGCAGACGCAGTTCCGAACAGTCCCGGGTGACCACGGTCGCCCGGGACTGCCGCTGTGCGGGCCCCCACAACCACCGCGGTAGCCTCCAGGGCGTGCGTCGGCCGAGCCCCCAGCGCTCCCGCCTCCCCGTGACCGGGCTGGCGGTGACGGCCGCTGCCGGGCTCGCGCTCTACACGCGGGTCGTCGAGCCGCGCAGACTCGTCGTCCGGCATCGGGACCTGTGCCTGCCGCGATGGCCCACCGAGCTCAGCGGGCTGAAGGTCGCCCTGCTGGGGGACCTGCACGTCGGTTCGCCGGGGGTGGACCTGGTCAAGGTTCGGCGCATCGTCGCCGTCGTTCGCCAGATGGCTCCGGACCTCGTTCTGCTCGTGGGTGACCTCGTTGCCGACGTCAGGGGCGGGCGCAGGATCGACCCGATAGACGTGGCCCAGCACCTGGCAGCGCTGCAGGAGATCGCGCCCACCTGGACCGTCCTGGGCAACCACGACTGGTACGCGGGAGGCAACCGCGTGCTGGCGGCAATGTCGGCGGTCGGACTGCCGGTTCTGGAGGAGTCGGCGACCCCGGTCGACCTACCTGCGGGCACCGTCTGGCTGGCGGGTGTGGGTGACCTCTGGGAGCGGGATCCCTCTCCTGCCCGGGCGCTCGCCGAGGTGCCGGACGAGGCCCCGTGCATCCTTCTGACGCACAACCCCGACGTCGTGCTCGACGTACCCGACCGGGTGTCGCTGACGGTGGCCGGACACACGCACAGTGGACAGGTGGCCCCGTTCGGGAAGCCTCCGTACCACGTCTCGCCGTTCACCGGGAACCGCTTCCTGCGTGGCCACTACGACGTGGACGGACGCCCGCTGTACGTGACGAGTGGCATCGGTACGAGCCTCGTGGCCTGGCGGCTCGGTGTCGTACCTGAGGTCGTGGGGCTGAGGCTGCTTGCACTCTCGGGTGGAGAGTGCTAAACACGGTCTAGCACTCTCATACGTAGAGTGCCAATGAGCGGTTTGGTGAGACCTCGCCAGAGGTCGTCCGTCGCGGGCACCGGCCGGCTCACAGTCCGAACGTCACGTCCGTACGGAGGACATCTACGAATGGCCAAGTTGATTGCGTTCGACGAGGAGGCCCGACGCGGGCTCGAGCGGGGCATGAACACCCTTGCCGAGGCCGTCAAGGTGACCCTCGGCCCCAAGGGCCGCAACGTCGTGCTGGAGAAGAAGTGGGGCGCCCCCACGATCACCAACGATGGTGTGTCCATCGCCAAGGAGATCGAACTCGAGGACCCCTACGAGAATATCGGCGCCGAGCTGGTCAAGGAGGTCGCCAAGAAGACCGACGACGTGGCCGGTGACGGCACGACGACGGCGACCGTGCTGGCCCAGGCAATGGTGCGCGAGGGGCTGCGCAACGTGGCGGCGGGAGCCAACCCGATAGCGCTCAAGCGCGGCATCGAGGTCGCCGTGGAGCGCGTCTCGGAGGCGCTGAGCCAGGCCGCCCAGGAGGTGGAGACCAAGGAGCAGATCGCTTCCACCGCCTCCATCTCGGCCGGCGACTCCGCCGTTGGCGAGATCATCGCCGAGGCGATGGACAAGGTCGGCAAGGAAGGCGTCATCACCGTTGAGGAGAGCAACACCTTCGGGCTGGAGCTTGAGCTCACCGAGGGCATGCGCTTCGACAAGGGCTACATCTCCCCCTACTTCGTCACCGACCCCGAGCGCATGGAGGCCGTCCTCGACGACCCCTACGTGCTCATCGTGAACAGCAAGATCTCCTCGGTGAAGGACCTGGTTCCGGTCCTGGAGAAGGTCATGCAGTCGGGCAAGCCGCTGGCGATCATCGCCGAGGACGTCGAGGGTGAGGCGCTCGCGACCCTGGTGGTCAACAAGATCCGCGGCACCTTCAAGTCGGTCTCCGTGAAGGCCCCCGGGTTCGGCGACCGCCGCAAGGCGATGCTGCAGGACATCGCGATCCTCACCGGCGGTCAGGTGATCTCCGAGGAGGTCGGCCTCAAGCTGGACAACGCCACACTCGACCTGCTCGGCCACGCCCGCAAGGTCGTGGTGACCAAGGACGAGACCACGATCGTGGAAGGCGCCGGCGACCCGGAGCAGATCCAGGGCCGGGTCAACCAGATTCGGGCCGAGATCGAGAACAGCGACTCCGACTACGACCGCGAGAAGCTGCAGGAGCGCTTGGCGAAGCTGGCCGGCGGCGTCGCGGTCATCAAGGTCGGTGCTGCCACCGAGGTGGAGCTCAAGGAGCGCAAGCACCGCATCGAGGACGCCGTGCGCAACGCGAAGGCGGCCGTCGAGGAGGGCATCGTGCCCGGCGGTGGCGTGGCCCTGCTCCAGGCCAGCACGACGGCCTTCGAGAAGATCGACCTCGAGGGCGACGAGGCGACCGGCGCCAACCTGGTGAAGGTCTCGCTCGAGGCCCCGCTGAAGCAGATCGCGATCAACGCCGGCCTCGAGGGCGGCGTGGTGGCGGCCAAGGTGAAGTCGCTGCCCCCCGGCACCGGCCTCAACGCCGCGAACGGCGAGTACGTGGACATGATCGCGGAGGGCATCATCGACCCCGCCAAGGTCACCCGGTCCGCGCTGCAGAACGCTGCCTCGATCGCGGCACTGTTCCTCACGACCGAGGCGGTCGTGGCGGACAAGCCCGAGAAGAACAAGGGTCCGGCCATGCCGCCGGGCGGTGACATGGACTTCTGAGTCCACCTGCGACTCGCGCCTCCGGGCGCGAAGAGCTCACCCGACCAGGGGCAGTGCGGTCCGCCGCACTGCCCCTGGTTCGCTTACTGGGCAGCTCTGAGGTTTTGCCGCGTCGGTCCGGCAGGGCAGGATGGGTGTCATGTCGGAAGCTGTGGACAGGCCCCGGGAGAGTGCGCCTCCGCCGGAGGACGCCGGAGACCAGGCGCGTGCCGACATCCTCGCCATGCCCGAGCTGCGCGTACTGCACCACTGGAGCGAGAAGCAGCTGGTCTCCGCGTCGCTGACCACACCTGACGGTGAGCTGGTTGCCACGGTCGACCGCGTCATCCCGCTCAAGCCTGCACCGCGCTTCCTCTGGATCCTCGGGGACGTCAGGCAGTCGCGCCACTACCTGCGGGCGCCGGACGGGTCGCTGCTGTGGGAGGTGCTCCGCAAGCCCAACGCGGGAGGCACCAAGGCCGACATGTACCCGGTGCCCGGGGTGGAGGTGGTGCGCGCGGTCCGTGGCATGCCGTGGAGCCGGACGGACTTCCGCCTGGTTCTCAAGGGGGGCTCCCGCATCGGGACGGTGCGGTGGTCCGGTGGGTTGTTCGGTGTGGCCCGAGACCTCGTCGACTCCTCGGGCACCGTGTTCCTGGAGACCTACGACCACGGCACGGGACCGTGGTCGGACTACTCGGTGCGCTGGACGGCCGAAGCGGCCGAGCCGCAGCGGACGGCTGGGTGGCTGGCAGCCGTCACGCTGCACACTGCGCTGACCAAGACCCGCAACTGAGGGCCGGCGCTGGCGCGGGCTCTGACCGGGTCGGTTTAGTAGAAACTCACGTGAATGTGGTCGTGGTGGGCGTACTCGTCCGAGGTGCCGCCGGTCGGGTGGCTGTAGGGCTGCCAGCCCGCCTCGGCGTCGTAGGCCTTCCAGATCTTGCCGTTGAAGATGATGTAGTAGATGTTCAGCTCCTCGGCGTTGTCCTCCAGCCAGTAGGAAATCTCCCAGCCCAGCTCGATGCTCTCCTCGGTGACCGGCGTGAGCATGATGTCCAGCGCGTTGCCGGTGTAGTGGTCCGACCCGGAGACGTGGCCCCCGGTGGCGTAGCCGCCGATGTCGGTGACGCCCCAGATCCCGGCGACCATCTGGCCCGCGGCCAGAGTGTCGTCGTCCAGGCCGTACTCGTGGTCGAAGCTTGCCGTGGGGGCGTCCTGAGGCGCCGGGAGCGGTGCGCCGGGCATCACGCCCGCGTCATCGAGGTAGGCGTACATCGCGCCCACCGGGGCGTCGGCGAACATCACCTCGGAGGCGCTCGCGGCGGGCGCTCCGGCGAAGGCCACTCCGGCAACGGTGGCGATGGCGGTCGCGGTGGCGATGGTGCTGCGACGGGTGGTGAAGAACTCGGCGAATGTCATGTCAGCTGCTCCCTGCCCGGGCCTCCGCTCACGGGTGGCGGCGGAGGGTCCGGCGTTCCCTCACCGCTCGTGGCGGGAGGTTTTGTCTATGTCTAGACATTACAACGGGGAGGTTCCCTGAGCAAGACGTTTTATGTGTGAGTTACGACACAACCGCAGCTGGCTATGCCCGGGGTCGGCCGGTTGCGCCCCGTCAATCGGGTAAGGCGGGGTGAGCGCGCATCAGCCGCCCGGGAGCGTGTGTCAGCCGGCCGGGATGTCGTCCGCGTCGACGATCCGGTAGCCGTACCCCTGCTCGGCCAGGAACCGCTGCCGGTGCGCCGCGTACTCCTGGTCGAGGGTGTCCCGGGCGACGACGGTGTAGAAATGCGCCTGCCGACCGTCCGACTTGGGACGGAGGATGCGCCCGAGCCGCTGCGCCTCCTCTTGTCGCGAGCCGAAGGTTCCTGAGACCTGAACCGCCACACTGGCCTCGGGCAGGTCGATGGAGAAGTTCGCCACCTTGCTGACCACGAGGACCGGAATCTCGCCGGCGCGGAAGGCGTCGAAGAGGCGCTGGCGCTCCTTGTTTCGGGTCGACCCCTGGATCACCGGCGCGTCGAGCTTCGCGCCGAGCTCGTCGAGCTGGTCGAGGTACTGGCCGATGACGATCACCTGGTCGTCCGGGTGGCTGTGCACCAGCGAGCGCACGACCGACTCCTTGGACTTGACGGTGGAGCACAGCCGGTAGCGCTCGTCCGGCTCGGCCACTGCGTAGGTCATGCGCTCCGCATCGGTCAGCGTGACCCGTACCTCGGTGCACTCGGCGGGGGCGATCCAGCCCTGCGCCTCGATGTCCTTCCAGGGCGCGTCGTAGCGCTTCGGCCCGATGAGGCTGAATACATCGCCCTCCCGGCCGTCCTCCCGGACCAGAGTTGCGGTCAGTCCCAGGCGCCGGCGGGACTGGAGGTCGGCGGTCATCCGGAATATCGGTGCGGGGAGCAGGTGCACCTCGTCGTAGACGATGAGCCCCCAGTCGCGGGCGTCGAAGAGCTCCAGGTGGCTGTAGACGCCCTTCCGGCGCGTGGTCATGACCTGGTAGGTGGCAATCGTGACCGGGCGGATCTCCTTGCGCTCGCCGCTGTACTCGCCGATCTCCTCCTCGGTCAGAGAGGTTCGGGCGACCAGCTCCGCCTTCCACTGACGCCCCGCGACCGTGTTGGTCACCAGAATCAGCGTGGTTGCCTGGGCGTGCGCCATTGCGGCTGCTCCCACCAGCGTCTTGCCCGCGCCGCACGGCAGCACCACCACTCCGCTGCCGCCGGCCCAGAACGACTGCGCCGCCATGCGCTGGTAGTCGCGCAGCTCCCAGCCCTGCTCGGCGAGCGCGATGGGATGCTGCTCGCCGTCGACGTACCCGGCAAGATCCTCGGCGGGCCAGCCGATCTTGAGGAGCGCCTGCTTGAGGCGTCCCCGCTCGCTGGGATGGACCAGGACGGTGTCGGCATCGATGCGTTCACCCAGCATCGGCTGCACCTTGCGGTGGCGCAGCACCTCCTCCAGAACGGGGCGGTCCAACGAGATCAGCACCAGGCCGTGGGTCGGGTGCTTGGCCAGCTGCAGACGACCGAACCGGGCCATCGTCTCGGCAACATCGACGAGCAGGGCATGCGGCACCGAGTAGCGGCTGTAGGCCAGCAGGGTGTCCACCACCTGCTCGGCGTCGTGCCCGGCAGCCCGGGCGTTCCACAGGCCCAGCGGTGTCACCCGGTAGGTGTGCACGTGTTCGGGTGCCCGCTCCAGCTCCGCGAAGGGTGCGATCGCAGTCCGTGCCTCGTCTGCCCTCGGGTGGTCGACCTCGAGCAGCAGCGTCTTGTCCGACTGGACGATGAGCGGCCCGTCCGTCACGGCTCACCTCCTAGGATCTCGGCCGCCCCGGCGTCGAGCGGCACTATCGACAAGATGCGTTCCAGCAGGAAGGTGCGCACTTCGGAGCGCAGATGGTCGTAGGCCTCGATCACGTTGCCGGAGACGGTGATCGGCTCGATGATCCGCTCGCTGGAGACGCCTTCCCGGTTGACGTACGACATCCACACCGCGTGGCCCCGGGCTGCGGCCTCGCGCAGGGCGGGACCTACCCGCGCGGCAGGCACGGGACGGTACTCGCCCTCGCCTCCCTCGCCGCCGTCCCCGCCCTCTCGACCAGCTCGACTCAGTCGCGCTGACTCTGCGGCGGCGCGCGCCCTGTCGGCCCGACGGAGGGCCCGCACGATGCCGGTGAACACGGCGGCGTCGCCATCCGGCCCTGTGGACCCCCCGGGGGCCCCGCGTCCCGCAAGGTAGCCGTCCAGGACGGGACCGGCGAGCCGACTCCCGCGACGCGCGGACGGGGCGCGGCGCTGCTCCTTGCCGGTCAGGACCGGGGAGCCGTCCGCGTTCTCGGCCACCGGAGCGTAGCCCTGGCCGCGGAGCGCCTCCAGGGCCCGCGAGACGGACAGGTCGGCCACCAGGACTGTGGGGGCCACGCGACGCAGGCCCAGCCCGCGAAGCCGGCGGTCGGCGAGCACCTCCGACAGGTGGGCCTCGTCGTCGCACCGGATGTAGGCGGCGGCGGGTGCGATCCGCAGCCGGCCATAGGTCCGTGCCGTGTCCCGGATCAGGTACTCCAGCGACTGCGGAACGGGGGTGCGTGAGCGCGACCGCAGCAGCTCGGTGATCTCTCCGGCGGACATTCCGGTGTCGAGCCCCCGACGCAAGCTGGCTTCCGTGATCCGGTAGACGGTGGCGCCGCCGGTGGACTCGCGCTCGGCGATGCGGCTGAGCGTTCGGGCCAGGTCCGGGCGGAGCGGCCCCGGGGCGACCAGGGTGTGGTCTGCCTGTGCCAGCACATGGTCCACCGGAGTCGGGAGTGACTCCCGCATCGCCTCCGTGGCCTCCGTCACCTCGCCTCGTAGGAGCCTTCGGGCGGCTCCGGTGAGCGCGCCGCGGCCGGTCAGCCCCAGCGTGGCTGCCTCGGCGAGCACCACTGCCGTCGCATCCGAGAGGTCAGCGGCGTGGGGCCGATACCAGTGGAGAGCCTGCGCGACGGTCTCCGGGCTGGGTGCCGCTCCGTCCGGGAGGTCAGCGAGCACTTCGAGGACCCGCCGCCGCACCCCGGCGGCATCCGAACGGATGTCGTCCCCGGAAAGCAGCGCAGCCCGGGACGTGGCATCGTCCCGTGTGACCAGTTCCGGCCAGCGAGGCATGGTCAGCCACGCCTGTGCGAGGGAAGCCCAGCGCTCGGCGTCGTCCCCCGCTAGCCCGTTAAGCCCGTCCAGCCACGTGTCGTAGCCGTGCGTGGGGAGCAGGGACAGCTCCTCGTCCTGCACGGTGATGTCGAGCATGCCGGCCTGGTAGGCGACCGAGGCGGTCAGCACGATCTGGCTCTCCTCGGCTTCCAGCGCCTTGGCCGTACGCCGGATCTCACGGATGCCCACCCCACCGGCACGAAGCGTCGCAGGCGGTCGTTCGGCCCAGTAGTCCAGCAGATCAACCACGTGCCGCAGCGCGTCGGCGGCCGCCCCGGCGCCGGCGGAGTCCACCGACGCGGGCTCGAAGGTCCGGCCCTCGGGCTGCGGAGGCTCGGGATCGAGTCGGTGGACGAGGTGGTCCCCCCGGACCACCACCCCCACTTCTCTCGGCATGGCGACGGTGTTCTCGTCCACCGGCACGATCAGGCCCCGGCTCATGAGCCACGTGACCGGATTGGGGCTGTTCGCATCGAGGCGACGCTCGCTCGCCCGGGGCACCTGTCCGAAGGGTGTGCCCGCGGCCAGGGTATTCAGGACCTCCAGTGCCTCGGGAGGCGCGACACCGAGAAGCGTGCGCACGGCCAGCGGGTCGGAGAGGACCTTCGCTATCGCACCACCCGGATGGCCGCCGAAGGCGAGCTTCGCAGCTCGAGCGGGGGGCGGCGCGATGCCCGCGCGCAGCAGGTCCTCGCGGAGCGTCGCGACAACTGTCTCCCCGAGCATCCGGGGCAGCATCGCGCAGACCTCCTCCGCGGTGCTGCCGAGCCCGAGCGGAGAGGCAGTGACCTGGGGGAGGCATCCGACGGTTTCCAGCGAGCCGTCCCCGGTGCGCCAGATCAGCGCGAGGTCCTCCAGCGAGGCGAGCGCCCGCAGCGTCGCCTCCCAGGGCGCTGCGCTCTCGGTGGCCTCCCGAAGACCGTCGAGGGTGGGCGGCTGGAGAACCACCACCACCTCCATGACCTGCGACTCGAACAGGTTCAGCCCGGTCACCGCACGGACGACCGAGTACGGCATGGAGGCGCGCCGCGCGAGGCTGGTCAGGTCACTCGGAGCGGGAGCCGCAAGGTCGGGCCGGCGCTGCAGAAGGTCGGCCAGGGCCTTGTCGGACATCGCGCGCAGATGAGGAACCAGACTCGTCACCGTCCGCCCAGCCCCCTCGCGCTAGTCTGTGGGCAGGTCGGCCCGACAACGGAGGGACTACGGATGAGCGAACGCGCAGAGGGCTCCGCGGGCCGCGACCATGCCCACGACCCGGACCGGATTGACAAGGAGCTGCTCGCCGAGCACCAGGGGGCCGAGTCGCCGCTGGGGGACGAAGTCCCACCCGTTCCGGTGGAACGCCACGGGCGCCACTGGGTGGTGCATGATCCTCGGGCGGAGCGAAACGACACCGACTCGGACCTCGACAGCCCCGAGTGACGGGGAGCCGTGGGTCGGTCAGCGGTAGGCGTCACTTCGTGTCGCTCGCCGGGTAGGGCGAGGAGGCCACTCGCTCAGCCACAGCGCGACGCTGCTGCCGCAGCGAGCGCAGCAGCCCGACCAGTGCCGTGCCAAAGCCGACAGGGGCGAGCAGCGCCAGCAGCGCCAGCCACAGCGGTGCGGACCCCGCGACCGCGTAGTGGACCACCACAGCGGCTACGGCGGCCAGACCCACTGCGAACAGCACTCGACCGACCAGCATCAGGCGGTCTCCGGGGCCGGCTTCGGAACCTTGGGTGTCACGCACCGCTTCAGGTTACGACGGGGGAGTGACGCCGCAGGTAGCCTGTGGACGGCGGACCCGCCCGCGAGTAGGCGGCTTCAGGAGAGGATCGGTCACCGTGCCGACCGGCAAGGTCAAGTGGTTCGACCCCGAGCGGGGCTTCGGATTCATCGCCTCTGACGAGGGCGGTGACGTCTACGTGCACAAGAGCGCCCTGCCCCCGGGTGCGACCGACCTGCCTCGCGGTGCTCGTGTCGAGTTCGGGGTCGTGGACGGACGGCGGGGCAAGCAGGCGCTCTCGGTGTCCGTCCAGCAGGCACCCCCGACCCTGTCGCAGCGCAGCGCCCACAGCCCTGAGCAGCTGCACGGCATGATCGAGGACATGATCAAGCTACTCGAGGCCGAGGTCCAGCCGACCTTGCGGCGAGGCCGGCAGGTCTCTCCCCAGCTGGGCAAGCGCATGGCGACGGTGCTGCGTGCGGTGGCCGACGAGCTGGGTCCCCAGTAGCTCCGATTCTGGTCCGACCCTGCCCCGCGTTATGACGGCACGGGCGGCGCTGAGAGCAGCCCGGCGGTGGGGGGGACGACGCCTGAGCGGGCCGCACGGCCCAGGAGTACCCGGATCGCCTCACGTCCCTGCGCTCCCAGGTCACGGGTGAACTCGTTGACGTACAGGCGGATGTGGGCGTCCACAACGGCGGGAGCTGTTTCCTGCGCGTGGTGGCGTACGAACTCCCGGCTCGCCTCGGGATGGGCCCAGGCCATCTCCACGGATGAGCGCACGGCGGAGGTCCAGACGGAGGCGTCCTGGTCCCGGCGAGCGACGATGGCGCCCAGCGGCACCGGCAAGCCGGTGTCGGCCTCCCACCACTCACCCAGGTCAACGAGCTGCTGCAGACCGTAGTCGGGGTAGGTGAACCGCGCCTCGTGGATGACCAGCCCGAGGTCGACGGCGCCAGCGCGGACCGCGGGCATGATTTGCTCGAAGGGCATCACGACGACCTGCGCCGGCCGTACGCCGTGCGCCTGTGTCCACAGCCGGAAGAGCAGGTACGCGGTCGTCCGCTCACCGGGGACCGCTACCCGCGCCCCGGCTATCCCGGTGGTGTCGGTACGGGAGAGCACGAGCGGACCGCATCCGTGCCCGACCGCGCCGCCGCAGGGCAGGAGCTGGTACCTGTCGAGCACCCAGGGAAGCATCGCGACGGAGACCTTCACCAGATCGGCCCCGGAGACCGCCGCGATGCCGTTGCACACGTCGATGTCGGCGTATGTGGTCTCGACCGCCGGAGCGCCCGCGACGAGCCCATGGATCAGCGCGTGGAACACGAAGGTGTCGTTCGGACACGGGGAGATCGCGAGAGTGGCTGTTCGTGCGGGCGTCGCCGGTGCGGGCTGGGCTGGACCAGTCACGACCAGCTCTCCGCAAAGATTCTGCCGAGCGCGCGTCCGAGGCGCTGCACGGCGCCCTCGATGTCCCAGCGCGTCCGGTCGCGGTCTCCGACGGTGTTGCTGATCGCCCTCAGCTCGAGGAAGGCGACGCCGCTCGCGAGCGCCGCGGCGTGCGCCCCGGCTCCCTCCATCGCCTCCGCCGTGCCGGCCCAGCGCTCCGCTCGTTCCCGGGCCCGGGTGGGCGTTCCGGTGGCGGCCAGCACGGTGACGATCGTTCCGATGGTGGCGCCGCTGCGCCGGGCGGCCAGTCGTACCAGGGCGTCGTCCACGTCGAAGCTGCTCACGCCCAGGCCGACGGCGGCGGCGTCCAGCACACCGGCCGCCGTCTCCGCGCCAAAGCCGTCCAGCACGACACGGTCGGAGACGACCAGCTCCGGGTGGTCGGGGCCCCAGTTGACGTCGGTGTCGGTGTCGGTGTCGGTGTCGGGGTCGGACTTCGCGGGCGCGTGGCTGCCCAGCGGGTAGCGCCCGGCTATCCCCGCGCACACCACGAGGTCGTACGGACGCACTCCCAGGCACCGAGCGGTGCCGGCGGCAGCGGCCACCGGTCCGACCCCGAGCGACACCACGTCCACCACGCCCCAGCCCGTCTCGCACCGGCCGGCGCGGTACGGGCCGAGCTCGACGGTCGCGATCTCTCCGAGAGCGTCGCAGACCGCGTCCCGCTCGACCTCCACGGCCGTGGTGACCAGTGCCATGGCCGTTCCGCCGGGCATGGGGCTCAGGACTCGCCGGACTTCAGCGCGAACCGCCAGACTCCCGTCACGTCCGCAGTCTCGTCCGGAGCGCTGAGGGCGACCACCCGCAGGGTGGTCTGCTCCCCGTCCGGAAGTGACAACGGCACCGTGAAGTACGTGCTCTGCTGGATTCGCCCGGCGGCTCGGCCGCCCACCTCGACGACATAGCCGTTGTCGGCGATCTCGCTGGGCACGTCAACGCCCACCCAGTCGAGCTGCCGCATCACCAGCTCGGGCGCGTCGACACTGGCGACGACACACTCCTCGTTGTCGATCGACTGCCCCTCGAAGCAGTAGACAGAGGCGTCGGCGAACTGGGTGGTGCCGTTGGCGTACAAGGCGACTCGAGGGGTGGGCTTGGAGCACGCGGCGAGTACCAGTGGTGCTGATGCGACAAGCACGGCGATGGCTGCGGCGCGGCGCCTCGGCATGCGTCCCCCTCACAGCCCATCACGGGCTTCGTCGTTCCGGTGAGCCCAGGCTACCGCCGGGACGTGCCCGTCAACGGTTCTCGTTGCCCCGCGGCCCGAGGATCTCGTCGCTCAGGTCCCCTTCGCCGGGGATCTGGTCGCCCATCGCGGGTCCGTCGGTGGGGAGGGGGCGCGGTAGCGAGGGGGGTGGTCCGAGCGGCGGAGTGGCGGGTGGTGGTGGCGAGACGGGAGGCGCTGCCGAGGGGTCGGGAGCTGTCGAGGCGGGGGGATACGGGGGACGAGCCTGCGGGTTCAGAGGTTGCTGGTGCTGTGGTTCCGGCTGAGGAGCTTCGTGCTGAGGAGCTTCCTGCTGGGGAGCTTCCTGCTGGTGGGGCAGTCGTTCGGCGGTGGACGGTGCCCGTGTGCTCGGGCGCCTGCCGCCGGTGCCGCCCACCCGAGCGTCCTTCCAGGGGTCACGCGAGCGTCGTGACCGTCGCGATCGCCGGAGCGAGACGAGTGCCGCCGCGAGCGCGAGCACCAGCAGTACCGACAGCACGCCGAAGCCGATCGTGCCCGACAGGGGCAGCAGGATTCCGAGGAAGCCGCCGACCACCCAGGCAAGCTGGAGCATCGTCTCGCTGCGGGCAAAGGCGGACACCCGTACGTCCTCGTCGACCTCGCGCTGGATCAGGGCGTCGGCGCAGAGCTTGCCCAGGCTCGCCGTGACCCCGGAGATGAACGCCACCACCAGGCCGGTGGTGAGCGAGAAGGACAGGGCTCCGAGGATGCAGGCGGCCGTGGCGCCGACGAGCAGCCAGGCCGCTGTCACTTCGGGGCGCGTCAACGGCAGGCGGAGGCCGGCCGAGGCGCCGAGGACCGACCCACCGCCGGCGGCTGCGGCGAGCAGTGCGAGCAGCATGCTCGCGGTCAGCCCGGTGGCCTCCACCCGGATCAGGAAGACCAGGAACAGTGTCAGGAAGCCGGCCAGGACCCGCAGGGCGGCGGCCGAGCGAAGCGCCGAGATGACATGGGGGCCGAAGGCGGTCCGGGCTGCCACCGAGCGTGGCATGTGCCGGGCGTGCCGGGAGGACGCCGGACGGTAGTCCGACAGCAGCCGTACGTGGATCTCGTCCTTGCTGCCGTCCACGACACGGGGCAGTCGCAGCGACATCACCGCGGTAGCGCAGAAGACGAGCACCGCGGCCCACAGCACCGGCGTGGGAGAGATCAGCCAGCTGAGCAGTGCCCCGAGTGCGACCGCCGAGGTCCCGCCGGCGAACGCCGCGAGCGACAGCCGGGCGTTGCCCGCAACGAGGGTGACATCGGGCGGCAGGACTCGGGGCACCGTCGCGGCCCGGCTGATGTGGAACGCGCGGGAGAGCACGAGGGTCAGCAGCGCTGTCGGGTAGAGCCCGATGGCATCGATCGCTCCGATGAGATACCAGGCCAGGACTGCGCGGCCGAGAGCGGACAGCGCCAGCGCGTAGCGCCGCGCGTGCGGGAACCGGTCCAGGAGCGGGCCCACCAGCGGGGCCAGCAGGACGAACGGCGTCATCGTGACGAGCAGGTACAGCGCGACGTTGCCCCGCGCCTGGTCAGTGGGGACCGAGAAGAACAGCGTGCCGGCGAGCGCTACCGCGATCAGCGCGTCGCCCGCGGTGTTGACGAAGGTGAGGTCTGTGACGGCGGACAGCCCGGACTCCCCGGCCCCCTGGGACCGGACCATGCCTCGGACCCGGGTGACCACGCGCGACCGGAGCGGCCTGCGCGCGGTCGTGCCGACGTCCTCCACCGGACCAGTGTCGCCCAGTTCGTCGCCTCGACACAGCACAAGGCGCGCTCGGGCCGGGTCGGCGCGAGTCGGCGCCGGCTGACGGCTCGTGGCGAGACGGTAGGGGGCCGGTAGGTGAAGAAGCACGCTCGCCAGGGGGCAGAATGGAGTCATGCCGCGCACCGCAGCCCCGTCCGCGCCCGACGCTCTGTGCCGGGATTCGACCTCCCTGGCCCGCGATGCGGCCGTCAGCATGGCGGGTGCGGAAGAGGCGGTGGGGGACCATCTCGGGGTGCGGGGCGAGGCCCCGCGTAGCGCAACCCATCGCTTCCTGGCGCGCCAGCCGGGGTACCGCGGCTGGGAGTGGTCGGTCGTTCTGATGCGGGCCCCCCGGGCGCGACACGTCACGGTGGCCGAGGTGACGCTTCTCCCGGGCGAGGAGGCACTCACCGCGCCCGAGTGGGTGCCCTGGCGCGAGCGGGTCCGGCCCGGGGACCTCACGCCGGGGGACCGACTGCCCACCACGGAGGACGACGAGCGACTCGTCCCCGGATACCTGCTCGGTGGGGACCCGGAGGTCGACGAGACCGTCGAGGTCGGGTACGCCCTCGAGCTCGGGCTCGGTCGCCGTCGCGTGATGAGCCATGACGGGCGCCGTGCGGCAGCTCAGCGGTGGTTCGACGGCGAGTTCGGTCCCGCCACCAGGATGGCCAAGGCCGCACCAGACCGGTGTGCCACGTGTGGCTTCTACCTGCACCTGGCCGGATGGATGGGCCAGGGCTTCGGAGCCTGCGGGAACGAGTACGCCTCGGCCGACGGGCGTGTTGTCTCCGCCGAGTACGGGTGCGGGGCGCACTCGGAGGCGCTCGTCGAGCCGCCGTCCGAGCCTGCGGGTGTGGCATACGACGACTGGCGTCTGGAGTTCGTACGGAGGCGCACCATGCACCCGCCCGGCTCTGTTGCCGATGCGGCACCGGCGGAGCCGCTCGGGCACGGGTGACGGGTCAGCCGGTCGGTGCGCTCCTGGCGGACTGCTTGCTCCGCGCCCGTCTCCGCGCGGTGTAGGAGGTCCCGACCAGTCCGATGACGACGCCGACGGCGCAGGTGCCCACCCACCACTCCTGGTTGTCCGCCGCGAGGCTGTCCCACTGCACCAGGCTGACGACGAGGGCGACCGCCCACGCTACGGTGCCGATGATGCTGGCAGTAACGCCGTCGACGTCCAGCGGCTTGAGCCCTGGGGGCACGATCTCAGGCACGCGGTCAGCCTATCGGTAGCCGCACTCCCTGCGACGAAGTGGTGATGCCGTGCCGGAGTCCCAGCCAGCACCCCGCTGGCGCCTGTTCACTGCGTTGTCGCCGTCCGCCGAGGCGGTGGAGCACCTCGACCGCGCGCTCAGCACGGTCCGGGAGGAGCCGTCCGCCGGCAGCGACGAGACAGGCATTCGCTGGCTCCCCTCGGACCTGTGGCACGTGACCCTGGTGTTCCTCGGGTGGGTCGACCCGGGTCACGTCGAGGCCGTGCGTCGGGCATGTTCCAGGGCGGCGGGGGAGTCACTGCCCTTCGAGTGGCGCCTGAGCTCCGCAGGCGGGTTTCCGTCGCCGGCAGCGGCTCGGGTGCTCTGGATCGGCGTCGACGCGGACCGGCACAGGCTGCAGCGGCTGTTCCGAGCGGTCCGGCGGGAGGTGAGGGCGGTACGGGTACCGGTTGAGCGGCGGCCCTACCAGCCTCACCTGACAGTGGCCCGGGTGAGGAGATCCCAGGGAGCGGCGCGACCGAGGACCGCGGCTGTCGTCAGCTCCCTGCAGGACTACCAAGGACCGGCCCAGCAGGCGGAGCGGGTGGTACTGATGCGCAGCCACCCGGGCCACCGGACGGTCTACGAGACACTCGCCGCGTGGCCGCTGGGGATCGATGTCGGCCAGCCGCCGCCGGAGGAGAACGGGTCAGCCAGCCAGCGCCAGCCGTGACCTGTCCGAGTGACGGGCGAGTCGACCAGCCCAGCGGACGGCGGTTGCGGCTCGGTTGGCGGCCCCCGGCAGGTAGTACAGGTGCACGCCGAGCCACAGGGCCTTGGCCACGGGGCCGCTGATCCGTACCAGGCCGGGCCCCAGGACTCCCACGGCATGCTCGCCCGTGACGACCGCCATCGAGCCGCGGTCCAGGTAGCGGAAGATCTCGGGGGGCTGCGCGCCGCGCGCACGCGCGGAGATGACGCGGGCGGCGAAGGCTCCGGTCTGCAACGCTGCCGGCGCGAGCGGTGGGACTCCGACCATCGCGGCGGCATCTCCGACTACGAAGACGTCGGGGTGGTCGGGCACGGACAGGTCGGGTGCGACGACGATCCTGCCCTGCCGGTCGGTGGTCGCACCCAGCTCCTGAGCCACGGTGTCGACCACCGGCCGTACCCGGGCGCCGCCGGCCCAGAGGACGGCCCGCGCCGGCATGGTGGTCGCTCCCACCACGAGTCCTTCCGGGGTGATGTCCGTGACGGGGGCACCGAGGTGAACCTGCACCCCGCGCCGCCGCAGCTCCTCGGTGGCCGCCCGGCGCAGCGGCTCCGGATACGAGGGCAGGACTGCCGGGCCCGCCTCCACCAGCAGCACGTCCGAGCCGTCGACTGCGTGAGCGTCGGACTCTGCCAGGGCGCCGGCCAGCTCCACACCGGTGGGACCACCGCCGACGACAACGACGGGACCCGGACGACCGCCCACGCCAGGACGGGCGAAGACCTGGTTCCGGATGGCTGCGGCGTCCTCCAGCGTCGTCAGGCTCAGAGCGTGCTCTGCCCAGGTCGTGTTCGGCCCGACGGTGCTGTGCATACCTGCGGCGAGGACAAGGATGTCGTACGGGACACGCGCCTCCTGGCCGAGCCCGTCGACGGTCACAACCTCTCTCGACCCGGCGTCAAACCCGGCGACCTCCGCCTGTACCACGCTCAGGTTGCCCTGCCGGCGAGTCAGGCGCTCGTGAGCGGACGCAACGTTCTGCGGCGGCAGAATGCCGCTCGCCACCTGGTACAGCAGCGGCTGGAAGACCTGAAAGCCGGTGGGATCGACCAGCGTGATGGCCACGGGCGCGTCGCGAAGGCCCCGCACGGCGGCCAGCCCCGCGAAGCCGCCACCCACCACGACAACTCTCAGGGGGTTCGCGTGCTCGCGTACGACTCGACGGATCCACACACTGTGTTCAAGGCGCGCCCGGCCCGCCGTTGTTTCCCGGTGTAACGGAGGTCACCCCGGCGTGGGGCTACAGGTGCTCGACGATGTAGTCGACGCAGGCGGTGTAGGCCTCCACGTCGTCGGGCTCGACGGCGGGGAACATGCCCACCCGGAGCTGGTTGCGGCCGAGCTTGCGGTACGGGTCGGTGTCCACGATGCCGTTGGCGCGCAGTACCGCCAGCACCGTGGCGCTGTCGACTCTCTCGTCGAGGTCCACCGTGCCCACCACGAGGGAGCGTGCCGCGGGCTCGGACACGAAGGGCTGAGCGTAGGAGGACGCCTCCGCCCAGCGGTACAGCCGACCCGAGCTGTCCGAGGTCCTGCTCACCGCGAAGTCCAGGCCGCCGTTGGCGTTGAGCCAGTCCACCTGCTCGGCGAACAGGAACAGCGTGGCCACGGCGGGAGTGTTGTAGGTCTGCTGCTTGCGGCTGTTGTCGAGGGCCGTGGCCAGGTCGTAGAACGGAGGGATCCAGCGGTCCGAGGCCTTCAGCTGCGCCACGCGGTCCAGGGCCGCCGGAGACATCAGCGCCACCCACAGGCCCCCGTCGCTGCCGAAGCACTTCTGCGGCGCGAAGTAGTAGGCGTCCACCTGGGAGGTGTCCACGGGCAGGCCCCCGGCACCGGAGGTGGCGTCGACGAGGACGAGCGCATCGCTGTCGGCGCCAGTCACCCGCCGTACCGGGAGCATCACGCCCGTCGAGGTTTCGTTGTGGGGCCAGCAGTAGGCGTCGATCCCGGCCTCGGCATGCGGCGCCGTGGCGGTGCCCGGCTCAGCCTTGATCACCGAGGGGTCCTTCAGGAACGGCGCACCAGTGGTCACGGCGGCGAACTTCGAGGAGAACTCACCGAGTACGAGGTGCTGGGAGCGGTCACGGACCAGGCCGAAGGCGGCTGCGTCCCAGAACGCGGTGGCCCCCCCGTCTCCGAGCACCACCTCGTACCCGTCCGGAAGTGCGAAGAGATCCGCCAGTCCCTCGCGTACCCGGCGGACGAGGTTCTTCACCGGTGCCTGTCGGTGTGAGGTACCCATGACGGCGCGTCCGCCCACGACGAAGGCGTCGAAGCTCTCGTCGCGCACCTTCGACGGACCACAGCCGAACCGGCCGTCGCCAGGCTTGAGGTCTTCGGGAATGACGATGGCGGGAGGTGCGGCGGCTGTCACGTGACCCAGGGTAGGAGCCGAGGGCTGCTCGCGTCAGAGGACGTCCTCAACAGGGCGTGGCGGAGGGCCGACATAGCGAGCTGTGGGACGGATGAGCCTGCCCGTGCGCTTCTGCTCCAGGACATGGGCGCTCCAGCCGGCGGCGCGGGCACACGTGAACATCGACGTGAACATGTGGGCCGGCACCTGGGCGAAGTCCAGGACGACCGCGGACCAGAACTCGACGTTGGTGGCCAGCACCCGGTCAGGTCGGCGGTACGCGAGCTCCTCCAGGGCCGCAGCTTCCAGCGCCTCCGCCACCTCGAAGCGTGGCGCTCCCAGCTCGCGGGCCGTACGGCGGAGCACCCGGGCGCGCGGGTCCTCGGCCCGGTAGACGCGGTGGCCGAAGCCCATCAGACGCTCGCCGCGGTCGAGTATGGCGCGTACGTAGCCGGCGGGGTCCCCGGTACGCTCCACGTCCTCCAGCATGTGCAGCACGCGAGAGGGCGCACCGCCGTGCAGCGGTCCGGACAGTGCGCCAGTCGCCGACGAGATGCAGGCTGCCGCATCCGCCCCGGTGGAGGCCACCACCCGGGCAGTGAACGTGGAGGCGTTCACTCCGTGCTCCGCCGCGCTGACGAAGTACGCGTCGACCGCCTGGATGTGCTTGGGGTCCGGCTCGCCGCGCCATCGCATCATGAACCGCTGGACGATGGTCTCCGCCTTGTCGATCTCGCGCTGGGGCACCATCGGGAGGCCGACCCCGCGTGCCGCCTGCGCCACGAACGAGAGCACCATCACCGAGATCCGTGCGAGGTCGTCGCGTACCTGGGTGTCGTCGATGTCGATCACGGGCTGCAGGCCCCAGGCAGGCGCCAGCATCGCGATCGCACTCTGCACGTCCACCCTGATGTCGCCGCTGTGGACCGGGATGGGGAACGGCTCCGCGGGCGGCAGCCCGGGGTCCAGCGCGCCGTCCACCAAGAGTCCCCAGACGTTCCCGAAGGACACTCGGCCCACCAGCTCCTCGATGTCGACACCCCGGTACCTCAGGGCGCCTCCGTCGCGGTCCGGTTCGGCGATCTCGGTCTCGAAGGCGACGACGCCCTCGAGGCCGGGGCGGAAGATCTCGGACATGGCTACAGCCTTCCATCGCAGGTGGGCTCGCGCGGGCATCGCGAACGGCGCGCCGCTTCCGGTGCGGCACTCGAGGTCGAGGACCGTTCGTGCGCATCATGACGCATCATGCAGGCATGAGTCTCGACCTGGAGCGGCTGCGGTGGTCCTACGAGATGGGTGGCCTGTCGGAGGAGGACCTCGAGCACGGCTGGCTGGCCCAGTTCGAGGCCTGGCTGGCCGACGCGGTCGAGGCCGGGATAGCCGAGCCCAACGCCATGGTGCTGGCCACCGCCCAGCAGCACGGCACCGGCGCCACCGCTGTGCCGAGCGCCCGTACCGTACTGCTGCGCGCTGTGGACGAGCGCGGTTTCGTCTTCTTCACCAACCTGGGGTCGCGCAAGGGACGTGAGGCCCGTGAGAACCCGGCCGCCTCGCTGGTGTTCCCGTGGATCCAGCTGCAGCGCCAGGTGGTGGTGGTGGGTGGGGTCGAGCTGGTCGGGGCGGACGAGTGTGACGACTACTGGTCGAAGCGACCGCGGGGTCACCAGATCGGCGCGATGACCTCGCCGCAGTCGCAGGTGGTCGCGTCCCGTTCCGAGCTCGAGCAGCGGGCGGACGAGATCGCCCGCCGGTACCCCAGCGGGGTGCCGCTGCCCCGCCCGGAGGGGTGGGGCGGGCTGCGCGTCGTTCCGGACAGCGTCGAGTTCTGGCAGGGACGCCGGAACCGGCTGCACGACCGGCTGCGGTTCCGGCAGGACCCCGGGCAGGGCTGGGTGGTGGAGCGGCTCGCTCCCTGACGGTCGGCGTCGCTAGCGTGGGGCCGTGCTGGAGTTCAGGGGGCTGGAGAAGACCTTTGGGTCCGTACGCGCCCTGGCAGGGGTGTCGTTCGCGGTGGCGCCGGGACAGATGTACGGGTTCGTCGGTGCCAACGGCGCGGGCAAGACCACGGCGATGCGGATAGCCCTCGGCGTGCTCCTCGCCGACGCCGGCGAGGTCCGCTGGGACGGCCGGGCCGTCGACCACGACGTCCGGCGGCGCTTCGGCTACATGCCCGAGGAGCGTGGTCTCTATCCCAAGATGAAGGTCGGCAGCCAGCTCGTCTATCTTGCCCGGCTGCACGGCATTCCGCGGGCCGCGGCCGAAGCCCGTACCGCCGAGCTGCTGGAGCGCATGGGGCTCACCGACCGCTCCGACGACACGCTCGAGAAGCTCTCCCTGGGCAACCAGCAGCGGGTGCAGCTCGCGGCCGCGCTGGTGCACGAACCCGACGTCCTGGTGCTCGACGAGCCCTTCTCCGGACTGGACCCCGTCGCGGTGGACGCGCTGAGCCAGACGCTGCGGGACCAGTGCGCCAGAGGTGTCCCGGTGCTGTTCTCCAGCCATCAGCTCGAGCTGGTGGAGCGGCTGTGCGACGCAGTCGCGATCATCAACCGGGGGCGGGTCGTCGCCGACGGCTCGGTGTCCGCGCTGCGTCGCCGTGACCCCCGTCGGCGGTTCGTGGTGGACGTGCGGACCGCCGACGACCGGGTCGTGGACCTGACGCCGCTGGCCAGCGAGCTGGCAATGACGGTGAGCCCGCCGGACGGCCCGGAGGAGTCCGGCCAGTTCGTCACCCTCTCGGCGGACGCCGACGACCAGGTGCTGCTCGCCGCCGCCCAAAGGCTGGGGCAGGTGCGCGCCTTCCATCCCGCGGAGCCCACTCTGGCCGAGATCTACCGGGAGGCGGTGGCGGGATGACGGGGAACGGGGAGTCCGGCACTCCGTCACCGTGGGACACCGTCCGCGTCGTTGCGGCCAGAGAGTTCGGGGTACGGCTGCGCGACAAGTCCTTCGCGATCTCCACGGTGATCACGTTGGCGATCCTGCTTGCCGTGGTCATCCTCCCGACGGTGCTGGGAGCCGGTGGTCCCAACACGTACACGGTCGGGCTGGTGCAGCCGCCGGTCGGGCTCGAGCAGTCGATCACCCAGCGCGCCGCTGCGGGTGATGTCGAGATCACCGTCACGGTCCTCGGGAGCACGCAGGAGGCCACCCAGGCGGTCACGGCCGGGGACGTCGACGTGGCGCTGATCGGCGCCGACACCGCCGTCGTCGATGTGGAGATGCCCACGGACCTGGCGGTGATCGTGCAGGGCGCGACCGCCGAGATCCGTGGGGCGGACGCGCTGACCGCCGCCGGACTCGACCCGGTAGCGGTCGCCGAGGCGCTCGCCGGGCCTCCGTTGCAGGTGGAGGCACTCAACCCGGCGGATCCCGAAGCCGAGGAACGCTCGGCGATCGCATTCATCACTGTGATGGTGCTCTACGCGCAGATGCTCACCTACGGGTTCTGGGTGGCCTACGGCGTCGTGGAGGAGAAGTCGAGCCGTGTCATCGAGATCCTGCTCTCCGCCGTCCGGCCGCTTCCCCTGCTGGCGGGCAAGGTCGTCGGCATCGGGCTGCTGAGCCTCGGCCAGCTCGCCCTGTTCGGCACGGTGGCGGTCACGGCAGCACTGGCGCTCGACGCCGTGAGCCTGCCGGCCGGCGCTGTCGCCGGGATCGCCGTCGCCGTGGCCTTCTTCGTGCTCGGCTACGCGTTCTACGCGGGGGTGTTCGCCGCGGTGGGAGCCACCGTCTCACGGGTGGAGGATCTGCAGAACCTCACGCTTCCGCTGGTCCTGGTGATTGTGGCGACGTTCCTCGGGGGCGTGTACGTGGTCAACGTCCCTGACGGCGCGCTGTCCACCGGGCTGTCCCTCGTCCCGCCGTTCTCGACGATCGCCATGCCGCCGCTCATCATCAACGGCGTCGCCGCACCGTGGCAGGTGCTGCTCTCGGTGGTCCTGGCACTGGCGGCGGTCGCACTCATGGTCCGGCTGGCCTCGCGGATCTACCTCGGCGCCATCCTGACCACGGGGGCGCGGGTGCCGCTGCGGGACGCCTGGCGGGCGTCGGGGGCGAGGCGGGGCTGATCCCTCCGGACGCTGCGGGGGTGCTGTGCGGCGTGCTGTGCCTGGTGGCACGGCGGGTAGCGTACGGGCCAGGACCGTCCCGCTAGCCTGCTCCCGGAGACGGCCTCCTTCGCCATGCGGTAGCGGCGGAGCGCCTCGGCTCGCTCCTCGCCGTGGTCCACGATGGGTGCGGGATACCCGACCGGCTGCCCCGCCGGATCGAGCCACGGCTCATGGACGTAGGCGTCGGCGACCTCACGCAGCTCGGCCACGTACCGGCGCACGTACCTGCCCTCGGGATCGAATCGCTTGGCCTGCCGCACCGGGCTGAATACCCGGAAGTACGGTGCGGCGTCCGTCCCCGTCCCCGCGGTCCACTGCCAGCCGTGGTTGTTGGAGGCCACGTCCCCGTCGACCAGCCGGTCCAGGAAGTAGCCAGCGCCCCACTGCCACGGCAGGTGCAGGTCCTTGACGAGGAACGACGCGGTGATCATGCGCACCCGGTTGTGCATCCACCCCTCCGCCGTCAGCTGCCGCATGCCGGCGTCCACGATCGGATAGCCGGTCCGGCCCTCGCGCCACGCGTCGAACAGCTCTCGGGCTGCCGGGCCGGTATCGGTGGTGACCGCTCCCGTCCGGGTGTCCAGCGAGTGCCAGGCAGAGTCCGGACGGTGCCAGAGGACGTCGGCGTAGAACTCCCGCCAGGCGAGCTCACTGCGGAAGGTGGCCGCGCCCTCGTCGTGACGCCCCGACAGGTCGGCGAGAAGGGTCCGGGGATGAATGCAGCCGAGGTGCAGGTACGGAGAGAGCCGGGAGGTGGCAGGCTCCGCCGGGAGGTCTCGCTCTGCGGCGTAGCGGGAGAGGCGGTCCGAGTCGCGGAAGGCCCGCCACCGGGTCAGGGCGGCATCCTCGCCCGGGGCAGGCAGGGCGGTGTCGAGGTCTGCCTGCGCGGGAGGCCTGTCCGACCTCAGGCCGTGGACCCACGCGACGCCGGGCTGACGATCAGCCGGGGCCGGCCAGCCATGAGCCAGCCACGCACGTCGGAACGGCGTGAACACGCGGTACGGGTCCCCGGCGGCGTTGCGCACCGCGCCCGGCGCGACGGCATAGGGGGTGCCGGTCCCGACCAGCTCGATGCCCGCCCGGTCGGCGAGCGCTCGGGCGACACGGCGGTCCCGTGAGCGCCCGAACGGGGTCGTCTCCGCGGTGACGTGCACCGACGGGGCACCCACGTCGGCCGCTACCTCCGGGACCACCTGCTCCGGTCGCCCGACCCGGACGAGCAGACCGCCCTCTGTCGCTGCCGTGAGGGCGTCCAGGCAGCCGAGCAGGAACGCCGTACGGGGAGTCGGCCGGGCGAGTCTCGGGTCAATCACGAACAGCGCCAGAACACGCCCGGACCCGCCTGCGGCAGCCGCCGCCTGCTCGAGGGCGGGGTGGTCTCGGAGCCGAAGGTCGCGCCGGAACCAGAGCACGGTCGTCGGTAGGGCTGGGTCGGTCACGACCGCAACGGTAGGAGTAGGCCGAAATGGTGACAACCCGTCCCCCGTTCGGGTGGGGACAAAAGGGATCTTTGAGTGTGCCTATTCACAAAGGGCCCCACCTTGGTGGGCATTGCGGCGGCTTCGGGTTACGGTCGTCAAGTTATGGACAAACTCGAAACATGCTGTGGCCGAGAACGAGTGGGGCCCTACGCGCGCCTCGCCCGGGCATTTCGAGGCCGCTTCTCGGCCGTCCTGTCGGCCGTGATCATGACCCTTTCAGTGGCGGCCGCGCTGCTCGTGGTGCCTGCGACGAGCGCCGGCGCGGCGGATCTCGTCACGCTGCGCGCCGAGATCGCCGACCTCCAGCGGGAGATTGCCGCTGAGGAGAGGCGGATGGCGGAGTTCGACTCCGACATCGCGGACCTCGTTCGTGAGATCGAGCGCACGGAGGCTCGCCGGGAACGGATCATCGACGAGCTGTCCGCGCGGGTGGGGGCGGCCTACCGCTACGGCGTGTCGGACGTCTCCACCGCCGCGATTCTCTGGACCGGCCAGGATCCCGTGGAGCTGGCGGACAGCATCGCCAAGCTGGACGTGGTGAACGACGGTGACGTGACGGCCGAGGAGGACGCCGCCCGGCTCGCCGACGAGCTCAAGGAGCAGCAGGCGGAGCTCGCCAAGGCCAAGGGGGAGCAGGAGCAGGTCCTCGAGAGGCTCTGGGTGAAGAAACAGAACCTCGCCAGCCAGATCCGCGTGCAGGAGACCCTCTACGGCATCTCCTCCTGGGGCCCCTACGGCCAGAACCTCGGCCCCGTGCCGACCGGCGCACCGATGTTCCGCGACGGGATGGCGTGCCCGGTATCGACGCCGTACCAGTTCATCGACAGCTACGGCGCGCCGCGCTCGGGCGGTCGCTCCCACCAGGGAGTGGACATGTTCGCGCCCCACGGATCACCCCTGTACGCGGTGGAGAGCGGAGTCGTGACGCGCTCGCGCAGCAACGGGCTGGGGGGCCTGTACATCTGGCTGGTGGGCGACTCCGGCAACGAGTACTACTACGCGCACAACTCGGCCAACCTGGTGTCTGCGGGCACCAGGGTCAGTGCCGGACAGGTCGTCGCCCGGCTGGGCAACACCGGCAACGCCTCCGGGCACCCCTCGCACCTGCACTTCGAGGTGCACCCGGGTGGGGGTTCGGCGGTGAACCCGTACCCGCTGGCGCGCCAGCTCTGTCCATAGGGCCGCGTCAGCCGGCTCAGGCGGGTCGCCTCGCGTACTCCATGAAGACCTGGGCCAGCCGACGTGCCCGCTCCGATGTCATGATGTCGGCCATGTCGACCAGGTTGCCCTCACTGTCCGAGAGCGGAACCTTCCAGTTCGGATACTCCTTGTCGGTTCCGGGCTGGTTCACCGGACGACGGTCACCCACGGCGTCGGGCAGGTTGAACCCGACCATCAGGGCGTTGGTGGACAGCAGGAAGCGGTAGAGGCCCTCGATCACCTGCTCCTCGTCGGCACCGTCGGGAATCATTCCCAGCGACCGCACGTAGCTGACCCAGGTGTCCCGGTTGGCGCGGTCCTCGGCTTCCTCTTCCTCGTACGGGCGGTTCAGCAAGCCCAGCCGGTCCCGCAGCGTGACGTGTACGCCCTCGAGGAATCCGGCGGTCGGCGGCAGGTCGTGCACCGTCACGGTGGCCAGGAGGAGTCGCCGCCACTCCTGCGGAGGCCGAGGCTCCGTCCCGTACGCGTACTCGAACCACAGGATGGACGTTCCCAGGATTCCTCGCTCACCCAGGTAGTGCTGCACCCAGGGCTGCACCAGGCCCAGATCCTCGCCGATCGTGACCGCGCCCGCGCGCACCGCTTCGAGGGCCAGCACACCGATCATCGCGTCGTGGTCCAGCCGTACGTAGGTGCCCTTGAGCGGCAGCTCGCCTTCCGGGACCCACCAGGCCCGGAAGAAGCCCAGGATGTGGTCCACGCGGATGCCGCCGGCGTGGCGCAGAACGGTGCGGAACAGCTGGGCCAGCGGCTCGTACCCGGCCTCGGCCAGCTTGTCGGGTCGCCACACCGGCAGTGCCCAGTCCTGGCCCATCTGGTTGAAGAAGTCCGGGGGCGCTCCCATCGTCATGCCCTCGGCCAGCACGTCCTGCAAGGCCCAGGAGTCGGCACTGTCCAACCCGACGCCCACCGCCATGTCGTGGATGACGCCGATGCCCATGCCCGCCTCGGTTGCCTCGTGCTGCAGCGTCCTGAGCTCCTCGTCCACCAGCCACTGCAGCCAGATGTGGAACTCGACGCGTTCCGCGAGCTCCTGGCGGGCCTGGGCGACCGCAGCCGAGTCGGGGCGGTGCAGCTCCTCGGGCCACTCCCGCCACTGGTCACCGTGCACTTCGGCGAGCGCGCTCCAGGTGGCGTAGCGCTCCAGCGCCTCTCCCATCTCGGCGCGGAACGCGTCGAACGAGGCCCTCCGCAGCGGGCTGAGCTCCACCGCCTTGATCAGCGCCAGGGCCTCGCTCTTGAGCTCCCACACGCGTGGGCGGTCGATGGCGTCCTCGGCGTTGAGGGCTCGGCCCTGCTCCCGCAGCTCGGCAACGGTGGCCGCATCGGAGGGGGACAGGTAGGCGCCCTCGGGGATGTCTTCCACCCGCAGGTAGATGGGGTTGAAGAAGCGACGGCTCGAGGGCGAGTACGGGGACGCGGGCGCCTCGGGTACTGGGGCCGCGGCATGGATCGGGTTGATCAGGACCCAGTCGGCCTGCTGGTCGCGGGCGGACCAGGTGGCGAGCTCGGTGAGGTCCCGCAGGTCGCCCATGCCCCAGGAGAACGGGGAGCGGGTCGCGTAGACCTGCGTCATGTACCCCCAGGTCTTGACGTCGCGGACAGACTCGGGCAGGCCGACGTACTGGGGGGTGACGATGAGGTGGGCGGTCGCCTCGTGGTCGCCCGAGCGGGCGCGAATCCGGTGGTACCCGAGCGGCACTCCGGCGCCGACGGCAAACCACGCCTCCCCGATCGACTGCCCCTCGAGCTCGACGGGCTCGACCGGGCGGTCCACCTGCCAGACGTCGTGCGAGACGGTGCCGTCCTCGAGCTCGAGATGCACCTCGACGGGCTGACCGTGGGGGACATGGGCCCAGAACTCGACCTCCCACCCGGCCCGGGTCACCACGCAGGGGGGCAACGGGCGCGCCCAGTGGTTGCGCCACTGCAGGTACAGCGAGAAGTGGATGGACTCGGTGGTGTCGGCCTGGACCCCCAGCGCGGCCAGGACCGCAACGATCGTCTCCTCGGACACCGGTACCGGGTTGCCGTCGGAGTCGTCGTACTCGGTGGCCACACCGTAGCGGTGGGCAAGGTCCCGCAGGTCTGGATGAATGCTCACGGCGACCGCCCCTTTTCGATGCCCAACGCGCAAGGGCAGATATTAGCGACCGTCCGGATGGAGCCTACTTCCCGGGTGCCTGGCTCGGAGCCGCCCGGGAGGGTGAGGCTGTGGGGGCGGCGGGTTGACTGGGGGCTGTCTTGCGGGTCTGCCTTGCTCGCTTTGTGTCGGTGCGGGAGTGGGCGCGGGCGCGGCGGTGTGGCCGACGCAGCCGGTGGGGCCTTCTTCGGTGCGGGTGCTGTCGAACGCGCCGGAGCCTGAGGCTTCTTGGTCGGGCGAGTCGAGGGGGTCGGGCTGGGCGGTGGTGGCGGGGGCTTCGGCTTGTCGGTGACCTGGGGCAGTGTGGGACGCGCCAGTGCGCCGCTGTCGGCGAGGACGAATGCCTGGTAGAAGCCCATGACGGCGTCCACATACGTGGTCGAGCGGTTGTAGGCGAAGTAGGCATCCCGCAGCTGCTGGGGTTTGGCGAGGTTGCGGTCGTAGAGGCACAGGTACGTCGCCGTGGCCAGGGCGGCGTCGTAGAGGTTCTGTGGGTTCCTGGCTCCGTCTCCGTTGCCGTCCGCGCCCAGTCGTGCCCACGTTCCCGGGATGAACTGCATGGGTCCGACGGCCCTGTCCCAGACGGTGTCCCCGTCGTAGCGGCCGCCGTCTGTGTCGGGGATGCTCGCGAACCGAGTCCCGTCCAGCCTGGGGCCGAGGATCGGGTAGACGAGCGTGCCATCGGGGGTCACGGCCCGGCCCGAGGCGCCGTGGTTGCTCTCCACCCGACCCACCGCGGCGATCATGTGCCAGGTCAGTCCGCATCGCGGGGCGCTGCGCTGCATGGTGGCCGCTGCGCGTTGGTATGCCCGCAGGCTGACGAGAGGGACGCCCTCCTCGCTGAGGGTGTGGGCAAGGTACTCGGCGTCGGGCGGCACGGTCACCGTGGACGGCGAGGGTGTCGGCTCGGCTCGCTTGGCCTTCGGGCTCGCGGTTGGGCTCGCGGTCGGGCTGGGCAGCTCCTGGGGTACCGGACCCCCGACGGAGAGCACCCGGTCGGGGACGGTCGGGTCCAGCAGTGCTGCCAGGTCGATCTCGGTCACCGAGGCCGCCAGCAGGTCACCCGGGTCGGGGGCGGCCTGGGCGTCCTGGTGCGGTTGCTGGCCGAGTGCCGCGACCAGACCCCCCACCACGAGCACAGCGACGACCCCTCCGACCATCTTCGCCCGCGGTGCGTGGCGGGGACTGTGCTGGGGGGGTGTGCCGGACTCGTCAACGGACATGGGGCGGAACCTCTGACTACTCGTGGGCTGGCTCGTGCTGGCTGGGCCGGGAGGAGGGGAGTGGGGCGGTCGGAACGGAGTCGGGGCGCCGCCCTCGGACGGCGCCCCGACTAGGGACTAACAGCTAGGCCTTGCTGCGTGCTGCGACAGTCGGGCCGGACCGACCTAGAGGTCCCAGGTCCATTCCTTGATGTCCGGCATGTCGTCGCCGTGCTCAGCGACGTACACCTTGTGGTCGATCAGCTTGTCCTTCATCTGCTGGCGCAGGTGCGAGGCACGGTCGCCCAGCATCGGGAGCCGGTCGATGGCGTCGATCACGAGGTTGAACCGGTCGATCTGGTTCAGCACCGCCATGTCGAACGGCGTGGTCGTGGTCCCCTCCTCCTTGTAGCCGCGCACGTGCAGGTTGTCGTGCCCGTTGCGGCGGTAGGTGAGTCGGTGGATCAGCCACGGGTAGCCGTGGAAGTCGAAGATGATCGGCGTGTCCGAGGTGAACAGGGCGTCGAACTCCTTGTCGGACAGCCCGTGCGGGTGCTCCTCGGCCGGCTGCAGCCGCATCAGGTCCACCACGTTGATGAACCGGATCTTGACCTCAGGCAGGTTCTTGCGAATGATGCTGGTCGCTGCCAGGGCCTCCATGGTCGGGATGTCCCCGGCGCAGGCCATGATCAGGTCGGGCTCTTCGCCCTCGTCGTTGCTCGCCCAGTCCCAGATGCCGATGCCCTTGGTGCAGTGCCGGATCGACTGCTCCACCGTCAGGTACTGCAGAGCAGGCTGCTTGCCGGCCACGATGACGTTCACGTACTGCTTGCTGCGCAGGCAGTGGTTGGCGACGGAGAGCAGGGTGTTGGCGTCCGGCGGCAGGTAGACCCGGACCACCTCGGCCTTCTTGTTGACCACGTGGTCGATGAAGCCGGGGTCCTGGTGGCTGAACCCGTTGTGGTCCTGGCGCCACACGTGGGAGGTGAGCAGCAGGTTCAGCGAGGGGATCGGTGCTCTCCAGCCGATGTGGTTGGTGGTGCGCAGCCACTTGGCGTGCTGGTTGAACATCGAGTCGATGACGTGGACGAACGCCTCGTAGGTGGAGAAGAAGCCGTGCCGGCCGGTGAGCAGGTAGCCCTCCAGCCATCCCTCGATGGTGTGCTCCGAGAGGATCTCCATGACCCGGCCGTCCGGGCTCATGTCCTCGTTGTCCTCCGGGTCCTTGTTGTACTCGGCGACCCAGCGGCGCGGGGACTCCGAGTAGATCGCATTGAACCGGTTGGAGGAGTTCTCGTCCGGCGCGAACACCCGGAAGTTGGCGTGGTCGGAGTTCGCCTTCATGACGTCGCGCAGGAAGTTGCCGAGCACGCGGGTGGCTTCGCCCTCCACGTGGCCGGGACGCTCGATCTCAAGGCCGTACTGGCGCCAGTCGGGCAGCCGCAGGGCCTTGGAGATGATTCCGCCGTTGGTGTGCGGCTGGTCGCCCATCCGCTTGTGGCCCTCGGGCGCGAGCGCCTGGATCTCCGGCAGCAGCGTGCCGTTGTCGTCGAACAGCTCATCCGGCTGGTAGGACTTGAGCCACTTCTCCAGTTCCTTGCGGTGTTCCTTGTTCTCGCGGGTCTCCGCCAGCGGCACCTGGTGCGAGCGCCAGTGGCCCTCGGTCTTCTTGCCGTCGATGTACTTGGGGCCCGTCCAGCCCTTCGGGCTGTGGAAGATGATCATCGGCCAGACCGGACGGGTCGCGTCGTTGTTCTCCCGCGCGTTGCGCTGGATCTCGGCGATCTCGGCGAACACCGCGTCGAAGGTTGCGGCGATCTTCTGGTGGGCAGCAGGGTGGTCGTCGGAGACCGAGTTGTCGTCGTTGTCCCAGACGTCGATCAGGTAGGGCTTGTACCCGTACCCGACCATCAGGTCGCACAGCTCGTCCATCGGCATCCGGTCCATCATCACCGGGTTTGCGATCTTGTAGCCGTTGAGGTGCAGGATCGGCAGCACAGCACCGTCGGTGATCGGGTTGAGCCACTTGTTGCTGTGCCAGGAGGCAGCCAGCGGTCCGCTCTCCGCCTCGCCGTCACCGACGACGGCCGTGACGATCAGGTTCGGGTTGTCGAAGGCGGCGCCGTAGGCGTGCGAGATCGAGTAGCCGAGCTCGCCGCCCTCGTGGATTGAGCCGGGGGTCTCCGGCGCGACGTGGCTGGGGATACCGCCGGGGAACGAGAACTGCTTGAACAGCTTCTGCATTCCCTCGGTGTCGCGGGAGATGCTGGGGTAGTACTCGCTGTAGGTGCCCTCGAGGTAGGTGTGGGACACCAGCGAGGGGCCACCGTGACCGGGGCCGCTGATGAAGATGGTGTCGATGTCCCGCTGCTTGATCACCCGGTTGAGGTGTACGTACAGGATGTTCTGGCCGGGTGAGGTGCCCCAGTGGCCCAGCAGTCTCGGCTTGACGTGCTCCGGCTTGAGCGGCTCACGGAGCAGCGGGTTGTCCATCAGGTAGATCTGTCCAACAGACAGGTAGTTGGACGCCCGCCAGTACTTGTCCATCAGGTCCAGCTCGTCGTCAGAGAGCGGTGCCCCGGACACGACGATGGGCTCAGCCATGCGTTCCTCCGTGTGAGATCAGACCGGTCGTCGTGGGGACAGTAGCAGCCTGCTGCGGAGACCCGGTGGCGGGGAGTGGGCTTGCGGCGTCCGGACCCGGAGTGTCACCGGCTGTTCGACGCCTGGTCACCTGTTCCGGCGGCGCGGGCTGTTGACGCTGTACGCGACCGCCCACAGTCCGGCGGTCACCGCCAGGGCCACAGCGATCCGCATGATCCCGTCCATGGGAAGAACCAGGTACACGAAGACCCCGGTGAGCAGCAGGTAGAGCCACGTCGTACGGGTCCGCACCGGGTGGGCCTTTCCTTCGGAGATGCCTTCACGGTATCGCCACCCGTCCCGCCGCGCCGGTGTCTCCCGGCCGCGATAGCGTCGGCCGTGAACGGCGCTGAGTGGCGCTGCCCGACACTGCGTGGCGCTGACCGGCGCGCACTGGAGCGCACTGGAGCGCACTGGAGCTGAGCCGGGCGAGGAGCGTTGGAGGTCTCCGATATGCAGCTGGGAATGGTCGGGCTCGGGCGGATGGGGGCCAACATCGTGCGTCGCCTTGTCCGCGACGGTCACGAGTGCGTGGTCTACGACGTCGCACCCGGGGCGGCGGACGATCTTGCGGCGGAGTCGGGCGCGATCACGGCCGCCCGCACCCTGGATGAGCTGGCCGCCCTGCTGACGGCCCCGAGGGCGGTCTGGGTCATGGTTCCCGCCGGGGTGACCGGCGAGACCGTGGCGGCGGTGAGCGCCGAGCTGGCGGCCGGAGATGTGGTCATCGACGGCGGCAACTCCTACTACCGCGACGACATCGACCGTGCCGCGGCCCTGCAGCCGCTCGGGATCGACTACGTCGACTGTGGCACCAGCGGCGGGGTGTGGGGCCTGGAGCGCGGCTACTGCCTCATGATCGGCGGCCCGGACGAGGCGGTGGCCCGGCTCGACCCGATCTTCCGCAGTCTCGCGCCGGGTGTGGCGGCGGCCGAGCGCACCCCGGGAAGGGACGGTGAACCGACGCCTGAGGAGATGGGGTACCTGCACTGTGGCCCGGCCGGTGCTGGTCACTTCGTGAAGATGGTGCACAACGGGATCGAGTACGGCCTGATGGCCGCCTACGCCGAGGGGCTCAACCTGCTCAGCAAGGCCGATGTCGGTGAGGCGGACCGCGAGTCCGACGCCGAGACGACCCCACTGCGTGACCCGCAGTACTTCCGGATGGCGATCGACATCCCGAAGGTGACCGAGGTGTGGCGCCGGGGGAGTGTGGTGGCCTCCTGGCTTCTGGACCTCACGGCCGCGGCCCTGGTGGAGGACCCGGGGCTCGAGGCGTTCGCCGGCCGGGTCTCCGACTCGGGGGAGGGCCGCTGGACCGTTCAGGCTGCCGTGGAGGTGGGAGCCCCGGCCCACGTGCTCAGCGCGGCGTTGTTCGACCGCTTCGAGTCCCGCGACGAGGCGCTGTACGCCAACCGAGTGCTCTCCGCGATGCGCAGCCAGTTCGGCGGCCACCATGAGAAGCGGGGCGGTTGAGCGTGAGCGGCCGCGCTGATGCCCTGGTCTGGTTCGGGGCATCGGGGGACCTGGGACTGAAGAAGACCTTCCCCGCCCTGTACGGGATGGTGAAGCACGGGACGCTCGATGTCCCGGTGATCGGGGTCGCACACTCGGGGTGGACGCTCGACGACCTCAAGGACCGAGCCCGACAGAGCATCACCGAGTACGGCAACGGCATCGATGACCCCGTGGCCTTCGAGCGCATGCTCACGCTGCTGAACTACATCGACGGCGACTACACCGACCAGAGCACCTTCGTGCAGCTCCGCAAGGCCCTCGACGAGGTGGCGGCCCGGCGTCCGGCCCACTACCTCGCCGTCCCGCCGAGCCTGTTCGCGACCGTCGTGCACGGCCTGGGGGCATCCAACTGCTCCGACAACGGCCGGGTGATCCTGGAGAAGCCGTTCGGCCGTGACCTGGCCTCGGCCGTGGAGCTCAACCAGGTGGTGCACGACGTGTTCCCCGAGGACCACGTCTATCGAATCGACCACTTCCTCGGCAAGGAGGCGGTCCAGAACATCCTCTACTTCCGCTTTGCGAACTCCTTCCTCGAGCCGATCTGGAATCGCAACTACATCGACAGCGTGCAGATCTTGATGGCGGAGGAGTTCGGAGTCCAGGGCCGGGGCCGCTTCTACGAGGAGGTCGGCGCGCTCCGTGACGTCGTCGAGAACCACCTGTTCCAGGTCATCGCTCTGCTTGCGATGGAGCCGCCCACCGGCGGTGGAATCGAGGCCGTTCGCGGCGAGGGTGCCAGGGTGTTCGCTGCCATGGACACGCTCGAGGCCGGCGACGTGGTGCGCGGGCAGTTCACCGGGTACCGGGAGGAGGACGGTGTCGACCCCGAGTCGGACGTGGAGACCTATGCTGCCGTCCGCCTGCACATCGACTCGTGGCGCTGGAACAGCGTGCCGTGGTACGTCCGGACCGGCAAACGGCTCGCGGCTACCGTGACCGAGGTGTTCGTTCGCCTCAAGGACCCCCCGCAGATGGTCTTCAAGTCCACCGAGCCGCGTCCCCGCTTCTCGAACCACATCCGGTTCCGGCTGCAGCCGGAAGTCGCGATCGCGATCGGCGCCCGAGCCAAGCGCGCCGGCGAGGAAATGGTTGGCGACCAGCGCGAGCTGTTGCTGCAGCGGCAGTACGTGGCGAAGATGAGCCCGTACGAGCGTCTTCTCGGCGACGCCATGGAGGGGCAGCGGCTGCTGTTCACCAACCAGGACAGCGTCGAGAGTGCCTGGCGGGTCGTCGACCCGGTGCTGCGCAGCCACTCGCGTGCCTACCCGTACGAGGCCCGTACCTGGGGCCCGCGTCAGTCCGACATTCTGATCGCCGCCGACGGCGGCTGGAAGGATCCCGACCTACTGGTCTGAGAGCCCAGCTCAGCCGGCCGACGCCTGCTCGACAGCGCGGTGTTTCTTCAGGCCGACCCCAGGGCCATGGAACCTGCGCCCACGCCCGGCTGTCCCACTCCTGCGGCCCTACCGCGGGTCAGGACCACCCCGGCGTCGAGCTGCTCCCGGGTCTCCAAGATGTAGGTGGCTGCCTCGTCCCCGCCCGACTCGGAGATCCGCCCGAGCAGCTCGAGGTCGTTGCTGACGAACACGCGGCCGTCAGCTGCGCAGTACGCGAACCGCCGGACCCGTTTGCGAAGCCCCCGCGTCTCCAGGACGATCCGCCCCAGGCCTTCCACGTTGCGTTCGTAGTACCGGCGCATGTCCACCCCATCTGTTTACAGCCGTCACTAGTCGTGCCTTCTCGACAGATAAGACGAACCGTGGATCCAGATGGTTCCACATCGGAGGTGTCCTGATATGACCGGCTCGGTGTGGAGCCGGTCATATCAGGCGCCGAGACCCTGATCGCGCAGGTCAGGAGCTGAGCGAGAGAAAAGCGCCGCTCGGCGTTTCGAAACCGTACGAGCCCCGCCTCGTCCGTTTTGCCACATTTTGTGAACCGGTCGCCCGAGAACCAGTGTGACGTCTCCGGGAACGAGCGGCAGCGCTGCGCAGGATCAGACGGCCAGCACCGTGTGAGTGCCCCCGTAGCCGTTGGACTCCGCCGCGCCGTCGGTGTCGTCGAAGAAGCGCCCCTCGGAGTCGAGGTAGCGGAAGCGCACCTGCGCTCCGCGCGGCAGGGGCACGGTCACCGAGCGGGTGCCGTTGGATCGGCGCTTGAGCGGGTGGGTGTACGGGTCCCAGTCGTTGAAGTCGGCGACGACCGACACCGCGGTGCCCTCGTCGGGAACGGCGAACGTGACGGACACGGTCTCGGATGTGCGAGCGGTCTTCTTCTTGATCATCTCTATGTCATCCCTCAGGTGTGTGCAATTCTCAGGCCGCGTGACGCGGCACACGCCAGTATGCACACGTTTGGGGTGTATTGCTACAAAACAGGGCTGAGACAGGGGCCGTCCTGCTCAAGCGAGCCGGTTCCCGAACGAGGCCGCAGTCAGCTCCCGTGCAGTGCGATCTGCTCGCGGACCCGCTGCACCACAGCGTCCGGCGTGAAGCCGAACTTGGTCTGCAGATGCTTCAACGGAGCGGAGGCGCCGAAGGTGTCCATCCCCACCACGGCGCCGCCGCTGCCGACATAGCGCTCCCAACCGAAGGTGGAAGCCTGCTCCACAGCGACGCGGGCCTGCACCGAGGGCGGCAGGACCTCCTCCTGGTACTCCCGGCTCTCCTCGTCGAACAGGAACCACGACGGCAGGCTCACGACTCTGACGCGGACGCCTTCCGCCGTGAGCTGCTCGAAGGCGGCGACGGCGAGCTGGAGCTCGGAGCCGCTGGCGATGATGATCGCCTCCGGTTCGCCGTCCGGGGGGTCCGCCAGCACGTAGCCGCCGCGGGCCACGCCCGCCGCGGGGGCGTACGTCGAGCGGTCCAGCGTCCGCAGGTTCTGTCGGGACAGGAACATCGCGGTGGGCTCGTGCCGGAACTGCATGACCGTGCGCCACATCTCGGTGACCTCGTTGGCGTCGCCCGGCCGGAAGTCGCACATTCCCGGCATGGCCCGTAGCGAGGCCAGGTGCTCCACCGGCTGGTGGGTGGGCCCGTCCTCCCCGACGCCGATCGAGTCGTGCGTGAAGATGTGCAGGACCGGGATCTCCATGAGTGCCGACAGCCGGATGGCACCACGCGCGTAGTCGGAGAAGATGAGGAATCCGGCCTCGTAGGACCGCAGCTTGCACAGGCTCATGCCGTTGGCGATCGAAGTGGCGGCGTGCTCCCGGACGCCGAAGTTGAAGTTGCGGCCGCTGCGGTTCTCGGCGGAGAAGTTCCCGGCCTGTGGGTCGGTGATCATCGTCTTGGTGGAAGGCGCCAAGTCGGCTGCCCCCCCGACGAGCCACGGTACGGTCGCGGCCACGGCGTTGAGCACGGTGCCGCTGGAGATCCGGGAGGCGATGCCCGCGTCGTCGGGCTCGAACACGGGCAGGTCCGCGTCCCAGCCGTCCGGCAGCCGACGGGTCAGCATCTGGGCCAGCTCCCCGTACAGCCGCGGATGGGCCTTCTCGTACTCGGCAAGCATCGCGTACCAGTCGGTGCGCGACTGTCGCCCGCGTCGGCCGATCCCGTTGTCGAACGTCTCGTACACGCTGTCCGGGACCAGGAACGTCTCGTCGGGAGGCCAGCCGTAGAACTCCTTGGTGAGCCGGATCTCGGTGTCGCCGAGCGGTTCGCCGTGTGCCGCGGAGGTGTCCTGCTTGGTGGGCGCACCGTAGCCGATATGGGAGTCGACGATGATCAGCGTGGGCCGGCCTCGTTCCTTCTTGAACACATCGAAGGCGCGGGTCAGCATGTCGAGGTCGTTGGCATCCCCGACCCGGGTGACGTTCCAGCCGTACGCGATGAAGCGGGTGGCGACGTCCTCGGTGAAGGCGAGCGAGGTGTTGCCCTCGATCGTGATGTGGTTGTTGTCCCAGATCCAGCACAGGTTGTCGAGCTCGAGGTGGCCCGCCAGCGAGGCTGCCTCGGAGGCAACGCCCTCCATCATGCAGCCGTCCCCGGCGAGGGCGTACACGTCGAAGTCGAATACCTCGTAGCCGGGCCTGTTGAAGTGCGCTCCCTGCCACTTCGAGGCGATCGCCATGCCGACGGAGGTGGCCAGTCCGCTGCCGAGCGGGCCGGTCGTGGTCTCGACACCTGAGGTCCATCGGTACTCAGGGTGTCCCGGACAGCGCGAGTCCAGCTGCCGGAAGGTCCGGAGGTCGTCGAGCGTCACGGTTGCCCGACCGAGTGTCTCGTACTCGCTGTTCACCGCCTTGGTGCGGGTGAGGTGGAGCATGGAGTACAGCAGCGTCGAGGCGTGGCCGGCGGAGAGCACGAAACGGTCCCGGTTGGCCCAGATGGTCTCCTCCGGGTCGAACCGAAGGAACTTCTGCCACAGCACGTACGCGACCGGTGCCAGCGCCATCGGGGTGCCCGGGTGACCTGAGTTGGCCGCCTGAACCGCGTCCATGCACAGGGTCCGGATCGTCGTGATGGCGAGCTCGTCCGGGTCTGTGATGGTCAGGCGGTCCGGTGGCGGGGCGAGGGTCATCGCGGTCTCCAGGTCCGGTCGGGGCGGTCGTCCGTACCATATCGGGCGTCTCGCGAGCCGCGTCATCGCGGGCGACGCAGTCCGGAGGACGCAAGCCCAGTCTCTTCTCCGGCTACCGGGTCTCGTGGCTTCGCGGAGATCTGGTGGCCGGGGTGACCGCGGCTGCGATCGCGATCCCGGAGGGCCTCGGGTGCGCGAGCATCGTCGGGCTGCCGGTGGAGACGGGGCCGTACTGCGGCCGCCGACCTCATCTCCCAGCCCGTTCTCGTCGGATTCCTCAGCGGCGTCGCCCGACTGTCCGGTCCCTGATAGACGGAACTGCGGTACCCGTGGGGATGGTGATCCTGGACTGTGCCGCGATGGGGGACATCGACGTGACGGGGGCACTCGCGCTGAGAGGGCTGTCGGCGGACCTTCAGGGCAAGCAGACCGCGATCGTGCTGACGGAGCTGGCGCCCGGACCGTTGCGGACCGTCGCGGACAGCGGTGTGCTCGAGGAGGCCGCCTACTGTCCGCGGCTCGAGGAAGCCCTTCGGCCGGCGGCAGCTCGTTTCGCACCGGTCACGGACCGGGCTCCCAGCCGTGTGCCCCCGGCAGGATTCGAACCTGCGACACCCGCTTTAGGAGAGCGGTGCTCTATCCCCTGAGCTACGAGGGCGAGAATGCGCCAATGGCTGCGCCTCCATGGTGACATGCGCCGCGCCCTTCGAGCTCGGTCGCGCGCTAGGCCGGGGCGGTCCGCTGCGTCGTCAGGTGGCTTGTGGTCAGGCAGGGGAGTGGCCTGACTGCGCTGCCAGGCTGGTGGCTGGACCCCCCGCCGTGCAGGGCAGCCGTACCGTAACAACGTTGTCCTCCACCATGATCTCTCCGCCCACGTCCCAGACTGCTGCTGCGACAGCCGGATCGTGGCGCGGTTCATGGCTTCCGGTGGCGGTGAACGTGACCCGACAGGACAGGGTCTCGCCCTGCTCGCTCAGCACGATGTCGACCTCGTCCGCGCTGCGGGACAGACCCGCGAGGACTTCCTGCAGGAGCCTGAGAACCACCAGTGCGGTCGTCGCGTCGATCTCTTCGAGTCTGACTCGAAGCTGCCCGGGGATGCCAACGTCGTCGCGGAGCAGGTCCAGTTCCATTGCCAGGGCCCGCAGAAGTGCATCGCTAGGTCGTTCGGACAGCGACGGCGGCGGACTCATACCCGCGGTCGCCAGGCTCCACTGCCTTTGCAGGCGGGCCATCTCCAGCGTCCACAACGCCCGTAGCGGCGCTGTCTGCGGATTGTCGATCGCTGGCTCCTGGGACACGCCCGATACCGACTGCGCGACGTGTCCTTGGCGCGAGCCCTACCACCCTCTCCCCGATCCGGGGCGCGTTCCTGCGCCGTGACGTCCGGCGTCGTCGATTGCGGCGTCATCTGGGTCGGAAGCATCTGCGACGCCGCAGCGGTCGGGGGGTGGCATTCGATCTGAGGCTCCGTACCTGCAGCGCGAGGACGCCCACGGCGACAAGCGCCGCGACCAGCGTCACGGCGAGAACCACGAGTCCGAGAACATCGGTCATCGAACGCGAAGCCTACTCGGCGTCAGGCGTCGATGGCGCGACCTCGGTTCCCCCCGAGCCACCGGTCGGGGACGGCGACGGGGTCGGGGTGGGCGGAGCCACCGTGATGACTTCCACCCCAAGGTCCTCTTCCGCACCGAAACGCACCAGTGCGGGGACGCTGTCCCGTGGCGCCTCGATGATGACGGAGATCTCTTCCTGGGGTGACGCCGGCGTCTCCACAGCGATGATCTTGGCGTCCGAGACGACAACCTGGCCCACGGGCGGTGTGGCCACCGGCTTGGGGAGGTTCCCCTTCGCCCGAGCGGATGCCGTCGGATTTGGCGTCTTGGGCGGCTTCGGGGCCTGGGGTCTTGGAGGCTTTCGGAGTCGGGTGAGGTGAGGCCGCCGCGCGGGGGGCCGGGGTCGGTGGGCCGACGCGCGGGGGTGGCGGGTGTGGCGGTGTGGTCCCCTGCGGCCTCGAAGGCGGGGTCGGCGCGGCAGGCGGGGCCGGCATGGTGGGCCCGGCAGGCATGCTGGGCGAGTGGGCGCGGTGGGCGCCGTCGGCGCGGGGAGTGGCGGGTGCGGTCCCCGGCGGGTTCGGAGGCGGGGACGACGTAGGCGTCGGAGCGTTCTTCATCGTCGCCGCGGCGGCAGCAGGCTCAGCTGGTGGCGTCTCCCGCGCCCGGGTGTCCGGCAGCGGCTCGGGCTCGCGGTCCGGCGTACTCAGGGTGAGGGGGCCGGCTGGTTCTGAGGGGCGGGCGACGGCGTCACCCCGGGGCTGGGCCACCCCGCCCCCGGAGGCGCCGACGAGGGACTGGGCGGCCTCCTGGGAGCTCGAGTTGCTGGGCTCGGTCGAGTCGACGCTTGTCGGGGCGGCTACGACGACGCGGACCGACGCGCCGGGGCGGATGTTCTGCGCCTCACTGGCAGAGACCACGAGTCGGGTGCTGACCAGCGCCGGAGGTGCCGCGGCGGCCGTCTCCTTCTCGGAGATCCGTCCCCTCAGCACGGTTCCGGGCAGATCCTTCGCTGTGAGCTGCTCGCCCTCCGGTACATCGGAGGTGAAGACAGCCCCGCCTGGTGGCTCGTCCGAATCGAGGCTGCCGGCTGAGACGGATCTGATCGGCACGAGTTCGATGCGCACGTCCTCTCTCGTGAGGACGGTGCCGTGTTCCAGGTCCCGGGCCGCCACCAGGACCGGTGTCAGCTGCTCGGTGCGCTGGAGTGAGATCGCCTGGGCGCCGACGGCCACGGACAGCGCCACCGCGATGCCCAGCGCCGGCAATCTCCGCGAGCGGCCCGCGTCGAGGGAGAGGGGCCCGCCCAGCCCGAGCTGCGCTCGTAGCTGCGAACGTGGGCCCACGACGACCTCCCTTGCTGCACTAGCGCGCCGAGCGTCGCGGGGTCGTGGTCTTGGTCACCGCGTGCTCACCGCTTGTGACTCAGGGCACACCCGATCAGGGTGCGTCTCAGACGATAATGCAGCCCCACCAACAAGGCCCTAGTCACTAAGAGGGATATGCGGTCACGGTTCGACAACGGCGAAGTGTCCGCGAAGCCGCAAACGGCGTTATCGGGCAGCCTTCGCGCCACTGGGACGGCCCGAGCCCCCCGCCGCCGACGCCGCCGCGTCGCCGGCGCTCGTCCCCGCGGACGTCGCTGGGGGCTGTGGAGCTGGAGTCCGCGGTCTTCTGGAGGAGTGGGAGTGGCGTCCGTGGAGCCAGCTCCGGGACTCTTCTTTCCCGGGGTGGCCTCCGAGCCCGGTGACGCGGCCGCTCGACCCTTTCCGGAGCCCGATTCCGAACGGCTGTCCGTACGGTAGAAACCGGATCCCTTGAACACGACGCCGACCGGGGAGAACACCTTTCGCAACGTTCCACGGCAGTCGTCGCACACGGTCAGGGGGTCATCGCTGAAGGACTGGACGACCTCGATGCGGGTGTGGCAGTTGGTACACACGTATTCATAGGTCGGCATCGAACCTCCACTGACAGCGCCGCTCACGAGCTCTGGCACTCAGTATGAACGAGTGCTAACGCAGTGCCGACTCGGTCGGCTCATCAGTGCCGACGACGAGCAGTTCCAGCCCACCGTGCGGCGCGAGGACCGCGCGGACCCTGACGTCGTGCGGTTCCAGGGGCAGGCTGGGAACCCGTTCGTCGTCGTAGACCACGGCTGTGACCAGGGTGGTGAGGGGGTTCACCCGGCGGAGGACTCGGTCGTAGCAGCCGGCCCCGCGCCCCAGACGTGCGCCTTGGCGATCCACTAGCAGGGCGGGCACCAGGACTGCGTCGGCCGCAGCGACGGCATCCTTGCCCAGCAGGTCCCCCGCGCCCTCGATCATTCCCGCCGGTCCACCGCGTAGCGAGTCCGACCCGGTGTACTCGGCCCAGTCGAGGTCCCAGTCGGGCTGAAGGACCGGCAGGAGAACGCGAACGCCCTGCTGGGCGAGCGTCTCGACCATGGACAGGTCCCCGGGCTCCAGTGCTGTGGGCACATAGGCACAGGCGGTGCGCCAGCCACGGTCCGATGCGGCCCGGGAGAGGTGGGCGGCCAGCAGTCGCGCCGACTCCGCGCGCCGTGCCGCCGATCTGTCCCGGCGACCGGCCAGGGCCCGTCGGCGCAGAGCGTCCTTGGTCTCGGCGTCACGGTCGGTTGCCACGTGTTCAGTGTGCGCCCGATAGCCTCGGGCGCATGAGTACGGAGCACCCCTCAGGACCGTCATCCGTCGCCGTCACCAAGGCTGTGATCCCCGTCGCGGGACTTGGCACCCGCTTCCTCCCGGCCACCAAGGCGGTGGCCAAGGAGCTGCTGCCGGTCGTCGACCGGCCGGCCATCGAGTATGTCGTCGAGGAGGCCTCCTCCGCCGGGCTGGACGATGTTCTGCTGGTCAGCTCACGCGGCAAGGACGCGATCGTTGATCACTTCGACTCGGCACCGCACCTCGAGGCAGCCCTGGAGGCCAAGGGGGACGAGGGCCGGCTCGAGGCGATCCGCCGTCCCAGCCTGATGGCCACGGTGCACGCGGTGCGCCAGGATCAGCCGCGCGGACTCGGACACGCGGTGCTGTGCGCGGCGGACCACGTCGGCCACGAGGCGTTCGCCGTGCTCCTCGGCGACGACCTGATCGACTCCCGGGATCCGCTGCTGGCCAGGATGATCCAGGTACGCCAGAAGTACGGCGGCAGCGTGCTTGCCTTCATCGACGTGCCCCGGGAGATGATCCAGCTGTACGGGTGTGCTGCCGCGGAGCCGACCGACGAGGCGGACGTCGTGACCGTGACCGGACTGGTCGAGAAGCCGGCGCCCGACGAGGCCCCGAGCACACTCGCCATCATCGGGCGCTACGTACTGGCCCCCGAGGTCTTCGACGCGCTGCGCGCCACGCCGCCGGGGCGTGGCGGTGAGATCCAGCTCACGGATGCCATCCAGGCGCTCGCGGCGGCGGGCGAGCCGGTGCACGGCGTGCTTTTCGACGGAAGACGCTACGACACGGGCGACAAGCAGGAGTACCTGCGGGCGGTCGTACGACTAGCGTGTGACCGGGAAGATCTCGGCCCGGACTTTCGCGCCTGGCTGCGGGAGTACGCCGAGAGCCTTCCTGAGGGCTGACATCCCGGCATCGGGCCGGGAGGTTCATCTGCGGGGGGCATCATGGGCGCCAAGACCGCCGAGCAGTTCGTGTCCGAGGTCCTGGCGGCGCTGCAGCCGCTGCCGCCCCTGAGCTTCCCGATCTCGGACTCCTTCGGCTGCGTTCTGGCCGAGGACGTGGTGTCCGAAGATCCGGTGCCCCCTGAGGACAGGGCGGCGTTCGACGGTTACGCGGTACGCGCCGTCGACGTTGCGGGCGCGTCACCGGAGTCACCGGTCAAGCTCGCGGTGATCGCAGATGTCGGTGCCGGCAGCGCAACAGTGGAGGCGATCAGGTCCTCGCAGGCGGCTCGCATCTCAGCCGGCGGCCCGATGCCCGCGGAGACGGATCTGGTGATCCCGCGGGAGGCTACCGACGGCGGCGTGGCCACCGTGCACGTTCGGGCCGACGGTGCGCCGGGCGAGGGTGTGCGCCGCGCCGGCAGTGACTGCCTGGCGGGTCAGAGGCTGGCGCACGCAGGGGAGCCCGTCACCGTGACCCGGGTACAGCTGCTGGCGGCGCTGGGTCGCCGCCGCGTGTTCGTTCACCCGAAGCCTCGTGTGGTCGTCATCTCGGTAGCCCCCGAGCGGGAGTCCTCCCACGGGGAGGGTTCCGGCGTTGAGGGAGTCGCGGCCCACGGCCTCGCCGCGGCGGTGCGCGAGGCAGGGGGCGGCGCCCACCCGGCAGGCGTGGCCACCGACAGCCCGCATGAGCTGGGGACCTTCGTGGAGGACCATCTCATCCGGGCCGACGTCCTGGTCGTGACAGGAGGCATGGACCACTGTGTGCCGGACATCGTCCGCAGGGCGGTCAGCGGACTGGGGGATGTGTCGTTCGCGCAGGTCACCATGACGCCGGGAGGTGAGCTGGCGTTTGGCTTCATCGGCCCGGAGAGGGTCCCGGTGTTCTGCCTGCCCGGCGACCCGGTCGCCTCGACGGTGGCGTTCGAGCTGGCCGTGCGGCCCGCGATCCGGCGGCTTGCCGCAGCGGCGCACGTGGACCGTCCCCGCCTGAGCGCGCGCTGCTCCGGTGCCATCGACAAGGCGGAGGGCGTGCTCGCGGTTCTTCCCGCACAGGCCGCCTGGACCGGCGAGGAATGGCAGGTCACGCCCCTGGCGAGCGACACCGTACGGCTGGCTGATCTCGCAGCGGCCAACGCACTGATCGAGGTGCCCCCGTCCACGACCCGCGTCGGGGTCGGCGACCGGGTGCGCGTCATGCTCACCGATGAGTCCGCGGCGGTGCTGCCCCTGGTGCCCGCTCCTCGCGAGGCCGCGCTGCCTTCGTGAGCGCACCGGGCTGGCCGGCCACGCTGCGGGACGGGGCACTGATCCTTCGTCCCCTGCGACGACGGGACGCGTCCGACTGGCAGCGCGTGCGGCTGGCCAACGAGTCGCACCTGGCTCCGTGGGAGCCGAGCCATCCGCGGCCGTGGGCGCAGCGGCACACCAGAGCGCAGTTCCACCAGCTGCGGCGCTACCTCGACAGGGAGGCCCGGACGGGCGCTGCGCTCCCGTTCGCGATCGAGCTACAGGGCGCGCTGGCCGGACAGGTGACGATCTCCCGCATCGTTCGTGGCGTCCACCTCTTCGGTGAAGCGGGCTACTGGCTGGACCGGGAGCACACCGGGCGTGGGGTCATGAGCCGTGCTCTCGCGCTGGTCATCGACCATGCGTTCACCTCATGCGGCCTGCACCGCGTCGAGGTCCACATCCGTCCGGAGAACGACGCGAGCCTCGGAGTCGTACGCAGACTCGGTCTTCGGCAGGAGTGCTTCCACCCTGGCTTCCTTCACATCGACGGGCAGTGGCGCGATCATGTGGGCTTCGCGGTGACGGCTGCCGACATCCCTCATGGCCTTGCCGCCCGTACGCCTCCGCTGCTGGCATGAGACGCCTGAGGACGAAATGGCGGCTGCGACACGCCCCCTGAACTCGGGGTTGAGAGTTGCACTCTCGCTAGCGTGAGTGCACGACCGAGGGGCAGGAGACGCGCGGTGCCGTCAGTGCTGGTGCTGGTGCTCGTGGTGGTCCTGGCATGGACCGTGGTTCTGCTGCCGGTGTTTCGACACCGCGACGATGCCTTGCGCGAGGTGCGGTCCTACCACCTGATCAGCTCCGCTGCTCGGGTCGTGGGCCGGCGCCGCCCCGCACGTGGCGATCGTCGCTATCTGATCATGCCCCGCCGTACCGGCCTGCATCTGCGCCGGATGCGGATCGCGATGGGGGCAGAAGGGCTGGAAACGGTGCCAACGTCCGTGACTTCTCGGGGGAACGGACGTTCGAGCGTCCCCTCCTCACCTCCACCGGCACCGAGCTTGGGCGGAGCGTCCCCTGGGACTCTGTCCTCGCCCTCCGTCAGGGGTGGCGGAACCGACCGACAGTCGAGAGCCTCCGGTCGCTCGGGCAGTACTGGCAGCTCAGGCAAGAGCGGCAGCTCGAGCAGTACTGGCCCAGCCAGGCAGCTGCGCATCCTGCTCGGACTGCTCGCCCTGCTCGTTGTGCAGGTCACGCTCGCGGTGCTGGTCGGTCCGGGGTTCGTGGTGGGCGTGTTGCTCTCCGGCCTTCTTCTGGGTGGCTACGTCTATGCCTTGCGCCGCTCGGCTCTGCAGCGGCAACGCCGCCGCCATATCGTGGCTCGGGCGCGTGCCGCACATCCTGCCGGGTCCAACCGGGCGGCGCGCGGGAGCCTGGCGCGGCAGGCGCGCCCCGTCTCCACGCCGCGACGCCCGGCAGCGCTGCCGGGGCCGAGGCAGACGCCACCGCGGCCAGCACGGCAGCCCCGGCAGACTCAGCAGTCGTCTCCGCGCTCGAGCGACCTCGTCGAGGCCCCGGTGGGCCGGGTCGTCAACGGCTGACAGGTAGGACCCAGGTGGGGCACAGGTAGGGCCCAAGCTGACTCGTCCGTACCCACTGCCCTGTTACCCTGGATCGCTGTTGGGGCTGTAGCGCAGTCCGGTAGCGCACCTCGTTCGCATCGAGGGGGTCAGGGGTTCAAATCCCCTCAGCTCCACAACCCGCAGCACCCAGTCGGACCCGTACCGGTCAGCTGCCGTGCCCCTCGCCCAGTCGCTCTCCGCGTCAGATCCAGCTGTCCAGCCACATCCGGTCGAGCCAGGCCTGGTAGGGAATGGCTTCCCCGGTCAGGACCGGCAGGACATAGGCGAGGTTCGCCACGACGAGGACGACGTACCCGGCGGCTGCGACGCCGACGACCAGCCTGCGGCGGCCGACCCGGTCAGGGGTCGCCGGTCCGAGCGCGTAGCCGATCGTCAGGACGGTCGCAGCGATCATGAACGGCAGCGCTGGCAGCGCGTAGAAGGAGAACATCGTACGGCCGGGAGTCAGCAGCCACGGCAGAAAGCCTGCGGCGATGCCCACCAGCACCACCCGTGCGCGCTCGTCACGGCGCCGCCACGCTGCCCAGACCACCACGGGTATCGCCACCAGGAAGCCCCACCAGAGCAGCGGGGTGCCCAGTGCGTGGACCGCCTCGACGCACCGCTCGCCGCAGCCGTCCGAGGACTCCCAGTAGTACAGGACTGGACGGAGCTGGAGCAGCCAGCTGAAGGGGCCGGAGGCGTACCCGTGCTCGGCGTCGAGGCCGGTGTGGAACTGGAGCATCTCGCGGTGGTACGCGTAGAGAGCCCGGAGTCCCTGGGGTACCCACGCCAGCACGGTTGGAACCGCGACCTCGCGGTCCCGGCCCCAGGCAGTGTCGGCGTCGGCGGCGAACCATCCCGACCACGACACGAGATAGACCAGTACCGGGATGACCGCGAACGTGAGCACCCACCCGGGGATGAGGCGAAGCGTGCGAGTCATGCGGGCACCTGACCGGCGGCTCAGGCGGAGGTCCCAGACCAGCGCAAGCGCGGTCAGCGCGATGACGTACCACGCAGCGCTCCACTTGGTGGCGATCGCGGCGCCCAGGGCGACGGCTGCCGCGAGTCGCCACCACCTGATGCCCCGCAGCGGGCCGAGCCCGGGCCCGTACCGCAGCGCCCCGGGTGCGTGCCCGACCACGAGCTCGCGAGCCCGATCCCGGTCGACCAGCAGGCACGAGAAGGCGACGATGATCCAGAGCACGAGGAAGACGTCCAGCATGGCGACCCGGCTCTGGACCAGATGCAGCCCGTCCGTGGCGAGCAGCACGCCCGCGACCAGGCCGAGAGGCAGGGAGCCGACGAGCCTGGCTACCGCACGTACCAGGACGACGACGGTGATCGCCCCTGCCACGGCGGCAGACAGGCGCCAGCCCTGCTCGTTGTTGCCCAGGGTCCACTCGCCCAGTGCGATCGCCCACTTGCCCAGTGGGGGGTGGACGACGAAGGCCGGGCCACCCTCCTCGTTGGTCTCGACACCGTGCTGCAGCAGGCTCCAGGCGTCTGTGGCGTAGTACGTCTCGTCGAAGATCTTGCCCGGCGGGCGGCTGAGGTTCACCAGGCGGAGCGCCAGCGCGGCGAGGCCGACCAGCAGGGTCAGACCCCACGACACGACCGGATGGGACAGCGGTGAGGGGCGTGCCGGCCCGGCGTCGGACAGGTCAGGCGGCGAACCGGGCTGGGTTGCGCCGCCTCCCTCGACGGCGGTGTCCGCGGCGGCGGTGGAGCCCGCCCCCACCCGCCCCGCCCCCTGAGGATGGGTGTCCGCCGACGCCATGCAGCGAGGGTACGTTCGCTCGCCGACAGGTGGGGGTTCGCGCGACGGTGCTCACTAGCCTGGAGACGCTGCGGGTCCACGGTAGCCGCCAGCCAACTTACAGCCCGGTACAGCCCGTACAGCCCGGTACAGCCCGGTACAGCCAGGGAGGACCACACGTGCTCGTTGTTGCCGGAACGCCCCTGGGAAACCCGCAGGATGCCTCTCCCCGGCTCCGGGCTGCGCTCGCTGACGCCGACATCGTGGCCGCCGAGGACACCCGACGGCTGCGTCGGCTGGCTGCCGATCTGGATGTCACGCTGTCCGGGCAGGTCGTGTCGAACTGGCAGGCGGTCGAACGCAACCGTCTCGCTCCGCTGCTGGAGGCCCTGCGGGCGGGCTCCACCGTGGTCCTGGTCAGCGACGGTGGGATGCCCGTGGTGAGTGATCCCGGCTACCTGCTGGTCAGGGCAGCCGCCGCGGAGGGACTGCCGGTCTCGGTCATCCCAGGACCCAGCGCCGTGACGGCGGCCCTGGCAGTCTCCGGCCTGCCCGCGGATCGCTTCTGCTTCGAGGGCTTCCTCGCCCGCAAGGCCTCCGCCCGCCGTACGGCGCTGGCGGCTCTGGTCGCGGAGGCGCGAACGATGGTCTTCTTCGAGTCACCGCGGCGCCTGGCGGGCACCCTCGCCGACATGCGGGAGGCCTTCGGCCGCGAGCGCGAGGCCGTCGTCTGCCGGGAGCTGACCAAGACCTACGAGCAGGTGGTGCGCGGCACGCTGTCCGTCCTGGCCGACTGGGCGAGCGTCGAAGAGGTCAGGGGCGAGGTCACGCTGGTCGTCGCCGGAGCTTCGACGGAGGGGCGAGGCGCGTCCGGTGACGACCCGACGGACCTGGGCCCGGCCGTGGCAGAGGTCGGTCGGCGGGTAGCGGGGGGCGTACGGCTGTCAGAGGCGGTAGCCGACGTCTCCGCCGAGCGTGGCGTTCCTCGGCGGGCGCTGTACCAGGCGAGTCTGCGTGAGAGGGGCTGACGGGCGCTGTCGCGCCGGCGGGCGCCGCGGGCACGGCGCGGCATCCTGGGCATCACTACGCTGGACGCATGACCCATCCGGTACTCACCGCCGTCGCCTGGCCGTATGCCAATGGTCCGCGCCACATCGGCCACGTCGCGGGCTTCGGCGTCCCCAGCGACGTCTTCTCCCGGTACCAGCGCATGGTGGGCAACGAGGTCCTGATGGTCAGCGGGACCGACGAGCACGGCACGCCGATCCAGGTGGCGGCGGATGCCGAGGGTGTGACCCCCCGGGAGCTGGCCGACCGCTACAACCGGGTCATCGCGGAGGACCTCCGGGCACTCGGCCTCTCCTACGACCTGTTCACCCGAACGACGACGCGCAACCACTACCGGGTGGTGCAGGAGATCTTCAAGGGCCTGCACGACAACGGCTACATCGTGGCCAGGCCCACCCACAGTGCGATCTCGCCGTCCACCGGACGCACCCTGCCCGACCGCTACATCGAGGGCACCTGCCCGATCTGCGGGTACGACGGTGCCCGGGGAGACCAGTGCGACAACTGCGGCAACCAGCTCGACCCGGCGGACCTGCGCAATCCCCGAAGCAAGATCAATGGCGAGACCCCGGACTTCATCGAGACCGATCACTTCTTCCTCGACCTCCCGGCATTCACCGACAGCCTCGGCCAGTGGCTGGTGAAGCGCACCGACTGGCGTCCCAACGTGCTGCGCTTCTCGCTGAACCTGGTCAGCGAGCTCAAGCCCCGACCGATCAGCCGCGACCTGGACTGGGGGGTGCCGATTCCGCTGCCGGAGTGGGAGGGCCGGACCGACAAGCGCCTGTACGTCTGGTTCGACGCGGTGATCGGGTACCTCTCGGCGTCCATCGAGTGGGCCCGCCGCAGCGGGGATGACGATGCCTGGCGGCGCTTCTGGCAGCAGGAAGATGCCGAGTCCTACTACTTCCTCGGCAAGGACAACGTGGTCTTCCACTCGGTCATCTGGCCGTCCATGCTGCTCGGGTACAGCGGGAAGGGTGACACCGGAGGACAGGCCGGCAGCCTCGGGGACCTGCACCTGCCGACCGAGGTGGTCTCCAGCGAGTTCCTGACCATGGAGGGCAGGAAGTTCTCCTCCTCCCGCAACGTGGTCATCTACGTACGGGACTTCCTGGCTCGGTACCAGCCGGACACGCTGCGCTACTACCTGTCGGTCGCCGGTCCGGAGGCTTCGGACACCAACTTCACGTGGGAGGAGTTCCTGCACCGCACTAACGGGGAGCTCATCGCGGGCTGGGGCAACCTGGTCAACCGTTCGATCTCGCTCGCGGCGAGGAACGTGGGCGAGGTTCCCGCGCTGGGGGAGCTGACCGCGGCCGACCGGGAGCTGCTGGCCCAGACCGACGGTGCGTTCGGCACGGTCGCAGCGGAGCTGGACCGGTCGCGCCAGCGCGCGGCGGTCAGCGAGGCGATGCACGTGGTGGGAGAGGCCAACCGCTACCTGACCGCCCAGGCGCCGTGGAAGCTGAAGGAGAGCGACCCCGAGCGGATGCGCGACATCCTGGCGGTGGCGCTGCAGGCGGTGTCCGACTGCAACACGCTGCTGACCCCCTTCCTCCCGTTCTCCTCCCAGCGGGTGTACGAGATGCTGGGCGGGTCCGGTACGTGGGCGCACCAGCCATCCTTGGTGGAGGTGTCCGAGGAGGGCGGTCCGGACTACCCGGTGCTCACCGGGGACTACTCCGGCGGCGCGGTGTGGCGCTCGGTCCCGCTGACGCCGGGCACCCCCCTGGAACCACCCTCCCCGCTGTTCGCGAAGCTGGACCGATCGATCGTGGATGACGAGCTGGCGCGCCTGGAGGAGGATTCGAAGGCCTGACCGGGAGGGGCCCTCCGCAAGGCTGGCCTATCGTGGCGGAGGTGTCTGCGAAGAAGTCCGCTGAGCTGCCCCCCGTGGGCGAGCCGCTCCCTGCCCCGGTTCCCGACAGCCACACCCACCTCGACATGGTGCAGTCCGCCGTGGGCGTGGGCATGACCGAGGCGATGGACCGCGCACGGTCCGTCGGGATCGACCCGGTGGTGACGGTCGGTACTGACGTGGTCACGTCGGAGTGGTCCGTCGAGGCGGCCCAGCGGCATCCGTCGGTGTACGCGGCGGTGGCTGTGCACCCCAACGAGACCACCGGCGTGACCGACTCCGATCTGGACCGGATCGCGGAGCTGGCCCGCCATCCGAGAGTCAGGGCGGTGGGTGAGACCGGGCTGGACCACTACCGCGACTGGGCGCCCGTCTCCGACCAGGAACGATCCTTCCGGGCGCACATCGCGATCGCCAAGGCGTCGGGCCGGGCCTTGATGATCCACGACCGGGAAGCCCACGACGACGTCCTGCGCATCCTGGAGGAGGAGGGGCCGCCACCGCAAGTGGTGTTCCACTGCTTCTCCGGGGACGCGGACATGGCACGCCTCTGCGCGGACCGGGGCTACGTGATGTCCTTCGCGGGCAACCTCACCTTCTCCTCCGCCCACCCGCTGCGGGAGGCGGCCCGGGTTGCGCCCCTAGAGCTGATCTTGGTCGAAACCGATGCCCCGTTCCTGACGCCGGCGCCGTACCGTGGCCGTCCCAACGCACCCGACCTGGCCGCGGTCACCCTTCGTGCGCTGGCGGAACTGAAGCAGATCGACCTGCTGGACTTCTGTCACACCGTTGCCGCCAATGCCGAGCGCACCCTCGGACCCTGGTAGGAGTTTGTGCCTGGTCACACCGGCGCTGCAAAACCGCCAGGTTGTGACCGCAATCGGCGTGACACGCAGACCACGCAGCGCGGTCATCCAACCGCATTCCGCAAGATACGTTTGTATTTCCGCATAACCCTCCCGATCCTCGCTCAGGATGGCCGGGACCGAACCCGCCGCAGCTGCACCGTGTCAGGTCACAGTGACCGGCACGGGCACGGCACTTCCGCGTTCGGGGCCCGGAGAGCACGACGATCGGACCTGAGTGACTACTTCTCGCGCCCCGCGGCGGCTTACCCGCGGCCTCACGCCCTTCCTTGCGGTCATTGCGATGGTCGCCCTCCTTGTCGGCGGTGTGACATTCACCGCAACGGCCAAGACAGTCGACCTGACGGTCAACGGCGAGGAGTCCACTGTCCGAACCCACGCCGATACGGTCGGCGAGGTCGTCGCGGAGGCCGGGGTGGAGGTGGATGACCTCGACGTGGTCAGCCCCGCCGTGGACGAGCCGGTAACCGATGGACTCGACGTCGCGGTCCGCCACGCGCGACTGCTGACCCTCACCGTCGACGGCACCGAGAGCTCCCGCGTGACGACCGAGCAGACGCTGGGCGCCGCCCTGACCGCTCTGGGGATCGACACCGAGGGCACGTGGGTGTCGTTGGATCTGGACGCCGAGGTCCCGGTGGAGGGGCTCACTGTCGAGGTCCGAACGCCGAAGAACGTCACCCTCGTGGTGGGCGGCGAGAGCACGCAGGTGAGCTCCACGGCGGGCACCGTCGGTGGGCTGCTCGACGAGCGCGACGTCGAGGTCCGCGAGCGGGACGAGGTGGGCCCGACGCTGTCCGCGCCGCTCCGGGACGGCATGACCGTCTCCGTCGTACGGATCGACGAGCGCGTGGAGACGGTGCGGGTGCAGGTGCCCGCCCCGGTGACCTACGTCGACGACAGCTCTCTGTACAACGGGACCACGAAGGTGGTCCGTGCCGGGAGTCCCGGCTTGGTGGAGCGCGAGGTTCGTGTGGTCCTGGTCGACGGCGTGGCAGAACAGGAGGAGGTGCTCTCCGAGCGGGTGATCAGCGAGCCCGAGGTCCGGGTGATCGCACGCGGCACGAAGACCCCACCGCCCGCCCCGGTTGCCTCGACGCCCTCGACGACCTCGAGCGGGTCGTCCGTGAGCGCGCCGTCCGGCACGGGTGGCCTGAACTGGGCGGCGCTGGCCAGGTGTGAGTCGGGCGGCAACCCCAGGGCGGTCTCCGCCAGCGGGACCTACCGCGGCCTGTATCAGTTCTCGATGTCGACCTGGCGAGGCGTCGGCGGCGTCGGTGACCCGATCGACGCCTCTCCCGCTGAGCAGACGAACCGCGCGCAGATCCTGTACTCACGCTCGGGTGCCTCGCCCTGGCCGCACTGCGGCAGGTACCTGTAGCGCACGGTGGCGCGAAGCCACTGGCAGGCATGATGAACTGGGGGCGTGCAGACGCCCCCAGTTCCGCTTCTCGGCCCCGCCGAGATCCGGAGGCTGGCCGGCGAGCTGGGGATCCGGCCCGCCAAGTCGCGGGGGCAGAACTTCCTGCACGACGCGAACACGGTGCGCCGCATCGTGCGGCTCGCGGACGTGGGCCCGGGCTCGCGGGTCCTCGAGGTCGGACCGGGGCTGGGATCGCTGACCCTCGGACTGCTCGACGTCGGCGCCGAGGTCCTGGCCGTCGAGCTGGACCGAGGGCTGGCCGAGGCGCTTCCCGCCACCGTGGCGCGACGCCAGGGCGACGCGGTCCGACGGCTCCACGTCCTGCACGCGGACGCCATGCGGGTGACGGAGCAGACATCAGGCGCCGCGCCGGAGGTCCTGGCGGCGAACCTGCCCTACAACGTGGCGGTCCCGCTGCTGCTGCACGTTCTCGCCGCGATGCCCTCGGTCGCACGCGGTGTCGTGATGGTGCAGCGTGAGGTGGCGGACCGGCTCACGGCCCCACCCGGGGGCCGCGTCTACGGCGCTCCAACCGTCAAGCTCGCCTGGTACGCCCGGGCAACGTACGAGGGACCGGTGGGGCGACGGGTGTTCTGGCCCGAGCCCCGCGTGGACAGCGCCCTGGTCGCCTTCCGGCGCGTGCGGGACAGCGGCCATGAGCCCGACCTTCGGGACCGTACCTTCGCCCTCGTCGACGCTGCGTTTGCGCAGCGCCGCAAGACGCTGCGCGCCGCCCTGAGCGGAGCGCTGGGCAGCCCCGCGCATGCCGAGGCCGTGCTGAGGAGAGCGGGCATCGACCCGGGGCTGCGCGGCGAGGCACTGGGACTCGAGGACTACATGCGCTTGGCCGCTGCCGCGGCTGAGTAGTCTCGCCCTGCCATGACCGTCACAGCCGCAGCCCCCGCGAAGGTGAACCTGCACCTGTCCGTAGGCGCGGCGCGCGACGACGGGTTCCACGAGCTGGCCACAGTCTTTCAGGCGGTCTCCCTGCTCGACACCGTCACGGTGGCCGAGGCCGCCGCCCTGTCGGTGTCCCTCGAGGGCGAGGGCGCCGCCGAGCTTCCGCGGGGCGGCGACAACCTGGTCGTGCGAGCGGCACGTGTTCTGGCCGAGCACCTGGGGCGACCTGACTGGGAGGCCCCACAGGTCGCGGTCAGCGTCCACAAGCGGATTCCGGTGGCGGCCGGCCTGGCCGGAGGCAGTGCCGACGCCGCTGCCACCCTGGTGGCGTGCAACGAGCTGTGGCAGGGCGGACTCGACCGGGACGAGCTCGTCGTGCTTGCTGCCCAGCTGGGCAGCGACGTTCCCTTCTCGCTGGTGGGGGGCACCTGCCTGGGGTCCGGTAGAGGGGAGGCGCTAGCACCCGTGCTGGTGCGGGGCAGGTACCACTGGGTGCTTGCGTTCTCCCGGTCCAGCCTGTCCACGGCGGAGGTGTACGGACAGCTCGACCGCCGTCGCAGGGCACGATCGGCCCCGGAACCTGTCGGAGGGCCGGACCCTGTACTGGCCGCGCTGGCGAACGGCGACGTCCACGCCCTGGCCGAGGCACTGGCCAACGACCTGGACCCGATCGCCCGGGGTCTGGCGCCGGGGCTGGAACGGACTCTGCGGGCGGGCACCGACCTGGGCGCGCTCGGTGCCCTGGTCTCGGGCTCGGGGCCGACGGCGGCCTTCCTCGCCTCCAGCGCGGACGAGGCGAATCGGCTGGCTGCAGACCTTGCGGGAGCCGACGTGTGCCGCACCGTCCGTACCGTGACGTCCCCGGTGCCCGGCGCGCGTGTGACTGCTTCGTCGGATGTCGGTCGGCGTCCGTAGACTCAGGTGCTGCTGAGGATCCGGTGCGCCCGCGCCGGAGGCGACCGACCACCCGACCGACGACCCGACCGACGACCCTGACCGACTAGCCCGACCGGCCCCGCAGACCAACCCAGCGTGAGAACACCCAGCGAACGAATGACCCAGTCCCGGGTCGTCTAACCGGCAAGACGCGGTCCTTTGGAGTCCGTTATCGAGGTTCGAGCCCTCGCCCGGGAGCGCACCGCCGTCCCGGGAGGTGGACATGACAGAGACAGCTGTCGCCGCGGCCATCGTGCTGGCCGCCGGGGAGGGGACCCGCATGAGGTCCGCGACCCCCAAGGTCCTGCACTCGCTGTGTGGGAGGTCCATGGTTGGCCATGTCGTGGTGTCCTGCGAGGACCTGCAGGCCGATCGGATCGTCGTCGTCGTCGGCCACGCCCGTGAGCAGGTCACCGAGCATCTCGGGGCGGTCGCCGAACAGATCGGCACCGACAACATCCGCACGGCTGTGCAGCACGAGCAGCACGGGACCGGTCACGCCGTGAGTGTGGCGTTGGCGGAGCTGCCCGGGCTGTCCGGCACCGTCGTGGTGCTTCCTGGCGACTCCCCCCTGATCACCGGCGAGACACTGCGCCGCCTGGTCGCCGCACACCACCGGGCGGGCGCGGCCGGAACCATGCTGACGGCGGTGCTCGACGACCCGCACGGCTACGGACGTGTCATCCGTGACGACACGGGTGCGGTTGTCCGTATCGTCGAGCAGAAGGACGCCTCGCTGGAGGAGCAGGCGGTCACCGAGGTCGCGACAGGCATGTACGCCTTCGAGGCGGACCTGCTCACCGATGCCCTGGGCCGCCTCACGACCGACAACGCCCAGGGTGAGATGTACCTGCCGGACGTGGTGGGCATCTTCGTCTCCGACGGACGGCACGTGGCAGCCGTGGTCGCGGAGGACGCTGCCGAGACCGAGGGGTGCAACGACCGTGCCCAGCTGGCGGTAGCGCGGCGCCGGATGTCGGACCGCCTGGCCCTGAAGTGGATGCGCGCCGGGGTGAGCATCATCGATCCCGCGACGACATGGCTGGACGCGACGGTGACGCTGGAGCCGGACGTGGTCCTGATGCCGGGCACGATCCTGGAAGGTGCCACCCATGTTGCGACCGGTGCCACGGTCGGCCCCGACACGACCCTCAAGGACACCGTGGTGGGGGAGGGTGCGACGGTCGTACGGTCGCACTGTCTGCTCGCGGACATCGGCCCGGAGGCAAGCGTCGGTCCCTTCACCTACCTGCGGCCCGGCGCCGTCCTGGGACGTGGCGCCAAGACCGGTGCCTACGTGGAGGTCAAGGCATCCACGATCGGGGACGGCTCCAAGGTCCCCCATCTGTCGTACGTGGGGGACACCACGATAGGGCAGCGCACCAACCTCGGCGCCGCGACGGTGACCGTGAACTACGACGGAGTGGCCAAGCACCGGACGGTGATCGGCGACGACGTCCGGATCGGCTCGGACACCATGCTCGTCGCGCCCGTCACCGTGGGGGACGGGGCGTACACGGCAGCCGGGTCCGTGGTGAGCGAGGACGTTCCTCCGGGATCGCTGGCTATCGAGCGGGGTCAGCAGCGTAACGTCAACGGTTGGGTGCAGCGACGACGTGCCGGAAGCGCCGCAGCCGACGCAGCGGCCCGGGCCGCGCAGACCGATGGCGACGAGGGAGAAGCTCAGTGACTCCGGACGGTCTGAACACGCACACGCTGGTCCACCAGAGCTCCAAGAAGCTCGTGGTGGTCAGCGGGCGCGGCTACCCCCAGCTGGCCCAGGAGATCGCCGACCAGCTGTCGGTGTCGCTGACTCCCACGTCCGCCTACGACTTCGCGAACGGGGAGATCTTCGTCCGGTTCGACGAGAGCGTGCGCGGGGCGGACGCCTTCGTGGTGCAGAGCATGACCACTCCGATCAACAACTGGCTCATGGAGCTGCTGATCATGGTGGACGCGCTCAAGCGGGCTTCCGCCAAGCGGATCACGGTCGTCGTTCCCTTCTACCCCTATGGACGCCAGGACAAGAAGCACGGCGGGCGGGAGCCGATCTCGGCCCGGCTGGTCGCCGACCTGTTCCGCACGGCCGGGGCGGACCGGCTGATGACGGTGGACCTGCACACCTCTCAGATCCAGGGCTTCTTCGACGGGCCGGTGGACCACCTGTTCTCGCTCCACCTGCTTGCCGACTACCTCGAGTCCTCGATCGACACCCGCACCGCCACGGTGGTGGCGCCCGACGCGGGCCGGGTACGGGTGGCGGAGCGCTGGACGGACCGGCTGGGCTGCCCGTTGGCGATCATCCACAAGCGGCGCGACCCCAGGGTGCCCAACGAGGTGAAGGTCAGCGAGGTGGTGGGCGAGGTCGAGGACCGTACCTGCATCATCGTCGACGACATGATCGACACTGCCGGCACGATCGTGAAGGCCTCCGAAGCGCTCTACGCCAACGGCGCGACCAACGTGATAGCTGCCGCGACCCACGGCATCCTGTCCGGCCCGGCGGTGGACCGCCTCAAGAACAGCCGGATCGACGAGGTCGTCCTGACCAACACCCTTCCCATGACACCGGAGCAGCACATCGACAAGATGACTGTGCTCTCGATCGCGCCGCTTCTCGCGTCAGCGGTTCGCGAGGTGTTCCTGGACGGCTCCGTGACCAGGCTCTTCGGTCATGCTTGAGCGTCTGTAGCGAGCCTGCTGCTCAGGCGCGTACCCTGGCGGGGCACGGCTGTGCGCGGCCCGGGGCGGTCCGCGACGCCACCATCGAAGACTGAACCAGGAGTGACCCGTGTCCGAGGTCCGCATTTCAGCTGAGCCCCGCGAGGCGACCGGAAGGTCGGCAGCGCGAGCGATTCGCCGGGCAGGCCGGGTTCCAGGCGTCATCTACGGACACGGCGAGGACGTCCGCGCGGTGACGCTGGACGCCAGGGATCTCCGCATGGCCCTGCGCCAGCAGGGCGCCCTGCTGTCCGTCTCGCTCGCCGGCAAGGACCACCTGGCGCTGCCGAAGGAGGTCGTGCGCCACCCGGTCAAGGACTACATCGAGCACATCGACCTGCTGCTCGTGCGCCGCGGTGAGAAGGTCACCGTGGACGTGCCTGTGGTCGTGGTGGGGGAGGCGGTCTCCGGTGGTGTGCTGTCCCAGGCTGTGACCTCGGTGTCCATCGAGGTGGAGGCGACGAGCATCCCGGCTTCGCTCGAGGTCAACGTCGACGGGATGGACGTGGGGGACCAGCGGCTTGTCTCGGACCTGGCACTGCCCGCCGGGTCAGTCGCCCATACCGCCCCGGACGAGGTCGTTCTCAGTGTGCTTGCTCCGGTTTCGGAGGCAGCGGCCACGGCTCCGGCCGAGGGCGGGGGCGCCGCGGAGGCGGGCGCCGAGCCGGCTGAAGAGGGTGGCGAAGAGGCGTCCGAGTAGCGCGTCCCTGGACGTGCAGGACTGCGGTCGGACCTGCGGCAGCCAGGTGCACGCGCATGGGCAGGCGGTCCGGTGAGTACGGGTACGGCCCCTTGGCTGATCGTCGGGCTCGGCAACCCAGGCCCCCGCTACGCCGGGCACCGGCACAACGTCGGCCAGATGGTCGTCGACGTCCTGGCTGAGCGGGCGGGCGGCAGCTTCCGGTCGCACAAGGCCCAGGCCGACGCGCTCGAGTGTCGCCTGGCGGGTGTCCGAGTGGTGCTGGCCAAGCCGCACACCTACATGAACCTCTCCGGAGGGCCAGTCTCCGCGCTGTGCCGCTTCTACCGCACCCCCGTCGAACAGGTGCTCGTCGTCCACGACGAGCTGGATCTGCCGTTCGGCCAGCTGCGGCTCAAGGCTGGCGGGGGGGAGGGCGGCCACAACGGGCTCCGGTCGATGTCGTCGGCCCTGGGCGCGCGCAGCTACGTACGGATCCGGTTCGGAATCGGTCGACCGCCGGGACGAGTGGACCCCGCGGCCTGGGTGCTCTCCGACTTCACCGCTGGCGAGCGCAGGCAGCTGGGTGAGTTTCTCGATCGGGCCGCCGACGCCGCCGAGGCGGTGCTGACCGAGGGCCTTGCGGCGGCGCAGAACGCCTTCAACTGACGGGCGACTCGCGGCCAGCCATGCCAGCTCAGGCCAGCCACCAGTCGGCCCAGTCCGGCCCAGTCCGGCTGGAACGCCAGGCCCTACACGCCGTACGGCGGGACGCAAACCGTGGACGGCGGAGCCCGGTACCGGCCGCTCCCCCCCGACAGCGATCGGCACCGGGTCCACCTGTTCCGCACGTGGCGGATGTTCCTGAAACTAGCGTCGTGCCCTGCGAGAGGGCGATAGTCATCTGGAGTCATTCCAACTAGCACGAAAGATCCGGCGAACCGGGCGCCACGGCATCTTCCACCCCACACACTGGAAACCTGAGGGGTGCAATCGTGCCGCCTCCATGGGATCGAAACACGGATTCGAGGGGATTCTGGGTGACTGCGCACCTGATCGCGCCGCACGGCGAAGACTCTGGTCAACCTTGTCGTGGAGAACGACCGGGCCGAGGAGCTGAAGAAGCAGTCGCAGGACTGGGCGGAGTGGGTGCTCACGCCCCGCCAGCTCAACGACTTCGAGCTGCTCGCCAACGGCGGCTTCTCGCCCCTGCAGGGCTTCATGACCTCCGCCGACTACGAGTCGGTGGCGGCGTCCATGACGCTTGCTGACGGCACGCTGTGGCCGATGCCCATCACCTTGGACATTCCCGAGCAGCTCGCCGAGAGGCTGAGCCCGGGTCAGCCGCTCGCGCTCCGCGACGCCGAGGGTGTCATGCTCGGCGTGCTCTGGGTCGAGGAGATCTGGCGGCCCGACCTCGAGGTCGAGGCCCAGCAGGTCTTCGGTACCACCGACACCGCCCACCCGGCGGTCGCACACCTGCTCAAGCGCAGCAACCCGGTGTACGTGGGGGGTCGGGTCGAGGCGCTTCAGCTGCCGCTGCACTACGACTACCGGGACATGCGCCAGACCCCGGCGGAGCTGCGGGAGCAGTTCGCCCGCGACGGCTGGAACAAGGTCGTGGCCTTCCAGACCCGCAACCCGTTGCACCGGGCCCACCTCGAGCTGACGCTGCGGGCCGCCAAGGAGGCCGAGGCGAACCTGCTGATCCACCCGGTGGTCGGCCAGACCAAGCCCGGCGACGTCGACCACTACACGCGCGTGCGCTGCTACCAGGCGGTCATGCCGACCTACCCGGCCGGGACCGCGAAGCTCTCGCTGCTGCCGCTGGCGATGCGGATGGGTGGTCCGCGCGAGGCGCTGTGGCACGTGATCATTCGCAAGAACTACGGAGTGACCCACTTCATCGTGGGGCGCGACCACGCAGGGCCCGGCAAGGACTCCACCGGCACCCCGTTCTACGGCCCGTACGACGCGCAGGACCTGGTCCGCGCGCACGCGGCCGACCTCGGGGTCACGATGGTCGAGTTCAAGAACATGGTCTATCTCTCCGAGCAGGACCGGTACGTGCCCGACGACGAGGTTCCCGAGGGAGCCAAGGTGCTCTCGATCTCCGGAACCGAGCAGCGGGCCCGCCTGCAGGAGGGCCGCGACCTGCCCGAGTGGTTCACGCCCCCCGCGGTTGCCAAGGAGCTGCGCCGCTCCTACCCGCCCCGCAGCGACCAGGGCTTCACCGTCTTCTTCACGGGTCTGTCCGGCTCGGGCAAGTCGACGATCGCCAACGTGCTGATGGTCAAGCTGCTGCAGATGGGCGGCCGGCCGGTCACGATGCTCGACGGTGACCTGGTGCGGCAGCACCTGTCCAGCGAGCTCGGCTTCTCCAAGGAGCACCGGGACATCAACATCCGCCGCATCGGGTACGTGGCCAGCGAGATCACCAAGAACGGCGGCATCGCAATCTGCGCCCCGATCGCGCCGTACGACCAGACCCGCCGCGACGTGCGGTCCATGGTGGACGGCCTGGGAGGTTTCATCCTTGTGCACGTCGCCACCTCGGTGGAGGTGTGCGAGCAGCGTGACCGCAAGGGCCTGTACGCGAAGGCCCGTGCCGGGATCATCAAGGAGTTCACCGGCATCAGCGACCCCTACGAGGTACCGGAGGACGCCGAGGTCGTCATCGACACCGGTGTCCTGTCGCCGGAGGAGGCCGCTCAGCAGGTCCTTCTCCACCTCGAGCGCGAGGGCTATGTCGGTGGAGCCTTCTGAGCTTGCCGGCCTGTCGGACCCGCTCCTGGCAGGGGAGCTGGTCCGGCGGGCGGGCCGGCTGCTGCAGCGGGTCCGCGCGGACAATGCCGGGCTCGCAGCGGACGATCCCAAGGCGCTGGGGCGTATGGGAGACCGGGAGAGCAACGAGCTGATTCTCGGTCTGCTGGCTTCGGCCCGACCGCAGGACGCTGTGCTGTCGGAGGAGTCGAAGGACGCTCCGGAGCGGCTCTCGGCGTCACGGGTCTGGATCATCGATCCGGTCGACGGCACGCGGGAGTACGGGGAGAGCCGCGCGGACTGGGCGGTGCACGCCGCGCTGTGGCAGGACGGCCGGCTTGTCGCGGGAGCTGTGGCCCAGCCCGACCTCGCAGCGGTCTTCACCAGCGATCCGCCGCCTGACCTCGCGCCCGCGGGTGAGGGACCGGTACGGCTCGTCGTCAGCCGGACCCGGCCGCCGGTGTGGGCCCAGGCCGTGGCGGCTGATCTCGGCGGCGTGCTGGTCCCGATGGGATCTGCCGGTGCGAAGGTGATGTCGGTCGTACGGGGCGTGAGCGACGTCTACGTGCACGCCGGAGGCCAATACGAGTGGGACTCGGCCGCTCCGGTCGCGGTTGCCCGCGCGGCCGGCCTGCACGTGAGTCGGGTCGACGGCAGTGAGCCGGCATACAACCAGGCCGACCCCTACCTCCCCGACATCGTGGTGTGCCGCCCGGAGCTGGCGGCGCGGGTGCTGGCAGCGACGCAGCAGGTGCTCTCCGACTCGCAACCCTAATTGCCCATTGTGAGGGCAAACCCGGATGAATGTCCGGAGCGGGCCCACACTGGGGGTTGCAGGGTCCGCAAGCTGTTGGGGGGCAGCGATGGATGTGGATCTCGGGCTCGTCGTGGCCGGAGCCTTGGTGGGCTTCGTCGTCGGGCTCACCGGCATGGGCGGCGGAGCGCTCATGACTCCCATCCTCGTGCTGCTGTTCAACGTGCCGCCGCTGACTGCCGTCTCCAGTGACCTAGTTGCCTCGCTGGCCATGAAGCCCGTCGGGGGAGCGGTGCATGCCCGGCGCGGCACCGTGCACACCGCACTGGTGAAGTGGCTGGTGATCGGATCGGTTCCGGCAGCGTTCCTGGGTGTCTTCGCGCTTCGCTGGCTCGGGGACGGTCGTGACCTCGAGGGCATGGTCAAGCTGCTGCTCGGCGGGGCTCTGGTGCTCGCCTCCACCACCATGATCGTGAAGCAGTACCTCACGATGCGGGACCGCGCCCGTGCCGCTGCGCTAGGAGTTCCTTCGGTGGACGATGGCCCCCTCCACATCCGACCGGGCCCGACCGTGGCGCTCGGCGTACTGGGTGGTCTGGTCGTGGGCATGACCTCGGTCGGGTCCGGCTCCTTGATCATCATCGGTCTGATCCTGATGTACCCCATGCTCAAGCCGAACGCCATGGTCGGTACCGACCTGGTCCAGGCGATCCCGCTGGTCGCCGCGGCAGCCCTGGCACACGTGCTCTTCGGGGACTTCTCTCTGGCGCTCACCACCTCGCTGCTGGTGGGTGCGCTGCCGGCGGTGTACCTGGGAGCACGGGTCTCCTCAGCCGCCCCGGCCGGCATCATCCGGCGAGTCCTTGTGTTCGTGCTGCTGGCGTCGGGGATGAAGCTCCTCGGCGTTCCGAACGAGGTGCTCGGCGTCGCGCTGCTCGTTGCCGCGCCGCTGGCCCCGCTGGGCTGGATGTGGCTGCGTGCGTCGCACGGCCTGCCCGCGCGCGGCCCACGCCGTACCAGGCTGCCGACGACGGTGCATGCGGCGGGTGGCTGAGCCTGCCATTCCGGGTCCGGCGTACGCCGTCCCGCTCAGCCGGTGTTCTGCAGCCCCGCAGCGATGCCGCTGATGCTCATCAGCAGTGCCCGCCGCAGCAGCGCAGCCGGCTCCCCCGAGCGCACCCGCTTGAGCAGGGAGACCTGGAGCTGTCCGATGGGCTTGAGGTAGGCGGAGCGGACCTCGAGGGTGCGCTGCAGGACGGGCGTGTGCTCCAGTAGCTCGGACTCCCCGGTGACCGCGAGCAGCTCGGCGACCGTGCGTTCGTACTCCTCGCGAATCGGGTCGAACAGTCGCTGCAGCGGAGCGTCCACGAGGTCCGTGACGTACTGCTCGGCCATCGACAGGTCGGTCTTGACCAGGGTCATCGAGACGTTGGACAGGAAGGTGCGGAAGAACTGCCAGTCGGCGTGGAGGTCCTTGAGCTGGGACGCCAGGCCCGCCTCCCGGGCCGCCTGCAGCGCGGTGCCGACGCCGTACCAGCCAGGTACCACCTGCCGGGACTGCGTCCACCCGAACACCCACGGGATGGCCCGCAGGGAGGTGAATCCGCCGCCGAGGTCCGGACGCCGGGCGGGACGGGACCCGAGGTTGAGCTCGTCGAGCAGGTCAGTGGGGGTGGACTGCCAGAAGTACGCGGGCAGGTCCGGCTCCGACACCAGGTCGGTGTAGGTCGCGTAGGCCGTCTCGGACATCAGGTTCATCACCTCGTCGGCCCTGGACATCTCGACGGCCGACAGCCAGGGGGTGCGATGCAGCACGGTCGCCTCAAGCACCGCCGAGAGCATCAGCTCGAGGTTGTCGCGGGCCAGGTCGGGCAAGAGGTACTTGTCCGAGATCACCTCGCCCTGCTCCGTGATCTTGATGGGGCCTTCCAGCGTTCCGAACGGCTGGGCCAGGATCGCGTCGTGCGTGGGGCCGCCGCCGCGCCCGACCGTGCCGCCCCGACCATGGAAGAGGCGGAGCCGGATCTTGTGACGCGCGGCGACGTCCCGCAGCTTGCGCTGGGCCTGGTGGATCGTCCACTGGGAGGTCGTGATGCCGGCGGCCTTGTTGGAGTCGGAGTAGCCGAGCATGATCTCCTGTACGTCGCCGCGCAGGTGCACCAGCTGCCGGTAGGCCGGGTCGTCGAGAAGTGTCTCCACGATCGTCTCCGCGCTGCGGAGCTCGTCGATGGTCTCCAGCAGCGGTACGAACCCGATGCGCGCGATGCCGCGGGGAACGTCGACCAGGCCGGCCTCGCGAGCGAGGACTGCTGCGGCCAGGAGGTCGTCCGGCCCCTTCGTCATCGAGACGATCCAGCTTTCCACCGTCCCGGGCCCGAACCGGTCGAGGGCCTCGCCCACGGTCCCCGCCAGCTACCAGGTCCGCTGCGCGGACTCGGCCAGCTCGGGCCGTGCCGGGGCGAGCCGGCGCTTGCCGCCCAGCTCGGCGAGCAGCAGCTCGGTGCGTGCGGCACGGTCCAGCTCCGCATAGGGGGTGGGCAGCTCGAGTGCGCTGTCCACCAGTGCCCCGATGACTTCGTGGTGCTTGTCCGCGTGCTCCCGGATGTCGGTCGCCGCGAGATGGAACCCGAGGGAGTCGACGGTCCGGCGGGCCCGCGCGAGCGTCCCGGTGACCAGGGAGTTCCCCCGGTGGGCCGCCAGCGACTCCGCGATCAGCCGCAGGTCCTCCGACAGCTCGGAGGGCTCGGCGTAGTCGCGCCCCGGCTCGTGGACACCGGTGGTCTCGATGCGTTCTCCGGTCAGACGTAGCCGGGCCCGCATGCACGCGAGCTTTGCCCGGTACGGCTCCTGCTCCCACCGGGACAGCTCCGCGGCACTCGGACCGTCCGCGCCGAGTGCCTCGAGGTCGTCGTTGACGCTGGTGATCAGGTCCTGCTCGACACCAGCGATGCGACGCGAGACGCTGATCTGCTCGCCGAGGTCTCCGAGCAGGTCTCCGATGATGCGCAGGGCGACGCGGGAGGCATCGAGCAGGATCTCCTCGGTCACGACCGGGGTGACGTTGGGGTTGCCGTCCCGGTCGCCGCCCAGCCAGCTGCCGAAGGACAGCGGGCGCGCCCCGTCCGGGATCGTGACCCCGCGGTCCTCGAGCAGCCACGCGAAGTCCTCGATGAGCTCCGGAACGGTGCTGCCGCTGAGCGTCTCCAGCATCCGGAAGACCCCGTGGGCCTCGTCGGCCGGCGCGGGCTTCTCGCGTCGCAGCTCGTCGGTCTGCCACATCAGCTCGATGACCTCGGTGAGCTTGCGGTCCTGCTCGCGGCGCTCCCGGGTGCCCGGCTCGGTCGGCTCGCGCAGCAGCTCGGCGACCCGGCGCAGCTGCTGCAGGATCGTGGCGCGAACCGACTGCGTCGGGTGTGCGGTGAGCACCGGCCTCACCTCGAGTCGGTCGACCGACTCCTGCAGCTGGTTGCGCCCCTCGCTGGAGGTCCGGGAGACCGTGTCGGCGAGCCACCCGTCCGGCGGGGCACCGGCACGCATCTGCCGGGACCGCTCCACCTGCTCGGCGACGTTCTCGAGCCGGAAGATCGCCAGCAGGGCCCGGATCAGCAGGATCGCCCGGCTCAGGGGCGCGGCGTCGAGCTGAGCCCGCAGCTGCTCGGCGGAGCGCTCGTCGCCGCCGTTCGCCGCCAGCGCAAGCTGGTCCACGGTGTAGACCAGCTCGGCGAACTCATCGCCAGCCTGTCTGCGCATCGACTCGGACAGCAGACTGCGCAGCCGACGCAGGTCCTGGGTGAGCTGATCCTGCGCCGGTCGTGTCGATGACGACGACCGGTCGGGCATGCGGGCGTCCTTCCGGATGCTGGGTCCGGTTGTTCGATCTGGTCACGTGGTTCACCGCAGAGGCTATCGGGGTGCTGGCCTGCCGCACGAGTTGGCCTCCGGCATGAGGCAGTCTGCGGGGAACTGTGGAACGTACCCTGGGGGTGCGCCGGGTCAGTCTCGGCGGTCGACCATCCGGGGGACGATGCAATGCCGCTGCACGGTCTTCTGGGTGTCCTCCGCGAGTCTGCGGCGGTCTCCGCGTTCGCCGCGGGTGCGGCGGCAGGGCGCGCCAAGGGTGCGTCGCTCGGGGACCGCGCGGATCTGATGGCGGATCTGAGGGTCAGCGCTCCTGCCGGGCTGTGGCCCTTCTTGCTGGGGGCGCTCAGCGAGTCCCTGACGGACGGCGGGTCTCCGCAGGACGGCGGGACCGCCCGGCCCCCTCCGGTCGTGCTGGCCGTCACGCCGACCGGGCGGGAGGCCGAGGACCTCGCCGACGCCATGGGTGCTGTTCTGGACCCCGAGCGGGTGGCGGTCTTCCCGGCCTGGGAGACCCTTCCCCACGAGCGACTCTCGCCCGGTAGTGACACGGTCGGACGACGCCTTGCGGTGCGGCGCAGGCTCGCCCACCCCACGGAGGACTTCGCCGGCTCGGGCCGCCTCGCCGTCGTGGTGGCTCCGGTACGAGCTCTGCTGCAGCCGTTCGTACCCGGGCTGGGAGAGGTGTCTCCGCTTGGTCTGCGCGCCGGTGACGAGCACGACTTCGACGCTGCCGTGCGGCAGCTCGCGGAGCTCGGCTACGAGCGCACGGACCTGGTGGAGCGGCGGGGCCAGTTCGCCGTACGAGGCGGTCTCTTGGATGTCTTCCCGCCCCAGGAGGACCATCCGCTGCGGGTGGAGTTCTGGGGCGACACGGTGGAGGAGACCCGCTGGTTCCGGGTATCGGACCAGCGCTCCCTGGAGACCAGCCCGGGGGGAGTGTGGGCCCCTGCCTGCCGGGAGCTCCCGTTCACCGAGCCGGTGCGCGCCGCTGCCCTCGCACTCAGCGAGAAGCACCCGGCGCTGGCCGACCTGCTTGAGGCCGTCTCCGAGGGACGTCACTCACCGGGTGTCGAAGCGCTGTCGCCGGCACTGGTGGGGTCGATGGCCCTGCTCACCGATGAGCTGCCACGCGCCAGCCACGTCGTGGTGGTGGACCACGAACGGGTCCGCACCCGGGCGGTGGACCTGATCCGTACCGGGGAGGAGTTCCTGCGCGCGTCGTGGCTGGCCTCGGCAGCCGGCGGGGACGTCCCGGTAGACCTGGCGGAGTCCGGGTACCGGGAGCTGGAGACCGTGGAGTCTCGCGGCCCGCGCCCGAGGTCTGCCCTGGTGGCCGGTGACCGGGTTCGGCGTCGACACCGAGGTGGTCTCCGACGGTGAGGTGCTCGCGGTTCCGGCACGCCCCGCACCCGGGTACGCGGGTGAGATCGACCGCCTGGTGGCCGACGTGGCGGACTGGTCGCGGGACGGGAGGCGAGTCGTCCTCGTCCAGGAGGGCCACGGCCCCGCACAGCGCACCCACGAGATGCTCTCGGAGGCAGAGATCGGCTCCCGGCTGGTCTCCGACCTTGTCGAAGCACCCGAGCCGGGCTCCGTCACGGTCACTACTGGTCCGCTGGAAACCGGCTTCGTGCTCGAGGAGGTCTCCCTGGTCGTCCTGACCGGGTCCGACATGGTGGGGCGCGGTGTCCGACGGACACGCGAGAGCCACCGCATGCCGACCCGGCGCCGCAAGGCGATCGACCCCCTCGCGCTGAAGCCGGGCGACTTCGTGGTTCACGAACAGCACGGGGTGGGCCGCTACGTGGAGATGATCTCCCGGACGGTGGCCGGGGCGACCCGTGAGTACCTCGTCCTGGAGTACGCCCCGGCCCGCAAGGGCAAGCCCCCGGACCGGCTGTTCGTGCCGACCGAGTCCCTCGACCAGGTGACCCGCTACGTGGGTGGAGAGCAGCCGGCGCTGCACCGGATGGGCGGAGCGGACTGGAAGAAGGCGAAGGGCCGGGCCCGCAAGGCCGTACGGGACATCGCCGCCGGGCTGGTACGCCTCTACGCGGCACGCACGGCGACCCCGGGACACGCGTTCTCGCCCGACACCCCCTGGCAGGTGGAGCTCGAGGACGCCTTCCCCTACACGGAGACCCCGGACCAGGCCGCCGCCATCGACGAGGTGAAGGCCGACATGGAGCGGCCGGTTCCGATGGACCGCGTCATCTGCGGCGACGTCGGCTTCGGCAAGACCGAGATCGCGGTGCGAGCGGCCTTCAAAGCCGTTCAGGACGGTCGGCAGGTCGCTGTCCTGGCCCCCACCACCCTGCTCGCCCAGCAGCACGTGCAGACCTTCGGCGAGCGACTCGCCCAGTTCCCAGTCACGGTGCGCGAGCTGTCCCGCTTCACTCCGGCCCCGCAGGCCAAGGCAACCCTGTCAGGGCTGTCCGACGGCAGCGTGGACATCGTCGTGGGCACCCATCGGCTCATGCAGCCGGGGGTCACGTTCCGCAACCTCGGACTGGTAGTCGTGGACGAGGAGCAGCGCTTCGGGGTCGAGCACAAGGAGCAGCTCAAGAAGCTGCGGACGAACGTCGACGTCCTCACGCTGTCCGCCACGCCGATTCCCCGAACCCTGGAGATGTCCCTGACCGGCATCCGTGAGATGTCCACCATCCAGACACCGCCGGAGGAGCGCCATCCCGTGCTGACCTTCGTCGGCCCGTACGACGAGCGGCAGATCGGTGCCGCGATTCGGCGTGAGCTGCTGCGCGAGGGTCAGGTCTTCTACGTGCACAACCGGGTGGAGACCATCGAGCGGGCCGCCCGCCGGCTGCGCGAGCTGGTCCCGGAGGCCCGCTTCGAGGTGGGGCACGGTCAGATGTCGGAGGAGGCCCTGGAACGGGTGATGCTCGGCTTCTGGGAGCGCGACTGCGACGTCCTGGTCTGCACCACGATCGTGGAGAGCGGCCTCGACATCTCCAACGCGAACACCCTCATCGTCGAGCGTGCCGACACCCTGGGGCTGGCCCAGCTGCACCAGCTCCGAGGCCGGGTGGGCCGGGGTCGGGAGCGCGGCTACGCGTACTTCCTGTATCCGCCGGAGCGACCCCTCACCGAGAGCGCCCACCAGCGGCTCGCCACGATCGCCAGCAACACCGAGCTCGGGTCCGGAATGGCGGTGGCCATGAAGGACCTGGAGATTCGGGGCGCGGGCAACATGCTCGGCGGGGAGCAGAGCGGTCGGATCGCGGACGTGGGATTCGACCTGTACGTACGGATGGTCTCCGAGGCGGTGGCCGAGCTGCGCGACGGCGGCACGGCACCCGAGGAGCCCGTCGAGCTCCGGGTGGACCTCCCGGTGGACGCCCACATCCCGCACTCATGGGTGGACGTCGAACGGCTTCGGCTAGAGGCCTACCAGCGCATCGCGCAGGCCCACGAGCCGGCCGAGCTGGCGGAGGTGCGCGCCGAGCTGGTCGACCGGTACGGCGAGCTGCCCCAGCCGGTGGCCAACCTCATCGACGTGGCGCTGCTCCGCCAGCAGCTGCCCGGCCTGGGTCTGACCGAGGTGGTGGCGGCGGCGGGGAAGGTTCGCTTCGCGCCGCTGGAACTGCGTGACTCCCAGCAGATGCGGCTGCGGCGCCTCTATCCGAAGGCGCAGTACCGACCGCCGGTGGCGGGCCCCCAGGGGCGCCCCGGGTCGTTGCTGCTGCCCGCACCGGGTGGGTCCCCCGCCCGGCCGGCCCGTGACGCCGACGTGCTCGCCTGGGTGCGCCGGGTCCTCGGCGACGTGCTCGACGTGACACTGCCGGGGCCGGAGAAGGTGCAGACTAGCGGTGAGCGAGCGGCAGGTTCCGGGGAGCCGGGGCCACCAAAGGGAGGACAGGCGTGAGGACTCGTACGGGAACGCTCGCCGCCGGGGCTGCGGTGGGCGCGCTCCTGCTGTCCGGGTGTGGTGGGACGGCGGGCGCGGCCGCCTTCGTCGGTGACGATCGCATCGCGGACGCCACGGTGCAGGACTGGGTGCACAGCGCCCTGGCCGACCGCCCGGATCAGGCCCCGCCGGTGGATGTGCCCTCGTTCTCGCGTCAGGTGCTCTCCGTGCTCGTCCGTGAGCCGTTGCTGGCCGACACCGCAGAGCGGCTCGGGGTGGCCGTGGACGACAAGAGCATCCAGCAGGCCGTGGCACCGCTGGTGGAGAGCGCGGGAGGCCGCGATGCGTACGAGGAGAACCTGCGGCTGTCCGGAGTGCCCGAGGACTACCTCGACGTGTGGGTCAATGTCGAGGGCATGCAGCTGATCCTCGCCGACGGCCTGGTGAGCGACCGAGAGATCTCCCAGGACGAGCTGCGGGCAGTCTGGGTGAACGACCCGCAGCTGTCGCAGATCCCGTTCGAGCAGGCCGAGCCGGAGATTCGGCGCTACCTGCTCGCCCAGGACAGCGGGCAGCTCCTGCTGTCGGAGCTGCGCACGACGGCTGACTCGCTGGGCGTGGACGTCAGCCAGCGATACGGGACCTTCGACGAGGTGAACCTCTCAGTCGTGGCAGCGATGCCGGCAACGGTGCGGCCGCCCGGCACGGTCGACTTGTCGCTGGAGGACCTGGGGGACCTGGGGGACAAGGTAGCCCCGCAGTGAACGCGGGCAGGGCCCCGGGACAGGACCTGCCGGACCGGAACGACCGGACCGACCTGCCCAGAGGGTCCCGGCTGCTGGATGTGGTCGCGGTGATGGACCGTCTCCGGTCCCCGGGGGGGTGTCCCTGGGACGCCGAGCAGACCCACGCCAGTCTGGTGAAGTACCTGCTCGAGGAGGCCTACGAGGTAGCGGACTCGGTGGGCCACGGCGACCGCGCCGCGCTGCGGGAGGAGCTCGGGGACGTGCTCCTGCAGGTCGTCTTCCACGCCAGGATCGCCGAGGAGGACCCAGACCAGCCGTGGGACATCGACGACGTCGCCGACGGCTTGGTGCACAAGCTGGTACGGCGGCACCCGCACGTCTTCTCCGACACCGAGGTCCGCGACGCCGACGAGGTCTCCGCCAACTGGGACCGGATCAAGGCGCGGGAGAAGGGACGGGTGTCGGTCACCGAGGGTGTTCCCATGGCGCAGCCTGCCCTGTCGCTCTACGCCACGCTGTGGGGTCGCGCCGAGCGCGGCGGACTGGACCTGCAGCCCGTGCCCGTACCGCCCAAACCGGTACCGGCCGAACCGGTACCGCCCGACCCGGATGCGACCGAGCCCGCACCGCCGGAAGGGGGTGCGACGGGCGTCCTGGGGAGCGCCGCGGCGGCGCGCGACATCGGAATGCGACTTGCCGCGCTGGTACGCCAAGCTGTATCGAACGGCGTCGATCCCGAGGCGGCCCTCCGGGACCAGGCCCGGGACCTGCGGGAACGGATCCTCCAGCAGGAGGCCGAGGAGTCGCCCGGCGATCCGCGCGGCTGATCGTCCGAACCATGGGCGCGTCGGCGTGGCTCCCCGTGGATCGACGCGAGGGGCGGCACACTAGGCTCTGCCCCGGATCGACCACCTTCCTCAGAAGGAGTGCACCGTGGCGACTATCGAGTCCCTGTCCGCCCGCGAGATCATCGACTCCCGCGGAAACCCGACCGTCGAAGTGGACATCCTCCTCGACGACGAGACCTTTGCCCGGGCCGCTGTGCCCAGTGGCGCGTCCACCGGCGCGCACGAGGCCGTGGAGCGGCGCGACGGCGACGCGCGCTACGGCGGCAAGGGTGTCCAGCAGGCCGTGGCGGCCGTCAACGAGGAGATCGCACCCGAGGTGATCGGGTACGACGCCTCGGAGCAGCGGCTCGTCGACCAGGCGATGCTCGACCTGGACGGCACACCGAACAAGGGACGGCTGGGCGCCAACGCCATCCTGGGCGTCTCGCTCGCCACCGCCAAGGCGGCGGCGGAGTCGGCCGGCCTGGAACTGTTCCAGTACATCGGCGGCACGAACGCGCACGTCCTGCCCGTGCCGATGATGAACATCCTCAACGGTGGGTCGCACGCCGACTCCAACGTGGACATCCAGGAGTTCATGATCGCGCCGATCGGCGCCGACACCTTCGCCGAGGCCCTGCGGATGGGCGCTGAGGTCTATCACGCGCTGAAGAGCGTGCTGAAGGGCGAGGGCCTGGCTACCGGCCTGGGCGACGAGGGCGGCTTCGCGCCGAACCTGCCGAGCAACCGCACCGCGCTGGACAAGATCGTTGACGCGATCCAGGCGGCGGGCTTCGTGCCGGGCTCGGATGTGGCGCTGGCCATGGACGTCGCAGCGTCGGAGTTCTACTCCGATGGCGCGTACCAGTTCGAGGGCACGGCCAAGTCTGCCGAGGAGCTCATCGACTACTACGAGGGCCTGGTCAACGACTACCCGATCGTCTCCATCGAGGACCCGTTCAACGAGGACGACTGGGACGCGTGGGTCGCCATCATGGCACGCCTCGGGGACCGCCTGCAGTTCGTCGGCGACGACCTGTACGTGACGAACCCAGTGCGCCTCGCGAAGGGCATCGAGCTCAAGGCCGCCAACGCACTGCTGGTCAAGGTCAACCAGATCGGCTCGCTCACGGAGACACTGGACGCCTGCGACCTCGCGCACCGCAACGGCAACAAGACGATGATGAGCCACCGCTCGGGTGAGACCGAGGACACCACCATCGCCGACCTGGCGGTGGCGATCAACTCCGGACAGATCAAGTCGGGTGCGCCGGCCCGGTCGGAGCGCGTCGCGAAGTACAACCAGCTGCTGCGGATCGAGGAGATCCTCGACGAGGCGGGCACCTACGCGGGTGCCTCCGCCTTCCCGCGGTTCAACGCGGGCTAGCCAAGCCGACCGCGCCGAGCGGCGCGGTCGCCAGCGAAGGGGGATCGCCGGGTGCGGAGCAAGCACGACAGCGCCGTTCCGCCCCGGCGTTCCTTCGTCCGGCCTGCGCCGCGCGAGGAGAGCGAGGGCGCCCGTCCGGTCCGCCTCCGACGCGCGATGACCCCCCGGGCCCTGGTGCTCGGCGTGGTGGTGCTGCTCTCCCTGCTGGCGCTGCTGTACCCGGTCCGGGAGTGGTTCGCAGTCCGGGGGGACATCTCCGGCCTGCAGTCCGAGAACTCCTCGCTGGCGAGCGGAATCAAGGAGCTCGAGGCACGCAAGTCGGAGCTGTCCGACCCGCTCACTCTGCAGCGCGAGGCGCGGGCACAGCTCTACTACGTACCTGAGGGCTCGAAGCTCTACGTGACGATCGAGCCCGACGCGCAGGAGCGGGAGCGCGCTGCGGAGGAGGAGAGAGTCAGACGGACCGGGGACGGCGCCTGGTACCAGCGGCTGGGGGAGTCCCTGCGCTGGGCGGACGAGCAGTAGTCCGGGCCGGCCCGATGACGCCCGTACCGGAGGCACAGGTCTCGCCCGAGGACCTGGCGGCGGTCGCGGCCCAGTTGGGTCGACCGCCGCGCGGGGTGCTGCGGGTCGCCCACCGCTGCCCGTGCGGGCTGCCCGACGTCGTGGAGACGAGCCCGCGGCTGCCGGACGGCTCCCCGTTCCCCACCACCTTCTACCTGACCTGCCCGCGGGCCGCCTCGGCGGTCGGCACCCTGGAAGCCAGCGGCCTGATGCGGCAGATGACGGGGCGCCTGGAGACCGACGCGGATCTCGCGGCCCGCTACCGCGCCGCCCACGAGGACTACCTTCGGCGTCGCGACGCACTCGGCGACCTGCCGACCCGAGTGACCGCAGGGGGCATGCCCGACCGGGTCAAGTGCCTCCATGCCCTGGTCGCGCACAGCCTGGCCGCCGGGTATGGCGTCAACCCGTTCGGGGACGAGGCTCTTGCGGCTCTGCCGCACTGGTGGGAGTCGGGCCCGTGTGTCAGCCCCGGGACGGAGCGCCAGCACCAGGACAGCGGCTGGGCCGCTGACGAGGCGCCCTACGATGACAGGGGAACGGCCTAGAGCGGCGAGCGGGGAGCGGGGACCATGACGCGGGTGGCTGCGGTGGACTGCGGCACGAACTCCGTCCGACTGCTGGTGGCTGATCTTGTCACGGACGCCGCTGGTCGGTCCCGGCTCGCGGACGTGGTGCGCCGACTGGAGATCAACCGACTCGGCCAGGGAGTGGACCGTACCGGCCGGCTGTCGGAGGAGGCACTGGCCCGTACCCGAGCATTCCTCGCCGACTACGCAGGCATCGTCGCTGAGCTGGATGTCGCCGCCATTCGGGTGGTCGCGACCAGCGCGACGCGGGACGCTGCCAACAGCGATGACTTCGTCTCGCTCGTCGACGGTCTGCTCGGGGTGACCCCGGAGGTGATCAGCGGGCGGGAGGAAGCGACGCTGAGCTTCCTGGGCGCGATGCGCTCCCTCGACCCGCCTCCGCCCGGGCCGGTCCTGGTGTGCGATATCGGAGGAGGTTCGACCGAGCTCATCCGAGGTGAGGCGGACGAGGGCGGTGCGCTCGACGTCACCGCCGCGTACTCGATGGACATCGGGTCGGTGCGGCTGACCGAGCGGCGGCTGCACAACGACCCGCCTACTGCGGACCAGGTGGAACGGGCGCGGCATGACATCGCGGCAGCGCTGGACCACGCAGCTGCGCACGTGCCGCTGTCCGGACACCGCACGTTCGTCGGACTGGCCGGCACGGTGACGACACTGGCCGCCCTGGTGCTGCGACTGCCGCGGTACGAGGAGCTGGACACCCACGGCGAGGAGGTGTCACGTGAGGACCTCGAAAAGGTGGCGGCGCGCCTCCTGGGGATGACGCATGACCAGCGCAGCGCAGAACCGGTCATCCACCCGGGGCGGGTCGACGTCATCGCAGCCGGCGGACTGATCCTGGCGGAGATCCTGCGCCGTACCGGGTCACCTGAGGTGCTTGTCAGCGAGCACGACATCCTGGACGGCATCGCATGGGGAGTGGCGGACTCGCTCGGATGAGCGGTTGCGAGGAGGCCACGTGCGTCCGCGGAAGCGCCGCGAGTGCCCAGAGTCTCGCTGACCTCGACGCGCGCGTCGTCGCCTGCCGAGCCTGCCCGCGGCTGGTGCAGTGGCGCGAGCAGGTGGCCCTCCGGCGGCGTGCTGCGTTCGCCGACCAGACGTATTGGGGCCGACCGGTCCCAGGGTTCGGCCCGGCCGACGCGGCGATCATGGTGGTCGGGCTGGCTCCCGCTGCCCACGGCGGCAACCGGACCGGCCGGGTGTTCACCGGGGACAGGTCCGGCGACTTCCTCTTCGCGGCGTTGCATCGGGTGGGACTGGCCAACCAGCCGGTGGCCACCGGACGCGAGGATGGGCTGGAGCTGTACCGGACTCGCGTGGCGGCGGCGGTGCGGTGCGCGCCGCCGGCCAACAAGCCCACTCCCCCCGAGCGGGACACCTGCCGGCCGTGGCTGGTGCGGGAGCTGGAGCTGCTCGCCCCGACCCTGCGCGTGATCGTGGCGCTGGGCGGGTTCGCCTGGCAGGCGCTGCTCCCGGCGCTCGAGGCAGTCGGCTGGACAGTGCCGAGGCCTCGGCCGCGATTCGGGCACGGTGCCGTCGCGGAGCTAGAGCCGGAGCTGGAACTCGAGCTGGGGTCGGCATGGGAGCGGAAGGCGCGTGCGGTCCGTGAGGCACATGGCGCCGCGGTCGACTGGCCACCCGGCGTGTCCACGCTCCGGCTGCTCGGCTGCTACCACCCGAGCCAGCAGAACACCTTCACGGGTCGCCTGACGCCGCCGATGGTCGACGAGGTGCTGCGGGAAGCGATCAGCCTGGTCTGAGCTACCGTGCCAGCATTGGCGGTGAGCGGTCTCACCCCCGGATCAGTCGCGCATTGCTGGCCCTAGGCTGTGTGCCCATGCGCACCCCGAAGCACCCGCACATCCTCGTCGTCGGTGGCGGGTACGTCGGCATGACCGCCGCCCTCCGGCTGCAGCGCAAGCTGAGGCGTAACGAAGCCAAGATCACCGTCATAGACCCGAACTCGTTCATGACCTACCAGCCGTTCCTGCCGGAGGCGGCCGCGGGCAGCCTGCAACCGTGGCACGTAGTGGTGCCGCTGCGCCGCACGCTCAAGGGAGCGACCGTGATCGCGGGCGAGGTCACCGAGATCAACCACGCCGACCGGGTGGCCACCGTGCAGCCGCGTGAGGGCTCCGAGACGCAGATTCCGTACGACGTGCTCGTGGTCGCTGTCGGCGGCGTGAGCCGCACGCTGCCCATTCCCGGGCTGGAGGACCATGCGGTCGGTTTCAAGACCGTCGGTGAGGCGCTCTTCCTGCGGAACCATGTGCTCAACATGCTCGACTCGGCGGCCTCGACCTCGGACCGCATGGTGCGGCGGCGCGCGCTGACCTTCGTGGTGGTCGGTGGCGGCTACGCGGGCATCGAGGCGCTGGCCGAGATGGAGGACATGGCGCGGGACGCGTTGAAGTACTACCCGCGGCTGTCAGTGGTCGACATGCGGTGGATCTGCGTGGAGGCTGCCGACCGGATCCTGCCCGAGGTGGGCGAGGACCTCGGCCAGTACACCCTGCACCAGCTGGCCCGACGGGGGATCGATGTACGGCTCAATACGCGGGTGGAGTCGATGGCGGACGGCGTGGTGGAGCTCTCCGACGGCGACCGGTTCTACTCCGAGACCATCGTGTGGACCGCCGGAGTGCGGCCGCACCCGGTGCTCGAGTCGACGGACCTGCCGCTGGACGAGCGCCGCAGGGTGCGCTGTGGGCCGGACCTGAGCATCGAAGGCGCTCCCAACGCCTGGTCGGCAGGTGACTGCGCCCGGGTGCCCGACCTGAGCTCGGACGACCCGGAGGCGACCTGCGCACCGTCGGCGCAGCATGCGGTACGGCAGGCGCGGGTCCTGGCGGACAACGTGCTGGCCAGTGTGCGCGGCGAGCCGACCCGCGCGTACCGGCACAAGAACCTGGGATCGGTGGCCAGCCTCGGCCTCTACAAGGGCGTGGCCCAGCTCCCGGGCGTGAAGGTGCGTGGCTTCCCCGCCTGGTTCATGCACCGCACGTACCACCTGGGCGCGATGCCCACCTTCAACCGCAAGGTCCGCATCGTGGCGGACTGGACCCTGGCGCTCTTCCTCAGCCGCGAGGTGGTTCCGCTGGGGGAGCCGGCCGCACCCAAGGTCGATCCGCTCAGCGCCCGCAGAAGCACGTCCTCCGCCTCCACGACCACACTCTCGCGGTGATCGCACCCACTCCATCCTGGTGATCGCACCCACTCCATCCCCCTGATCGCACCCACTCCATCCTGGTGATCATGGCGCCAGGTCGCGTACGACGGCCTGTTGCTCCGGCGTGTCATGCCCTAATGCCATGATCACCAAGGTTGGCAGGGGTGGTGGTCCGTAGGCTGGGAGCAGGGTCGTCCGTGCCCGGGTGGTGGAACAGGCAGACACATCGGTCTTAAAAACCGAGGGCTTCGGCCGTGCGGGTTCGAGCCCCGCCCCGGGCACTCGTCTCGCGCGGCCAGCAACGGCCGTGAACCAGGGCAATCCAAGGGTTCGTGCGTCACGGGCCCTGGCGACCTGCGCCCGATCCCTGAATGGGGCACAATACGGTCACAACCCCAAGGAGCCTGTAACGATGCAGTCGAACAATCCGGCGCTGCGCAACAGCCCGTTCGCGGGACAGAAGTACGCCGACTTCCGTACCCCGTCCGCGGACGAGCTGAACCGGGCGTACTACCAGGGCCACTCGGGCGGCCAGGGAACTGGTACGCAACCGGCGCCCCCGCCCCCCACGCCGCAGTACCAGCCCGTTAAGCCCCCGCCTGCCCAGCAGACCGAGCGCGCGCTGACGCTCGACGACGTCGTGATCCGTACGGTGTTCGCGCTCGCAGTCCTGGTGGCAGCGGCGACCGTGGCCTGGATCGCAGACTCCCCGATCCTGTACTGGGCCTTCCTTCCTGGCTTGATACTCGGCCTGGTTATCGCGATCAAGCAGATCACCAACCCGGTGGCGGTGCTCGCCTACGCCGGGCTGCAGGGCCTGGCGCTCGGCTCGATCAGCCTGTGGTTCGAGTCGCTCTACCCGGGGATCGTCGTGCAGGCAGTGGTGGGGACGTTCGTGGTCTTCGCCGGCGCCTTGACCTTCTACCGGGTGAAGCGGTTCCGGATGACGCCCCAGAAGCAGAAGGTCCTGATGCTGTCCCTGTTCGGCGTCCTGGGCCTCATGGTGTTCAACCTCATCTTCACCCTCATCACCGGCGAGGCCAGCGCGTTGCGGGACGGCGGAATCATCGCCATCGCGTTCAGCCTCCTGGTGATCGGCATCGCGGCCTTCACGCTGCTCGCGGACTTCGACATGATCGAGACGGGCATCGAGCAGGGTGTCCCGGCGCGCTTCGGCTGGTACGGGGTCTTCGGCCTGATGGTGACGCTGATCTGGCTGTACCTGGAGATTCTCCGGCTGATCTCATACTTCCGTGAGTGACCTGGACTCGGAGAACCTCGATCCGGAGAACCTGGATCTCGAAGCGCAACGGCTGGTCCGCTACCTGGCGGGCCGGCCGTCTTCGTTCTGGGCTGGCGCCACCGGCGCCGAGCGGCTGGAGGTGCTGCGCCACCTCGTTCAGGCGCTCGCCGACCTGTGTGCCGACGTGTATGCCGACCTGCGTGTTGACGTAGAGGCGGTACCTCGCGGGGTGACCCGGAAGACTCCGCAGCTTGCCCCGTACCCCACTCTCGACCTGCTCCTCGTCGTCGCCCACGACCTGCGCCTGGCGGGAGACCTGCCCAAGGCTCATCTGGGCGCCGCGGCCACAGAGGGCCGGATCCGTACGGGGCTCGCGGAGATCGTGGTGCATCGCGGCGAGCTGGACGGAACCGGAGTCCCGACCTCCTGGCGGGCGGTAGTTGCTCAGGCTGGGCTGAGGTGCGTCCCGGCGTGACGGCAGTCCCCCCTGCGAAAGCAGGGTTCGGGCACGCTATAGGCCGGTAATTCGCGCCCGAACCCCGATGTCGTTGCGCTGGGGCAGCCCGGGCCACGCCGAGATGCCCCAGCACGCCGGACTGCGTGGTAGGCGGCCAGGCGGCAAGCGGCTAGGCGGCCAGCGGCAGCGGCCAGGCGGCCAGGCGGCCAGGAGGCTAGGAGAGGCGCTCCAGGATCATCGCCATGCCCTGGCCACCCGCCGTGCACATGGTCTCCAGGCCGAACGTCTTGTCCTGCGTCTGCAGGCCGTTGATCAGCGTGGTCGTGATCCGAGCGCCGGTCATGCCGAACGGGTGCCCGACCGCGATCGCACCGCCAAACGGGTTGAGCTTGTCGAGGTCGATCCCCAGCTCCCGAGCGGAGGGAAGCACCTGGGCGGCGAACGCCTCGTTGAGCTCGACGATGTCGATGTCATCGATCGTCATCCCGGCGGTGGCCAGCGCCCGACGGCTCGCCGGTACCGGACCCATGCCCATGATCTCGGGGGAGAGTGCGGCAACCCCGGTGGCGACGACCCGCGCCAGCGGCTGAATGCCGAGCTCCGCAGCTTTGGTGTCGCTCATCACGATCACGGCCGCCGCTCCGTCGTTGAGCGGGCAGGAGTTGCCGGCGGTCACGGTCCCGTCCGGACGGAACACCGGCTTCAGGCCCGCCATGGCGTCCGCCGTCACACCTGCGCGCGGGCTGTCGTCGTGCTCCACGACGGAGCCGTCGGGCAGCGTGATCGGCGTGATCTCCCGGGCCCAGAAACCGTCGGTGGCGGCCTTCTCGGCCCGGTTCTGCGAGAGCGCCCCGAAGGCGTCCTGGTCTTCGCGGCTCACCTGGTACGTGCGGGCCACGTTCTCAGCGGTCTGCCCCATGGCGATGTACACGTCCGGGAGTGCTCCGTCCTCCCGGGGATCGTGCCAGTCGGTGCCTCCTGCCGAGGCCGCCGCGGTACGGGCCTGGGCCTCGTCGTACAGCGGGTTCGTGGTTCCGGGCATGCCGTCGGAGGAGCCCTTCCCGTACCGGCTCACCATCTCGACGCCGGCGGAGATGAACACGTCACCCTCCCCGGCCTTGATCGCGTGCATCGCCATCCGCGTCGTCTGCAGGCTGGAGGCGCAGTAGCGGGTGATGGTCGTTCCCGGCAGGGAGTCGTAGCCGAGGAGAGTGCCGACCACGCGCGCCATGTTGTAGCCCTGCTCGCCACCCGGAAGACCACAGCCCAGCATCAGGTCGTCGATGTCCGACGGGTTCAGCTGCGGCACCTTCTCCAGGGCGGCACGCACCACGGTGGCGGTGAGGTCGTCCCCCCGGACGTCCTTCAGCGACCCCTTGAAGGCCCGCCCGATGGGTGAGCGGGCGGTGGCAACGATGACGGCTTCGGGCATGACATTCCCTTCGGTTGTACAGACTGTCTCGACGCTAACGCGAAGTGCCCGCCTCGCGCCCCCCGTCGGCGTCTGACGCTGTAGGTGGTACGCGTGGTGGTCGTCTCCTGCGCAGTCGAGCGGGCAGTCGGCGCAGTGCCCGGCGGCGCGCAGCCCCACCCGGGACAGCCCCACCCGGGACAGCCCCACCCGGGACAGCCGGACCGGGAGCAGCGGCACCGATTTCGACGACCTCGGTGCCGTCCTGGCTCACCGCGGCCGTGGCGGCAGCAGCAACGGACATGGTGCGGGCCGGTGTCGGCTCGGCCGGGACCTCGGGGAGGACACCCGCAGCGACCGCGACCGAGGGCAGCAGAGCTGAGGCCGAGGCGACGTACCCGTCCGCGGAGGGATGGAAGCGGTCCGGGCTCCACATCAGCGGGTCGAGCCGGAAGGTCGGGCCCAGCAGTGCCCCCAGCGAGACGCTACGGCCACCTGCCTCGACCGTGGCGATGGTCTGCTGCCGGGCCAGCATGCGGCTCCACAGCCAGCCGACCTGCCGCAGGGGTGGGAGTACCGGACGAACCGTGCCGAGATCGGGGCAGGTCCCCACGACGACCGGTACTCCCGCCCCGACGAGTCGAGCCACCTGCTCGCCCAGGACCGCGGCGGAGTCCTTCGGCGACACGAAACCGGTGACGTCGTTGGCGCCGATCACGATGAGGGCCACGTCCGGCGCGTCCTCCAGCACCCGGTCGACCTGCCGAGCCAGGTCGGAGGTGCGCGATCCGGACACGGCCACGTTCGTCAGGCGGACGGGACGGCGCGCCATGGCCGCCAGCCCCGCGGCGAGGATCGCGGCCATCGTCTCGTGGGCGTAGTCCACCCCGATGCCCGCGACCGAGGAGTCCCCCAGGGTGGCCAGGCGGAGCGGCTCGTCCACGTAGTGGCCGTACCACCCGGACGTGGCTGGCGGTCGCTCCGTCGGCCGTCCCACCCACCGACGGGCGAGCTTGACCTCGCCGGCCAGCAGGCCCACGCTGCCGGAGACCAGCAGAACCGCGCCTCCCACGGTGAGCGCCCCGAGACGTACCGGACGCCGCCACGGCGACGGTACGGACCGCGGGGTCGACCTGGTCCGACGCGTCACCGGGTCCGACCGGGCTGGCTCGGTTCTGATCCACCAGACGCCGGCCGGTCGGTACGGGAACCGCCGCGAGATCCGGTGGAGCCGGTACGGGAACCGCCGCGGGTACGGCCCCGCAGGAACGCCCGTACCGCCTCACGCGCGTTCACCCTGATCTCCGGTCCATGAGTGAAGGCAGCCACGTCGTAGTCCAGGTCTCCCAGGAGGCCCGCAGAGCGCCGGTTGAGGTCGTGATCGGTGCACAGGGCCCGCACCGGCCAGGAGAGGTCCCGCAGGTTGAACAGAGCGTCGCCGGTGAGCAGCACACCGTGTCGGACGGCGAGTAGGGACACGTGTCCGGGCGTGTGTCCGGGAGTGTGGTACACGGCCAGGCCACCCGCGACCGCGAGGGTGTCGCCGTGCCGGAAGGTCGAGACATCAGCGAGTGGCTCAAAGCCACCGAACGGGAGACGGTCCGCGAGGCGGCCCAGCCGCGTGGACATGTCCGGTCGGGGCATCTCCCCGGTGCGCGCGTAGCCGACGTCGCGCTCGTGGATGGCGGCCGTCGCCGGCATCTGCTCGAGCAGCCGGGCGGCTCCGCCGATGTGGTCGGCGTGGGCGTGGGTGAGTACGAGGCGGGTGACCTGCGCGGGACGGATGCCGAGCGTGCGCAGACCGGTGACCACGGTCGAGCTTGTGACCTGCAGCCCGGCGTCGACCAGCGTGACGGTGCCGTCGGCGTCCCGCAGCGCGAAGCAGTTGATGGCACTGCCGGGCGTCAGGGGTATCCGCCAGATCCCCGGTGCCAGCTCCACCGGCCGGGGGGTCCCGGGTATTCGCATCCGACCGCCTCCACGCCGCCTGGATCTGCAGGGCCGCTGCAATCCTTCCTGCACGGTACCGCCGCGGGCTGCCACCGGGCCGCCACCGGGCCGCCACGGGTCGGCACCGGGCTGCCACCGGCGCCCGGGCCACCGGGCCGCCACGGGGCCGGTACCGGACCGCCCGTGCCCGCCCGGAACGCCACGCGGGTCACACTGGTCCGGTGACCTTCCGATTCGACACCCGTGCGGTGCATGCCGGACTCGACCCCGACGAGCCGGCCGGCGCGATCACCCCACCGATCTACCTCTCGTCGACCTACCGGATGGCGGACGTGGACTCGGCCCGGGCGGGGTACGAGTACGCGCGGGTGGGCAACCCGACCCGGGAGGGTCTCGAGCGGGCACTCGCCGACCTCGAGGGCGGGTACGCGGGGATGGCCTTCTCCTCGGGGGTAGCCGCCGCCGATGCGGTGTTCCGGGCGCTGTGCCGGCCGGGCGACCACGTCGTCGTGCCCCGCACCATGTACGGCGGAACGGTGCGGCTGTCCGAGGGACTGCACAGTGCCTGGGGCGTGAGCGTCACCCCGGTTCCGGTACGCGATCCGGAGGCCTTCCGGACCGCGCTGCGGCCCGATACCCGGCTCGTCTGGCTCGAGTCGCCGGGGAACCCGCTGCTGGAGGTCACCGACATCGCCGCGGTGGCTGAGCTGGCCCACCAGAACGAGGTTCCGGTGGCCGTGGACTCGACCTTCGCCACTCCGTACCTGATGCGGCCGCTGTCCCTGGGCGCCGACGTCGTGGTGCACTCCACCACGAAGTACCTCGGAGGCCACTCCGACGTGGTGGGCGGAGCGGTCGTGACCAGCCTGCCCGACCTCGCCGACGCCGTCCGGGCCGTCCAGATCCAGGCCGGCGCCGTGGCCGCGCCGTTCGACTCCTGGCTGGTCATGCGGGGCATTCGGACGCTGCCGCTGCGGATGCGGCGGCACTGCGAGTCGGCGCTCGCGGTCGCCCGGTGGCTGGACGAGCACCACGGGGTGGCTGAGGTGATCTACCCGGGGCTCGCAGACCATCCCGACCACGGGCTGGCCACGGAGCTGATGCGGACCGGGGGCGTGGTCGGCCAGGGCAGTCCCGCGTACGGGGGCATCGTCAGCTTCCGGGTGCAGGGCGGATCCGAGGCGGCCCGGGAGGTATGCCGGAGGGTTCAACTGATCGCGCTGGGCGGCTCGCTGGGCGGCGTCGAGTCGCTGCTGGGCTACCCGACACTGATGAGCCACGGCGTCCTGGCGGGGACCGACCGCGAGCTTCCGGGGGACCTGCTGCGGCTGTCGGTGGGTCTGGAGGACGTGGACGACCTGCTCGAGGACCTGGCGCAGGCGCTCGACGGGACGTGAGGGCTGCCGGCTGTGCCGGGTGTCCGGTCTCGCCAGGCCCCGGACCCGCTCGGCTACACCTCGATCAGACCCGCGTCCCGGCACCCCTGCGTGAACGCCTCGAGCCCGAACGCCTCGATGGGCCCGATGGCACCGGTGGCAACCGTGCCCTGCTGGGCTGCCCGCGCAGCCGACCACGCGAGCAGGCGTCCCGTCAAGGTGTACCCGTTGGGACCTTCCACCGTGACCCGCTGAACCAGGCTGCCCGACTCGTCGAAGGTCTCGGCCACCGCGAGGGAGCCTGACTGCTCCCGTGTCGCGGCGTCGGGTCCGCCCGTGCTGGTCTTGACGAGCTTGCCGGTGAGGTGGTGCAGCCCCCGGCGGACACCGGGAACACGCCCCACGATGTCGCCCGCGAAGGAGCCGACCTGCAGCGGCCGCACGTGAGGTCCGAACCATCCCAGGTAGACGTTGACGTCCCGCACCTCCGGGAACGACCGCGGCAGGGTGAAGTGCTCGCTGGAGCCCAGGGACAGGCCGGCGAGGTCCTTGCCGCCCGTGTGGAAGGTACGGGCGTGGGCGGCTGCCCGTTCCGGGACCAGGCGGCCGTCCCGTCGTACGTAGTGTCGCTCCAGCAGCTGCCCGGCCATCGAGGCCTCGGTGCCTCCGGTCGCACCACCGAGGCCCTTGCCGGTGAAGAAGTAGCCCACCTCGACGCGGCGCCCACGACCCTGCGACCGGTCCAGCGCGAGTGCGGCGGCGAGCTGTCCCGGTACGAAGTCGTAGCCCATCGCGGGTATGAGCGTCGCTCCTGACTTCTGGGCGGGGCGGTGCCAGTTGCGGTACACGTCCGCCAGGAATGTGGGCTCACCCGTGGAGTCGATGTAGACACTTCCCCCGCCGGCCTGGACGGCCGCCTGCAGCGCGGGCTCGCCGAAGCGCGTGAAGGGTCCGACGGTCGAGACGAGGACGTCGCCCGGCTTGACGAGAGCGTGCACGGTGGACGGGTAGGCGACGTCGGCGACTGCCGACGGCAGCGGCCCTTCGGGGCCCGACAGCCGCAGCGAGAGGTCCGCGAGGCGTTCGGCGCTGCGACCCGCCAGTACCGGTCGCAAGCCGGTCGCGACCATCTCCTCGGCTGCCAGAAGGCCGGTGTAGCCGGTTGCTCCGAACAGCACGATGCGTCCCGTCATCGCTTCTCCTCGCCCACGGGGGATACTTCCGTTGTGGTGACAGCCTACGGAGGGGGGACCCCGGTGGGACCAGTGGAGAACCTGACGGCGCGGGAAGAGCCCCCGGCGCTGTCGCCCGAACAGGTTTCGGCACTGCGTCGGACGCTGCTGATGGACGCGGTCATCGAGGACCCGGTCCTGCTGCAGCGCGTCGTCTCGGCTGCGGAGCGAGCGGTCCCCGGCTCGGAGCAGGGCCCGCGGGCGGAACCCACCGGGGGTCCGTCGTACGCGTGGCCCGTCTTCCTGGGCCTGGCCGGTTCCGTCGTCGCCAGCCGCAAGGCGAGCCGCAGCGGCCACCGGCGATGGCCCTACTGGCTCGTCGGCGCGGCGAGCACCGCACTCGTGGGCTGGGCGCTGCTGACGGTGATGCCCGCCGCCATGGGCCGTGGGGAGCACGCAAGGTCGATCTACGGAACGATTCCCCGCGACGACGCCCCTGACGGCTACGTTCCGCAGGGCGTTCCCGGGGTCACGGATGTGCCCGGTACGAGCCCGGAGCACCACCACGGGCCTGCTACCGCGGTGGATCTCGAGCCACCGTCGTACGAGTCCTCCGTCTGACGAGTCCTCGTCTGACCGCCCCGCCGGCTAACTGCCCGGTAGCCGCCGCTACCCGCCTGCGCCCACGACCATGAGCACCGCGACGACCGGGTAGAGCACCGCGGGCAGCATGCCGCCCAGCAGCACCCGCGGGATGAGCACGTCCGTGGGAGCCCCGGAGCCGCTGGCCTCCAGCGCCTTGTCGAGGGTCGGCACGAGGACCCCGAGCGTCAGTGCGGATGCCACCGCCCAGAGCACGATCGACGCGATGACCCAGGCCTCCCAGCCGGGGCCGTCGCCGGTCACGAGCCCGAAGCCGAGCAGCCCCACGACGAGGGTGCCGACGCCGAAGACCACCGCGATGCGGCGGATCAGCTTCAGAGCGGACGGGTCGCCCGCGCGGACGTAGCGCGGTGCGTACATCCCCGCGGCTGCCACCGGGCCGACCAGAAAGATGGCCCCGACGATGTGCAGGACTTCGATGATCTCCACAGACTTCAGCGTAGGCCGCCGGTCGCTGCTCAACCGGGGGAAACGGGCTGAGCCGGGCGCTGCGCCTCGGGTGTGCGCAACGTCTCAGGCGAGAGGGCCCCGACCAGCGCGGCGATGCAGAGCACGCCGGCAGTCATGCCGAACGCGGCGGGGTAGCCCGAGGTGTCCACCAGCCATCCGGCCAGCAGCGGTCCCACGATGGCGCCCACGTCGCCAGCCATCTGGTACCCGGCGACCAGCGTCGCGCTGCGGCCGCCCGCCACGTCGCCCACGATCGCGGGTGGCACGACGTGCAGGGCTCCGGACCCCAGGCCGGTGATGATCATGGCCACCAGGAACAGCGCCACCGATCCCGCACCGGCCAGCAGCGCCATGCCCAGTGCGGAGACCGTGGCCCCCACGATGAGGACGGGCCGACGGCCGCGGAGGTCCGCCACACGTCCCACCGGGTAGAGCGCGACTCCGTTGGCGACCGCTGCCAGGAGCAGGCCGATGCCGACCAGCGACGCCGCCTGGCCGAGTGACTCGGTGACGAACAGCGGGACGGTCGCGGAGCGCACCCCGAAGAGCGTGAACCCGGCCGCGAAGCTGACGACCAGGGCCGTTCGGTACGCCGGAAGGCGAATCGCGTGCCGGAACCGTTCCACGCCTCGTACGGAGCCCTCAGATCCTCGTACGGAGCCCTCAGCGGGGTCCGGCGCGACCTCCGCCGAGGCTCCTCCCGCCTGGTGTCGGGGAAGCAGCGCAAGGCCGACCGCGCCCGCTGCGAACAGGACGAGTGCGTAGCCGAAGAAGGGCGCGCGGAGCGAGATGACGGCGAGCACCGCTCCGAACAGCGGACCCACCACCCCACCGAGCAGGAAGCCGGCTCCGAACACGCCGGTGGCCCGCCCCCTCAGCGCGTCGGGAACGGAGCGGATCAGCAGCGCGGCCGCACTCACCGTGAACATCGCCGACCCGACCCCGCCGAGCCCACGGAAGACCAGGAGCTGTCCGTACGTCTGGGAGAGCCCGGCGGCGCCGCTGGAGGCGGCCACGATGGTGACCCCGACACCCAGGATCAGCCGCTCACCCACTCGGTTGACGAGCTTGCCGGCAACCGGTGCGGACACCAGCCGCATCAGGGCGAACGCGGCGACGACGGCTCCCGCTGCGGCGGCGGTGACGCCGAACGTACGGGCGAACACCGGGATCACCGGGATGACCATTCCGAAGCCCAGCGCGACCAGAAACGCGATGGCACTGAGGACGTACACCTCGCGCGGGAACGATGTGCGGGCCGGGCCCGGGGATCTCAGCAACAGCCACCTCGAGGAGCGGACGTCAGGTTTGCCAGTGTGCCAGCGATTCGAGGACGGGGTGGCTGGGCGCGGATCTGGCAGCGCGGCGAGCTGGCAGCGCGGCGATCTGGCAGCGGGGCCCAGTGCTACTGGTCCTGCGGGCGCCCCGGTTGTCGCCGCCGCAGGGCCATCCGCATGCCGAACCGCGGACGCAGGGTGACCAGCGGCTGGACGTCGACGACCTGGTCCGCAACCAGAGAGGGCGACCAGGAGCGGGCCAGAGTCGCCAGCACGAGCGCGGCCTCGGTCCAGGCGAACTCCTCCCCGAGGCACAGGCGGCGTCCCCCGCCGAAGGGGAAGAACGCGTACCGGGGCTGGCCGGGGGCGCGCTCGTCGAAGTGAGGACATCCACTGCCGTCCGCCGCGGAGCCGTGGCGCAGCCAGCGGTCGGGCCGGAAGTCGGCGGCGTCGTCGCCCCACCACCGGACGTCCCGGTGCACCAGCCACTGGCTGGTCACCGCCAGCGCGCGCTCCGGGACGTCATATCCAGCCAGTCGGGTGCCTTGCTGGTAGCGCCGCGCCACGGTCCACGCGGGCGGGTACAGCCGCAGCGTCTCGGCCAGGACGGCCCGCGTCACCGGCAGGGCGGGTGCGAAGCCGTCGGCGGCTTCCGGGGGCCCCGGCAGCGCGTCGAGCTCCGCATGGAGCGCCCGAGCCGCCTCGGGGTAGGCATCGAGCAGGAACCAGGACCAGGTCAGCAGGTTCGCCGTGGTCTCGTGACCCGCCAGCAGAAGCGTGAGCACCTCGTCGCGCACCTGCTGATGCGCGAGCGTCCCGCCGTCGGCGTCCCGGCTGCTCAGCAGCAGGGACAGCACGTCGCCGGCGAAGCGGTCGGGGTCCGCGCGGTGCTGCTCGATCAGCTCGTCGACGACCGCGTGCAGGCTGTCGCGCGCGCTGTTCATCCGTCGGCTCCACGGCGAGGGCACCCGTAGCAGCCAGGTGGCACCCGGAACCTGGAACTGACCGAAGGCCTCCAGCGCCTCCGACAGCGAGTGACCCACCTGGGAGGTCCGGTCGGTGAGGTCCGTACCGAACAGCGTCAGCCCGGCTATGCGCAGGGTGAGCGCGGCCATCTCGGCGCTCATGTCCACCACCGGCGCGCTCGCGCCGTCGGCAGTCGCGCGGCGCCCCCAGTCCGCCTCGGTTATCCGGGCGGACTGGGCCATCACCTGGGCGTACCCGGCAACGTGATCATGATGGAAGGCGGGCGCGACGAGGCGCCGGTTGCGCATGTGCTCCTCACCCTCGGCGGTCAGCAGCCCGTTGCCGAGCAGCAGCCTGGCAACCTCCAGGCCGCGGCCCTTGTGAGTGATCCGCCCGTCGGTGACGAGCACCTGCCGGACCATGTCCGGGTGGGAGGCGAGATAGATCTGCTCGGTTCCGAACCGGATGCGGACCAGGTCTCCGTAGGTCGCGGCGAGGCGGGGGAACAGCGTCGTGGGCGGGACTCCCCGGCGTCGGATCAGGTTCACCACCTGGCGCACCCGGTCACGCGCACGGATGTCGGGACCTGGGGGAAGCGGCACGTCTTCAGTGTCTCAGGGTCCGTGGGACGATCACCGTGTGCTTCTCACCGGCGACGACGTCCGTACTGCCCGCGCGGTGCTGACGCGGTTCGACGCGGTCCGGTACACCGCCCTGGAGCACTCCCGGGCATTGAGCGAGCGGCTCGGCGGCGACGTCTTCCTCAAGTGCGAGAACATGCAGCGTACGGGCTCGTTCAAGCTGCGTGGCGCCTTCGTCCGCATCGCGGGCCTGTCCTCCGAGGAACGCTCCCGCGGCGTGGTGGCGGCGAGTGCCGGCAACCACGCTCAGGGCGTGGCTCTGGCATCGTCGCTGCTGGGCACCACGGCGACGGTGTTCATGCCGGTCACGGTCTCGCTGCCCAAGCTCGCGGCAACGCGCGGGTACGGTGCCGAGGTCCATCTGGTCGGGTTCACGGTGGAGGAGTCGCTGGCGGCCGCCCACGAGCACGCCCGTACCACCGGGGCGGTACTCATACACCCGTTCGACCACCGCGATGTCATCGCGGGGCAGGGAACCGTGGGACTGGAGATCGCCGAGCAGTGCCCCCAGGCGCGTACCGTGCTGGTCTGCACCGGGGGAGGGGGGCTGCTGTCCGGTGTGGCGGTCGCGGTACGCGAGGCCCTGCCTGAGGCGCGGGTGTACGGCGTCCAGGCCGCCGGTGCCGCGGCATGGCCGCCCTCGCTGGCCGCCGGTCGCCCGGTTGCGCTGAACACCCTGCAGACCCTGGCCGACGGCCTCGCGGTGGGGCGTCCTGGCGGTATCCCGTTCGAGCACGTCCAGTCGCTGGTAGAGGACGTGGTGACGGTCACCGACGAGGACATCTCACGAGCCCTGCTCATGCTGCTGGAACGCTCGAAGCTGCTGGTGGAGCCGGCTGGCGCGGCAGCCGCCGCGGCGGTGCTGGCCGGGACCCGGGACTGGGAGCCGCCGGTGGTGGTCACCCTCTCCGGCGGCAACATCGACCCGCTCGTGCTGACCAGGGTGCTGCAGCATGGGCTGGCCGTCGCGGAGCGGTACCTCAGGTTCGTGGTGCGCGTGCCCGACGAGCCGGGAACACTGGCCACGCTGCTCAGACGCATCGCCGAGCAGGACGTCAACGTCCTCGAGATCGAGCACCGGCGCAGCCACGAACAGCTCCGGCTGAACGAGGCAGCGGTGAGCCTGACCGTTGAGGCGCGGGGACCCGAGCATGCCGCGGCGGTTCTCTCCGCCCTGCGGGAGGCGGGCTACGGCGTCGTGCGCGAGTGAGGGTCAGCCCTCGTGGGGCTCCACCTTCTCCAGCGTGACCCGCATCGTCTTGCCGTTGGGCAGCGGGAACTCCCGCACGTCACCCACCTTGGCCCCGTGGATCGCCTTGCCGAGCGGCGAGTGGGGCGAGTAGACGTCGATCTCGGAGACGCGTCGTTCCTCGCGGGAGGCGAGCAGAAAGGTCTCGACGTCATCGTCGTGCTCGAAGCGGACGGTGACCACCGTGCCGGGCAGTGCGGTGCCGTCGGTGGACTTCGGTGCCTCTCCCACCGTCGCGTCGGCCAGGGTGCGCTGCAGCTCCTTGATCCGGCCTTCGCGCCGGGCCTGCTCGTCGCGCGCCGCGTGGTAGCCGGCGTTCTCCTTGAGGTCGCCCTCCTCGCGCCGGTCGTTGACCTCCTTGGAGATCTCGGGCCGCTCCGCGATCAGGCGGTCCAGCTCCTCCTTGAGGTGGTCGTAGGCCGCCTGGCTGAGGAAGACCTGGCTGCTCTCTGGCTGTGACAAGGACATGGAACCTCCGCCGACGGGGCTGCTGTGGTGACGGGTGGTTGGATCGAGCCGTGCCGCCTCCGGCGACGGCCTCACGGTAACACCGGTGGGAGGGCCGTATGGGGGCGTACCCGGGCCGGAACGGGCGCACGAAGGCACAATGGAGTCGTGAACATCGCCGTGGCGAGCGCCATCGTCATCACCGCGTTCCTGGCGGCCGGGGTGCTGCTGCTGATCTCGTTCAACAAGCGGATCCGTCGGCTGCAGGCGAACCCGCCTCCGGAGTTCCCGGCCGACAACCGCGACGCCGTACGGGCCCAGGGGCGGGAGCAGCCCGACGGGCCGATGCCGACCGCGGGTCACGACGGCGCCTCGCCCGGGGACGCTCGACGTCGTCCGTGAGTCGGCGACGTCGACCACGCGGAAGATCGGAGCCATCCGCACCTGTCAGGAGGCAATCGCCGAGCGGGCTCGGGCTGCCACACCGGGCGGACGGGACGCGCAGTTCCTGTCCGTCCTTTTCGAGCAGCCCTACTGTCGCATCAGCACGGTTGCCGAGCGATGCGATGTCTCCCGCCAGACCGCCTCGAGCTGGCTGCATGCACTGGTCGATGCTCGGCTGCTCAGTGACGTGAAGGCGGGCAGGGCGCTGCTCTTCGTGAACCACGAGTTCCTGGACGTGCTGACGCGGCCTGAGTGAGTGCGCGTGTGTCAGGTGTGCCCCCCGAGAGGATGTCTCGTGCATCACTGTCGTGTATCACTGGGACGGAAGTGGTACTCGGGTCACTCGTCAGGAGTCATGGGAATGGCCAACCGGCTTGCCAATGCATCCAGCCCCTACCTGCTCCAACACGCGGCAAATCCGGTGGATTGGTGGGAATGGGGGCCCGAGGCGTTCGCCGAGGCGAAGCGCCGTGATACACCAGTTCTCCTGAGCGTCGGCTACGCCGCCTGCCACTGGTGCCACGTCATGGCGCACGAGTCCTTCTCGGATGCCGAGACAGCGCGCCTGATGAACGAGCACTTCGTCAGCATCAAGGTCGACCGGGAGGAGCGCCCCGACGTCGACGCGGTGTACATGGCGGTGACCCAGGCGCTGACCGGGCAGGGCGGCTGGCCGATGACGGTGTTCTGCGGGCCGGACGGCGAGCCCTTCTACGCCGGCACCTACTTCCCCCCTGAGCCCAGGCCCGGAATGCCGTCCTTCCGGCAGGTACTCGCGGCGGTAGCCGTCGGCTGGCGTGACGACCGAGCCCGGGTCGTCGAGGCCGGAAACGCCGTGGTGGCACGCCTGACCGAGCTGTCGGGCGGACCGACCTCCGGCGCCGCATCGCCGGCTGAGGTGGTCGACGGAGCAGCGCTGGACCTTGCCGTCGGCAAGCTGTCCGCGCAGTTCGACGTCGTGAACGCCGGGTTCGGGGATGCGCCGAAGTTCCCTGCCCCGCTCGTACTGGAGTTCCTGCTGAGGGCACATGCGCGCAGCGCGGACCCGTCTGCCCTGACCATGGTCGAGCGCACCGTCGAGGCGATGTCTCGCGGGGGGATGTACGACCAGCTCGCCGGGGGTTTCGCCCGCTACGCGGTGGACGACTCCTGGACAGTGCCGCACTTCGAGAAGATGCTCTACGACAACGCCCTGTTGCTCCGGCTGTATGCCCGGTTTGTCCGGTCAGCTCCACACAGCCCGACAGCTCGCCTCGCGCGCCGGGTGGCCCACGAGACCGCCGGCTTCCTGACCGGCGAGCTGGGCCTGGACCGCGGCGGGTTCGCCGCGTCGCTGGACGCCGACACCGACGGTCGCGAGGGTGCGGCGTACGTGTGGACGGCGCAGCAGCTCTCCGATGTTCTTGGCGAGCCCGACGGACCCTGGGTCGCGCAGCTGTGCGAGGTGACCGAGCAGGGGACCTTTGAGGACGGGGCGTCCGTGCTCCAGCTGCGGGCCGACCCCGGGGGTCCGGACGGCTCCGCACGGTGGGCGGCTGCGCGGGAGAAGCTGCGCGCCGCTCGCGACGCGCGGGCCCAGCCAGCCCGGGACGACAAGGTCGTGGCGGCTTGGAACGGGCTGGCGATCGCGGCACTGGCGGAAGCGGGGATGCTGCTCGAGGAGCCCCGGTACGTCCGGTCCGCGGTCCGGGCGGCCGAGTACCTGCACGAGGTCCACTGGATCGACGGCAGGCTGCGACGCAGCTCACGGGACGGACGGGCGTCCTCGGCGGCAGGCGTCCTCGAGGACTACGCGGACCTGGCCGAGGGCCTTCTCACACTGGTGCAGGCAACCGGCGACGCGCGCTGGCTGCACTGGGCCGGCGAGCTGCTGGAGGTGGCGCTGACCCGGTTCGGCGATGGCGGGGAGGGCTGGTTCGACACCGCTGACGACGCCGAACGGCTGGTGGTCAGGCCACGGGACCCCGCCGACAACGCCACTCCGTCGGGCGCGTCCGCGCTCGCCGGAGCGTGCCTGACGTACTCGGCGCTGACCGGCTCGGCGCGTCACCGTCAGGCCGCCGAGCGCACTGTCAATGCGCTGCTCGCCCTGATCGTCCGGGCGCCGAGGTTCGCCGGCTGGCTGGGTGCGGTGGCGGAGGCGCTTCTGGCCGGACCTGCTGAGGTGGCCGTTGTCGGATCGGACGACGACCCCGCGCGCGCGGCGCTGGTCAGGGCCGCGCGGCTGTCCCCGGCGCCGGGTGCCGTCGTGGTGGCGGGTGCTGGCGGGGCGTCACGTACTGGCGAGTCAGGTGCTGGCGAGTCACGGTGCTGGCGGGGACGGTGCTGGCTTGGAAGGTGTCGGGGCCCCCGGGTCCGGTCCGGCTGGGGTCCCGCTCCTGGCCGATCGCCCGCTGGTCGACGACCGTGCTGCCGCCTACGTCTGCCGTGGCTTCGTCTGCCAGAGCCCCGTCACCGATCCAAGCGCCGTGGCGGCGCTCATGAGTGGCATCGTCAGGTGAGTGGGGAGATCTCCGGCGGGTGCTCGGGACCGCCGCCGCGCCTGGAACACCTGGCGCAGGCACTGCCTAGAAGAGCGCAGGCACTGCCTAGAAGAGCACTGCTGCGATCGCCACCGCATGGCACAGGGCTGCAGCGAGGGTCATGGCGTGGAACACCTCGTGGAACCCGAAGACGTGCGGGATCGGGTCGGGCCGCCGGGTCGCAAAGACCAGGGCCCCCAGTGTGTAGAGCACTCCGCCGGCGAGCAGCAGCCAGTTTGCGTAGGCGGGGGCCGAGACCACGAGGTCGGGCAAGGCAGCCACCGCGACCCATCCCAGCGCGATGTAGGCGGGGACGAACAGGTATCGGGGGGCGGTGTGCCAGGTGAGTCGCGTGACCACACCTGCCAGCGCGCCGCCCCATGTGATCGCCAGGATGACCCACGACTTGTTGCCCTCGAGCAGCAGCAGGCACATCGGCGTGTAGCTACCCGCGATGAACACGAAGATCATCGAGTGGTCGACACGCTGGAGCCAGGCCTTGACGCTGGGCCGCCACGCTCCCCGGTGATAGGTCGCACTCACCGTGAACAGGGCCGTGAGGGTCAGCGCCCATACCGCGGTCGCCACGCGGGCCCGACCGCCGTCGGCCAGTAGCAGGAACGACAGCCCCACGGCGGCCGCCACGGGTGCGGCCCAGGCGTGCAGCAGGCCACGCATCCGGGGCCGAATAAGTGGCATCCCGGGAGGTCCTGAAACCCCTCCGGTAGCGGCAGGCGCGGGCTCGATCACACCCCCGAATGTAGTGGACGCCTCTCGCATGGCTCACCTCAGCGTGGAAAACGGTGGGAACGTGCCTGGTTAACGCCGGGTAGCATGTGGCTCATTCCGCGAGCAAGGAGCCCGGTTGTGGCGTATCCGGTCAAGGCACGATCCGTCGAGTGGAGCCCGAGCCCGCAGCGGCTGCGCGAACTGACCGAGCGCATGCCCAACTCGAGGATCACCGAGTTCGGCAGCGCGGCGGTGCGAACCCGGGTGGACTCCCGCAGTCCGGCCTCGACGTACATCGTCCCCGACGAACCGGGCCCCCTCACCCAGCAACCGGATCCCGTCACTGGCGGACCGGACTCTGCTGATCAGCACCCGGACACGGCTGCGCAGCACACGGACTCGCTTACCCACCAGACGATCACCCGCGCCGAGTACGAGCGCATCGCTGCCGCGCAGGACGCCTACATCGCCGACCGGGACATGCTGGTCGTGGATGGCTATCTGGGCTCGGACCCGGAGTTCCGTACCCGCTCACGTCTCGTCGTGGAGGCGGCCAACGCCAATGTCGCGGCCATGCAGCAGCAGCTCTACTACCCGATGGACCCGCACGACACCTCCGACCCGGTGACGACCGTCATCGCCACGCCGAACCTGGCCGCTCCGGGGTACCCCGACGAACGGATCATCGCCGTCGACCTCGCCAACCGCGTCACCCGCGTGCTGAACACGGACTGCTTCGGCGAGGCCAAGTGGGCCGCGCTGCGGATGTGGAACGACGTCGTCTACGAGCGTGGCGGCCTGGCACTGCACGCCGGGTGCAAGGCAGTGCCGGTCGCCGGTCGGCACAAGACCGTGCTGATCGTGGGGCTGTCCGGCACGGGCAAGACGACTACCACCTTCACACGGCAGCTGGGGAGCCGGCCGGTCCAGGACGACTTCGTCGCGCTGATGCCGGGCGGCAAGGTCTACGCCACCGAGAACGGGTGCTTCGCCAAGACCTTCGGGCTCGACCCCCGCTTCGAGTCGGCCATCTTCCACGCGACCACCCAGCCCGACGCGTACCTGGAGAACGTGTCGCTGGACGAGGCCGGCTCGGTGGACTTCTTCGACACCGCCTTCACCCGGAACGGGCGCACCACCTGGCCGTTCGACCATGTGGACGCCTACGACCCGGCGGAGCTGGCGCCGGCTGAGTATCTGCTGATCCTCAACCGTGACGAGAGCGTCCTTCCCGCGGTTGCCCAGCTGGACCGGGCGCAGGCAGCTGCGTACTTCATGCTGGGCGAGACCGGGGACACCCGCGCGGCTGGCGGGGACGGCCGTGACGCGCGGCTGCGGATACCGGGCACGAACCCGTTCTACCCCCGGAGTCACGCTGACGTGGGCAACCGGGTGCTCGATCTCATGGACTCCCACCCGATGAAGGTGTACGTCCTCAACACAGGTCGCGTGGGCGGTCCGGACGGTGACGACCGTTCCAAGAAGATCACCATCCCCGTGACGTCTGCCGTGGTGGCCGCCATCGCGCAGGAGTCGATCGAGTGGACGGTGGACCCGGACTTCGGGTACGAGGTGGCGAAGGGCGTGCCCGGGGTGGACGACCCGGAGCTCCTCCAGCCGGTGTGGCTCTACCAGCGGCAGGGCCGCCTCGAAGAGTACCGGGAGCGTGTCGCTCGGCTGCAGCAGGAGCGACGGGAGTACCTCGCGGAGCTCCCTGGTCTGGACGAGGCCATTCTCAAGGCGATCGGCTGACTCGGCTATCGATGGCCACGGGCCAGCGCCCAGCCTGGTCGGTCGTCTCGTGCGTGCTCAGTAGCTCAGGCGCTGCGCTCGCGCGAGCGGTGCCCGCCGTGTGAGGAGAGCTCCGCCTCGCGCAGCTGGGTCAGGTTGTCGGAGTCGGAGTCGGGTCCGGAGAGGTCCGCCTCATCCGTCGCGTCCGCACGCTGCCGCTGGGCCTGCGGGTCGTGCTGGTCGTCCCGCGCCGGACCACGGTCGTCTCTGCTGAGCGTCTCGCCGCCGTCGTCGTACCGGTTGTCCTCGTGTGACTCGTAGCCGTCCCTCAAATCGTCACGGTCTCCCTCGTCGGAGGCTTCTCCTGAGCCGTCGCTGTATCCGTGGTCCTGGGAGTCGGAACGACGGGGGCGTGGCACCAGTGACCGGGGGGACGGAATGGAGAACCTGAAGGGCTCACCGGTCGCAGCCCGGCGCGCCAGCGCTGCGTCCGCCACGAGCAGCGCGAGCCCGAGCACAGCGCTGATCACGGCCCCCGCGGAGAAGGACAGGACTGCACTGACCAGACCGACGCCGATCAGCCCCACCGCGGGAGCCTGACGGAGCCGACGGACCAGCACACCCGAGGGGTAGACCCCCAGGGCGAAGCCACCTCCGCTGAGCAGGAGTGCCGCGGCGATCATGGCTAGTCCGGGCACCAGCGAACCCGTCAGCAGGAGGCCGACGCCGATGCCTGCCGCCAGCGCCCCGAGCAGGATGAGCAGGCGGGCCCGTACCGCCCGGACCGCCGTGCGCCGGCCGGATTCGTCCCTCGACCCGCCCGGTACGTCCAGCCGGTCCGCCGTGCCCCTGTCACCGGGGACTCGCTCGGTGCCGCTCCTGTCAACGCTGCCCCGAGCGGGCGGCGGGGCCGGGCGGGACCGCCGACCCGGACCGTTCTGATGTGACTGGTACCGATCGTCCCGATACCCGTACCTGTCATCGTGCGTGCCGGGGCGGTCTGGTCTGGTCGCCATGCTTGCATCCTGACATCTCGTGCCTCGGGTCGCGGGTAGCCGATACGGGGAGTCGCCCACGAACTCGTCCTGTTTACCCGGCTGTTGACGACCCGTCGCGTGTCGGTGCGCCATCTGTCGCACGGCATCCGTACCGTCCCGAGGTAGGTGCAGATGCCGTCCCCGGGAGGTGGCAGTGCCACGTACGTACGTTCTCGATACCAGCGTTCTTCTCGCAGACCCGGCAGCCTTGTCGCGCTTCGCCGAGCACGACATCGTCCTTCCGGTGGTCGTGGTGGGTGAGCTGGAGGGCAAGCGCCACCACCCGGAGCTGGGATGGTTCGCCCGCGAGTCCCTCCGCACGCTGGACGACCTGCGGGACCGGCATGGCAGGCTGAACGCCCCGGTGTCCATCGGGCAAGCCGGTGGATCCCTGCGGGTGGAGCTCAACCACACCGACGGTGCGGCACTGCCCGTCGGGATGCGGGATGGCTCCAATGACGCCCGGATCCTTGCGGTGGCTGCGGCGCTGCGTGACGAGGGCGCCGACGTGGTGCTCGTCAGCAAGGACCTGCCGCTGCGGATCAAGGCGTCCGCGATCGGATTGCCTGCCGAGGAGTACCGGGCCGGTCAGGTGGTGACCGACGGCTGGACCGGAATTCAGGAGCTCGAGGTCGACCCGTCGGTGATCGATGCGCTCTACCGCGACCACGAGGTGGATCTGCCCGAGGCTGCGGAGATGCCCTGCCACACCGGTCTGGTGCTGCTCTCCCCCCACGGGTCAGCGCTGGGCCGGGTGAGGCCGGACAAGCGGGTGGCACACGTACGGGGTGATCGCGAGGCATTCGGCCTGCACGGGCGAAGTGCGGAGCAGCGTGTCGCTCTGGACCTCCTGCTCGACCCCGACGTGGGAATCGTCTCCCTGGGTGGGCGGGCAGGCACGGGCAAGTCGGCGCTCGCGCTGTGCGCGGCGCTCGAGTGCGTGATGGAGCGGCGCTCGCCACGCAAGGTCGTGGTCTTCCGTCCGCTCTACGCGGTCGGCGGCCAGGAGCTCGGATACCTGCCGGGGAACGAGGGCGACAAGATGCAGCCCTGGGCCCAGGCGGTCTTTGACACGCTCAGCGCTGTGATGTCGCAGGACGTCGTCGACGAGGTGATGGACCGGGGTCTGCTCGAGGTGCTGCCCCTGACCCACATCCGGGGGCGCTCGCTGCACGACGCCTACGTCATCGTCGATGAGGCGCAGTCCCTCGAGCGCGGGGTTCTGCTCACGGTGCTGTCCCGTATCGGCAGCGGCTCGCGGGTGGTTCTCACCCACGACGTGGCGCAGCGGGACAACCTGCGGGTGGGGCGGTACGACGGCGTGGCGGCCGTGGTGGAGGCCCTCAAAGGCCACCCGCTGTTCGCTCACGTCACACTGAGCCGGCCGGAGCGCTCGCCGATCGCGGCCCTGGTCACGGAGATGCTGGAGGACCTTCGGATCTGAGGCGGCATCGTTCGGACGCCGCCTCGCTCTGTGCCCCGTGCAGCGCTCGACAACGTCCGGGCGGTGCGGTGTCTGCCGGCCGCGCCGTACCATTCTGCGGTGCGTGTGAACACAGCGCTTTCAGGAGCGGACACGGCCGTCCTGGCCGCGAACCTGACGAAGACCTACGCGGGGGGGATCGAGGCGGTACGCGGCATCGACCTGCACGTGCGCAAGGGCGAGGTGTTCGGGTTCCTCGGACCCAACGGCGCAGGCAAGACCACCGCCGTGCGCATGCTCACGACCCTCCTTCCGATCACCTCTGGTGTCGCGGAGGTCGCTGGACACGATGTGGGCCGGGACCCGGGTGCGGTCCGTACCGCGATCGGAGTGGCCCTCCAGGAAGCGGGACTGGATCCGCTCCAGACCGGCCGGGAGGTGCTCGAGCTGCAGTGTGGGCTCTTCGGAGTGTCGAACCCGAAGAAGCGGGCCGAGGCGCTCCTGGGGACGGTCGGGCTGACCGAGGCGGGCGACCGCCGTACGAAGACGTACTCCGGCGGCATGAAGCGACGCCTCGACCTGGCAACGGCGCTCGCCCACCAGCCGGAGGTGCTGTTCCTCGACGAGCCCACCACCGGGCTCGACCCCGCCAGTCGGGCTCAGATCTGGAGCGAGGTACGGCGCATCAACGCCGAGGGGGCCACGGTGTTCCTCACCACGCAGTACCTGGAGGAGGCCGACCAGCTCTGCGACCGGCTCGCCATCATCGACCACGGCATGATCATTTCCGAAGGCACCCCGGAGGAGCTCAAGTCAGCCCTCGGAGACGACGTGGTGACCGTGGGGCTGATCGCGGAGGACATCGAACGGGCAGCGGCGGCGTTCGCCGGCGATCCCAACTTCTCGCACGTCTCCGTCGAGGAGACCGGGCTCTCGTTGTCGGTGGGCGACGGCGCGGGCGCCGTTGCCCGGGTCGTGCGGGCGCTCGACGGAGCTGGAGTCGACCCACAGTCGATCACCGTTTCCCGGCCGACGCTCGACGACGTCTTCCTCCAGGCGACCGGTCGACGGCTGGAGGGATCGGACCGCGCCGCAGGAACCGCCGGAGACCAGCCCCCCGGCGGTGGTGGCGAGAGCTCCGAGTCAGGTTCGACCGCAGGGGGAGCGGAATGAGTCAGCTCAGGCTGTTGTCGCAGCGCGCCGTACGGGAGGTCTGGCGGATTCCGGAGGCGACCGTCACGGCGCTGTTCATCCCGGTCTTCTTCCTCGTCGTCAACATCGGCCAGGTCAACAACGTCTTCCCGGCCGACTCCACGGGCTTCCTGATGGGCCAGTCCTACGTGGCCTTCCAGCTGCCCGTGTCGCTGGTGTTCGCGGTGTCCACGGCGACCTCGGGTCTGGCGATGGTCAATGACATCGACAACGGGTACCTCGACAAGCTGCTCATGACACCGGTCCGGAGGTCGTCGATCGTGCAGGGTCGGCTGGCGGCGGACCTGGTGCGCGGCCTCATGGTGTCCACCGTGGTGCTGATCGTGGGCCTCCTGCTCGGTGCACGGATCGAGTCGGGCGTGCTGGGCGCGGTCTTCCTGATCGTGCTGGCGGCCTGCTGGGGTGTCTCCTATGCCGGTTTCGGGATACTCATCGCGCTGCGCTCGAAGTCCGTACAGACGACCAACGCGAGCTTCCTGATCTTCTTCCCGCTGTTGTTCCTGACGCCGAACTTCGTGCCGTTCGAGGTGCTGACGGAGCCGCTGCAGACCATCGCCCGGCTGAACCCGGTCTCGTACGTGATCGTGGGGCTGCGGTCGCTGATCCTCGAGGGCTGGGATGTGCAGGCGCTAGCCGTCTGCGTCCTTGTCATCGTCGCAACCGGGGGGATTCTCACCGGTCTGTCGATGCGCGCGATCAGGCACATCAGCGACTGACGTCCTCTCGCACCCCAGTTAGGTCCGCGAAATGGTCAGTTCCCTGGCCGTCTCGGGGACCTAACTGTCCTCAGGGACCTGTCGCGGGGACGCACGCTTGGACCCACCCCCAGGGGTCCTCGCGCCCCAGGCCGCGGCGCCTGGCGAGTCAGAGCAGCTCGAGCGCCTTGCGCATCTTCTCCCCGGCGCTGAGGATCCGCGCGTAGCCAACCGTGGGTGTCAGCGCCACGACGATGCCCTGCACCTCCGCATCCGTCACACCAGCACCCTTGGCCAGGTTCATCACCCAGGCGTAGGACTGGACGGGCGCGTCCAGGGCGATGAGCGCTGCGAGCCGCGAGATGGCGAACGTCCGGGCATCCAGACCCGATGCCTGGATGTTCTCGATCTGGGCATGCAGGAAGTGTGCGATTGCGGTCTGGTCCGGCGAGGCCAGCGCCTCCGCGGCTGGAGTGAAGCTGTCCGCGCCGTTGCTGCCGTCAGTCACTAGTGAGGTCCTCTCTCGCGTCGGTATCGGTGGTCTCAGCCGTTCTCGCATGCAGTGGCAAGGTCGGCGAGGTCCTGCTCGACCGCCTTGCGGACGCTTCTGACAGATAGCGGTCCGGTCACGAAGCCCAGCACTTTGGACACCGAGCTGCGCGCCTCGCCGCCGAAGGTCATGGTCACCTCCGTGGTGTCGTCACCGGCCGCGCGGAAGGCAAAGGACGTGACGTAGTGCATCCCGTGCGAGTCGGCATGCACCAGGTAGCTGTTCGGGGCCTCGGCCTCGACGACGCGCATCTCCTCGCTGGCCTCCCGACCGAACATGCGGCGGGTCTCACGCCACCGGGTGCCCACGGCGAAAGGCCCGTCGGTGAGCACCTCGACCCGCTCGATGCCGCTCATCACCGCCGGCATGCCGGCCAGGTCGGTGGCGACCTCCCAGACCCGCTGTACGGGTGCTCGAACGGTTCGGGTCACCGTGACGTTCATCATGAGGTCACGGTACCGGGTGCCCGGTCGGAGCCTGAGTCATCGCCAGCACGTCGAGAGCCTCGTCGAGCTGCTCCTCCGTCAGCTTCCCGTCGGCCACGTAGCCGCGCTCGAGGACCACGGTACGGATGGTCTTGCGCTCGGCCAGCGACTGCTTGGCGACCTTGGCCGCCTCCTCGTACCCGATGTATCGGTTCAATGGGGTCACGACCGAGGGGGAGCTCTCCGCGTACTCCCGGCAGCGGTCGGCGTCGGCAGAGACGCCCGCGATGCAGCGATCGGCGAACAGCCGGGCGACGTTGTCGAGCAGCCGTACCGACTCCAGGACGTTGCGGGCCAGTACCGGCAGCATCACGTTGAGCTCGAGGTTGCCCGCCGCGCCGCCGAAGGTCACCGCCGCGTCGTTACCGATGACCTGTGCGGCGACCATGCACACGGCTTCCGGAATGACCGGGTTGACCTTGCCGGGCATGATCGAGGAGCCGGGCTGCAGGTCGGGCAGGTGGATCTCGGCGAGCCCCGTGCGCGGGCCGCTGGAGAGCCAGCGCAGGTCGTTGGCGATCTTGTTGAAAGACACCGCGATCGTACGCAGCGCTCCCGACAGCTCCACCAGTCCGTCCCGGGCGCCCTGGGCTTCGAAGTGGTTGCGAGCCTCCCGCAGCGGCAGCCCGGTGGCCGTCGCGACCTCCCTGATCACCGCGTCGGCGAAGCCGGGCGGGGTGTTTATCCCGGTGCCGACCGCGGTCCCGCCCAGCGGAAGCTCGGCGACCCGGGGGAGGACGGCCTCGAGCCGCTCCACGCCGTAGCGCACCGCGGCGGCGTACCCCCCGAACTCCTGACCGAGGGTGACCGGAGTGGCGTCCATGAGATGGGTACGGCCGCTCTTCACCACGTCGGCGAACTCGGCCGCCTTGTCCTCCAGAGCGACCGCGAGATGCTCCAGCGCAGGGATCAGGCCGTCGACGACGGCGCCCGTCGCGGCGACGTGGATGGACGAGGGGAAGGTGTCGTTGGAGGACTGCGAGGCGTTGACGTGGTCGTTGGGGTGTACCGGCCGGCCGAGATTGTCGCTGGCGAGCGAGGCAAGTACCTCGTTCATGTTCATGTTGCTGGACGTGCCGGAGCCGGTCTGGAAGACGTCGACCGGGAACTGGTCGTCCCAGCGTCCCGCGATCACCTCCTCCGCGGCGGTGACGATGGCGCGGGCCATGTCCTCCTCGATGACCCCCAGCCGGGCGTTGACCAGTGCGGCGGCCCGCTTGATCTGGGCGAGAGCCGCAACGTGGGCCGCCTCGAGTCGCAGCCCGGAGATCGGGAAGTTCTCGACCGCGCGCTGAGTCTGGGCCCGCCACCGGGCCTCGGCGGGGACCCGTACCTCGCCCATCGAGTCGTGCTCGATCCGGTAGCTGCTCTCGTCGTGCCCCGTCACTCGTGTCCCCCTATGCCTTCCGGTGTCTGCCGGCGACAGTCAGTCAACCACCGGTTCGCCGCACTGTCGGCACTCGCGACGCAGTTGCCCGTGTGATCCGTTGCCGATGCGGGCCGCCACACACTCCGGCAGCATGGGTGCGTGGCTGTGACTCCTGCGAGTGCCGGACCGGGTGCGCGTGCGCGTGGCCGTAAGACCATGCTCGACATGCTCCGGTCGCTCGGGGTGCTGCTGGCTGTCGTCCTACCTGCCGTGGCACTGTGGGCGGTGCTCGGCTCCAACGAGCCGACCCCGGTCCCCGAGGTCAATCCCGCGGGCACCCTCAGGGCTGCCGAGACCGCCGCTCCCTTCGTCGTACTGGCGGTTCGGGAGAACCCATCCGGGTGGCGAACCACCAGCGCCTCGTTCACGGGTCCCGGGGAGGGGGAGGTCGCCCCGTCCGTCCTGCGATTCGGCTACCTGACGGCAGCAGCGGACAGCGGAGGTGACTCGGACGGGGGTGCCGACCGTGGCGACGCTGTTGGCTCGGTCGGCTCTGTTCTCACTCTGTTGGCTCGCTCGACTCGGTCGACTACATCGGCTACGTGCAGACGAATGAGACTCGCGGCACCGTCCTGGAGTCGGTCAGCGCTAGCTCCCAGCCGGTGGGAGAGGTGGAGGTCGGCGGAGGGACGTGGTCGGTGTACGAGACGGCCCGTGGAGAGCAGGCATGGGTACGGACCGAGCCGGACTCTTTGCTGGTGATAACCGGTAGCGCCGCCGAGGCGGACTTCGCACTCCTCGCCTCCCGGCTGTCCTGAGTCGCCCCCGGACGCTGAGCCGTTCCGTACCGCTGCCCTACTGCGTCTTTGCTGCCCGGCGCAGGGTGCCCGGTGCCCCGCAGTCATGCCGAACGAGGCGGGCGGGCGCGGGGGAGGGACAGGCTCAGGCGGACGACTCTCCGCTCGCCTTGCCGCTCGCCTGGCCGCTCGCCTTGCCGCTCGTCTCTCCGTTCCCCTCGCCGTTCCCGGTGGCCCGCTCGGACAGCGCCCGCTCGATGCGGTGGCGGGCCTGGTCGAGCAATGCCGCGCATACTCCGGCCAGGTACTCGCCGCGCTCCCACAATGCGAGGGACTCCTCGAGAGTGGCCCCGCCGGCCTCCAGTCTCTGGACCACGGTCTCTAGCTCGGAGCGCGCCTGTTCATAGCTCAGCGTCGGGACCGAGCCGCCGTCGGGTTCCCGTGCCTTCTCCGGGGTGTCGTCAGCCATCGGTCCCACCCTTTCCCTCGCTTCCCGCGCCCGCGGCAGCACGGCTGACCACGACCCGCAGCGCCCCGTCGGTCAGGCGAACTCGCAGCGTGTCACCCTCCGCCACCGAGTGCGCCGACCGCACGACATGACCGTCCGCACTCTGCACCACGGCGTAGCCACGCGCCAGAGTCGCCGCCGGCGAGAGGGCCACCACGCGGGCGAGGGCATGCGAGATGTCCGTCTCCGCTGCGTCGAGCCGGTGGCCTACCGTCCGGGCGGCACGATCGCGCAGGGCTGTCACCTCGCTGCGGCGCAGGCGGATCCCCTCGGTCGGGCGGGCAAGGACGGGGCGGCTGCGGATGCCGTCCAGCAGCCGGCCGTCTCTGACCAGCCGGGACTCCAAGGACTGTCGGGCCCGGCGGCGCAGCCCTTCGATCGAGCGCTGTTCGGCGCCGGCATCGGGGACGATCCGCTTGGCTGCGTCGGTGGGCGTCGCCGCGCGGACATCGGCGACGTGGTCGACGAGTGGCACATCGGTCTCGTGACCGATGGCACTCACCACCGGTGTCCGGCAGGCGGCTACCGCCCGGCACAGCGTCTCATCGGAGAACGGGAGCAGGTCCTCGACAGACCCGCCGCCCCGGGCCAGCACGATCACGTCGACCTCTGCAGCGGCGTCGAGCTCCCGCAGGGCTGCGACCACCCGGGGCACCGCCTGGACGCCCTGCACGGGGACGTTGCGTACCTCGAAGGCGACCTGCGGCCAGCGCTGCCGAGCGACGCTCAGGACATCGTGCTCGGCTGCTGACCCGCGTCCGGTGATCAGACCGACGGTTCGGGGCAGGAAGGGCAGCGGGCGCTTGCGGCTGGACGCGAACAGCCCCTCCGCTTCCAGGACCCGCCGCAGCCTCTCCAGACGCGCCAGCAGCTCGCCGACGCCCACGTGGCGGATGTCGGTGGCGCGCATGGACAGTCGTCCACGGGGGATGAAGAACTCGGGGTGACACCAGACGACCACGCGCGCCCCGGGCTTCGCCGGCGGGGAGAGAGCCGTGAGCAGCGCCGGCGAGCATGTCACCGGCAGCGAGATCTCCGTCGCCGGGTCCCTCAGCGTGAGGTACGCCGTGGCGGCCCGGACATCGAGCTGAGCGACCTGGCCGTCGACCCACAGCCAGCCCAGCCTGTCGATGTACTCGCCGATCATCCGGGAAACGCTGCGTACGGGTACCGGCGACTCGGGCGAGCTGTCCATCGGCACGGATCGACGATAGCCATCCGGTGAGACATCGGAGGCTCTCGTGCGGGTGCGCCGCTGGCCGGTACGTCCGTATCATGATCGAGTGTCCCCTCCTGAGCAGCCTCTTCGTGTCCTGCTGGCCGATCCGCGAGGTTTCTGTGCCGGAGTCGAACGCGCCGTCGTGACGGTGGAGAAGGCTCTGGAGGCCTACGGCGCTCCGGTCTACGTGCGCAAGCAGATCGTGCACAACCTCCACGTAGTGCGGTCGCTGGAGGCCAGGGGTGCGATCTTCGTCGAAGAGACTGCGGAGGTACCCGAGGGCTCAGTCGTGGTCTTCTCAGCGCATGGCGTTGCCCCGGCGGTCCACGAGGAGGCGGCAAAGCGCAACCTGAGGACGATCGACGCCACGTGTCCCCTGGTCACGAAGGTGCACCGGGAAGCGGTGCGCTACGCCCAGGCCGACTACGACATCCTGCTGATCGGTCACGAGGGCCACGAGGAGGTGGAGGGGACCACGGGGGAGGCCCCCGATCACGTACAGCTCGTGGACGGTCCCGCGGGGGTGGAATCGGTGACCGTGCGGGACCCCGCGAAGGTGGTCTGGCTGTCTCAGACGACCTTGTCGGTGGACGAGACGCTGGAGACGGTGGAGCGACTCAGGGAGCGCTTCCCTCAGCTGCAGGCACCGCCGAGCGACGACATCTGCTACGCAACCCAGAACCGTCAGTCGGCGGTGAAGATGATGGCCCCCGACTGCGACCTCGTGCTGGTTGTTGGCTCGACGAACTCGTCGAACTCGGTGCGCCTGGTCGAGGTAGCACTCTCTGCCGGTGCGACCGCCGCGTACCTCGTCGAGGACCGGGACGCAGTGGACGAGGAATGGCTCGACGGGGTTCGGACCGTCGGCGTCTCGAGCGGCGCGTCGGTGCCAGACAATCTGGTGAAGGATGTGCTCACGTGGCTGGAGGAGCGCGGCTTCCCGGGGGCGGAGCGCGTCAGGGCTGCTGAGGAGAGCCTGATCTTCGCACTGCCGCACCAGCTGCGCCGCGACGAGGCGCGGGTGCGGTCGGGCGGCTCCTGACAGCCGTCGGGTAGGTGCCGGACCGGTCGGCGCGGGACGCATCGGACCCGGAGGGCCCTCCGGTCCCCGTACGGGATCCGTTGCTCGATTCCGTACGCAGTCCCCTACTCGATTCCGTGCCCGGTCCCTCGCTCGATTTCATACCCGGTCCGCCAGAGTGCCCGCGTGAAGCACGCTCTCGCGGCTCGGAGGAGTCCTCACGCCACCACCATGCCTTGCCCAGCGTGATGAGAACGGCGGGGACGGTTGCCGCGGCCAACACGGGGAACCAGGTCGTCATCCACAAGGCGGTGTCGACCGCGACTCCAGTCAGCAGCCCCTGACCGCTGCTGTCCCGCAGCACGAGGGAGAAGCCCACGCCGAACCCCACGAAAGCCAGCGGCGGCTGGGCCCCGGCGACGAACAGGGCGGATCGACCGGCCAGGACGGCCGCCAGGACACTGCCCACGACGAACGAGACAGCGAAGATCTTCCCAGGTTCTCCGAAGGCGATCAGATCGACGATCGCTCCGACAAGCGAGACCGCAAGAAGGACCAGGATCGTCTGGGGAGCCGACAGCGATGTCAGCGAGCGGCCGCGCTTGGGCCCGGCCCCAGATGAGCTCGCGGCCGCCTTGCCCGCGTCTTCCGCGTCTTCCGCGTCTTCCATACCCGCCATTGTGACTGCCGGGGATCGCCGTGGCGCGCAACCCGACGCCCCGAACACGCCGGGTTCCTACACTGACTCGGTGAGCCTCACGATCGGCATCGTCGGCCTGCCCAACGTCGGCAAGTCCACCCTGTTCAATGCGCTGACCCGCAACAACGTGCTGGCGGCGAACTACCCGTTCGCCACGATCGAGCCCAACGTGGGTGTAGTCGGAGTTCCGGACGACAGGTTGGACGTCCTGGCGACGCTATTCGACTCGGCACGCGTGGTGCCGGCCACTGTGCAGTTCGTGGACATCGCAGGGATCGTCAAGGGTGCGAGCGAGGGCCAGGGCCTGGGCAACAAGTTCCTCGCGCACATCCGGGAGTCGAGCGCCATCTGCCAGGTCACGAGGGCCTTCGTCGATGACGACGTCACTCATGTGACCGGTGCGGTCGACGCCCAGGACGACATCGAAACGGTCACGACCGAACTGGTGCTGGCCGATCTCCAGACCCTGGACAAAGTCCAGCCGCGGCTGGAGAAGGAGTCCCGGCTGGTCAAGGAGCGCGCGCTGGTTGCGGCCGAGGTGGCTCGGGCCCGGGAGGTCCTCGACGGAGGCGTCACACTTTTCGCCGGCGCCGCGGCGGGGCGGGTCGACCTGGAACTGCTGCGAGAGTTCACGCTTCTAACCGCAAAGCCGTTCCTCTACGTGTTCAACGTCGATGAAGAAGGTCTCGCCGACGCCGCCCGGCAGGAGGAGCTCGCCGCCCTGGTCGCTCCCGCGGACGCGGTGTTCATCGACGCGCGCCTGGAGTCTGACCTGACGGAGCTGGATGAGACGGAGGCTGCGGAGCTGCTGGCCACGGTGGGTCAGCAGGAGTCGGGACTGCGCCGCCTCGCCCGGGCCGGCTTCCACACCCTCGGGCTTCAGACGTTCCTGACAGCCGGCCCCAAGGAGGCGCGTGCCTGGACCATCCCGTCCGGCGCGACTGCGCCGCAGGCCGCGGGGGTCATCCACTCCGACTTCGAGCGCGGGTTCGTCAAGGCAGAGGTGGTCTCCTTCGACGACCTCGTCGAGGCGGGGAGCCTCGCCGCGGCGAAGGCTGCAGGAAAGGTGCGAGCCGAGGGCAAGGAGTACGTGATGCGCGACGGTGACGTGGTCGAGTTTCGCAGCGGGCTGCAGTCTCGGGGCTGACACGGCGATTCCTCCTCCGGTCGCTACCTTGATCGGTGGACGGAGGTCAGGCCGTGTCAGAGGCGACCTGCACGACGGTGGCCTCGCCATCGGTTCGCCACATCCCACGCCCGGCAGGCCAGGGCCCGTACACCGGATATCGGATCCCCCACGGGTCGAGATCTCGCGCAGTTCTGGGGGCGAGGACCAGGACGTGGGTGAACTGCCGGGCGTCGGTCAGTGGGCTGCGGAAGGCGCGCGCAACCGAGTCGACCTCAGCGGCGACAAGGACGGGTGCTGGGCTCGTGGCTGCGCTGAGCAGAGCTGCCGCGGCCGCCGCCCGTTCGCCGTCGAGCCGGTCGAGGTCGTCGATGAGGACCACTGGGCTCGTCTCCCCAAGATCGGCCAGGCGAGCCCACCCGCCCTCGACGGGGGACGACGGCGACAGGCGGAGCACCGGAACCGAGTGCTTCCGGAGCTGATGCTCGATCAGACCGAGGGTGTGCGTACGTCCGGACCGCCGGGGTCCGGTGACGAGGATGGGCCGGCCCGGATGGCCAAGGTTGACCCGGATGGGCCGGCCGGCCCCTGCCGCTCCGAGGATCACCGAGGAGGGGTCGGTGGAGTGGCTGGTTCCCGGTCCGGTGAGGTCGGCGATGGTGACGCACGATGGCACCCGCGCCATCTGAGGGTCGGGCCGAGCTCTGGCTAGCGGGTCTACCGCGGGTTCCATGGATTCGGCATGGCGATCGTTCTCGCCACGAGCGTGAGGGTCGGTCGATGCGAACTGCACCTCGTCAGATGAGCCCACGACGAGGGCCCGACCCGGGTGGACGTGTCGAGTCGCGCGGGAACTGGGAAGCCCCTGTGCCGCGTACGCGATGCCGTCGCGGAGGGGAAGCACGAGACGGTGACCGACGACCGATGCGAGCGTTGCGGTCAGTGGAGCCTGCCCGCAGGTCAGAACAGCTCCCAGGCGGGAGCGCCGGCCGTGGCGCAGCGCAGTGGTGAGCATCTCCGGAAGTGGGGTGCCGGCGTGCTGCTGCATCAGGACGTCCCAGCCGTCGACCAGCAGGACCGAACCCAGGGCTGACGAACGTTCCTGCATGGCGGCGCGACCGCCGGCGGAGAGGAACTCGAGAACCTGATGGGTGCGCTCGGGCTCGTTCGGTCCGACATATGCGCGGCAGGTGAGCAGGTGCTCCAGGTCGGAGGCGTCACCCGAGAGGTCGAGGACGTACAGCTCCAGGTCCGTACCGAAGGTCCTCAGTGCGGCTGCTGCGGTGACTCGCAGGGCGCACGTACGACCGGACGTGGCGGCGCCGAACAGCGCCACGTGGGACCCCGGGCCGATCGGCAGACGGTACGTATCCTGGGCTGAGCCGGATAGCGGGCGACGGAGTCCGACGGGCAGATCCCAGCGGTGCTCCTGGTCTGACCTGCCATAGGGCGAAGCGCGAGTCGGGCCGGGTTCCGCGACTAGATCATCGAGCGCAACGGTAGGCGGCAGCGGGTCCGCCCACAGCTGCGGTGCGGCGGTCATGCCCCGACGAGCAGCCACCTCCCGGATCGCGTCGATCAGCTCGCCGTCGCCAGGCACGTCATCCGACCCGGTCGGTGCCTGGCCAGCCGGTTGCCCCAGGCCCGCGACCGCATTCCCGTCCCACGACCACGGCTTGACCGTGACCCTGACCGGCGATCGCGTGATCAGAGATGCCTGTACCTTCCTCAGCGGCCCCCCGCCCTCGCGCACCACGGCGGAGCCGGCGGCCTGCGCTGGAAGCCGAGCGGCGTCGGGGGCGCCGACGATCTCGGAGCTGTCTTCGGGGGAGGCGGTCCGAAAGGCGATCCGTACCCCCACGTTGGCGGCAGATCTCCCTGCTGACCGATCCTCCAGGTCGCTGCGTCGCCAGAACGAGGTGCAGTCCCAGGGACCGCCCGCGCCGGGCAAGGTCGACGAAGCCGTCCAGGAGGCCGGGGTGACTGTCGCGCAGTGTGGAGTACTCATCGATGATTACGACGAGACGACTCATTGCGGGGCCCACCGCCCGAGGTGCTAGATCCTCGTAGGAGGAGGCTCCTGAGTCAGCCAAGGTCTGCTCCCGGCGGCGAACCTCCTCGGCGAGAGACGCCAATGCCAGGTGAGCCCAGTCCTCGTCCAGGTCGGTGGCCACCTGTCGGACATGCGGAAGCTGGGCCAGGTCGGCGAACGCCGCTCCGCCCTTGAAGTCCAGGAGGGCGAGCTGCAGCACGTCCGGGGGGTGGATCGCACAGAGGCTCAGCACCAGGGTCCTGAGGAACTGGGACTTCCCGGAACCTGTCGTACCTCCGACCAGAATGTGCGGGCCCGCCTCTGCCAGGTCGAGTACCCAGGGCGAGCCCGACTCGTCGGATCCGAGCACCGCGCGGCAGCCGCGTCGTGGGCTGTCCCAGGTGCGATCCACCTCCTCAGGCACGATCGGTGCAGTGCCCAGTGACGTGCGCAGGAGTTCCTCCCAGGAGGGAGCGCAGCCGCGGTAATGATCGGGGCAGAGCAACCGAGCCGCCTGCTCGAAGAACTCCGTGTCCGGTAGGTCGAGAGCCACCGTGCGTGAGTGTGCCCCCGGGGGAGCGCTGATCGTTCCCACCGCCCGCGCGCCGCGCGCGCACGTGACGAGCGCGTGTCCCTGGGATGATGGCCGCGCCGCCGGCCGAGTCGCTGAGCGGACCGGTATGGGTCCAGGTTCGAGGCGAATCACGATCGAACCGGTGCCGGTCGGCGGGGCGTCCACCTCGACTCGGACGGTCGTGACTCCCGGAGCCGTGGCAGTCTCCTCCTCGGGGGAGCCCGACGCGAGCAGCCGCGTCCAGCGTGCCCCAAGAGTCCGCGACGCCTCCTCTGAGATGAGAAGCGTCACGTGGCTCTTCCAGTGCAGTGCTGCCAGCTGGGTTACCACCCAGCCCGCGACGGACCGTCGCCGCGAGAGCGGACCGGAGATCCGCAGCTCGGGAGATGCACGAAGGTCTACTACCGCTGGTACCTCGTACGCGGCTGGTGACTCGCCTCCCCGCTCATCGTCCCAGCCGGTGGGTTCCTGGTAGGAGCCGATCCGCACCCTGAGCGTCTCGAGGTCTGTTGGGGCGTGATCTTGCTTCGGAGCATGTCGCTGCAGGCTCGCGAGCAGTGCCGCAGCATCAGGGTGCGCGGCACGGACGTCTCGTCCCGTCAGCGCCGCATGCCGCATCTCCTCTTCGTGCTGCCGAGCCTCCCGCTCGGCTTGGGATCGCCGCCGCCGCCGCTGCCGGACGGCGCGGATGAGCGTTTCGACGCCGAGCGCGATCACGAGGGAGAGGGCGGACAGTACGGCGAGAAGAGCCCCTCTGGCACCCAGCACCAGGGCCCACCCTGCTCCGAGTACAAGCGCTGATACCAGAGAGCTGACAGGAATCGTCGCGGAGCGGGGGTGTTCCACAGGGACCGGCCCCCGGAGTCGTGCCCGCGTCCCAAGCGCGGCAGCCGCAGGCTCGACTGCTATCACCGGCGGCTGCTCCCCGTGGCTGACTGCCCTCGTGTGGCGAACCTCCAGGACGGTGTCGCCCAGGCGAAAGGCATCGCCGAGGGCGAGAGTCACCTCTTCACGGGAGCCACGCGTATGTCCCGAGGCAACTGCGCCCGACACAGCCCGCACGACGGCAACCGGCTGGTCTGGGCCGGCTGCGCTCGCATCGCCGGTCAGGGGGCGGACGACGGCGTGGTCCCGCGACGCGGTCGGATCGGGGAGGACGAGCGTGCAGCCCGAATCGCGCCCGAGCCTTGTGTTCGCTCTGAGGGTGGTCTGGCGACCGGCTCCCGGGCCACTCGTGACCGCAACCACGGGCGTCTCACCGGTGGAGAACCCGGAGGGCGAGTGGTCGGGAACTGTCTGGACGAGCGAACCATGTCGGACGCAGCCCCTTCCCAGTGGCTGGGAGTCGGGGATCGCCTCCGCACCTGAGAAGAGCACGGGAAGGTCGCCGCGTGTAAGCGCTGCCAGCGCTTCGCGGAGCTCTTTGACGGTGGCGTCGGCCGGATGGTCGACAAGGAAGTCCCTGTCCGTCTCGCCGCGCAGTGTGATCACCAGTGTCATGGCACCTCCCAAGCCGGAGTGTGGCGACCAAAGGGCCGGAAGTGCGGTTTTCCACAGGTCTTCGCTGGGTTGCGGAGTTATCCACAGATCTGGGAGGCCGAGTTGATCGGGGGCTTGTGCGACCTACGTTGACCTCATCGACCAACGCCGGTGAAGAACGCACGTCGCATTGGAGGCCGTGATGATGATCCGAGTCAGTCCCGAGCAGCTGCAGGAGCTCAGTGCCCGGTTGTCCGGGGGCGCCGGAGACATTGACGCGCAGCTGACTGCGATGGCCTCGTCCTTGGCGCCACTCACCGGCGGAGAATGGGCGGGTCAGGCGTCGGAGCAGTTCCGACTCCTGTGGGAGCAGTGGCACGAGTCCGGGCGAAGGCTGCGGGAGGCGCTCGAGGGTGTCTCGGCGCTGCTGGCGAATGCGGGCGTGGCGTATGCGGATGCCGAGTCCACCGTTGCCTCGACGTTCCGGACATGAGTGACGACATTCACGTCGAAGAACGCGTGATTCACTGCGTCGAATGATCTTCTTCGCTACTCGGCCCAGTTAGGGCTAGATCCACCTACCGTGAGGCAAGGCATTCGTTGTACCGGGGGGAATGGCGTTGACTGCTTCTGCCGTCGACCACATCGAGACCGAGGTTCGGGCCGAGCTGCGTCGCCGCAGCCTCAATCCGACCGTGGACACCGGAACCGTGCGTGACCTGGTCTCGCATGTTGTGGAGCAGTATCAGGGCAGGGTGTCCGATACCTCCCTTCCCGGGCTTGTCGACGAGGCGAGCGCGGTCCAACAGGTGCACGACCGCGTGGTCGGGTACGGCCCACTGCAGCCGTACTTCGACGATCCTTCGGTCGAGGAGATCTGGATCAACGAGCCGGGTCGTGTCTTCATCGCCCGCAACGGGGTCAGCGAGCTGACAACAACGGTGCTGACCCCTGAGGCGGTGCGGGATCTGGTGGAGCGCATGCTGCGGCACTCCGGTCGCCGAGTCGACCTGCTGAGCCCGTTCGTCGATGCGGTACTGCCGGACGGGTCACGACTGCACGTGGCAATTCCGGACATCACTCGGGAGCACTGGGCGGTCAACGTTCGCAAGTTCGTCGTCCGTTCCACCGACCTTGCGGACCTCGTCGCTCTGGGGTCGCTGACGTCGGAGGCCGCCCAGTTCCTTGCTGCTGCGGTGGCAGCGGGACTGACCGTCGTGGTCTCCGGGGGCACGGGGGCCGGCAAGACAACGCTGCTGAACTGCTTGGCGTCCGCGATCCCAGCCCGCGAGCGGGTCGTGGTGTGCGAGGAAGTCTTCGAGCTGCGTCCGCGGCTTCCCGACACCGTCTCGATGCAGACCCGTGCACCTGGGCTCGACGGCACCGGTGAGGTCACCCTGCGTCGGCTGGTCCGGGAGGCACTTCGCATGCGCCCCTCCCGGATCATCGTGGGCGAGGTTCGAATGGCGGAGTGCCTCGACATGCTCATTGCCCTCAACAGCGGGGTTCCCGGCCTGGCCAGCATTCACGCGAACTCCGCCCGTGAGGCACTGGTCAAAATCTGCACGCTGCCGCTCCTGGCGGGGGGCAACGTCACGTCCGAGTTCGTAGCCCCGACGGTCGCCGCGACCCTCGACCTGGTCGTGCACTGCCAGACAGGGGCTGACGGACGGCGGCAGGTGGCCGAGATCATCGGCGTCACCGGCCGGGTGGAAGGCAGCGTCATCGAGACGTCCGAGATCTTCACTCGCATGGACGGCGAGCTCATACGGAGGAGCGGACCCGTCCCCAGACAGGAGAGGTTCGAGCGCCGCGGCATCCGCGTGCCGAATCCCCGACAACCCACGTCTGAGGTGGGCAGCGCGGTAGACGCCGCGGAGGGCGTCCTCTCACGGCTGGGAGTCGAACCGTGAGTGGAGCGCTGCTAGGTCTTGCGTTCGGGTTGGGTGTCGCGCTCATCGTCACATCACGACGCCACAGCGACAGGCTGGTTCGACCTGCATCGCAGCCCTGGTGGTCGAGGTTCGTCGCCAGGCGCGAGGACCTCATCCGCCGTTCCGGGGGTTCGGCTGCTTCGGTCGCGGTCACGTATGTGGCCCAGGCCGGGGCGGCAGCGCTGGCAGCCGTCGCAGCGCTCGTCGTCACTGGCTCCCTTGTACTGGCGGGCTGGGCGGGCCTCGCCGGTCTGTTCGTCGTTCCGATACAGCTGCGGAGGAGGGCACGGCGGCGCGCTACCGAGCTGAGAGAGTCCTGGCCGGACGCCGTTGACTCGCTGGCAGCGGCGATTCGCGCCGGCATGTCGATACCTGAGGCTGTTGAACAGCTCGGAGCTGTCGGCCCGGAGCCCCTGCGGGCCCCCGTCGAGATGGCGATGTCCTCCTACCACAGTTCCGGTCGGTTCGACGAGAGCCTGCTCGTCCTGCGCGAGGAGCTGGCCGACCCGGTTGCAGACCGAGTTGTTGAAGTCCTTCGCATGGCCCGCGCGACCGGTGGGTCCGATCTCGGACGGGTACTGAGGACCTTCAGTGATCTCCTGAGAGAGGAGGCCAGGCTGCGCGCCGAGATGGAGGCGCGTGCGGGCTGGACGATCAACGCCGCCCGGGTTGCTGTCGCTGCTCCTTGGCTGGTGCTCGCGATGCTCGCGACCTCCTCGGGTGTGCTGGAGGCGTACGACTCCCCGGGTGGGGCCCTCGTGCTCTCGGTTGGGGCTGTGGTGTGTCTGGTCGCCTACCGCCTGATGCTGAGGCTCGGTCAGGTGTCCGGCGAGCGGCGGGTGATGGCGCCGTGACGCTTGCGATGGGCGCTTTGGTGGGAGTGGGGGCAGGTACGGGCTTGTTGCTGGTGGCCGCGTCCGTGACGAGGGCACGAACCCCGACGCTCGAGGAGCGGGTCGTTCCGTATCTTCCCGATGGGCGACGCCAGGCCCCCTCGACCTATCGTGCCGCGCTCGGAGAGTCGCGGTGGGGGCTGGATCGAGGTGTCAAGGCCGCGGCGCGAGTGGTTGACCGGTTGGCCGGGGGACGACGATCCGTCGCGTGGAGGCTTGACGCGGTCGGTGACAGACGCGCCGTGGACCAGTTCCGAGCGGACCAGGCGATCATGGGTGGCCTTGGACTGCTGGCCGGCGTCCTGCTGGCCACGCTGATGAGTATCACCACAGGCTCGGTGGCTGCGATGTCGGGCCTCGTCCTCGGGGCCACGGGACTCGTTCTGGGTGTCCTTGCCCCGGACTGGAGGCTGACCCGGCGCGTCAGGCAGCGGGAGGCCGACATCGCGGCGGAGCTACCGGTCGTTGCGGAGATCCTTGCGCTCGCGGTGGCAGCTGGCGAGGGCGTGCTCGGGGCGATGGACCGGGTCGAGGGATCCTGCGGGGGCGTGCTCTCGCAGGAGTTCCGCAGGGTGCTCGTGGACGTGGGTTCGGGTACCCGCCTGGCTGACGCACTGCAGTCGATGGCGGGCCGGACACGCTCCCCGCATGTCGCCCGCCTGTCGGATGCCGTCGTGGTCGCGATGGACCGCGGCACTCCGCTTGCTGGAGTTCTGAGGCAGCAGGCCGCGGATGTCTCGGCCGCACGGCGTCGCGAGCTCCTCGAGGAAGGCGGACGACGGTCCATAGCCATGTTGGTGCCCGTGGTCTTCATGATCTTGCCCGTGACAGTGTTGTTCGCCGTCTACCCGGGGTTGGTGAGCATCGTGCAACTGGCTCAGTGACCAACGGACGGGCGGGGACCGGCAGGGATGCAAACAGTCGCGATCAGCACGACACGAGTGTGGGGGCAGAGATGAGTATCGAACGACGAGCGCACCGTGAGGGATTCGGACCTGGTCCCGCCTCGATGTGGGCCTTGGCTGCGGTGTGGTGCTTGGGGCTAGCCGCCCGGGTAACCGATTCGGACCGGTTCCGGGAGGACAGAGGCGATGTGCCGGGCTGGGTGATGATCGTCGTCATGACTGCTGCGCTCGTGGCCGCGATCCTCGTGCCCTTCCGCGAGGCGATCGTGGACGCCACGCAGAGCGCTCTTAGCAGCGTGACCGGACTGGGCGGTCAATGAGCTGGACAGGCACACCGGCCCATAGCGCCCGCACCGAGAGCGCCGGGCGTGCGGATGTGACTCCCGGTGGGGTGACTAGCCGTGAGGTGACTCGTGGAGACCGGGGCTCGGCCGTCGCCGAGTTCTCGCTCGTCCTCGTGCCACTAGTGCTGCTGGTGGTCTGCGTCCTACAGGTCGCGACCTTCCTACACGTACGGAACGTACTCGCGGCCAGCGCCGCGGAGGGCGCCCGATACGCCGCAAACGCTGACGTGCCCGCCGCTGCTGGAGGTCCGCGAGCCGAGGAGATCGCAGGCAGCGCGCTGCCGGGGAGCGTACTCGGCGGCATCGAGTGCGCGGGGGCAGAGCGCGTCACCGACGAGGGACTGGGTGTGGTGGCGGTGCGTTGCCGTGGGGCGCTGCCCACCGTCGTGGCAGCGCTGGGCGACGTGCTCCCCGTGGATGTCACGGGGCGGGCCATCGCCGAGGGCCGATGACGGCACCTGAGGGGCCTGATGGGACCGAGGGGCCCGCTGGGACTGATAGGACCGATCCGCCCGATGGATCAGTCAGCCGCGATGAAGGCAGTGGCGCCGGTGGCCCCGGTGGCCCCGGTGCCGAGCGGGGCAGTGCCACGATCGAGTTCGTCGGTGTGGCTGTCATGGTGCTCGTCCCGCTGATGTACCTGGTGCTTGCAGTCTTCGACGTGCAGCGCGAGGTCTTCGCCACGACCCAGGCGGCCCGCGAGGCGGGAAGGGCCTTCGAGACCGCAAGCGGCTGGAGCGAAGGGGTCGAGTGGGCACGCACGGCCGCGCGCCTCGCCTACGAGGATCACGGGCTCGGCGCGAGCGATGCGACCCTGTCGCTCGCCGGCACTCCGCAGGCGTGCGCGGAGCAGGCGGGCGCACCGCTGCGGTCCGGGCAGTCACACGACCTCGAGCAGGGCACCGTCATGTGCGTCAGCCGTCCCGTGCGCCTGCCGGGAGTTCCGGGGTTCCTCGACGGTGGGCACAACACGGTCACCGGTGCGTACCTGATGCACTTCAGCGAGTATGCGGAGCGCCCAGGATGACACATCCGCGCGCACCGTCCTCGCCTGCAGGGACGGTGCGCTCCGACGCGCGGGGCGCGGTCTCCGAGCGCGACGAAGGATCGATCCTTGTCGTGGTGCTCGCCTTCTTCGTGCTGTCGCTGTTGCTGGTCATGGGTACTGTGGCGGCTTCGGCAGCGTTCATCGCCCAGCGTGACCTCGTCTCCACCTGTGACAGCGCGGCGGTGGCGGCGGCCGGTCAGGTCGACCTCGAAGGCCTCTACCGGGGTGGGCTGCAGGGCTCGCTCGAGCTCGATGCTGCCGCCGCCCAGCGGGCCGTCGCCACTGTCGCGGAATCGGAGCGAGCACATGATCCCGAGCTCGAGATGAGCGTGCGGATGGACGGCAGCACCGTGGTCGTCACGTGTGAGACCCGCGCGGCGCTGCCTTTCGGAGCGGCCTTCGGCTACGGCGACGGGCTACCTCGTACGGCGGTGTCCGCCGCACAGCTGCCGGTCGGGTAAGGACGCGACGGGACACCCGTTCGTGAGCTACCCGGCAAGCCGTACCGTGAGTCGAACCCGCGCCATCCGGCAGCGGCGAGACAGCGGAGGGAGCCGTGGCCGCGGACGAGGCCTCCCACCGTGCGGCCCGGCACAGCGTGGTCCGCGGGACGACAGTGCTCCCATCCCGACGTCACCCCCTCACGCTGCACACCGCCGACGGACTGGAGCTCGTCGGCGAGCTTGCCGTACCGCTCAGTGGCAGCCCGAGGGCGACGCTGGTCTGGTTCCATCCGCTTCCCACGCACGGCGGGATGATGGACAGTCATCTGCTGCGCAAGGCGGCCAACCGGCTGCCGGCCATGGCGGACCTGGCCGTCCTGCGGTTCAACACCCGGGGGTCCGGCTCGGCGCACGGTACGAGTGAGGGCGCCTTCGACGAGGCTCGCTCGGAGCGCTACGACGTGGCTGCCGCGATCGAGTACGCGGAGTACCACGACCTGCCTGACATCTGGCTCGTGGGCTGGTCGTTCGGTACGGACCTGGTCCTCAAGTACGGGTGCGACCCGGTCGTGACCGGAGCGATCCTGATCAGTCCGCCACTGCGGTACTCGACGGAGGCGGACCTCGACGTGTGGGCTGCCTCCGGCAAGCCGCTGACGGCGCTGGTCCCTGAGTTCGACGACTTCCTCCAGCCTCCCGAGGCGCGCCGCCGCTTCGCCCGGGTGCCGCAGGCAGAGGTGGTGACCATCCACGGCGCGTACCACCTGCTGGTAGGCCATACCGAGGAGGTCTTCGATGAGATCGTGCTGCGCGTGGCGCCCGAGAAGCACCCCCTTCCGGAGCACTGGCCACCCGTCTCGACTGACGAGCGGCGCAGCCACCATGACCTAGGCTTCGCGCCATGACCGTCTCGCTCTACGCCGGCGTGGCCGGGCGCCCGGCCGGCGTTCCTCTCGTGCTCCTCCATGCGTTTCCCGTGACCAGCCTGATGTGGCCTGCCCAGGCGCGCTCGCTGTCCGACATCGCCTACGTCATCACCCCCGACCAGCGGGGGTTCGGGCGCTCACCGCTGAACGGCCCGGGGGAGGATCGCGCGGAACCACCGTCGTTGACCCAGGTGGCCGACGACCTCGCGGCGCTGCTGGACCGCCTCTCGCTCGAGTCGGTCGTGCTCGGGGGCGTCTCGATGGGCGGGTACGTGGTGATGGAGATGCTGCGCCGCCACCCTGAGCGGATCCGGGCGATTGCCCTCATCGACACCAAGATGGAGGCCGACAGCGAGGAGGCACGGGCCGGCCGACTCGCCATGGCCGAGACCGTTCTGCGCGAGAACTCCTCCTGGGAGGTCGTGGAGAAGGTGGTGCCGAACCTGCTGGGCCCGACCACCCTGCGCGAGCGGGCGAATGTTCCGTACCGGGTCGGCTTCATGGCCGGCTCGGCGGCGCCGGAGTCCGTCGCATGGGCTCAGCGGGCGATGGCCGCGCGGCCGGACTCCACCGAGACGCTGCGCGGCGCCGATGTTCCGGCCCTGGTCGTGGTGGGCGACGAGGATGCGATCAGCCCGCCTCCGATGGCCGAGGCGATGGCGCACACACTGCCGCAGGCCGACGTGGTCGTCGTCCGGGGTGCGGGACACCTGAGCCCCATCGAGGCACCCGAAGCGGTATCCGGGGCCCTGCGAGCCTTCCTGGCGCGACTGTCGGGGTAGACGGCTTCGGCAGCGCAGGGCGGCGGCAGCCGCGCCCGCCACTCCTGCGCCGCTGGCCCCGCGCCCGCCTCTCGCGCGCCGCTACTCCTCGCGACCCAGGGGACCGAGTGAGCGGCGCAGCGTCTCAAGCTGTGCGTTGATGGCGTCCCGCTGACGGTGCAGGTCGTTCACCCGGCCCTGAGCCACGTCCACCCGGTGCCGTGCCTCACGCTGCGCAACTGCGACGATCTCCGCACCCTCGGCCTTGCCCGCCTCGACTATCGAGACCGCCTTCTCCTCGGCAGTGGCGATCGTGTGCTGTGCCTGCTCGACCGCTTCCTTCATCGCCGCTTCCGCCTTGGCGGAGGTCTGCGCGGCCTCCTCGCGCGACTGCGAGAGAAGGTCGTTGCTCTCGCGCTCGGCCCCGTTGACCGTGTCCGCGGCCTGCGCCCGTGCCTGCGCGATCATCTCCTCGGCTTGCTGCTTGGCGCGAGCCTGGGTGTTGCGGGCCTCCTCGAGCGTGCGGTCCGCGATCGCGTGCTGCTTCTTTCGGTACTGGTCGGCCTGGTCCCGGATCTTCGCGGCCTCCTCGGAGGCCTTCCTGCGTAGTTCCGCCGCATCGGCATCGGCTTTGGTGAGAGCGTCGGCGCCCTCCTGCTCGGCTTTCGCGAGCATCGCCGTCGCTTGTTGGTCGACGCCGGCGAGGCGGCGCCGAACCTCTTCCTCCACCTGGTCGTGCTCCTGCTGCGCGCGCGCCCGGATGGCCTCCGCCTCCTCCTCGGCCAGCCGCAGCAGCTGCTCCACCCGTGAGCCGAGCGCAGAGAATGTCGGTACGGCGCCCTCGACCAGCTGGCGCTGGGTCGCACGCAGCTCGTCCTTGAGCGAGTCGATGCGCCGCTCGAGGTCGTTGATACGACCGACATAGGCGTCCCGCTCGCCCAGTGCCACCGAGAGGTCGGTCTCGAGTCGGTTGAGGTACTCGTCGACCTGACGTCGGTCATAGCCGCGCAGCACGACATCGAAGTCCTGCGGTGCGACGGGACCGGTCATGAACTGCTCTTCGCGGGGAGGTGCTGCCATGACTGGCATCCTCCCATCTTCGAGCCGGTCAGACTCCTCTGAAGCGGTTGGTGGCATCGATGTGTCGCGCCCTCTTTTCCTGGTCGCGTACGCCGAGGCCCTCCTCAGGCACCCAGATCAGCACGACGTCGCCCTGCGAACGTGAGCTTCGCCGATCCAGCCGGGCTGTCGTCACGACCCGTAGCTGGCGAAGTCGGACATCTCCCTGGTACGGGCCGCCACCCGGGCCGCGTTGAGTACGGCGACCAGGTCGATCACCTCTTGCAGGATGGCCCCGGCCAGCGGCGGAAGGTACCCGAAGACGGCGAGCAGCATCCCCACGAGGCTGGCGAGAATCCCGCCCACTGCGCTCTGCAGGGCGATCCGGCGCATCCGCTCGCCGATGTGCAGGAGCTCGTCGAGCTTCTCCAGGGACGTGTCGAGGATGACCGCGTCGGCCGCCTCCGCGGTGATGTCACTGTTGTGCCCGAAGGCGACCCCTACGGTGGCAGCGGTCATGGCGGGCGCATCGTTGATCCCGTCGCCCAGGTACAGCGTGCGGGCCTGCGCGGTCTCGGCGCGGACCAGCTCGAGCTTCTGCTCGGGCGACTGCTCGGCGTACACGGTGTCGATCCCGACGCGCTCGGCAAGGTAGTGGACCTCCGAGGCCCTGTCGCCCGAGATGACCATTGTCCGGCTGACCCCGTGCCTGGGGTGAAGGTGCCGTACGAAGAGCTCCGTCCCGGGTCGAGGCTCGTCGCGGAACCGCATTGTCGCGGCGTAGCGACCGTCGATGGCGACCACGCACTCGAGACCCTCCGACAGCGGGGGCAGCTCGGTCGCCTGATCGGGCAGCTCTTCGCGCAGGGAGGTACGGCTCGTCAGCCACACCTGATGCCCGTCCGTGCGGCCGCGCAGCCCGGCCCCCGGTCGTTCGGAGATCTCGTGAACCTCGGCGGTCGGCAGCCCTTCGACGTTCGCAGCCGCGACGATCGCACGCGCCAGGGGGTGCTTGCTGTAGTGCTCCAGAGAGGCCGCCATGGCGAGGACACGCTCGCGCTGCACGGCATCGTTCGCGCTGCTCTCCGGAAGGAGGATCTCGGTCAGGACCGGGCGGCCGTAGGTCAGGGTCCCGGTCTTGTCGAAGATCAGGGTGCGGCAGCGGTCGATCTCCTCCAGAGCCCCGGGGTCTTTGATGATCACGGCCTGCTTCGCCGACAGCGATATCGCCCCCACGATGGCCACCGGCACCGCGATCAGCAGCGGACAAGGCGTCGCGATCACCATCACCGCCAGGAAGCGGGTCCAGTCTCCGCCGCTGACCAGCAGCGCCGCCGCGCCGAAGGCCAGTGCGATGGCCGCGTACCAGGCGCCCAGTCGGTCGGCGATCCGCCGGATGGGCGGTCGGTTCTGCTCCGCCTCCTCCAGCACCGCCACGATCTGGGCGTAGCGGGAGTCGGCCGCGCGCCGGGAGGCCCGTACCACCAGGGGGGCTGCGCCGTTCACGGCGCCGGACAGCACGCTGGCGCCAGGTGTCTTGGAGATCACCCACGGCTCGCCGGTGAGGTAGGACTCGTCCATGGCTCCGTGGCCCTCGACGACCTCGCCGTCGACCGGGCACAGCTCGTGGGGCAGGATCACGAGCACATCACCGACGGCCACGTCCGCGGCAGCGACGTCGGTGAGCCGGCCCTGGGAGTCGCGACGGTGCGCGAGTGAGGGGTTGCGGGCAGCTAGGGCCTCGAGTACGGCGCTGGCCCGACGCGTCGCTGCCTGCTCCAGCGCCTCACCGCCGGACAGCATCAGCACGATGATCGCGCCGACCAGATACTCCCCGAGCAGCACGGACGTGATGATGGCGAGCGCGGCGATCAGGTCCGCGCCGGGTTCGCGCCGCCACAGCGCGCCGGCGATGTCGACCAGCAGCGGAATGCCGCCCAGCGCGAGCGGCACCCACAGCGGAATGTTCGCCCACCATGCAGTCTCGGCACCGTCGCCGTCGGGAGCGCGTGCCGCGGGTACCAGCCACAGCACCAGCAGGTAGGCGGCGATACCCGCCAGCGCGACCGCCGCCACGGCGCCCTGCCGGGTCCGCAGCGTCTGCCTGGCGAGCACTGACCAGCTCGCCATCGGAAGCTGCGGGCTGGCAGTGCTCAGTGCTGGCCGTCCGGGTTGGCCTCGACGAGCTCGACAAGGACGCCACCGGTGTCCTTGGGGTGCAGGAAGGCGACCTTGCTGCCGAACGTGCCGTGCCGCGGCTCGGCGGAGGTGGTACGCACGCTGTGGTCGTGGGAGACCTGCATGGCCGAGGCGACGTCGGACACTCCGAAGGCGACCTGCTGGACGCCCTCGCCGTTGCGCTCGATGAACTTGCCGACCGGGGAGTCAGGCCTGGTCGGCTGCAGCAGCTGGATGTACGAGGGGCCGGTGGTTGTGTCGCCGACCTTGAGCATTGCCTCGCGCACCCCCTGCTCCTCGTTGACCTCGGTGTGGACGCACTCCAGACCGTAGGTGGAGGTCCAGAACTCGATAGCGGCATCGAGGTCCTTGACCGCGAAGCCGACGTGGTCGATGCGGGTGAAGACGGGTCTGCCCGGTCCGTCGGAGGAATCTGTGAGGTGGGAGTCAGCCATGCACCCATCCTGACATCGCGGCGGCATCTGCGTCTCGGTCGCGCCTATCCTGGGTGGGTCAACCAAGCAGGGCGCCGGGCGCGCAGAGCGACCCGGCCCGACCTCGTGGAGGTGCCCGTGGCGGGCTCCGTGATCGTCAGTGGCGCTCGTACGCCGATCGGCCGACTGCTCGGAGGGCTGGGCTCGTTCCCGGCCGTCGACCTCGGGGGCGTCGCGATCAAGGCAGCGCTGGAGCGCGCCGGTGTGGCTGGCGACCACGTCGACTACGTGATCATGGGTCAGGTGCTGCAGGCCGGTGCGGGCCAGATCACTGCTCGTCAGGCGGCGGTCAAGGGCGGCATCCCGATGGATGTGCCCGGTCTGACCATCAACAAGGTCTGCCTGTCCGGCATCGACTCGATCGCGCTCGCTGACCAGCTGATCCGAGCCGGCGAGTACGACATCGTCGTGGCCGGCGGCATGGAGTCGATGACCCAGGCGCCCCATCTGCTTCCCAAGAGCCGTTCCGGGTTCAAGTACGGCGACACCAAGCTGATCGACTCGATGGCCCACGACGGGTTGTTCTGCGCCTTCGACCACAAGGCCATGGGCGATGCGACCGACGGCTACGCGGAGCTGTCCGCGATCAGCCGCGAGGAGCAGGACGCGGTCTCGGCCGCGTCGCACCAGCGTGCCGCGTCAGCTCAGAAGAACGGCCTGTTCGACGACGAGATCGTCGCGGTGGAGATCCCGCAGCGCAAAGGCGACCCGATCCACTTCACGCAGGACGAGGGCATCCGGGCGGACACGACAGCGGAGTCCCTGGGCCGGCTGCGTCCGGCATTCAACAAGCACGGCACCATCACGGCCGGCAACGCCTCCCAGATCTCCGACGGCGCGGCTGCCGTTGTGGTGATGTCCCGGGAGAAGGCCGAGGAGCTCGGCGCTCCCGTCCTTGCCGAGATCGGGGCGCACGGTGTGGTGGGCGGCCCGGACGCCTCGCTGCTCTCCCAGCCGTCCAACGCCATCAACAAGGCCCTTGCCCGAGAGGGTCTGTCGGTTTCCGACATCGACCTGTTCGAGATCAACGAGGCCTTCGCGGCCGTCGCGATCCGCTCGATGCGCGACCTGGAGGTCTCCGACGAGATCGTCAACGTCAACGGCGGCGCGATTGCGCTGGGCCACCCGATCGGCATGTCAGGTACCCGCATCGTGCTGCACCTGGCCTACGAGCTGCGCCGGCGGGGCGGTGGCATCGGCGCCGCGGCGCTGTGCGGCGGAGGCGGACAGGGCGACGCCCTGATCCTGCGCGTTCCGGGCGAGTGAGCGTGGCCGGGGTCGCAGCGGGCGCTGCGGCGTCGGTCCCGGGTGCGCGCCGCGGGATCGACGTCCCGGCACTGCTGAACGCCGCACGGGACGGTGATCCTCGCTCGGTCGCCCGGCTGATTTCCCTCGTCGAGGACGCCAGCCCGGTGCTGCGCGAGGTGTCGGCTGCGGTCACGCCGTACGTCGGCCGGGGGGTCGTCATCGGGCTGACCGGGGCCCCCGGCGTCGGCAAGTCCACGTCCACATCGGCGCTGGTTGCGGCGTACCGCTCGGCCGGGAAGCGGGTCGGCGTGCTGGCGGTCGACCCCTCGTCCCCCTTCACCGGGGGGGCGCTGCTGGGGGACCGGGTACGGATGCAGGACCACGCCACTGACCCGGACGTCTTCATCCGCTCCATGGCCTCCCGCGGGCACCTCGGCGGGCTGTCGGCGGCGACACCCCAAGCCCTGCGGGTGCTCGACGGCGTCGGCTTCGACGTGATCCTGATCGAGACCGTCGGCGTGGGACAGGCGGAGGTGGAAATCGCCTCGCTGGCCGACACGACGGTAGTGCTGCTCGCCCCCGGCATGGGAGACGGCATCCAGGCCGCGAAGGCGGGCCTGCTGGAAGTGGCCGACGTCTACGTCGTGAACAAGGCGGACCGCGACGGAGCCGCTTCTACCGCCAGAGACCTGCGGGGCATGCTCGCACTGGGCGGCCGCCACTCCGAGCCCGGCGCGTGGCACCCGCCGATCGTCAAGACGGTGGCCTCCCGTGCCGAGGGCATCGACGATGTCGTTGCCGCCGTGGAGTCCCATCGGGACTGGATGACGCGTCACGACGAGCTGCAGCGACGCCACGTTGCTCGGGCCCGGGCCGAGGTGGAGGCCATCGCTGTGGCCTTGCTGCGAGAGCGTCTTGCGGACGTCCATGGTTCGCGGGCGCTCGACCGGCTCGCCGGCCGGGTGGTCAGCCGCGAGCTGGACCCCTACTCCGCCGCGGATGCACTGGTTGCCGCGCTCGCCGCGGCCGCGAAGGACAGCGCGACCGGGACTGGGACCGGGACTGGGACCGGGACTGGGACCGGAACTGGGACCGGTACCGGCACGGAGGCCGCGACCTGAGCTCCCGCGAGTACCGTCAGTGACGTGAGCGAGCAGAGCACCGGCCACGGGGACTGGCGACGCGGGTACGAGGCGGCGCGGGCCGCTGGCAAGGTTCGCGAGGACGACTTCACGACCCTGTCGGGGGTCGAGGTCGACCCGGTCTACGGCCCGCCCTCGGGACACGAGCCGCCGGGATTCGAGCGCATCGGCTGGCCGGGCTCGTACCCGTACACCCGCGGTCTGTACCCCACCGGATACCGCGGACGACGCTGGACCATCCGGCAGTTCGCCGGCTTCGGCAACGCCCGTCAGACCAACGAGCGCTACAAGATGATCCTGGCTGCCGGCGGCGGTGGGCTCTCCGTCGCCTTCGACATGCCGACCCTGATGGGCCGCGACAGCGACGATCCGCGCAGCCTGGGCGAGGTCGGCCACTGCGGGGTCGCGGTGGACTCCGCCGCCGACATGGACCTGCTCTTCTCAGGCATACCGGTGGACCAGGTCACCACGTCGATGACGATCAGCGGACCGGCCGTACCGGTCTTCTGCATGTACCTCGTCGCCGCGGAGCGCCAGGGTGCGGACATCTCGACTCTCGACGGCACTCTTCAGACCGACATCCTCAAGGAGTACATCGCCCAGAAGGAGTGGATCTTCCCGCCGGAGCCGCACATGCGGCTGATCGGTGACCTCATGGCGTACTGCGACGCCACCATCCCGCGCTACAAGCCGCTGTCGGTGTCCGGGTACCACATCCGCGAAGCAGGCAGCACAGCCGCCCAGGAACTGGCCTTCACCCTCGCCGACGGCTTCTCCTACGTCGAGCTGGGACTGTCTCGTGGGCTGGATGTGGACTCCTTCGCGCCCGGCCTGTCGTTCTTCTTCGATGCGCACATCGACTTCTTCGAAGAGATCGCCAAGTTCCGCGCGGCACGCCGCATCTGGGCGCGCTGGATGCGCGAGGTGTACGGCGCGAAGACGCCCCGGGCGCAGTGGCTGCGCTTCCACACCCAGACCGCGGGCGTGTCCCTGACCGCCCAGCAGCCGGAGAACAACGTCGTCCGTACGGCGATCGAGGCACTGGCCGCCGTGCTCGGCGGCACCAACTCGCTGCACACCAACGCGCTGGACGAGGTGCTGGCACTGCCCAGCGAGAAGGCAGCCCAGATCGCCGTCCGAACCCAGCAGGTCATCGCCGAGGAGACCGGCGTGACGAACGTGGCCGACCCGCTGGGCGGCTCCTGGTACGTCGAGGAGCTCACGGACCGCCTGGAGGCCGAGGCCGAAGCGATCTTCTCCACCATCAGGTCGATGGGTGGCGGCGATGAGGTGGATCACCCGATCGGACCCATGACCAGCGGCATCCTGCACGGGATCGAGGAGGGCTGGTTCTCTTCCGAGATCGCCGACGCGGCCTTCGCCTACCAGCGCGCGCTGGAGAAGGGGGACAAGCACCAGGTCGGTGTCACTGTGCACGCCGAGGGGATCGAGGAGGACGAGCTCGACATCCTCCGCATCTCGCACGAGGTGGAGCGGTCGCAGGTGGCACTGCTGTCCGAGCGGCGTGCCGGGCGGGACGCCGCAGCGGTACGGGCAGCGCTGGCCCGCATGGCGCAGGTCGCCCGGACCGAGGGCAACCTGGTGGAGCCGATGCTGGAGGCTGCTCGCGCCGAGGCAACCCTGGGTGAGATCTGCGACGCGCTGCGCGCCGAGTGGGGCGAGTACCGGGAGCCCGCGCGGCTGTAGCGAAGCGAGTCGCTCGAGTTACGACGCGGGCAGGTACTTCACTGCCTCGCGTCGGGTGACCCCGGACGCCCGGTCGCCGAAGCGCTCGAGCCATTCCCGCACGTAGTCGGGGCGGCCCTTGGACACCTCCCGCAGCACCCATCCGATCGCCTTGCGGATGAAGAACTCCTTCTCGTCCACCATCGCCTCGGAGCAGCGGTCCCACTCCGAGAGCACGGCTGCCTGGGTGGGAGTCAGCGGCGCGGGTTCACGGGGCAGAGAGCGCAGCACACGCAGCGGCGCCAGCAGGGCGCAGCGGCGTACCCAGAAGTCCTCGTCCTGAGACCACCGACGCAGCGTCGCGCGCACCTGCGGGTCGTCGGGGCGGGACGCCAGCACGGTGCCGGCCACCGAGATCGCGAGCTCGTCCACCAGGGCCCAGGTGCGTGCCTGCCGTGCCAGGTCCGCCACCAGGGGGAGGTCCTCGGGCTCGAGTTGGCCGGCGTGACCGACGAGCACCTCCAGCGCCGCCCGGCGCCGTTCGAACACCCCGTCCCACAGCAGCAGGACCAGCTCGATGGCCTCCGCCCGGTCCAGCGGGGTGTGCTCCGCGAGCGCGGCGCGGACAGTCCGCCGGGTGTCCGGGACCCGAACGCCGTAGTGCACCAGGCTGCTCTTGAGATACCGGCGTTCAGCGGCTGCGCGGGTCTGGTCGCCCTGCTCGGACAGACGCCGGTCGATGGAGTCCGCCAGGGCGGCGAGATCCACCGCGCCCGCGGAGTGGGTCACAGGGTCACCCACCTAGTCGAGCTCGAGCCCGACCGTCTCGCCAGGTGCGTACAGGACGGCACTTCCGGGCTCCACCCAGTCCCGCCCATGCGACCCGTGCACGACGATGGCTGTGAACACGGCGAGCAGGGTGCCAGTGCCTTCCAGGACCGGCGCCACGGCCGAGGGGAAGTCTGTGGCGATGACGTCGCGAACAGTACGGGTGAGGTCCTCGAAGGCCGGCACGTCTCCGTCGGGAATCATGGGCAGCAGGCGTGCCCGAAGCAGGCTCATCTCCACGTCGGAGGGGTCGAACCGGGTGTCCCGCCGGCCCGCTGCAAGCTCCCCGCGGAAGACCGCCAGCGCTCCGCAGGCAGTGGTCGGCTCGCTCTGTCCGGGACGGCCGCACCATCCGATGCGGCCCTCCCGGTCGATCCCGATGTGGGTCGTCATGATGGCCACCATCCGGGGCGGGCCGTCACTGTCGGGAATGTGCTGGGCGGCCGCGCCCAGGGCCGTCCGTCCGTACGTGGGCAGTCCGGCGACCGTCATGAGCTCGAAGGGTGCGCCCCATTGCGCGTTCACTTCGGTGAAGATCCCCACAGACAGCTCGTCCCGGCACGCGCCGAGCAGGGGCAGGGTGTTGCGTGCTGTGAAGCCATGGGCGCGCAGAGCGCGCCGGGTGCGCTCCACGTAGCGCGGCAGGCTCACAGCTTTCGGGAAGGCACGTTCGAGAGTCTCGACCTGGCTCACGTCTCGACTCTACGGTTGCGCGCGACTGATGGGAGACTGTGTGCATGCGAGGAGCGATGGGACACCCCGGCATGGGCGCCGGCATGGGTATGGGCGGAGGCGGCCGACGAGGCCCGGGAGGCCCCAGTGGTCGCGGCGGAGGCGGGGGCATGGACCCGCGGGAGGCGGCGCTGCACTCCGCCGCCTTCGCAGGGGCAGTAGATCTCAGCAGCCTCGCCCAGCGACCCTCGGCACCGACCTCGGCCCCGTCGGCCGGGGCGGACACCTCCGGTGGCGGGGCGGGGCCTGATCACGGCTCCGGCGCACCCGCACCGAACGGGGCCGCCGTGTTCGACGTCACCGACGCGACGTTCGTGGCGGAGGTCGTGGAACGTTCCCGGCAGACCCCGGTCATCGTGGACTTCTGGGCTGAGTGGTGCGGACCGTGCAAGCAGCTCAGCCCGGTGCTGGAGAAGCTGGCCCAGGAGGCGAACGGGAGCTGGGTGCTGGCCAAGATGGACGTGGACGCCAACCCTGGCGTCTCCGGACAGCTGCAGATTCAGAGCATCCCCACAGTGATGGCGGCGATCGGCGGCCAGCTCATGCAGGGATTCGCCGGGGCTCTGCCCGAGGACCAGGTTCGGCAGTTCGTGGCCGCCGTCCTGCAGGCCGCAGGTCAGTCCGGCATCGGTGACGGACCCGCGGCTCCCGAGCTCGACCCGAAGCTTGCTGAGGCTGAGGAAGCACTCCAGCGGGGTGACCTCGACGCCGCGGAGAAGGCCTTCGAGGCTGTTCTGGCGTCCCAGCCGGCCGATCCCGCTGCGAAGGGCGGCCTGGTGATGGTGCGCCTTCTCAGTCGCGTCCGGGGCGTGGACCCCGCGGTCGCAGCCGCAAATGCGAAGGCGGAGCCCGACAACGTCACCGCTCAGCTCGTGGCGGCGGACGCGCTGCTCGCCCGCGGCCAGGTCGAGCCGGCGCTCCAGGTCCTGGTGGACGCAGTCCGGCGGTTCCGGGGCGAGGACCGCGACCGGGCACGTGACCACTTCGTCGAGCTCGCCGAACTGCTCCCGCCGGACGACCCGGTGGTCGTCAAGGCTCGCAGGGACCTGACGAACGCGCTGTTCTGAGCCATGGCCGCCGGCCCTCCGGGACAGCAGGCCACCGCGCTGCGGCGGTCGATCGGCCCGGTAGCGCTCGTCTTCTTCATCGTCGGAGACATCCTCGGGGCCGGGATCTACGCCCTGACCGGGCGCGTCGCGGACAAGGTCGGCGGTGCCGCGTGGCTGCCGTTCCTGCTGGCGTTCTGCCTGGCTGCCCTGACGGCAGCCTCGTACGCGGAACTGGTCGGTCGGTACCCGCGGGCCGCGGGGGCGGCGCTGTACGTCAACCGTGCGTTCCACACGCCGTTCCTGACCTTCATGATCGCCTTCACGGTGCTGATGTCCGGCGTGACGTCTGCGGCTGCGGCGGCCCGTGCCTTTGGCGGCAACTACCTTGCCGAGTTCATCACGGTGCCGGTGGCCCTCGCTGCGCTGGGCTTCCTGGGTCTGATCACTGCGGTGAACCTCATCGGCATCTCCGAGTCCATCAAGGTCAACATCATCCTGACGGTGGTGGAGGCGACCGGACTCTTCGTCATCATCGCCATCGGGGGGTACGCGCTGGCCACGGGAGAGGGGGAACCGTCGCGGGCGCTCGAGCTCGACACCTCCGGGACAGCCTGGTTCGCCATCCTGGGCGGGACGGCGCTGGCGTTCTACGCACTGCTCGGCTTCGAGGACTCCGTGAACCTGGCCGAGGAGTGCCGCAACCCGCGGCGTGACTTCCCTCGGGCGCTCTTCCTCGGCCTCGCCATCACCGGGACGGTGTACCTCGCCGTCGTGTTCACCTCGACGATGCTGGTCAGCCCGGCGGTGCTGGCTGAGTCCAGCGGTCCGCTTCTCGAGGTCGTGAAGGTGGCAGGGCTGGAGTTCCCACCGAAGCTGTTCGCGCTCATTGCGCTGCTGGCGGTGGGCAACACGGCCCTGATCAACATGCTGATGGCATCGCGGCTGGTCTACGGCATGGCTTCGGAGGGCATCGTGCCGGCCGCCTTGGGTCGCGTGGGCGGTCGACAGACCCCGTACGTGGCAATCGCGGCCACCGTCGGTCTCGCGGCGTCCCTGGTCCTGACGGGCGATCTCAGCGCGCTTGCTGAGACGACGGTCTTCCTGATCCTGCTGGTGTTCGCCGCGGTCAACATCTCTGTGCTGGTCCTGCGGCGCACCGCGGTGGAGCACGACAGCTACCAAGCGCCGACGTGGGTCCCCTGGCTCGGGGCTGTGACCTGCCTGGCCCTGGCCAGCCCGTTGGCGGACCGTCCCGGGACGGTCTACCTTCGAGCAGCCCTGCTGCTGGGCCTGGGGACGCTGATATGGGTCGGGAACCGGTGGCACATGAGGCGCAGCCGGCCGCCGGGCGAGGAGGTGGAGGCGCTGTGACCGTACGGGCCGTGGTCTTCGACCTCGACGGTGTGCTGCTCGACTCCGAGCAGGTGTGGGACGACGTACGGCAGAGGCTGGCCGCGGACCACGGCCGAGCGTGGCCGGACGCCGCCAGCCACGCGATGATGGGCATGTCCACTCCGGAGTGGTCGTCCTACCTGGTGGAGGTCGTCGGCCTGCCGATGAGTGCGGAGCGGGCGGCACAGGAGGTGGTCGACGGGGTGCTGGCCGCCTATTCGGACGACCCTCCGTTGCTGCCGGGTGCCCTGACCTGCGTGGAGGCGCTGGCGCAGGTGTGGCCGCTGGGTCTGGCATCCTCGTCCGCTCGCCCGATCATCGACGCGGTCCTGGCTTCGACTGGGCTCGACCGGCTCTTCTCGGCGGTGGTGAGCAGCGAGGAGACCGCCAAGGGCAAGCCGTCGCCCGACGTGTACCTTGCCGCCGCAGGTCAGCTCGGCGTACCGCCCACTGACTGTGTGGCGGTCGAGGACAGCTCGAACGGTATTCGGGCGGCACACGCCGCTGGGATGACGGTGGTCGCGGTTCCCAACCCGCACTACCCCCCCGTACGCGAGGCACTCGCGCTGGCGTCGGTCACGATAGGGGGCGTGTCGGAGGTGACCGTGCCGTTCGTCCGGGATCTCGGCGGCAGCTAGGCGCGGCCTCGTCCGCGCTGTGCGGCAGATCGTTCTTTCCCCGCTGGATGTCCATGTCGGGCCCATGCGGAGCCCATGCCACCAGCCACACGGCAGGTGAGCGGCTCGGGTGCACTACCTCAGGGGTATGACAGATCGGTGGGTTCTGAGTCATTTCTGTGGATATCTTGGACGTTACTCGGAGTATCCACAGAAATGAGTGTGCCGGAGAGACACGAACCATTCTTGTCGTAGTGGTTCCGTACGCTCTCGTCATGGAAGATTCAGAAGCAGGGCGGCCTCCAGAAGCCGCTCAGACGCCCACAAGCAGGCCTCCCGAGGAAGATCAAGTGAGTTCCCCGATTCTTGGGCCCGCTGCCGACAATCATCGCGCAAACGACTGCCTGCCGTCGGATGTGAGCGATGAGAATCTGTCCCGACAGCTCGGGGCCATGCTCTCTGCTGCCGCGAAGCTCCAAGAGGTGAACCTGTGGCAAGTCCCGGACTCCGACCTGCTGCCGACGCTCGCCTGCCTGGACCGGGCAGCAAGCATGCTGGAGGCCGTACGGCTGCCCGTGCTCGTGGAGGTGGACTCCCGCGGCCTGGTGGATGACAGCGGGTCCACTAGCGCCATCGGTCTGCTGAGGCATCGGCTCCGCTGGCGGCCTCGGGAGGCCGCGAAGGAGGCGCGGCTGGCAGCCGAGCTGCCTCGACTCTGCCCCGAGGCAGCCGCCGCGCTGGCACACGGGGAGATCAGCAAGGACCACGCGCAGGTGATGGTCACGGTCCTCCGGCAAGTCCCACCCGATACGGAGCCGGAGACCTGGGCCTGGGCGGTGGACACGCTGCTGGACGCGGCACGCAAGTTCGACCCGGCGGACACCGCCCGGATCGGCCGGCACCTTCTCGCTGGGCTTGATCCCGATGGCAAGAAGCCTGAGGACGCAGAGAGGCGGGCGAGGGCTCGCCGAGAGTTCACCTGGTCCCGTCTCGACGATGGCGGGGTCAAGGTGTACGGGCGACTGGACCCTGAGAGTGCGGCCACGTTGATCACCGCGCTGGACCCGTTGGCTGCGCCGCGTCCCTACAGCGAGGTCGAAGGAGTCGACCCGCGCAGCGCCGCCCAGCGGCGCGCCGATGCCCTTGTTGCGCTGGCTGAGCATGCCATGGATCGCGGCGAGCTCCCTGTCGAGGGTGGCGAGCGACCCCATCTGGCCCTCACCGCCGCGCTGGAGACCCTTACCGATGCGGTCGCCAAGGGAGGAGCGTTGCTGGACCAGGTGGGCGCGATCAGCGTGGCGACCGCGAGGCGCCTCGCCTGCGACGCCCGGGTGGTCCCGATCGTGATGGGTGGGGAGAGTCAGCCGCTGGACGTCGGTCGTGCCTCACGCACCGTGCCCCCCGCCATCCGACGGGCGCTCGTGGCGCGCGACGGAGGGTGCGCCTTCCCCGGCTGCGATCGCCCGCCCTCCTGGTGCCAGGCCCACCACATCGTCCACTGGGCCAACGGCGGCGCGACCTCACTCGAAAATCTCGTCATGCTCTGCGCGCACCACCATCGGAGGGTTCATCACGACGGGTGGCTGGTCCGCGTCGCCTCCGACGGGCTGCCAGAGTTCGCGACACCCGCGCTGGCGCTCGGGGTTCTGGGTGCAGGGCACGCTCCGCCGCCGGCACCGGATCAGTGGTGGCGCCGATCCCGGCCAGAAGCGGGCCCGGCTGCGAGTGGGCCTGAGCCAGCAGCGGCCTGAGCGGTTGCGGGGCCTGAGCGGTTGCGGGCCTAGCGGTTGCGGGGCCTCAGCAGTCGAGCCTTAGCGGTCTTGCCTGAGCGGTTCAGGGTTGAACGGCTACTGGGCTGGGCCGTTGTGGTCTGGGGCCGTTGTGGTTGGGCCGTTGCTGGGGCCGTTGTGGGGTTGCGCCGTTCCGTGGTTGACGCCTGCGCGGGCGCTGTCGTGCCCGTCTTGCCCGGCGGGGCGGTCTACTTCACGAACCGTATCGACAACGGATACCGGTACCACGCGCCCTGGTTGGCCTTCATGGTCGCGATGATCAGCACGACCAGGGCGAAGATCCCTACTGCCGCCATCAACAGGATGCCGATCAGCACGAAGATCAGGATTCCGCTGATGATGAAGGCGCCGAGCAGGGTCAGCTGGAAGTTCAGCGACTCTGTGGCGTGCCACCGGATATACGGGGACTGGCGGCTCATGTTCTCGCGGATGACCAGCGGTATCACCCAGATGAAGAGCGCGAGCAGCCCAAGCAGACCCCCACTGAGGCTCGACAGGATCGATATCCCGATGCCCGCGAGAAGCGGCGCCAGGTGAGCCCACATCCCGATCTGTAGCTCGCGCGGTGATGGGTAGTAGCCGTACGGGCCGGGCTGAGCGGGGTATGCGCCCTGCCCGGGAAAGCCACCCTGTCCCCGATATCCGGGCTGCCCGGGAAAGCCGCCCTGCCCGGGAAAGCCACCCTGTCCCTGATATCCGGGCTGCCCGGGAAAGCCACCCTGCCCGGGATATCCGGGCTGACCGCCGTACCCCGGCTGCCCACCGTACGGGGGCTGCCCAGGGTTCTGGGGCTGACCCGGGGACTGTCCTTCCTCCCACGGATCGTGCGGCTCAGGGTGCTGGTTGTCGGTCATCGCGGGGCTCCAGAAACGGCGGCGGGCATGGCGCCCTCCCTGGCTACATGATCCTCCGATTCAGATCCCGGTGCACCAGTACGGGCTGTGGGTGCCCGTACACCGACGGGGTTATCCCCGGCCCGGGTGACGCAGCCAGACCGACCCCAGCGGCGGTACCCGCATCGTCGTCGAGGCGGGCTGCCAGTGCCAGCTCTCCTCGATGGCTTCGACCGAGCCCATGTTGCCGACTCCTGAGCCGCCGAACTCCACGGCGTCGGTGTTGAGTACCTCCTGCCATGTGCCGGCGAACGGCAGGCCGAGCCGGTAGTGGTCGTGAGGCTCCCCTGCGAAGTTGGTCACGCATGCCACCGCTGAGCCGTCCGAGCCCCAGCGCAGGAACGAGAACGTGTTGTTCTGGACGTCGTTGGCGTCGATCCACGCGAAGCCCTCGGACTCGATGTCGCGGGTGAAGAGTGCTGGCGACTCCTTGTAGACCCGGTTGAGCTCCGTCACCAGGCGCTGCACCCCCTTGTGCTCGTCGAAGTCCAGCAGCCACCAGTCCAGTGACGCCTCGCTGTTCCACTCCGCGCTCTGGGCGAACTCGCTCCCCATGAACAACAGCTGCTTGCCGGGGTGCGCCCACATGTACGCGAGGAACGCGCGGAGGTTAGCCAGCTGCTTCCAGCGGTCCCCGGGCATCTTGCCGACCAGCGACCCCTTCCCGTGGACCACCTCGTCATGGCTGATGGGCAGGACGAAGTTCTCCGAGTACGCATACATCATCGAGAACGTCATCTGGTGATGGTGGTACTGCCGGTAGATCGGGTCCTTGCTGACGTAGGTGAGCGAGTCATGCATCCAGCCCATGTTCCACTTGAACCCGAAGCCCAGGCCGCCCACGTGGGTCGGTCTGGTGACCCCGGGCCACGCCGTCGACTCCTCGGCGATCATCACGACGCCGGGGTGGGTCTTGTAGACCGTGGCGTTCGTCTCCTGCAGGAACGCGACCGCATCCAGGTTCTCCCGGCCGCCGTAGATGTTCGGCAGCCACTCGCCCGCCTCACGCGAGTAGTCCAGGTACAGCATGGATGCCACCGCATCCACCCGCAGCCCGTCGATGTGGTACTCCTCCAGCCAGTAGTTCGCATTGGCGACGAGGAAGTTGCGGACTTCGCTCCGCCCGAAGTCGAAGACGAAGGTTCCCCAGTCCGGGTGCTCACCGCGCCGCGGGTCGGCGGCTTCGTACAGTGGCGTGCCGTCGAAGCGGCCGAGAGCCCACTCGTCCTTGGGGAAGTGCGCGGGCACCCAGTCGACAATGACTCCGATGCCCTCCTGGTGGAAGCGGTCCACGAGGAACTTGAAGTCGTCGGGGTTTCCGAACCGGGAGGTCGGGGCGTAGTAGCCGCTGACCTGGTAGCCCCAGGATCCGGCGAACGGGTGCTCGGCGACCGGCATGAACTCCACGTGGGTGTAGCCGAGGTCCTTGACGTACGACACCAGCTGGTCGGCCATGTCCCGGTACGACAAGCCCTCCCGCCAGGAGCCGAGGTGGACCTCGTAGACGCTCATCGGTTCGGCGTGCCACTGGCGCTGCGCCCGCTGGGACAGCCAGTCGGAGTCCGACCACTCGTAGCCGGACTCCCAGACGATGCTGGCCGTCGCCGGGGGAACCTCCATGTACGACCCGACCGGGTCGATCTTGTCGCGCCAGACGCCGTCCCGGCCCAGGATCCGGTACTTGTACGTGGATCCAGCCGACAGCCCGGGGATGAACACCTCCCACACGCCCGAGCTGCCCATCGAACGCATCGGGTTGCCGGTACCGGTCCACCAGTCGAAGTCGCCGGTGACCCGCACCCCCTGCGCGTTGGGCGCCCAGACGGCGAACGACACCCCTGCCACCGGGCCTGCCAGGGACTCGTACGTCCGGACGTGCGCTCCGAGGACCTCCCACAGCCGTTCGTGGCGTCCCTCGCCGATCAGGTGAAGGTCCACCTCGCCCAGCGTGGGCAGGTACCGGTAGCCGTCGTCGACAGTCACTGACCCCTGGTCGTAGGCGACCTCGAGGCGATAGTCCCCGACCTCGCTGGGCACATGGACAGAGAAGATGCCGACGTCGTGGACGCGGTCCATCGGCATGCGCTGCTCGCCGAGCAGCAGGGTGACCTCTCGCGCCCCCGGTCGCAGGGTACGGATTGCTGTCCCGCCCGCGACGCTGTGGCTGCCCAGCAGGCTGTGCGGGTTGTGATGGGCCCCGCCCGCGAGGCGGTCGAGTTCTTCGGCGGAGATCCCTGACATGTCTTTGCGGGTCGACTCAGGCATCTCTGCGCTCCTCGTGCTCCTCGAGGTACCCCATTGGCACACTCAGCCATGACGGACGATATCGGGCCTCGTGAAGTGCCTCTCCAACAGCCTTGTCAAGCTCGAGAACCCGCAGGATACGGACTTCTGCATCGGAAACAGGACGTACCTTCTGATAGCCGGAGAGCAGTGCCTCGCGGTTTCTCGTGATCCAGTCGCCGGCCCGGACCGCCAGTCTGTTGTCACCCGTCAGCCCGATCAGCATGTGGCGGGCGGCGTAGTCGAGGCTCCGGAGCAACCCGGCGACGTCCCGCATCGGGGAGCGCATCCTGCGGCGCTCGGCCAGCGAAAGTCGCGGGTCACCCTCGAAGTCGATCAGAACCCAGCCCCGCAGCGTACGGAGCACCTCGGTGAGGTCGATGTCCCCGTGAATCCGCTGGATCGGGATCTCCTCGGCAGCGCTGCGCGCAGCCTCCAGCTCCGCCATCAGCGGGTCCAGTAGCTCCGCGACGGCGGGAACCTCCGCTGCCGTCTGCTCCAGGCGGTGCTGTGCGCGCCCGATGCGGTCCGCGACCCCTGCCGGCGCGAGCGTGTCCGACCCCAGAGTGGCGACCAGATCGTGATGCATACCCGCCACCACCTCCCCGAGCCGAAACGCCTCCGCGGCGAAGTCGCCTCCCACCTCCTCGGCGTAGAGGTCGCCCTCGGCATACAGATCGCGCACGCTCGCGGAGGCCATCCGCCAGCCATCGGTCCCGCTGGGAATGAACTCCTCGAGGCTGGCCAGGTCTACCGGCCCGAGCGGGGTCTCCGTGTGCATCGCGCCCCGCGGTGTGGGGACCTGCATGTTGCCGGCCTCGGCCAGGGCCCGCAGCAGCTCGATCTCCGGGTTCGGTCCGACGTCGAGGCGCCGGTAGAACTTGAGGATGCAGCACTCTCCGAACAGCACCGAGGTGTTGCGCTGCGGGGTCGTCTGGCTCAGCGGAGGGTCGCCGACCCCCATCACAGCCCCGGGGCCCGGGCTGAACTGCACGCCGGCGACGACTGCGCCCTCGGCGAAGCGGCTCAGCACCCAGGTCATGAGCTCAGGGTCCTCTGTGGCGTCGTACAGATGGCGGCCGCCGACGACGCCGACACTCGCTCCGGTGGCGGGCGGGGGAGGGGTCGCGGTGGCGTCGCTGCGCCATGCCAGCGGCAGCTGGTAGAGGGCTCGGGCGTCACCGCTGGGGTCGGAGTCGACGACGAGATCCACGAGTACGGGGTCGTCGTCACGGAGGACGGCGGCATGCACGATCTCGAGGTGCTGCGGCGCCGCAGGCCCTCCGACGTACCACTCCTGCTGCGGGAGCCACAGCCGCAGCGCCTCGAGTGTGGCGTCGAGGTGCTCCCCGAGCAGGGCCGGCTGGGCCGACAGCGTTGGCTGGGTCTGCTGGGTCCTGCTGGGTCTGCTGAGCCTGCTGATCCGGCTGGTCTGGCTGTGTAGACGACCTCACGGGTGATCCCCTGTCTCGGATATCCGGAACCAGTAGAAGCCGTGACCGGGAAGCGTGACAAGGTACGGCAGCTGTCCGATCTCCGGAAAGGGCACGTTGCCGGTGAGCTCCCAGGGGGTGGAGCCGACGAATCGCCGCAGGTCGAGCTCGGTCGGCTGGGGGAATCGGCTGAAGTTGTTCACGCACAGTACGAGGTCCTGGCTGCTCGAGGTGCCCGGGCCGACCGGGCTGTCCGCGGGCGGAGCCGGCAGCACCTCGTCGTCACCGGGAACGGTGTACTCGCGCAGGAACGCCAGCACGCTGGGGTTGCTGGAGCGAACCTCCGCGTAGTCGCCCAGCCCGAAGGCCGCGTGGCGCTTGCGCACCTCGATCATGCGACGCGTCCAGCTGAGCAGCGAGTGCTGCTGGCGCTCCAGTGCCTCCACGTTGAGCGCCTGGTATCCGTACACGGGGTCCAGGACCAGGGGCAGGAACAGACGCTGCGGGTCGGCCCGGGAGAACCCGCCGTTGCGGTCCGGCGACCACTGCATGGGCGTACGGACCCCGTCACGGTCTCCGAGATAGATGTTGTCGCCCATCCCGATCTCGTCGCCGTAGTAGAGCACTGGCGACCCGGGCAGGCTCAGCAAGAGCGCGGTGAGCAGCTCCAGCTGGTCGCGGGAGTTCTCCAGCAGTGGGGCGAGCCGGCGGCGGATGCCGATGTTGGCGCGCATCCGGGGGTCGCCGGCGTACTCCCCGTACATGTAGTCGCGCTCGTCGTCAGTGACCATCTCGAGCGTCAGCTCGTCGTGGTTGCGCAGGAAGATTCCCCACTGGGCGTCTCCGGGGATCTCCGGCGTCTGAGCCAGGATCTCCGAGACGGGGTAGCGCTGCTCCCGCCGCAGTGCCATGAACAGCCTCGGCATGAGGGGGAAGTGGAAGGCCATATGGCACTCGTCGCCGCCGACGGACGGGTCACCGAAGTACTGCACCACGTCGCCGGGCCACTGGTTGGCCTCGGCGAGAAGGACCCGGTCCGAGTAGCTGGCGTCGACCTCCCGTCGTACCTTTCGCAGGAACTCGTGGGTGCGGGGGAGGTTCTCGCAGTTGGTGCCCTCCTCTTCGAACAGGTACGGCACGGCGTCGAGGCGGAAGCCGTCGAGCCCGAGGTCCAGCCAGAAACGCAGCACCGCGAGCATGGCTTCCTGAACGGCGGGGTTCTCGTAGTTGAGGTCCGGCTGGTGGCTGAAGAAGCGGTGCCAGTAGTACTGACCCCGTACCGGGTCCCAGGACCAGTTCGACTTCTCGGTGTCGACGAAGATGATCCGTGCGTCGGGGTAGCGCTCGTTGCTGTCGGACCAGACGTAGAAGTCCCCGTACTCCCCGTCCGGGTCGGACCGGGAGGCCTGGAACCACGGGTGGGCGTCGCTGGTGTGGTTCATGACCAGGTCGGCGATCACCCGGATCGAGCGCGCGTGCGCGGCGTCGATCAGCGCGACGACGTCGCCCACGTCGCCGTACTCCGGCAGCACCGCGAAGTAGTCGGAGATGTCGTAGCCGCCGTCGCGCAGCGGCGAGCTGTAGAAGGGAAGCAGCCAGATGCAGTCGATGCCGAGCCACTGCAGGTAGTCGAGCCGCTCGATGATGCCGCGCAGGTCACCGGTGCCGTCGTGGTTGGAGTCCTGGAACCCACGGACGAGCACCTCGTAGAACACCGCGCGCTTGTACCAGCGCGGGTCGTGGGACTTGCCCGGCAGCAGCGCCTCCCCGGGGATGAAGTCGCGCCGGTGACCGGGCACCGCCCCCATGTCCTGCCCGTCCATCGCTGCGACCTCAGCCGTACGGTTGCACGCTGAGGATGTGGGCCGGCTCCCAGCCCGGGTCCAGGCGTACGAAGTTGTGCTCGCCCCAGTCCCAGTCGGATCCGGTGAACAGGTCGTGCACCCGGAACCGCTGGTGCCAGTCCATCCCCAGCTCGGGCATGTTCAGGTGGAGCCACGACTCCTTGGTGTGGTGCGAGTCCAGGTTCACCACCACGATCACCGTGTCCCCCGAAGCTGGGTCGCGCTTGGAGTAGCACATCACCGCCTCGTCGTCGGCGTGGTGGAACCGCAGGTTGCGCAGCCAGTGCAGAGCGGGATGCATGCTGCGGATGTGGTTGAGGCGGCGCAGGTACGGAGCAAGGGTCTGTCCTGAGCGGTCCGCGGCGTCCCAGTCGCGGGGCCGCAGCTGGTACTTCTCGCTGTCGAGGTACTCCTCGCTGCCCTCCTTCACGGCGACGTGCTCGTAGAGCTCGTACCCCGCGTAGACGCCCCACGACGGGACCATCGTGGCTGCCAGCACGGCCCGGATCTTGAACATCGGGGGACCGCCGTACTGCAGGGACGCGTGGAGGATGTCCGGGGTGTTCACGTAGAAGTTCGGCCGCATGTAGTCCGCCGTCTGCTCGGCGAGCTCGCGCCCGTACTCCTCGATCTCCCACTTCGCCGTCCGCCACGTGAAGTAGGTGTAGGACTGCGAGAAACCCCGCTTGCCCAGCCCCTGCATCATGGCCGGCTTGGTGAAGGCCTCGGCCAGGAAGAGCACGTCCGGGTCGGTGGCCTGGACCTCGGCGATGAGCCACTGCCAGAAGTTCACGGGCTTGGTGTGCGGGTTGTCCACGCGGAAGATCCGCACCCCGTGGTCCATCCAGTAGCGAACGACCCGCAGCACCTCGTGGTAGATCCCCTGGGGGTCACGGTCGAAGTTGATCGGGTAGATGTCCTGGTACTTCTTCGGGGGGTTCTCCGCGTAGGCGATGGTGCCGTCGGGGCGGACCGTGAACCACTCCGGATGCTCGGTGACCCACGGATGGTCCGGTGCCGCCTGCAGCGCCAGGTCCAGCGCCACCTCCAGGCCGAGCTCGCCTGCTCGGGCCACGAAGAAGTCGAAGTCGTCGATCGTGCCGAGGTCCGGGTGAACCGCGTCGTGGCCGCCCTCGTCGGACCCGATCGCCCAGGGCGACCCGACGTCATACGGCCCGACCACCAGCGTGTTGTTGGGACCCTTGCGGTTGATCTTCCCGATCGGGTGGATCGGGGGGAGGTACACGACGTCGAAGCCCATCTCCCGGACCGCGGGCAGGCGCTCCGCAGCGGTACGGAAGGTGCCCGACCGGGGTCTCTCCGGCGAGCCGGGCGAGGGCACGACCGCGCCCTCGGAACGCGGGAAGAACTCGTACCAGGCGCTGAACAGGGCACGTCGCCGGTCCACCCAGATCGGATAGGTCTCGCCGGGAGTCACCAGGTCTCGCACCGGGTGCTCGGTGAGCAGGCTCTGGATCTCGGGGGAGAGCACCGGGGCCACTCGCCGCGTCAGCAGCAGTGTCTCGTGCCGCAGCGTGGCGGCGGCTTCCTCGACGAGGGAGCGGAACTGGACGGGCACGCTCTGAGCGCCCCGGTCCAGGACGCGGGCCATGTCCTCGATGTCGTTGGCCAGGTCCTCCGGCCCCTGACCGGCGTCGAGCTTCTTCTGCAGCGCCGAGGTCAGGGTGGCGAACGGGTCGCTCCATGCCTCCACCCGGAAGGACCAGGTCCCGACCCGGTCGGGCACCACAACGGCCGTCCAGTGCTGCGTGTCCGGGTTGTCGATCGTCATGCGGACAGCCGAGTGCTCTGCGCCGTCCGGGTCGACCAGCACAACTGTCACACCCACCGCGTCGTGACCCTCGCGGAAGACGGTGGCGGTGACGGGCACGTACTCGTCGACCACCGCTTTGGCGGGGTAGCGACCACACTCGACCACTGGCGTGACGCCGGTGATGCCGAAGCGCAGGTCGGAGGACGGTGCCGGGGCCGGCTGGGCCGACGCGCGGCGGCTGGCCCGGCGGCTGGCCCGGTGGCAGCTCCGCTGGCAGCTCCGGTGGCTTGCCCGGTCGCAGCCGCGCTGCCGACGGGGGAGTCAGGTGTCGTGCTCATCGGGGCCTACCGTACCCGCGCGCTGCGACGGGTCCACGCCCGGATCAGGAGGTGCGTTCCGCCCTCAGCAGCACCAGCGAGTGGGGCGCCATCGGTACCACCCCACGGGCGGGGTGCGACCGTCCCGGGGCAGGAAGACCGTCCTCGGCCGCGGTGTCGATCACGGGAACGAAGGACGAGCCCCAAGGCGCGGGCGGCAGGAGGAACCGGGCCGGCTCGTCACCTGAGTGCAGCAGCACGAGCCAGGTCTTGTCGTGCATCCGTCCGCCTCGGGCATCACGGGTCCGAATCCCCCGTCCGTCGAGGTACATGCCGAAGGTGGTGATGTGCGGGGAGTGCCAGTCGGCATCGGCCATCTCCTGGCCGGTCGCGTTGAACCAGGCGAGGTCTTTGACCTCGTGGTCGCCGTTCACCGGTCTGCCCGAGAAGAACGAGCGCTGTCGGAACACCGGGTGCTGGGCGCGCAGCTGGATGAGGCGGCGGGTGAACGCCAGCAGGGTCTCGGCCTCGTCCCCGAGCTCCCAGTCCAGCCAGGAGATCCCGTTGTCCTGGCAGTAGGCGTTGTTGTTGCCGCGCTGGGTACGGTCCAGCTCGTCCCCCGCCAGCAGCATCGGCACCCCCTGGGAGAGCAGCAGGGTGGCCAGCAGGTTGCGCTGCTGACGGCGGCGCAGCGTCCGTACCGCGGGATCGTCGGTCTCACCCTCCACACCGCAGTTCCAGGCCCTGTTGTCGTCGCTGCCGTCGAGCCCCTGCTCGCCGTTGGCCTCGTTGTGCTTGTGCTCGTAGCTGACCAGGTCGTGCAGTGTGAAGCCGTCGTGGCAGGTCACGTAGTTGATCGAGGCGAACGGCAGGCGCCCGTCGGCCTGGTACAGGTCGCTGGACCCGGACAGCCGGTAGCCGAGGTCGGCGAGGCTGGTGGCCCCTCGCCAGAAGTCGCGCACGGTGTCGCGGTACTTGCCGTTCCACTCCGTCCACAGCGGGGGGAAGTTGCCGACCTGGTAGCCCCCGGCCCCCACGTCCCAGGGCTCGGCGATCAGCTTCACCTGGCTGATGACCGGGTCCTGCTGCACCACGTCGAAGAACGCCGCCAGCCGATCGACGTCGTACAGCTCACGCGCCAGGGCGGAGGCGAGGTCGAACCGGAACCCGTCGACATGCATGTCCAGTACCCAGTACCGCAGCGAGTCGGTGATCAGCTGCAGTACGTGCGGCTGACGGGCGTTGAGCGTGTTGCCGCAGCCGGTGTAGTCCAGGTAGCGCGACGGGTCACTCGGGTCGAGGCGGTAGTACCCACGGTTGTCGATACCCCGCATGCTCAGCGTCGGCCCGGTCTCGTCACCTTCGGCGGTGTGGTTGTAGACGACGTCGAGAATGACCTCGATCCCGGCGGCGTGCAGGGTCCGCACCATCGCCTTGAACTCGCGCACCTGCTGCCCCCGCGCCCCTGCGGAGGAGTACTGGGCGTGGGGCGCGAAGTAGGAGAGCGTGTTGTAGCCCCAGTAGTTGACCAGTCCACGTCGTCTCAGGTGGGGCTCAGTGACGAAGTGGTGCACCGGCAGCAGCTCGACCGCGGTGACCCCCAGCGAGACCAGGTAGTCGACGACCGCCGGGTGTGCCAGTCCGGCGTAGGTGCCACGGATCTCCGGGGGAACGTCGGGGTGGCGCATCGTGAACCCACGTACGTGCAGCTCATAGATGACCGAGTCGGCAAGCGGTGTGTTCGGCCGGTGCTCGCGGCCCCACGGGAACATGTCGTGCACGACGACCGACGGGGGGGACGGGGGTGAGTGCGGAAGCTGGGCGGAGTGCGGGGCGGACGGCACCGTGGGGCCCTCCACCGCCTTGGCGTACGGGTCGACGAGGACCCGGTTCGGGTTGAAGCGCAGCCCCTGCGAGAGGTCGTGCGGGCCGTGCACCCGGTAGCCGTAGCGCAGCCCGGGGCCGGCACCGGGAACGTACCCGTGCCAGATGTTGTACGTCGTCTCCTCGAGCTCCAAGCGAACCTCGGAGCGGGCAAGCGCCGGCCCCGGTTCCTCCGTGCCGGGGAACAGGCACAGCTCGACGCGCTCGGCTCCCTCGCTCCACAGCGAGAAGTTGGTCCCCTCACCGTCCCAGGTGGCGCCCAGCGGGAACGGAGCTCCTGGCCAGGTGCGGTCGGGAAGGGGGCGCATCCCGCCATGGTCCCCCATGTGCGGCCGAGATAGCCGCTCGGGCTGCGAATACGCCGCGGTCAGGGTTGTATGTCACTGTGCCCGATCCGTTTGACGCGGTGTCTCCCCTCGACGCGGTCTCTCCGTTCGACGCGGTCTCTCCGTTCGACGAGGTGGATCCCGATCTCGACTCCGACGAGGTGATCCGGCTCTCGGACGTGACGGTGCGGCGCGGGGCGGCGCGCCTGATCTCCGGTGTGGACTGGGTCGTGCACGACGACGAGCGATGGGCGGTGCTCGGCCCCAACGGCGCGGGCAAGACGACGACGCTGCGTGTCGCGGGAACGCTGCTTCCGCCGAGCTCGGGGAAGGCCTGGGTGCTGGGGGAGCGGCTGGGCCGTACCAGCGTGTGGGAGCTGCGTCCCCGGATCGGGCTGTCCAGCGCGGCGCTGGCGGAGCGCCTTCCGGCCGAGGAGCGGGCGGTCGACGCCGTGCAGTCCGCCGCCTGGGCGGTTCTGGGGCGGGGCAGGGAGAGCTACGACGCCGCCGACGAGGCCCGAGCCCGCGCCCTGTTGGACTGGTGGGGCGTGGGGGCCCTGGCGGAGCGGGTATTCGGGACTCTGTCCGAGGGAGAGCGCAAACGCGTCCAGATTGCCCGGGCGCTCATGACGGACCCGGAGCTGCTGCTCCTGGACGAGCCAGCGGCCGGCCTCGATCTCGGCGGTCGAGAGGACCTGGTGGCCCGCCTGGCCACGCTGGTGGCCGACCCTGACGCTCCGGCCCTGGTGCTGGTCACCCATCACGTCGAGGAGATACCGGCGGGCATGACGCACGCGCTGCTGCTGCGGCAGGGCGGCGTCCTGGCGGCAGGCCCGATCGAGGAGGCGCTGACCCCCGAGACCCTCTCCGAGTGCTTCTCGATGCGCATCGACCTGCAGCGGGTCGGGGGGCGGTTCTGGGCGCGCCGCATCTGAGGGCACGCCGCTGTGGGGCGTCGGTCACATCTGGCACACGAGCGGCCACCGGGGGCCGACTTAGGTTAGCCTTACCTGACGGTCAGCCGTTACCTGACAGTCAACCCGCAACTGACAGTCAACCCGCAACTGACAGTCAACAGAGTCCTCGGGTCATGCGGCCCTGCGAACCACTGGAGCCGACAGTGCCTTCTCCGTTGCAGTCACATTCATCCCGCCGTCCCCGGCCCCTGAGCGCCCCCCTGAGCCGGACTCTGCGCCAGTCGCTGCGCCGTCGCTGCGCCGGCCCCAGAGTCGGACCCTGAGTCGGCCCCTGAGAGGTACGGCTGTCTGCGCACTTGGGGCTGCCGCTGTTCTCGTCCTCTCCGCCTGCGGCTCCGAGGAGCCCGTGGAGACCGATCTGACCGCGGACGCCGACCCGGACGCGTCGCTGGTCGTCTACTCGGGACGCAACGAGAACCTCGTCGGAGGAGTGTTCGAGGCATTCGAGGCGCAGACCGGCATCGACGTCGAGGTCCGCTATGGCAGCAGCGCCGAGATGGCGGCCCAGCTGCAGGAGGAGGGGTCCCGTACCGACGCGGACGTCTTCCTGTCCCAGGACGCGGGGGCTCTGGGAGCGATCCAGTCCGAAGGCCTCGCGGCCGATCTCCCGATGGACACGCTGGCGCTCGTGCCGGAGGAGTACCGCTCTGAGGAGGGCCAGTGGGTGGGCGTCACCGGGCGCGTTCGGGTTCTGGCCTACGACCCGGACACCGTCTCGGAGTCCGAGCTCCCCGCGTCGGCCTACGAGATGACTGAGCCGCAGTGGCAGGGCAAGGTCGGAATCGCACCCGCGAACGGCTCGTTCCAGTCGTTCGTCACGGCGATGCGTGTACTCGACGGCGAGGACGCCGCCCGCGACTGGCTGGACGGCATGGTCGCCAACGACGCTGCCACCTATGACAACAACATCGCCATGGTGCAGGCGATCGAGGCGGGCGAGCTGGAAACGGCGCTCACCAACCACTACTACGTGTACGAGCAGGCAGCCGAGATCGGGGTGGATGAGCTGCGGACGCAGAACCACACGTTCGCCTCCGGTGATGTCGGCGGGCTGGTCAACGTCAGTGGAGCCGCAGTCATCGAAGGAACCAACAAGGGTGCCAGCGCGCTGGCCCTGCTCGAGTACCTGCTCTCGACCGACGCCCAGGACTACTTCGTCACCAACGTATTCGAGTACCCGCTCGTCGCTGGTATTCCGGGTCCGGCGGGAGCCCCCGCGCTGGCCGACCTTGACCCGCCCGCCATCAATCTCTCCGACCTGGACTCGCTGGCCGAGACCCAGCAGCTCCTGGAGGAGGTCGGACTGCTGTGACGCCGGCTCTGCACGAGTCGGACTCGCGGGCTCGCAGCCTGCGCAGCGTACGCAGCAGCTCAGGTCCGTTGCCGCTGTACCTGGTGCTGCCGGGGGTGGTGGCCGCCGCGGTGGCGCTGACGCCGTTCGTGTACCTGTTCGTCCGGGCCGGGCAGGCGGCGTGGCAGGACGTGGAGCGTGTCCTGCTGCGGCCGCGGCTTCTGGAGCTCCTCGGGAACACACTTCTGCTGGCGGCCGTCGTCACCACCCTGTGCGTGGTGGTGGGAGTGAGCCTGGCCTGGCTGGTCGTCCGCAGCGACCTGCCCGGTCGTCGACTTCTGGGGACGATGTCAGCGCTGCCCCTGGCGATCCCTACCTACGTCGCGGCCTATGCCTGGCTGTCGCTCGTACCTGAGATCTCCGGGTTCCTGGGCGCGGCGACCGTCCTGACCTTGAGCTCCTTCCCGTACGTGTTCATCCCGGTCGCGGCCGCCCTGCACGGAGCGGACCCGGCCATGGAAGAAGCCTCGCGGGCGCTGGGGGCCGGACCGTGGGCGACGTTCTGGCGCGTCACCGTGCGCAGCATGCGGCCGTCGATCGCCGCCGGTGCGCTGCTGGTGGTGCTCTACGTGCTGTCGGACTTCGGTGCAGTCTCCCTGATGCGGTACGAGACATTCACCTTCGCGATCTTCCAGTCGTACCAGGCGGCTTTCGACCGTACGGCGGCCGTGGTCCTCGCACTGGTCCTGGCTGGAGTAACGCTGGTCATCGTGTGGGGCGAGGCCAGGACCCGCGGCCGAGCCAGGTACGCGCGCCTCGGCGCCGGCGTAGCGCGCCAGGGCCGCGCCCATGGTCTCGGTCGGCTCCGCATTCCCGCGGCGTGCTATGCGAGCGGTGTCGCGGCGCTGGCACTGGGTATTCCGGCGACGGCCCTGGCGTACTGGCTGGTACGGGGCCGATCCCAGATGCCACCGCTGAGCGAGATCTCTGCAGCGGCTGTCTCCTCGGTGGGGCTCTCCCTGGGTGGCGCGGCCGTCACGGTGGCCCTCGCGACTCCGGTCGGGCTGCTGGTGGCGCGGTACGGGGACCGGCTGCTGCCACGCCTCCTCGAGCGAGCCACGTACGTAGGTCATGCACTTCCCGGCATTGTGGTGGCGCTGTCCCTGGTCTTCCTGTCGGTACGGGTGTTCTACGGGCTCTACCAGACGGCACTTCTGGTGATCCTGGCCTACGCCGTGCTGTTCCTACCGCTGGCAGTTGGCGCGGTACGGTCCTCCGCCGCGCAGGCACCGCCCGCTCTGGAGGACGTGGCTCGCTCCCTGGGTCGCGGGCCCTTCGAGGTACTGCGGACGATCACGCTGCCGCTGGTCACGCCCGGGATCGCGGCTGGTGCGGCGTTGGTGTTCCTGACCTGCATGAAGGAGCTGCCCGCGACGCTCCTGCTGCGCCCGACGGGGGTGGACACGCTGGCGACCGAGCTGTGGACCGAGACCGGGGTGGGTGCCTTCGCCGCTGCCGCCCCGTATGCGGCCCTGCTCGTGCTGCTGTCGGCGGTTCCGACGTACCTTGTGAGTAGGCGGACGGGCGGGTGGCTGCGCGCCGCGGAGATGTCGGCACGGGCGGATGAGGCAGCATGAGCGAGCTGAGTGTCACCGGCTTGACCAAGCGCTTCGGTCAGGTCGACGTGCTTCGGGGGGTGGACCTGACCGTCCCGTCAGGTTCCCTGGTATCCGTGCTCGGTCCGTCCGGCTGCGGCAAGACGACTCTGCTGCGCCTCGTCGCCGGGTTCGATCGCGCTGACGCGGGGGAAGTCCGGCTCGCCGGCAGCGTCGTCGAGAGCGCCGGCCCACAGCGCAAGGACACCCACCTGCCGCCGGAGAAGCGGCGCATCGGCGTCGTACCGCAGGAGGGCGCGCTCTTCCCGCACCTGTCGGTGGCGCGCAACGTCGGCTACGGACTGTCCCGGTCGGCGCGCCGCTCCGGGCGTGTCGAGCAGCTGCTGGAGCTGGTGGGCCTGGCGGGGCTCGGGGACCGGATGCCGCACGAGCTCTCCGGGGGCCAGCAGCAGCGGGTCGCCGCCGCGCGGGCCCTTGCGCCCCGACCGTCGCTCGTGCTGCTCGACGAGCCGTTCAACGCTCTCGATGCCGCCCTGCGTGGGGAGATCCGCGCTGACCTCCGTGCCGCGCTGCGGGCCGACGGGGCCACCGCCGTCCTGGTCACCCACGACCAGGAGGAGGCGTTGTCCATGAGTGACGCGGTTGCGGTGATGCGGGACGGGCGCATTGTGCAGACCGCCCCGCCCGTGGAGCTCTACAGCCAGCCGGCTGACCTGCTGGTGGCGAACTTCCTCGGCGATGCTGTCGTGCTGGAGGGTGAAGTGCACCAGGGGCGGGTACGGACCGCGCTCGGTGAGCTGGCTGCCCGAGGCGGCCCCACCAGCGGACCGGTGCAGGTCCTGCTCCGACCGGAACAGATCCGCCTGAGTCCGCTGGATGGTCCGATCAGAGCTGGCGATGGCACCGCCGGGGACCGTGTCATTGCCACGGTTCTCGATGAGACCTACTTCGGCCACGACGCGCTGGTCCAGGTCGAGGTGCCCGGTCTGCCACCGCTGTTCTCCCGAAGCCTCGGCGGGAGTGAGGTCAGGGTCGGCGACCGGGTGACGCTCGACGTGGCTGGCGATGTTTCCTGCTACGCGGGCCGCCCGTAGCGGGCACGTGGGCGGCCGGCCGGTTTGCCGCGACGGAGTGCGCTCACCCGGAGGGCCTCGGGCCGGACTTCCGTCCTGCCCGAACAGGGGTACACACGCCGCGGCCGGGCTAGGCTGGGCCGAACGTAGCTACCTCTGTGCCACCTCGGTCGTCTGGTGCTGGTTCGCGGGGAGCTGGGCAGTCGGGGCTGGGTAGTCCGGGCTGGATAGTCCGGGCTGGATAGTCCGGGCTGGGTGCGGGGATGGTTGCTGGGGATCGTGGACCTGGGGGGCTTGTGCCTGAGTACGTGAGCGTGGAGAGCGACGCGGCGGTCGCGACCATCCGGCTCGACCGACCACCTGTGAACGCCCTCAACCGCCAGATGCAGGAGGAGATTGGCGAGGCGGCGCTGGAGGTCTCGCGGCGCGGCGACGTACGGGCTGTCGTCCTCTACGGCGGGCCGAAGGTCTTCGCGGCGGGTGCCGACGTCAAGCAGATGGCCGAGTGGTCCCCGGTGGATGCGGCCCGGGAAGCACCGCGGCTGCAGCAGCTGTTCACCAGCGTCGCTCGAATCCCCAAGCCGGTCATCGCGGCCATCACCGGCTACGCCCTCGGCGGCGGTCTGGAGCTTGCGATGACCGCGGACCTGCGGGTGTGCGGCGACAACGCCCAGCTCGGCCAGCCTGAGATCAAGCTCGGTCTGATCCCGGGCGCCGGCGGGACTCAGCGACTGGCACGCCTGGTGGGACCTGCCCGAGCCAAGGAGCTCGTCTTCAGCGGACGGTTCGTAGGCGCGGAGGAGGCCCGGGCGATGGGTCTGGTGGACCGGGTCGTCGCACCCGACGACGTCCTGGGCGCGGCACTGGAGCTCGCCCAGCAGTTCGCCAACGGGCCGACGCGCGCGCTCGCGGCCGCCAAGCAGGCAATCGATGACGGGCTCGAAGGCAGCCTCGAGTCGGGGCTGCGACTGGAAAGCACGGTGTTCGCGGGCCTCTTCGCGACGGAGGACACCGCGATCGGAATGAGCTCGTACCTCGAGCACGGACCAGGGAAGGCAAGGTTCACCGGACAGTGAGCAACTCCGAGATCACCCCTGAGCAGGCGACGGCGGCGCAGGAAGACATCGCGCAGCAGGGGCCCGTAGAGCAGGGGCCCGTAGAGCAGGGGCCCGTAGAGCAGGCGGCACCGCAGCAGAAGCCTTCGGAGTCGGCGGGAACCCCTGCGGCGCGCTCGCGCAGCACTCGCTCGACAGCCGCGAGGTCCGGTACGGCGAGGTCCGGTACGGCGACGTCCGCTGCCGCCAAGTCCGCTGCCCCGAAGTCCGGCACGACGCGGGCGAATGCTGCCAAGGCTGGCACCGCCAAGGCTGGCACCGCCAAGGCTGGCACCGCCAAGGCTGGCACGAGCAAGCCGCCCGCTACGAAGAGCCCCACTGCGAAGACGGACACGGCGAAGTCCGGCACGGCCAGAACGGGCACTGCCAAGGCCGGCACTGCCAAGGCCGGCACTGCCAAGGCCGGCACTGCCAAGGCCGGCACTGCCAAGGCTGGCACTGCCAAGGCCGGCACGGCCGCGTCCCGGACCACCCGACGGGCCCCGTCCTCCCGCGCCGCTGCCGCGGCCAAGCCTGCCAAGCCTGCCCAGCCGGCCCAGGAGGACAAGGCGGCGCAGCCCGACGAGCAGATCCCCGCCCCCCGGACCGCCGAGAAGGCTTCCTCGCCGACGAAGGACAGCGCCACGGCTGCCTCGGACCGTGCCGAGGTGATGAGAAAGGCCTGGCAGGACCCGAAGCTGGCGAACGTCGTGTACCACGACTGGGAGGCCGAGACGTACGACCACAAGTGGTCCGTGGACTACGACGAGCGCTGCATGGAGTACGTCAGCGATCGCTTCGCGCTCATCGCGGGACGTGAAGGCTGGCCGTACGGGGACGCACTCGAAGTCGGCTGTGGGACTGGCTTCTTCTCGCTCAACCTCAAGGGTGCGGGGGTCGTCGACCACGTCCACGTCACCGACCTCAGCTCGAAGATGGTCGAGACGGCCAAGCGGAACGGCGCGGCGCTTGGGTTCGAGGTCGAGGGCCGCGTCGCCGATGCGGAGCGGCTGCCGTACGACGACGACACCTTCGATCTGGTCATCGGCCACGCGATGCTGCACCACATCCCGGATGTCGAGCTGGCCCTGCGGGAGTGCCTCCGGGTGCTCAAGCCCGGTGGCCGCTTCGTGTTCGCCGGTGAGCCCACGGTGATCGGAGACTGGGTGGCACGGCGCCTGGGACGCATCACGTGGATCGCCACGACGCAGCTGACCCGGCTGCCCGGGCTGCGTCACCTCGGTCGCTCCGAGGACGAGCTGCAGGCACAGGCAGAAGAGGCGCACCTGGAGTGGGTCGTGGACCTGCATACCTTCGACCCCACGAAGCTGCGCCGGATGGCCGTGGCAGCCGGTGCCGCGGACGCGAAGGTCGCGACCGAGCAGCTGACCGCGGCGTGGTTCGGCTGGCCGGTGCGCACCATCGAGGCGGCGATCCCACGCGAGCGGCTGGGCGTACGGTGGGCCCTCTTCGCCTACCGCACCTGGCAGCGGCTCTCGATCTTCGATGAGAAGGTGGCATCGCGGATCCTGCCCAAGGCGGTCTTCTACAACGTGCTGGTCACCGGAACGAAGCCGGTGCATGCTGGCAGCACGCAGTCCAACGAGCAGCCACAGACGGCGGGACGGCGTTAGGGGCCGGCTCGGCACGCCCCGTCCGCCCCCGAGGAGGCCCCTGCATGGGTATGTGGAACCTGGAGGTACCGCGCCCCGACCGCTGGATGCGCTCAGTCGTGGAGTCCTCGCGTGACCCACGGCAGGCGCGGTTCCTGACCCGGGAGTCACTCTCGTGGGTCGTGCGCAACCGGGCGGTGACGCCCTGGTACATGATCCGCTACCTGCGTTTCGCGATGCTCAAGCTGAAGCACCCCGACGTGATCACCGAGGGTTTCGTCTTCTTGGGCAAGGACGTCGAGATCCGCACCCGACCCGGTTACGGTCGGATCGTCCTCGGTCCATGGGTGCACATCGGGGATCGCAACTGCATTCGCAGCCACGAAGGAACCCTGCGCATCGGCCCCAAGAGCGTGCTGGGCAAGGACAACACGCTCAACTGCTACCTGGACATCGAGCTGGGCGAGGGCACGCTGGTCAGCGACTGGGTGTACGTGGCCGACTTCAACCACGTCTTCACCGACATCCGTGTCCCGATCAAGGATCAGGGCATCGTCAAGGCGCCGGTGCGGATCGGGCCGGACTGCTGGGTCGGAGCGAAGTCCTCGGTACTGAGCGGGGTCACGGTGGGCCGGGGGTGCGTCGTGGCTGCCCACGCTCTCGTCAACCGGGACGTGCCCGACTACAGCGTCGTCGTCGGGGTACCCGCTCGGGTGGTCCGCAATCGCAAGGCGGACTACGAGAAGGCTGAGGAGACTCGCGCGGCCCTTGAGGACATCGCCCGCAAGACCGCACGAGCAGTGGCGGAGCACCGAGGAGCCGTGGAGGGGTCCGCAGCCTCCAGCGGAGACGCCGACGCGGTGTCTTCCGTGTCGGCGTCGGCTGCGACGTCGGTGTGAGGCGTACCTTGGGGGCCAGTGTGAGGGAACCACGCGGTCGCCGGAACCGTCCTACCTGAGGATGGTGCTCACGCGAGGAGGCGCGCATGCTCGTCAAGCCGACGGCCCTAGCGAGTTGGACTGAGGAAGTAACGCACCTCGCTGCGGATCTCTCCGCCATGTCCCCGCCGAGTGTGCCGATGCGCCTCACGCTCGTCCCGCCGCCGCCACCCCGGTGGACCAGGCGGTTGGTGCGTACGGTCCACCGCGAGTCGGCTGCCTGGCTGGCGGCGGTCGTCCCGAGCCGGGCGGAGGTTTCGGCCGGCCTCGATGACGTGGCGCGACGTCTGACGGTCCCGGGTGGCGAGCGCGGAGACGTCACCGTGGATGTCGCCGAGGCGCTCCACCTGGCTGCCTCCCACCTGCGGGGTGAGTACGCCGCGGACCGGCGCGGTCACGTGGTGTTTCTCGTCACCGGAACGGTGGTCGTCGTGGCCCCGCTGGACCTGGTTCCGGGCGCGATCACGCGTCGCGCGTACCGCCTGATGCCGCTCGTCGGCTTCCTGGCCGAGACCATCCGTGGTGACATCGACCTCTTCCGTGACTGGCTGCGCTGGGACGACGCGCAGTCCGCGCTCCCGATGACTCTCACCGAGGCGTTCGAGGCATGGGCGGCCGCTGAGTCGGCCCAGGCCGCTGAGCCGGCCCAGACCGCTGAGCCGGAGCGGACCGCTGAGCCGACCCCAGTCCGCTGAGCCGGAGCGGACCACAGAGTCGGCGGCGAGTCCCAGGGCCCGCGCGGGAGCACACACCGGCGGCTGACGGCCCCGTACGGGTCAGCTCAGCTGACCGGTGAGCAGGTTGCCGACCGGGACCTCGAATACCGGTGCCGGGCGTGGTCCGTGCCTCTTCAGGTACTCCTGCAGGTCCTGTTCCTCCGCGCACGCCCGTCGATAGGTCTCCGCTGTCGCATTGGCGACCGCAGACCACGAGAAGCCGGAGCGCAGCTTTGCCGCAGAGCGACGACGCAGCCGCGCGCTGAGCACCTCGTCCCGGAGAACGGCGGAGACCGCGTCGGCCAAGGCGGCGACGTCGCGAGGCGGGTACGTCAGCCCGGTCTGGCCGTCCTCGACGAACTCGGCCAGCCCACCGGTGTCCGCGACCACGACCGGGGCGCCCACCGCAGCCGCCTCCAGCGGGACCAGCCCGAAAGGCTCGTAGTGCGACGGAACGACCACACAGCTGGCCGTCGCCAGGGTGCGGGCCAGCGCGGCCTCGTCGAGAAAGCCGGTGAACTCCACCGATCGCCCCAGACGTAGGGCACGTGCCTGGTCGTGCAGCTGGGTGTCGTACGGGCCGGCACCCACGATCTTCACGCGCAGTCCCTTGTGACGCCGTCGCAGGCGTGGCACCGCCGCCAGCAGGTCCTGCGCGCCCTTCTCGAACACCAGACGCCCCACGAACACGACGGTCGGCCCCTCGTGCTGGGTCGCTGCCCGCCCGCCGGCGCGGTCGCTGCGCGCCGTCGGTTCCAGGAAGCGCGCGTCGACGCCGTTGGGGATCACGTCGATCGTGCTGTCTGCGAGCTCGAAGAGGGTCCGGAGCTCGGTACGCATGTGGGACGAGCACGCGATCACGCGGCGTGCCTCATACGTGAGCCACCACTCGACGGAGTGGATGCTGCGGTTCATCGCCTCAGGCAGCCATCCGAGGTGTCGGCCGGCTTCCGTGGCGTGCATGGTGGCGACCAGCGGTAGCTGCGCGGCGTGCTTCGCTGTCACCGCCGCATGGGCCACGAGCCAGTCATGAGCGTGAATGACCGCGGGCCGATCCTCGTCCAGCACCCGGAGAACGGTGCGGGTGAGGGCATGGTTGAACGCCATGGACCAGGCCAGCAGGTCGGTGAAGAAGTCGAACTCCGGGGGGTCCTCAGGGACCCGGACGATGCGAATCCCGCCGTCACGGCTGTCCAGGGGAGTGCCCGGGGCATGGCGGGTGACGACGGTGACCTCGTGGCCGGCGTCGCGGAGGCCCTGGGCAAGGCCGTGGACGTGCCGGGCCAGGCCCCCGACCACCAGCGGGGGATACTCCCAGGACAGCATCAGGACGCGCACAGTGTGCATCCTGACAGACGAGCAGGCCCCGGTCGGGCGATAGAAGTGAACTGCCCTCACTCGCCGTGCGTGGCAGCCCACTTCCCGTACGCCCGGCTCAGCGGGACGGCGCTGAGGCCGTGCAGCACCACGCTGAACATGACGGTGAGTACCGCGGCCCCTACGATCGTGCTCACTTCGCGGCCAGGCACGTTGCCCCCGATCACGATGATCGCGAACACGATGGTCGCCAGGCCCCGTGGCCCGAACCAGGCCAGCATGAGCTTGCTCCGCCAGTTCAGTCCCGTACCGATCAGCGAGACGAGCACCGGAACCGCGCGGACCAGCGTCAGCGAGAGGACGGCGAGCAGGAACATGCGCCAGGTCAGCAGGTTCGAGGCGACGCCCAGCGCCAGGGCTCCGAAGACGAAGAACGTGACCGCGGCCATCAGGCCACCGGACTCCTCGAGGTACTCGTCGAGGTGCTCGTCGGTGTGGCGGGTCATCGGCCCGAAGGTGAGTCCTGCGACGAAGGCGCCGATGAAGCCGCTTCCGCCGACGAGGTCCGCCACCAGGAACGCACCGAGCGCGGTCGCGGCCGGCACGATGCCCCGCCACTTGGGCGACATCGTGCCGTAGCGCACCCCGAACCGCACCATCTGGGCCGCGACCGCGCCGATCGCGATGCCGATCAGGGCAGCAATGCCCACCTCGGTCAGGATCAGCTCGCCGGGCCCGCCCTCCGACTGGCTCCCCACCACCGCGAGCGAGACCGCGATGGACAGGAACGGCACCGCGATCCCGTCGTTGAGGCCGCTCTCCACGTTCAGTGACTGGCGAATGTCGACGGGGACGTTGGGGTCGGAGACCACCGCCTGACCGAGCGCGGCATCAGTCGGCGCCAGGATCACGCCGATGACCAGGGCGTACTCCCAGGTCAGCCAGGGCAGCAGCCAGTAGGCCACGAGAGCCCCGAGAGCCATCGTTCCGAGCAGGCCGACGGTCAGCATTCGGGCCGGGATGTCGACACGGGCCCGGAGCCGTCCGAGGTGGACCGTAGACGCGTCGCTGAACAGCACGACCGCCAACGTGATCGTGGCCAGCACCTCGATGATCGAGTCGGTGAGGTTCGCCTTGAACAGACCCAGCCCGTTCGTCCCCAGCAGGGCCCCCAGCAGCATCATCGCCATGGCGGTGGTGATCCAGGAGCGGGCCAGCCAGCGCGAGAAGACCCCGTAGATCAGCAGGACGGCCACCACGATGACGATGTCTTCCGCGGCCAGGGAGAACTCGGCCGTCGTGGGGCCCCCGATGTCAGCAGCCAACGGCATCGCCGCGGCTGTCAGGCTGGCCATACCCCAGAGAATCCCACGTGGCGTTTGTCCCCTCAGGAGTGCCCCATAGGCAGCGGCGCCGGGAGCCAGGGGTGCCCGCCGGGAGTGCCCGCCGGGAGTGCCCGCCGGGAGCGCCGGCCAGGAGTGCCCGCCGGGTGTGCCCACCGGGCGGGGGGTCGGAGCGCCTAGAGTTGCGGCGTGCGAGAACGCAGGGCGGTTGCGCTGTCGGAGCTCACGACGATGCATGTCGGCGGTCCGGCGGAGACGCTGGTCGAGGCAGACACCACCGACGATGTGGTTGCTGCCGTGCTCGAGGCGCAGGCACGGGGGGACCGGGTTCTGCTGCTCGCGGGCGGCAGCAACCTGCTGGTCGCCGACGAGGGGTTCGCGGGCACTGTCGTGCGGATCGGCTCGCAGGGAATACACACCGATCGCGGGCCGGACGGGCAGGTCACCGTCACGGCTGCGGCGGGCGAGGTCTGGGACTCCTTCGTACGTCACTGCGTCGACGAGGGCTGGGCCGGCGTGGAGTGCCTGGCCGGAATCCCGGGCGCGGTCGGGGCGACGCCGATCCAGAACGTCGGGAGCGTACGGACAGGACGTCAGCGCCACGATCAGCGAGGTGACGGTGCTCGACCGGGCAACCGGTGAGGTGGGCCGGATGTCGGCCCAGGAGTGTGGTTTCGGGTACCGGACCTCGCGGTTCAAGTACCACGATGACTTCGTGGTCCTGGGGGTCACCTTCGAGCTGCGGGAGCAGGAGCAGTCGATGCCGGTGGCCTACGCGGAGCTGGCGCGGTCGCTGGGTGTCGAGCCGGGGCAGACCGCTCCTCTCGCCGACGTCAGCCAGGCTGTCGTCGCGCTGCGGCGCGGCAAGGGCATGGTGCTCGATGCCGACGACCACGACACGTGGAGCTGCGGCTCGTTCTTCACCAACCCGGTCCTGTCCGAGGCAGACTTCTCCGCCTTCCGCGACCTGGCTCGGACGCGACTAGGGGCAGAGGTGTCAGTTCCGGGCTTCCCCGACCCCAGCACGGGAGGGGTGAAGACCTCTGCGGCCTGGCTCATCCAGAGGTCCGGGTTCGACCGGGGGTACGGCAGCGGCCCCGCGCAGCTGTCCACCAAGCACTCCCTGGCGCTCACCAACCGGGGCAGTGCCACCACGGCGGACGTGCTCGCCCTGGCCCGCGAGGTGCGGGACGCCGTACGGGAGCAGTGGGGTATCACCCTGCACCCCGAGCCCGTGCTGGTCGGGGTCTCGCTGGACTGACTGACCTGCCGACGGGCCGTCTCAGCCGGCAGCGGCCAGCGCGGCGGACACCACCTGACGGGCCTCGGACTGGATCCGCTCGAGGTGCTCGGCGGAGACGAAGGACTCCGCGTAGATCTTGTAGACGTCCTCGGTGCCGGACGGCCTGGCGGCGAACCAGCCACGGTCCGTCGTCACCTTCAGCCCGCCGATGGCCGCTCCGTTGCCCGGGGCTGCGGTCAGCTTCGCGGTGATCGCATCCCCTGCCAGCTCCGTCGCGGTGACCTGCTCGGGGGAGAGGTTGGCCAGCACCGCCTTCTCCTCGCGGGAGGCCGGGGCGTCGACGCGGGCGTACTGGGGGCTGCCGTAGGTCTCGGTCAGGTGCCGGTAGTGCTCGCTCGGGTCGTGACCGGTGACCGCGGTGATCTCGCCGGCGAGCAGGGCGAGGATCATCCCGTCCTTGTCGGTGCTCCAGACTCCGCCGTCGCGGCGCAGGAACGAGGCCCCGGCGCTCTCCTCCCCGCCGAAGCCGAGGGTGCCCGCCAGCAGACCGGGCACGAACCACTTGAAGCCGACCGGAACCTCCACCAGGGTGCGGCCCACGCTGTCGGCAACGCGGTCGATCATGCTGCTGCTCACGAGTGTCTTGCCGATTCCGGTCCCCGCGGGCCAGTCGGGCCGGTTGCGGAACAGATAGCCGATCGCCACCGACAGGTAGTGGTTCGGGTTCATCAGTCCGGCGGAGGGAGTGACGATGCCGTGCCGGTCGCAGTCCGCGTCGTTGCCGAACGCGACCTGGAAGCGGTCCTTGAGGTCCACCAGCGAAGCCATCGCGTACGGCGAGGAGCAGTCCATGCGGATCTTGCCGTCCCAGTCCAGCGTCATGAAGCGCCAGGTCGGATCGACGGCTTCGTTGACGACTGTGAGGTCGAGCCCGTACTGGTCAGCGATGCGTCCCCAGTAGTGGACCGCAGCGCCACCCAGCGGGTCGCACCCCATCCGTACCTTCGCCTTGGCGATGGTGGCGAGGTCCACGACGGCTGGCAGGTCGTCCACGTAGCGGCCCATGAAGTCGTACCGCTGGGTGGACTCGGCGGCCAGCGCGGCGGCCAGCGTGACTCTCTTGACTCCCTGCAGACCAGCGGCGATGAGCTCGTTGGCGCGGTCCTGGATCCAGCCGGTGGCGTCGGTGCCGGCGGGACCCCCGTCCGGCGGGTTGTACTTGAAGCCCCCGTCCGAGGGTGGGTTGTGCGACGGGGTCACCACGACGCCATCGGCGAGCTTCGAGCTGCGACCCCGGTTGTGGGCCAGGATCGCGTGGGACACCGCCGGGGTCGGGGTGAACCCGTCCTGGCTGTCGATGAGGACCGTGACATCGTTGGCCGCGAAGACCTCCAGCGCGCTGGCCGTCGCCGGCTCGGAGAGGCCGTGGGTGTCCTTGCCCAGGAAGAGCGGGCCGTCGGTGCCCTGGGCGGCGCGGTACTCACAGATGGCCTGGCTGGTCGCGAGGATGTGCCACTCGTTGAAGGCCGTGCGGAGGCTGGACCCCCGGTGTCCGGAGGTCCCGAACGCAACTCGCTCCCCGACCTCCGCAGGGTCGGGACGGTCGGTGTAGTACGCCGTGATCAGCTTGCTGACATCGACCAGGTCGGAGGGCTGCGCCACCTGGCCGGCGCGGGCGTGAACGGACATGTGGGGCCTCCCCAACGGCGTGGTCTGCGGACCGTGATCTCTGGACACCGTCCTACCAGACGCCTCCGACACCTCGGTTGGTCGGGTGCCCTGGGCTGCCCAGGCGGGCGCACCTACAGCCGACGGGCGTCCAGATGGCCGAACGGGCGGTCGACCTCCGCCAGTCCGGCGGCGTAGGCCGCGGCCGCGGTCGGATGCGCGGTCTGCAGCAGGTCCGCGAGGCGGTCGAAGCGTGCCGCGTGAGTCTCCGCCCGCCCCCGCGCGTACGCCGCGGCGCTGTCCTTGGTCACCATGAAGGCCCAGTCGCTGGACAGGTGCAGCAGGGCCTCGCTGGCCAGCTGGTCCAGCGCCGGGTTACGGCTCAGTCCCGCGCCGGGCCCGCCCCGGCTCGCCAGCCAGTCATGGACCTGGAAGAGCCGATGGACCACCCGCTTGCCCTCGGAGACCAGGTCGGAGACCTGCGCGCCGTCCCAGACCCGCCAGTCCTTGCCCGTTCCCCAGGACCCGGCAGGCAGCTCGACAGCGGGTCCGAGATGCCCCTCCTCCAGCGCCCCGGCCAGCGTGGTGACGCGTACGCCGGCCTCCGGTAGCAGCCGCAGGACGTGCGCCAGCCAGTCGGGACCTTCGTACCAGTGGTGGCCGAACAGCTCGGTGTCGTAGGCAGCCACCACCAGACCCGGGCGGCCGTCTCGCGCCCGGAGCTCGTCCAGACGCCTGCGTACGACGGAGACGAAGTCCTCGGCGTCGGCGTACGCGGCGGAGCGGGCTGCCTCCGGCTCCCAGGGCCGCTTGTCATCGCTCGAGCGCGAGGTCACCCGGAAGGGCTTGAACCCGCTCGAATGGTCGAAGTGGTGGAAGTCGCGGTACCAGCGGCCGCCCGGGTAGCCCGCCTTGGGGGACCAGACGCGATAGGTCACCTCCAGGTCCCGGCCGAACGCCACGACATCGGTGTCGGCAACCGGATGCGCCTGGCTGGTGTCACCGTGCAGGGACGGTCCGTCCACCAGGAACCGCCGTACGCCTTCCTGGGCATACACCTGCTCCAGCCCGGGCCGGTAGCCGCACTCCGGTGCCCAGATCCCCTCCGGACGCGATCCGAGCCGCAGTGTCGCGTCGTCCAGGCCGGCTTCCAGCGAGAACCGTACGAGGCGGTCGGGCAGCAGCGGCTGGAAAGGGTGTGCGGCGGGGCCCCCCAGGTACTCCACGACGCGCTCGTCGACCAGGGGGCGCAGTACGGAGCTGCCGCCGCCGGTCAGCCACCGGCCCTCCAGGTCCGCGAGACACTCCTCGGCAGCACGGAACTCGGAGGCGCCCAGCTCCGCCGCCCACGGCTCACGGCGGTCGGCCAGCCCTTCGGCACGCAGCCGCCAGAAGCCCGCCCAGGTGTGCATCTGACGCAGGCAGTACGGGTCGTCGAGCATGGCTGCGACGACAGGAGTCACCCCCAGGGTCACGATCTCCCTGCGACCCTCCTCGGCGAGGGTCTCCAGCACCCGGATGACCCTCCGCCACGATCCGGTGAAGGCCTGGTGCAGCCACTCCTCGCCGACGGGCCATGCCCCGGCGTGCGCCACCCAGGGGAGGTGGGTGTGCAGCACCAGGCAGAAGGTTCCGGCCGGTTCCACCCCCACCAAACACCCCCTTTACAGAATCGTGGGTCGGTGCCACAGTACGCACTGAGAGGGCCGAGCAAAGACGAGGAAGCGGGAAAGACCCACTGCGAACATCAGTCCTCACCGACACCAGTTCGCACTCTCCGATGGTGCCCCGACAGGGGACTTCGCCGCCTAGTGGCTCGTGGCGACGACCATCACCCCTCCCCGTCTGATGCACCACCGCATCAGTTCGGTCCTCTCACCATGTCCACTCACCCTGTCATGGTCCAGGCGTCAGGCGCGTCATCCGGGGCTATCCGGCCAGGCGTCGTGGTGACCATGCCCGACATGCCCGCAGGCGCTACGGCTTGCGTACGGCGATCGCCAGCAGGTCCAGCGCCGCGTCGACCCCCTCGCCGGTGACAGTGAAGTCCGATGGCCCGCACCGAGGTGACGTCGCTGCGGAGCCGCGGATGCCAGGTCGCCGCCGGGCCCACCAGCTGGGCGTCGATGAGCGCAGACCCGTACTGGCTCGCCGTTCCCCGGTCGGAATCGCTGCGTCGGAGCCGGCGCTGCCAGAAGCGGTCCAGCCGCCTCAGCCGCGGCCCGTGCGACAGCCCGTACATTCGCGACGGGCGGAACTCCGGTGTGAGCAGCTCCGCCAGCTCGGACGCTGAGAGCTCGCGGGTGTGGAACGGGTTCACCGGAGCCCCGCCCGGCGAGAAGGTGAGCCGGTTCGGGGTAGACACGATCAGCGTGCCCGCGGGGCGCAGGACCCGGGCGCACTCGCGCAGAAACCCGGGCTGGTCCCACAGGTGCTCGATGACCTGCAGGTTGACCACGACCTCGACCGAGCCGTCGGCGAACGGCAGACGCTGCAGGTCGCCGCGTACCACGTGGATGTCGGGATACCGGTCCGCGACGTGGGTCGCGGTCGCCGCGTCGTAGTCCAGGCCCACGACCGTACGGGCGACGCCCGCCAGCAGGTGTGCCCCGTAGCCCTCTCCACAGCCTGCCTCGAGCACGTCGGCCCCGACGCACCAGGGGCGCAGGAACTCATACGCTGCCTCGTGCCGCCGGAACCAGTAGTTCTCGTGCGAGATCCCGGGCAGCGTGCGCTCGCCGGTGAGCAGGAGAGACGGCACCTGGCCACTGGATGTGCTCACGTCCGTCCCTCCCTCCGGCAGGCCCCCGTCACAGCCTACGAACGCGGCTGTTCTCGCCGCTCGTACGCGCAGCGACCGAGGCCCTGGTACGCGCTAGGACACGAACCGGATGCTCAGCGGGTAGCGATAGAGAACGCCGTTGCCCGCCTTCACGGCTGCGATGATCATCACCACGATCTCGAACACCGCGAGGGCTAGCCATGCGGGGACTACGAGTGCGAAGCCAAGCCCCAGCGTGGCGAGCCCGATGATGGACCCGACGATCAGCGCGACGACACCGAAGATCGTCCAGGTAATCGTGAAGTTCAGCGCTTCGGTAGCGTGCTGACGGACGAAGCCGGAGCGCGTCCCGACCGTCTGGCGGATGACGAGCGGCACGGCGAACCACGCCAACGCCAGGATTCCGCCGGCCCAGAAGCTGAGCATTGCCAGCACCAGCGACGCGGCCAGCGCGCCCCAGTGGGCGGCGCTTGCCCAGGTGCGCTCCTGGCTGGGCGTGAGCGGCCCCGGTGGCGTAGGCGCCGAATAGGGTCCCGGTTGGCCCCCATACGAACCACCGTAGGGGCTGCCGCTGGGACCTCCGTACGGGCCTCCGTACGGACCTCCGTACGGGCTTCCGTACCTCCGTACGGGCTTCCGGTGGGCTCTCCCTGCGGGCCTTGGTACGGGCCTCCGTACGGGCCCTGCGGCGGGTAGTTCTGCCCCCACTGGTCGCTACTCATGGTTTCTCCTCCTGCGTGTCGCTGACTGCGCCGTCGCGAAGCCCGGGACGGGCCTGCCGGTTCACGAGGAGGACGTGCGGTTTGGGCTGCGATGACGAGCTCGCCCGTCATGTGTGGTGTACCTCACAGCAGTGGCAATGCTGCCGGGCGCAAGAGATCACCGGGCACAGGAACCACCGGGACAGGGAGAAGCCAGCAGGTGGGGGCGCCCCGAACCGAGACGCCCCCACCTCGCGCGGGCGTCTCAGCTATTGCCGGGCGTCCAGATTGCCGCGCGGCCGGCGGTCTCGCTGTTGTCCGTGTTCCAGGCTCCGAGAACGCGGCCGACACGGTCGATCGACTCGGCGTCGGTCCCCTGCCCGCCCAGCTCCACCAGCCCCGCACGGCGGTCCCACACGAAGGCTCCGCACGCCCACGGCCCGTCCTCGCAGCCCGTTGTGAAGGTGCCCGCAACACGGCCGCGGTTGTTCAGGGCGACCGCGTAGGAGTCGCGGCCTCCGGTCGGGTCCAGATCCACCATGCCGGTACGCGAGTGCCACGCGAAAGCATGGCTCTCGCCGGAGGCCGTCTGGGCCGACCCGACGACCTGACCCTTCGCGTTGAGGGCCTGGGCCTGCGAGCTGTCTCCGCCCAGGGTGCCCAGGTCCGTCATACCGGTGCGCGCGTGCCAGATGAAGGCATGGGACTCACCGGAGCTCGCGATCCGCGTTCCCGCCACCTGACCGGCGTCGTTGAGGTGCAGCACTCCCTGGTACCAGTACCGCGGATAGACGACGGTGCCGAGGTCCACCACACCGGTGCGGCGGTCCCAGAAGAAGCCTTGTCGCTCGCTAGGGTCGGTTCCGGCTATCCCGACCACCTGGCCTCGCTTGTTGACCTGCAGCGGGCGGAACAGGCTGCTGCCGTAGGCCACACCAAGGTCGGTCATGCCGCGGCGGGGATCCCACATGAACACATGGCGCTCGCCGGACCCGGTCTCCGAGACTCCGACGACCTGCCCGCGGTTGTTCATGTCCGAGACGGACGAGCTGGTGCCACCCAGCGTTCCCAGATCGGTCATGCCGCCCCGCGCGTCCCAGTAGAACGCGTGCAGGTCCCCGGCGGCGGTCCGCGCCGTTCCTGCGACGGCTCCGCGGTCATTGATGGCGGAAGAGGCGGAGAACGTGCCGCCCAGCGTGCCGAGGTCGACACTGCCGTCGCTGGCGCTCCACAGGTACGCGTGGAACTCATCGGTGACGTCCGTCGTCGAAGTCCCGGCCACCTGACCTCTGTCATTGAGCTGCCCGCCGAGGACGTACTCCTCACGACCCCACGGCTCGTCCCACCCGCCCAGGGGCTCGACCTGCGTGGCACCGTCCCGCGGGTCCGACAGGTACAAGCTGCTCTCGTCATCCTCGAAACCGGTGTCCACGGTCCTACTGGTGATCAGAGCCTGTCCCTTGGCGTTGAACTCGGACAGTCCACCGGCGGAGAACAGCGGGAAGCCCGTTGCGCTGGTGTCGGGTCCGGGATGCGCGTCAGCGAATGTGTACTCCATCGTGCCGGGGGCGGCCTGTGCGGTGGCCCCTAGCAGGACGAGGCTGGTCGCGAAGATGGGCACCGCTGCCCACAGCCTGCCAGCGGGCAGGGCCGACGTAGCTGTCTTACGATTCAGGATCATTTCCCCCCATTTCGCAGTTTATATTGGGCGATATTCTGGGCGCACTTCGCGAACCCTACACGCCATCTCGGATGACGCTGCGGGCTCGGCTGGCCCCGAGTGCGCGACAATGTCCGCATGCCCACCAGGGAAGACCTCCGCAACGTGGCCATCGTCGCGCACGTAGACCACGGGAAGACCACGCTGGTGGACGCCATGCTCTGGCAGTCCGGAGCGTTCCGGGAGAACCAGGACGTGGCCGATCGGATCATGGACTCCAACGATCTCGAGCGTGAGAAGGGCATCACGATCCTTGCGAAGAACACCGCGGTGCGGTGGGGCACGGGGGCGGATGCGATCACGGTCAACATCATCGACACGCCGGGACACTCCGACTTCGGCGGCGAGGTCGAGCGGGGCCTGTCGATGGTGGACGGGGTCGTGCTGCTGGTGGACGCCAGCGAGGGCCCGCTGCCGCAGACGCGATTCGTGCTGCGCAAGGCACTGGCGGCCAACCTTCCGATCGTGCTGTGTGTGAACAAGACCGACCGTCCCGATGCCCGCATCGCCGAGGTCGTGGACGAGACCTACGAGCTGTTCCTCGACCTCGATGCCGACGAGCGACAGATCGACTTCCCGATCGTGTACGCGAGCGCACGCGCCGGCCGTGCCTCACTCGAGCGCCCCGGGGACGGGGAGATTCCCGACTCGCCGGACCTCACCCCGTTGATGGAGACGATTCGCGACACCGTTCCCGCGCCCGGCTACCCGGAGGGGGCGCCGCTACAGGCCCACGTGACGAACCTCGACGCCAGCCCGTTCCTGGGACGGCTCGCGCTGTGCCGGGTGCATGCCGGGACGATCCGCAAGGGACAGCAGGTGGCCTGGTGCCGGTCGGACGGCTCGGTGGGTCGCATGAAGATCACTGAGCTGCTGATGACTGAAGCCCTCGATCGGGTGCCCGTCGAGCAGGCGGGTCCGGGGGACATCATCGCCGTAGCCGGCAATCCCGAGATCACGATCGGCGAGACGCTGGCCGACCTCGACGACCCACGGCCGCTCCCGCTGATCTCGGTCGACGAACCTGCGCTGGCCATGACGGTAGGCATCAACACCTCCCCGCTGGCGGGCCGGTCCGGCGGCACCAAGCTCACCGCCCGACTCGTGAAGGACCGGTTGGCCCGCGAGCTCGTCGGCAACGTGTCGCTGCGGGTCCTGCCGACCGAGCGGCCCGACACCTGGGAAGTCCAGGGGCGGGGGGAGCTGGCGCTCGCGGTGCTCGTCGAGACCATGCGTCGGGAGGGCTTCGAGCTGACGGTGGGCCGGCCGCGCGTGGTCACCAAGGAGATCGACGGCACGCTGCACGAGCCCGTGGAGCGCCTCACCATCGATGCCCCGGAGGAGTACCTGGGCAGTCTGACGCAGCTGCTGGCCAAGCGGAAGGGTCGGCTTGAGCAGATGGTCAACCACGGGACCGGCTGGGTACGGATGGAGTACCTGGTGCCGGCCCGGGGCCTGATCGGCTTCCGTACCGACTTCCTGACGGAGACCCGCGGCACCGGACTGGCGCATCAGGTCTTCGAGAGCTACGAGCCCTGGTTCGGCGAGCTGCTCACCCGCCCGACGGGGTCGCTGGTCGCCGACCGGTCCGGAGCGGCCACCTCGTACGCGATGTTCGCGCTGCAGGAGCGGGGCAGCCTGCTCGTTGAGCCCGGAACCGTCGTCTACGAGGGCATGGTGGTGGGGGAGAACGCCCGCCCGGGTGACATGGACGTCAACATCACCAAGGAGAAGAAGCTCACCAACGTTCGCTCCTCGACCGCCGAGGAGCTCGAGCGGCTCGTGCCGCCGCGACGGCTCTCGCTGGAGCAGTGCCTGGAGTTCTGTCGGGACGACGAGTGCGTCGAGGTGACACCGTCCGCCCTACGGCTGCGCAAGCTGACGCTGGATGCCCAGGTACGGGGCCGGGAGTCCGCGCGGCGCAAGCACGGTCGCTAGGGCACGCCCGGAACTCCTACTCCTCGCCGATTCCAGCTGCCGCAACGGGTACGGCTTCGAGCGCGGAGAGGGCGGGGTGGACCTCCTCGACGACCCAGGGGCTGTACACGTTGGCGTGGCGGAACAGTCCTGCAACATCGTCGGTCTCGCCAAGGACAGTGCCGCCGCGGCCGTCCGCCCACGTGTAGTGCAGCTGGGCACCGGGAGCGTCACCGTGGGTGGCGAAAGCCTCCAGCATCTCCTTGGTGTCCGCAGGGGACATGTGCGCCTTGAACCGGTAGTTGAGTACGTACTTCATCGTTCGATCCCTCCCGAGAGGCTGCGTACGGGTGAGCCCCTCGTCCCTAGCCAGTAGTCCCGCCAGCCGCGACGGTCAAGCCTGCCGCGACCAAGCCTGCCCTTACGGTCCAGGTCGAGACCGGCGTACCAATCGGGCGTACCAATGGGACGAGGAAACCCGCGCAGTCGCCGCCTCAGGAGTACATACCGTCGAGCAGCTCCTGGTACCTGTCCTCCACGGCGCGCCGCTTGAGCTTCATGCTCGGGGTCAGGGTGCCGTCCTCGACGGTCATGTCCTCCCCGAGGATGGTGAACTTCTTGATCGTCTCCCACCGGTTGAGGCCCTCGTTGAGCTGGTCGATGCACTCCTGCACGAAGGCGCGTACGGCCGGGTCCTGGGTCAGCTGCGGGTACTCCTTGCCGGTGATGTCCTTCATCGCCGCCCAGTCCGCCAACGCCTCGGGGTCCAGGGCGACCAGCGCGCTGGCGAAGTTGCGGTTGTTCGCGTGGACCAGCATCTGGCTCGCGATCGGGCAGAGGACCTTGAACCGCATCTCGATCAGCGACGGCGCGATGTACTTTCCTCCGGAGGTCTTGATCAGGTCCTTCTTGCGATCCGTGATCTTGACCCGTCCCGCCTCGTCGATCTCGCCGATGTCTCCGGTGGCGAACCAGCCGTCCCCGGGGAAGACCTCGGCGGTCTGTTCGGGCTTGTTGTGGTACCCGCGCATCACGCCGCCGCCCCGGACCAGGATCTCGCCGTCAGCGGCGATCGAGATCTCGGTTCCGGGCAGCGGGTGGCCGATCGTGCCGAAGGCCAGACTGGTGGGCCGCGTCATCGAGGTCGCCGCGCTGGTCTCCGTCAGCCCGTAGCCCTCCAGCAGGGTCAGCCCTGCGGCGTTGAACCACTCCTGCACCTCGCCGGCCAGCGCGGCGCTGCCTGACACCAGGTAGCGGATCCGCCCGCCCAGGCGGGCCCTGATCTTGCTGAAGACCAGGCGGTCGGCGATCTTGTACTGGGTTCCGACCCCGAGTCCGGCCGGCTCTCCGGTGACCTGACCGCGGATGTGCCGGCGCCCGACTCCGACCGCCCAGTCGAAGATTCGCTTCTTCACCCCTCCTTCGGCCTCCTGCATCTGGTTGATGCGCGCGTAGACCTTCTCGTAGATGCGCGGAGCGCCCGCCATGAAGGTGGGCCGTACCAGGGCCAGGTTGTCGACGATCTTGTCGATCCGACCGTCGACGGCGGTAAGGAAGCCGAGCTGCAGCTGGGCGGAGAGCAGCATCTTGCCGAACGAGTGCGACAGCGGCAGCCAGAGGTACTGGATATCGCGGTCGCTGAGGAGGCCCATCCCCTGGATGGCCGCACCCTCGTACGTCCAGTTGCGGTGCAGCAGCTCGACGCCCTTGGGCCGGCCGGTGGTTCCGGAGGTGTAGATCAGCGTCGCGAGGTGGTCAGGCTGGATGGCGTACGTCGCCTCGTCGACCGAGCCGGGGTGTTCCTTCAGGTGCGCCCGTCCACGGTCCTCGAGCTCGCCGAGTGACAGCACCCAGTCGCCGTCGCCCTCCCCGTCGATCACGACTACTGCACGGAGGCTGGGCATCTGGTCCCGTACTGTGGCGAGCTTGTCGACCTGCTCGGCGTTCTCGGCGAAGACGACCTGCGTGTCCGAGTCGGCGAGGATGTATGCCACGTCCTCCGCCAGGGTCGTCGGGTAGACGGTCGTCGTCGCGCCGCCCGATCGCATGACCGCCATGTCCGCGAGAATCCACTCGTACCGGGTGTTGCACAGAATCCCGACGCGGTTCTCGGAGGACACGCCGAGTGCCAGCAGCCCAGCTGCGAGCACGCTCACCCGGTCACCGAACTCCTGCCAGCTCACCGTCTCCCAGGCGGTGGCCGCCGGGAAGGTGAACGCGTCGGCGTGCGGCGTCTCGGCCACCCGCTCCACGAGCATGTGCGCCACCGACTGCGCCTGCGGCCCGAGCACTTCGTGCGGGAGCGCTTCCGTGATCTTCTGTGCCATGGGGAGCCTCCGTGTGCCTGTGTCCCGGTGTCGGACCTCAGTCCGGGTTCGGACCTCAGCCCCGGTGTCGACTGCCCCATGGGAAGCCCGACGACCGAGCTGTCATCATCCCCGACCCTAGCGCTCCCGACCCTAGTCCTCCCCGACGCTGTTCGGGTCCGCCCCCCGGATGTCCGGCGGGTAGACTGCTAGTGGCTCAGACACGGGCTGAGCAGGAGTGACCGATCCCAGTTCCGAGGCCGGAGGCGAGCGTGCCCAAGTACGTCATGGAGTTCATCGGGACGTTCTTCCTCGTCCTCGTCATCACGGTGACGGGTCGACTGGGCGAGGACGCCGGGGTGCTGGTGCCGCTCGCGATCGCCGCGGTGCTGATGGTGATGGTGTACGCGGGGGGCCACATCTCCGGGGCGCACTACAACCCGGCGGTGAGCCTCGCCATCCTGATGCGCGGTCGCATGAAGACCTCGGACGTCGGCCCGTACGTACTGATCCAGCTGGCGGCCGCGGCGGCTGCCGCGGGGGTGGCCTTCATCCTGGTCGAGACGGATCCGACAGCGCTGTCGATCGCCGGTGAGGACGTCCCCGCTGCGCTGCTCGCGGAGTTCCTCTTCACCTTCGCGCTGGCCTTCGTGGTCCTCAACGTCGCTACCAGCAAGGACCACCCGAACAACTCCTTCTACGGCCTGGCCATCGGCTTCACCGTCTTCGCCGGGGCCGTGACGGTCGGAGGAATCTCTGGAGGGGCGTTCAACCCGGCAGTCGCGCTGGGCATCTCGATAGCAGGCATGACGGAGTGGGCCAACATCTGGATCTACCTGGTTGCCGACCTGGCCGGGGCCGCGGTGGCGGCGGTGGCCTTCCGGGCGGTTAACCCGCACGACCTTGCGCCCATGGAGGCATAGGGCAGGGAGGTCATTGAGGCCTGAGGCAGGTCGGTCCTAAGCCAGCAGCTGCTCGAGGCCAGCCGAGCTACTCGGGAGCCAGGAGGTACGGAAGTGCGGCGGCGGCTCGCGCTTCGAGATGTACCGCGGCTGCCTCGTCGTAGCGGGTACGGCCGAGGTTCACAACGATGAGCGGGATGCCTCGCTCCAGCGCGGCCTGAGGGATGAACGCCGCGGGCACGACATCCAGCGTGCTGCCCACCGCGACCATCACGTCGCAGTCGGCGGCGGCCCGTTCCGCAGCCCCGAAGACCTCCGGGTCGAGCTGCTCCTCGTACATCACCAGCGAGGGCTTCAGGACGCCCCCACACCGGGTGCAGTGCGGGTCGTCCTCACCCGCCGCGAGGCGCTCGAGCATGACCTCGACGGGATCGGTCGCGCCGCAGCGCAGGCACTGCACGCCCCGGACGCTGCCGTGCACCTCGTGGACCAGCTCCGGGGAGTTGCCGGCCTTGTGGTGCAGACCGTCGATGTTCTGGGTGACGACGCCACGCAGCCGACCTTGCCGCTCCAGGTCGGCGATCGCGGTGTGACCGGGGTTGGGCAGTGCGTCGAGCAGGGCGTGGCGCAGTGACCAGAAGTGTCTGCGTGCCTCCGCGCTGCGCTGGAAGATGCTGCGGGTGAACCAGGCCAGTGCATCAGGGTTGGTGGTGAACAGCCCTGCAGGCCCGCGGAAGTCGGGAATACCGCTCTCGACGGAGATTCCCGCGCCGGTCATCACGGTGATGCGCTCCGCCCGGCGCAGCAGGTCACGGGCCTGAGACAGCCCCGCGGCGCTCTTCAGATCCTCGGGTACAGTATCTCCACGCTGGCCGCGTGAGTGATCCATGCCACTAGTGTGCCGCAGGTCCGCAAGTGAAGGCCCGACAGCGAGGGATACCGATGCTAGAGCAGGGTCCGAACCAGGAGCCCGGGCGGGCATCGTCGGCTGCGCCAGCTGGATCCTCCCCGGCGCCCGTGGCCGACAAACCCAGCCACATCGTGGACCTCGAAGCCGTACTGGAGCTCTCCGACATCATCGCGTCGCTCCAGGACCTCTCCTCCGACACCCTCGACCTGCTCAACCTCTCCGTCGAGGGGACCTGGGACGAGGTGGACGACCCGGTGCTGATCGGCCCGGACGGCGTACCGGTGGAGACCTGGCGGGAGGGCTACCCGCACACCGAGCGCATGAGCCGACGCGAGTACGAGGTCACCAAGCGTCTCCTGCAGATCGAGCTTCTCAAGATGCAGACCTGGGTCAAGGACACCGGCCAGCGCCTTGTGATGGTCTTCGAGGGCCGTGATGCCGCGGGCAAGGGCGGCACGATCAAGCGCTTCATGGAGCACCTCAACCCGCGCGGCGCGAACGTCGTCGCGCTGGTCAAGCCGAGCGCGCGCGAGCAGGGCCAGTGGTACTTCCAGCGCTACATCGAGCACCTGCCCACGGCAGGCGAGATCGTCATGTTCGACCGCTCCTGGTACAACCGCGCCGGAGTGGAGCGCGTCATGGGCTTCTGCTCCGACCAGCAGTACGCGGAGTTCGTGGCGCAGGCCCCGCAGTTCGAGCGCATGCTGGTCCAGGACGGCATCACGCTGATCAAGTTCTGGTTCTCGGTCTCGCGCAAGGAGCAGCTGACTCGCTTCACGATCCGGCGCATAGACCCGGTACGGCAGTGGAAGCTCAGCCCGATGGATCTCGCCTCGCTCGACCGCTGGCACGACTACGCGGCGGCCAAGGAGGCGATGTTCGCCCACACCGACACCGAGTGGGCGCCCTGGACCGTCGTGCGCAGCAACGACAAGAAGCGAGGCAGGATCGAGGCGATGCGGTTCGTGCTCGACCAGCTCGACTACGCCGACAAGGACCGGGAGATCGTGGGAATCCCGGACTCCCTCATCGTGGGGCCTCCCTCGCGGGTGTACGAGGTCGAGGAGCGGGCGGCCGGACGCACCTGACCAGGTTTCCCCGGCGCAGCATGGTGCCCCGGTGCCGCTGACCATGCTCCGCCCCGGCGCAACCGGGGGGGAGCACCGCCGTACAGTGCCTTCATGACCACTCCGGCGGCCAAGGGATCTGCGTCGGGCCCTGCGGCGACGCTGTGCATCGCGTGCGTCCACCGGCACGGTGCCGACTGCACGGCGTTCCCGCAGGGGATTCCGTCCGAGATCCTCTTCGAGGGCTACGACCACCGTCGCGAGTACCCGGGAGACCACGGGATCCGGTTCGAGGTCCGCCGGGGCGCGGAGCGGGACCTCACGGAGTACCTGCTGTGGAAGGCTCAGGCGCCACGTGCGAGGCCGGAGGCTGCGCCGCTGCCGAACCTGACGCCGGAGCAGGTGAAGGCGTTCTTGGAGATCGCGGACTTGGGCTGACCTGGGCTGACCTGTGCTGACCTGGGCTGACCTGGGCTGACATGGGCTAAGGGGCGGGGTGGCGGGGCGCTGATTCGCCCAGAATGCCTGTGGGACTGGCCATATCTGTCTGGTCCGTCCAGTTACTGGCGGGTAACCTCGGGGTGAGGCGGCGTCCCCGTCGCCTTGGCGGTCGTGCACACGCCCGCACGCAGGTTCCTGGTCATGGCCGGGGACGGACGGCCCAGCCGTCCCGTGCAGCGCAGGACACCGCCGGAGCCAGTTGGTCCGGTCCGTTGGAGGTCGGCGCGTAGGTATGAACATCGTTGTTCTGGTCAAGCAGGTGCCTGACACCTGGGCGGAGCGCAAGCTCCGAGATGACGACAAGACCCTCGACCGGGACTCGGTCGACGCGGTCATCAATGAGGTCGACGAGTTCGCCATCGAGGCGGCCCTGCAGCTGCAGGAAGCCAACGGCGGAACCGTCACCGTGCTGTCGATGGGTCCCGAGCGGGCGACCGAGGCGGTACGCAAGGGCCTGCAGATGGGAGCCGACGGCGGGGTCCTCGTCACCGATGACGCGGTCCACGGCGCCTGCGCTCTGCAGACCAGCGAGATTCTCGCCGCGGCTGTCGGACAGCTCGAGTACGACCTGGTGATCACCGGAAGCGAGTCCTCCGACGCGCGGCTGTCGATCATTCCCGCCATGCTGGCCGAGCGGCTCGGAGTTCCCGGCCTCACCGCGGCCCGCAAGCTGACGGTGGACGGGTCCACCGTCACCATCGAGCGGCTCACCGACTATGGGTACGACGTCGTCGAGGCCGCCACGCCCGCCGTGGTCAGCGTCCTCGAGAAGATCAACGAGCCGCGTTACCCCACCTTCAAGGGGATCATGCAGGCCAAGAAGAAGCCGATCGACACGAAGACGCTGGCCGACCTCGGCGTCGAGGCGGGGTCCGTGGGCCTGGCCGCCGCGAGCAGTGTCGTCACGGAGTTCGCACCCAAGCCGCCCCGTCAGGCTGGCGAGGTTGTCACCGACGAGGGCGACGGCGGCAAGAAGATCGCCGAGTACCTCATTGCGCAGAAGGTCGTCTGAGGGGGCTGAGGAGAGACATGGCAGAGATCCTCGTTCTCGTCGAGCACAGCGACGGGGCAGTCAAGAAGGCCAGCCTGGAGCTGCTGACCGCGGCGCGCGCGCTCGGAGAGCCGTCGGCCGTCGTGCTCGGCGCCCCGGGCACCGCGGACGCACTCAAGCCCACCCTGGCCGAGTACGGCGCCGTCAAGCTGTACGTCGGTGAGTCGGCGGACCTGGTGGACTACCTGGTCGCCCCGAAGGCGGAGGTGCTCGCCTCACTGGTGGCCGACAAGCAGCCGGCTGCCGTGCTGGTGTCCGCCTCGCCCGAGGGACGCGAGATCGCGGGCCGCGTGGCGGTACGGACCGGCAGCGGAGTCATCATCGACGCCGTCGAGCTGTCTTCGGACCTGGTGGCGACCCAACCGGTCTTCGGTGGGTCGATCACGGTGAAGTCACAGGTCACCAAGGGCACCCCGATCATCGCGATCCGCTCCAACGCGGTAGCCGCCGCGCCCGCTCCCGCCACTCCCGCCGAGGAGTCGGTGGCGGTCAGCGTCAGTGACGCGGCCAAGGGCGCGAAGGTGCTCGACCGCGTACAGGAGAAGAAGGGGTCCCGCCCGGAGCTCAGCGAAGCCTCGGTCGTCGTCTCCGGGGGCCGCGGACTGGGCGGCGCTGAGAACTTCGCGCTGGTGGAGAAGCTGGCCGACACCCTTGGTGGTGCCGTCGGTGCCTCGCGAGCGGCCACCGACGCTGGGTGGTACCCGCACCAGTCGCAGGTCGGGCAGACCGGCAAGACGGTTTCGCCGAACCTCTACGTCGCGGTCGGCATCTCGGGAGCGATCCAGCACCGAGCCGGTATGCAGACCTCGAAGACCATCGTCGCGGTCAACAAGGACCCGGAGGCGCCGATCTTCGAGCTGGTGGACTTCGGTGTGGTCGGGGACCTGTTCACCGTGGTGCCGCAGCTCACCGAGGAGCTGGAGAAGCACCAGGGCTAGTACGCGCTAGTACGGGCTAGTAGGGGCTAGTACCGGGTTAGCCCGCACCAGCCCCCCGCAACGCCAATCAGGTCCCTGAAAAGGTCGGATTCTGGACCTTTTCAGGGACCTGATTGCTCTGGAGCGGCAGGGGCAGAGCGGTAGAGGGGCAGAGAGGTAGAGGGGCAGCCGGCGGCTAGCCGGCCGCGATGAAGCCCTGGAACTGCCCGGCTTCCTCGGCGTAGTAATCCTCCAGGCCGGAGGCGATCGCGCCCTCCACTGCCCCGCGTACGAAGAACGGGATGCCCTTGATCCCGAAGGTGCCCTGCAGGGTGCGACGGGTCCGGTCCGGGGATACCTCCTCGTACCGGGCGTGCCCGCCCTTGAAGTCGAGCATCTTCTCGTAGTGGTCCGGCTTGAACGCGATGCGCTCGGTGGCCGACGCCCGGTCGATGGTGTGCGTCTGCACCCAGGTGATCTTGTCCGGGTCTATCACCGCCGTGACCGCCGAGGACAGCGGCGCGATGAACTTGAAGCGCACCTTGAGGACCGCCAGTGTGCCGTCGTCCTCCGCCGACAGCGCCTCAATAGGTGCTACTCGGGTCAGGTCGACCATCCGCACGTAGTTGTCGGGCTGGGCGTATGCGTCGAACACCTGGTTGATGTGAGCCTGAAAGTGCTGCTCGGCCATCGCAGTCTTCATGTCTGGTCCTAGCTGGTGAGTCGCTCTGCGAGGGCTTCCTGCAGTCTACGGGTGTGCTCGGCGAAGGTGTTGGCCAGCCACTTCTCCGCCCGGCCCCCCACCAGCGGTATCCCGTGCACCTTGATCGCGCCCTTCACCCGGTGGTCGGCGCCGCCGCCGCTCTCCTGCAGTGAGCCCTCTGCGCTGGCGGTGATCATCTTCGCCTTGCCCGGGTCGTCAACCAGGACACCGCCGGTGATAGCGCCCGTGTTCAGGTCGTAGCGGACCTCCTCGATCCACTTCAGGTCGTCCCGTTTGACGAAGCGGTCGGCCTTGGAGCTGAGCTTGCCCACGTAGGAGTAGTGGACCACCGTCGTCAGGGACTCCGGTTCGCGGTCGATGGCGTCCACCCGGTCGGGCTCGAGCCAGGTCTTGCCGACCAGGCTCTCGTAGAAGGCGCGGTCGGCAAGCACATCGAGCACCTGCTCGACGGTTGCGTCGTAGTGGGCGGAGACGTCGAAGTTCGCAGTCACTGTCAGGCCTCCTCGGCCGGTCCCGCGCAACGGCGGTCGGGAAATCGGGTGCACCGATCATGAACCTTACCCTGGAGCGGTGCCGTACCTGGACCACGCAGCCACCACCCCGATGCTGCCGCAGGCGGCGGCCGCCGTGACTGCTGCGATGGCGTCCGTCGGTGGCGCCAACGCTTCCTCGGTGCACCGGGCTGGCCGCCGGGCGCGGGCACTCGTGGAGGAGTCCCGGGAGACGGTCGCTGCCCTGCTGGGGGCCGATCCACTGGAAATAGTCTTCACCTCGGGCGGCACCGAGAGCATCAACCTCGCGCTGAAGGGAATCTACTGGGCGCGACGTGCCGAGCGCCCGTCCCGGGTGCGGGTCATCACCAGCGCGGTGGAGCACCACGCGGTGCTCGACGCGGTGCACTGGCTCGAGTCCCACGAGGACGCGTCCCTCACCGTGCTCCCCGTCGACACGGAGGGCCGGGTGGACTCCGATGCCCTCGATGCGGCGCTGCACAGCGAGGGCGGTCCCGACACCGTGGCCCTCGTCTCGGTGATGTGGGCGAACAACGAGGTGGGCACGCTCCAGCCGGTGGGGGAGCTCGCCGAGCTGTGTGCGCGCTTTCAGGTCCCCTTCCATACCGACGCCGTCCAGGCAGTGGGCCAGGTGCCCGTCGACTTCGGCAGCGCGGGGCCCGGGTCGGCGCGCTCCCTGACCGCGATGTCGCTGAGCGCGCGCAAGCTCGGCGGGCCGGGGGGCGCCGGCGCCCTCTTGCTGCGGCGCGGCACCCCGTGCGTCCCTCTCCTGCACGGAGGTGGCCATGAGAACGGGCTGCGTTCGGGCAGCCTCGACGCCGCGGGCGCCGCGGGGCTCGCTGCCGCGCTGTCCGTACGTGTGGCGCAGCTGGAGGTCGAGGCGGCCCGGGTGGCCGCCCTGCGCGCGAAGCTGCGTGCTGCGGTACGCGCGGCGGTGCCGGACGTGGAGGTCAACGGCCCGGACGCCCCGGATGGCCGCCTGCCGGGCCACCTGCACGTGACCGTGCCGGGCTGTGACGGGGACCTGCTGCTGATGCTGCTCGACGCCGCTGGAGTCGAGTGCGCGACGGGCTCGGCGTGCTCGTCCGGGGTACCGGAGCCCAGCCACGTCCTCATCGCCATGGGGCGGGACCCGCTGCGGGCCCGGTCCAGCCTGCGCTTCAGCCTGGGACACACCTCCACCGAGGGGGACGTGGAGGCGGTACGGGCGGCTCTGCCCGCAGCGGTGGCGCGCGCCCGAGCGGCGACCGCTGCCGCCCCCACTGCCTCCACCACAGCACGAGCCCGCTACGCCTCAGCCCCAGCCGCTCCAGCCCCCGCCGTCGCGCCCGAGCGGTCCTCGCCGCGGGAGGTGATGCCATGAGAGTGCTCGCGGCCATGTCCGGCGGCGTGGACTCCGCGGTGGCAGCCGCCCGCGCCGTCGACGAGGGCCACGACGTCACGGGGGTGCACCTCGCACTGTCGCAGGCGCCGGCCACGCTGCGCACCGGTTCCCGAGGGTGCTGCACCCTGGAAGACTCCCGGGACGCCCGCCGAGCCGCCGATGTCCTGGGCATCCCCTTCTACGTCTGGGATCTCGCCGAGCCGTTCCGCGAGGCGGTCGTGGCGGACTTCCTCGCCGAGTACGCCGCCGGCCGGACGCCGAACCCCTGCCTGCGGTGCAATGAGCGCATCAAGTTCGCGGCCGTCCTGGACCGCGCCCGTTTGCTGGGCTTCGACGCAGTCGTGACGGGCCACTACGCACGCCTGTCCCGCGCCCCGAACGGAGCTCCGGTGCTGCGCCGGGCCCGGGACGAGTCCAAGGACCAGTCCTACGTGCTGGCGACTCTGACACCAGAGCAGCTGTCGGGGGCGAGGTTCCCGCTGGGGGACAGCCGCAAGTCCGAGGTACGGGCGGAGGCCGCCGAGCGGGGTCTGGCGGTGGCGGCGAAGCCGGACAGCCACGACATCTGCTTCATCCCCGACGGGGACACCGCGGGTTTCCTGCGTCGCCACCTCGCAGCCGCACCCGGGCCGGTCGTGGACGACTCCACCGGTGAGGTGGTCGGTGCGCACGAGGGCACCCATACCTTCACCGTCGGTCAGCGCAAGGGACTGGGGCTGGGTCGGACCCCGGACGGCCGGCCACGGTACGTGCTGGGGATCGAGCCGGTGAGCCGAACCGTCCGGGTCGGCCTGCGTGAGGCGCTCGCGGTCTCGGAGATCAGACTGGCAGACGTGGTACGGCATGGCGGCCCAGCTCCGGAGCTGTCGGCGCGGGTGCTGTCCGGGCGGGCGCAGCTCCGGGCCCACGGGGAGCCTCTGCCCGCGCGCGCCGAGCTACTGCCCGCGCACGGCGAGTCGGCGCCCGGCCCCGTACCGGATGGCAGCGACGTCCGAGACGCCTCCTCCGGGGCTGGCTCCCCCAGAGATGCCGCGTCTGGGGATGCCGGCTCTGGGGAGGCCTGGCCTGGGGATACCGCGTCTGGGGATACCGCGTCTGGGGATCCCGCGGCCAGAAATGCTGCGTCGGAGCAGGTCCGCATCGTGCTGGAGGTACCCGCGCACGGGGTCGCGCCCGGTCAGACGCTGGTGCTCTACGACACCGAGGAGCCCGCCCGGGTGCTGCTGGCCGGACGAATTGTCGCCTCCGCTGCCCCCGTGGGCCCGGCGGGATAGCGGTCTGCCGGCCGTACGGCCCATCCGGCGTAGGCGATCGAGATGTCCCGGGTCGTCACGTACGGCACCCGTCGGGACATCTCGGCGAAGCTGATCCGACCGGCCGCTCGCTGGCGCAGACACCAGATCATGCGGGCGTACCCGGGGTAGCCACCGGCAGGGCCGAGACCTGTGATGCCGCCGGGCACCAGTCCGTGCCGGGCAACTGCCGCGCGAACCTCATGCGGGCGGACGAACATGTCCCACCCGTGCAGCCCGCGCGGCATGAACGCGGTCGCCGACCACTCCTGTGCCAGCAGGATCGCCCCGAACCAGCCTCGCCAGGTGCGGTTCAGGGTGTCGAAGAGGAAGAGCCCCCCGGGCCGCAGCACCCGCGCTGCCTCGCCGACCACGGCATCGACGGACGCCACGTGCTCAAGCACGTCGCAGCAGTACACAACGTCGAAGGAGGCGTCGGCGAACGGCAGGCGTTCCCCCACGGCCTGTACGAGACCGGCCCGCACGCCACGCTCGCGGGTCACCGCTGCGGCGGTGAGAAGCCCGGCGTGGGAGGGGTCGATCCCGGTGACCTGCAGGCCCGCACCGTGGAACTGGTCCAGCAGGAGCCCGCCGCCGCAGCCCAGGTCCAGGGCCGAGGGCCGGCGTCCGCCCGGACCGGTGGCGCGCTCGAGCACTCCCGTGCGCTCGAGCACGCCGACGTAGTAGTCGAAGCGGGCGTTGAAGGCGCTGCGCAGCAGGTGAAGGAACTCCTCCTCGTCCCACCAGGTATGGGCGAGGTCGTCATAGACCGTGTTGTCAGCAGGCATCGACACCAATTCTCAACCCGCGGCGCGCTGTCAGTGGTGATGACTAGCCTGTGTGATCGTGGAACTTCCATGGCCGAGCGCGAGCGCAACCGGTGTCGGGTCGCTGCCCTATCGCGACCCCCTCGAGGCGGTGCGCGTGGTCCTGGGGGAGCTGCCGGAGTTCCCGCACCTGCCTGAGCTGCCGGGCCGCGGGCCCGGTGCGGACATGGTGGGTCGCACTGCGGGGCTCCTCGTGGACATCCCCGTGGAGACCCAGCCCAGTGGATGGCGCCTGGCCGCTCGTGAGGGCAGGGACGTCCGGCGTGCCCGCGACCTGCTGGCCCACGATCTCGACGCGCTGGAGGAGCTGGCAGGACGCCATACCGGGGCGCTGAAGATCCAGCTCTGTGGGCCGTGGACGCTGCTGGCGTCACTGGAGCGGCCGAACGGCCACCGCGCGGTCTCGGACCCCGGCCTGCGCAGGGAGGTCGTCGAGTCCCTCGTGCAGGGAGTCGCCGACCACATACGCAGCGTGGCGCGGCGGGTCGCCTCGGCACGCCTGGTGCTCCAGCTGGACGAGCCGTCCGTGCCAGCCGTGCTCGGCGGGCGGATCCCGACCGCATCGGGGCTGGGCACGGTCGGCCCGATGTCTCCCGAGGAGGTGAGGGCGGGGCTGGCCGCCGTGATCTCGGCGGCTTCCCTGGCGACGGCCGGAGACGTCCCGAGCGCCGTGCACTGCTGTGCGGAGGGAGCGCCCGTGGGGCTGTTCCGGGCCGCCGGAGCGGTGGCCGTCTCCTGCGACCTGGAACGGCTGACGGTTGCCGACGACGAGGCGCTGGGGAGGGCGGTGGACGCAGGGGTGTCGCTGTGGCTCGGTGCCGTCCCCGCGACATCCAGCCAGCCTCAGGACACCGAGCTGCTTCCGGCCCAGCGCCAGACCGCGGTCCGCGCGCCGCTGTCGGGCCCGGGCGCTCCGCTGGCGCGGACGCTGGCACCCGTGCGGTCGCTGTGGCGCCGCCTCGGCTTCAGCGAGGAGGTCGCTCGCAGCCGTACGGTCATCACGCCGGCGTGCGGCCTGGCCGGGGCGGACGTGGCGTACGCGCGGGAGGCCATGACTCGGGTCCGAGAGGCGGCTCGTGCCTTCTCGGAGGACCCGTACGGGTCGGGCGCCTCCGGTCCGGAAGCCGGCGGGGAGGGGCCGTGACCGAGCACCCCGAGCAAGGGGTACAGCCCGAGCCGCCCGAGCAGCCGGGCCAGCCCTTGCAGCCTGTGCAGCCCGTACCGCCCGCCCAGCCCGCCCAGCCCGCCCAGGTGTCGGTCGGTAGCGGCCTGCCCCCCGAGCACGTCCGGGATCGACACGGTGAGCTCGCCGCGCAGATCCTCGAGGCCGACCACGCCTACTACGTGCTCGATGCGCCGGTGATGGCTGATGCCGACTACGACGCGCTGATGCGGGAGATCGGCGCGATCGAGCGCGACTGGCCCGTGCTGCGTACCCAGGACTCGCCCACCCAGCGCGTCGGCGGGACGTACAGCACGCAGTTCACCGCGGTTCCCCATCTCCAGCGCATGATGAGCCTGGACAACGTCTTCAGCTCCGAGGAGCTGGCGGCCTGGGCGGCCCGGGTGGAGTCGGGCCTCGGCGGGGTCGCGGCGGGGTCGGGCCGGGCCGGGGTGGGCGAGGAGAACCGGCACTACCTGTGCGAGCTGAAGATCGACGGTCTGGCGGTTGCGCTGGTCTACGAGAACGGGCGGCTGGTGCGTGCGGCGACCCGGGGCGACGGCCGTACGGGTGAGGACGTTACGCCGAACGTGCTCACCATCGACGGCATCCCGCACCGGCTCGACGGCAGCGGCCAGGCGCCGCCCGCGGTGCTGGAGGTGCGCGGGGAGGTCTTCTTCCCCGTTGCGGAGTTCGACCGGCTCAACAGCGCGCTGGTCGCCGACGGCAAGGCGCCGTTCGCCAACCCCCGCAACGCCGCGGCGGGCTCGCTGCGGCAGAAGGACCCCCGGGTCACGGCCACCCGGCCGCTGGCCATGCTCGTCCACGGCATCGGAGAGTCGAGCGGGTTCGCCCCGCAGCGTCAGTCGCAGGCCTACGAGGCGATGAAGCGCTGGGGACTGCCGGTCAGCGACCGCTACCGGGTCTTCGACGACCTCGCCGGCGTGTGGGCGTACGTCGAGCAGTACGGCGCGGACCGGCACTCCGTCGAGCACGAGATCGACGGGGTCGTCGTGAAGGTCGACGAGATCGCCCTGCAGCGGCGGCTCGGGGCGACCAGCCGCGCGCCGCGCTGGGCGATCGCGTACAAGTACCCGCCCGAGGAGGTCATGACCCGGCTGCTGGACATCCGCGTGAACGTCGGCCGGACCGGGCGGGTCACGCCGTTCGCGTTCATGCAGCCGGTCCGTGTGGCGGGCAGCACCGTGCAGCTGGCGACGCTGCACAACGCGCAGGAGGTACGGCGCAAGGGAGTCCTGATCGGCGACACGGTTGTGCTGCGCAAGGCCGGCGACGTCATCCCGGAGGTGGTCGGCCCGGTCGTGCACCTGCGCGACGGTACGGAGCGCGTCTTCGAGATGCCCACGCACTGCCCGGAGTGCGGTACGGAGCTGGGTCGCGAGAAGGAGAGCGACGTCGACATCCGCTGCCCCAACGCCCGGTCCTGCCCCGCCCAGCTACGCGAGCGGATCTTCCACGTCGCGGGTCGCGGGGCCTTCGACATCGAGGTGCTGGGGTACGAGGCGGCGATCGCACTGCTGGACTGCGGCCTCGTCGTCGACGAGGGCGACCTGTTCGCCCTGAGCGCGCAGGACCTCGCGGGCTGTGCGTTCTTCACCCGGGCGGCCTCCCGCGCCGAGCGCGAGGCCGGCACCGAGCGGGTGCTGCACGCCAACGCCCGTCGCCTGCTCGACAACCTGGAGGCGGCGAAGGACCGGCCGCTGTGGCGGGTTCTGGTCGCGCTGTCGATCCGCCACGTCGGCCCCACCGCGGCCCGCTCGCTGGCGCAGCACTTCACCGAGCTGGACCGCATCGCGGCCGCCGCGCCGGAGGAGCTCGCCGCCGTCGACGGGGTCGGCCCCACCATCGCGCAGGCCGTCCTCGACTGGTTCGCCGTCGACTGGCACCGGGAGATCGTCGCCAAGTGGCGCGCAGCGGGGGTGCGAATGGCCGACGAGCCGTCGCCGGCCGACACGGTGCCCGGGGGCGTGAGCCCCGCGCTCCTCGCGGGCCTGTCGATCGTGGTGACCGGCACGCTGGAGGGCTTCACCCGCGAGGAGGCCCAGGCCGCCGTCGTCGCCCGCGGCGGCAAGACGCCCTCCTCGGTCTCCAAGCGGACCTCGTTCGTGGTCGTCGGCGAGAACCCCGGCAGCAAGCAGGACAAGGCGCTCGCGCTCGGCGTCCCGGTGCTCGACGAGGCCGGCTTCGCGGCGCTCCTCGAGGAAGGGCCTGACGCGGCGCGCGCTCAGTCCGCAGGGTAACGACATGTGTGCAGACGCCACCGGGGCTGACACACAAGTCTGGTGGCGGGTTCCTACGCCCAGGCCTCTGACCTGCGGACTCTGATTAGGCGGGAGCCAGCGCACCAGGACATGTGTGTTGCCTCCAAGAACGCCAACACACATGTTGGCTCGGTGCCTCTCCTGACCAGTGACCTGGCAGAATGGCCCGATGCGTGCCCTCCTGCTCGTCGCGTGGCGCAACGCGCTGGCGAGCCGGGGACGCACCGCGATGTCCCTGCTGGCCATCGCCGTCGGCGTCGCGTTCCTGAGCAGCTCGCTCGCCGTGTCCGACACGCTGTCGAGGAACGTGTCGGCGCTGTTCTCCTCCCAGTACGAGACGGTCGACGTGGTCGTACGGGGGGAGGCGCTCGCCTTCGGACTGCGCGCCGACCTCGACGACACGCTCGTGGCGGAGGTGGCCGCCGTACCCGGGGTCGCTGTGGCGTCCGGGGTCGTCGAAGGATTCGCGCAGCCGATCGGCACTGACGGCGAGCCGGTCGGCAGTGGTCAGCAGCCGGGGCTGGGCCGCACTTGGATAGACGACGAGCGCCTTCAGTCGCTGCCGCTCGTCGACGGTCGGGCGCCGGCGGTGTTCGGCGAGGTTGCGCTGGACACCGCAACCGCCGATCGGGGCGGCATCACGGTGGGCGACCCGCTGGTGATGGCCACGACGACGGATGCGGTCGACGTGACCGTGGTCGGGCTCGTCGATCTCAGCAGCGGCACCGGGTCACCCCTGAGCTGGTACGACCCGCAGAGCGCGCAGCGCCTGCTCGGCACCCCGGGCAAGGTGCAGGAGATATTCGTCGCCGCAGAGCCGGACGTGTCGCCGGAGTCGCTGGTCAGCTCGGTCTCTCGGGTCCTCCCGGCGGGGGCCGAGGCGCTGACCGGGGCCAAGGCGGCGGAGCAGTCCCAGCAGGCGGTCTCCTCGGCGTTCGGCTTCTTCCAGGTGATCATGCTGGTCTTCGTCGGCATCGGGCTGGTGGTCTGCGCCTTCATCGTGTTCAACACCTTCTCGGTGCTGACCGCGCAGCGCAGCCGGCAGCTGGCCATGCTCCGCGCCATCGGGACCTCCCGTACCCAGGTCATGTCCGCAACGCTGGCCGAGGGCATCGTGCTGGGCGTGGTCGGCTCGCTCATCGGACTGGTTCTCGGCTACCTCGGCACCAGTCTGCTCGTCAGGCTGATCGCCGCGCTCGGGGTCGGCGACCTCTCCGGAGGACTGGTGCTGCGGCCCGCCACGATCGCGATCTCGCTCGCGGCCGGCCTCATCGTGACGGTTCTCGGTGCCTACCCCCCGGCCCGCCGAGCCGGCCGCACGCCACCGATCAGCGCCATCCGGGCGACCGCCGTGGCTCCTCCGCCGGTGAAGTTCTCCTGGCTCATGGTCGGGGCGTTCAGCCTGCCGATGTCCGTGCTGGTGATCAGCTGGGGAGCCAATGCCGGCTACCCGGACGGGATGGACACGCTGGGGGCCGGCATCCTGCTGCTCCTTGTCGCGCTGCTCACGCTGGGTCGGCCGATCATCGTGGGTGTGGTCCACGGCCTGGCCCGGCCGATCGCCCGTACCGGCAGCTTCGTGGGCGGTCTCGCGGGGCGCAATGCCGTACGGGACCCGCGGCGTACCGTCATCACGGCCGGATCGCTCGCACTCGGACTGGCGCTGGTGTCAACGCTGTCCGTTCTTGCTTCGTCGACCAAGGCGACGCTGGACGATGCCGCCGACAACTCGCTGACGGCGGACCTAGTGGTGCTGCCGCTGGTCGGCGTCACGCCGATGCCTGCCCCGGTCACGGATGCGGTCCAGTCCGCGCCGGGGGTGAGCGCCGCTTCGCCGATCTCGTTCGAACCCGGCCTGATGCAGACCTCGGTCACGTTCGTCACCGGCGTGGACCCTGTAGGCGCTCCACAGGTCCTCAACCTGGAGATGCTCGAGGGGGACGTGACGGCGCTGGAACGCGGTGAGCTGCTGACCTCGGAGCCGATCGCCCGCCAGCGCAACCTCTCCGTCGGACAGGACGTACGGGTTCTCTTCTCCGCCTCGGGGCTGACCGAGCTGCGGGTCGGCGGCATCTACGCAGAGAACGCCTACGCGGGATTCCACCTGCTCGACGACCAGACGCTGTCACAGCTCAGCGGCAACGAAGGCGTCTGGTACGTGTACGCCACCGTGGCCGAGGGCGCGGACGTGGACCAGGTGAAGGCGTCGGTCGCGGAGGCCATCGCGGACGTACCCAACACGCAGGTGCTGACCCGGGCCGAGTTCTCCGAGTGGCAGGACGCCATTGTGGACAGCTTCCTCGCAGGCATCTACTTCATGCTGCTGTTCGCGGTGGTCGTCGCCGTGATCGGCGTGGCAAACACCATCGCCCTGTCTGTCAGCGAGCGGGTGAGGGAGATCGGCATGCTGCGGGCGGTAGGCACCCAGCGCCGTGAGGTGGCCCGCATGATCCGGCTGGAAGCGGTCATGACGTCGGTGGCCGGTGCCTTGGTGGGCACGGTGGTCGGCCTGATTCTGGGGGTGAGCCTGCGTCAGGCACTGGAGGGGGTCGGGTTCACGGTCCTCTCGATCCCGTGGGTCACGATCGGAGGATTCTTCCTGCTGGCCGCGGTGGCAGGTGTCCTCGCCGCGTACTTCCCCGCCCGGCGGGCCTCGCGCATGGAGGTCCTGGACGCGCTGCGCGCCCTCTAGCAGCCGCAGCCCGCTGAACCGGGGGGGATAGGATCGTGCGGTTCGGCATGAGCCGAGCACCCACGATACGGAGCTGAGCATGGGGCTGCGGGACCGCAGGGAAGACCGGCAAGAGCGTCGCGAGGAGCGTCGCGGCGGTGGTGATGAGGGTCCTGAGGTCTACCAGATGCGGGAGAAGCTGGTCGACTTCGGCGACGACTACTGGATCGAGACGAACCGTGGTCGGCGTGCCTTCAAGGTCGACGGCAAGGTGCTGCGGGTGCGGGACACCCTGGTGATCCGAGACATGAGCGGCACCGAGGTGGCCAAGATCCAGGAGCGGATGGCCCGCGTCCGCGACGCAATGAAGATCGAGCGGGCCGGCAGGCCGGATGCCATGGTGCTGAAGGCGATGATCACTCCGTTGCGCGAGCGCTTCAAGCTTCAGGCGGACGACGTCGGGGAGATCGCCATCCAGGGCAACTTCCTCGACCACGAGTACGAGTTCGAGTGGAACGGTCGCAAGGTCGCCGAGGTGTCGAAGCGCTGGCTGCGGGTGCGGGACACGTACGGGGTAGAGGTCGCTCCCGACGTGGACACAGCCCTCATCCTCGCCGCCACCGTGGCGATCGACCAGATGGTCCACAACTGAGCGGGACCTAGCTAGGTCCCGAGGCTGTCTGGCTCGGTCAGAGGATGTCGGTTAGGTCCGCGAAACGGACACAGAAGTGGCATTTTCGCGGACCTAACTGACCTTGTGCTGGTCTCGCTGGGCTGGATTGGGCCGGATTGGGACGGATGGGGACGGACGGGGGACGGGCTCGGCTGCGCTGGGTACCGTGCACCTGTGAAGGCTGCGCTGAGCGCACGGTACGGACCACCCGACGTCGTCCGGGTGACCGAAGTGGCACAACCCCGGCCCGGCAAGGGCGAGGTCCTTGTCGAGGTCCGGGTGGCGACGGTGAACCGTACCGACTGCGGGCTGCGCGCGGGCCACCCGTTCTTCGCCCGGGCCGTCACCGGCCTCACCCGGCCTCGGGCAGCCGTCCTCGGCGGTGAGTTCGCGGGGGTGGTCGCCGAAATCGGGCCGGCCGTCACCCGGTTCAGACGCGGCCAGCGGGTGTTCGGGTTCGCCGAGAACCGGTACGGCGCCCACGCCGAGTACCTGGTCATGCCCGAGGACGGCGCGATCGCCGAGATCCCTCCGGACGTGTCCCTCGACGATGCCGCGGCCAGTACCGAGGCCTCGCACTACGCGCTGACCAACATCCGGGCGGCGCATCTCCAGCCGGGGTCACGCGTCCTGGTGTACGGAGCGACGGGAGCCATCGGCTCGGCGGCCGTCCAGCTGCTGAAGCGAGAGGGCGCGTACGTGACCGCGGTCTGTGGCACCCGGTACGTGGAGCTGGTCGGCGGGCTCGGGGCCGACCGTGTGATCGACTACCTGACCGAGGACTTCACCCGGGACGATCAGACGTACGATGTCGTCTTCGACGCGGTCGGCAAGACCACGTACGGCAGGTGCCGACGGCTGCTGACGCCGCGGGGCAGGTACCTTACGACCGACCTCGGTCCGTACGCTCAGAACCCGGTTCTTCAGCTAGGCACCGTGCTGGGCCGTGGCCGGCGGGTCATGCTCCCGATCCCTCGGGCGCGGGATCGCGCGTTCGTGGAGAGCGTCGGGCGCCTGCTGGCCGCAGGGGAGTTCCGGCCGCTCCTCGACCGCCGGTACCCGCTGGACGCGATTGTCGAGGCGTACCGGTACGTGGACAGCGAGCAGAAGATCGGCAACGTCCTGATCGACGTGGCCGAGCCGATGTGACCTGCGCTTCAGCTGCTCCCGTTAACCATGCCGACGATGCTCGCGAGGTGCCCCAGGCGCATGACCTCGGAGTCCAGGAACTCAGGACCGCCCGGCCGACCGACCAGCAGTACCCGGCCGTCCCGACCGACCGGCGCTGCCGACAGGTCGGTGGCCAGCCGCTGCCAGGAGGCGGGGATCCACGACGCCTCCGGGTCGAGCCGGACGGGCTTCTCCGGCGGGTACCAGGGCAGCGAGGGCTGGGTGGTCAGCGCGAGGTCCTCGGGGCCCGCGGCGGAGACCGCGATCACCGTCGGCCGTCCCTCGGGTCCGTGATCCAGAGCCACCGCCCAGCCGGCTCGGAAGAGCTCCGGAGCGTGACCGACCAGGAGCTCAAGGGCGTGCGCCGGGTCGGCTGCGACATCCTCGACCAGCGCCAGCTCGCGGTGGATGTCGAGGCCGAGCGGGTAGGGCTGTACGGACAGCACCCGGGTGCCCGCCACTCGGTGCGCGGCCACCAGCAGCTTCTCAGGCTGTACACCCAGCGGCAGCTCGACCACGATGTCGTCGACAGCGCCACCGGAGGCACGCTCGACGACGTCCACGCTGAGGATGTCGGCGTCCACCGAGCCGAGCGCCACCGCGAGTGATCCGAGACTCCCGGGTCGGTCCGGTAGCCGTACGCGGATCAGGTACGCCACATCAGCTCCTCTGCAGGCCATCCAGCGGCTCGGGCACGTCTGCGCTCATTCTCCCCGCCCCATGTTGCCTTCCTGTTTCGGGAACGGCTCCTTCGGGACCGCGCCGAGGCTGTCGTGGGCACGTAATCTGGCTGCCATGCAGCCCCATGTCTCCGACGGGACCAGTGCGCCCCCGGGCGCTTCCGCGGAAGCGTCGCTGTCCCGCGACGAGGTGGCCCACCTCGCGCGTCTGTCGCGGATCGCCGTGACCGAGGACGAGCTGGACACCTTCTCCGGTCAGCTCGAGGTGATCCTGGCCGCCGTGGCGCGCGTCGGCGAGGTGGCAGCCCCCGACGTGCCGCCCATGACCCACGCTGTCGGCCTGGTCAACGTCACCCGGCCAGACCAGGTTCGCGAGTGCCTGGACCCCCGTGACGTGCTCGCGGGTGCCCCCGCGGCCGAGGAGCAGCGCTTCCGGGTGCCGCAGATCCTGACCGAGGAGGCATGAGGGTGCCGGAGAGCACATCGCGCGACGATCTCACCCGTCTGCGCGCAACCGACATCGCAGCGCAGATCGCGGCCGGCGAGACCAGCGCCCGGGAGGTCGCCGAAGCCCACCTGGCGCGGATCGCGGAGGTCGATGACACGGTCGGCGCGTTCCTGCACGTCGACGCCGAGGGCGCGCTGGCCGCGGCGGACGAGGTGGACGCCCGCCGCTCCCGAGGTGAGCCACCGGCTTCTCCGCTGGCCGGCGTTCCGCTGGCGCTCAAGGACGTGTTCGCCACCCGCGGCGTTCCGACCACCTGCGGCAGCCGGATCCTTCAGGACTGGCGCCCGCCCTACGACGCCACCGTCGTCGAGCGACTGCGCGCCGCGGGCGTGGTGGTGCTGGGCAAGACCAACATGGACGAGTTCGCGATGGGCTCCTCCACCGAGAACTCTGCGTACCGGCCGACACGCAACCCCTGGGACACCAGCCGGGTCCCGGGCGGCTCGAGTGGGGGCAGTGCGGCCGCCGTCGCCGCATACCAGGCTCCGCTGTCGATCGGCACCGACACCGGGGGCTCGATCCGACAGCCCGCCGCGCTGTGCGGCCTGGTGGGATCGAAGCCGACGTACGGCGGCGTGAGCCGGTACGGGCTGGTCGCGTTCTCCTCCTCACTGGACCAGGGAGGGCCCTTCGCCCGTACCGTTCTCGACGCCGCCCTGCTGCACGCGACCATCGCCGGACACGATCCCCGGGACGCGACAAGCATCGCCGCGGCGGCTCCCGACGTGGTGACCGCGGCCCGCGAGGGTACCGGCGGCGACCTGACCGGTGTTCGCGTCGGGGTGGTCTCCGAGCTCGGGGGAGAGGGCTACGAGCCCGCGGTTCGGGAGCAGTTCGCCGCGGCGCTGGACCTGCTGCGGGGAATGGGCGCAACGCTCGTGGATCTGTCCTGCCCCCACTTCGACTACGCGCTGGCGGCCTACTACCTCATCGCCCCGAGCGAGTGCTCGTCCAACCTGGCGCGCTTCGATGCGGTTCGCTTCGGCCTGCGTTCCGGAGACGACGGCAGCCACTCCCTCGAGGAGGTCATGGCGCTGACCCGGGAGGCGGGTTTCGGGCCTGAGGTGAAGCGCCGCATCATGCTGGGCACCTACGCGCTGTCGGCGGGCTACTACGACGCCTACTACGGCCAGGCGCAGAAGGTCCGTACGCTCATCGCCCGCGACTTCGCGGCGGCCTTCGCCGACTGCGACGTCCTGGTGTCCCCGACGAGCCCCACCGTGGCCTTCCGGCTCGGTGAGAAGGTTGCCGACCCGATGGCGATGTACGCCTCCGACCTGGCGACCCTGCCGGCCTCGCTGGCCGGGCTTCCCGCACTGTCCGTACCGTGCGGACTGGCCGCGCCGCCCGGTGAGCCGGACCGGCCGCTTCCGGTGGGACTGCAGGTGATGTCCCCGGCGATGGCGGACGAGCGGGGCTACCGGGTGGCCGCCGCGCTGGAGAGCGCGATCCTCTCGCGCGACGGGGAGCTGGTCGCGGATCGAGCGCCGCAGCTCGAGACCCTGGGGGAGGTGGCGCGATGAGCCAGGACGTCACCGACGTGCTCACTCGCTACGAGCCGGTGATCGGCATGGAGGTCCATGTCGAGCTCGGGACCGCCTCGAAGATGTTCTGCGGCTGCCCGACCGCCTTCGGGGCCGAGCCCAACACCCAGACCTGCCCGGTCTGTCTCGGGCTGCCCGGCAGTCTGCCGGTGCCGAACGAGGCCGCGATCCGGAGCACGGTGCTGATCGGGCTCGCTCTCAGCTGCTCGATCGCCTCCTGGTGCCGCTTCGCCCGCAAGAACTACTTCTATCCGGACATGCCGAAGAACTTCCAGATCAGCCAGTACGACGAGCCGCTGTGCACGGACGGCTGGCTGGACGTGGAGGTACCCGCGTCCGAGGACGGGTCGTCACCTGCCGAGACGGTACGCGTCGGCATCGAGCGCGTGCACATGGAGGAGGACACCGGCAAGACCCTGCACGTCGGGGGCGCGACCGGGCGCATCCACGGCGCGGACTACTCGCTGGTGGACTACAACCGCGCGGGCATACCCCTCGTGGAGATCGTCACCAAGCCCGTCACCGGCACCGGCGCGAGGGCTGCCGAGGTGGCACGCGCGTACGTGACGGCACTGCGCGAGCTCGTACGCGGGCTGGATGTCTCCGACGTACGCATGGAGCAGGGCTCGCTGCGCTGCGACGTGAACGTCTCGATCGCCCGCCCGGGCGAGCCGTGGGGTACCCGGACCGAGACCAAGAACGTGAACTCGCTGCGCTCCGTGGAGCGAGCGGTGTCCTCCGAGCTGGTACGGCAGGCCGCCGTGCTGGACGAGGGGGGACGGATCGTGCAGGAGACCCGCCACTACCACGAGGACACCGGGCGTACGACGTCAGGCCGCAGCAAGGAGGAGGCGACCGACTACCGGTACTTCCCCGAGCCGGACCTGGTGCCGGTGGCGCCGGACCCGGACTGGGTCGAGCAGCTGCGCGCCACGCTGCCCGAGCCTCCCGCGCAGCGGCGGCGCCGGCTTCAGCAGGCGTGGGGACTGTCCGACCACGACATGCAGTCGGTGCTCAACGCCGGCGCGGTCGGGCTCATCGAGGCAACTGTGGCCGACCCGGTCCACCCCACCCCGCCGGAAGCCGCCCGCAAGTGGTGGATGGGGGAGCTGGCCCGGCGCGCCAACGAAGTCCAGAGCGAGCTGGAGAACCTCGGTGTGACACCCGGCCAGGTCGCGCAGCTGTGCTGGCTGGTGGCCGAGGGGCGGATCAACGACAAGATCGCCCGTACCGTGCTGGACGGTGTGCTGGCCGGGGAGGGTGACCCGGAGCAGGTCGTGGAGTCCCGCGGGCTGGAGGTGGTCAGCGACACCGACGCCCTCGGAGCGGCGGTGGAGGAGGCGATCGCGGCCAACCCCGACGTCGCCGAGAAGGTACGCAGCGGCAAGGTTGCCGCGGCCGGGGTCCTGGTCGGTTCGGTGATGAAGGCGACCCGGGGCCAGGCGGACGCACAGACTGTACGGGCGCTGATCCTGGAGAAGCTGGGAGCGGGCTGAGCCGCGTCGGACCGGGACCCTCGCGCTGCGCGATCGCGCGGGCGATCTCAGTCGAAGTGGTCGATGGCGGGTTCTCAGCCGGCGTGGCCGCCTTGGGCGGGCACGTGCCAGAGGATCTCGCAGCTCTCGCACAGCGAGCCGGTGATCACCACGACGCCCGCGACCACGACGTAGCTGCGGCCCATGACGCCACACAGGTCGCAGGACGACCCGTCGGAGTCGGAGTTCAGGCGGGCCTTGGCCCGAAGCCGCATGCACCCACCGCACAGCAGGATGTCGCCCTCGTCGGCGAAGGCATACGCGGCGTCGGGTACGGAGTCTCGGCTTGCTGCCTCCAGGTGCTCGCACGCGTCGGCCCGGGCGAGCAGCGTGGTGGCGACCTGCTGGGCGTAGGGCGGAAGGTCCGAGAGCAGCCGTCCGACAGCAACCAGCTCGCCGAGCTCGTTGCGGCGGGCGCGCACGGTCTGTGCGACCGTCCGGTGCACCTCCTCGTAGGAGTCGCGCACGACAGCCACCTCCGTCTCCACATACAGGGTCCATATGTAGAGACGCTCGGGAGGACGGAACGGACTCATCCGGCAGGTGTGTGTTTCGCCACAGTCCGGGGCACAGAAGGCTAGTCGGTCTCCCGCGCCGCGCGCTCCTGCGGCGGGACGCTCAGGTACTCCATCGGGTTCAGCCCGGCCCGTTCGGCCAGACGCAGCGCCTCATCGAGGGTCGTCTCCGGCTGCTCGACACCCAGCAGCAGCCCACCGTGCACCTCGCTGATGCGGGAGTCCGCCAGCGCATGGGAGCCGTTGCGAACCTCTGCCATCGACAGGATCGAGTCCTCGTCGCCGACGAGGAAGGTGACCGGCACGGTCACGTCCTCGGGCGCGATCTCGCAGCGCTCCCCGGCGTGGTCGATGAGGTTGGCGAACCATTCGCGGTCCACCTCCGCATAGGCCTTGATGACCGAGGCCATCTCACCGGCGGAGGCCTGGGTGGCGATCACCTTGCTGCGCACCAGAAGCCGGGCGGCGAGGTCCGTGCGGCTCATCTTGCCCAGCGTCGGGACGATGCTACGGATCTGCTGGGTCATCCGGTGCGTCACGGGGAAGAGCAGCTTCTCGTGGATGGACAGCGAGTTGGGGGGCGTGACTCCCGTCAGCCGCGGCATGCCTGCGATGGCGAGGATTCCGTACACCCGGTCCGGGTGGTTCTTGAGGACCTCGAAGACGACGTCGACGCCGTACCCGCCGCCGATCAGGATCGCCTTGTCCAGGCCCCTGCTGTCCATCAGCGCGATCACGTCGGTTGCGTGGTCGGCGAGGTTCACTGCCTTGCGGTTGCGGGGCTGGGACGAGCCGTGGGTGCCGCGCATGAAGAACGAGTAGGCGTGCAGCCCCGTGGCCTTGGTCTGCAGCGAGGGGTAGGCGTCCGGCGTACCCGCGATGCCGGGGACGAGCACCGCGGGCGAGCCCTCGTTGTCGTTGCTCCAACCCCGCAGCTTCGTACCGTCCGGCGAGACGAAGAAGTAGTAGCTCACAGGCGAATCATGCCGTGCCTGCCGACATGAAGTCCGAGGGGGTCCCCCAGCCGCCCTGCCGCGCGGTCTCGTGGATCAGCTCCACGATCCGGTCGGGGTGCTCGATGCCGATGATGTGCGTCGCCGGCAGGGTGTGGAGCACGGCGTGGGGGATTCTCGCCGCCGCCGCGGCGATCGCCTTAGGCGAGGTCAGCCAGTCGCGGCTGCCGGCCAGGAACGTCACCGGTACCGGGATCAGGTGGAGGTCCTGCATGGGCGTGTGCTCGAAGCCGGCTCTGGCCAGCGTGGCGACCCAGCGCAGGTCCTGGCGTGCCACGCGGCTAAGGAAGGCCGCCAGCTCGGCCGGTGGCGCCGACGACTCGAACAGGCCCAGTCGAATCAGCAGGCGCATCGTCGCCTCGGTACCGGGAACCAGGTGGATCGCCCGCGTGGCCAGCGGGCCGACCACCAGGCCGAGGCCCACCACCGCGTAGGCCAGCACACTGCGCACCTGTCGGGGCAGCGGGAGGGGGTGCCACAGGGTGGCGTGGGTGCCGCCCGGTACGCCGCCCACCGCCAGCACGCCGAGGGTGCGCTCCGGGTGCCGCATGGCGAACTCGAAGGCGCTGTTGACGCCGAGCGACCAGCCCACGATCACCGCTCTGTCCACGCCCGCGTGGTCCAGGACCGCGACAGCGTCCTCGACGTGATGCTCCACCCGGATGCGGCCGGCGTCCTTGGGACGCTCCGATCCGAAGGTGCCCCTCATGTAGTAGGAGAGCACCCGCAGGCCGGTGTCGGCGCGCATGAGGGACGGGAAGCCCTCGGGCGTGGTTGCGTTGCCGGGCAGGAGCAGGACGGGGATGCCCTCGCCGTCGTTGGACCAGGCGCGGATCCGTGTGCCGTCGGGACTGACAACGTCGAGCTCGGTCACGGATCGATTGTGCCTTTCTCGTCGGGTCGCAGGACCACCACCCGGTCGTCGGTCTCGACGGGTTCGCCTCTGCCGTCCCGGTTGGAGGTCGTGAGCCAGAGCGTCCCCCCGGGTTCCACCGCCAGGGTACGGATGCGGCCGTAGACGTCCTGCAGTACGGGAACCGGTGTCCCGGCCGTGCCGTCCGACAGCGGGACCTGCCACACGCGGCGACCACGCAGTGCGGCGACGTAGAGGGTGTCGTTCAGGATGGCGGCGCCGCTCGGACTGGCCTCGCTGGTGGGCCAGGTGACCAGCGGGTCGATGAGCCCCGCGGTACCGGCCGGGGCCGGGCCCTCGGCCAGGGGCCAGCCGTAGTTGCCGCCCGGCGTGATGCGGTTCACCTCGTCGAGCTGCTGCGACCCGAACTCGGTGGCCCACAGCCGACCTGCGGAGTCCCAGGCGATCCCTTGGACGTTGCGGTGCCCGAGGCTGTACACGGGGGAGCCGGGGAACGGGTTGTCCGCGGGTATCGACCCGTCGGTGCGGATCCGCAGAATCTTGCCGGCGAGGCTGCTGCGGTCCTGTGCTGCGTCCGGCGAGCCGGCGTCGCCGGTGGTGACGTAGAGGGCCCCGTCCGGCCCGAAGGCCAGCCGTCCGCCGTTGTGGATCCGCGCGCGCGGGATGCCGGTGAGCACCGGGCGCAGGGAACCACCCTCGAGCCGGGCGACCCGGTTGTCGACGGCGGTCGTCAGGTACACGAACACCGCGTCCTCGGGTGAGGACCCGGGGGGCGAGACCGCCACCCCGAGCAGCCCGCCCTCGCCTTCCGCGGAGATCTCGCCGCCGAGGTCCGCCACCTCGGTGAGGGCGCCGTCGGGGGAGAGTCTCAGCAGCCGGCCACTGATGCGCTCGGTGACCAGCGCGTCCCCGGATGACTCGAACGCCAGGCCCCAGGGAACCTCGAGGTTGTCGGCGAGCACCTCAGCCTGCGGCTGGGCACCGGAGGTCGGGGTTGGCTCTCCCGAACCGGTTGACGCGGCGTCGCCGCTCCCGTCCGGGCCGGTTCCGTCGGCGCCGCACCCGCTCAGGACCAGCACGGCAGCGGCCACCCAAGCCACCACCGCTACCGCGGCGGTGGTAGTGGTCGGCGAGGCGTTCCTGCAGGCCAGCGGGTTCACGGCTCAGCTCGCTGCGCCGCCTGCGAAGCTGCCGTCCGTACGGGTCCGTTCCTCGTGCTCCTGGGCGCGGGCGGTGAGGTTCATCAGCTCGGCACGCACCGCCTCGGGGTGCTCGAGTCCGATGAAGTGCGAGCCCTCCACGACCCGTACCCGGGCATGGGGGATGTGGTTGGCGGTCTCCTGGATGGCGTCCCGGCTGGTCAGGGCGTCCTGTGTGGCAGCGATGAAGGTGATCGGCATCGGGAGGTGGGCGACGTCCATCGCCTCGTGCCCGGCGGCGGCCTTCGCGAGGGTGAAGAACCAGCGCCAGTCCGAGCGCAGGAACTCCTCGAGCAGCTCGGTCAGGTGGGTGGGGTCGCTCCCCGGCATCATGAAGCCGCTGCGGCTGAGCAGCCGCGCGGTCATCTGGTTCACCGGGACGCGCCGGGAGACCTCGGTGAGAACCGGGCTTGCCACGTGCAGCGCGTTGACCAGCGAGTGGCTCGTGAGCTTGCGCAGCGCGGCAGGAACCGGCAGCGCGGAGAGCATCGTGTCGAAGGTGCCGCCCGGGACCCCGCCGATGGCGAGCAGCGCCCGTACCCGGTCGGGGTTGTTCACGGTGAAGTCGAACGCGGAGTTCACGCCGAGCGACCACGCGACCAGGACGGCTCGGTCGATCCCGAGGGTGTCCATCAGTGCTTCAACGTCCTCGGCGTGGTGCTGCACGCCGATGGCCACGTCGTCCGCCGGCTTCTCGGAGCCGAACGTTCCCCGCTGGTAGAAGCTCACCACATCGAAGCCGCAGTCGGGGTCGACCAGCCCCGGGAACGCCTGCGGGATGGTGCCGAGCCCGGGGACCATGACCACGGTCGGCCCCGTTCCGCCGTTGCGCCAGCCCCGGATACGGGTGCCGTCCCCGCTGGTGAAGAAGAACGTTCCCATGCACCAACAATGCCGCAGATCGCGCGGTTGCGCCGGGGTTGCGCGTCAGCAGTACTGAGTTCAGCGGTACTGAGGTCAGCGGTACTGGGTTCAGCGGTACTGAGCTACGTGCGGGGCGGGTCCGCAGGTTCGTGCAGTCCGCCCTCGGATGCCCGCACGATGCGGGGCGCGTCCGCGCGCGAGACCCCTGGCAGCCTCAGATGCTCGTCATCCCGCGTGACCAGCTCCACCCCGCCGCGGACCGACTCGAGCCGGTCGACCTCTGACCAGGGCACGGTACGGCTCGATGTCACCGTCCGGACGGTTATCCCGGTGCCGTCGGCCCGGGTGCCCACCCGCAGCACGTAGGCCGCGGCACCCACGGGGATCAGCAGCAGCACGATGAGCGGCGGGGCGGCGAAGGCCAGCGGGATGGTGCAGATCGCCAGCACCAGGACCCCGAGCAGCGCCACCCGCGAGGATCGGTACGGAGCGGACGTCGGCATGGCTCCAGGGTCGCACGTCGCGGCCTGCCTGCGCCGGGTCAGTACGAGTTGGGGCGCCCTTCCTGCTCGATGTAGGCGACAAGGCTGGAAACGTCCTCAGGTCCGTGGCCGGCCGCCACGGCCTCGGTCGCGACCCGCTGGGTCTCCCGGAGAAGCGGAAGCTCGCGGCGAGCGTTTTGGGTGGCAAGTGCCAGCTCACGGACGACGCGGTCCAGCGAGTGCTCGACCTCGGTGAAGTCAAGGCTCTCGAACTGGGTGCGACGGCGCGAGATCGCCCAGGCGAAGGGACCGAACGCCAGCGAGTCCAGCACCATCGTCCGGTCCAGCCCGTTCTCCTGGGCCAGTCGCATCGTCTCTCCCAGCGCGGCGGCGGTCAGGGCCACCGAGGCGTTGAAGACTGCCTTGAGTGCGTTCCCCCGGCCGATCGGACCCACGTACCAGGTAGTCAGGGGAGCAGTGAAGGCGAGGGCCAGCTGAGAGGCCTCCTCGGCATCCTCCGGCGCGCCGCCCAGGAACACGCCGATGCGGCCCTTGCGTGCCTCCTGCGGACGGCCCACCAGGGGCGCTTCCATGTAGCGGACCCCGCGATCCCGCAGCAGTGCGTCCAGCTCGACCGCGAGCTGGACACCCACGGTGGAGCAGTCCAGCACAAGGCAGCCCGTGGGCATGCTGTCCGCCACGTCGCCGAGCACCTCGCGTACCAGCCTCGGACCCATCACCGTCACGACCGCGTCGACATCCGCGACCGCCTCCGTGGCCGTAGGCATGACGGTGATGCCCCGCATCGCCAGCGGCTCGGCGCGGTCGTAGGCGTCCCAGGCCCGAACCACGTGACCCGCCCGCACCAGCCTGGTGGCGAGAGGAAAGCCCATCCGGCCGGTACCAAGGATCGCCACCCGCATGCCGCAACCGTACTGACGCTGCCGGTACGGCGAAGTCCCGGGACCACGTCCCTGGCTTGCCACAGGATCGGGCCGGCAGAGCCCGGCCGCGGGGTTTGTCCGCGGGGCCCGGAGGCGGGCTTGCCGCGGGGTCTGTCGGTGGGGTGATGCGGCGGCACGAGTGGTGCAGCATGGACCCATGACCGCGCACGGGCTCACCGGGGTGTCAGAGGCGCAGAGCCGCCTGCGGGACGTCGGCTACCTGCCCGACCACGAGACCGCGACCGCTGTCTATCTGGCGGCTGCGCTGCAGCGCCCGCTGCTGCTCGAAGGGCCCGCTGGCGTGGGCAAGACCGAGCTGGCGAAGTCACTCGCCGCGGCGACCGGGTCAGAGCTGATCCGGCTGCAGTGCTACGAGGGCCTCGATGAGGCGCGCGCGCTCTACGAGTGGAACTACCGCAAGCAGCTGCTTCGCATCCAGGCTGCGCCCGACGACCGGGCCTGGGAGGAAACCCACGACGACATCTTCTCGACCGACTTCCTGCTGGAGCGCCCGCTGCTGGCGGCCATCCGGCGGGCGACGCCGACCGTGCTGCTCGTCGATGAGATCGACAAGGCCGACGTCGAGCTCGAGGGACTGCTCCTGGAGATCCTCGCGGAGTTCCAGGTCACCATCCCGGAGCTCGGCACCGTACGAGCGGTCTCCCGCCCCCACGTGGTGCTCACGTCGAACGCCACCAGGGAGCTCACCGAGGCGCTCAAGCGGCGCTGCCTGTACCAGTACCTGGACTACCCGAGTCCGGAGCGGGAGCTGGAGATCGTGCTCAGCCGGGTGCCCGAGCTGCCACAGCACCTCGCCGAGACGATGGTGCGCACCGTACGAGCGCTGCGTGCTCTGGAGCTGAAGAAGGTACCCAGCATCTCCGAGTCGATCGACTGGGCCCGCACCCTGGTACTGCTGGGGGTCGAGACCCTCGACGAGGCCACGGTCTCCCAGACTCTCGGGGTGGTGCTGAAGCACGCCAGCGACCAGGCCAAGGCCTCGGCGTCGCTCAACCTGAACTGACCCAGGTGACCGGAGTGGTGACGGGGACCGTGCAGCGAGTGGCCGTGGTCGGGCCGGAGTCGTCCGGCAAGAGCACCCTTGTCCAGCAGCTCGCGGTCGTTCTGCGGCGTCGCGGGGTGCCGGTGGCGGTGGTCGACGAGTACGCCCGGGAGTACTACGCCGCAGGGTCCGGGCACCGGTACGACCCCGGGGACGCGGCCGATATCGCGGCCGTCGCGCTCGGACAGCGTCGGGCCGAGGATGAGGCAGCCGCTCACCTGGGGGTTGGGGTTCTGATCTGTGACACGACCCCCCTGAGCTGCCGGATCTGGGCGGAGGAAGCGACGGGCACGGTCCCGACCGGGGTTGCTGAGGCGGACGACCCCAGCCGGTACGCGCTCCACCTGGTCACCTGCCCGGACCTGCCGTGGTCGGCCGACCCGTTGCGGGTCACCCCGGATCCCGAGGCCCGTGTCCGCATCCTGCGTCGGCATCTGGACCTGCTGCGCGGCGTGGAGGTCACGCTGGTGGTGGTCAGTGGGCAGGACACGTCCGAGCGCCTCGGGAAGTCGCTGAGCGCAGTCGAGACGCTGGTCGGCCGGACCGGGGCCGTGACACCATGACCGTGACACCATGACCGGATGAACCCGGCCACCGGTCCCGAGCCTCATGGCCCGCAAGGCCTGCACGGTCCGGCACGGCCCGCCCGGCCCGCACGGCCTGCCCGGTCGGCTCGTCGCGTTCGCCGGGGCACTGCGGGAGGCCGGGCTGCCGGTATCGACCTCGGAGACCGTGGACGCGGCGAAGGCGATGACAGTCGTGCCGCTGGAGGACCGGGAGGCTCTGCATGCCGGGCTCGCTGCCACGCTGTGCAAGCGGGGTGCCCACCGGGAGGTCTTCGACCGGCTGTTCGACCTGTGGTGGCCCACGGTCATCGGCGAGCCCGGGACCCTGTCCGGCTACCAAGCGGGCGGTGGGGCAGAGGGTACGGAGCCGGGCCAAGCGCAGGCAGTGGCCGAGCATGGCCAGGCAGACCCGGAGGACGTGGAGCGGCTCCGGCTGGAGCTTGCCGAGGTGCTGCTGAGCGGGGACGAGACCGAGCTGCGTCGGTTGGCTGCGCAGGCGGTGGCGCGACTGGGAGCGGCCGAGATTCAGCCCGGCCGGCAGTCCTACTTCGCATACCGCGCGCTGCGGGCTCTCTCACCCGACACCCTGAAGGCCCAGCTCGTGGCGGCGCTGCTGGCGCAGCAGGGTGAGCACGAGGGTGGCCTGGCCGAACAGGTCGCCCGCCATACGGTGTCCGAGCGCATTGACCGTTTCCGGGACCTGGTCGAGGGTGAAGTGCGGCGGCGGCTGGCGGAGGAGAAGGGGCCGACGGCGATCGGCCGTACCGCCGTCCCTGCCCTGGCGGAGCAGGTGGACTTCCTGCGCGCGACCCGTGTCGAGCTGGACACGATGCGCCGCGAGGTGACACCGCTCGCGCGACGCCTCGCCGGGCGTCTCTCGGCGCGGCGCCGCCGTGGTCGAAACGGTCGCCTGGATGTGCGACGTACGATGCGCGCCGCGGTCTCGACCGGAGGCGTACCGCTCCAGACGCACCACCGTCCCCACCGACAGCACAAGCCCGAGATCGTGCTGCTGTGCGACGTGTCCGGATCGGTCGCAGGCTTCGCCCACTTCACGCTGCTGCTCGTGATGGCGCTGCGGGAGCAGTTCACGCGGGTGCGTGCGTTCGCGTTCGTGGACACCTGCGATGAGGTGACGCGCTACTTCGTGCCCGGGGGAGACCCGGCGGGGGCGCTCGACGCGATGGTCCGCGAGGCCCAGGTGGTGTGGTTCGACGGCCACAGCGACTACGGCCGTTCGCTGGAGGCCTTCGAGCGGGACAACCCCGATGCCGTCGGCCCTCGTACCTCATTGCTGATCCTCGGTGACGCTCGCAACAACTTCCGTGCCACCGGCGTCCACGTGCTGCGCAGGCTCTCGGCGCAGGCGCGTCACACCTACTGGCTCAACCCCGAGCCTGCGTCGCAGTGGGACTCGGCGGACTCGGTGGCCGGCGTCTACGCCGACGTCGTCCCGATGGTCGAGTGCCGCAATGTCGCCCAGCTGGCCGACTTCGTCCGGCGGCTGTTGCCGGCCTGACCTGTGCTGCCTGACCGCAGTGGCGTGCCCAAGCTGCCTAAGCGAAGCGGCCTGACCGGAGCGGCCCGTCCGCTACGGCAGCAGCCAGCCCGCCCCCACCCACAGGGCCGCGAGCGTGGCGGCCAGCATCAGACCCACCCAGACACCCGCTGGAAGCCGGGTGAGCAGCGCAAGCCGAGCGGCGTCAGAGTCCCGGTCTTGTCTCCGGCGTCGTAGGCCGATCAGGTCGAGAATGGCTCGGGGCGCAGCGAGCAGTAGGAACCATGCCACCCCGTATGCGAAGAGCAGCTGCCACTCGGCCGGTAGCCACCACACCGCCGCTGCGACGGCCGTCCCGGTGAGCAGCACGGACCACAGCCCGAAGGCGTTGCGTACGACGAGCAGAAGCGGGATGAGCAGCGTCAGGAGCGCGAACAGCACGCCCAGGACGTAACCGTCGTGCAGCAGGGCGGCTGCTGCCAGCCCCAGCGCTGCCGGAGCCGGGTAGCCGGCAAGCGTGGTCAGGACCACGCCCGGACCGCGGGGGGCGCCGCTGGACAGGGTCAGGCCAGAGGTGTCCGCGTGCAGTCGGATTCGGACGAGTCTGCGGCCGGTGAGCACAGCCACAAGCGCGTGTCCGGACTCGTGGGCAATCGTGACGGCGTGACAGGCCCGCACCCAGAGGAAGGGTGCCAGCACCGCGGCCAGCGCGATGGCGGCGGCGAGGAGGACCACCCAGTCTGGTGGAGCGGGGTGCGCGGCAGTTGCCTGCTCCCACAGCGCTGCTGCCAGTGTCCACGAACCCACCTCCTTGGTACCCGCTGCCCGATGCAACGGCCGCCGATGCCCAGTCGGCCGCAAGTCCAGCCGGCGGTGCCCAGCCCGCCGTAGTCCAGTGTGAAGGCCGCTGTGACACAACGGTGGCCCCATGTATGTCCAGAATGTCCGGGACGTAAGGTGGCGAGAACTCGAAGGAGGCAACCGCATGAGTGAACTGGACGCCGAGTTCCAGCAGGCCAGCGAGGACGTCAAGAAGCTGACCAAGGATCCGGGCAACGATGCGAAGCTCAAGCTCTACGGCCTGTACAAGCAGGGCACCGAGGGTGACGTGAGCGGCAAGCGTCCCGGACGGCTGGACATGGTCGGGCGCGCGAAGTACGACGCGTGGGAGAAGGAGAAGGGCCAGTCCCTGGATGACGCCAAGCGCACGTACGTCGAGTACGTGAACTCGCTCAAGGGCTGAGGGAGTACTAGCCCCACCAACCGTCCGGAAGAAGACGAATCATGACCGGCCGCTGTCCCCCCATGTGCGGGGAGACAGCGGCCGATCGGTGTCAGGGCCCAGATCCGGTGCCTATGCGGCGTGCTTCTTGACCTGTCCGGGCGGCAGAGTGACGATCACGTATTCCGGAAGCACTGTCTTGGACATCTGATCCGCACGGACCACATTTGCCGCCAGGTACGGAAAGTCCGCGCCGTCGTACGGGTCGTCCGGGAAGAAGCAGCCGTCCACGGGGTGGCAGCCCCCGTACTGAATCCGCAGCAGCTCAGCTACTCCCGCATCGAACTCGTGGTTGCCAACGCCGGAGGCATCGAGCCCCAGTGCCTCCAGCGACTCGACAGTGGGCTCGTGCCGGAACAGCGCCGACAGGAACGGCGTACCCCCGATGTTGTCACCCGCGGTCACCGTGTAGCTGAGCGGGTTGCCGGTGCGCAGTCGGTTGAGATGAGTGGCCAGGTACTCGCTGCCGTTTGCCTCGACCACTGTTCCGTCGTCTAGTACGACCTCCCCGTCGCCGCCACTGTCCGGTGCCAGATGTCCGTGGAAGTCGTTGAACGAGAGGATCTGAACCGGGACGCCTTTGGTGGTGGCGGGTGCTCCGGTCGCAGTCACGACGGTGTCGATGCCGGTGCTGCCGCCCTTGGTGCCGGTAGCGGCCTGTGGCGGCGTCACACTGGCAGCCGCAGGTGCTGCGGAGCATCCGGCCGGGGTGACCGTCGTGCCCGGTGGACAGAAACCTTCCTCGACCCGGTCCGTCCCTGGGGGGGATACCGGCGAGCTGGCGCCCAGGTAGGCGATGAACTCGTCAAGGTCGATGCCGCCACCAGTGCGGTCCGTGCCGTCCGTGAAGGCGGTGAAGGCGTCACCGCCGTCGGCGAGGAAGCTGTTGACCGTCACGCGGTACGTACCGGACGGCTGCAGAGGGGCGCCGTCGAGCGAGATGTCCGCAATGTCGATACGGCTGCCCTCTGGTTGGGTCTCGTCGTAGGAGTAGCTGAAGCCTTCCGAGACACCGAGGTGCAGACGGTAACGGGAGCGGCCCGCTACCCATTGCTGCTCGAGGGCCTCGTCGATCTGCGTGCCGGTCATGGTCAGGGTCTGCAGGATGTTGCTGAACGGCTGTACTGCGAAGCCCTCGGCATAGGTGACCACTCCGTCGCCCTCGGACCCGGACTGTGCGTAACGAAGGTCGGCGCGGATTCCGCCGGGGTTCATGAAGGCGATCTCGGCTCCGGTGAGGTCCCGGGTGGCCGCGAGTTGCGCGTCCGCGATCAGGTTGCCGAGGTCCGACTCCAGAGAGCGGTCTTCGGCGCTTCCGGTGAATGCCCGGGTGATGTCGGCCGTGATCTCACCGACGGGCTTGTTGCCCTCCACATCGGCAAGTGGACCCCACTTGTCCAGGATCGCGGTCTGTGCGGCGTCCCTCGGGACGTCGCGGGTGACCACGTGGTTCGTGCCCTGCATGGAGGAGCGGATCACGTCCCGGGTCTCAGGGTCGACGCGGAACTTCGTCTCCGTGATCAGTCGACCGTAGGAGAACGCGCTCGTCAGCAGTCGGGGATTGCCGTCGGGGTCGCTGACTGGGCATACGTAGGGTTGATGGGTGTGGCCGCTGACCACCAGGTCGATCTCAGGGTCGAGAGTCTCGGCGATCTCAAGGATCGGGCCGGAGGCGTCTCGGCACTCGGACAGGCCGCCGGTCTGAATGCCGCCCTCGTGGATGAGGACGACGATCGCCTCAACGCCCTTCCGCTTCAATTCCGGCACCAGGGCGTTGGCGGTCTCGACTTCGTCGGTGAATTCCCAGCCCTCGATGCCGGCCTGCGACACCAGCGTGTCCGTGGCCTCGAGCGTCATGCCGATGTAGCCGATCTTGATGGGCGGACCGAGCCCGTTGCCCCCTCCCTGTGCCGCGGCGCTCCCTGCGACCGCGACCAGGCCTCCGATACCGACTGCTGCTGCTGCGGTGGCTGCTGCGGCCCGCCTCATGCTCCCCATGGGAAGGAACCTACCGTCAGGAGGAGCAGAAACCTCGCACGCGCGATGCTTCTTGCGTCCCTCAGACGCTAGCCGATCCAGACACTCCCGCCGCGCCGCGGGTCGCCGGCCGCAGCGGCCTGGGAAGGGGTACGGCCCGCGTCGCGCGAGGCGGTCCGGACCGCGTCGCGGTTAGGCGACTGCATCCGAAGCCCGACCACGTGCGCTCCCCCGAAGTACAGGTTGTGGCTCTCCCAGAGGTTGACGTTCTGGTGCCGGTACAGCGCCTCGACCACGGCGTCAGCAAGACCCGGCTCGACCTGGAGGACCGAGCCGTCCCAGTGCATCCGCGGATGCTCGACCGCCTGCTCCAGCGACATGCCGCGGTCCAGGAGGTTCACCAGGACCTGCGTCAGCGCGCTGCGGATGCGCTCACTGCCCCCGCTACCGAGCGCAAGGCAGGTGCCGTCTGGATCCAGGACGACGCTCGGAGCCATCATCGAGCCGACACGCAGCCCGGGCGGCGCGGCATGGAAGCCACCGGGGTGAAGGTCGTCCTCACCCATGATGTTGTTCAGATGAACGCCTGTGCCTGGCGCGAAGACACCCGAGCAGCTGCCGTTGGACGTCGTCATCGACGCCACGTTGCCCTGTGTGTCGGCCACGCTGATCTGGGTCGTGCCGCGGGAGGTCCGGAACGCCTCCGTGGACAGCACGTGTCGCGATGCGGCGTGCTGCTGGCCCATCGCCACCAAGGCGTCGCACAGCCGTACGGTGCCAGTCACGTCGTTGTCCGCCGCGCCATCCGCCGCCAGGGCTTCCAGGGCCTGAAGAACGAGGCCTCCACCGAAGGACGGGGGCGGGTTGGTGAGAACCTCGCTACCCCGATAGGCCATGCGCAGCGGCTCACGCTCAATGACCCGGTACGAGTCGAGGTCCGTACGGGTCAGAAGCCCGCCGTGGCGCCTCATGGCGGTGAGAAGCCCGTCTGAGACCGCTGGAGCGTTCATCCCGGCAACGTTCCCGGCGGCCAGCTCATCCAGCAGGTCCCCGTACGCGGGATTGCGCAGCCTCTCGCCCTCGGTCAGTACGTGGCCCCTCGGGGCGAAGACCTCCCACCCCTCCTCGGTGAGCGTCACGACGCCGGTGAGCAGGTCCAGCACGTGAGCTTGGATCGCGTTGACGGGCACCCCGTCACGAGCCATGCGACGCGCAGGAGCAACGATCTCGGCGAGGTCGAGCCGGCCGAAGCGCTGGTGTACGTGGAGGTACCCGTTGAGGCAGCCGGGCACGGCGACGGAGCCCCAGCCCACGTGGAACACCTGCTCCGCGCTGGCGAACTTCACCGTCACCGGGGTGAAGTGCGGCTCCAGGGCATCCACCGGGAGACCCCGCCCCGGGGTGTCCACGAAGAAGTCCACCAGCACCTGCTCGCCCTCGGCGGTGGCAGCGAGAAGGAAGCCACCCCCTCCCAGGCTGGTGAGGGCAGGCTCGGCGACGGCGGCGGCGAACCCAGCAGCGAGTGCGGCGTCGTAGGCGTTCCCGCCGGCCGACAGAACTTCCGCCGCGGCGCGTGCGGTCTCCGGGTGCCCCGCCGCCACTGCTCCGTGATCGGTTCGTACGGTCTGCTGGGCCACAACACCATTGTGAGGCCTCGGACCGTTGGGAGGGCTGCCCGTCCGAGACCCGCCCGGCGCGGGCGCGGCAGGTGGGGCAGGCTGTCCCGCATGAGGGTCGCGGTTGCTCAGTACCCCGTTGCGCAAGATCCCACTGTCCAGGATCCCGCGGCCCAGGATCCCGCTGTCCAGGATCCCGCTGCCCAGGATCCCGTCGATGCAGCGGCGTGGGACCCGTTCACTGCTGAGTCCGCAGCTGCCAGGGAAGCGATCGAGCAGGCTGCGGCCGACGGAGCGGGCCTGGTGGTGCTTCCCGAACCCGCCGCGCCGGCCCGCGGCGTGCCTCAGAACTGGGACGGGCACGCCTTCGAAGCGGTACTCGGCGAGGCCGCGGCCCGCGGACGGATCACCGTGGTTGCCGGTCTCTGGGAACGCCCAGCACCCGCTGAGGGACCCGCAGGGGGACCCGCCGAGGCACTCGCTGCGGGGGATCTCGCGTACAGCGCCGTCACGGTTGTCGGGCCGGACGGCCGTACCGTCGCCCGGTACGACAAGCTCCACCTCTACGACGCGTTCTCTGCACGGGAGTCCGACAGCTACCTCCCGGGCCAGCAGGCGCCTCCCGTTGTCGGGCTTCCGGGCTCGCGGCTGCGCCTGGGCGTCATGACCTGCTACGACCTGCGCTTCCCGGAGGTCGCCCGGGACCTGGCCGTACGGGGAGCGCACGTTATCGCAGTCCCGGCGGCGTGGGCCGCGGGGCCCTTGAAGGAGGAGCACTGGTCGGTGCTGCTCCGGGCCCGCGCGCTGGAGAACACGGCGTACCTGGCCGCGGCAGGCCGTACGCCGCCAGGCCATATCGGTCGCAGCGCTGTGGTGGATCCGCTCGGGGTGGTCCTGGCCGAGGCAGGGGAAGAGCCCGGGCAGGCATCCGCGCACATGTCATGGCAGCGGCTGGAAGCCGTCCGGAGCCGCCTTCCGGTGCTGGAACAGCGGCGCTACGCCGACCCCGTTCTCCGGTAGGCGAGGCCGATCCTGCCGCCTAGGGCTCCCTGGTCGCGCTGGAGTCCGCGTCGGGGTCCGTGTCGCTGGCCGGGTCCACATGGGGCGCGGCAGCGGCGTCCGCCGCGGTCTCGGGCTCCTCCCGGGTAGCGCTGGAGTCGGCATCGGCGTCGGCCAGCTCGGAGGTGCCTGCCGCGGGTCCGGCGACCGAGCCCCACGCACGGCGCAGGCCGGCAGCAGCCTCGGTGAACGTCTCGGACAGCGCCCCGACCAGCGCCTGGGCGGCGTTGGAAGCCTGCTCCTTCACCTCGGCGTCAGCGAAGCTGCTCCCGATCGCGCTGACGGAGGAGTCCAGGGCGCCGGTGACGGTGTCCATCGCCTCCTTGAACTTCTCCTTGCCCTCCTCGGTAGCTCCGCTGCTCTCCTCGTAGACCCGCTTGATCTGGTCGCCGAACAGCTGGAACTGCTTGGCCACCTGGTGCCAGGCTTCCTCGCCCGAAGACATCGACGGCATGGCGTCCTCCTGGGTGTGTCATGCACGGGAGAGCCTACGCACAGGTAGTGACAGCCTGCTCACGGCATCCAGCCAGGCGAGGAAGCCCCGCCTCAGGGTGCTGCCGATCCCTAGGGTGCTGCCGATTCTCAGGGTGCTGCCGACCGGTCACCAGACGGGGCGGGTCGGAGGCGGGGGAGCCCCGGGCGGGTGCCCCGGATCCGCGGATGGGGGGTAGACCGACGTCGGCGGCAGACCGGACGGGTACGGCGGCTGCGGGTACGGGGGCTGCGGGTACGGGGGCTGCGCGTACGGCGGGTGAGGCTGCTGCAGGTGAGGTGGCAGGGCCGAGTCCGGGAGAACCGCCGCGCCCGGTCCGAGTACCTCAGGCTGCTCAGCCCACTCAGCCCCCCGTGCCGGGCCGCGGCGCGGCCGAGGCGGATCCAGCTCCGCTCGCGCGAGCCCGGCGAGCAGTGCGGCCACGGCAAGGAAGCAGACTCCGTGTCCCGCGAAGGACGCCAGGCGGTACGCCCACAGCAGCGCGAGCTCCCCGGGGAACCCCACGCTCAGCTCGCGCCAGGTGGCGCCGAGTGTGGCCGCCCCACCGAGCAGCGCGGTCACCCCAGCCCCCGTGAGGGCGGCGGCGGCGATCCCTCCCGCGGTGCGCTGGTGCGGAGGTCTGCGCGCGGCGCCGAGCGCGGCGAGCAGCCCCACGCTGACCACCACGGCCCAGAAGGCGAGTGCGACCACGTCCACGGACCGGGTCCCCCGCAGCTCGTACTCTCCCCGGAACGCGGTCACAGCCAGCGTGCCGAAGGAAACCGCCAGGCCGCCGATGACGCCCACGACAGCCGCAGCACCGACCAGCCCGCCCAGGCAGCCGGACAGCCAGCGCTGGCTCGCCCCCGTCGAGGGAGGTGGGGGTGAGACGTCCCGCCAGAACGCCAGGACGGCCGCGGTGGCGGCGACGATGGTCAGCACCAGCAGATAGGACCCGATGAGGTCGGACAGGCGGTGCCAGGCTGCCCGCATCGTCGCGGTTCCGATGACGGTCGCGAACCCCGCCGCGGCCAGGGCTGCCGCGCCGCGCAGCCGGTAGGGCACTCCGAGGACCAGTGCCGCGCCGGCGGCTATCGCCGTCGTCGTGTGCCCGCTCGGGAAGGAGTTCTGCTGCAAGTAGGAGGGGACGTCGTCGAGCGGCGCACGGGTGAGCAGGTACTCCTTGAGCAGCTCGTTGGCGAGCATGGAGGTCCCGATGACGGCGACCGATGCCAGGGCGAGGCGCGGCCTGCGGCGAAGCGCGGGCACCAGCACCGCTATCCCGATTCCGACGACAAGCGCGCCGAGCGTGAACGACCGCAGCAGCTCCTCCGCAGCCGAGCTGTTGCTCTCCAGGTCATAGCGCTGCCCCGACAGCAGCGCGTTGTCGATGCGCTGTCCGGGCGCGGTGCGTACGAAGAAGCCGTACGTGCTCACCAGGGCGACCAGCGCCAGTGCTGAGATGACCAGGAGCCGCTGACCGGTCGCCTTGCCTTGGCGGGACAGCCGCGCACCGCCGTGGCCGGAAGGTCCTGCGGCGCGCGGGCCCGGTCCGGGCGAGGGGTAGTAGGACAACGACGGCTCCCGGGAGTCGGGCTGTCACTGTATCCGCCCGAGACCTCAGTAGGGTGATCTGCCGTGGGCAGTCGGCGGCGGATCGGTGTCATGGGAGGGACCTTCGATCCCATCCACCACGGCCATCTCGTTGCCGCCAGCGAGGTCCAGGCCCGCTTCGGGCTCGATCAGGTGGTGTTCGTACCGACCGGCAATCCCTGGCAGAAGGAGGAGGTGTCGCCGGCCGAGGACCGGTACCTCATGACCGTGATCGCGACCGCCTCCAACCCACGGTTCTGGGTGAGCCGCGTGGATGTGGAGCGTGACGGACTGACATACACGAGGGACACGCTGCAGGACATCGCAGCGCTGTACCCCGGCGCCGAGCTGTTCTTCATCACCGGCGCGGACGCTATCGGCCAGATCCTGACGTGGCGCGACGCCGAGGATCTCTTTGACCTTGCCCACTTCATCGGGGTCACCCGTCCCGGCTACGGACTGACGGACCACCATCTCCCCGAGGGGACCGCCACACTGTTAGAGGTACCCGCCATGGCCATCTCGTCGACGGACTGCCGCCGTCGGGTGGCCGCCGGGGAGCCTGTCTGGTATCTGGTACCGGACGGAGTCGTTCAGTACATCGCCAAACGGCACCTGTACCGGTCGGCACCGAACCACCAGTCCCAGAACGACCAGTCCCAGAACGACCAGTCCCGAACGACCAGTCCCGGAGGTCGCATCAGTGACGATGACCGAGGCAGCCAACCGGCTCGCCCTGGCCGCTGCCGAGGCAGCCAGTGACAAGAAGGCGCGGGACATCGTGCTGATCGACGTCAGCAACCAGCTGCCGCTCACCGACGTGTTCGTGATCGCGACCGCCGACAACGAGCGCCAGGTCCAGGCCGTGGTGGACGCCGTCGAGGAACGCCTGTTGCGCGAGCACGTCAAGCCCGTGGGCATCGAAGGCAAGAGCAACGCGCGATGGGTCCTGCTGGACTTCCGCGAGATCGTCGTGCACGTCCAGCATGCCGAGGAGCGGGACGTCTACGACCTCGTACGGCTGTGGCGCGACTGTCCGATCGTGCACATCGGTGGCGACGGAGCCGCGGAGACGGCGCCCAGCACCGACGCGATCGGTACGTAGGGCAGAATCAGTCCTCGTGTCCTTGACCTTCCTCGTCGTCTGGCGCCACGGTCGTACCGAGTGGAACGCCTCGGGGCGGTTCCAGGGTCAGCTCGACCCGCCGCTCGACGAGGTGGGGCTGTCCCAGGCGGCGGCGGCCGCGCGGGCTCTCGCGACGCTGGAGCCGGACCTGGTGGTGGCAAGCGACCTGCAACGGGCAGCCGCGACCGGAGCTGCCCTGGCGGCAGCAGCAGGGTGCCCGATCCGCTACGACGAGCGCCTGCGGGAGACCTCGCTGGGAACCTGGGAGGGACTCACGCGGGCCGAAGTGGAACAGCGCTTCCCGGACGATTACGCGGCATGGACGGAGGGCCGGCTGCAGCGCCGTGGGGGCGGCGAGACCCGCGTGGAGGTCGCGGCCCGGATGCTGCCGGTCGTGGCCGAGATCGAGGCCGAGAGCCAAGCCGAGACCGAAACCGGGAGCGAGGCCGGTGGCGGTCTCGGTCCGGTGGGCACCGCTGTGGTCGCAACCCACGGCGGCGCCGGACTCGGCCTGGTCGGGGCGCTGGTCGGACTGCCGCCGGAACACTGGGGGGCGTTGGCCGTGCTGGGCAACTGCCGCTGGGCAGAGCTGAAGCGGACCCGCAAGGGCTGGCGCATCGCCGCCTACAACGCGATGGCTCCGGAGGACCTCGCCGAGCTGCCTCCCGCGCTCGACGTGGAGCCGCCGCAGGTGTGGACCTGACCCGGATGACCCTCCGGTGACGTCCAGGCACCTGCTGGTGGTCGCTGACTCGCTCTCCTTCTACGGCCCCGAAGGCGGGGTGCTGCTGACCGATGCCCGGCTCTACCCGAACGTCGCCGCGGCGCAGCTCGAGGCGTCCACCGGTGAGGGCTGGCACGCCGACACCGTCGCGCGCATCGGGTGGACGGCGCGGGACGCCTGGTGGGCCCTGACCCGCGATCCCTGGGTGTACTCCGTCGGGCTGCCCCGGGCGGACGTCGTCCTGCTCGCCGTGGGAGGCATGGACGCGCTGCCGGCGTCGATTCCCACCTACCTCCGGGAGGGCATCCGCTACCTGCGTCCGCCCGGGCTGCGAGCGACGGTCCGGCAGGGCTACCACCGCACCCACCCGTACGTAGCACGGGCCCTGCGCGGGCGGGTGCGGGTGCTGCCCCAGTCCGTCACCGACCACTACCTCAGCCGATGTGTTGCCGGCATCCGGCACTTCCATCCCGAGGTGCCGATTCTGGGCGTGGTCCCCCCGCCGAGCTACGCGGCCTCGTACGGGTACGTGACTGCGGGAGAGCCCGCCGCGCAGGAGGCGGCCCGGCTGTGGGGGCGACGGGAGGGGGTTCCTCTGGTCGAGCTCCCGCGACTGGTGGCTCCGAGCCTGGCAGCCGGGACGGCGAACCCGGATGGCATCCACTGGAACTGGGACGTGCACGCGGCCGTGGGCGAGGAGGTGGCCCGTGTGGCCCGGCAGTCTCTCGGCAACCGCTGAGGGGTCGGCTGCCTCGTACCATGGCCGGGTGGCACCAGACGCGACACAGACCGACGCGACGACTCAGCCTGACGCGACGGCCCCATCCGACGCGACGGCACCGGCTGAGGCGACGGCACAGCCCGAGGCGAGTCGGCCGGGGCGGGAGTCCTCCGACGCCTACGACTGGCGCGCTGCGCAGGACCGCTGGCTGCCGGTCTGGGACGAGCTGAGGCTCTTCCGGGGAGGCGAGCAGGGGAGCGGACCGGAACGGCAGTCCCCCCGGCCTCGTACCTACGTGCTCGACATGTTCCCCTACCCCTCGGGCGACCTCCACATGGGCCACGCGGAGGCCTTCAGCATCGGAGACGCGGTGGCGCGCTTCCGGTTCGCCCAGGGCTACGACGTGCTGCACCCCATCGGGTGGGATGCTTTCGGGCTGCCCGCGGAGAACGCGGCGATCAAGCGCGGCGTCAGCCCGATCGACTGGACCTACGCCAACATCGAGACCCAGGCCGACTCGTTCCGCCGGTTCGCGGTCAGCTTCGACTGGACCCGACGGCTGAACACCTGCGACCCGGAGTACTACCGCTGGACCCAGTGGATCTTCCTGCGGCTGTACGAGCGAGGGCTGGCCTACCGCAAGTCCTCCCCGGTGAACTGGTGCCCGACCGACCAGACCGTGCTCGCCAACGAGCAGGTGGTCGGCGGCGCCTGCGAGCGCTGCGGGTCGGTGGTGACGAAGCGGGACCTGACGCAGTGGTACTTCCGGATCACCGACTACGCGCAGCGGCTGCTCGACGACATGGTGCACCTCGAGGGGCGGTGGCCGGAGCGGGTGCTGCTGATGCAGCGCAACTGGATCGGGCGCTCCACCGGCGCGGAGGTGGACTTCACGATCGAGGGGAGCGACGGGCTGCCGGACCGTACGGTCACGGTGTTCACCACCCGCCCGGACACCCTCTACGGAGCCACGTTCTTCGTCGTGGCCGCCGACGCTCCGCTCGCCGCCGAGCTGGTGACCGAGGACCGCCGCGCGGAGTTCGAGACGTACCTGCAGCAGGTCCGGGCGCTGTCGGACATCGAGCGTCAGGAGACCGAGCGGGAGAAGACCGGGGTCTTCCTGGGCCGGTACGCGGTCAACCCCGTCAACGGCGAGCGCATCCCGGTGTGGGCGGCGGACTACGTGCTGGCCGACTACGGGACCGGGGCGATCATGGCCGTGCCGGCCCACGACCAGCGGGACCTGGACTTCGCGCGGACCTTCGGACTGCCGGTCCGGGTGGTGATCGACACCGGTCTCGACGACCCGGCGGAGACCGGCGAGGCGACGGAGGGAACCGGGACGCTGGTCAACTCCGGCCCGTACGACGGGCTGGACAAGGAGACGGCGATCGGACAGGTCACCGACGCGCTGGCGGAGCGGGGCCTGGGTACGGCCGCCGTGAACTTCCGGCTGCGCGACTGGCTGGTGTCGCGCCAGCGGTTCTGGGGCTGTCCCATCCCGATCGTGCACTGTCCCACCTGCGGTGAGGTCGCCGTACCCGACTCGGACCTGCCGGTACGGCTGCCCGACCCGGCCGGGCTGAACCTGCAGCCGCAGGGCGTCTCCCCGCTGGCCGCTGCCGAGGACTGGGTCACCGTGTCCTGCCCGAGCTGCGGGGGTGCGGCCCGGCGGGACGCAGACACCATGGATACCTTCGTCGACTCCTCCTGGTACTTCCTGCGGTACTGCTCACCGCAGGACGAGACCGCCCCGTGGGACGCCCAGGCCGTACGGGACTGGATGCCGGTCGCGCAGTACATCGGTGGGGTGGAGCACGCCATCCTCCACCTGCTGTACAGCCGGTTCTTCACCAAGGCCTTCCACGACATGGGGCTGGTCGACTTCTCGGAGCCGTTCACCGCACTCCTCAACCAGGGATCGGTTGTTCTCGACGGTGCCGCCATGAGCAAGTCCAAGGGCAACATGGTGGACCTCTCGGCCGAGCTGAACGCCTACGGCGTGGACGCGGTGCGCGTCACGATGCTGTTCGCCGGACCGCCGGAGGACGACATCGACTGGCGGGACGTCTCGCCGAGCGGGGCGGTGAAGTGGCTCGGACGGGTGTGGCGGCTTGCCCGCGATGTCGGCGCGGCAGCCGGCGCGCCAGCCGGCCCGGCAGCCGGCCCGGCAACAGATGCTGCTGGTGACCTCGAGGTCGGCCGGGCAGTCGCGCGTGCCATCGACGACTCGACCCGCCTCATGGAGAGCTTCCGGTTCAACGTGGCAGTGGCCCGCCTGATGGAGCTGACGTCGACCCTACGCAAGGCCGTGGACAGCGGGGTCGGGCCGACCGACCCGGCGGTGCGGGCCGGGACCGAGGCGCTGGCCGTCATGCTGAACTGCTTCGCCCCGTACACCGCGGAGGAGTGCTGGTCCCAGCTCGGGCACAGCCCTGACTCCGGCGACACGGTCAACCGGGCGCTGTGGCCGGTGGCCGAGACGTCGCTGCTGGTCGCCGAGTCGGTGACCTGTGTCGTCCAGGTCAAGGGCAAGGTGCGCGCACGGCTGCAGGTCTCGCCGAACATCTCGGAGGGCGAGCTCGAGGCGGCCGCCCTGGCGGATGAGGCGGTGCAGCGCAGCCTGGCCGGTGCACCGGTGCGCCGGGTCATCGTGCGGGCCCCGAAGCTGGTGAACATCGTCCCCGGGTGACCCCGACCCACGAGGTCGGGCCGCCGGCCACATGCCGCTACGCTGAGCCGTCATGAGGACAGGGCGGCGTTCGGGGCGGGTGATCCGTTGAGCGCCGTCGCAGTGGTGACAGACTCGACCTCCTACCTTCCGGAAGGGCTTGCCGAGGAGCTGGGGATCGTGGTGGTCCCGCTGTACGTGACACTGGGCGACCGCTCCGGAACCGAGGGCATCGAGATCTCCGCGGACCTGGTGGCAGACGCGCTGCGCGATGGATCCGTCCCGGTACGCACCTCGCGTCCCTCTCCCGCGGCGTTCTCCGAGGCGTACGAGAGTCTGCTGTCCAAAGGCGCCGAGGGAGTCGTCAGCCTGCAGCTGTCCGCGGAGCTGTCGGGCACCTGGGAGGCTGCCCGGCTCGCCGCCAACGAGGTCGACCCGAAGCGGGTCCGGGTCGTGGACTCCCGTTCGATTGCGATGGGGCTGGGCTTCGGAGTGATCGAGGCTGCCCAGGCTGCCAATGCAGGGGCGACGCTCGACGAGACCTTCGATGCCGCAGGGCACGCTCTGGCCCGTACCAGGGTGCTGTTCTACGTGGACACGCTCGAGTACCTGCGTAAAGGCGGCCGGATCTCGGGCAGATCGGCAATGCTGGGTACCGCGCTGTCCGTCAAGCCGCTGCTCCACCTGGTGGATGGCCGCATCGAGATGCTGGAGAAGGTCCGTACGGCGAGCAAGGCGATCCGTCGCCTGCAGGCGCTCGCGACCGAGGACGCCGGTTTCAGCAGCGTCGACATTGCGGTGCACCACCTTGGTTCGCCGGTACGGGCCTTCGAGCTGGCCAACACGCTGGAGTTCGAGGTCCCCGGACTGGAGCAGATGTACCAGTCCGACCTCGGCGCGGTCATCGGTGCTCACACCGGCCCGGGCGTGGTCGGCGTCGTCGTACGGCACCGGTGATGCCATGAACGACGTGCTGATCCTCCTCCTCGCGGTGGTGGTCGGTTACTTCGTCGGGGCGATCAGTCCGGCGACGCTGATCGCTCGTGCCCGCGGCGTCGACCTGCGATCCCAGGGGTCGGGAAACCCCGGCGCCACGAACGCCACCCGGATCATGGGGCGCAACGTCGGCATCGTCGTGGCGGTGGCCGATGTCCTCAAGGGCCTGCTGCCCACGCTGGTCTTCTCGTGGATATTCTGGCCCGAGGTCGGCCTGGTGGCGGGCCTGGCGGCGGTCATCGGCCACGTCACCTCGCCGTTCCTGCGGGGCAAGGGGGGACGGGGGGTCGCGACCGCTGCCGGTGCGGTCATCGCCGGTGCGCCGGCGGCGTCCCTGGTCGTCCTGGCGACCTTCGCCATCGTGGTGGCCCTGAGCCGCTGGGTTGCGCTGGCCTCCATGACCTCGGTGGTGGCGCTCGTGGTCGCGGTGATCGTGATGGACTACGGGTGGGCGTACGTGGTGTGGGCGGTCGCCCTCGCGGCCATCGTGCTGTGGCGGCATCGCTCCCACGCGCGCGAGGCCTACCTGCGCGCCAGGCGCCGTCTCGGTCGGGTCTAGCGCCCGACGGAATCGGCGCCTGTGGAGGACGATTCGGCCGGTTCTCCACAGATCAGGTTCGTGGCCGACAGCGGCGCCGGAGTCCGCCGTAGCGTCCCGGCATGCCGCGCCGCACGCGATCGAGTCCCGCCGAAGAACACCGTCCCCCCGATCCTGAGGATTCCCATCGGGACAGCGGTCCCGAGGAGCCGCTTGATGGGCCGCTCGATCCGCCGGCCCAGCCCGACTGGCCTGCCGAGTGGGTGAGACTGCCGGCTGCCGCAGGTGCCTACCAGCTGAGTGGCCCGGACAGCCCGGACAGCCCGGACAGCCCGGACAGCCCGGAGCGAGCCCGGACGGCCAGGACCGCCAGGGCAGCCCGGACCGCTGGGACCGGGCAGGTCCGGCTGAGGTGATTGCCCGTTCCGAGGAGGACCACGGCCCTCGCGTGCCCCGTGCTGCCGGTAGCGGGTCGGGCAGCGACTGGTCGCGCGACGAAGAGTCTGACGAGGACAGCTGGACGCTACGTCTGCGACGTCGGACGGCGCGGCTGACAGAGCAGGCCGACCCCGGTCGGCGAGGCTTGAGAACCATCCTGGTTGTTCTCGCGTCTGCGGTCGCGCTGACCGCTCTCGTGATCTGGCTGCAGCGCCCCTCCACCGCCGATCTTGACGTGGCCGGCGGTCCGGACGTGGCCGCAGGACCCGACGGGAGCGCGAGCGGGACCGGCAACGGGGACTCGATCCCGGCGGATGCCAGCCCTGACCCAGGCTCGCCTGACGAGGCCGGAGTCGAATCGGACGTGTCCGCGTCCGCGGGGTCCGCATCCGAGGAGAGCGCCGCAGGGACTCTGGTGGTTGCCGTCGTCGGCCGAGTGGCCGAACCGGGGCTGGTGGAGCTTCCGGAGGGAAGCCGGGTGGCGGACGCAATCCAGCGGGCGGGCGGTCCGCTTCCCGACGCGGACCTCACCTCGGTCAACCTCGCCGCGCGTCTCGACGACGGTCAACAGCTCGTGGTTGCCCCGCTCGGGCCGGACGGACAGCCCAACCCGGTGAGTGGGGGCTTCTCCGGCACGGTCGGCGGTGGTGGTCCGGGGCGCAGCGATGGACCTCTGAATCTCAACACCGCAACGCAGGAAGAACTGGACAGCCTGCCAGGGGTCGGTCCGGTTCTCGCCGAACGCATCGTGTCCTGGCGCGAGGACAACGGTGGCTTTGCCAGCGTCGAGCAGCTGCGCGAGGTGCAGGGTATCGGGGAGGCCCGCTTCTCCGACCTGCGAGAGCGGGTCACGGTGTGACTGCCGGCGCTGGACCTACGGCTGGTCTCTGCAGCCGGGTCCCTCTGGCTCACCGTCGCACTGCTGGTGCAGCACGGCAGCCGGCTCTCGGTGCTGGTGGCAGCGACGGCAGCGGTGCTCATCCCGGCCGCGGCCCTCGCCGTCGCACGGCGGCCGGGGGCGGCTTCTCGCCTCGCCATGGTCACGCTGGCGGCTGTCGCCACTGGAGCTGTGGTGACTGCGCTGCATACCGGAGTTCGTGACGCCAGCCCGCTGAGGGACCCGGAGGCGCACGGTCGCGACGTCGTGATCGAGGCTGTCCTGACCGACGACCCACGACTGTTCCAGGGACGCTGGGGCCCCGGCTCGGAGCGTGTGTCGGTGCCTGCCACGGTACGAGCGGTCGACGGGACCCCGTCCCGGGGCCGGGTGCGTCTGAAGGCCCCCGCACCCGGCTGGACGGCGCTGCTTCCGGGGCAGCGAGTGAGGTTCGTGGGCGCGGTCGTCGGGCCTGGTAGGGATCTGACCGTCGCGGAGCTCGCGGCGGACGGACCTCCGCTGCGGGTCTGGCCGCCATCGGCGGTGCAGACTCTTGCGGGTGATCTGAGGTCGGGCCTGCGGGAGGGTACGGATGGGCTCCCGGAGGCGGTCGCGGGGCTGCTCCCGGGGCTTGTCGTGGGGGATACCTCCCGGATGCCCGACGAGCTGCGGGAGGACTTCCGCGTCGCGGGTCTGAGCCACCTGGTCGCGGTGTCCGGTACAAACTGCGCGATCGTCACCACGGCGGTGTTCGCGGCGGCCAGCGCGGTGCGGCTCGGCCGGCGGCCGTCGGCGGGGGTGGCTGCGGCCGCGCTGGTCGGCTTCGTGATCCTGGCACGCCCGTCGGCCAGTGTGCTGAGAGCTGCGGGCATGGGCCTGCTCGCTCTCGTTGCGCTGGCCACGACCCGCACCCGACCCGTGCTCGCCGCGCTCGCGGCGACAGTGATCGTCCTCGTGGTGTTGGACCCGGGGTTGTCCCGCTCCCCGGGCTTCGTACTGTCCGTGGCAGCCACCGCTGCCATCGTGCTGCTGGCGCCCACCTGGACCCGCAGCTGGGCCGCCCGGGCGGGCGCCCGCATGCCTCGCGCGCCTGTCGGTCTGCTGCGTCTCTGCGCCGCCTCCGTGGCGGTGCCCGTCGCGGCTCAGGCTGCCTGCGGCCCGGTCATCGCCGGCATCGGGGGCGGCGTCTCCCTGGTGGCTGTCCCGGCCAACCTGCTGGCCGCGCCCGCGGTAGCGCCGGCCACGGTGCTCGGCGTCCTGGCCGCGGTGGTCTCCCCGCTCTCCGGCACGGCCACGCAGATGCTGTGCTCGCTGGCCGCGTGGCCGGTGAGGTGGCTGGTGTGGGTGGGCACCACCGGTGCGTCCGCTCCCGGAGCGCAGCTTCCCTGGCCGGAGGGGCTGGGAGGGGCCGGGGCGCTGGCCGCCGTCACGGTGGTCGGAGTCGTGCTGCTGCACGAGGCGCGGACACGCCGCCCCACGGTGGTCGCTTCCGTGACCGTCGTCGTAGTTCTGCTCTCACCGGCTCCGCCCTGGCTGCGGGGCTGGCCCCCTCCGAACTGGGTCGTCGTGATGTGCGATGTGGGGCAGGGTGACGCGACGGTGCTCAGGGTGACCGAGCGCGCCGCAGCCGTGGTCGATGTGGGCACAGATCCGCCTGCGGTCGACAGGTGCCTGGATGATCTGGGCGTACGCGAGGTTCCCCTGCTCGCGCTGAGCCACCCCCACCGGGATCACGTCGGCGGGGTGGCGGGTGTGGCGCAGGGGCACCGTCTTCGGCGGGTGTGGGTACCTGCTCGCGCGCCCAGTTCCGAGCTACCCGCTGACGTCGTGGCGGATCTGACTCCGGTGGCCGTGGAACAGGCGCGGGTCGACGACATGTTCGCCATGGGCGCGCTTCGGCTCAGGGTGCTGGGCCCCGAGGTGAGCTATAGGGGAACGCGCTCGGATCCCAACAATGCCTCTCTGGTGCTGCATGCCGACGTGGCGGGAGTGTCGGTGCTGCTTCCGGGTGACATCGAAGTGGAGGCCCAGCGGGACTACGTGGCTGCGGGTGAGGTTCCGCGCGTGGACGTCCTCAAGGTTCCGCACCATGGGTCGAGATACCAGGACCCCGACTTCCTGGCAGCCGCCGCCCCGAGGGTCGCGCTGGTCGGGGTCGGGGCGGACAACCCGTACGGACACCCCGACTCCGAGACGGTTCGGATGCTGATGAACGGCGGGCCTTCCCCCGAACCCGGGGAGCGGCCCGGATCAGGTGCCGTGGTGATGCTGACGCGCGACTGCGGAGACGTCGCAGTCCAGAGCTCCGGCGACGGGCGGCTGTCGGTCACGGCACGACGCTGCACTGCGGGGGGATGATCACGCTGTCCGCAGTCGGGTCCCTATTGCCAGGCCACCGCAGCAGCTTCGTGCGAGCATGGCGGTCGTGGCGGAGGCGAAGTCGAAGACGGTGACCCGGGGACGTGGCACGTCCGCTGGGGGCTCGGGGCGTACGTCCCGTGCCAAGAAGTCGCTTCCGAAGGTGAGCGTCGAGCCGCATCGCGTGGCCGCGGTCCACGGAAACGACGACTACCTGGTGGGCCGTGGCGTCGCACGGCTGAAGGACGCGATGCTCGCGTCCCACCCCGAGGTGGAAGTCACCGACCTCGACGCCACCGACCTGACGGCCGGTTCGCTGAACGAGGCTGTGAGCCCTTCGTTGTTCGGAGGCGAGCGGCTCGTCGTCATCCGGGCGATCCGCAAGGCGGACGAGGACGCCGCGAAGGCCGTGCTCGCGGTGGCGAATGATCTGCCCGAGGGACTCCGGATGATCGTCGCGGACACCGAGCCGGGCGGGGCACGACGGAGCGGCGCGGGAGGCGGCGGTGCCGGCGCAGAGGCCTCCGACGGAGGCTCGGCGGGAAGCAGAGGCAGCGCCGCTGCGCGCGCGGTCGTTCCGGCGCTGGTAGCCGGTGGCGCGCATGACGTGGTGTGCGACGGTCCCGCGACCGCACGGGACCGGGTGGCGTTCGTACGGAACGAAGTCGCCGCCGCAGGGGCCACGGTGAGCGCGGACGCGGCAGCGCTGCTGGTCGACGTCGTCGGCTCAGACACCCGCGAGCTCGCCTCCGCGGCGGGCCAGCTGGTGGCGGACCTCTGCGAGCCGGGGGAGCGTCGCGCCCTGCAGGCAGAGGACGTGGAACGTTTCCATCGCGGGCGCGCCGAGGTGTCCGGCTTCGCAATTGCGGACCTGGCGCTCGCCGGGGACCGGGACAGCGCCCTGGAGGCGCTGCGTCGGGCTGCGGTCCTAGGTGTTCACCCGTTGATCGTCGCTGACGCGCTGGCTTCCGGGCTGCGGAGCCTGGCGCGCGTGGCCGCGGCCACCGGAGACGCTCCGGTGGGCCCGCGGGACGCGGAGCGTATCGGTCGCGAGCTGAGGGTGCCGGGCTGGAAGGTCAAGCGGCTGGCCGTCGAGGCACGGCAGTGGAGTACGTCAGGACTGGTCACGGCATCCCAGCGGTTGTCCGCACTCAACGCCGCCCTGAAGGGCGCGGGCACCGTGGCCGACGAGCACTACGCGCTGGAGCGGGCGGTATTCGACCTCGCGTCAGCGCGCGAGAGTCGCGCCGAGTCGTCCGGCTAGTCGCTCAGCCGTCGAGCTAGAGACTGGCGAGCTGGTCGGCCATCTTCGACTTGCGGTTGGCTGCCTGGTTCTTGTGGATGACGCCCTTGCTGGCTGCCACGTCGAGCTCACGGCTGGCCTTGCGCATCGCCGCCTCAGCTGCCTCGCGGTCGCCGGACTCGGCGGCCTCACGGAAGCGGCGGACAGCCGTCTTCAGCGAGGTCCGCTGGGACAGGTTGCGCTGCCGGCGGACCTCGTTGGTCTTGATCCTCTTCAGCTGGGACTTGATGTTGGCCACGCGGGGATGCCTCGCTCGGTGCGGTAGGGACTGGTTAGGGACTGCAGGGACTGGTGCAGTACGAACTGGTGTGGTTCGAACATCTGGCAGTAGCGCGGCGCCACAGCTCTGCGGCGCCAGAGAACCAGGGTACCAGCGCACCCTGCGCCGCTGCACCGCCCGAGAAGCCGATGCAGGTGCCCTAGGCGTAACGCCGGGGAAACGTGGCAGCACTACGGTTGGCGCATGCCGGACCGTCAGGTGCAGTCGGACCTCTTCGAGGACTACGTTCCTCGGCCGCACGCCTGGGACGAGATGTTCGCCGCACCCGGCCGGCCACGCGCCGAGTACGACCGGGTCTACCGAGCGATCCGGCCGCTCACTCCCCGCGAGCTGATGGTGCGCTCCGAGGCGCTCGGCGTCGCGTTTCGCGATGCCGGAATCACCTTCGCCCACGCCGGTGAGGAGCACCCGTTCCCACTCGACCTGGTGCCTCGACTGATCGAGCACGACGAGTGGCAGGTGGTGGAGCGCGGTGTCGTACAGCGGGTCAAGGCACTGGAGGCGTTCCTGGACGACGTCTACGGTGCGCAGCAGGTGCTGGTGGACAGGATCGTGCCGCGCCAGCTGGTGGCCACCTCCGCCCACTTCCGCCGTTCGGCGTATGGGATCCAGCCGCCGAACGGCGTCCGGGTCCATGTCGCAGGCATCGACCTCATCCGCGACGAGCAGGGCGACTTCCGGGTGCTGGAGGACAACATCCGCACGCCGTCGGGGGTCTCCTACCTGATCGAGAACCGCCGTACGATGACCCGCGTTTTCCCGGACCTGTTCGGCACCTACCGGGTCAGACCGGTCTCGGAGTACCCGGCTGTGCTCCTCGAGGCGCTGCGGGCGGCGGCGCCGAGAGGGGTCACCGAACCCAAGGTGGTGCTCCTCACGCCCGGCGTCTACAACGCCGCCTACTCCGAGCATGCGCTGCTGGCCCGGCAGATGGGTGTCGAGCTCGTCGAGGGACGGGACCTGGTCTGCACCGGAAACCAGGTCCTGATGCGGACCACGGCCGGGGAACGCCCGGTCGATGTCATCTACCGACGCATCGACGACGAATTCCTGGACCCGCTGCACTACCGGAGTGACTCGATCATCGGCTGCCCCGGGCTGCTCAACGCCGCACGGGCCGGTCAGGTGACTATCGCCAACGCGGTGGGTAACGGCGTGGCCGACGACAAGCTGGTCTACACCTACGTCCCGGACCTGATCCGCTACTACCTGGGGGAGGAGCCGATCCTCAACAACGTCGAGACGTTTCGGCTCGACGACCGCGACGTTCTGGCGCACGTGCTCGACAACCTGGCCAGCCTGGTGCTCAAGCCGGTGGACGCCTCCGGCGGAAAGGGCATCGTGATCGGACCGCAGGCCGATGAGGCGCTGCTGGAGGCCACCCGCACCGCGATGCTGGCCCGGCCGCGGGACTGGGTGGCCCAGCGTCCGGTGTCGCTGTCGACGGTGCCCACGCTCGTCGCGGGCGGTATCGGCGCGCGTCACGTGGACCTGCGGCCGTTCGCGGTCAACGACGGAGAGAACGTCTGGGTGGTTCCCGGAGGTCTGACACGCGTCGCGCTGCCCGAGGGGAGCCTGGTCGTCAACTCCAGCCAGGGCGGCGGATCGAAGGACACCTGGGTGCTCGCCGGCGGCCATCCCGCCGAGACCGCTCAGCCCCGGCTGCCCGGCAACCTCGGGCTGGGACTGAACGCGCCGCCCGACCCGGGGCCCGGCCATCCCGCCGGGGAGACGCGGGTGCAGCAGCAACAGCAGCAGCAAAACCAGCAGCACGACCTCCAGCACCACGACCTCCAGCACCAGCAGCATGAGCTGCCCAGTGACCAGTCGCGCCGGAGCGTCCCATGCTGAGCCGGATCGCCGAGTCGCTGTTCTGGATCGGTCGCTACGTGGAGCGCGCCGACAGCACCGCGCGCATCCTCGACGTCCACGTGCACCTTCTGATTGAGGACCCGTGGGCTGACGAGCGGGAGGTGTGCCGCTCCCTTCTCGACGTCATGGGAGTCAGCGAGTCGGCGGCGACCGCCGGCGGGGTCGACGCGGAGACCGTGGCGGGGGTGATGGACCTGCTCGCGTACGACACGGTCTCTCCCGCGTCGATCACCAGCGCGCTCTCCGCGGCCCGGGAGAACGCCCGGGGAGCGCGGGAGGTCGTCTCCTCCGAGATGTGGGAGTGCCTGAACATCACCTGGCACGCGCTCGCCGAGCGGCGAGCCGCCTCGGCGCGGCTGGGCCCCCACACCTTCTTCCGGTACGTCCGGGACCGCGCGGCACTGTTCGAGGGACTCACGGCCAGCACCATGAGCCGGGATGACGGCTGGCGCTTCCTCGTTCTGGGGCAGGCGCTGGAGAGTGTGGACATGACGGCGCGGCTGATTGCCACCCGGGCGGTGACGTACGGGCACTCGACGACGCTGACGTCGCTGCTGCGCGCGTCCGGGGCGCAGGAGCCCTACCTGCGCGCTTACCGGGGGCGCCTCGACCCCGCACACGTCGCGGAGTTCCTGCTGCTCGACCGGCTCTTCCCGGGCTCGGCGCTGTTCGCGCTGACCGTCGCCGAGGAGCAGCTCACCGCACTGGCTCCGGGCACCGGCCGGCGGGGCACCTCCGACGAGGCCCGACGCGCGCTCGGCAGCACCCGCGCGATGCTGGAGTTCCGCAGCGCGGACGAGCTGCTCTCGGACCTGCCCGGGCACCTCGACCTGCTGCGCGGCGTGGCGGCGGATGTCAGCTCGGCGATCTCGCGGCAGTACTTCCGTCAGGTCGCGCTGGTGCAATGGGAGCGGGAGCGGCTGTCATGACCTGGCGCCTGGGGATCACGCACCGGACCGGGTACCGCTACGGCGGACCGGTCAGCTCCTCCTACAACGAGGCGCGGCTCACGCCCCGTACCGAGGAGGGTCAGCTCGTCCTCGACCACCGGATCGACATCTCACCCACCGCTCAGGTCTCCCGTTACACCGACTACTGGGGCACCGAGGTGACCTCGTTCGACCTTCACATACCGCACGACGCCCTGGAGGTGACTGCTCACTGCGTGCTCGAGTCGGCGGTCGCGGCACCGGTGGACGGCACCGGGGCCCAGAGCCACGAGGCGACCGTGTCCTGGGACGAGCTGGCGGAGGATGCGGTCCTGGACCGGTGGGTGGAGCTCCTGCTGCCGACCCGGTACACGACAGCGGACGAGCGCATCCTGGCCGTGAGCGAGGAGCTGCGGCGGCTCACCAGCCCGCTGGCCGCCGCGCTGGCCGCCGTGGACTGGGTACGGGACCAGATGTCGTACGTCTCGGGCGCGACCGGTGTGCACACCTCGGCCACGGATGCCCTCGCCGAAGGCAAGGGGGTCTGCCAGGACTTCGCCCACGGGACCCTCGCTCTGCTGCGCTCGCTGGGCATACCGGGCAGGTACGTCTCCGGCTACATGCACCCGGATCGCGAGGCGCCGCTCGGGGTGACCGTGGCGGGTGAGTCCCACGCCTGGATCGAGTACTGGACGGGCGCCTGGCGCGGCTATGATCCGACCAACGGCCGCATCCCGGACGAGGCGTACGCGGTGGTCGCGCGCGGACGCGACTACCTGGACGTGGCTCCGATGCGGGGGCTGTACACCGGCGCGGCGCAGTCCGAGCTTCAGGTGTCCGTGGACGTGACGCGGCTCGCGTGACCCGGCTCGCGTGAGGCGTATGCCGTGGGAGCATGAAGCACGTGCCGGCCGACCTGGAGATGATCCGCAACTTCTGCATCATCGCCCACATCGACCATGGCAAGTCCACGCTGGCCGACCGCATGCTCGAGCTGACCGGCGTCGTCAGCTCCCGGCAGATGCGGGCGCAGTACCTCGACCGGATGGACATCGAGCGTGAGCGCGGCATCACGATCAAGGCGCAGAACGTACGACTCCCGTGGCGTGCCGACGACGGGCGCGACTACACGCTGCACCTGATCGACACCCCGGGGCACGTGGACTTCGCCTACGAGGTCTCCCGCTCGCTCGCCGCCTGCGAGGGCGCCATCCTGCTGGTCGACGCGGCGCAGGGGATCGAGGCGCAGACGCTGGCGAACCTCTACCTGGCGCTGGAAGCCGACCTGCACGTCGTGCCGGTGCTGAACAAGATCGACCTGCCGGCGGCCGATCCGGACCGGTACGCCGGCGAGCTCGCTCACATCATCGGCTGTGATCCGGACGAGGTCCTCCGGGTGTCCGCCAAGACCGGACAGGGTGTGGCGGAGCTGATCAACACAGTCGTACGGGAGGTGCCGGCGCCGGGGGGCAACCCGGCGGGTCCCCTCCGGGCGATGGTCTTCGACAGCGTCTACGACGCATACCGGGGGGTCATCGCCTACGTCCGGGTGGTGGACGGCTCGGCCACCGCGCGTGAGCGCGGACTCATGATGTCCACCGGGAACGTCCACGAGATCCTCGAGGTCGGCGTCATTTCCCCGGAGCCGACGCGCGTCGACGTGCTCGGCCCCGGTGAGGTCGGCTATGTGATCCCGGGGGTGAAGAACGTCCGGCAGGCGCGGGTCGGGGACACCCTGACCACCGCGGTGCACCCTGCCACCCAGCCGCTGGCGGGCTACCGGGACCCGAAGCCGATGGTCTACTCCGGCCTCTACCCGGTGGACGGCTCGGACTACCCGGTGCTCCGGGAGGCACTGGACAAACTGCAGCTCAACGATGCGTCGCTGGTCTTCGAGCCGGAGTCCTCGGCTGCGCTCGGCTTCGGGTTCCGCTGCGGGTTCCTCGGCCTGCTGCACCTCGAGATCGTGCGGGAGCGCCTCGAGCGGGAGTTCGGGCTGACCTTGATCTCCACCGCGCCGAACGTCGTCTACCGGGTCGTCCTGGAGGACGGCTCGCAGCTGGAGGTGACGAACCCGGCGGACTGGCCCGAAGGCAAGATCTCTGAGGTGTACGAGCCGGTCGTGAAGGCGATGGTGATCACCCCCAGCGAGTACGTGGGGGCGGTGATGGACCTGTGCCAGGGCCGGCGCGGCGTCCTCGGCGGCATGGACTACCTGTCGGAGTCGCGCGTGGAGATCCGCTACACGCTGCCGCTGGCGGAGATCATCTTCGACTTCTTCGACACCTTGAAGTCCCGTACCCGGGGGTTCGCCTCGCTGGACTACGAGCTGGCCGGGGAGCAGTCCGCGGCGCTGGTGAAGGTGGACATCCTGCTGCAGGGTGAGCGCGTGGACGCCTTCAGTGCGATCGTGCACCGGGACAAGGCGTACGCCTACGGGGTGTCGCTGGCCGCCAAGCTCAAGGAGCTCATCCCGCGCCACCAGTTCGAGGTGCCCATCCAGGCCGCGGTGGGCTCGCGGGTGATCGCCCGGGAGACCATCCGGGCGCTGCGCAAGGATGTGCTGGCCAAGTGCTACGGCGGTGACATCTCCCGCAAGCGGAAGCTCCTCGAGAAGCAGAAGGAGGGCAAGCGCAAGATGAAGACCATCGGACGGGTGGACGTGCCTCAGGAGGCATTCATCGCGGCGCTGCAGACAGGGGGGGAGTGATGGGTCGGGTTCTCGTCCTCTACGGCACGAGCGAGGGTCATACCCACGACGTGGCGGCGCGGATCGCCGAGGTGCTGCGCGCCGAGAGTCACTCGGTGGACGTCGTGCGGGCCGGCGCCGAGCAGCCTGGTTCGCTGAGCGACTACGACGGGGTTCTGGTGGGCGGCTCGATCCACATGGGGTCCTACCAGAAGGCGGTCACCGAGTTCGCGAGCCGGAACCGTACGGTGCTGGAGTCTGTTCCGTCCGGCCTGTTCACCGTCTGTCTCACGGCGGCGAGCAGCGCGCCTGGTGACTCGGAGAAGCTGCACGAGTTCGTGGACGGCTTCGTCGGCGAGACCGGCTGGCAGCCGCCGATCGCAGGAGTGTTCGCCGGAGCGCTGCAGTACACCAAGTACGGGTTCGTCAAGCGCAAGGTCATGAAGCGCATCGCGCGCGACGGGGGGATGTCCGAGGACACCTCGCGCGACTGGGACTACACCGACTGGCAGGCGGTGGAGGCCTTTGCCTCCGACTATGCGCGTCTGCTCCGCGGCGAGCCCGCCGCCGGGTGACGCTCGGCGACCTGGCAGGGCGCCACGTGTCGCCCCGGCTCTGCCGAAACAGACCCTTGGGCTAGGGTTCCGGGCATCGCAACATCTGCGTGGCGATGCCCGGGGCCGGCGCTCGGTGCTGGGCCGCAGTACTGAGGAGAGGGATCAGTAGATGGCAGGGAACATCACCACGGCTCCGGAGACCCTGACAGGGGTCAACGTGTCTGTCCCCAAGATGCTCGTCGACCGGGTTGCCGCGACCCCGGACGCGCCGGCCTTCAAGTACCCCGACAACGGCGGCTGGCAGCAGGTGACCTGGGCCGAGTTCAAGGTCGCGTCCGACGAAGTCGCGGCCGGGCTGCTGAGCCTCGGGATCGAGCTCGAGCAGCGGGTCGGCATCGCGTCCAACACCCGCTACCTCTGGATTCTGGCGGACATGGGCATCATGCGCGCCGGTGCCGCCACGACGACCGTCTATCCCTCCACGGGCGCCGAGGACGTGGCCTACATCCTCGGCGACTCCGGCTGCCGGATCGTCTTCGCGGAGGACGACACGCAGGTTGCCAAGATGCGTGAGCGCCGCGACGAGCTGCCCGACCTCGGAAAGGTGGTCGTCTTCGACGGCGAGGGCGACGGCGACTGGGTCATCACCCTGGACGAGCTTCGCTCGCTCGGCCGGGACCACCTGGCGGCGAACCCCTCCTCGGTCGACGATCGCAGCAACGAGGTCAAGCCCGAGAACCTGGCCACACTGATCTACACCTCGGGAACCACCGGCAAGCCCAAGGGCGTGGAGCTGCTCCACAGCTGCTGGACCTACGAGGGCGCGGCGATGACGTCGCTGGGCATCATCAGCATCGACGACGTCCAGTTCCTGTGGCTGCCGCTGGCCCACTCCTTCGGCAAGGTGCTCCTGTGTGCGGGCCTGCAGGTCGGCTTCCTGACTGCGGTCGACGGCAGGGTCCCGAAGATCGCCGAGAACCTGGGTGTCGTCAAGCCGACGATCATGGCCGGCGTCCCGCGCGTCTTCGAGAAGATCTACAACGGTGTCAACCAGATGCAGGAGACCGAGGGCGGCTTCAAGCTCATGGTCTACGGCGCGGCCGTCGACACCGGCAAGAAGCACACCGCCGCGGGGACCTCGGGCAAGGGACCGAGCGCGCTGATGAAGGTCCGGTACGGAATCTCGGACAAGCTGGTCTTCTCCAAGATCCGGGAGCGCTTCGGCGGGAACATCCGGTTCTTCATCTCCGGCTCTGCTGCCCTGTCCAAGGACGTGGCGGTGTGGTTCGCTTCCGCCGGAATGCCGATCATCGAGGGCTACGGGCTGACCGAGACCAGCGCCGCGACCTGCGTCGTCCGGCCGAGTGACCTGGCCTTCGGAACGATCGGGATGCCGCTTCCGGGCACGGAGATCATGATCGCCGAGGACGGCGAGATCCTCGTGCGCGGACCCGGTGTCATGCGTGGCTACCACGCCCTCGATGAGCAGACCGCTGAGGTCATGCTGGCCGACGGCTGGTTTGCGACGGGCGACATCGGCGAGATCGACGACAAGGGCTACGTCAAGATCACGGACCGCAAGAAGGACCTGGTCAAGACCTCAGGTGGCAAGTACATCGCGCCCGGTGCCATCGAGTCGCAGTTCAAGGCAATCTGCCCGATCGCGAGCCAGATGCTGGTCCACGCGAACAACCGCAACTTCGCCAGCGCCATCGTCACGCTGGACCCCGAGGCGCTCGCGAGCTGGTGCAGCACGAACGGTGTCACCGCCACCGACTACGCGGCACAGACGCAGGACCCCAAGGTGCAAGCCTTCGTGCAGGCGTGCGTCGACGATCTCAACGGCAAGCTAAACCGCTGGGAGACGATCAAGAAGTTCATCGTTCCGACCGAGGACTTCAGCGAGGAAGCGGGTCAGCTGACCCCGAGCCTCAAGCTCAAGCGCAAGGTCGTCGAGACCCAGTACGCCGAGCAGCTGGACTCGCTCTACAGCTGACCGGTTGAAGCTGACCGGCTGACCGAACCTCCTCCCTCAGACGATCCGGGTGGGCCACGGCCCACCCGGATCGGCTGCGTTTGTCGGCCCCTTGACGTACTACTTGACCAGGGTTGCCGGCAGGTCGGCGTGGCGGGCTCGGAACCACTCCCCGAGCCCCTTCGCCTGCGGGTCCAGCCGCGTGGAGGTGGCCACGCCCTCGTCGAGCAGGCCGTGGATCACGAAGTTCACGGCGCTGAGATTCGGCAGCAGGTAGCGCTCGATGCGCAGCGGCGCCACCTCGGGCAGCAGCTCCCGGAGCCGCTCTGCGGTGAGGTGATGGGCCAGCCACGCGTACCCCTCCTCCGAGCGTGCCCAGACCCCGAGGTTGGCGCTGCCGCCCTTGTCGCCGGAGCGCGCGCCGAACGCCTGGCCGAGCGGAACCCGTACGGCGGTCGCAGCGGGCGGCTCGGCGGGCAGGGCAGGCTGGGGGACCGGAGCGAGTTCCGCCTCACCGCTCGGTATTGGGACCTCGACCACGGTGCCGTCCATCAGCACCACGGACTGGGAGACCTCGGAGGTGGGGACCAGCGTCGGCCAGTAGCGCACCACCGGCGAGCCGGGGCCTGGCACGTCGGTCATGGTGAATCCCGGGTACGAGGCCAGCGCCAGCTCCACGCACACCTGGCTGAACGCCTTGCCCACGGTGGACTGGTCCGGGTCGCGCACCGCCACACGGAGGTAGCTGACCGCCTCGGCATTGCTCTGCGGGTCCTCGTGCGTGGCCCGTACCAGGGACCACTGCATCGTCTCCGGTACCGCCCCCCGCTCGTGCAGGCGGGTCTCCACGGTGCGCTGCACCAGGTCGGCCTTCGCGTCTACCTCCAGCCCGGTGAGGACGAAGGTCATCGCGTTACGGAACCCGCCGAAGAGTGTGGCGGAGACCTTGTGGCTGGTCGGCGGCGTCTCGCCGCGGGCCCCGGAGATGGCGACCCGGTCGGGGCCGACCTGCTCGAGCCGCAGCGAGTCCAGCCGGGTGGTCACATCAGGTGACAGGTAGCGGGGACCACCCACCTCGTAGAGCAGCTGCGCGGTGACGGTGCCGACACTGACCATGCCGCCCGTACCGGGATGCTTGGTGATCACCGACGAACCGTCCGCGGCGACTTCCGCGATCGGGAAGCCAGGGTGCTCCAGCCCGGGTACCTCGGTGAAGAACGCGTAGTTCCCACCGGTCGCCTGGGCGCCGCACTCGATGACGTGCCCGGCCGCGGTCGCTCCGGCCAGCGCATCGAGATCCTCTGGGGTCCAGCCGTGCCACCAGGCCGCGGGCCCCGCCGTCAGCGCCGCATCGGTGGTACGGCCGGTGATGACCACGTCTGCGCCCCGTCGGAGAGCTTCCGCGATGCCCCACGACCCCAGGTAGGCGTGCGCGGTCAAGGTCTGTTCCGTCAGCGGCGCGCCGGTGTCGAGGTTGGCAAGCAGGTGGCCGCCTTCCTTCAGCCGACCGACCGCCTGGGACAGGTCGTCCCCGGTCAGGTGGGCCACGGACAGCGAGAGCCCGAGCGAGCCCGCCAGCGCGGCGACCTTCTCGGCGAGGCCGGCCGGGTTCAGCCCGCCGGCGTTGACCACGACCTTGACGCCCCGCTCCGCGCACGTGCCCAGAACCTGCTCGGCCTGCTTGAGGAAGGTCTTGGCGTACCCCGCCTGCGGGTCCTTCATGCGGTCTTTGAGCAGGATCGTCATGGTCAGCTCGGCGAGGTAGTCGCCGGTGAGCACGTCGATCGGGCCGCCCTCGACCATCTCACTCGCTGCTGAGAGCCGGTCGCCGTAGAAGCCGGAGCAGTTGGCAATCCGGATCGGACGGCGTGCGGTGTCGGCTCGGTCGCGGGCCTGGGACGCTTCTCCGGTGGCCGAGGGCGCCGTTGGCGACGTTGCGTCTGCCCGGCTCACTGCGCCTCCTCCACCCAGGAGGTCTCGCGCTTCTCGAGGAAGGCGGAGATGCCCTCGCGCCCCTCGTCGCTCATGAAGTAGCGGGCCGAGAGGTGGAACAGGTCGTCGAGGTCGGCCCTGAGGTCCTCGTTCCTCGGCCTCTCCAGGAGGGCCTTGGTGCCTGCCAGGGCGTTGGGCCCACCCGCTACGAGCATGTCCAGATACCGGTTGGTCTCGGTGTCGAGCTCGTCGTCGGCCACCGCGTGGTTGATCAGTCCGGCCGCTACTGCCCGGTGGGCGTCGAAGGTCTCGCCGGTGAGGAACAGCTCCAGTGCCTGGCGCGGCAGCATACGGGGCAGGACGACACGGGAGATCACGGCGGGGACCAGTCCGCGCCGCACCTCGCTGAAGGCGAACGAGGCGGACTCGGCGGCGATCGCGATGTCGGCGGCACCGATGAGGCCAAGCCCGCCCGCGCGGGCCGGTCCGGCGACTCGTGCGACGACCGGCTTCGGAGAGCCCCAGATGGTGGTGAGGATCTCCTGCAGCGTGGCGACCGGGAGATCGCTGGCGGAGGCGCTGGTCTGCTTGAGGTCCGCTCCGGAGCAGAACACCCGACCGGAGTGGGTCAGCAGGATCGCCCGTACCGCAGCATCGTCCAGCGCGGCCCGCAGGCCGGCCTCGAGCTCGCTCATCAGCTGGACCGACAGCGCGTTGCGGTTGTGGGGTGAGTCCAGCGTCAGACGTGCGACACCGGTCCGCCGCTCGTAGTGCACCAAGTTGGTCGCCATGTGCTCCCTCTGTCCGACCGCCCCGCTGGGCTGCCCCGCTCGACGCCTCACGCTGAGGCACTCCGGACGTTGTGGCTTCCCGTGCGATCGCCGGCACGGTCCGGTTCCCCCGCGTACGGATGCCCGCAACACTAGTTGTGTGTCAGGCGATCTCCCATCAGGCGACGCGGTACCGGTCGACGGCCGCCTCCCCGAGGGGGTCTGCGTCTCCTCCACCGAGGGCTTCGGTGTCTACGTCCACGTACCGTTCTGCGCCAGCCGATGCGGCTACTGCGACTTCAACACCTACCTACCCAGCGAAGTCGCAGGCGCACGCCCTTTCGAGAACTACGGTGCGGCAGCTCGACGGGAGATAGCTCTGGCGGGTGAGCTGCTGCCCGCGCCGCTGCCACCTGTGAGCACGGTGTTCTTCGGGGGCGGGACCCCGACCCTGCTGCCGCCTCATGAGCTGGCTGCCCTGCTGGACGCCGTACGCGCCGAGTTCGGGCTGGCCCCCGACGCGGAGGTCACCACCGAGGGCAACCCGGAGAGCGTGACCCCGGCGGGTCTGGCTGAGCTGCGCGCTGCCGGGTTCACCCGCATCTCGCTGGGTATGCAGTCCGACCTGCCGCATGTCCTGGCCGTGCTGGACCGGCGGCACACCCCAGGTCGGGCTGCTGCCGCAGTGCGGGAGGCTCGGGATGCCGGATTTGAGCACGTCAGCCTGGACCTGATCTACGGGGCACCGGGAGAAACCGACGCCGACTGGCAGGCTTCGCTGGATGCGGCCCTGCGGGCGGGGCCGGACCATCTGTCCTGCTACGCCCTCGTCGTGGAGGACGGTACGGCGATGGCTCGCAAGGTGCGGGCCGGGCACCTGCCGGCCGTCGACGAGGACGCGTTGGCTGCCCGGTACGCGATCGCCGAGGAGACCCTGTCCGCTGCGGGGATGACGTGGTACGAGGTCTCCAACTGGTCGCGTACTGACGCCGATCGGTGTCGCCACAACCTGCTCTACTGGCACTCGGGCGACTGGTGGGGTGTCGGGCCGGGGGCCCACAGCCACATCGGCGGCGTGCGTTGGTGGAACGTCCGTCGCCCGGAGACCTATGCCCGCCTGCTCGCAGCGGGCCGCTCTCCCGCCGCCGGTCGAGAGGTGCTCGATACGCCTGCCCGCCGTCGCGAGGACGTCATGCTTCGGGTGAGACTTCGGGAGGGACTCGATCTGACGGCGCTTCCGCAGCGCGTCCGGCTGCTCGCTGACGGGTGGGTTCGCGATGGCCTTGCTGATGGTGCGGCTCTCGGCGGAGGTCGGCTTGCTCTCACTGTGAGAGGACGGCTACTGGCCGACCTCGTCGTCAGGGAGCTCTGGGACGCGCTGGGCTAGTGGTAGGGGGCGCTGTTCGGTCGCCGGGTCGTTGGCGGTGGTGCCTCGCGCCGCGACCGTCCCGCTCGTGCGGCGTGTCCCACGCTGCCCACCGCCTCGCCTGTCCACCGCCCAGTCCGCCAATGCCGCCCACGTCGGCCAACTGGCCCACCGCCCAGTCCGCCAATGCCGCCCACGTCGGCCAACTGGCCCACCGCCCAGCCGTTCCGTCCCCGCGGTGGCGGTGATCATGGCAGTCCTGCGCACAACCCGCGGTGATCATGGCGTTAGGGCATGCCACGCCGGGGCGACTCGCCGAAGGACCCGACCGGACGCCATGATCACCGCGATCTCGGCAATCGAGTGCCATGATCATCGCCGGTGGGCCGGTGGGCCGGTGGGCCGGTGGGCCGGTGGGCCGGTGGGCCGGTGGGCCGGTGGGCCGGTGGGCCGGTGGGCCGGTGGCTGAGTCGCTGAGCGCCACGGCTATCTGATCAGCCGGATGCACACCGGGTAGCGGTAGGCCCGCCCGTCGTAGGAGGAAGCGGCGGCTGCAACAGCCAGGCCGAGCGAGACCACCCCCCACAGCACCAGGAGCAGCCCCCCGACCAGGATGAGCATCAGCGCCAGGCACACAAGGATGCCCAGCCCGACGGTGATCTGGAAGTTGAGGGCTTCCGTGGCCTGGTCGGACACGAACGGCGAGCGCTGGCCCAGGGTCAGCAGCAGGGCCAGCGGCACAACGAAGCTCAAGGGGCCCAGCACGATCGCCAGGTGGGCGATCATGGCCCAGGTCGCCTCGGAGGGGTCATCCGCCATCCGAACGCCCGTGTGTGCCATACCAACATCCTTACGGGAAGGTCGAGAGGCCGCTGCACGCGGCGGTCGTACACTGGCACTCACGCGGTGAGAGTGCCAGCCGGGTGAGCTGACCCGGCTGTGGACGGCAGATCAGCCAGAAGCCGACCGGCCAGCAGGCGCCGACCGGCAACAGACGCCGTCCGGCTGGCACGGTACCCGCCCGCGAAGGAGGTGACCGGATGGCTCTCGATGAGCGCAAGCTCGCAGTCCTGCGCGCGATCGTCGAGGACTTCGTGCTGACCCACGAGCCGGTCGCCAGCCGAGCCCTCGCCGAGACCAGCGGACTCAAGGTCTCGCCGGCGACGATTCGCAACGACATGGCGGTCCTCGAGGAGGACGGCTACATCACCCAGCCGCACACCAGCGCGGGCCGGATCCCCACCGACAAGGGCTATCGGCTCTTCGTGGACCGGCTCTCCACCGTCAAGCCGCTCTCCGCCGCGGAGAGACGCGCGATCAGCCGGTTCCTCGAAGGCGCGGTGGATCTTGATGACGTCGTGCACCGCACCGTACGGCTGCTCGCCCAGCTGACCGGCGCCGCGGCGATGGTCCAGTACCCGACGCTGAACCGCAGCTCCGTACGCCACGTCGAGCTGGTCCCGCTCGTGGACCGACGCGCGCTGCTGGTGCTCATCACCGACACCGGGCGGGTGGAGCAGCGGGTGGTCGACCTGGCCCAGCAATCCAGCGCGGAACAGCTCGATGAGCTACGGCGGCAGGTCAACACCCGGGTGGGTGGCCGCGAGGTCACGGAGGCGGCCTCCGAGCTCACCTCGCTGGCGGAGTCCGTGACTCCGGACCTGCGGCCGACGGCCGAGACGGTGGCCCGGGTGCTCTCCGAGACGCTTGCCGCGGAGGCGAGTACGGGGAGGTTCGCCACCGGGGGAGCTGCCAACCTGGCCCGGACCCGGGACTTCGCCGGACAGGTACGGCCGGTGCTCGAGGCGCTCGAGGAGGAGGTCGTCCTGCTCCGGCTCTTCGACGAGCTCGACAAGCCCGCGCAGGTGCACGTGCGCATCGGCGAGGAGAACGAGGTGGACCGGCTGCGCAGCGCCTCGGTCATCTCTATCGGGTACGGACCAGGGGCGCACGTCCTCGGCGGCATCGGTGTTGTGGGGCCGACCGCCATGGACTACCCCAGCACGATCGCCGCCGTACGAGCGGTGGCGCGGTACGTCGGAACCATCGTGGCGGGAGGCTGACGCGCGTGGCGCGTGACTACTACGGCATTCTCGGGGTCTCCTCGGACGCCAGTCCGGAGGAGATCAAGCGGGCGTACCGTCGCCTGGCGAAGGAGCTGCACCCGGACGTCAACCCCGACCCCGAGGCGCAGCGCCGGTTCAAGGAGGTGACGGCGGCCTACGAGGTCCTCTCCGACCCGCAGAAGCGGCAGGTGGTCGACCTCGGAGGAGACCCGCTCTCGCCCGGCGGCGGTGCTCGCGGACCGGCCGGAAGCCCGTTCGGCGGTGGTGCGAGCCCGTTCGGGGACATCTTCGAGGCGTTCTTCGGCGGTGGCCCGGGCGGAGGCGGCGGGCGAGGTCCGCGCAGCCGCATCCGCAAGGGAGCCGACGCCCTCATCGGGATCGAGCTCACCCTCGCGGAGGCTGCGTTCGGCGCCACCCGGGACATCACGGTGGACACGGCCGTACGGTGCGACACCTGCGACGGAGCCGGTACGGCAGCCGGCACGCACCCCGAGACCTGCGACGTGTGCCACGGCTCGGGAGAGGTGCAGTCGGTTCAGCGCTCCCTGCTGGGCAACATCATGACCAGTCGGCCGTGCCACCGCTGCCAGGGGTACGGCACGGTGATCCACACGCCGTGCTCGCAGTGCGGCGGCGCGGGCCGGGTACGGAGGCGGCGCACGCTCAAGGTCAACATCCCGGCGGGTGTCGACGAGGGCATGCGCGTACGCCTTTCCGGTGACGGCGAGGTCGGACCGGGGGGCGGCCCTCCCGGAGACCTCTACGTCGAGGTGAAGGTGAAGCCCCACCCGTCGCTGACGCGCGACGGTGACGACCTGCACGCCACGGTGCAGGTCCCCATGACGGCGGCGGCGCTGGGAACGACGCTGTCGGTCGAGACCCTGGACAGCACAGAGACGGTGACCGTGAAGCCGGGTACCCAGCCGGGGTCGGTCGTGACGCTGAAGGCCCGCGGGGTGCCGAAGCTGCGGGGCACCGGCCGCGGGGACATGTTCGTCCACCTGGACGTACGGACTCCCGCGCGTCTCGATGGCGCCCAGCGGGAGCTGCTGGAGCAGCTCGCCAGGCTGCGGGACGAGGACGCCCCCGCGATGGCGGCGGCGGCAACGCAGTCCGACGGCGCCGGCGGGGAGCCCGAGGAGAAGCGTGGCCTCTTCGGGCGCCGCAAGAAGGCCGGATGACGCCACCGCTGTTCCTGGTACCCGAGCTTCGTCCGGGACGGCTCATCGTCACCGGCGAGGAGGGCCACCATGCCTCGGCCGTACGACGGGTGCGACCGGGCGAGCGCGTCGATCTCACCGACGGCGCAGGGACGCTGGGGCGGGGCGAGGTGGTCAGCACCGACCGTTCCACGGTCACCGTGGAGGTGCTCGACGTGGCCCTCGAGCCGCGGCCCGGCCCACTGCTGACGGTCGTGCAGGCTCTGCTCAAGGGTGAGGCGGGGGAGCGGGCTGTGGGACTGCTGACCCAGGTGGGGGTCGACCGCATCCTGCCGTGGACGGCAGCTCGCTCGGTGGCCCGGTGGGACGCCGAGCGTTCCCAGCGGGGCATGCGGCGGTGGCGGGCCGCTGCCCGGGAGGCGGCCAAGCAGGCCCACCGGGCGTGGTTCCCGGAGGTCGCCGACCCCGCGAGCACGGAGCAGGTGACCGGCTCGATCGCCGAGGCGGACTGGGCCGGGTGTCTGCATCCGCCCGCGGGCGCCCCGCTGTCGGGGTGCCACGTGCCGGAGGCTGCCGCACAGACGATGCTGATCGTCGGCCCGGAGGGTGGACTGACCGAGGAGGAAGTGGACGCCTTCGCTGCGGCGGGGGCGCCGGCCTACCGACTGGGTACGGACGTGCTCCGCGGGGAGACAGCCGGTATGGCGGCGGCCGCGGTGCTCAACGTACGGACCGGACGCTGGTGAGGGGACTGAGCGGGACCGTGACAGGGACCGTGACAGGGATCGTGACGGGATCGTGACACGAAGGGTGCTCATGCAAGGATCACGCTGTGGCTGACTGTCTGTTCTGCAGGATCGTCGCGGGTGAGATCCCCGCGACCATCGTCCGGGAGAGCGAGCGTACGGTCGCCTTCCGCGACGTCAACCCGCAGGCGCCAACGCACGTACTGGTCATCCCGCGCAAGCACATTGCAGCCGTGGGAGAGCTGGCGCGGGAGGAGCCCGATCTGCTCGTCGAGCTGATGCGGGAGTCCGAGGCGGTGGCCGCGCAGGAGGGGCTGCTCGACGGCGGGTACCGCACGGTGTTCAACACCGGACCGGACGGCGGGCAGATGGTCTTCCACGTGCACGCGCACGTGCTGGGCGGACGGCAGATGGGGTGGCCGCCCGGATGAGCACCACCTCGCAGGCCCACATCGTCGTCCCGGGTGCCTACCCGATGGTCTCCCTGCTCGGCTCCCGCGACGAGCTGCTGCGGATCATCGAGAGGGCGCTGCACAGCGACGTACACGTCCGGGGCAACGAGATCACCATCTCCGGCGAGGCCGAGGACGTCGAGCTGGCCAGCCGGCTGTTCGAGGAGCTCGTGACCCTGCTGGACCGCGGGGACGCGCTCACGCCCGACTCGGTGCGCCGCAGCATCGACATGCTCCGCGCCGGAGGGGAGCGCCCGGCGGAGGTGATGTCGCTGGACATCCTCTCCACCCGGGGGCGCTCGATCCGGCCGAAGACCGTGAACCAGAAGCGCTACGTGGAGGCGATCGACAAGCACACCGTCGTGTTCGGGGTCGGTCCGGCCGGTACCGGCAAGACCTACCTCGCCATGGCGAAGGCGGTCGGAGCGCTGCAGGCCAAGCAGGTGAACCGGATCATCCTGACGCGTCCCGCGGTGGAGGCCGGGGAGCGGCTCGGCTTCCTGCCCGGGACGCTGTACGAGAAGATCGACCCCTACCTGCGGCCGCTCTACGACGCGCTGCACGACATGATCGACCCGACGTCGATCCCGCGCCTGATGCAGGACGGAACCATCGAGGTCGCGCCGCTGGCCTACATGCGAGGCCGCACTCTCAACGACGCGTTCATCATCCTCGACGAGGCCCAGAACACCTCCACCGAGCAGATGAAGATGTTCCTCACCAGGCTCGGCTTCGGTTCCCGGATTGTGGTGACCGGGGACGTGACGCAGGTCGACCTGCCCACGGGTACCCCCAGCGGCCTGCGTCTGGCGGCCGACATCCTCGCCGACGTCGACGACATCGCGGTGGTGCGGCTCAGGAGCGCCGACGTGGTGCGCCACCGGCTGGTCGGCGAGATCGTCGACGCCTACGGCCGGTGGGAGGCCGATGCGGGCCGGTCGTCCGGCGGGGGTGTGGCGCGAGTCCGGGGCAGCGGCGCGGCAGGCACACAGGGAAGGAACCGGTGAGGCGCTGATGAGCGTCGACATTGCCAACGAGTCGGGCGTACCTGTGGACACCGATGAGCTGCTCGACGTCGCCGAGACCGTCATGGGCGCCATGGGGGTCAACCCGCTGGCGGAGCTGTCCGTGGTCCTTACCGACACGACGACGATGGCTGACCTGCACTGGCGCTGGATGCAGGAGCGGGAGGAGGAGCCGCGGCCGACCGACGTCATGGCTTTTCCCCAGGACGAGCTGGAGACGGTGCGGCGACCCGGTCGGTCCGCGGCCGGGCCGGCCCTGCTCGGGGACGTCGTCCTGTGCCCGGAGGTCGCGATCCGTCAGGCAGCCACTGCCGGCCACACCATGCACGACGAGCTTGCGCTGCTGCTCACCCACGGCATCCTGCACCTGCTCGGGTACGACCACGCCACGCTGGACGAAGAGAAGGAGATGTTCGACCTTCAGAAGCGGCTGCTGGCCGCCTGGCGGAAGGCGCGCAAGTCTCCCGAGGGGACCAGAGCCTCCGACCCCCAGGTCCGCCCATGACGCTGAGCGACGTGCTTCCCTGGGTCGGAGTGGCAGCGCTGACCATCCTGGCGGGGCTGTTCTCGACCATGGAGGCGGCGTTCACCCGGCTCTCTCCGGCGCGACTGGCGCAGATGGAGCTCGAGGGCGAGCCCCATGCCGCACGGATGCGGCCGATCGCGGAGGACAAGCCGCGCTACATCAACCTCATGCTGCTGCTGGAGATACTCACCCAGGTGGGCGCGGTGATGCTCGCCGCCTTCACGGTCGGCGCCAGGACCGACCTGACCTGGTGGGCGGGACTGCTGACCGCTTTGGTGGCGGCGTGCACGCTGTTCGTGATCGTCGGCGTCTCGGGACGCACCCTGGGACAGCAGCACCCGTACGGGATCGCGGCGGCGACCGCGTGGCTCGCCCGGGTGCTGGAGACGCTGCTGGGGCCGATTCCGGCTGGGCTGATCCTGCTCGGCAATGCGATCACCCCGGGCAAGGGCTACCGCGAGGGGCCGTTCGCGACCGAGGCGGAGCTGCTGGAGGTCGTTGGGATCGCCGAGCAGGGCGGCGTGGTCGATGTCTCCGAGCGCGAGATGATCGAGTCGGTGTTCGGGCTCGGGGACACGATCGTTCGCGAGGTGATGGTTCCGCGGACCGACATGGTGTGGATCGAGGGCGACAAGTCGGTCGACCAGGCGCTGGCGCTCGCGCTGCGCAGTGGCTACTCGCGGATCCCGGTGGTGGGTGACAGCGTCGACGACGTGGTCGGCATCGCGTACCTGAAGGACCTCGCCGGACGGGCACGGGACCCGCAGGCCTCGCAGCGGCCCGGGACCGTCTCCGAGGCCGCCCGGGAGGCGGTCTTCGTACCGGACTCCAAGCCGGTGGACGAGCTCCTGCGGGAGATGCAGGCTGCGCGGGTCCACGTTGCCATCGTGGTGGACGAGTACGGCGGGACCAGCGGGCTGGTCACGATCGAGGACATCCTCGAGGAGATCGTGGGAGAGATCACCGACGAGTACGACACGGAGGCGCCTCCGCTGGAACGCCTGGAAGGCGGCGCGCTGCGGGTCTCGGCGCGGCTGAGTGTGGATGACCTGGCCCATGCCCTGGGAATCAGCTTCCCGCCCGAGGAGATTGCCGACGTCGACACCGTGTCGGGGCTGATGGCACAGCTCTTGGGACGGGTCCCGATCCCCGGGGGTGAGGTGGACTTCCACGGGCACCGCCTCGTCGCGCAGGGCCGGGCCGGGCGGCGGCACAAGGTCGAGACTGTTCTGGTGGAGCCGGTGTCGAAGGCGGGAAAAGGCCGGGATTCCGGTTTCGCGCCCGACGGCAAGGCCGACGCCAAGGCCGACAGCAAGGCCGACAGCAAGGCCGACAGCAAGGCCGACAGCAAGGCCGGCGCCAAGGCCGCGGCTCGCGCGGCGACTGGTGCCGAAACTGAGAACCAGGACCAGCGCGCTTCGGAGGCCGGGCTGGTGTCCGTACCGGATCCGCAGCCCGACGATGCGGCGGACCCCGACCCGCAGCCACGGCGCGACAGCGCGCAGGGCTCGGCCGGGACAGGAAGGATCTTGCGATGACTCAGGCGAACGACCTCCACCCGGAGGACGCCAAGATCGTCACTCTGGCGCGGGCCGCGGCCTTGCGGGCGTACGTGCCGTACGGAGGCGCCGGGGAAGGTGCAGCGGTACGGGACCCGGACGGTCGTACCTACGCGGGCGCCACGGTTGAGAACCGCGACGACCGGCTCACGGTCTCGGCGCTGCGCGCTGCGGTGGTCGCCGCCGCCTCCAGCGGGGCCCGAGAGCTCGACGGCGCGGCGGTGGTGACCCGCAACCTGCGCGTCACCGCGGACGACCTGGCTGCGCTGCGCGAGTTCGGGTCCGGGTTCTTCGTCTTCCTGACAGCGCCGGACGGCACAGTTGTCGACACCGTCCTCGCCTGACGGCGGCGCCGCGGACGGTGGCGCCGCGGGCGGGTACCGGTCGGGGTTCGCCTGCCTGCTGGGTCGGCCGAACACCGGCAAGTCCACCCTGCTCAACGCTCTGGTGGGCGAGAAGGTCGCGATCACCAGCAACAAGCCGCAGACCACCCGGCACACCATCAGAGGCGTGGTCACGCGCCCGGACGGCCAGCTGATCGTGGTGGACACGCCAGGCCTGCACCGGCCCCGTACGCTGCTCGGACAGCGACTCAACGACCTGGTTGCGGACACCCTCGCCGAGGTGGACGTACTCGTGATGTGCATTCCCGCCGACGAGGACAGCGGACCGGGGGACAAGTTCATTGCCCGACAGCTCGCCCAGACGGGCACCGCGGTGGTCGGGGCGGTCACCAAGACTGACCTGGTGTCCCCCAGCCGGCTGGCTCCGCGGCTCGTGGCGGCCGAGCGGTTGCTCACCGACTGCGAGCTCACCGACATCGTGCCGGTCTCGGCGCTGACCGGGGCTGGGGTCGAGGTCCTCCAGGAGGTCCTGCTGCGCCGGCTTCCGGAGGGGCCGGTGCTGTTTCCCGACGGGGAGCTGACCGACGAACCTGAGGTCACCATCGTCGCGGAGCTGATCCGGGAGGCGGCCCTGGAGGGCCTCGAGGACGAGCTGCCGCACAGCCTTGCGGTGACCGTCGAGGAGATGCTGCCCCGCGAAGGGTGGCACGGCCGCGACGCCGCGGACAGGCTGGTCGACGTGTACGCGACGCTGCACGTGGAGCGGTCCAGCCAGAAGCCGATCGTGCTGGGGCCGGGTGGCCGGCGCCTCAAGCAGGTCGGTACCGATGCGCGGGGCCAGATCGAGCGGCTGCTGGGTACGAAGGTCTACCTCAACCTGCACGTCTCCGTCGCCAGGGACTGGCAGCGCAGCCCCAAGCAGCTGCGCAAGCTCGGGTTCTGACACACCAGCGCACTCCCACGCACGTTCGCTCACCCGGGTTCTGAAACAGTAGGCGGCATGGAGAGCACGGAAGGTCTGCTGCTGACCGTGCTGGCAGCGCTGGCCCTGCTGTGGCTGCTGGTGGCACGGCGGGTACGCAACTGGCAGGTCACCGCACCGATCGCCTTCGTCGCGGCGGGAGTGGTCCTCTACAGCGAGCTCGGCGTGGACCTCGGGCCGTCGACGGTGCTCACCCTGGCCGAGATCACGCTGGTCGTGATCCTCTTCCACGACGCATCCACGGTGCAGCTCGCGGCGCTTCGCCAGGACCCCGTGATTGCCCTGCGGCTGCTCCTGATCGGGTTCCCGCTGGCACTGGCCGCCACGTTCGCGCTGTCCTGGGCCATGCTGCCGGCGGCCGGCGTCGCGGGCGCGGTCCTGCTCGCCGGGGCGCTCACGCCGACCGACGCCGGGCTGGGGGCGCCGACCATTCTCGACCCGCACGTGCCCGTCCGGGTTCGGCGCGCTCTCAACGTGGAGAGCGGGCTCAACGACGGGCTGGCCACCCCGGTGGTGCTGCTCGCACTGGCAGCCCTGTCCAGCCAGGTGGACGAGGCCAACGGGGTCAACGGCGGGGCCTCCGAGGAGGCTCCGACGATCTTCAGTGTCGGCGCCGTGCCGGTGGCGCTCGGCGTGGCCATCGGCATCGGTCTCGGGCTGGTTGCCGCCTGGGGGCTGGACCGTTCCCGCCAGGCGGGGTGGAGCGACAAGCGGGGCAGGTCCATCGCGGTGGCGACGATCCCGGTGGTCTGCCTCGGGCTGGCCGAGATCACCGAGGCCAACGCGTTCATCACGGCCTTCGTCTGCGGGCTGGTCTTCGGTCGGGCGGCCCACTGTGTGGCGATCGAGCCGCAGGTCAGCGAGGCCGTGGAGACGGTCGCGGACGTACTGGGCTTCCTGCTGTGGTTCCTTGCGGGAGGCCTGATCACCGTGGTTCTGGTGGACGGCATCAAGTGGCAGTGGGTGGTGATCGCGCTCGGGGCACTGACCGTGCTGCGGATCGGCCCGGTGTGGGTCAGCATGCTCGGGTCCGGGTTCCGCCCGCCGACCGTGCTGTTCCTGGGCTGGTTCGGACCACGCGGGCTGGCCAGCATCGTCTTCGCGCTGCTGGCGGTCGAGGAGCTGGGCGAGTCCGAGCCGATCATGATCGACATCGCGGGCGTGATCGCTCTCACCGTCATGATCAGTGTTGTCGCCCACGGGGTATCGGCCGGCCCGCTGGCGGCTCGGTACGGTGGCTGGGCGGCCCGTACCCACGCTCCGATCGAGGTTGAGCCGAGCGTGGAGCCGATGCCTTCGCGTGGCCGACGTCCCGAGGTGGCCGTCCGTGGGACGATTCCGGAGTGAGCCTGTACCGGGACGAGGCGGTCGTGCTGCGCACCCAGCGACTGGGGGAAGCGGACCACATCGTCACCATGCTGGGCCGGCGTCGCGGGCGGATTCGAGCGGTGGCCAAGGGGGTGCGGCGCACCAAGTCCCGGTTCGGTGCGCGGCTGGAGCCGGGCACCTATGTGGACGTCATGCTCTACGAGGGGCGCAACCTGGACGTCGTGACCCAGGTCGAGACCGTTGCCCCGTACGGGTCGAGGCTGGTCGGCGACTACGCGGCGTACACGTCGATGTCCGCGGTACTCGAGGCGACGGAGCGGATCTCGGGGGTGGAGTCCGAGCCCACGCCGCGGCTCTTCCTGCTCACGATCGGCGCCCTGCGGACGCTGGTCGGCGCCGAGCACGACCCGGCACTGGTGCTCGACGCGTTCCTGCTGCGCGCGATGACGGTTGCCGGATGGGCTCCCGCGCTGCAGCGCTGCGCCCGGTGCGGCGTGCTCGGCCCGCACCCGGCATTCTCGCCCCAGGCCGGCGGAGCGGTGTGCGCCCGCTGCCGACCCGCGGCGGCCGCGACGCCGGGGGAGTCGGTAATCGGCCACCTCGAGGCGCTGCTGACGGGAGACTGGACGACGGCGGACAGTGCGTCGCCCGGCGTGCGCCGGACCGGGAGCGGTCTGGTGTCCGCGCATCTGCAATGGCACCTCGAGCAGCAGCTCAAGGCGCTGGCACTGGTGGAGGGACGATGAGCGTGACGGGATCGCCCGGTTCGGTCGGCCCCGACTCGGGCAGGTCCGGTTCGGTCGGGCCCGGCACGGGTCGGGCCCGGCACGGGCGGCCGGTCCGGTTCGGCCGCCATCACCCCGCACCCGTCCGGGGCAACGCCTCCCCAGATTGCCGCCGAGGATCTTCCGCAGCACGTCGCGATCGTGATGGACGGGAACGGGCGCTGGGCCCAGCAGCGCGACCTTCCCCGTACCAAGGGCCACGAGGCCGGCGAGAAGGCGCTGTTCGACGTGGTGTGCGGCGCGCTGGAGCTCGGCCTGCGATGGGTGTCGGTGTATGCGTTCTCCACGGAGAACTGGCGCCGCCCGGTCGAGGAGGTGCGCTTCCTCATGAACTACAACGAGGACGTGCTCGCCCGCCGCCGCGAGGAGCTCAACGCGCTCAACGTGCGGATCCGGTGGGCCGGCCGCCGCGACCGGCTCGCCTCCCGCGCGGTGCGTGCCTTGGAGGAGGCCCAGGAGCTCACCCGGAACAACACGGCCCTGACGCTGTGCATGTGCATCAACTACGGGGGACGTGCCGAGCTGGCGGCAGCGGCATCGGCAGTTGCGAGGGAGGCCGTCGCGGGGCGGATCGACCCGGCGAAGGTCGACGAGGAGGTCCTCGAGCGCTACCTCGACGAGCCCGACATGCCGGATGTGGACCTGTTCATCCGTACATCCGGCGAGCAGCGGCTCAGCAACTTCCTGCTGTGGCAGTCCGCGTACGCCGAGCTCGCGTTCGTCGACACCCTCTGGCCCGACTTCGACCGGCTCGACCTGTGGCAGGTGGTCTCCGACTACGTGCTTCGTGCGCGGCGGTTCGGCGGGGTGTGAGGGCCCGGCGCTTGCTGTACCTGCCTCCGATTCGGCCAGTATCCGCCTCCGAGACCCCCTCGGCGCGGTGATCATGGCGCTCCATCGCCCCCTTCGCGGTGATCATGGCGCTGGACCCGCTGGCACGGCGAGTCGCCTCGGCGTGGCATTCCTTAGCGCCATGATCACCAACTGAGCGCCTGTGCCTGGGGCCAGCAGGACTCAGCGCAGCAGGAACGAGACCGCCACAGCCACCACCACGGCCATGGTCACGAGCCGTACGGCCCGCCCGGGAGTGTCGAGCGCGGGCCAGGACAGGTACGCCAGCCAGCCCAGCAGCACGCCCACCCCACCTAGGCAGAGGAAGCCCACGAGCCCGCCGAGGGCGTTGCCCGCGAAGAGCCCCGCCACCAGCAGGCCCGCCGCCGCGAGGAAGACGAGCCACTTGGGCAGGGCTGCGAGGTAGGCCGCAGGCAGGGCGCTGCGCTGCTCGACGGCCCGGCGTGGACGGGGGTCGGGGTTGTTCATCACTGCTCAGCGGCTCCCTGATGGTCGAACGCGGACCTGTCCACCTGCCATGATCGACGGGTAGGGGTACCCGTGTCGCCCGATACGAGTGAAAGGGTCAGATTGATCACCATCTCCCGCTTTCGGGTCACCGGTGCGGACGTGGCGGACTTCCGGTCCGGAGCGCAGACGGTCCTGGCTGCCCTCAGTGCCCAGCAGGGGTACCTGGCCGGCTCGCTGGCGCAGGCGGTGGACGACCCGGACGTCTGGGCGCTGGTGACCCGGTGGGCGACGGCGGGGTCCTACCGTCGGGCGCTGGGCGGCTTCGAGGTGCGGATGGCCCTCATGCCGCTGCAGGCCTCCGCGATCGACGAGCCCGGTGCCTACGAGGTGGTCGCAGAGGGGCGCGACGGCACCGCCCGTACAGCGGACACCGACATGGCGGCAGACTGGGCTCAGGACCCCGGACCAATCCGCCGCGCCCGCTAACCTGGAGTCGGCCAGCGAAGGGCAGCGCGACTTGGGCCGGCACCAGTCGGTACATGCCGGCACAGCGCACCTGCCGGCACCAGCCGGCATTGCCAGCCGAGTCAGCACCACGCCGCCCGTGGCCCTCCCGCCGACATCCAGCCGGAAAGAGAGTGCGTCCAGCATGGCCGACCTGATGGACACGATTGTCAGCCTGTCCAAGCGCCGCGGTTTCGTCTTCCCCTCGAGCGAGATCTACGGGGGCCTGCGCGCCTCCTGGGACTACGGTCCGCTGGGCGTGGAGCTGAAGAACAACGTCAAGCGCCAGTGGTGGAAGGCTGTCGTGCAGGGCCGCGACGACGTGGTCGGCATCGACTCGAGCGTCATCCTGGCCCGCGAGGTCTGGGAGACCAGCGGCCACGTGAACGCCTTCGTCGACCCGCTCACCGAGTGCCGCTCGTGCCACAAGCGCTTCCGCGCTGACCACCTCGAGGAGGCCTACGAGGCCAAGCACGGCCGGCTTCCGGAAGAGGGGCTCGTCGACGTCGCCTGTCCCAACTGCGGCACACGCGGCGCGTTCACCGAGCCACGGATGTTCAACGGGCTGCTGCGGACGCACCTCGGCCCGGTCGAGGACGACTCCGGGCTGGCATTCCTGCGCCCCGAGACCGCACAGGGCATCTTCATCAACTTCTCCCTGGTGATGCAGGCCGCGCGGCGCAAGCCGCCGTTCGGGATCGGCCAGGTGGGCAAGAGCTTCCGCAACGAGATCACTCCGGGCAACTTCATCTTCCGTACCCGGGAGTTCGAGCAGATGGAGATGGAGTTCTTCGTCGAGCCGGGGACCGACGAGCAGTGGCACGAGACCTGGATCGACGAGCGTCTCCGCTGGTACGTCGACCTCGGCATCGCGCGGGAGAACCTGCGCCTGTTCGAGCACCCCAAGGACAAGCTGTCGCACTACTCCAAGCGCACCGTCGACGTGGAGTACAAGTTCGGCTTCGTGGGCGCGGAGTGGGCGGAGCTGGAGGGCATCGCCAACCGCACCGACTACGACCTCACCGTGCACTCCCGGGCCACCGGCGCCGACCTGACCTTCTTCGACCAGGACAAGGGCGAGCGCTGGACCCCGTACGTGATCGAGCCCGCGGCCGGCGTGGACCGCTGCCTGCTCGCCTTCCTGGTGGACGCCTACACCGAGGACGAGGCGCCCAACGCGAAGGGAAAGCTGGAGAAGCGTACGGTGCTGCGTCTCGACCCGCGCCTGGCGCCCGTCAAGGCAGCGGTCCTGCCGCTGTCGCGCCATGCGGACCTCTCGCCGAAGGCCCGTGACCTTGCCGCGCGGCTGCGCCGCAGCTGGAACGTGGAGTTCGACGACGCCGGGGCGATCGGCCGGCGCTACCGTCGTCAGGACGAGATCGGTACGCCGTACTGCATCACCGTGGACTTCGACACCCTGGACGACCAGGCCGTGACGGTACGGGAGCGCGACTCCATGACCCAGGAGCGCATCGGGCTGGACCAGGTGGACGCCTACCTCGCGCCGCGCCTCATCGGTTGCTGACCAGCTCCCGACAAGCCGTTCGGGACTCGCCGACCCCCGGGTGAGGCCCTGTCGCAGCGGCCTACTAGTGTTCCCTGCGCAGGAATCCCGGTTGGCCAAAGGGGCTGGCCGGCACCGACGTGGAGGAGCGTCTCGTGTCGAAATACGTCTACATGTTCTCCGAGGGCAACCAGACCATGAAGGACCTCCTCGGAGGCAAGGGCGCGAACCTCGGCGAGATGACCAACATGGGCATCCCGGTCCCGCCAGGATTCACCGTGACCACCGAGGCATGCCAGTACTACCTCAAGCACGGCCGGGTGCCCGACGAGCTGTCCGCCCAGGTCGGCGCCGCGATCGCCAACACCGAGGAGCTGACCGGCAAGGGCTTCGGCGACCCGAAGAACCCGCTGCTGCTGTCCGTCCGATCGGGTGCCAAGTTCTCCATGCCGGGCATGATGAACACAGTCCTGAACATCGGCCTCAACGACGACACTGTCGGCTCGCTGATCGAGGCGGCCGGTGAGCGCTTCGCCTGGGACTCCTACCGCCGCCTGATCCACATGTTCGGCGACACCGTGCTGATGGTGCCCGACGAGCTGTTCGAGCACGTGATGGACGAGGAGAAGGCCGCCAAGGGCACCACCAGCGACCTGGACCTCGACGCCGAGGACCTCAAGCGGATCACTTACCGCTACAAGGACATCGTCAAGGAGAACACCGGCGAGGCGTTCCCGGACGACCCGCGTACCCAGGTCGACATGGGCATCCTGGCCGTCTTCGGCTCGTGGAACACCGAGCGTGCCATCCTGTACCGCCGCCAGGAGCGCATCCCCGGCGACCTCGGCACCGCGGTCAACGTGCAGGCGATGGTCTTCGGAAACATGGGCGAGCACTCCTACACCGGTGTGACCTTCACCCGCGACCCGGCCACGGGCGCCACGGGCGCGTACGGCGACTGGCTGGCCGACGCCCAGGGTGAGGACGTCGTCGCCGGTATCCGCAACGCGCACCCGCTGCCCGAGCTCGAGCAGTCCTACAAGCAGGGCTACGACGAGCTGATCGCCACCATGCAGCGGCTCGAGGACCACTACAAGGACCTCTGCGACATCGAGTTCACCATCGAGCGCGGCAAGCTGTGGATGCTGCAGACCCGTGTCGGCAAGCGCACCGCGGCCGCGGCCTTCATCATCGCCACCCAGATGGTGGACGAGGGCGTCATCGACATGGACGAGGCGCTCAACCGCGTCACCGGGGCTCAGCTGACGATGCTGATGTTCCCCAACTTCGACCCCAACGCCCCGCGCAAGCAGGTCAGCAAGGCCATCGCCGCGTCCCCGGGCGCAGCCGTCGGCAAGATCGTCTTCGACTCGGACACGGCCGCGGACTGGGCGGAGCGGGGCGAGAAGGTCATCCTGGTGCGCCGCGAGACCACGCCGGACGACCTGAAGGGCATGGTCGCCGCGCAGGGCATCCTGACCACCCGCGGCGGCAAGACCTCGCACGCCGCCGTGGTTGCCCGCGGTATGGGCAAGACCTGTGTCTGTGGCGCGGAGAACCTGAACCTCGACCTGCCCGCCAAGACGCTGGTCATCCCGGACGGGACGGTGCTCGGTGAGGGCGACGTGATCTCCATCGACGGCACCAGCGGCGACGTCTTCCTGGGTGAGGTCGCCGTCATGGACTCCCCGGTCGTGCAGTACTTCGAGGGGAAGGTACGCCACGACCACGACCCGCTGGTGCACGCGGTGCACCGGCTGATCACGCACGCGGACGAGAAGCGCCGCCTGCTGGTCCGCGCGAACGCCGACACACCGGAGGACTCCACCCGGGCCCGCCGGTTCGGCGCTCAGGGCATCGGGCTGTGCCGTACCGAGCACATGTTCCTCGGTGACCGGCGTCAGCTCGTCGAGAACCTCATCCTCGCCGACTCCGACGAGGGACGGACGGAGGCGCTGGACGCCCTCAAGCCGCTGCAGAAGGGCGACTACCTCGAGATTCTCGAGGCGATGGACGGGCTGCCGGTGATCGTCCGGCTGCTCGACCCGCCGCTGCACGAGTTCCTCCCGGCGCTCGTCGAGCTGGAGGTCGAGTCCGCTCTGGCCAAGGCGGAGGGCGGCGCGCTGTCGGCCGACCGCGAGAAGGTGTACGACGCGGTGCACAAGATGCACGAGCAGAACCCGATGCTGGGTCTGCGCGGCGTCCGCCTCGGCCTGGTGATCAAGGGCCTGTACGAGATGCAGGTCCGGGCCCTCGCGGAGGCCGCGGCCGAGCTGAAGAAGGCCGGCAAGGACCCGCGGCCCGAGGTCATGATCCCGCTCACCACGTTCGTGCAGGAGTTCGAGATCATGCGCGAGCGTGCGAGCGAGGTCATCTCAGGGGTCGAGGACGAGTACGGAGTCGACCTCCACGCCATGATCGGGACGATGATCGAGGTTCCCCGGGCGGCACTGACGGCGGCGGAGATCGCGGAGACCGCGGAGTTCTTCTCCTTCGGTACCAACGACCTGACGCAGATGACGATGGCGTTCTCCCGAGACGACGTCGAGGGGGCGTTCTTCGGCCCGTACATGGACCTGGGCATCTTCGGGGTCTCCCCGTTCGAGTCGATCGACCCGTACGGGGTGGGCCGGCTGGTCGAGATGGCCACGGCGGACGGCAAGGCCGCACGTCCGGGCCTTGAGGTGGGTGTGTGTGGCGAGCACGGCGGTGACCCGGACTCGATCCACTTCTTCCACGGCGCCGGCGTCGACTACGTGTCCTGCTCGCCGTTCCGGGTTCCGGTGGCGCGACTGGAGGCAGGCCGTGCGGCCGTGTCCTCCGGTGGCGGCGACACCCGCTGACCCTCGGGTCCCTCGGGGACCCTCGGGAACGTAGGTACAACTGAACACACGCTGCGGCACCCCCGAATCCGGGATGAAACGGACTCGGCGCGGTGCCGCAGTCGTGTGCCGGGGGCGCGGGACAATGGCTCCGTGGCGGTAGGGACCGTGTGGACCGGGTGGACCGGGTGGATGAGGTGAGGACTGTGGGGGCGGGTACGGTTCTGACCCGGCACACGGGCCCGGCGCGCCACACTCGTCGTGCCGGTCGTGCCGGTCGTGCCGGTCGTGCCGGTCGGGTCGGTCTGGGACTGCTCGGGGTGCTGCTGGCCGCCGTCGTGGCGATCGTCGTGCTGACCGGAGTCCAGGTATGGCAGGTGGGCCACACGGACGAGCGCCCGCGGTCCGACGCGATCGTCGTGCTGGGAGCGGCGCAGTTCGACGGCCGCCCCTCGCCGGTGCTGCAACGGCGTCTCGAGCACGCCTACGCGCTCTGGGAGGAGGGCGTGGCGCCGGCGGTCGTGACCGTAGGTGGCCGTCAGCCGGGAGACCGCTTCACCGAGGCGGAGGCCGGCGCCACCTGGCTTGCCGAGCAGGGGGTGCCGCGTGCCGACCTGGTCGAGGTCCGCAGCGGCGCCGACACCCTGGAAAGCATGGAGGGCCTGGCCGAGGTGTACGACCGGAACGGGTGGACCTCCGCCGTGCTCGTGACCGATCCTGCGCACAGCCTGCGGGCCAGGACCATGGCACGGGACCTGGGCATCGAGGCCCACGCCTCGGCCGCGGACGGGGCGCCGGGGAGTGCCTCGGTCGAGGACCTGGACGCCTCGGACGCGGAGTACGTGGCACGCGAGACCGTAGCGCTGCTCTACTACCGCATCGTGGGTGACCGGGGCGCGGCGTGACGCACGTTCCGCGTGCGGGTGAGGTGCGTCAGGTTCCCGGGACGTACGGCGCGGAGGATCGGGAGCGCTGGGTGGCGGAGGACCCCGACCCCGAGGCCATCCCCCGGTCGGACTTCGAGCGGGACCGGGCACGCATCCTGCACTCCAGCGCCCTGCGGCGACTGGCGGCGAAGACGCAGGTGGTCGTCGTGGGCGAGGACGACTTTCCCCGTACCCGGCTGACGCACTCGTTGGAAGTCGCGCAGATCGGCCGCTCCATGGCCGAGTCCCTGGGCTGTGACCCGGACCTGGTGGAGGGCGCGTGCCTGGCGCACGACCTCGGGCACCCGCCCTTCGGGCACACAGGAGAGAGCGCTCTGGACGAGCTCGCGGCGGACTGCGGGGGGTTCGAGGGCAACGCCCAGACCTTCCGCATCCTGACCCGGCTGGAGGCCAAGGTGCTGCGCGCGGACGGCGCGAGTGCGGGACTGAACCTGACACGGGCATCGCTGGATGCTGCCATCAAGTACCCCTGGCCGCGGGAGATGGCCGAGCCCCGCACGGGTACACCCAAGTTCGGGGTGTACGCGGAGGACCGCCCGGCTTTCGACTGGGTCCGGTCCACCTCCCCGGATGCGGGAACTGCTCCCGCCTCAGCAGGCAGGCCGCGCCGCTGCCTGGAGGCCCAGGTCATGGACTGGGCCGACGACATCGCCTACTCGGTGCACGACGTGGAGGACGCGGTGCATGGCGGCCACCTGGATCTTGAGCTGCTGCGTTCGGACTCCGCGGAGCGGGCTGCGCTGTGTGCGCTGGCGGGACAGCTCTACTCCCCGGAGGACCCCGCGTACCTGGAGGCGATGCTGGACGACCTGCTCGACCTCCCCGCGGTGCGTGACCTGCCGCCGTTCGACGGTGGCCGGGTGGCTCAGGCGGCGCTGAAGCAGCTGACGAGCACACTGATCTCGCACTTCATCGCGGTTGCCGTACGCCGCACGCTGCGGGTGCAGCAGGAGCCTTCGGGGGAGGTCCCCGCGAGCCGGTACCACCTCGACCTGGAGGTTCCCCGGGAGGAACGGGCCCGCTGCGCACTGCTCAAGGCGATGGCGGCACGCTACGTCATGATGCGCGCGGAGTCGCGCTCACGGCGGCGGTGGCAGCAGGAGGTCATCTCCGACCTCGTCACCTGGATGGCGCGGGGCGCCCCGGACGTCATGGCGCCGGCGTGGCGGGAGGCCTGGGCGGAGGCGGGTGACGACGCGGCACGGCGCCGGGTCGTGATCGACGCGGTTGCCTCGATGACGGACACCTCGGCGCTGGCGGCGCACGCGGCACTGCGGGCGCGCCTCGGCTGAGGCGGGCGGCGTCGTCTCAAGCTGACTGAACCAAGGCGGTCTGGACTGAGGCGGTCTGGACTGAGGCGGTCTGGACTGAGGCGGTCTGGACTGAGGCTGTCTGGACTGAGGGTGTCTGGCGTGACGACGCTGGCGTACGGTGTGTAGTCAGTCGCTGCGAGCGGTGCGGGCGCGCCGGGACGGGAGTGGGGGGCATGTCGCGACGCGACGAGCATTTCGTCATCGTGGGCGGAGGCCTGGCGGGTGCCAAGGCGGCGGCGACGCTGCGCGAGGAGGGCTTCGACGGCGACGTGATCGTCCTGGCGAAGGAGGATGAGCCGCCCTACGACCGGCCCCCGCTGTCCAAGGCGTACCTGCCGAAGTCCGGCGCCGACGCCGAGCAGGCCCGTACCCAGGCGTTCCTCGAAGACCCCGGCTTCTACGAGGTGAACCGGATCGACCTGCGGCTGGGTACGGAGGCGACCGAGATCGACATCACTGAGCGGGAGGTCAGCGTCGAGGGCGGAGAGCTGCGCTACGACAAGCTGCTGCTCGCCACCGGGTCCGAGGTGATTCGGCTCGACCTGCCCGGCTCCGACCTTCCCGGCATCTACTACCTGCGTACGGTCTCCGACGCGGATCGGCTGCACGAGGTGCTGCAGGCCGGTGCGCGGGTGGTGGTGGTCGGTGCCGGCTGGATCGGTCTGGAGGTCGCCGCGGCGGCGCGGGCCCACGACTGCCAGGTGACGGTCGTGGATGTCGTCGACCTGCCGCTGGCACGAGTCCTGGGCCCGGAGCTGGGTGCGGTGTACGCGCAGCTGCACCGCGACAACGGCGTCGAGCTGCGGATGCGTACCGGTGTCTCCGGCTTCGCGCCCGGCATGGCCGGCAGTGTCGGCGCGGTGGCACTGGACGACGGCGAGGAAATCCCGGCGGACGTCGTCGTCGTGGGGATCGGGGTACGGCCGAGCACATCGCTGGCTCAGGCAGCGGGGCTCGCAGTGGACAACGGCGTGCTCGTGGACGAGCACCTGCGGACATCGGACCCCGACGTGTTCGCCGCCGGCGACTGCGTGAACCTGTGGAGCCCCTTCTACCAGCGGCGCCTGCGGGTGGAGCACTGGGCCAACGCACTCAACGGCGGGCCGGCGGCGGCCCGAGCCATGCTGGGCGGGGACGTCGTCTACGACCGCATCCCGTACTTCTACTCCGACCAGTACGACTTCGGCATGGAGTACAGCGGCTGGATCGACCCGGGCGGCTACGACGAGGTCGTGTTCCGGGGGGACGTCGAGGCGCGCGAGTTCATCGCCTTCTGGGTGCACCGGGTGCAGGCCGGGAGCGTAACGGTGCTGGCCGCGCTCAACGGCAACATCTGGGACGTGACAGGGGACCTCCAGGCGCTGATCCGGTCCCGGGCCGTGGTGGACGTGGCGCGGCTGCGGGACCCGGACGTGCCCCTGGCGGAGCTGGCCCCGAGGGCGTAGCAGGGCCTTACGCGCGTCGCGCAGGCCGCCTAGACTGTGCTGCCACAGGGCGCGAAAACGGGAGCGAATTCCCGGCGTCCGGCGGGGGGTGAGCGGATGGCGGGTCGCATCCGGGCGCAAGACGTGGCAGCCGTCCGGGACCGCTCGCCCATCGCGGACATCGTCGGGCAGTACGTGCAGCTCAAGCCAGCGGGTGGCGGCAGCCTCAAGGGGCTGTGCCCGTTCCACGACGAGCGCTCGCCCTCGTTCCACCTGACGCCAGCCCGCGGGGTCTACTACTGCTTCGGGTGCGGAGAGGGCGGGGACGTCCTGACGTTCCTGGAGAAGGTCGAGCACCTGTCCTTCACCGAGGCGGTCGAGAAGCTGGCCCTGCGCGCCGGCGTGGAGCTGCACTACGAGCAGGCCGGCCCCGCGGTACGGACCGGGTCGCAGCGGACCCGCTTCCTCGAGGCCCATGCGGCGGCGGCCGAGTTCTACGCCGAGCAGCTGGTGGGGCCAGACGCCGCAACGGCACGCGAGTTCCTCTCCTCCCGCGGCTTCGACCGCTCCGCGGCGGAGCAGTTCGGCTGCGGCTTCAGCCCGGCGTCCTGGGACACCCTCACCAGCCATCTGCGGGGTCGCGGTTTCACCCCCCAGGAGCTGATCACCGGAGGGCTCTCCCGCGAGGGCCGTTCCGGCGGTCTGATCGACCGGTTCCGCGCCCGGCTGATGTGGCCCATCCGGGACCTGAGCGGGGACGTCGTGGGCTTCGGTGCGCGCCGGCTGCGCGACGACGACGGCCCCAAGTACCTCAACACCCCCGAGACGCCGATCTACCACAAGAGCCATGTGCTCTACGGCGTCGACCTCGCCAAGAAGGAGATCGCGCGCCGTCGCCAGGCAGTGGTCGTCGAGGGCTACACCGACGTGATGGCCTGCCATCTCTCGGGCGTCCCGACCGCGGTGGCAACCTGCGGCACTGCGTTCGGCTCGGACCATGTCGGCATCCTGCGGCGGCTGCTGATGGACCAGGACGAGTTCCGCGGGGAGGTCATCTTCACCTTCGACGGCGACGAGGCCGGGCGCAAGGCGGCGATGCGAGCGTTTGCCGACGACCAGCGCTTCGTGATGCAGACGTTCGTGGCGGTGGAGAAGCACGGACTGGACCCGTGCGACGTACGTCTCGAGCACGGCGAGGCGGCCGTACGTGACCTGGTGGCCAGCCGCCGGCCGCTGGTGCAGTTCGTCATCGACACCACGATCTCCAAGTACGACCTGGAGACCGCAGAGGGTCGGGTGCAGGCGCTGGAGTCGGCGGCGCCGCTGGTCGCGGGCATCAAGGACCGCGCCTTGCGGCCGGAGTACGCCCGACTGCTGGCCGGACAGCTCGGCATGGACGTCGCGGTGGTGAACGACGCCGTCGGCCGGGCGGGATCGCAGCGGGGCCAGACGCGGGCACGGGACCGGGGTCAGGATCAGGGGCGGGGCCAGGGTCAGGGCCAGGGTCAGGGCCGGGGTCACGATCAGGGCCGGGGCCAGGTTCATGGTCAAGATCGGGGCCGCCACCAGGACGGCTGGGGACGTGACGACGTGCCGTCGCCCCGGGAGCGCCAGCGGGACAGCGGCGACGGCGGGCAGCCACAGGTCAGCGACATCGTGCTCGCGGTCGAGCGGGAGGCGCTCAAGGTCGCCGTCCAGCAGCCGGTGCTGGCCGGGCCGCTGTTCGACTCGGTCGGGTCGGAGGCATGGGTCGATCCCCGGTACCGGGCGGTCCGGGAGGCGATCGCGGCAGCGGGCGGGGCGGCGTCCGGGGTACCGGGGCCGGACTGGGTGGAGCGGGTCCGTCAGCCGTGTCCCGACGACTCCGTACGGTCGCTGGTCTATGCCCTGGCCACCGAGCCGATCCGAGCGGCCGGGGAGGTGGACGCGCGGTACGCCCACGCCGTGCTGGCTCGGCTGCAGGAGGTCGCCGTGACGCGGAAGATCGCCGCACTGAAGTCGCGGCTGCAGCGGGTGAACCCGGTGGAGTCCGCCGAGGAGCACACCCGGCTGTTCGGCGAGCTGATCGCGTTGGAGCAGTACAAGCGGGGTCTCCGCGAGCAGGCGATAGGCGCCTTGTAGCCTGATCACCACGAATGGGGAGAGGGTCATGCCATCGTCGTCACGACAGCGCCCCGGTGCTGGCCGGCCGGACGATGGTAGCCGCCCAGATCCGGGTACGCCCCGTGGTGCCGGCGACAGTCCCTCGGGCACCTCGAGCACATCGGGCCCCGCAGGTCCAGTGAGTGCGGAGCCGGTGCGCTCCGGGCTCGAGGCGTGGCCGACAGCCGTCCAGCACCTGATCGACCGAGGTCGCCGGGCCGGCTTCATCACCTCGGCCGACGTTGAGGCGGTTCTGAACAGCTCGCAGCCGCCGGTGGAGGGTCTCGACGACCTCATGGCCATGTTCCAGGCCACCGGCATCGAGATCATCGATGTCGACGTCCCCGCTCTGGAGGAGTCCCCGGACTCCGACGACCTTCTCGACGAGGGAGACGCCGACGGCGAAGGCACCGATGCGGGCGCGACGGACGATGCTGGCGCTGCTGCCGGTGCTGCCGGCGCGGCTTCCGGGCGGTCCGGTGGCCGGACCCGGAGCGCTGCCGCGTCGGGCCGCCGGAAGGCTCCCGACCGGGGGAGCGGCCTCGACACCTCGGGCGGCGCCGGGAGCGTGGCGGACAGCGTACGGGTCTATCTCAAGGCCATCGGGCGCGTGCCGCTGCTCACCGCCGAGGAAGAGGTGCAGCTCTCGCGCGCCGTGGAGGCCGGCCTGTTCGCCGAGCACAAGCTCACCACGGAACCGGGGCTGGAGCGGGAGCTGCGGGCGGACCTCGCCGAGGTGGCACGCCAGGGGAGATCAGCCAAGTCGCGACTGGTCGAGGCGAACCTGCGGCTGGTCGTCTCCATCGCCAAGCGCTACGCGGGCCGGGGCCTGCTGTTTCTGGATCTCGTGCAGGAGGGCAACCTCGGGCTGATCCGCGCCGTGGAGAAGTTCGACTACGAGCGCGGCTTCAAGTTCTCCACCTACGCCACCTGGTGGATCCGGCAGGCCATCACCCGTGCCATCGCCGACCAGGCCAGGACGATCCGGCTCCCGGTCCACATGGTGGAGACGATCAACAAGATCCAGCGGGCGCAGCGCGACCTGGTCCAGCGGCTGGAACGTGATCCCACGGACGAGGAGATCGCCGAGGTGCTCGGCATGGAGCCGGAGCGGGTGTCCGAGCTGCGCCGCCTGCAGCAGGAGCCGGTCTCGCTCGAGTTGACCATCGGCGAGGAGGAGGACTCCTACCTGGGCGACTTCATCGAGGACGAGGACGCGGTCGCGCCGCTCGATGCTGCCGCGTACGAGCTGCTGCAGGAGCAGCTTCAGGAGATCATGCAGACGCTCTCGGAGCGGGAGCAGCGGGTCATCGCGCTGCGCTTCGGACTCACCGACGGTCAGCCCCGGACGCTGGAGGAAGTGGGCCGCAACTTCGGCGTGACGCGCGAGCGCATCCGGCAGATCGAGTCGAAGTCGCTGGCCAAGCTGCGCCATCCCAGCAGGTCCAAGCAGCTGCGCGACTACCTCGACTGAGTGGCTTTCCCGGCCCGTGACGGGCCGCCGCGGTGTCCGGCGGGACGTGGTGTGATCTTCGCCATATTCCGCCTTTAGGGGGTTTTCTGTCAGTCTGGTCCTGATGCGCGACCTGATTCGACGGCGCCGGGCACCAGCCGCCGTCACGCAAAAGCTCGACGCCGATGACCTCGTCATCGCCCATGCCGAGACCTCGGACGGCCGGATCCTGTCGGCGAGTCGGCGTGGTCTGTGGCTGTCCAACGACCAGGACGCCCGCCTGGTGCGCTGGGAGGACATCGTCACGGCCGTCTGGGCTGAGGGCGTACTGACGGTGACCGAGGGCCTGGTGGTCACCGAGCGAGAGGGGTACGTCGTCGTCGAGCGCCGGCCTCCCTGGCGCGTCACCGTCACCGGCTCGAAGCGGCTGCCGCCCGCGGTGCGCGATCGCGTCGTACGCAGTGTCGCGGTGACGGAGCGACACGACGTGCAGGGCCGGGGAGTGCTCATCGTCGGACGTCGCCTGAGCGGGGACGCGGACGTGCGATGGTGCGTGGTCTTCGACGAGCCAGGTGACTACCGCCGGGAGGACCTGCTGGCCGGCGTCGAGATGCTGCTCGAGCGTGCGAAGGCCCGACGCATCGCCTGAGCGGTCAGCCGATCAGGTAGCTCGTGGGGACTCGCTCCGGTCCCGCTGCGCTCGGGACCCGCTCCCGGGTCTCAGGGGCGTGACGGGCTCCGTACGGGTGGCTGGCGGAGGGACCGTACGCGCTGGCACTCCATGCACGGGGACTCGGCACGATCGCGTTGCCCCAGCGCTCCGCGGTGCCCCGCGCGATCGCGAGGGTTCCCTGGCTGACCGGGTGGTCCCACAGGTTTCGACTGCCCCGGCGCACTGCCTGTCCCGTCTGCGTACCCAGGGCGTACCCGACTCCGGCACCTGCTGCGACGAGGAACCAGTGCTTCACCATGACCGCCCGGGTTTGGGTTCGACTGCGTGGGGTTCGATTGCGTGGATTGTCACCCAGATTCGCCCCGCGGTCCAGAGGCCCGCGGGCGTGTCCACAACTCCGCTGGCGAGCAGCGAGAGCCGATCCGTGGGGTAACCTGGGAGGGCGCTTCGGTGCCCTTCCCGCGTAGCTCAATCGGCAGAGCGTCCGGCTGTTAACCGGTAGGTTACTGGTTCGAGTCCAGTCGCGGGAGCCATATCCGCAGGTCAGAGACCTAGGAGCCCTCGATCGGCTGGGACGCCTCGGGGTTCCTGGGGTACCCAGCCGAGGCAGGAGCCCCGACCCCCTCCGGGATGTCCCAATAGGTGTGCGCTCCTTCTTCCGGAAGCTCCTAGCCGGCCTTGGCTACGTCGCGGCTTCCCTGGTCTGGGCCGTCGTAGCGACGCCTCGGCTGCTGCGGCGCGCTCACTGCAGCATCCAGCCGATCCCGGCACTCCAACCCACGCCGAGGCAGCCAGCGCAGCGGGTCGACGTGCCCCCCGAGCCGGCGCCGGCCCCGGACACTGTGCTCTGGGATGCGTGGAGCCTCGAGCTAGCCGAGCGTGACGGCTCCTACCCGTGGGGAGCGCAGTAGCCGGCTCCGGTAGCGCTTCTGTCCGCGATGGTTACGTCTCCAGGTGACCGTGCTCGTCCTCGCCCGAGCTGCGCCGGAGACCGTACGGGTGGCTGCTGCCTTGCTCAGAGCGGTCCCTCTCGGAGCGGTCCATCTCACCGTCATCTCTTTCAGCAGGCCGGCGTTCGAGCGGGATGCCATGGTCGCGGTGCGCCTGGCGCACGGCCTGCGAGATGCTGTGCCAGATGTGGTCCTCACCGATGAGCTCCATGGCACCCGAGCGGCGCAGGCACATCCGGACGGGGTAGGGAACGCGGACCACGTAGAGGTCAACCGCGCGGCTGTGCAGCTCGCTGGCCAGGTCTGCGATCGCATCAGCGCTCGTCGTGTCCAGCTGGCTCGTTCCCTCGACGTCGAGAACCACTGCCTGGGTGTCCGGCGCCGCGTCCACTTCGTCCATCACGCGGTCACGTACGCTCATCGCGTTCACCCAGAACACGGGTACGCCGACGCGCAGCACCAGAATGCCGGAGATGACGAGGCGCTCGCCGTGCTCGCTGATGCTCCCGTACGCAGCCTTCTCGCCGGGAATCCGCCCCAGCACGTCCACCCGGACCCGGGTCGAGCGGTAGACCAGGCCGACGACCGAAGCGGCGATGGCCAGGCCCAGCCCAGGAAGCGGGCCGAAGGCGAGGACCCCGACACAGGCGACCAGGGCCGCGACGAAGTCGTTGCGCCGTACCTGGCGGTAGCGCCGCAGTGCGGCCACGTCGAGCAGGCCCCAGACGGCGTGGATCACCACAGCGCTGAGCACGGCGAGCGGCAGCGGCTCCAGCGCCGGTGTGAGGAAGGCGATCACCAGGATGCTGACCGCAGCTGTCACCAGGCCGGTGATCTGGCTGCGACCCCGGGAGCGGACCGCGGCCGCCGTCTTCGACAGGCTGCCGGCCACCGCCAGCCCGCCGAAGAGGCCCGTGCCCAGGTTCGCGATGCCGGTGGCGACCAGTTCCTGGTCCGCGTCCACCCGGTACCCGCCCTCAGTCGCGAACAGCCGCGCTGCGCTGAGTCCCTCCGCGATCCCCACCAGCGCCAGTGCTGCCCCGGCCACGACCAGGGTGCCCACCTCGGCGACGGAGACGTCTGGCAGTCCCGGGGTGGGGAAGCCAGCGGGGATCGGTCCCACCACCGCGACGCCGTCGTCGGCCCAGTCTCCGGCGGCGGAGGCGGCGATGGCTGCGACCACCACCAGGAGTGCCCAGGGAGCCCGGGGTGCCAAGCGGGAACCGCCGAACAGTACGAGCAACGCCGCGAGCCCGATGGCGAGGGTCTGGTTGTTCCCCTGACCGAACCCCCTGACCAGGTCGCCGATCCGAGCCAGGACGTCGCCCTCGGGTGCGGGGATGCCGAGGATCTTGGGGAGCTCGCCGATGACGACGAGGACGGTCAGACCGATGACGAACCCGGTCACGATCGGCTTGGAGAGGAACTCCGACACCCAGCCGATCCGCAGCAGGCCAGCAGCGATCAGGACCACACCGGCGCCGAGCGCCAGCGCCAGCGTGTAGGCGACAGACTGCGCAGTGTCCTCGGGGTCGAAGCTCGCGACCAGGGCGCCCGAGAGCACGGCGACGGTCGAGACAGGTCCCACCACCAGCTGGCGCGAGGTGCCGAAGAAGGCGTACGCGAGGAGAGCCACGGGCACCGCGTAGAGCCCGACCTCCACGGGGACTCCTGCGATGGCCGCGTACCCGAGGGACTGCGGCACCGCGAGGGCTGCGACGGTGAGCCCCGCCAGCAGGTCGCCCCGCAGCATACGGCGGTCTGCGACCCTCAGGTGGCGGACAGAAGGCACCAACGGACGCCACCAAGGCTGACGTCGCCCACTGGTCATGATCTCTCGCTTTCGCTGCGCCTTGACCGTACTCACCCCCCGGGTCCGCGTCGGGCTGTCTCGATGGCCTACCTCGGTAGTCGCTGACTCCCTCCCTGGTGCCGCGCACCACGGCGGGACAGGTCGCCGTGTCGGTGGTGCTGACCCTGACCGGATACCTGGTGGGGATGCTGAGTGGGCGCCTGGCCGGCTGGCTGCACACTCGCGTACGGGGTGCGCCCCAGGCCGAGTCGCCACGGTGGCTGCAGCGGGGACAGGTCGCGATCGTGGTGGCGCTGCTGGTGGGAGGGCTGACATTCACCCCCTCGGGACTGGGCTGGCAGAGCGATCAGGCGGACAGTGTGGGGTGGGCGGTTCCGTCCTGGCTCACGGTGATGGTGCTTACGCCGGTCCTGGTGGTGGGCGTCGTTATGATCGGCCGCGGGGTCCGAGCGGCAGCCCGATGGTTGGCCCGGCAGTACGGGCGTGTCCTGCCGTACCGGCTGGCTCGCGTTGCCGGGGTCGTGACCGCCGCGGGGCTGCTCGCTTCCCTCGTCGCCGGCATGGGCTGGTACCAGACGAACCAGTTCGAGGCGCTGAACCTACGGACGGACCTGCAGCAGCAGCCGACCACCGCCCTGCGCTCGGGTGGACCAGGCTCCTTGGTCGAGTGGGCCGACCTCGGGAGACAGGGCCGTACCTTCGTCATGGGCGGGCCGTCGGCTCGAGCCATCGCGGGGTTCACCGGCGAGCCTGCGCTGGAACCGATCCGGGTGTACGTGGGGATGGACAACGCTCCGAGTCCGCAGCAGCGGGCCGAGCTCGCGGTGGCGGAGCTGGAACGTACCGGTGCCTTCGACCGGGCGAAGCTGGTCATCGTGGTCACCAGCGGACTGGGAGCTGTGCACCCGGTCTCGGCAATCGCGCTGGAGTTCGCCGCGGGCGGAGACGTGGCGACCGTCGCGACCCAGTACTCCTACCTGCCCAGCTTCATGACCGCCGTGCTCGATCCCGACGGCGCTGAGCGGGAGGCCCGCGCGCTGATCCCGGCGGTTCTCGACGCGGTCAACGAGCGGCCGGAGGGTCAGCGACCGGAGGTCTACCTGCACGGGGAGTCCCTGGGAGCGCTGGGATCCCAGCGCTACCTGCTCGACCAGTCTCCGCAGGAAGTCGTCGCGGACTTCGCGGGGGTGCTGTGGATCGGTACTCCGGCGGCCAGCGAGCTGGTGGATCGGTGGGCTGACTACGACACCGGGACCCCAGGTCCATCTGGCGCTGTCCGTCGCGACATCGCCGCCCCGGTGGCTGGAGGGGGAGCGGGGGGAGCGGGTCCCCGAGGGCATGGTGTGGTGGCCGGTCTTCACCTGGGAGCAGGTGCTGCTGGACCTGACGACGAACGGTTTCGTACCACCGGGCGTGGGGCACAACTACGCGCACGCCCACGCGGCTGGGTGGGCGGCTGTGATGCAGGTCGAGGGGTGGACGCCCGAGGTCATCGACGCGTTGAACTCCTACCGTCGGGAAGTCGTGGCGCCGGTGCCCAAGCCGTAGGCCGCCGACGTGCTCTGAGGGCAGGCTGCCCCTTCACGGCCCGGTCCGACAGTGATACAAGGGGGAAGGGTGCGGGGTGACCGGTGAGGACGCTGGGAGGAAGCCATGCCGCAGGCGGCAATCGTGCACAGTTGGACGGGGCCCGTACCGGGGCGGGAGAAGCAGGGCATGGCCCTCATGGCGGAGACAACCGCGATGTCGGAGAAGTGGGTGTCGGAGGGGCGCCTGGCCGACTTCGCCTGGTACTTCTCGGCGAACGATCCCAGTGGCCTGATGGTCGCGCGGGGTGAGGCTGACGCGGTGGGCGCGCTTGTCCAGGACCCGGAGTTCCAGACCCTGGCCATGAAGGCGGGACTGATCAACGAGGGCTACCGGTGGGCGATCCATGTCACGGGTGACTCGATCGCCGACACGGCGACCCGGTGGATGTCCGTGGTGGAGGAGATCTCCGGCTGACGCCGAGGCCGGGGTCGGGCTTCTGCGGGGGCCTGTAGGGACTATCCGGTGCTGGAGGGACTATCCGGTGCTCAACGGGGATGCCCACGGTCCGGGGCAGGGGCGTTCACGTCCTCCTGCATCAGGCCGATGCGGTTGCCCTCGGTGTCGATGACGTAGGCGGTGTAGCCGACGCCAGGGACGGTCTGGCGGCCCTGCGCCAGGGTCGCGCCATGGGCGAGGGCCGCAGCCACGGTGGCGTCGAGGTCGTCGACCTCTCGCACGGCCGCCGCGTGCCCTGACAGCGCGACCGAGCGCCTACCCTGAAGAGGATCTGAGCGCGCGATGGCAGGGCTGCAGGGCGTTGTCCGTGCTGTGTTCGAACTGGGGGCGGTAGCTCAGCCGGTTAGAGCAGGGGACTCATAATCCCTTGGTCGTGGGTTCGAGTCCCACCCGCCCCACCTACTCTGACCTGCGGTTTCATCGTTCTGATCTCCTTTCTGAGACCGGTTTCGGGGGCCGTGGTTCCCCAATGGTTCCCCTTGCGCGTGCAACTGTCGGTGCGGGTCGAGCAGACCGGCGATGAGCTCGGCGGCCTGCGCGTCCAGCGCCGGGACGACGTGGCTGTAGGTGTCGAGAGTGAGCACGACGGTGGAGTGGCCCAGCCGGTCGGCCATGACCTTGGGCGGCACGCCGGCTTCGAGTCCGAGGGTGGCGTGGGTGTGCCGCAGGTCGTGGAGTCGGATGACCGGGACGCCGGCGTGCTTCGCCATGACAGAGAAGTGACTGGTCAGGTAGTCCGGGTGGAAGGGCTGGCCGTCGGCTCGGGTGAAGACGTAGACGGCGGCCTCGAGGCCCACCGTTGCCAGCTCGGTCGACTGCCGGATGCGGTGCTTGTGCAGCATGCGGACGGTCGCGGCATCGAGGGCGATGGTGCGCCGACCCTTGTGGGACTTCGGGTCGCCGACACTGACTCGGTAGGAGACGTCAACGATCTGCTGCACCACCGAGAGGGTTCGACGCTGGAGGTCGACATCGCGCCAGCGCAGCCCGGCAGCCTCGCCGCGTCGCAGGCCGGTGGCCGCAATGAGCGCGTAGACCGGGTAGGTCGGGTCGTCCTGGTTGTGGTCCAGGAACCGGGAGAGCTGTGCCGCGGTCCAGGTCGTGATCTCGTGACGACGGGTGCGGGGGAGCTCGGCGCCACTGGCCGGATTGGTCGGGATGAGCCGCCATTTCACCGCGTCCGCCAGTGCGGCGTGCAGGGTCGCGTGAACCCGGCGCACCGAGGTGGGTGAGAGCGTGCCCTTCTTGGCGCCAGATTCGAGCAGCTCCGCGTAGAAGTGGTTGATGCGGGGCGTCGTGAGCTCGTTGAGGGACAGCTGGCCCAGGCGCGGGGACAGGTAGAGGCGGATGTGCCGCTCGTAGGAGCTCTTCGTCGAGTCCCGCACCCGCGACAGCCCGGGCAGCCACTGACCCTCCAGGAAGGCCTGCAGGGTCACGGTGCCGTGCCGGTCGTCGAAGCCGTCCTGGAGATCCTTGAGGTGCTGGTTCAGCCGGTGCTGTGCCTCGCGGCGAGTGGCGAAGCCGGCGCGCTTGATGACTTCGCGGTTTCCCTCGCTGTCTCGACCGAGTTCGATCGCGTAGGCCCATGGTCGCCTCCGGGGCGGCCCACCCTTGCGGGCGGGCGGGCGCTTGTAGACCCGTCCGGTCACGTCGGTCCCTTCGCTGGATCGTCAGGCAGCGTTGGGATTGTCGACGATCCCGAGGACCTCGAGCAGGGCGGCCCGAGGGACTCGGATGTGCCGGCCGACTCGGATCACGGGAGTGGGCCACTTGTCCTGCCGGACCATCTCGTAGGCGACGTAGCGGCCGACACCGAGCGCCTTCGCGGCGGTGGGCAGGTCTACGACGACGGGAAGGCTTCGTACGTCCTCTGGCGACATCGCTTTCTCCTCTGACTCTATGCCGACTGCGGGTGGCTGTGGGCGTTGTTCAGGCGGGTCCTCGCATCGGAGGCGGACACCCCGAAGGAGCGGAGCAGCTCATACGTCGGAACAGCGATGCTGCCGTGTTCCACGACGCACGGCAGTTCGCCACTGAGAACCGCCCGTGACGCGTCGGCGTACGTCACCCGCAGCAGCACCGCTGCCTCATCGATGGACAGCAGCGGTGGCAAGAAGACGGAACTCACATCGACCCCCCAAAGTGGATTGGTGGCTAGTGGATAATGCCACTTTACCCTGACGAGTCTGACGGTTCCTGTCAAGCGCTGTGGAGAGGTGGTGAACCAGCGGGCTGGTCTCAGGCACTCGGAACGTCGTAGGAGTCCTCGAAGATCCATCGGCCTGGCGGATACGTCGCCTCGGCGAACTCCAGCGGGTCCCCGTTCACGTCAACGACCGTGTGGTGGACCAGGACGACGGCGGAGTGGGACTCCGCTAGGCGCAGGTCCTCTCGCTCGTCAGGCCTGGCGAGGCGAGCTGAGATCGTGGCGCGCGCAGTGGCCGCGCGCCGACCGGTGACGCTCTCGACGTAGGCCATCGTTCCTTCGCGGATTCTCTCGTTGGAGAGCAGGCCTGGGGCGGTCGCTGCGAGTGAGCCGTCGAACCATGACGTCGACACTTCCACCGGCCCGTCCTCGTCAAAGACGACGCGTCGTCGGCGGATCGCTGGTGCGCCTGAGGGGATTCCCAGGGCGGACGCCACGTAGTCCGGCGCAGCAGTCTGCTCGGCATCCGTGATGACGCTGTGCTCGCTACTTGTGTACGTGAAACCCGTCTGCCTGGTTCGGGTGTAGCGGTCCCGGGCTCGCCGGTTCAGGGCCGGCTGTTCGGCAACGAACGTGCCGGAGCCTTGGCGTGCCTCGACGATGCCAGCTGCTCGAAGAGCCGCTAGCGCGCGCGTTGCGGTGGGGCGGCTCACTCCCCACTCGGCGACGATCTGGCGCTCGCTCGGAACCTCATCGCCGGGCTTGAGATCACCACGGGCGACCTGTTCCCGAATGTGATCTGCTATCTGCAGGTACTTAGGGGGAGCCTGCCGGATCTCGGGTGACACAACCTCTCCAATCCGGCAAAGTGGACTTGTCCACAGGCCAGTCTACGGAGGCGATCAAGTAGTGCCCACCTTGTGGGTCGCAGCCGGAGGTGGCGGCGATGTCGTCGCCGCCTCGCTCATGGCCAGACTGACTGATGACGACCCGGGAGCGCCCATCCTGACATGGTCGTGGGACCGTCTGGCCCTGGACCCGGCCCCCGGGCCACGCAGCCCCGACGACTTCGTGGGGCTGGAGGAGATCGGCGCCTCCACCTTCGCAGTTCCGGGTTCTGCTGGTCTGCGGGGTCCCGGTCAGTCCAGCCTCGTACTGCTCGCGGGAAGGCTGCAGAACCGGCTTCTCCTGCTCGACCCGAGGGGAGGCTCGCGCGGCGTCTCACGTCAGCTCTCAGAACTGGTCGAGACGCTCGGCGTGGACCAGATCCGAGTCGTCGACGTGGGGGGAGACATCCTGGCCCGGGGAGATGAGCCTGGGCTGCGCAGCCCCATCGCCGACTCAGTGGTGCTCAGTGCCAGCTCCCATCTCGATGCGCCCGTGGACCTGATCGTCCTGGGGCCGGGACTGGACGGTGAACTCACCACCGTAGAGCTCGAGGAGCGACTTGCCGGGTCTCCGCCTGCCGGCAGTCTCACCGCCGAAGCGGTCAGGCCATACCTGCCTCCGGTGGAGAGCATCCCCAGCGACGCCAACGTGTTGCTGCTCGCGGCAGCAATGGGACTGCGAGGAGTGGCCGAGGTCCGGGACGCGGGCCTTCCACTCACAATCGACGATGCCTCCGCATGCTTCTGGATCCTCGATGCGGCACAGGTGGCCTCGCAGAGCCGCCTCGCCGAGGCCGTGTCCGAAACCCACGATCTCGCGGGCTTGGAGGCGGCGATCCTCGGTCTTGGCCTTGACTCCGAGATCGACTTCGAGCGGAGAAAGGCCCGCGGGAGCGCCGATAGCCCGCTGCTGGAGCGCTTGGAACCTGGACCCGCGCTCAAGAAGCTCGATGCCTACTCAGCCTCGGCGCGCGACCGAGGCATTGACGTCCTGACACTTCGCCGCATTGGTGAGGTGCTCAGATTGGCGTGGCCAGTCAGCCAGCAGCTCGCCAGGTTCCTACGGCAGGAGCGGCCTGGTCAGTACGGGCGCGGGATCTGGCGGGTGTACTAGCCGACCGGCTTGTCGTCTGTGAACACATCTAGGCGCCTATTCTCCCTGGCAGATCGGGTCGGCCGGATTCGGTTCGCCCTGAGGGTAGACATACGTGATGATGTCGTCGCTCGTGTAGTTCTCGTCGGCCCGCTCGTATCCGCAGTAATAGACGTACACGGTGACCTCCTTCGGCGTGCGCACGGGTACTGACGACGTCGGGGGAGCTGGGGATGGTGGGGGAGGCGGGGCCTGTACGGACGGCTCAGGCAACGGATTGGAGGGCGCCGGGGAAGCCTTAGCCGGGGGCTGTGACGGCTCTATCGGGGTTGGAATCGGAGAGTCCGATTGCCTGGCTGGCTCCGCCGACTCTTCCTGCCCCGCGTCAGTGGGGCAGGTTCCCTGCCCCTCGCTCTCGACCGCGGATCTTTCGACGTCGCCGTCCCCCGTCATGGGAGTACCGCTGCCACATGAGACGGTGGCAAGCGCAAGCACCGTCAACAATCCAGCGAAGCCCACAGTGGTCTTCATCTATACCCGCACTCACTGCGTCCTGTAGGCGCTCGCCTTATCGTGCCGTCGGCCTCGGCAACGCGTTCCCCGCTCCGGCCGCGTGCTTGACGCGTGCCTGCGATGGATGCGGACGGGGCGTGGGCTTTGCGCCAGCCCGTCGTGTCGGTGACTGCCAGTCAGCGTCTGTGTTGCCGCACGTGACGCCTCTCCCCCCGGCGCACCGTCGTGCCCGCAGGCTGGCCGTGTCCGGTTCGTGGGTCCCGGGGCCGATGATCCTCTCGTTCCGGAGCTCTCGGGACAGTTCCCGGGTGAAGCGTTGGTGGTTTGCGATGTGATCCGCACCGCGACTCTCTCTTCATAGCTCCGCATCGAGTTCGCGACTGTCTGCAAGATCGCGATCTCCTCAAGTCGGTATCTCGGCGGCAGCACCTCCGGCAGTGGGTCGTAGAAGTCAGTGGAATCACTGATGGATTGGTCCAGCGGTTCGAGGACTCTGTAGTGGTTCGCACTCTGAGTAGGGAGTTGACCACGACCATGAGCACTTCTCACGCGAATCCCGTGTCGCCGAAGGCCAAGGGTGCAGGCGCGGGATCGGCACTTGCGCTGATCGTCTGGACGGTCGTCGGTTCGATCTGGAGTGATACCTTCGATGCCGCGGCGATCGCGGCGTTGACGGGGGCCACGGCCACCTTGTTGTCCTTCGTCTTCTCGTACCTCATCCCAGATCCATTGCGGCGGGCACCACATGGTGACGAGGGACGCGTGCATCAACGAGACGAAGTCCGACCTAGTCACTGAACCCGCCTCGAGCAAAGAACCTATCTGACTCAGCGGCATCTTTCACCCATTCGGCAGTCCTACTGCCGCATTCCGATTCATATTCTCATTGACAAGGAGGCACAATGACAACTCAAGTCCCTTCGGACAACGTCGGATGTCTGGGCAGACTGCTACCGGGGCGGTCCAAGAAGCGCATTTCTCCTGCAACGCCCTCTGTCAGCCCAGACGAGCCGTCGCCCCCTGCTGAGATCGTGCAAGGTGAGCACTGCGTGGACGTACCCCCTTCCGGGCAGTCATTGCCAGAACGCCAGGACTTGCGGGTCAAGTACCCCGTAATTGCCGCGGATGGAACATTTCAGACCTGGGGGCAGAGCACCCAGCCTCTGACTGGGGACCTCAGAGAAATGTGGAGCATCGGACAGCATCTGCGAGTCCGAGTGACTGGAGGATCCGATCCTCTCAGGCAGAGAGTTCGCGATATCGCCCTTGAGTGGACCCGGCACGCAAATATTGTCTTCGAATTCGTGGGGGCAAATGATCCGGCCGATATTCGAGTAGAGATCAACAGTGGCGGAAGGAGTTGGTCCGCTTTGGGGAGGCAAGCAACACAGTGGTGGCGGTTCGACTCGCCGACGATGATGATCGGCTTGGAAGGCACCCCCGCAACCGATGAGCGGTGGCGGCGGGTCGTCTTGCACGAGTTCGGACACGCTCTCGGCATGATCCACGAACACCAGGCACCCGGCGCGCCGTACGAATGGAACAAAGAAGTCGTCTACGACGAAATGAAAACATGGTCCAAAGAAGAGGTAGATCGCAACATTTTCGAAAAATACGATGGCCCGACAACGACGAACTCCGTATATGACCCTGATTCCATCATGCACTATTGGATTCCGGACCACTGGATCAAGTCGGGAAGCCCGGTCGTGAAGCCCAACAACAACTTATCTCCAACCGATATTGATCTTATTGAACAGTGGTATCCATTCGCGCCCGACCCATCTAGGCCGAATGGTGTGCTGCGGACCGGGGACGACTGCGACGAGATCCAATTCTCGGTCGAGTACGCGACGATCGATATGAACCGCGTCCAGGTACGGCTCGAAGCCGCACCCAGAGTCAAGTGGTGGAAGAAGGTATCGGTTCCCACTGTTGGAGGCGGTAGAACGAATCTTGAGATCCAAGATGGCAGGGTCGCCGACGTAGAAATGAACGCCGGGTCGGTGGACCTTACACGCCCGCTGGGATTCGGCAAAGCAAAGGAGTTTGGAATCAAGACTGACCTCAGTTTTACCTGGCCCTCTCAGGCACTTCTTGGAGGAACCAGGCTTACGCTTCGTTGGGTCCGGGAATCATGCAGTCAGAGACCGTGACCGGAAAGGCACTGTAGCCGTGGGCCTTGACGCGATGAGCGCTCTGGATGCAGGTCCCATAGCTCCTTGCGCCGGTTGATCGGCCGCTGCGCAGGCCGCTCGGCAGAGACGGCTGGGTGAGGTTGGTTGCCCCTGAGGCAACGTCAAGGTTGCGCGGCGGCCTCGTCTGCAGGAATGCCGTCGGTCAGGGCTGCTCTAGCGAGGTTGACGCGGGAGCGGGCACCGAGCTTGGTGAGTCCGTGGGAGATGTGGGTTTCAACGGTGCGGTGGGAGACGTAGAGCCGTTGCGCGATCTCGCGGTTGGTGAGGCCTTCGGCGACGAGCGGGCGACGGCCTTTTCGGTGCGGGTGAGGGTGTCCCACCCGGTGCTGGGGCGGCTGACGCGGGCAGGCGTGGATGTTCGTTTGGGTGCTCCGAGGTCGTCGAGCAGTGCGGTGGCGAGGTGGGCGGAGCGGTGCGCCCCGTACGTGCGGTAGATCTCGAGAGCTTCCGTAGCGGCGTCGCGCGCGGCGGTGCGTTGCCGTTTCTGGCTGGCGAGGTGGGCGAGGTCGAGGAGGGTGTCGGCGCGGTCCAACACGCGGGGGCACTTGCGGAGGTAGGAAACGGACCGGCGGAGCGCGGGGATGTCCTGCTGGGCGAGGCCGTCGCATCGTTCGGCGGTGCCGCGGGCGTAGGGGGTGTCCAGTCGTGCGGCGGCCTGCGCGACTCGTCGGCTGGCGGAGGCTGCGATGGTGGTGTGACCGGCGGTTGCGGCGGCGGTGATGTAAGCGGGGCCGAGCTCGAGGAGCTGCACGGCGACGTCGAGCTGGTCGGCGACCGTCCAACTATTGCGAAGGAACTCGTATGCGTCTCCTGGATCCTGGAGCAGCGTTGCCTTGGTAGTCGCCAGTCGGTTGGGCCCGACCAGGGCGAGCGGAATGGGAACGATCCGCTCGGCCTGCATCAGCGCGTCCGCAGCGGCTGAGGCCTGCCCCTGCTGGGCAGCGACGAAGGCGATCACGTTTTGCAGTAGCGCGACGTTACGGTTCGCACCGAGCGTGGCCGCCACCGTCAGGCCTGTCTCGGCTTCGGTGACGGCGTCGGCCCACTGGCCCTGCAGGAGGAGCAGGGTGGCGCGCAGCGACAGATACACGGGCAGCTCGACGAGTAGGCCGCGCTCCTCGCAGCGCCGGATTCCTTGCAGCGCAACCTCGCTAGCTTGCTCCCATCGGTCAGCGTTGAGGAGGGCGAGCCCGAGGACGTAGTGGGAGGCCATCCGGTTGCGGGGATCGCCCCCGTCCTGCTCGTCGAAGCGGACGGCCTCCTCGGCGAGCGGCAGCGCCGCGGTGAGCCGGCCCTGTGTGACGTGCCCGAAGGCCAGCGCGGATGCGGCGCGGGCCCGCGTCGAGCCGAAGGCTGTGGTCTGGTGAACGTGGCCCAGCTCGGCCAGCCCGTCACCGAGACTTCCGCTGAGCGCGCGGCTGTATGCCCGCGCAACGCGCAGCCGGGCGCGCATCTCAGGGTCTGTGGTGAGGTCGATGGCCCGACTCAACGGCTCGACCGCCTCGGCGTACCGGCGCTGCAGGGAGAGGCTCTCAGCGAGCAGGTCCAGCGCCTCCACCCGTACGGTCGGGTCCTCGGTTTCGGTGAGGACTGCGGTGGCGGTGGTCTCGCCGGCGCGGATCTCCCCGGCCATCATCGCGGCCCACGCCTGCTGCAGCGCCAGGCGAGCGGCGGTCGGGGTGTCGGTGGGGATGTTCGTCAGGGCGGCGCCAAGCAGGTCCCGCACGGTCTCGGGAGGGGCGGCGGTGATTGCTGGCGTCTGGGAGCTGAGTAGGGTCAGCAGCTCGTCGGTGGTGGCTGAGTCGGGGGCTCGGGGTCGCCCGGGCGTCGGGGGGGTGCCGCGGGCCTGGGCGTGGGCGATCATGTGGTGCCAGGCGAGATAGTCGGCGCCTTCGTGGACGTCGATGAGCCGGCGGCCGATCTGATGGTGTGCGGTCAGCCGCGCCGACAGTGGAAGTGACTCGTATACGGCGTCGCGGAGCAGTTCGTGTCGGAACCGCAGCGTGTCCTGCTCGTGTCGGAGGAGGTCGGCGTCGAGGGCGGGCTGCAGGCCGCGCAGCAGGTCCTGTGTACTGGTGCCGGCCAGCTCGGCTACTTGCTCCAGCGGTGCTGCGGCGCCGAGCACGGATGTCAGCTGCAGCAGCCGCTGGGTCGCTGCGGGTAGCCGGTCCACGGTCTGGGTGAGCAGGCCTCGGAAGCTGTGGGGCAGGGGTGTCTGCGGTGGGATGTCCACCACGCCCGGTGCGGCTGCGGTGGTGTGGGTCCATCCCTCGCTGCGCAGGGCGTGGCACAGCTCGGTGACGTGCAGCGGGTTTCCCTCGGCGCGGGCGAGGAAAGCCTCCAGCCGTGGTCCCGGTGGACCGCCGAGCAGCAGCTCGGCCAGGCCGAGCACGTCCGTATTCGGTAGCGGTCCGAGGGTGCGGACCTCGTCAACGATCTCGACCAGTCCGGCCATGCTGGTGCGGGGGCGGTCAGCGCCGCGCTCCGGCGCACCGCCCTCCTCGGGAGGTCCGGGCTGGGATGGCGGTGGCCGTCCGGTGAGCAGCCACAGCACGGGAACCGACGTGAGTCGGGGCAGCAGCTGCGCTAGGACCGTGATGGACGCGGCATCCGCGTGGTGCAGGTCATCGAGCACCACGAGCAGCCCGTCCGGGGCGGCGAGCCGCGTGATGCTGTCGAGGAGACGTTCCACCGCGAGGCTGGCCAGCGCCCCGTTGGCGTGTGGGGACACAGAACCGGGCACCGACGGTGGGAGGTCGAGGGCGTCGGCGCCGAACGCGTCGAGCAGCAGGCCATGGCCGAGGAACCGCGCCTGTGGGCGCGCCCGGCCGGTACGCACCCCGACGCTGCGTCGGAGCGCTTCCGCGGTGGCGACGTCGGCGAGGGAGGTCTTGCCCATACCCGCGGCACCCCAGACCAGCAGGCTGCCGCCCTCACCCTCGCTGAGCCGGTCCAGGTGGCCGGCGACGACAGCGGCCTCCTGCTCGCGTCCGACCAGGTCTGGTGGCATGGGTCGAGTATGCCGACGGGCCACGCGGCATATCACGGTCTCACCCGGTGACGAGGCAAGTGTGCGCTGTGGGCACGGTCACCGTCGATGGCAGCCCCGCCGCCCGCGCGGCTGCGGGCGCCGGTGTGGGTCCCGCGTTCGGCGCGGGATTTCCGTGCTGGCACGGAGGCGACCGCCGCATGCGGGCCTCATCGTGGAGGGTGGCCGCCAGCCGTCCCTCTGTGAGGGGACGGTGCTGGGTGGCATCCGATCGGGAGAGGGTGGTGGCGATGCCGATACTGCGTAGTTCGCAGCGACAGGCACGCGTGGCGATGGCGCTGGCAGCCGTGGCGGTGACCGTGCCCAGTCTGGTGCAGGTGCGGGCGAGCACGCGGGTCGGGGCCCGGGAGATCATTGCCGTGGAGTTCGCCGGCAGCGGGGAGCGGCTGGTAGTCCTCGCGCAGGGCCGTCGGGAACGGCTTGAGGTGTTCCGGTCGCTGCTCGGCGTGCGGGACAACATCTACGTTGCCGTTTACAGTGTCCCGCTGCTGCTCGGTGTGGACCTGCTCCCCGGCTGGGTCCGGCGCACGGCCTGCTTCTCGTGCTGGGCACGGCAGCGGCGGACGTCGCGGAGAACCTCGCACTGGAGAAGGCAATTGAGACGCTGCTAGACGATCCCACGCGGCCTGCGCGGGCCGACCGGGACGCGCAGCGGGCCCGACGTGCCGCAGGAGTGAAGTTCGCGCTGCTGGGACCGGCCGTGGGCATGGCACTGGGGGGCGCGGCCCGGGCCTGGCAGCGGCCCGCGGACGGCACGGGAAGGGAGCGCAGATGAGCGAGCGGACCGCCGCGTCGCCTGCGCTGTCTCCGGACGGTGGCCCGTGGGGTGCGGTGTCGAACTGGAGCGACGGGCTGGACCCGGTGCTGCGGCCGGAACTGCGAAGGTCCGCGCTGCTGACGGTTGATGTGCAGGTGGACTTCCTGGACGGGGGTGCGCTACCGGTTCCGGGCACGAGCGAGGTGCTGCCCGCGATCGAGAGCCTGGTCCAGGAGTACCGGGCAGTCGGGCTGCCGGTGGTGCACGTGGTGCGGCGTATCAGGGGGAGGATGTGGATCTGCCGCGGCGCAGCGCGGTCGCCGCGGGCGCGCCGATCGTGCGTCCCGGCAGCGCGGGGGCGCAGCTGGCGCCGTCCCTGCAGGCGGGCGGCGATGTGGTGCTGGACAGCGACCTGCTGCTCTCCGCTGGCATCCAGACTGTCGGCGCGCGGGAGGTGATCCTGTTCAAGCCCCGGTGGAGCGCGTTCTACCGCACGCGGCTGGAGGAGCTGCTGCAGCAGTGGGGGAGCAGCACGCTTGTGGTGTCGGGCTGCAACTTCCCGAACTGTCCGAGAGCCAGCCTCTACGACGCCAGTGAGCGGGACTACCGGGTGCTGCTGGCATCCGATGCGGTCTCCGGCATCGACGGCCGGCATCTCCGCGAGGCCGCCGCACTCGGCGTCGTACACGCCCCCAGCAGCACCATCATCAGACGGCTCACCGCCTCCTGATGGCAGCAGTCGCGGGACTGCACTTCCCTCGTGATCTTGATCTGCTCTCCCCCGGTCATTGTCGGCTACACCGTCGAACTGAACAGCGCCTCGGCATAAGCCCGTGGATTCCACGCCAGCGGGAGCGCCGAACAGACGACTGACACCGCCTGGCACGCGCAGGCGCCGGAGGGTGGTGGCTGCGGGGCTTCCAGCTTCACGTGCAGTCCGAGCGGCTGATTGCCGAAGGAACTGTTCGGGAGGACCTGCGCCGCGCGTCCCCGGCTACCGCCTCCCGGGCGACCTTGGTCAGCAGCCGCCGGTCGTCCCTGGTGGTACGCCCCTCGGTCCTTGCGATGCGTTCCAGATGCGCGACGGTGGCGTCGGCGACCATGCGCGCCACTGCCTGCCGTGCCTCCTCAGTCCAGGTGGCCGGGATGCCCTGGACACGGATGCTGCCGTCCGGTTCCAGGAGGACATACAGCCGCCGGGCCACCTCGGCCAGGTCGTCCACGCCGTCCAGCGGGTCCCCAGGCTCCTGCTCCTCCGGCTTCCTGAGTGCCTTCCGCTGGCCGAGTGTTGGGAGTACATTGCGGTCAATCTGGACGTTGAGTCACAAGGTCGAGCTCGAGATTGCGTCGTCGAGGAGGAGCGAGCCGTGCCGGAGGAATCCAAGTTTGCGTTTCCCACCGACATCCCGTGGCGGCGCTGGTGTGTCACTGTCGACTCTGTTGACGCCTCAGGATGCGAGCGTAGTGACCTGGCGCGTTGGCAGCCGTCTCTGTCGGTGTTCGGGTACGAGCCACCGAGCGATGAGCAGCCTGTCCCTGGTCTCGTGCTCTCGTTCCTCAAGGTCAGTGCCACAATCACGGGCTACTCCAAGTCGGAGCTTCCCTACGGCGGGATGACTCAGACTGGGATGTTCTACGACGCTGATGTGGACTCTTTCGTCATCTCGGGGCTGCCCGCTCAGCTTCCCTGCTACGGGGCGCTTCTCCACGTGTCGGTTCACCCGAAACAGGCGGAAGTATCTCTTGAGAACTATCCGTACATCACGGACGTCCAGCCGAAGAAGCGGGAGCTCTACGAACTCGTCACGCAGACCGGAAGCACGCTGTCGCGAAGCCTGGACTCGGTCAATATCCGCAAGGGCGGGGTGACGTCGAGCGGAACCGAGGTCGCCGACGCGGGGACAGCGGTCGACTGGAGCGCGATCGTCGGGGCGGCTGGCACCGCTGGAGGCGCAGCCGCCGGCACCTCCGTAGCCGGACCCGTCGGGGGAGCCGTTGGTGGTGCTGCTGGCGGAGCCCTGGGTACGGAAGCTTGGGCAGATGCTGGGTGGGGACGACCGAACGGTGAGGGTGAACCAGCAGGCGAGGTCGACGCTGCAGACGACCGACTCGAGTGCTGAGAAGCGTGAGGAGTACTCCCACGCGACAGAACTCACACAGCTCCACCATCAACTCGCCAGTTTCCACACAGGAACCAACCGCGTCCTGTTCCTGATGTCGCCCCGACCCCATGTCGTTCAGGGACTACCCACGCTGGTGAACGGACCACGAGAGCTCGAGGGGGTGCAGGACTTCATGCTGGTCGTGGCCCGTCCAGCATGGATGGACAATTCTGTGTCAAGGCGACGCTCGAGAGCGCGTACGTAGCAACCGAGCTCGGGCGTCCCGACAAGGCACAACAGTGGCGGCGGGACTACCAGTCGGATGATTATCCAGAACACAGATTCGAGTACCCGTGGAAAAAAGAATGGGTCGGAAAGAAGCCGCATCCAGCAGAAACCTATGCCAGGGAGAGCATCGTCCACCAGGAGTCGTTCGTCCACACCCCTGAACCTGGGTGGGAGTTCGACCTGGACCGTGTCGGAGGCCCCTATCACGTCAAGTTCGCAGGAATCGTCGCCGACTGGCCTGTCCAGGATGCGGTGACGGTCACCGTTAGTGTCGACCCCGCGAAGAACGAGGCGCGGATCGAACTCCGGATCAAAGCGGTCGACGCCAGCTACCTCTGGAACCTTTGGAAGGCCGGTCACGTCGGCATGGACGAGTGGGCCGCGGTCTTCCCCGATGCCTCAGTCAAGATCGACTTCTTCGTGCGGAAGCGGAAGGCTGACCGAGTACCCACGTCCTTGTTGCTCCACGAGACGGGCTTGTGCTGCTGCTCGCCAGCCGAGGTCGGGCCTTCGGTCAACGCGACGGAAGGCCCCGGTATCGTTCACGAAGCTCGACGTTGCGGGGACTGTTGACCTGCCGGCCCTTGGCGATTCGATGACGATCGCGGATGCGACGCGATGGGCTGAAGCCATACGGGACTCTCTCTACGTGGGATCCGTCTCGCCGCAGCGCTACCCTCGCCCGCTTGAATGGCACGAGACGCAGTTCCAGGCTGAGGGTGTGGCCCGCCGTATCAATGAAGCTGGGCACCCGGACAACACCCCAGCAACTGCGATCGAAGGACTCGACGATGCCGTCGCCGCCAGGATCTCGGAAGGGCACCCCGACCTGACGCGGGCCGACCTGCTACGGATGTCTCTTCAGGAACTGATGGACAGACTTGGCGTCGATGGTCAGGGAGCACTCGACGTCCGCCGGGCCGCGTTGCGGCTGTCCGAGGAACTGCCACCCGCCGAAGACCGTTGGGTCGCGCGCCGCCTTCGAGAGCCACGGCCAGTGCCGGACGTAGTGGGTATGCCATACCGGTACGCACGTCAGAGCCTCTCGGACGTTGAGATGGAGGCCCACAGGCTCGCGGAAGACAGTCCGGTTCGCGCAGGAACAGTCCTGTCGCAAGAGCCTGCTGCAGGAACACCAGTGACCGGCAAGGCACGAGTCCTCCTGCGGGTCGCGACTGGTGCAACGGTCGCTGTCCCAGACGTAGTCGGTTTGGGGCTGAGCGAAGCCCTGTGCCAGCTTCGGGACGCGGGGCATTCCGCCGAGCCCTTGGTCCTGGTGCGTGGAGCTCAACGAGCAGGCAGCCAGGTGGTTGAAGAGATCACGCCCGCTCCGGGCAGCATGATCACACCAGAAAGCGAAGTGACGATCACCGCCCGACGCGCCTAGGGTCGTGGGCAACACCCGCCGCCATGCTCGTCGGCATCGCAAACCACTGATGGCTCCTCCCCACGCGCTGGGGTTCATCCACCGCCGTCGTGGACGCTGTTACGTCGATCTTCCAGAGAAGAAGACAGGGGTCCCAGAACGGGCGCAACTGGTGAACACGAAGAAGGCCCTGAGGGGCGTCCTCCCGGCGATGGGAGGACGCCCCCTGGACTGTCACGCGGCGAATGGCATGCCCCGCTGCAGGTCGCGGGGGAACGCAACTCGGTGACTACGGGGCACATGGGTTGTGCGGTGAAGTGCGGGTCAATCGCTCGGGGGATTCGTCCGCCCGGGAGGGGCGTCGCTGACCTGAGGGCTGCTCTGGCGAGGTTGACGCGCGAGCGGGGCGAGAGCGCGACCCCGGGGAAGGGGTGAGTCGGCGAGATCTTCGCGGGATTCGGGGGTCAGGGCCGGGACGTGTGCTGCGTGGTGTCGGTGAGGTTCAGGACCTCGTCGAAGCCGTCGCGAAGGCAGTCGGCGAGCAGGTCGGGTTCGGTGACGGCGGTGGTGTCCATGTTGACCATGATGTGGGCGGTGCCCTGGTAGCTGATCAGCGCCGAGCTCACGGCGGTCCCGCCCAATGGTGGTGCGGCGTAGATCGCCTCCACGCGGCGGCCGGCGCACCAGAGCGGCATCGGCGGTCCGGGGAGGTTGCTGGCGCTGATGTCGGTGGTGGTGAACATGCTGGCGATCGCGGCCTGGGTCAGCCGTACGGGTAGCCGGGCCAGGGCCTCGGCGACGAGCGGGGTTGCGCGCAGCGCCGGTTCGCTCCGGGCGCGGTGGAGGTGCTCCCTCACCTCGCACAGCAGCGCAGCTGGGTGGTGCTGTGTGGTGGGGACGGTGAGGCGGACCGGGGTGAAGTGGTTGCCGCCCGATCGGGTGTCGTCGGCATGCCGGTAGTTGACCGGCATGCTCATCCGGAGCGCATCCAGCGGGTGGCCGCCGGCGGTGTGGTAGCGCTGCAGGCCTCGGAGCACTCCGGTCAGGTACGCGTCGTTGATCCGCCCGTGGGCGGCGTGCGCGGAGCGACGCAGACCTTCGAGAGGCACGTCGAGGTGGGTGACTGTGGACCGCCCGCTTCTGCCGGTGAGGGCGGGGCTCAGGGGCCTGGTGGCGGGCGCGGTCAGCCGGAGGAAGGAAGACGCCAGGGCGGCCGTGTCACGGGAGTGCTGCTGGGGGTGGCGGACCGCGGCGGAGAGGGTCTGCGGCAGCGAGGACAGCAGCCCTCGGGCGAGGCTGGTACCGGCCGTGATGTCTTCGGCGAGGGCGGACGCCAGGGTCCGTGTCCGACCGGCGGCTTGCTGGGTACGTGTGGGGGGAGGGGTGGGAGTGGGGGCCAGTCGTGTTCCGTCCGGGTCGGCGTCGAAGAAGCTGGCGGCCATGGTCATTGCGCCCATGCCGTCGGTGATCGAGTGGTGCAGCCGGGCTAGCAGGGCGGTGCGTCCGTCGGGCAGGTCGGTGAGGATGTGCAGGTGCCACAGCGGGGCGCCCGCTACGTACGGTTCGTCGGACAGGGTGGCAACGTGCGCGGTGAGCTCGCCTGGACGCGACTGTGCGCTGCCGCGGCTGATGTGGTGCGCAGTCTCAACGTCGTCCCGTTGGTGCCAGCGAGCGGGCGCGAGCGGGTGCGGCCGTGCCGCAGCCGTGGAGCGCAGTTGCACGATGCCGTGCGACATCTCCGTCACGCGCTGCTCGAGAGCCGAATGGTCGGGCGCGCCGTCCAGCAGGACGACGCCGACGATGCCGGACCCCAGCAGCGGATGGCCTTCGATCGCCCATAGCAGCGCGTCGTAGCCGTCCATCCGGTGCGTGGTCATCACGCCTCCCTCGAGGTGCTCCGGTGCAGGGGCAGGTCGTCGGCGGTCGGGTCGTAGCCGCCGAGTCCTTCCGGACCAGAGTGCCTCCCACGTAGCCGAATTCTTCCGTGGTTCTGCGGGTGTGGACTTCCGTGTTTCCACGGATGTTTCGTTGCTTCGCTGCCATGAGGGTGGGCTCCGACCCGATCAGCGAGGACGGCACGGGAGCATGAGTGATGTCGCGGAGGGCACGGATCAAGCACCCTCGGGACCGAGGAACGGTCACCTACGGCACCCGGTCGTTGCGGCAGTGCGGCTGCCCGGCGCGCGTAGCCTGCTGCTGGCCTGGATGGTGTCCGTCCTTGCCGAGTCGCTGGCGTTGGTGGCGCTGCTCGTCGTGGCCTACGACGAGGGTGGCGCTGGACTGGTAGGCGCGTTCACCGCCGCGCGGTTTGCACCAGAACCCTTGCGGCCCGCCCGGCGCGAAGGCTGTGAAGATCGCACCCTCATCTGGCACCGCGTTTCCCGCCCGCGCCCTCTGGCCGACCGAGTAGCCAGGCCGCGCCGACGGCCACTGTCCCGCCGGCGAGTAGCGCAGCCCTGGTGCGTCTCCGCATACCCGCCTCCACCTAGCTACTACCCGAGGGCCCGCCGGCAGAACGCACCGGTAGGCCGGACCACCGCCTGCAGCCCTGCGACTGGATTCCTACCGCCGTCGGTCGCCGGGCGCTAGTGCCGAAGGTCGTGCCGTTGCGCCCGCGAAATCGTGACGCTGTCCGCTGGTGTGCCGCGGTAGCTAGAGAGCGCCGCCGGCTGCTGAAGGCGCCGTCGGGTCGGGCCCGCCAGCACCGCGTGGCTGACGGCTGAGGAACTCCTCGACCTGCAGAATGGCGTCGCCGGCGTGCTCCATGACCCGCAGCAGCGTGGACACCGTCGCGACCTCCTCCACCTGCTCCTTGAGGAACCACTGGAGGAACTGCTCGCCGAGCAGGTCCCCCTCCTCGCGCGCGGCGCGGACCAGTGCCTTGATCTGCTCGGTGACCTGCCGCTCCTGGGCCAGCGCCAGGGCGACGGGTTCGACGTAGGCGTCGAAAGACGTGACGACCTCTCCGGTCCCCGGAATCTCGACCCGAGCGTCTGCATCGATAAGGTACTGCACCAGCATCATCGCGTGATTGCGCTCCTCCACCGACTGCGCGTAGAAGTGAGCCGCCAGCTGCGGAAGTGCCTCACCATCGAAGTAGACAGCGATGGCGATGTACTGCTGGGACGCGTGGAACTCGTGCCCGACCTGCTCGTTGAGCAGTCGGAGGAAAGTGCCTTCGGTCATGCCCCGACGGTACGCGGTGGGAGCGCCGGCAAGGGCGAGACGGGTCGGCGCTGCGAATGGCGATTCTCGTCGGCTGGTGGGAGGACGCGCGGTCCTCGCCATGCGCCGCTGGAGATCGGCATCGGGCAGGTGGTGAATCTCGCACCCACGTATCTTGTAGTTGCCGCGGGTCGCGGGGAGCATGAGCGGTAGCCGCGCGCGGGGGAGGGACCGCGGCCCAGCGGAACGATCAGAGGCTGTCCCCCGCCGAGACTGTCACCGAGAGGACGCCGCGATGGCCAAGGCCTTGTACGACCTGCACGAGATGCCGCCGTTGGGCGAGGTGCCCGAGCAGATGCATGCGTGGCTGATCCGCCCCGAGCGGTTCGGGCCACCCAAGCAGGCGTTCCAGAAGGAGATCGTCGACGTCCCTGAGATCGCCGACGACGAGGTGCTCGTCTACGTGATGGCGGCCGGGATCAACTACAACAACGTCTGGGCCGGTCTGGGTGTCCCAGTCGACGTCATCGGCGCCCGTAACAAGGCGCTCGCCCGGGGCGGACTGGGTGAGCCCGAACCGTTCCACATCGGCGGCAGCGACGCCTCCGGCATCGTCTACAAGGTCGGCAGGGACGTCACCAACGTCAAGGTGGGCGACGAGGTCGTCATGCACTGCGGACGCTGGGACCGCAACGACCCATGGGTGCTCAACGGTGGCGACCCGATGTACTCCTCGACCTTCCGGATCTGGGCGTACGAGAGCAACTGGGGCAGCTTCGCGCAGTTCGCCAAGGTGCAGGGGCAGCAGTGCATGCCCAAGCCCGCGCACATGACCTGGGAGGAGGCCTCGGCCTACACGCTGGTCGGCGCCACCGCGTGGCGCATGCTGCACGGCTGGGGCGAGAACGCCGTCAAGGAGGGTGACGTCGTCCTGGTCTGGGGCGGTGCCGGCGGCCTGGGCTCCATGGCCATCCAGATCGCCAAAGAGGCGGGCGCGACCCCGATCGCGGTCGTCTCCGGCGAGGACAAGTTCGACTACTGCATGAACCTTGGCGCCAAGGGCTGCATCAACCGCAACGACTTCGACCACTGGGGGATGCTCCCGCACTGGAAGGACACCGAGGCCTACGGCGAGTGGGCCAAGGGCGCACGCTCGTTCGGCAAGGCGATCTGGGACATCCTCGGCGAGAAGCGCGCTCCGAACATCGTCTTCGAGCACCCGGGCGAGAACACCATCCCCACCTCGACGTTCGTCTGCGAGACCGGCGGCATGGTGGTGATCTGCGCCGGAACCACCGGGTTCAACGCCACCGTCGACCTGCGCTACCTGTGGATGCGGCAGAAGCGCCTGCAGGGCTCGCACTTCGCCAACGACGTGCAGGCCAACGAGATGAACGAGCTGGCGCTGCAGGGCCGCCTGGACCCGTGCCTGTCCCAGGCGTACTCCTACGACGAGATCCCCCTCGTGCACCAGCTCATGTACGAGAACAAGCACCCGCACGGCAACATGGCAGTGCTGGTCGGGGCCCCCGAGTTCGGTCTTGGGGCACGCGGCGAAACCCCGGAAGCGCCGTAGCCGGGACCTTCGGAAGTCAGCCGCGGGTGGACACGCCGCGGTGTTCGGCAGCTACCCGGGAGCGAGGCACTTCGATGCATCCTGGTCGAGCGACGCCGGCGGTCCAGGGAGCGTCCAGCACTGTGCGGCGGTGTTCGCCGCAACGGGGGGAACGGCCAGGCTGAGACCGTTCGGACACGCGATGACCAGCTCGGTCCGCTAGCACGCAGGGTGGCCGGGAACCAGGGGACTCCGGCCCCAGCGGTGGTTCACAGGTACGGCGAGCGAAGCGGGCGGCTGGGCGACGACCACTCGCCAGGCGACGAGCAGCAGCAGCATGTTGAGCAGGCTGGAGGAGGGCAGCCCGAACAGACCCGGCCCCCACCACGTGGCGTAGCCGGTAACCGACGCATTCAGGATGACCAGGGGCACCGCGGCCACCGCCAGCGTGGTTCCCACCCGCGGCCGGAGACGGGAGCCCCACCGCTCCCAGGCGCGGTCCACGTCCCCTGCCAGCCCTGCCAGCGGCCACACCACCAGGAACACCCCTGCCAGCCCGAGCACGTGCGCGAGCCACCACGCCCACGACAGCGCCGGCAGCTGCCACGGTGCCCACCAGGCCGCAACTGCGACCAGGCCGACCAGCGGGATGTGCCACAGGTAGATGCCGATGGACCGCGAGCCAACGGCCGCGACGGCCCACCACCACCGCGCGCGCTGCATGACGCGGGCCAGCGCCGACCATGCCGCGGCCAGCACCAGCACCTGTGCCAGTCCCACCAGCGCCAGCACGACGGTCGGTGGAGACAGGTTGGACATCTTCTCCTCGCCGGTCACCGACACCATGGTCGGGGCGTACGGCCCGAGGACGGTCAGCAGCACGGCGGTGCCGAAGGCGGCCGCCGCCGCGCCGAGCAACCGCCACCGACCCACCTGGCGCAGTCCAGGCAGGTGGTAGCCGAGCTGGTGCAGCCATCCCCACACCAGGACGAAGTTCACCCAACCGGCTGTCGCGACGACCTGCCAGCGCAGCAGGTCCACGCTGAGGATCAGGGCGAGACCCACGCCCAGCGTCGGCCACGGTCGTTCCGCCCCGCGGGCCGACAGCGGCACAGCGATCACGACGAGGGTGTACACGCCGAGGAACCAGGTCAGCTGCGACAGGAACTTCCCGACCGCGGTCGCCTCGTCGGAGCCGGCCGCGGCGACCAGGCCCACCGAGGTCCAGACCAGGGAGTAGACGACGGCGGGTGTGGCCAGCCGTACCAGCCGGTGCTGCTGATAGGCCCGTGCGGGGTGGGGATCCGACCCGTCCCGGTAGCGGTGCCAGCAGGCGAGGTTGGTGACCGCGCCGGCGGCGAAGAACAGCGGCAGCAACTGGAACAGCCACGTCACCACGCCCAGGCTGGGGCGCGCCTGGAGCACTGAGCCGGGCTCGCCGTCCGTCAGGTCCCAGGCCAGGCTGTGCCCGACCACGACGACGAGCAGGGCGCTGGTCTTGACCAGGTCCAGCACCCGGTCCCGGCGGATCGTACGATCCGCGCTCACGGCCCATCACCGCCTTGCCGCTGTCCCGTCTCGAGCGTACGGCGGGCCCGGGTCGCAGCCAGGGGACCAAGGACCTGCATTGCCGGGGAAGCAGAGCCGTCCGACGAGGTGGCGATGGTCCGCACCGACCTGCCGACCGACCTCGCTGGGAGTCAGCTCACGTCATGGCCGACTCATGCCGGGGCCATGCGTGGCGAGTAGTCCCACGAGGACACGCTGAGGAGCTCCAGCCTGAGCGCTACCTCGGTGCTCAGTCGCGACTCCAACCAGCGGCGCAGCTGAGGATAGCCCGCTGCCAGATACCGGTCGAGGAGACGAGGGAGCACTGTGGGGGCCTCGGCGGGCAGGATGCCGGCCCGGGCCTGGCCGCGTACGCCCCGGTACGGTGGGCGGTCCGCCGCGACCTCGAACCCGCATACCGGGTTGGCCTCGAGCCGACGCGCGACCACTGCGTCCTGCTGGGTGGCACACCACAACGCTCCCCGGTCCCACTCGAACCACAGCGACTGCACCAGCGGCCCGTGCAGGCCCGACGTGGCGAGGCGGATCGGAATCACCGAGGCGAGCAGGAATTCCGCGACCTGATCCATGTCCCACGGCCCCGACCTCACGACCGCGGTACCCGGGATGGTGGTGTCCTGTTCCAGCATGCCTAGGATTGTGGCTGGCCCGCCCAGCTCGGCCGCAGGTGGGTGCGGGGTAGCGCGAGGTGGCACCGGCGCCGTCGAGAACACCGATGACTGGAGGCGATGCGTTGCGATCGGCTGCATCAGGCGCCGGTAGACCTCGCGCGGTGGCCGAGGGTGCCAGAATCGCACCTATGAGCGGTGCTTCGGAAATCCGTCCGCCGGCGGCGGCGCCCGCCCGCCGCGAGGTCGGGGTCACGGAACTGGTCCTGCGGGACGCCCACCAGAGTCTGATGGCCACCCGGATGGCCCTGGAGGACATGGTCGGTGCCTGCGCCGACATCGACGCCGCCGGCTACTGGTCGGTGGAGTGCTGGGGCGGGGCGACCTACGACGCCTGCATCCGGTTCCTCAACGAGGACCCCTGGGAGCGGCTGCGCACCTTCCGCGAGCTGATGCCCAACAGCCGCCTGCAGATGCTGCTGCGCGGGCAGAACCTGCTGGGCTACCGGCACTACGAGGACGGCGTCGTGGACCGGTTCGTGGAGAAGTCCGCCGAGAACGGCATGGACGTCTTCCGGGTCTTCGACGCCCTCAACGACGTGCGCAACGTCCGCCGCGCCATCGAGGCGGTCCGCCGCGTCGACAAGCACGCGCAGGGCACGATCTGCTACACGGAGAGCCCGCTGCACACGGTCGAGGGGTACGTGCAGATGGCTCGCGACCTGATGGACCTGGGCTGCGACTCACTGTGCCTGAAGGACATGGCCGCACTGCTGCGGCCGCAGCCCGCCTACGACATCGTCAAGGCGATCAAGGACGACCTCGGCCAGAATGTCCGAGTCCACGTGCACTGCCACGCGACCACCGGAGTCACGCTGGTCAGCCTGATGAAGGCGATCGAGGCGGGGGCGGACGTGGTCGACACCGCGATCTCGTCGCTGTCCCTGGGGCCGGGGCACAACCCGACCGAGTCCCTGGTTGCCATGCTGGAGGGAACCCCGTACACGACCGCTCTGGACGCCGAGCGGTTGGAACGGATCAAGGACCACTTCGCTCAGGTCCGTCCCCGGTACGCCCAGTTCTCCTCCGGCATCACGGGCGTCGAGACGGAGATCTTCGACAGCCAGATCCCCGGTGGAATGATCACGAACATGGAGAGCCAGCTGCGCCAGCAGGGGGCCGGCGACCGGCTGAAGGAGGTGCTCGCCGAGGTGCCGCGGGTCCGCGCGGCCGCCGGATACCCGCCGCTGGTCACGCCGTCGTCGCAGATCGTGGGGACGCAGGCGGTGTTCAACGTGCTCATGGGCCGCTACAAGGTGCTTACCGCGGAGTTCGCGGATCTCATGCTCGGCTACTACGGGGCGACGCTCGGCGAGCGTGATCCCGGGATCGTGGAGGCCGCGCGTGCGCAGACGAACAAGGAGCCGATCGACGTTCGCCCCGCGGACCTGCTGCAGCCCGAGTGGCAGCGGCTGAGCGAGGAGGCGAACGCCCTGGAAGGCGCCGACGGCAGCGACGAGGATGTGCTGACGTACGCGATGTTCCCGAAGGTCGCCCCCGCGTTCTTCACCACGCGCACGGAGGGCCCGCGCAACCTCGGCCTCGATCCTGCCGAGGTGACCGCCGCCGGCGGGTCGCAGCCACCGGGGAAGGGGCCCGTCACGGGCCCGATCACCTACGCCGTGACTCTGAAGGGTACGAAGCACCAGGTCACCGTGGAACGAGGGTGAGGCTGCGATGACGACTCCACCACCCATGGCCGACCGGATCGCCGAGCTGCTCGAGCGGCAGGCCGCCGTGCAGGCCGGCGGCGGCGCCGAACGTCAGGACACGCAGCACGCCCAGGGCAAGATGACCGCCCGCGAGCGAATCGACGCGCTGCTCGACCCAGGAACGTTCCTCGAGACAGGTATGTTCGCGCGGCACCGGTCCACGTACTTCGGGCTAGCCGACGCGGACCTCCCCGCCGACGGCGTCGTCACCGGCGAGGGCGCCATTCACGGGCGTCCGGTGCACGTCGCCTCCCAGGACTTCACCGTCGCCGGCGGGAGCGCCGGTGAGGTCCACTCCGACAAGGTCGCGGCGACGCTGAAGGAAAGCCTGCTGACGGGGACGCCCTTCATCTTCATCAACGACTCCGGCGGAGCTCGCGTCCAGGAGGGCGTCTCGTCACTGGCCGCGTACGGCCGGGTGTTCTACCACAACGTCCTGCTCTCCGGTGTGGTGCCGCAGATCTCGATCATCGCCGGCCCGTGCGCCGGGGGGGCGGCGTACTCCCCGGCACTGACCGACTTCATCGTGCAGACCCGCAAGGCGACCATGTTCATCACCGGCCCGAACGTCATCCAGCAGGTGACGGGGGAGCGCGTCAGCGCCGAGGAACTCGGCGGCGCGGACGCTCACATGTCCCGGTCCGGCGTCGTGCACTTCGTCGTGGACGACGACGCGCAGGCGATCCTCCTGGTGCAGAAGCTGCTGAGCTTCCTGCCCCAGAACAACTCGGAGGACCCGCCGGTGGTCGACGCCGACACCGTGATCGAACCGGACGAGTCGCTCGCCTCCGTGCTGCCGGTGGACGGCAAGAAGGGGTACGACGTCCGCGAGGTCATCACGCGCGTCGTGGACTGGGGCGACTTCCTGGAGGTGCAGGCCGGGTACGCGCAGAACATCGTGATCGGCTTCGGCCGCATCACCGGTCGCACGGTCGGCATCGTCGCCAACCAGTCGACGGTGCTCTCGGGAGTGCTGGACATCAACGCCTCGGACAAGGCCTCAGCTTTCATCCGCTTCTGCAACGCGTTCAACATTCCGCTGCTGACGCTCGTGGACGTGCCCGGGTTCTTCCCCGGCGTGGACCAGGAGCACAACGGGATCATCCGGCACGGCGCGAAGATGCTCTACGCGTACGCCGCGGCGTCCGTTCCGAAGATCACGGTCGTGCTGCGCAAGGCGTACGGGGGGGCGTACGTGGCCATGTGCTCCAAGGACCTCGGTGCCGATCGCGTGTTCGCGTGGCCGACCGCCGAGATCGCGGTCATGGGCGCCGAAGGCGCGGCCGAGATCGTGTTCCGGCGCGAGATCGCCAAGGCCGAGGACCGCAGCGCCAGGCGCGTGGAGCTCATCGAGGAGTACCGCTCGACCTTCGCCACGCCCTACGTTGCCGCCTCCCGGGGCCTGGTCGACGACATCATCGACCCCGCCCGTACCCGGGAGAAGGTGTCCCGGGCGCTGGAGATGCTCGTGGCCAAGCGCGACATCCGACCGCCCAAGAAGCACGGTCTGGGGCCGACGTGAGCGAGCCGACGATCGCGGACGTGCTGGCTGCAGTGCAGGCGCTGGCCGCACGGGTCGATTCGCTGGAGACCGAGCTGGCGGCAGCCCGCGCCGACAGGCCGCAGGACGTACCCGGCGACATCCCCGACGACGTCGTCGTCGCAATCACCGCAGCGGTCGCCGCGTTCCTGGGGCACCGCGCACGCCTCACACAGGTGCGCTACCGCACCGGTGGTGGCGCCTGGACCCAGCAGGGGCGAGCAGCAGTGCAGGACCACACTGTCAGGCGCCGGGGGAGGTAAGAGAATGAAGCTCACGGTGACGGTGAACGGCGTCCCGTACGAGGTGGAGGTCGAGGTCGAGGAGGAGCCCCGCCCCCCGATCGGGCCGTACTTCGCGGGAGGCGGGTTCCACCCGCAGCACGCTGTCGCCCCGGCTGCGACAGCGAAGCCGTCGGAGCCATCCGGCCCCAGCGGACCCGCTGGGACCGGCGCCGAGTCCGCCGAGCCCGCTGAGGGGCAGCCTGTCGCGGCGCCGCTCGCCGGCACCGTCGTCCGGGTCCCGGTGAGCGAAGGCCAGGCTGTTGCGGCCGGGGACGTCCTCGTCGTGCTCGAGGCCATGAAGATGGAGACCGAGATCACCGCGCCGGCGGCGGGGACGTTGCTGGCCGTGCTGGTACGCGTCGGCGACCCGGTGACGGGTGGTCAGACGCTCGTGCGCATCGGATAGCGGGCCGTGCCCGCGCCCGCCGCTTCATTTCACGGATGTTCGTGCCGGCGATGGCGGGCCAGGAGGGAAGATGGAGCGTGTCGCACACCCCGCCTCCGATCACCGTCTCACAGCTGCCGAGCACCGTCGCAGCTACGGCGGGCCGGTTGTTCGCCCAGGCCTTCCATGACGATCCGATCCAGGTGGCCCTGGAGCCCGACCCGGTGCGCCGAGCCCGAGTCTCCCCGGACATGTTCACTGCGGAGATCCGCTCCACGTTGGCCTGCGGAGGTGTGCTGACCGGCACTTCGGACGGTGGCGGCGCGGCGCTGTGGACGCCGCCCGGGGTCACCGTCGGGGCCCGCGGAATGCTCAGCATGGGCTGGGCCATGCCTCGAGCGATGCTGCGCTCCACGCCGTCGTCCCTAGTGGTCGGCTTCCGGCTGTTCCGTGAGATGCCCCGCAGGCGCAGGGCGCTGGTACCCGAGCCCCACTGGTACCTCGCCACACTCGGCGTCGTTCCGACGCGCCACGGCCGGGGGCTGGGAACGCTGCTGGTCCGTTCCGGGCTGGAGCGCGCGGACCGGGAGGGTGCGCGCACCTACCTCGAGACGCAGACGGAGGGCAACGTCCGCTTCTACGAGGGACTGGGCTTCTCCGTGCTGGACACGTTCACCATCAGAGGCCTGGGCCTGCCGATGTGGCTGATGGCTCGCGACCCGGGGCACCGGTAGCTTTCCGCGCGCGGGGAGCCTCGGGCCCAGCCCCAGTACCCGCCCGTACCCGCCCAGTACCCGCCCAGTGCGGCACGCTTGACCAAGGAGCTGTTCCGGTCGTTCTCCGGATTCGCGACCGAGACGTTCTTCAGCGCGGCGCCCATCCGATGGGGTGGGTACGCGGCCAAGGTTCGCCTGATGCCGGACCAGCGCAGCAGACGCGTAGCCCCGCCCACCGACCTGCCCACCGACCTGGCCGGCGACATGGCCGACAGGCTCCGAGAGGGCCCGGTGACGTACGCGCTGCAGGCGCAGTTCTTCGTCTCCGAAGAAGTCACGCCGATCGAGAACGGCCGGGTGGACTGGCCGGAGGAGGTCGCGGAGTTCGTGACCATGGCCAGGAAGGTGGCCTACTACGCCAGCCAGCGGCATCGTCACGCGACTGGCAGCTGACGGCTCGCCGCCGCTGCTGTCACCAGTACTCCGGGCTGTTCAGGGCCGGCACGCACCGGGAGTGGCCGACGATGGGTGACGCAACTTCGGCGGTCAGCGGCTGTCCCATCCAGCCGTGCGGGTAGGTCAGCATCACGGGAGGCTCCGCGAAGGCTTCGGTGATCTGCTGGAACCCGACCTTGGAGTAGTAGCTCGGGTCGCCGTAGACGATCACGTAGTCGACGCCCCTGCTCCGCGACTGCTCGAGCCCGTACGTCAGGAGCTGCTGTCCGATCCCGCGCCCCTGACGGTCGGTGCGGACGGCAACTGGGGCCAGGATGAACACCGTACGGTCGTCCTGGTCGTAGCTCAGGCGTGAGAAGACGATGCAGGCCAGGAGTGCCGGACCCTCCTGCGCGCAGCAGACGAACACGTCGTCCTCCGGTGTCGTGCCGAGGAGGTCCCTGACCAGTGTGCCGATGCGCTCGCCCTCCTCAGCGCCTTCCGAGTGGGTGAAGGTCGCGGCACACAGATCGATGATCTGTTCTTCCCGGCCTGCGTAGCCTGCGGTGAGCTGCATCGTGTGGCTCCTTTCTGGGTACCGGTCTGGGTACCGGTCTGGGTACCGGGTCGGACCGTGCACCGGCTGGCCTACGCAGGATCAGGTACGAGCGTGGCCACAGCCCGGTCGACCCGGCGTGCCCGGGTCTCCGGTCGCTTCGCGCTGACGACCGACCACAGGATCTGCTTGCGCGCCGAGGGCGGCAGTGCCTCGTACGCGGCCCGCGCGCCGGGGCGCGCGTCGAGTGCAGCAGCGAGGTCCTCCGGCACGACCAGGTTCTCGACGGGGTCCAGCACCGTCCAAGACCCGTCGGCTTTGGCACGCTCGACGGCCGCCAGGCCGCTGGGCTGCATGCGCCCCTGAGCGGTGAGGCGCGCCACCCGCTCTCTGTTGGAGCGCGCCCAGGTGCTGCCCTTCTTGCGACGCGCCAGGTAGAGCGCGTTGCGCTCGTCGTCGAGCACCCGGACCGTACTGTCCACCCACCCGTACCGCAGCGCCTCGCACACCACGTCCTCGTAGTCGATCCGGGGCCGCCCCGTGGCGGTCCGCCACGAGACCAGCCAGACACCGGCCAGACACCGGCCTCGGTGTCGTGGTGGGTCGCCAGCCAGTCGTGCCACTGCGCGGCCGTTTCGAGATGGACCTCGGGTGCGGTCGGCATGGCCATCAGTCGATCATGGCATCGCCGTCCGACGAGGACGTCGCCCTCCTCGACCGTTGCGCGAAGGCGACGGGGCTGCCGTCGCGCTCGGCGGCTGTCCAGAAAGCGATCGGGAGGCTGGCCGACCCTGCGCTGGAGGACGCGTACGCGACTGCCTGGGATGAGTGGGAGGCCGCGGGAGACGCCGAGGTCTGGGAAGGCATCGCCGGCGACGGGCTCGTTGATGCTGCGAGGTGAGATTCGCCTGACGGACCTGGTACCTGCGCGGGGCAGCGAGGCGAACAAGCGACGCCCGGCGGTCATCGTCAGCAACGACCGGGCCAATGCGAGCGCCACCCGACTGGGACAGCCCCCTGCGTGCGACTGCTCAGATCGCGTGCTCCCCTTGTCCTCTCCGCGTATCAGCACAGTGACAGGTCTGGAGATCGGCTGGGCAGAAGTGCTATGCTTCAACTGTGATCGAAGCAATTGCCATCGAGAGGTCCGCGGCGGACATCTCCGAGTCCCTGGGACTGCTCGCCGCGGCGTCAGACCCCGTCCGGTGGACGTTGCTGGCGGAGCTGTCCGCGGCAGGGACGCGGTGCGTGTGTGACCTGCAGCCCGTCGCGGGTGTCGCAGCCAACGTGCTGTCCTACCACTTGCGTGTGCTGCGTGAAGCCGGTCTCGTGACGTCGGCCAAACGGGGCCGATGGGTGGACTACACCCTGGCCTCCGACGCCCACGACCGGCTGTCCCGTGCTCTTCCCACCCGCTGCTGCTGACCGAGACCCAACAGACTAGGAGGCATAGATGCGTACGGTCCGCGTCTTCGAACCCGCCCTGTGCTGCAACACCGGCGTGTGTGGCCCCGACGTCGACGAGTCCCTCGTCGGGTTCACGGCAGACCTTGCCTACGCAAGGGGGCTCGGAGCCGACGTCGAAAGGCACAACCTGGCGAACGACCCGTCCGCGTTCGCCGGCAACGAAACCGTGCGGGCCTTCCTGGCGGTGGCCGGCTCCGCCGGTCTGCCGCTGACGCTGGTCGACGGGATGACCGTGCTGACCGGCCGCTATCCCGACCGCAGCGAGCTCCTGACGTACGCGGGCGTGACCGCCGACGCAGTGACCGCCGATCCCGTCACCAGTCGGGTCTCCGTCCCGGTCGGCGCTACCGAGCTCGCGGTGGTGGAGGAGTCCGGGTCCTGCTGCGGCACTGGCGGGTGCTGTTGACATGACCGTCCTCCCACGGTTCCTCGACGACCTGCCACGGTTCGTGTTCTTCACGGGCAAGGGGGGCGTGGGCAAGACGTCGGTGGCGTGCGCGACCGCCCTACGGCTCGCCGATGCCGGCCGTCGGGTGCTGCTGGTGAGCACGGACCCCGCGTCCAATGTCGGCCAGGTCTTCGGCATCACTATCGGCAACACCGTCACTCCGGTCCCCGGCGTCGACGGCCTGTCCGCGCTGGAGATCGACCCCGAGCAGGCGGCGCAGGCCTACCGGGATCGCATCATCGCGCCGGTACGGACACTTCTGCCTGCGGCGGAGATCGCTGCGATCACCGAGCAGCTGTCCGGGTCCTGCACGACCGAGGTCGCCTCGTTCAACGAGTTCACCGCCCTGTTGACCCACCCGGTGAGCGATTCCGCGTACGACCACGTCGTCTTCGACACCGCGCCCACGGGTCACACCATCCGGCTGCTGCAGCTTCCCGGTTCCTGGACCGGTTTCCTGCAGGCAGGCAAGGGCGACGCCTCCTGTCTCGGGCCGCTCGCGGGTCTGGACAAGCAGCGCCAGACCTACGCCGACGCCGTCGCCGCACTGCAGGACCGCCGCCGCACCCGGATGGTGCTCGTGACCCGACCACAGGCCTCGTCCGTCGGGGAGGTGGAGCGGACGCGAACGGAGCTGAGCGAGATCGGCATCACCGAGCCCTACCTCGTTGTCAACGGGGTGCTGCCCGACGAGGCCGGCATGGCCGACGACGACCCGCTCAGCGCGGCGGTCCGCGAGCGGGAGGCCGCGGCGATCGCTGCCATGCCCTCCGGGCTCGCCGAACTGCCGCGCGACATCTTCGAGCTGAAGGCAGCGAACATGATCGGCCAAGAAGCTCTGCGGTCGCTGTTCGAGACGACTGGTGGCGGGCAGGCCCTGCCCATGCCGGCGGTCGCCACAGCCCCCACAGCCACCACAGCCGCCGCAGCCGCCGCGGGAGGGCCCACGGCGCCGCTGGCCGCTCTGGTCGACGAGGTGGCCGAGCGCGGTCACGGCCTCGTCCTGCTCATGGGCAAGGGCGGCGTCGGCAAGACCGCGCTTGCCGCCGCGGTCGCGGTGGCGCTGGCACGGCGCGGTCATCCCGTCCACCTGACGACCACCGACCCCGCCGCGCACCTTGCCGACACCCTGCCCTCGGACGTTGCCGGCCTGCGGGTCTCCCGCATCGACCCGGTCGAGGCGACGCAGGCCTACCGTGACCACGTCATGGCCACCAAGGGCCGGAACCTCGACGATGCCGGGCGCGCCGCACTCGCCGAGGACCTGCTCTCACCATGCACGGAGGAGGTGGCGGTGTTCCGGAAGTTCGGCCACGCGGTGAGCGAGTCCCGCCGGCAGTTCGTCGTCATCGACACCGCACCCACCGGACACACGCTGCTGCTGCTTGACGCCGCGGGCTCCTACCATCGCGACGTCGTACGTCAGCTGGGCGACTCGACGACGTACACGACTCCGCTGATGACGCTGCAGGATCCGGAACAGACCATGGTCATTGTCGTGACTCTCGCCGAGCCCACACCCGTCTTGGAGGCCGAGGAACTGCAGGCCGACCTGCAGCGGGCCGGCATCGAGCCGTGGGCCTGGGTGGTCAACAACTCCCTCGCTGCGGCGCATCCCACGGGGGAGCTGCTGCGGCGCCGCGCCGCCGCCGAGCAGGAGCACATCGACACCGCGCGTCGGCTGGCGCCCCGGTTTGCGATCGTTCCGCTACTCGCCGCCGAACCGATCGGCGCGGAGCGCCTCGCCGAGCTCGCCGGGTCCGTACCGCAACCCGCATGACGCGTGCTCGTGACTCAGCGCCACCCCTCGACTCCAGTCGATGCTGGTGGTGGTGGTGACCGCTCTCATCGATCGCTGGCCACGGGCCGGCTGCCAGCCCCAGCAGCCACCCTGCGGCTGCCTGGTCGACGCCGCCGACCTCGATCAGGAATGCTCCTGAGAAGGTGAGCATGGAAGTCCAGCCGGCGGGCTGAGGGTCTCCGAGCCGATCCAGCGGCGCGCCGACGGTTCGGCAAGCGGGGCCATCAGCGCGTGGCTCTCGGGGCGCGCGGAACTCGCACCGGAGTGCGCAGCGGAGCGACCTCCGTCCATGCGTCCCGCACCGACGAACGCTGCTGCGGCGACCATGGCCGGTTGCGGTCGACGGCGGGCCCGCCGCGGACGTCGAGGTGGTGCTGCCCGAGGGGGCCGTCGTGGACGCCATGCCGCCCTTCGCAGGAGGGTGACCGGGGCCGGAGGTCGACTGGGACTCGATGACCCGCACTCCACGAGCCGGTTCATGCCGGTTCGGCCTCGATCTGGGTACGCGCTGCCTGCAGGTCCGGGTAGTCCAGCCCTTCGGTGAAGCGCCCGTAGGCGTCCCGGAGCATGTCTCGGGCCTGCTCACGACGCGGTCCGCCGGTCACGCGAACCAGCCGCGTCGCTGCCCGCAGCTCCGACATGAGGACTCCCCGCCTCGACCCTGTCGATCCGTGTCGATCCGGGACTGTTCCGGCGCGGCATCCTCGCCTACACGGGCCGACACACCCTCCCAATGGGGATCGACTCGCGATGGTGCAGCAGCTGGGCGTCGCGCCTGCCTGATGGTGCTTGCGGCTTACGTGCAGTCGCTGTGCGCACGCACCATCGCTGTCCACTGCGCCTGTGCCCGGTCGGACCGGGCACAGTGCGGCCCCACTCAGAGACCGGACTCGAGCGTGGCCACAGCCCGGTCAACCCGGCGTGCCCGGGTCTCCGGTCGCTTCGCGCTGACGACCGACCACAGGATCTGCTTGCGCGCCGAGGGCGGCAGTGCCTCGTACGCGGCCCGCGCGCCGGGGCGCGCGTCGAGTGCAGCAGCGAGGTCCTCCGGCACGACCAGGTTCTCGACGGGGTCCAGCACCGTCCAAGACCCGTCGGCTTTGGCACGCTCGACGGCCGCCAGGCCGCTGGGCTGCATGCGCCCCTGAGCGGTGAGGCGCGCCACCCGCTCTCTGTTGGAGCGCGCCCAGGTGCTGCCCTTCTTGCGACGCGCCAGGTAGAGCGCGTTGCGCTCGTCGTCGAGCACCCGGACCGTACTGTCCACCCACCCGTACCGCAGCGCCTCGCACACCACGTCCTCGTAGTCGATCCGGGGCCGCCCCGTGGCGGTCCGCCACGAGACCAGCCAGACACCGGCCTCGGTGTCGTGGTGGGTCGCCAGCCAGTCGTGCCACTGCGCGGCCGTTTCGAGATGGACCTCGGGTGCGGTCGGCATGGCCATCAGTCGATCATGGCATCGCCGTCCCATGAGGACATGCCGGCTGGTGGCAAGGCGAGGCGCTGGGAGTTCAGGTCCGCTCGGTGCCGTTGGAGCGGTCGGACTCGGTGGTCGGCCGTGTACCGCCGCACCTGATGGCTCGGCTCGACGACGCCCTCCGCGTCCACCCGCTGGTTCAGGCGCGGCCCCCCGCCGTGCCCGGACGCTTGTCGATTCGGGAGGGAGGGGGACGCCCGACGCCCGGCAGGTCCGCTGGGATGCGGCTCTGCCGGGCGTCGGGGTGTGCGTGTTGTCAGAGTTTGACGGTGGCACCGCCGGAGAAGGCGCTGTCATGCAGTTCGATGGCTGAGGGGCTGGATCCGGCGGGCACGTCGTAGACCAGGGTGATGGTCATCGTGTTGCCGGGGTTGATCTCCTCGTAGAAGCCATCGTCGTTGATCAAGATGGTGGCCATCGAGTCCGCGTTGTACTCCTTGCCGTCAATGATCAGGGTCTGGTTGTCGTCGAACCAGGCCTGCGCCTCGTCGCCGATGTTGGTGACGGTGACCGTGACGCCGATGTACTCGCCCTGGGCGGTCTCGCCGAAGTACTGGTCGCCGACGGTGTCACCGAGGGACTCGACGCCGTCCACCGTGAACTCGAAGTTGCCGTCCCGCACCGCGTCGCCGACGCCTGCGTCAGCGTCCTGCGTGGCGACGGTGCCGCTGCCGGTGTCGGTGCTCTCCTCGCCGCCGCTGGTGATGGCGCCGAAGACGATGACGGCGGCCAGTGCGGCGCCTGCGCCGATGAGGATCTTCTTGGTCCTGCTCATGCCCTGCTTCGGCTTCGCTCGGCTGCTGCGCGGGGGGCGGCGCGGTCGTCGTGGTGGCGACGGGCACCCACTGACCCTCCGGGCTGAGCTGGTGGCCGTTGACGATGTCGCCGGGCTGGTACTGGGCCTGGGTGGTCTCGACATTCTGAGTCATGATCTCGTCCCTGTGTGAGGTCGGTGATGTAGTCACTTGTAGGGACGTGCGCGGTACGGATCCCTGACGCGGGTGTGACAGAGGTCACATTCTGGGCCACGGCGATCCGCCATTGCAGGCGGAGCCTGTGGCGTCCCACCGCTGGTCGGATTCGTGCCCGACGCGGCTGTCGCAGCGTGCCGTGGCCTGGTCATCGGCCAGCATCTCAAGGCCTGCGTCGAACCGCGTCCACCTGCAGGCTGCCTCAAACTCCAGCTGTGGGGTGCCTCCAGCAGCTGTCGGCCCGTCGGCCCTACGTCGACGCGGCCACGGTGAGAGCGCGTGCCAGGCTCGACCCCCAGGTACGGGCGCGGTCTGCCTCGCCGTCGATGAGGTGGTTGTCCCGGTCCACCAGGAAGCTCTCCGGCTCCGCCAGAATGCTCAGGCCGTGGCGTGTGAGCTGCTTGGCGATCTTCTTCGAGGCCCGGCCGGTCAACGCCGCGGGGCCATGAAGGCGGGTGTCGAAGGCAGCGCCCCGTACGGATACTCCGGCGGCCGGGGCTTCCAGAGCTGCGAGCCACTCCCGCAGGCCCGGTCCCGGCGCATCCTCGTCGAGGTCCAGGTCCTCCTTCGTGGCCGCCTGCTCGACCGCGCTCGAACGTGATCCTGCGGATGTCATCCCGTGGGCGTGGGTGGGACCGCCAACCACGACGAGATCCACTCCAGCGAGTGCCGATTGATCGGCCTGGGACAGCGGCACGACGACTACGTCCAGAGACTCCGCCAGGCCGTCGCGGATGTGTTCGGCGACGACGTGGGTGTTCCCGAACATGGATTCATAGACCACCGCTGCTTTCATCGCGTCTCCTCTGAGGGGGCATCGGGGTGGGTCGCGCCGGGGGGCTGCTGCGGTGCTGGCTGCTGCGGTGCTGGCGGTTGGGCCGGTTGCCATGTCGCTGCCGGCGGGGGAGAGCCCGCGGGTGGCGGGGACCCTGCCGGGGGCGGAACGCCGTACGGTCCGTACCCGTAGCCGGGGTAGGCACTCGCGCCGGCCACCTGACCGACCGGGCTGCCCACCTGACCGCCCGGGCCGCCCGGCGGCCCAGGCGCCACCGGAGCCGGGGGCTTCGGTGGTGACGAGCTGAGCAGACCGATGAGCAGCAGCACGATTCCCAGAACCGCGAGCAGTCCGCCCGTGACCAGCATCGCCACGCCGAACGGGAGGAGGAACGGCAGCGTGACGGAGCCGTATACCGCGACGTCCACACCGCGGGAGCCGTCGGCGTTCATGGCGACCAGGCGGTAGTCCCCGCTCTGGCTGGGGAGCTCGATCTCCTGAAGGCCGCTGCCTGTGGTGCGCTCGAGCCAGAAGGTCTGCTCACCCGGCGGGGCGGGTTCGGCCGTGCCAGGGACCTGGACATCCTGGTCCGTCCAGTCCGTACGGCCGACGCTGCGGACCAGGGTGTGAGGTACGCCTTCCAGGTAGGCGTCCACGGAGTCGACGGGTCCGTACCCGAAGAACACCGGGACGTCCGCACGCAGCGATCGCACGCCCACCGTGAGGTCGAACCGGTCGAGGAACGGGACGTCGCTGTCCAGCTCGACCGTCTCGGAGACCACCGCGTATCCCGGGGAGCGCACCTCGCCGACACGTCCCTCGATGGTGGGATCGTCGCCCGCGAAGGACGTCACGAGGATGCCCCCGACGATCAGAGGCGCGGAGAAGAGCAGGAACACGACACCCAGGACGATCAGGACCGTGCGCTTCATGGCAAACACTCCCTCCACTCGAGCCTATGACTGCGCAGGCCACTCGGGTAGTGGATCCCGTCGATGGGGCACCATTGCCCCATGCGCGTGACCATCATCGGTGGTACCGGCGTACCGGCGTACCGGCGTACCGGCGTACCGGCGTACCGGCGTACCGGCGTACCGGCGTAGACGCGCCGTGCGGCTGCAGCCCTGCATCTCCGGCACCGGGACAGCGCGTGATCAGGGGGCGAGACGGAGCCACGGGGAAGTCCGCGCGCGGACTTTCGGCGCACGATCTGGATCGTGCGCGTCGGGGGCCTGCTCCTAGACTCCGATGCAGCCGACTCACTCCGGTCCATGGCGAGGTGTTCCAATGCGTGAGCTGATCGTGACCGCGTTCGTGTCGGTGGACGGTGTGATGGAGGCGCCCGGCGGCGAGCCGGGCTATCGGAACACCGGGTGGACCGTCAAGGACATCGAGTTCGATCCCGATGTCTACGAGATCAAGGCACGGGAGCAGGACGAGGCGACCGCCCTTCTGCTGGGACGGACCAGCTACCAGGCGTTCGCGCCGGTGTGGCCGACCATGACGGAGTTCCCCGGCTACAACGCGATGCCGAAGTACGTCGTCTCCACCACGTTGACCGAGTCGGACCCCCGCTGGCCCGCCACCATCCTCCGCTCGGTGGCCGACGTCGCCGCGCTGAAGGACACCGACGGCGGACCGATCATCGTCCACGGCAGCGCCACGCTGGGCCGGAGTCTGGCCGACGCCGGCCTGGTCGACCGGTACCACCTGCTGGTGTTCCCACTCCTGCTGGGTGCCGGCAAGCGGCTGTTCAGCGACACCGACCGGGACAAAACGATGCTGACGCTGGTGGAGCATCAGGCCTACCCCAACGGCGTCCAGAAGCAGGTGTTCACGGTCAACAGCTGACCTGTAGGTACTGTCGCAGTCCGCCGATTCGGTGCTCTCAGCGGAAGGCGGCGTCCACGTCTGCAGCGGGTGCGACGATGGCGCCGCTGGCGAAGTAGCGGATGCCGCTGCTCGGGCCGATGGCCCAGGTCTCGAGGTCCTCCTGGGTGATGACGTCCGGGCTGGTAGCCGGGGACCGCCAGTGCACCTCTGTGACTTTGCCACTGGTGATGAGAGTCATGTGGTGCCCGCCGTGGGCGGACATGACTCCGAAGGGCAGCTTCTTGAGCTTGTTCAGGCCGGTGCGGTCGGCGACGGTGGTGCTTCCCTTCTCCGGGCCGTAGCCGGTGACTCTCTGATGGATGCTCACGCCGGGGTAGCCCTTCTTTCCGAAGTCCTTGTAGTAGGTGCCCTTCGATTTCGCGAGGCCCGCGCCGTAGTCGGCCTCGTCTCCCTTCACCCGACCTGACAGATGCCGCTGGTCCTGCGGTGCCTCGCTGCCCTTGTAGGCGAAGGACGGATCGGGCGCCCAGTAGATCCCCTTCCATCCGAGCTCCGATTGCAGCGCTGCCTGCAGGTCGAGTCCGGAGCCCTTTCCGCCGCCGCCCCGGGCCTTGATGTTGGCTCGGTACTTGGCTTCTACCTTCGCCCAGTCGGCGCTCTTGCCCTGCTGAGCGAACGTCTTGCGGAGCACTTCGAAGACGATCTCGGTGCAGTCGGTGACCTTGGCGGCGCTCGTGTCGCCGGACTCGCTGCCCTTGTAGAGGCCGCGTCCGGACTCCTTGACAGCCAGGTCATGTTCGACATCCACAAGTTCGGTATAGGCAGCACCGACCTCTGAGAACGACTTGCCAGAGCGCGGGGCAGTTGTCTGTTCCAGTTCCCGCTTGCGGTCCTTCATCTTCGCAACGGCGTCCTCCGGGCATCCGTGGAGTGCCAGTGGTCTGGGCAGTAGGTTTCTGCGGGCGCCGGTTCGAAGGCCGTGCTGCAAGGCCAGGAATGCTTGGGGGGCGAGGGTTTCGGCTTCATCCTCGTGCCCTCCGCGCTGCGCCGGGGGCGAGAGCTCGCGGGCGGGTGGTGCGGAGCGGGCCGCGCTGCCCTGCTGTGCCACGTGGACAAGTTCATGGGCCAGAATGGCCTCTCGTACCGCCTGGGACTCCGACGCGATCGCGGCGCCCAAGTGGATGTCATGCCCGATCGTGACGGCCGCGAGGCCGAGGTCCGCGGTCCAGCTGCGGTCAGCGGGACTGTCGTGCACCCGTGCGTGGGCCGTCTCGGGCCCGAGGACCGCCGCGACGCGAGCCGCCTGCTCACCTGGCAGGGGATGCCCGCGTTCGGCATTCCGGTCAGCAGTCCCCGGTCCTGGTGCGTCCGAATGGCTGGGACGATCGATGCCTCGCCTCTGGGACCGCCGCACGGTCCGTCTCTATCACCTCGATCGTCGCTGCATCGTCACCGCGGGCGGGCCGAGGCGCCTCGCCGGCGGTACCGGCATGATGACCGGGTGCGGGTCCTGCGAATCGTGCCGGGCGTGGTCTTGCTGCTGGCGGTCGGCGTGGTCGCCGTGAGCGCGTGGGGTGCGCTGGTCGCCAACCATCCCGCGTACCCGGTGGCGCTGATTCTGGCGGCCCTGCTGGGTGTCGTCCTGGTGCTCAGTGGCGTGCTGACACACAGTCGGCCGTCCGGAGGCGCGGTCAGTCTGATCCTGCGGGTGGCAGCGGCCGCCGCTGGAGTCGGTCTGGCGGCCGTGCTCGTCTGGTACCGCCCGTTCGAGGCGAGCAGCGCGGCCCTGGACGCGACGAACAGCGACGCGACAGTGACCGTGACTCAGGACCGATCGGTGATCACCTTCACGCCGGCTCAGCAGTCCGGGGCTGGGCTGGTGCTCTACCCCGGCGCCCGCGTTGACCCGCGTGCCTACTCCGTGCTGGCCCGGGAGATCGCGCGCCAGGGTCACCCCGTCATAGTGCCGAAGTGTCCCTTCGACACCGCTCTGCTGTGCATCAACGCCGCGTCGGACTGGGTTGCTGATGGCGGGTCATGGGCGGTGGGGGGTCACTCCCTGGGGGGCGTGGCGGCCAGCCAGTACGCGGGCAGTGGCGACCCGGAGGTGGCAGGGCTGGTTCTGTGGGCGTCCTGGCCGGCCAATGACCTCTCGGCCGAGGCACTGGAGGTCGCTTCCATATATGGCTCGCAGGACGGGCTCGCGACACCCGAGCAGGTGCTGGCCGGGGCATCGGACCTGCCGCCGGCGACGACCTTCGTGGAGGTGGCAGGGGCGGTTCACGCCTACTTCGGCGACTACGGGGAGCAGCCCGGGGACGGGGAGCCCACGACGAGCCGGGCTGAGGCCCAGGCGGAAATCGTGGCCGCCACCGTCGCACTGCTGGACCGACTGGGGAAGGAGTCTGCCACCGACGGGGAGCGGTGAGCGTGGTGCCCCTACGTGACCGTCTCCCACAGGCCCATGACGTTGCCCTCCGGATCCTTGAAGTAGGCGAATGCGCCCATGCCCGGGATGGGCGTCCGCGGGGTGACGGTCGTGCCGCCCCGTGCCTCGATCTCCCGCAAGGCATCGTCGATCGCATCGACGTCGATGGTGATCACCGGTGCGGGCGTGCGCTCGTCGCGCTGCATCATGCCGCCGTTGATCGCTCCCGGCTCGAGGGGCATCTGGGTCTTCTCGTCCACAGCTGTGGTCTTCGCTGAGGTGTACTCGCCGCCCGGCATCGGCATGGTCTGCAGGTCCCAGCCGAACACCGCTCCGTAGAAGCTCTTGGCTCGCTCCAGGTCCTCGGCCGGTATCTCGAAGTGCACAACCTTGCGCATGCCTACCCCTTCGCGCGAATCGGATAGTGCAACAGTCCAGAACATCTCGGGCTGCTGTCAAGGCGCGTGCGGTGCGGCAGCAGGGTGGATCCGACATATCTCTTCCACTGCTCCGCCCCATCGTTCACCGGCCCGAGCGCGCGGTGGCCTCGATCCGGAACCTGATGGACCGGCGTCGGGAGGCCGCCGACACCGACAGCGAGCCCAACTCCCCTGAAGAACGGCCGCGTCACCCGACTTTGTGTGCATCGCACGGCGGTCTCTGCACACAAAGTCCTCAGTTGTCCCTGCCGGCGATGACTCCGTTGCAGCTCTGACCAGGTCCTTTGTGCTGATGCGGTATCGCAGCCGCGTACTTTGTGTGCGCCGGGCGGCTGCTCCTGCACACAAACTCCTCCGGTGGTCGCAACCATGCATGGCTTCCGGTTGGTCGCAACCATGCGTGGCTATGGAAGCGGACACTGCACAACCGGGTGGAGTCGGATCTAGGTCACGAGTGCTGCGTGGGTAGCCCCGGCTGGCGCAGCCACCTACCCTCCGTGTCGGACCATCTCTCGGCGGACCGGCTCAGCGCCCTGGCCCTGACTCTGTCCGCGGCAGGCCTGGCAGCCATGACGCTCTGGCGGTCCCCCGCAGGGCTGCTGGTGGGGACGGCGGTCCTGGCAGGCGGCGTGGTGTTCCTGACCCCGGCCTTCTACCGCATGCTGATGTCCCGGCTCGGCCCCGAGCACCGGGGCGCGGCTGCGGCCACCTTCAGCGTGTTCGTGGACCTCGGCCTCGGTGGCGGCCCGATCGTGTTCGGACTGCTGGCACGGCCGTTGGGCATCCCGGGCGCCTTGGCAGTCGCCGCCTCGGTCGCAGCCGTCGGGGCCGTCGCAGTCGGAGCCGCGGGGTCCAGATGGGCCAAGCCTCCCGCCTGAGCGGCGGCAACTGGCGTTGGCGTGCCGGTTCAGTATCGTGCAGGTGCGCGACAGGGCAGGCGGGAGTGGACTTCGGCTTCGCCGAGAGCCAGGAGGGCTACCGGGAGTCCGTACGACGTTTCGCCGCAACCGTCCTCGCCCGGCACTACCAGGCCGACGACCGGCGCGTAGCTGTGGACGGCCCAACAGGTCGCAAGCGCGACGGAGGGAGCCAGCGTGGCGGAGGGTACAAGTATCGAGTTCGGTTTGGACACCTTCGGGGACATGACCGTCGACGACACTGGCGTACCGCTGCCAGCTGGGCAGGTGATCCGCAACGTCGCCGAGGAGGCCGTGCTGGCCGACTCCCTGGGGGTGGACCACTTCAGTGTTGGGGAGCACCATCGGGACGACTTCGCGGTGCCTGCCCCTGACATGGTTCTGGCCGGCATCGCGTCGCGTACCAAGCGGATCACCCTGGGTACCGCGGTCACGGTGCTCTCCACCGACGACCCGGTACGGGTCTACGAGCGCTTCGCCATTCTCGACGCGATCTCCTCGGGACGTGCGGAGATCACCGCCGGCCGTGGCTCGTTCACCGAGTCGTTCGCACTGTTCGGGTACTCCCTCGCCGAGTACGACGTGCTGTTCGCAGAGAGGCTCGACCTGCTCGTTCGGCTCCTCGGGGAAGGAGCGGTCACGTGGTCCGGCACGACCCGGTCCGCGCTGGACCGGCAGCAGGTCTACCCCAAGACGGAGCGGGGACACATCCCGCTGCGCGTCGCGGTCGGCGGCACGCCGGAGTCGGTGGTCCGGGCCGCCCGGCACCAGCTGCCGATGGCGCTGGCCATCATCGGGGGCGACCCACGCCGGTTCCGTCCGTTCGCCGAGCTGTACCGTCGCGCACTGCAGGAGTTCGGCCACGCTCCCCAGCCACTGTCCATCCACTCGCCCGGCCACATCGCCGACACCGACGAGCAGGCCGCGGACGAGCTGTGGCCGCACTACCAGGCCGCGTTCGGCCGGATCGGCCGCGAGCGAGGGTGGCCACCGCCCACGCGGGAGCGCTTCGACGCCGAGGTGCGGTCCGGGTCGCTGCTCGTCGGCTCGCCGGAGACCGTCGCCCGTCGGATCGCATCTACCGTCACCGAGCTGGGAGCCCAGCGCGTGGACCTGAAGTACTCCACCGGAACGCTCCCGCACAGCCGGCTGATGCGCTCGATCGAGCTGTACGCGACCGAGGTCATTCCGCGGGTGCGGCAGCTGGTCTGACGACAGGACGTCACAGGAAGCGGCGCAGCCCGGGAACTTGGGTGAGGCCGTACGACAGCAGCACCAGGGTCGCTGGGTGGATCACGCGTCCGGCGTGGGCCACTCCCGGGCCTCGGGACGTCAGGCTGCGGTGTCTTCCTCGAGGCCCTCAGTCGGCAGCGAGATGTCGACGTCGAAGCGCTGCTCCCATTCCTGTGCGGCAGCCTCGGCCGCGGCCATGCTCGGCGTGTTCGCACGAGGACCGGGCCATCTGAGCCCTCGCGGCTCGCGCGGCGTGTACGACATCGAGCTGCTGTTCGACGAGCCGCCCGGCGCGGGCCATACGACCGGCGGAATCCCTCGCGTGGAGTGCTGAGCCGCTGACCCGCTACCTAGCGAGCAGATCGAGCTCGGACTCCAGCCGGGCGTAGCTGGCCTCCATGCCGTCGGTCATTCCGGTGGCCAGAACCATGTCGCGGACCTCGGCGGAGGGGTAGGTGATGACAACCGCGAGCAGGGTGCCGCTCTCGACCGGGGTCAGGGTCATCTCGTTGCGCGTGGCTGGACCCCCGGTGCCGATCATCTGTTCGGTCGTCACCGCGCGTGTCGGGGGCGTGGTCTCGAGCAGCTCGCCTTCGAAGCCGAAGCGCTGGCCGCCGTCCTCGTGCTCCCACTCGTACCGGTACGTCTGACCCACCTCGGTCGCGACCTCGCACACAGGCATGACCCAGCCGTCCGGGCCGAGCATCCAGCGGCGCATCAGATCGGCACGGTGGTGTGCATCCCAGACCTGCTCCACCGTCCCGCGGATCACCCGGCTGATGCGTACCTGCGTGTCGCTGAGAATCTGCGCCTCGCAGGCCCGCACGGCGGCGAACGAGACCAGGTCGGCGAGCACGGCGTCCATCTGACCCATGGCCTGGCGCATGCCTTCCTCCATGCCCATGGAGATCAGCCGGTCGAGGTCCTCCACCGAGGCGAAGTACGTCGTCGTCGTGACCTTCGACCCGCTGTCGGTCGCGGAGAAGGTGAAGACCATCCGCATCGAAGGCATCTCAGCGTTGGCCGAGCCGTCCTCGCTCGCGAAACCGTCGCGGACCTCGAAGGACCGTCCAGGGTTGACCGCCAGGAACTCCCAGTAGCCACGCGAGATGTCGCCCTGCGGTCCCGTCATCCAGTAGTCGCTGCGACCGGGGGCGTGCATGTCATGGCGGGAGAACCTCGCGGGGTAGGTCGGCGGACCCCAGAACCGCTCGAGCTGGCGTGGGTCCGCGTAGGCGTCCCAGAGTCGGTGGACGGGGACGGGGAACTCGGCGACCACGGTCATCGTCAGTGCCTCGGGGTCCTTGGTGACGGATGTGATGGGCATGGGGCGCTCCTTCGGTCGTGGGGGGTCAGGTGTCGTCCTCGGCGAGCAGGCCGTCGAGGCGGGATATCCGCTCCCGCCAGAGCTGCTCGAACTGGTCCAGCAGGTGCTGGGCACGATGGATGGTCTCGGGGTTTGCCTGGACGCGGCGCTCCCGCCCGTGTGGATGCTTGCTCACGAGCCCCGCTCCCTCCAGGACTGCTACGTGCTTCTGCACCGCCGCGAACGACATGTCGTAGCAGCCGGCCAGCTGCGAAACCGTCACCTCGCTGCCGAGCGTGCGCCGTACGATGTCGCGCCGCGTTCGGTCGGCGAGGGCTCGGAATATCCGGTCCACCTCGTCGTCTGAGAGCGCCCCGTCGGGCACGTTCTCGAGATATACAACCATCAGGTTGTACGTTAGTCCGGCTATCGCTCGTACGCAACCCTTCTGACCCCCGCACGACGGGGGGTCTGGACCGACTAGCCTGCTGTTGCACTTCGTGAGTGCCGCACGGCCTCACGGGCTGCCACCACGTCGGTTCGACACAGGAGCGGTCCATGTCCGACATGCCAGATGTCATCCGGAACCTCTATGACGCCGTGAACGCCCAGGACGCCGAGCGGATGCTCAGCCTGGTCGCGGACGACTTCATCGAGCATGAGGACCTCCCCATACCGCCGGGCGACAGCGACAGGCACCGGGTCGCGCAGATGTTCACGAGCTTGTTCGCTGCGTTCCCCGACCTGACGATGACTGTCGAGGACACCGTGGTCGAGGGGGAGAAGGCAGCCTGCCGATTCCGTATGACGGGTACGCACCAAGGCAGCTTCATGGGCATCCCCGCAACGGGACGGAGCGTCGACATGCCCGGGATCGACATGTTCCGGATCGCCGACGGCCTCGTGGCTGAGCACTGGGGAGTCATGGACAACATGGCGATGATGCAGCAACTGGGTATCGCGCCTGCTTGACGGGCCAGCGAAGGCGCGCGGCTGAGCGCGGTCGCGAAGACTCGGTGCCGGTCCAGGAGACTCGGCACTGCCGACGTGGTTCGCGTGCCGGAACATGGCAAACCCCCCGGCGAGGGGGGTTGGTCACCAGACACGCGCCGGGGGGGAGGGCGTGTGCGGACCCGCCGAGGGGTTGCTGTCAGTTAGGACGTCTGGGAGTCCTGCTTTGTTCCCGCCAGGACGGACTCTTTGTTCCCGCCAGGACGGACTCGTCCCGGTTCAGCGTTCCGGACGGAGGATTTCTACTCGATCACGTCCAGGCCGTTCAGGACGATTGGCTGCCGGGCTCGCCTGCGTAGCCGAGCGATCCTCTCGCAAGCTGTGGTCGCGGTCGGTCCCCGCTCCCGGACACGGCGTCGTACGATCTCCGATCCCTCGGGGCCGTCAGGTGTCACCCTGACAGTGTGAGCGCGACCGGTAGTGCTCCCCGGCGGACGCCGTCGTGGCTGTGGGTCGTTCTCGGGGCGACGGCAGCCGCCGCTGCCGGCCTTCTCGTGTGGTTTCTGGTGGGTGGTACCGGCGACGACGGAGGTCCCACGTCAGGTCCCTCTGTCCCTCGCCGACAGCCGCGCCCTCCCCGTCGGAAACGTCCCCTGCCGACGCGACCCGTGACCTGACGACGATCTCGGCGATCGGAACCGAGGTGCGCCGGACGCTCGTTGCGGAGTACGGGCCGGGTGCGTGGAGCTGCCCGCCCGACCGTCCGGTCGGCTACGGAAGCGCGTTCAGCTGCATCTTCATTCCCGACGAGCCGCTGGAGTTCGGCGCCGTCCAGGTGGTCGTGCTCGACGACCGGGGACACTACGCCTACGCGATCGCAGGGTGCTGCGACGCCGTACAGCTGGACGCCTACGTTCCCGGGCTGCTCTGCCGCGACCTGACCACCGATCCCCGTGGCGAGTCCTTCGACGGCATGCCGGGGCTGTCCTACACCGAGGCCGTGTACTACTGGTACCTGGAGGCTCGGCCTGCGCGCATGGATGTCGGCGGTGACGGGGTGCCGTGCACCACTGTCTATCCGGCGGCCGAAGTCGCCGCCACATGGTCGGGTCACAGCCCACCCGTCGACCCCGTGGTGGCCAGCCTCCCCGAGGTGGCCGACGTGCTGCCTGCCCTGCGCAGCGAGCTCATCGCCACGTACGGGGAAGGTCAGGTGTACACCAGCGACGCCGGTCTGGTGGTCCCCGGTACGCGGTTCACGGCCCGGATGTGGATCGAGGACTCCGAGAACCCCTATGCGATGCGACGCTGCGTGGAGGTGTCGATGGGCACCGGAGTCACGTTCACATGGCGCGAGACAGACTGCTGACCATCGTCCAGCGAGGGGCCGACGGCGCATCGGCTGAACGGCGGAGGCTGAGCCGCACGCTGGGCGACCCGGGCGGTGCTGCGTACGGTCGGTGTCGTGACCAGATTCGTGGCGCTGCTGCGCGGCATCAACGTGGGCGGGCGCAACAAGGTCGCAATGCGGGACCTGCGGGCCGCGTTCCAGGACGCGGGCTACGAGTCGGTCGCCACGTACATCCAGTCGGGCAACGTGCTCTTCGATGCTGAGGTGTCCGGCACCCAGCTCGCGTCGGTCACCCAGCTCGAGTCGGGCACCCAGCTCGAGTCGGAAATTGAGGCCATGCTGCACCGCCGCCTTGGGCTGCAGCTGGTCGTCGTCGTGCGCGCACGAGAGCAGATGAGCCAGGTTGTGGCGAAGGCCCCAGAGGGGTTCGGGACAGCGCCCGACACCTTCCACAGCGACGTGATCTTCCTGAAGACACCACTGACGAGCGACCAGGCGATGCAGGTCGTCACCCTCCGCGAGGGCGTCGACGAGGCGTGGCCCGGCAGCGGTGTGTTGTACTTCCAGCGGCTCAGCGCCCGTCGTACGCAGAGTCGGCTGAGCACGATTGTCGGGAAGCCTGAGTATCAGCAGATGACCATTCGGAGCTGGTCCACGACGACGAAGGTGCTTGGCCTGCTCGAGGATCAGGCGCCCGCCCATACCAGCAGGAACCGGCAGTCGTACGGCACGCGGGTGACGAACGTGTAGGTCTGGGTGACGCCGGCCCCCACGAAGGTGTCGTCGGTGACCGGAAGCCTCGCGGGACCGAAGATGCGGGCCGCGAGGTCCCAGTCGCCCATGGCCACCCCGATGTCGGACAGACCCCAGACCGCCCATGCCTCCAGGCGGCGGTCACCGGCCTGCTGCGCCTCGCGCCGCGCCTGGTGCAGCTCGGCGGTGGCTCTCTGGTCGGTCCCCTCGACCAGATCGGCGGCATCGAGCACCTGCTCGAAGTTGTCCAGTACGAGCAGCACACGTCAGCCGTCCAGGTAGCGCTTCAGCCGCTGGGACGGCGACGCCGCGCCCGACGTCAGGCCCAGCACGTCGACGACGGCTGCCGGGACCAGGGCCGGCTGGCGCACCCCTGCCAGGCCGACGAAGACGACGCCGTCGAGGAAGGCGTCCTTGGACCGCCGAGCGACCTCCACCGCCAGCCGGGTCTTGCCCGTACCGCCCGGGCCGGTGAGTGTGACCAGTCGCTCCTGCGCCAGCAGCGAGGCGACCGCGTCGACCTCCGGCCGGGGGACGAAGCTGCTGCGGGACATCGGAAGGATCACCGGTACGCCGCCGAGCGACCGCCGTGGTGGGAAGGAGGCCCTCAGACCAGCACCTGCCCGCCGTGGGCCGCGGCACTGATGCGCGCGGCCCGGTGCACGTCCAGCCCGACGTAGTCGTCCCCGCCCAGGCTGGCCTCGCCGGTGTGGATGCCCATCCGTACCAGCAGTCGCCGACCACCCGGCCACGGCTCGTTAGCGACAGCGCGCTGCGCCTCGACGGCTGCCTCGGCGGCCCCGCGTTCGGTCGGGAACACCGCGAACACGGAGTCGCCCGCCGTGGGCAGCGTCGTACCGGGGCGCCCCCGCGCCTCCGGCTCCCGTCCCTCGCTCGCCGCGTCCGCCAACCCTGCCGAAACTGCCAAGCGGCACCATCCTCCTGGTCACGGACCCGGCAAGCGGATCCCCTGCTCACGGACCGCAGACTAGTCGCTGCTGCCGGGGGTCCCGCCGTACGCTGCCAGGCATGGCGGCAGCGGTAGCAGATGGTCTCGGCGACGGGCTGCAGGTCGGCGCCGACGGCCTGGTGCGGTGCTGGTGGCCCGGCTCCGACCCGCTCTACCTCGCCTATCACGACGAGGAGTGGGGCCGTCCGGTGTCGGACGAGCGCGCGATGTTCGAGATGCTCGTGCTGGAGTCCTTCCAGGCCGGGCTGTCGTGGCTGACCATCCTGCGTAGGCGCGAGGGGTTTCGCGCCGCCTTCGACAACTTCGACGCCGAGGCGATCGCCGGCTACGGCACCCGGGACGTCGAGCGTCTGCTGGGGGACGCGGGGATCATCCGGAACCGGGCCAAGATCGAGGCGACGATCGGCAACGCACAGGCGGTAGCTGCGGCTCCATGCGGAGGGGTCGTCGCTGGTGACACTGTTCGGCTCGGTCGTACCCGATGACGATGCAGAGTCGGGCGCCGAGCGCCCGGCGCCCCGACGCATCGCGGATGTGCCCGCGGCCACGCCCGCCTCGCGTGCGCTGGCGAAGGATCTCAAGGCCAGGGGCTTTCGGTTCCTCGGCCCGACCGTGCTCTACGCGCACATGCAGGCCACCGGCGTGGTCAACGACCACCTGCTCGGGTGTGCCTTCCGGGAATAGCGCGCCCCCTCCGGCCCGCCGTAGACGGCTGCGAATCGGTCGTCGGCCACGTACATATCGGCCAGTCCCGCGATCTGTTCCCGGGTCGGCTCCACCCCTCCCCAGCTGGCGGCGATCCAGGCCACGTGTCGCGCCGCCAGAGCGGCGACCTGCTCGCTGTCGACGGCCAGTCCCGTCCGGAAGGCGTGCTGCCAGTCGTGGGCGAGGGCCTCGCTCTCGGCGAGGAACGCCTGCCTTCCCTGCGCGCCGAGACTGCGCCACCATCGGTCGCTGCGGGCGTACGCCTCCTGTCCCCAGCTTCGACGGCACGACAGCGACCTTCTGGCCCCAGTGGTAGACGCCCGAGTTCCAGGTGGGAGATGATCCAGACTTCCGACGAGAGGCGATGGGCGATGGACCGACCGGACCGCCGACTCCGGCCCGGCGCTCGCGGACTCGCAGGACGCGCTGGCCGCCCGCCTCGAGGCATGGGGGACCAGGTTCGTCCGGCTGGTGTGGTGCGACAACGCCAACCAGGTCAGGGCCAAGGCGTTCCACCGGGCCCACCTCGCGGCACACCGGGACCGCGGGATCGGGATCTCGACCGCGCAGCAGGCGGTCACGTCCCTGGTGGACGCCCCCGCGCCGGGCAGTGGGCTGGGCCCCGTGGGGGAGGTGTGGCTGCACCCCGACTGGTCGACCGCGACCCCCCTGCCGTACGCGCCCGGGCACGTCCGGGTGATGGCGGACCTCGTGACCCGCGACGGCGCGTGGTCCTGCTGTCCCCGTGAGTTCCTGCGCAGGTCGGAAGCCGCTCTGGCGGAGCACGGCCTGACGGCTCGGGCCGCCTTCGAGCACGAGTTCTACCTGCTGCGAAGTGAGCCGGACGGGACGGTCGTGGCGACGGAGCGCTCCCTGTTCGCCGCCACCTCGGGCATGGACGCCGCCCGAGCGGTGATCGACGAGGTTACCGACGCACTGGTCGAGCAGGGTGTGGGTGTGCTGCGGTACTACCCGGAGTCGGGCCCCGGCCAGCACGAGATCTCCGTCGACCACGCCGCGCCGATGTGTGCCGCCGACCAGGCCGTGATGCTCCGGGAGACCGTACGGGCGGTCGCCGCCCGGCACGGCCTCGTCGGATCGTTCCTGCCGAAGGTCTTCGACACCGCGGCGGGCAGTGGGTGTCACCTGCACCTGAGCCTGTGGCGGGACGGCAGCAACGTGCTGCCGGCGGACGGCGCGCTGTCCGAGGTGGGACGTCACTTCGTCGCGGGCGTCCTGGCCCACCTGCCTGCCCTGATGGCTGTGACGACACCCAGCCCGAACTCCTACCGTCGCCTTCAGCCCCACTCCTGGAGCGGGGCCTTCCTGAGCTGGGGGTACGACAACCGCGAGGCGGCGGTGCGCGTGCCGACCGAGCCCACGGGCCCGACGCCGACGCATGTCGAGGTTAAGACGGTGGACGCGGCAGCGAATCCGTACCTCGCGCTCGGGGCGGTCCTGGCCGCGGGGCTGGACGGAATCCGGGCCGAAAGACAGCTCCCGCCGCCGAGCCAGGTCGATCCCGCGACGGTGCCGGGAAGCGAGCGGCTGCCCACGGACCTGGACGAAGCGGTCGCCGCGCTGGAGCGGGACGAGGTGCTGCTCGCCGCGCTCGGCCCGGACCTGGCTCGGGCGTTTCTCGCGGTGCGGCGTGAGGAGGCCCGGGAGCTGGCAGGGGCCTCGCTGCATGACGAGGTAGGGACGCTCCTGGAACGGTTCTGAAGGCCGCGCCGCTAGGGTGGCTGCGTGCATGGCCGGGTCTGGCGGGCGGACGGCGCGGTGAGCCCGCTGACGGGAACCGAGGGGCTGTCCGCGGCGTTCGCCGAGCGGACGTCGGTGCTGTTCCTGGAAGTCGCCCCCGATGAGCTGCCCGAGGTGGCAGGCATCCTCGGCCTCCACTCCAACGCGGTCGAGGACGCCGTACGAGAGCCTGCCCCGTACGACGAGCTGCGGCAGCGCACGAAGTACGAGCGCTATCCCGGCCACGTCTTCGTGTATCTGTACGCCGCCCACCTCGACCTGACGCCCCTGGGAGAGCCCGAGTCGGATCAGGAGGGAATGCGGCTGATCGGGGTCCCGGTGTTCGTCAGCCGCCAGTTCCTCGTCCTCGTGGACCGCGGAGGCCTCGGTTCCTCGGCCCTGATCAGGCACTGGGACCAGCAGCCCCAGCAGTCCTCGATCCACCAGCACGGGACCGCTGGACTGCTGCACACCGTGCTGGACCAGATCGTGGACAGCCACCTGAGCGCGACCGACGAGCTGACCGAGCGGGTCGACCTGCTCGAGGACACCGTCTTCGAAGGACCGACCGATCTCGATCCGCGCCAGCTGCAGCGCAGCTCCTACGCCACGCGCAAGTCGCTGGTCCGACTGTGGCGGGTGGCGGGCCCGATGCGCGAGGTCGTGCTCTCGGCGATGCGCGGAGATGAGGACGACGAGGTCGAGGTCGACACCGCAACCATGCGGCTCTACCAGGACGTCTACGACCACACCATTCGGGTCGTGGAGAACCTGGAAGGTCTGCGGGAGCTGCTGGCCACCCTGTACGAGGCGCGCATCGCCCTGGCGGACCACTCGCTGAACACCGTGACGAAGAAGCTCGCCGCCTGGGCGGCGATCATCGCGGTGCCGACGGCGGTCACCGGGTTCTACGGCCAGAACCTGGCCTACCCGGGCTTCGGCACGCACTGGGGCTTCGTGTTCAGCACCGCCCTGTGGGGCGGGGTCGCGGTCTTCCTCTACGTGCTGTTCCGGCGCCGCCGGTGGCTGTGAGCAAGGCGCGCGTAGACCAGGACTAGGATGGCCGGATTCGAGGCGCCTGCCCGCGAACCGCGGACACGCCGGCGACGGTAGGAGTGGGCCATGGACATCGGAAGTCTTCTTGCCGCAGCTGCACTGGGGATGTTCTGCGGCGTTGTCGCCCGCATACTCACGCCGGGAGATGCGTTCCGCAACATGTCCGGCTGGCAGTCCTGGGGGCTCAGCCTGATTCTCGGCCTGCTCGGCGCTCTGCTCGGCTACTGGATCTTCACGGGACTCCTGGGGATCGGAGACGAGGACGTCTTCGACTGGGGCGGCGTGATCGGAGCGCTGATCGGAACCCTGATCGTGGTGAGCCTCGCCTCGTTCGTGCTTCGTCGTGTCAACAAGCCCCCGAGTCAGGGTGGGTCCGGCAGCGTCTGAGAGATGTCGCTCCCAGGCTCCGCAGCGGGGCTTCCCAGCAGGGATCGGCGGGTGTAGCGTCCTGTTCGCCCGGACGCGACGGCATAGGTGACGGCATAGGCACCGACACCCGTCACGCCTGGCCCGCCCCCATTGGTCTCCCACCCGCGGGAGGGGCCTTGGCCCTACCGTTCCTCCTCGCTGGCCCCATCGTGCGCCGGGTGGACTCCCGCAGCGCCACGTTCTGGATGGCCTTCTCGGAGCCGGCCACCCTCGAGGCGTGGGTGTTCTCCGGCGACCAGCTCAGCGCCGGCGACGGAGCGGTGGTCTCCGGGGACGCCTTCGTGGCCCACAGCAGCGCCACCGGCACGCGGGCCTTCGGTGACCACCTGCACGTGGCCACCGTCACCGCAGCCGTCACCGTGGGAGCCTTTGTACCGGGCTCGTACTACTCCTACGACATCAGCGTGTTGGGCCACGGGGGGCTGAAGGAGCTGGGGCTGCTGTCCGACGCCTCCGGTGGTGACGGCATCGACGCAGCCGCACCGGGACGGCTGGCGCTGGGCTACCTTCCCGACCGACTGCCTTCCTTCGTCACGCCGCCGGCCACGCTGGCCGACCTGAAGCTGGTGCACACCTCCTGCCGCAAGCCGCACGGGCTCGGGCCGGATGCGCTGCCCTGGCTGGACGACCTCATCGGCGACGAGCGCCTCAGCCCGGTCGACCGGCCCCATCAGCTGTTCCTGACCGGTGACCAGATCTACGCCGACGACGTGGCAGCACCCCTGCTGCCGATGCTGACCCGGCTCGGGACTGAGCTGCTCGGCTACGAGGAGACTGTCCCGATGGCGGGCGGCGCCGCCGGGGCGGGCACCACCCGTACCAAGGTCACCGACCTCCCGGCCATGCGGCGCGGGCGTCTGGTCCTGGAGGTGGCCAAGTTCTCCACCTCGGCCGGCGGCAGCCACCTGCTCGGCTTCGGGGAGTTCGCCGCGATGTATCTCGCCGCCTGGAGCCCGCGGGTGTGGCGTGCACTGGCGGGCCGCGACGAGCTGTTCGTGACGGTTCCGCCGGCAGACCTGGCGGCCCGGCACCTGACCGACTTCGAGGGCCGGTACGGGGACACCGCGACGTGGCGCGCGCACGACGAGAAGGCTGAGGTCGAGGGTGCGGGCAACACCGGCGACGAGGCCAAGGCGGTGACGGCATTCGCGCTCGCCGTGCCGAAGGTCGCCCGGGTGCTGGCCAACACGCCCACGTACATGGTCTTCGACGACCACGAGATCACTGACGACTGGTACCTGTCCGCACCCTGGCGCACCCGCGTGCTCACCGCACCGCTGGGCCGGTCCGTGATCCGCAACGGCCTGATGGCCTACGCCGCCTTCCAGGCCCCCGGCAACGACCCCACCCGGTGGGGCAGCGACATCGCGACGATCGCCGCGAACCCTCCGGAGCTGGCCTTCCAGCAGCACGTCGAGACCCTGCTGGCAGACCGCGACAGCCCCACGGTCGGCCACGAGAACGACGTGGACGAAGACCTCGGTCTCACCAGCCCGACCGCGGAGCCCTTGGTGCGGTTCCACTACGTCGTGGACGGGCCGCGACACAAGGTTGTCGTCCTGGACACGCGGACCCGCCGAACGTACGACTCGGCGGTCCGACACAGCCCGCCCAAGCTGCTGGGGAAGGCGCTGGACGCGATGCTTCCGGCCGGGCCGCTGGCCGACGGGCGTGAGCTGCTCGTCGTGGTGTCCGCCGCACCCGTCCTGTTCCCCCGGATCTTCGACGCCCTGGTCCAGCCCATGGCCGCGGCCGTGTTCGACCTCAAGACCCACATGTCCGGTACCGAGGCGTTCGACCCGACCAACCCCAGGCCGCAGATCGTCGGCGCGGAGGAGTGGGACATCGAAGGGTGGGGCGCCAACGAGCCCGCCTTCCACCAGCTGCTTCGCCGACTGGCCACGTACCCACGGGTCGTCGTGCTCAGCGGCGACGTGCACTTCGCATCCAGTCTGGTCTGCGACGTGTGGGCCAAGGGTGACGACACCGTCGACAGCCGGATCCTGCAGTGCACGGCCAGCGCGTCGAAGAACGAGCCGGAGCCCACGATGCGCGCGGTGCTGCGGGGGTCGCGCAGTGCGCAGCGGCTGCTGCAGGGACGTGCGGTCGAGCGTCTCGGCTGGGACGGCGACCACGGGATCGTGCTGCCGCAGGGAGCGCACATCAGCCCCGGGCGCAGGGGCCGGCTCCGCCACAAGCCGGCCTACCTGCCCGCAGGCGGCTGGCCGGGTGGGACGCAGCTCGATGGCGCCAAGCCGCCCGATGTGCGGTACCGGATCTCCGTCCTGCGTGACGAGCGCGCCTCCCGGGGCGTCGGCGCACCGGCCCCGCCCGTAGCGCTGCCGCCGTGGAACCCGGGCGACCCGATCGCCGCGTACGCGCTCATCGCCGCCGCCCATGCGGCCCTGGTCACCGACGAGACCGACCTCGTCCGGCTGATGGTGTTCCGCAGCAACGTCGGAACGGTGTCCTTCGAGCCCTCCGGCGGTGCCGAGCACCGGGTCACCCACGCCGTGACCTCCCCGGTCGGCGACGGCACCACCGGCTCGCCCTTCACCCACCACACCGTCGACTTCGCCCCGTCCGCAGCCGCCCCACCGCCGACCCTGACGACGGGAGCGTGACCCGGATGCCCGAGGAGAAGAAGCCGAACGTCTTCCAGAAGGTCGCCGCGTGGGCCGAGGACGTCGTCGAGTGGGTGGAGGCGACGTTCTCCGACCCCGCACTGTCCGAGCAGATCCGCGCCGACCTCGGGCTGAACGCCGACGCCCCCGCCACGCCGCAAAAGGCTGACCCGGGAACCACCGCGAAGATCGACGAGTTCGTAGCCAAGCAGGATGTGGACGAGGCCGCCCTGGCGGCCACCGTGGCTGAAGTCGCGGCGCTGGTCGACACCGGCCTGACCTTCGCGGACGCGGTGAAGGCGGAAGGCCTCTCGGCGCAGGACGTGCTCTGGCTGATGTTCCGGGTCTGGGTCGCTGACTCGCTGCGGGCCCGCAACCCCGCCGCGTACGGGTTGTGCAGCCTGGCCGGACTACTGACCGAGGACGAGGAGGCGCTCGCAGCCCTCGACCTGGGTCCGCTGGGTCGGCTGCTGGAGGGCGAGGTCGCCGCGGACGCCGCCGAGGTGGTGGACCGGATCTCGTTCCTGGTGGGCACCACGGTCGTGGCGCTGGACAGCCTCGTCGGTGCCGTCGGGGGCCGCATCGACGCGGTGTACGGGTGGGACCCGGAACCCGGCGACGACCCCGAGTCGGTGTCGGTCGCGGCGCGCAGCCTGTCGGTGCGCTTCCACATCCCGGGACTGGTGGCCCAGCCGGTGCTGACCCTGGTCGGCGTGCCTGCCGAGCACGGCGGGCCGGGGGTTGTCCTGTCCCTCGGCGGTGTGCTGGAGGTCGAGCACACCGAAGGGGACACCACCTACACGTTCACCGCCGGCGTGCACGGCGCGTTCACCCTCTACCTGGGTGCGGGCCAGCCGCGCGCGCTCTCGGGCGCGACGCCGTCGGTGGCTCTGCGTACCGAGCCGGCCGAGGGCTCCGTCGGCCGTCCGGCCTTGCTGCTGGGCACCTCCGACGGCACGCGACTCGAGGTCGGAGCCCTGGCCTGGGGCCTCGAGGTCGGGGCAGACCACGCAGGGTTCCGGCTCACCGCGCGACGCGGAAAGCTGGTCCTGGCACTCGGGCAGGGCGACGGGTTCCTGCGCAACCTCCCGGGCGGGACCGTGGAGGTTCCGTTCGATCTGGGACTGCTGGCCGACACCGCGAGTGGGGTGCGCTTCGACGGAGGGACCGGCCTGAAGGTCAACCTCCCGGTCGCGGCGTCGGTGTTCGGCGTGTTCACGGTGCAGTACGTTGCCCTGGAGCTGCGGCTCGAGCAGCGGGTGCTGGTGGAGCTGCGCGGCGGGTTCGCAGTGAAGCTCGGGCCGTTCCAGGCCTCGGTCGACCAGCTGGGCGTGGCCGCGGACCTGACCAGCCTCACCGAGGGCGCGGACATCGGCGCCCTGGTCACCTTCCTGCCCCCGAAGGGGATCGGGCTGCGCCTGGATGCCGGAGTGGTGAAGGGCGGCGGCTACCTGTTCGTGGACGCCGACCGTGGCGAGTACGCGGGTGCCCTGGAGCTGGCGTTCCTCGGCGTGTTCAGCGTCAAGGCGATCGCCCTGATCACGACCCGGCGCCCGGACGGCAGCGAGGGCTGGTCGCTGCTGCTGGTGATCTACGGCCAGTTCGCGGTCCACATCGCCTTCGGAATCTTCCTCACCGGCATCGGTGGCCTCATCGGGCTGCACCACCGCGCCGACCTCGATGCGCTGACCTCCGGCATGAAGAGCGGGGCGCTGGACGACATCCTCTTCCCGGACAACCCGGTCGGCGACGCTCCCCGCATCATCAACCGCTACCGGCAGCTGTTCCCGGTCGAGCCGGACTCGCTGCTGCTCGGTCCGATGCTCGAGCTGGCCTTCAGCCAGCCGCCCATCGTCTACATCCGCCTCGGCCTCGTCTTCGAGGTCCGCAACGCCCTGGGCGGGGACAAGCCCCCGACGCTGACCAAGGTCATCCTGCTCGGCCAGCTCCTGGCGCAGCTGCCGCCCAAGGCGACCGGGGTCCCCGCGATCCTCAAGCTCCTGATCGACGTCGTGGGCTTCTACGACGCCGAGGAGAAGTTCCTGCTGATCCGAGCGCGGCTGCGCGACTCCTTCGTCGGCATCGAAGGGTTCGCCCAGCTCAACCTCTCCGGTGAGCTGCTGCTGGCGATGCGGTTCGGGGACGAGCCGTCCTTCGTGCTCTCCGCGGGTGGCTTCCACCCCGCGTTCACCGACGTCCCGGCGGGGGTGCCGCCGCAGCTCGAGCGGCTGGCCGTCTCGTTCGGGATCGGTCCGATCAAGATGCGGTGCGAGAACTACTTCGCCGTCACCAGCAACTCCGTCCAGGGCGGGTTCCGGGTGGCGATGTCCGCGGACCTGGGAGTAGCCAGCATCGAGGGCTGGCTGGGCTTCGACGCGCTGCTGTACCTGACCCCGCGGTTCCGGTTCATCGTCGCACTGGGCTTCGCGGTGTCGGTCAAGGCCTTCGGGGCGACGCTGCTCGCCGTGACGGTCGCCATGTCGCTGGAGGGCCCGGGGGAGTGGCACGCGGTCGGGTCCTTCTCGTTCTCGGTGCTCTTCTGGGACTGCGAGATCGGCTTCGACGAGAAGTGGGGGAGTGCCCCGGCGATCGACCCGGGTTCCGTCAGCGCGGCCACGGAGCTGCTCGCGGAGCTCAACGACCCGGTACGGCTGCTGCCGGAGGCGCCGGTCGGCGGGTCGGCGCTGGTCACGCTGGCGACCGTGACGGGGGAGACGCTGCCCCTGGCCCACCCGCTCGGGCGGCTGACCGTCCGGCAGAGTGCCGTACCGCTGGGTGTACAGATCGACCGGATGGGCACCAAGCGGCTCACCGAGGGCACCGCCCAGTTCGCCGTCAGCTCCGTCACGGTCAACAGCGTCGAGACCACCGCCAGCGAACCGGTCCTGGACCACTTCGCGCGGGGGCAGTACATGGAGCTCAGCGAGGCCGAGAAGCTGGCGGGCCGGTCCTTCGAGCGCTACCCCTGCGGTGTCACTGTGGGGACCAGCGACTACCTCGTGCCGCCGTCCTCGCAGCAGGTGAGTGCCGAGTACGAGGAGAAGATCCTCGAGCCCGAACCACTCATCGCACGCTTCCCGTGGGCGAGCATCGCGCTGACCGCCCGTGCGCTTCCGGACGACCTCCTCGCGCTGCATGTCTCGCAGGGGGCCGCGGCGCGGTCGGCCCGGGCGGCGGCACACCGGCTGACGCACGGCGGGCCCGGTTCCGCCTCCGTTCAGATCGAAGCTCCGCTGGTGGTGGTCGCCCCGGACGACCTGCACGAGATGGTGGACATGGCCGGCCCGCTGCGGGCCTCCGAGGCGGTCGCCGCACAGCAGGCGCGCGAGCTCGGCGGCATCGTCATGGCCGCGTACGAGACGGCGACGCTGTGACGGGCCCTGCTGTGACGCGGCTGCTTGTGACGGGGCTTTCTGCCACGGGGCTTTCTGCTACGGGGGTGGAGTAACGATGGCTGCGACCGTGTACCGGTTCCTGCCGTGGTCCCGCCGCGGGCTGGCGGCCGCGCTACCCGGCGCCGCGGCTGCCGCGCCGCTGCCCGCACGGGCGGAGGTCGCCGTGAAGGTCGTCGTCGCCGGCGCGGGCGAGGCGCAGACGACGGCTCGGCTGCACGGTCCTGGTGACGTGATCGGGCTGGACCCGACCCAGGTCATCCGTACCTTCCCGCAGCGCCACGCCACCAACGTGGAGCCGAACTACCTGGCGGCGGTCGACTTCGACGCCCCCGAGCTTCCCTGGCTGTTCACCCCGGCGGGGGCGCCCGCGGACCAGCGGCTCGCGCCATGGCTGGTGCTGGTCGTCGTGGAGGACCGACCCGGAGTTCGCCTGAACGTGCCCCCGGGTGCTCCGCTGCCGCAGCTGCGGATCGACTCCGGAGCGGCGGAGGAGCTCCCGGATCTCGCCGAGGCCTGGGCATGGGGCCATGCGCAGCTGCTGGACTCCGACGCCGGGAATGCGAGCCCGGCCGCGGTCGGTGCGGGACTGGCGGACCACCCGGACGGCAACGTATCCCGGCTGGTCTGCCCCCGGCGGCTCGAAGCGGGCCGCCGCTGGGTCGCGGCGCTGGTGCCCGCCTACGACGCCGGGGTGACACGGGGGCTCGGCGGGACCCCCGACCCTGGGGCGGACCTGGGCCCGGCGTGGGCCTCGCCCGATGCGGTCACGCTGCCGGTGTACTACCACTGGGAGTTCCAGACCGGTGTGGAAGGCGACTTCGAGTCCCTGGCACGACGGCTGAAGCCGTACCAGGCATCGGCGCGGGTCGGCCTGGTACCGATGCACGTGGGGGAGTCGGCGCCGCCGCTGCGGGTCCCGGACGGGCAGTCCAGGGTGCTCGACATGGACGGCGCGCTGCGCGCACCTGCCGGCAGCGACGGGACGTTGGCGCAGGTACCTGACGCTCTCAGGACGGGACTCACAGAGCTCACCCGTACGCTCGCGGATGCCGCGGACGGCGTGCTGGACGGTCAGACCCTGCTGGACGCATCGCGGCAGCCGGTCGGCCCTCCCGTGTACGCCTCCGCCCATCAACGCAGGTGGCAGGTCCGTGACAGCGACCCCGAGTGGTTCCGGGAGCTGAACCTGGACCCTCGCCCCCGGGTCGCTGCCGGCCTGGGGGCAGACGTGCTGCGGGAACGGCAGGAGGAGGTCGTCCACGCCGCCTGGCAGCAGGTCGGGGATGTCCTGCAGGCCGAGGCGGCACTGCAGCGGGCGGCGCTGTCCATGCTTGTGTCGCGGTCGTTCCACCGCCGTCACATCGAGCGGATGCCCCACGCCGGCCTGCTCGGGCTCACGGCTCCGATGGCAGCGCGCCTGCCCGTGGCAGGGCGGAGCCTCGTGGCCCGGGTACGGGCGACGTCACTGCCCGACGCGGTACTGGACCCCGGCCTGCGACGCGCCGTGTCCCCATCGGGCACGGGGGTCGCGAACGCGGCCCGGCGTCTGGGAGTCGCTCCCGCCCGGCTTCGTACCACGACGGTGGCGGCGCTGTCCGCAGGCTTCGCCGGCGTGGACCCCACGCGATTCGACCGCCCGGTCATCACCGGAGCTCCGTCCTCCGCCTTCGAGGGGGTCGGGGACCTGCGAGGGATCGGCCTGCCGGTGGCGGTCGCCCCCTCCGCGCTGGCGATCCTGACCTCCTCCGCACGTGGTCTCCCGCCCCAGCCGCCACCCGATGACCGCAGCTGGCTGACGCTGCGCCCCGAGGTCCGCGGGACGGGCCTGCTGGGACAGGCGCACCTGGACGCTGCCCGTGACCTGGCGGCCCAGGCCCGGGAGTCGGTGCGGGGCGCGACGGCGGCAGGGTCGCCGGCCGACGCGGCGGTGATGTCGGTCGCGTCCACGGCCGCGGTTCTGGACGGCATGGTGTCCGCAGCGGCCGCGGCCACGGCCACGTCTCCCCAGTCGACTGGCGCAACCCGCAGTCGCGGGCTGGGCCTGCTCGTGACCGGGCCGCAGATCCTGCCGGGCACCACGACCCCGGCGGCCTCGCCTGAGCGGGCGGTCACCGCGCGGGTGGTCGACCTCGATGCCGGAGGCAGGGTTGTGATCCGGACCGAGCCCGGCAGGCCCAACATTCCGATCGGGCGCACCGGTGCGATGGGACGCAGCACGCCGATCGGACGCAACTTTGCGATCGGCCGGGTCGACACCGGCGCCACAGCTCCGGCGGCGCCCGGCACGCCCGGCACGCCCGCAGGACCCGCTGGGCCCGGCGCGGGCGGGCTCGTGGTGCCTCCGCTGATCCGCGACGAAGCCGTCATCCAGCGTTTCGAGACCGCGGTCGCCTCCCAGCTGGCGCACACCGTGCTCGGTGTCGCGAAGCCGGTCGCCACGCTGGTGCCCTTCGACCTGGCTGCAGCGATGAACACCGTCCGTACCTACGCGGACCCGGCGGTCAGCCAGCCGCTGCGCCGCGACGCCCTGGTCTCCCTGGCGGGCCGGCCGGTCGGCAGCTTCGCCCGGCCGCCCCGGTTCGCCGTCGACGGCTGGTGGACACCTCCCCAGGTGGACCGCGTCATGACGTACCCCGTCTTCGCCACGCCCGCCTCCGGCTACCTCGCCGACTACGACCGCACCCGCTTCTGTCCCGGTATCGACGAGATCCCCACCGACTCGGTGACCCTGCTCGAGACGAACCCGCGCTTCATCGCGAGCTTCATGGCGGGGCTGAACCACGAGACCAACCGGGAGCTGCTGTGGCGCGGCTACCCGACCGACAGCCGGGGGACGCCGTTCCGGAGGTTCTGGAGCAGGCGTGACTCCCGCGACGACATACCTCCGCTGCACGAGTGGCGCTCAGGTGGACTCGCGGCTCAGACGTCGGATCCGAAGGGGAACCTCGTCCTGCTGCTGCGGGGCGACCTGCTGAGGCGCTACCCGAACACCATCGTGCTCGCCCTGCGCGCGAAGAGCAGTCGTGAGCCCAGTCGGGACCCCGACGACGCTCTCGAGCCGGTCTTCTCCGGCCAGTTCGACCCCGACGTCAGCTTCTTCGGGTTCCCGCTCGTCGACACCGACCTCACCGTCGGGGAAGGCTGGTTCTTCGCGCTGATGGAGCCGGTCACCGAGCCGCGTTTCGGGCTGGACGAGACCACCGAGCGCGCCGCCGGGGTCAGGCCGGCCAGCTGGAGCGACGTGGCCTGGCCGGACACCGGGGTCGACCCCGGGGGCTACCTGACCCATCCCGTCCTGTCAGGCCTGGGGCTGCTGCCGAGTCCCGGCGAAGGGGGCGGGGTCGCGGCCGCGCTGTTCCAGCGGCCGTTCGCGCTGTACGTCCATGCCAAGCATCTGGTCGCACCGCTTCCGGTGCAGCAGTGAGGAAACCCGAGGACCGCGAATGCCGAATCTGGATCTGAGCGCGATCTCGGCCACCCGGGCCGGGGCGCTGCGCAGCGAGGCGCGGCTGCGGGAAGTGACGGGCGCGCTGACCGACGCGCAGGCCAGGCGCGATGCGCTGGTCGCCCGGGGGGATGAGGCAGGTGCCGCTGCCGCCACCGCGGACGCGCGGCGCCTGGCGGCCGACCGCGCCACGCTGGTCGACTCCGGCGCCGAGCTGCGCCGCCGGGTGGGTGATCTCGCCGACGAGCTGGTCCGCGGCAGGCGGCCGGAACAGGCGGTGGGCTCGCTGTCCGCTGCCCATCCCGTGCTGATGCTTCCGGTCCGGCTGGAGGCCCGCTTCGGGCAGGACGCCCAGAGCCTGCAGGTGCGCGTGTTCCCGGACCAGGTCCACGTCAGTGCTCACGACCCGGCGCTGACCACCGACGAGCAGGAGGGGCTGCGCTGGTACTGGACGCACCGCTGGCCGGACCGCGATTCCGATCAGCGTGCTGACGAGGCATGGCAGGCCCTGGCGGCGCGCATCCGGCCCGGCAGGGCGGCCTTCCTGGTCCGGGCCTACCCGCCCGCCAACCTTGCCTCCGCCGAGCAGGCCCCGAGCTGGGACTCGCTGCCCACCCGGGCGTCGCAGTGGAGTGCCGCGCCGCAGGCCGCCTTGCTGCCCGACCGGTGGTGCGTTCTCGGCTTCCGACGGGACGGCGAGGGCCGACACACCGAGCTGTTCCGGGTCTGGGGAAGCGGTGTGCCGGACACCCTGGCGGCCGGCCCCGCTCCGGACCCCGGGGCGCCGGCCGAGCCGGGTGGGCTGCCCGACGACCCGGCCCTGGCGTGGCTGCACGACCCGCGGGCGGCGGAGCGCGTCGGCATGCTGGTCACGGTGCGCCAGCAGGACCTCCGGGCGGGTGCCCGGCTGTCGGACGGCGTCGACCGGCTCGTGGCGCTGGGCGTGGACTGGACGCTCACCCCCGAGCAGGCGGCTGCGGCCGTGGAGGCGCACCTGGCGGCCCACGCGGACGAGGGTCGGCTGGCGTTCGTGCCGCAGGGAACGCCGACCAACGCCACCGGAGCCGTGCGCAGCGGGTACACCACGGACTCTGAGCGGGCACGCGAGGTACTGGCACCGCATCGTGCCCAGCCGGTGACCGACGGCGCGGCCGCGCTCACCGCCGCTGCGCTGGGCCTGACCCCGGGAGCACTCGACCACCTGCCGGGGGCGGACCTGCGGGAGCAGGTGTGGCAGCGCGCCCTGGCCGACGCGCTGTGGGCGGCGACCGGCGGGTACTTCCTGACCAGGCTGCTCGACCCGGTCTGCGAGGACCCGGTCATCAGCTCGTCGCTGCGCGACCATGCCGTGGCGCACCTGAGAGCCACCGGGCCGCTGCCGACGCTGCGGGTGGGAAAGCAGCCGTACGGGGTCCTGCCGGTCCTGCCCCGGGACCGCTACCGCCCGCCGAACCGACCCAGAGCAGTCCCCGACGTGGTTCGGGTGTCGGCGGCGTTGCGCCGCCTGATGGAGCCGCTCGTCGCCGGGGTGCCCAGACTGGCCCAGGTACGCAGTGGGGCCGATGTCGACAAGGTGCTGGTGTCCCTGCTGCAGCGGACGCCGGTGGCCTGGTCACTGAAGTTCAGCGTGCTGCTCCCTCCCGAGCAGCGCCGCGCCATGAGTGTGAACTGGGACAGGGTCGCCGCCTTCCAGCGTGACGTGACAGCCACTCTGTTCAGCGAGCTGGGCTGCGGCACGCTGACGATGCTCTCCGAGCTCACCCACACCGGGGAGCCTTACGAGCTGCCGGTGCCTATGGCGCTGCGCCCCGAGCCGACCGAGGAGGACCCCAACCGCCGTGGAGCCGGCTACCTCGCCGAGATCCTCGAGATCCTGCGACGGGAGGACGCCCGCGACATGCTGGACGGCCGCAGCGACGCGCTGGCCCTGCTGGAAGCCCTGCTGTGCTTCGCGGGGGTCGAGGAGCTCGACGCCGTCGCGGACGCGGTCGCGAAGGATGCTGCCCCGTCGCTGGGACTGTCGCCGGAGTTCGCCGCCTACCTGGCCCGGGGTCCCGCCGGGGCCGCGCGGGTCCCGAGCACGATGCGTGTCGAGGCTGCGGGAGTCGCCCCGAGCGCCGCGGGCGGCGGTGGGCCCGCCGGAGGGGCCGGCGCCGGGCCGGTCGTGGCGTCGGCCGTGCCGCGCACCGCGCGGGAGCTCTCCAGCACGGTCCTGCCCGCTCTGACCGGCGAGAAGTCGCTGACGCAGCACGTCGCGGCCGACTTCGCCGGCCGCATCGACGAGCTGGGCCCCCTGCTCGAGCGGCCCGCGGACCCTGCCCACCGGCTGGCCCGGTACACGGCGGCGCTGGAGACCCTCCAGCAGGCTCCGCCGGAGCAGCTCGAGTGGGCCTTCCAAGGGTTCCTCGACCTGTTCGCGACCCGACTGGACGCCTGGGTCACGTCGGTGGCCTCCTCCCGGCTGGCCCAGCAGCGGGCCGCGGCGACGTCGGGCCTGCACGTCGGTGGCTTCGGCGTGGTCGAGGACCTGCACCCGGACCGCGGGCCCGGGGCCGAGAGCCTCGGCTTCCTGCACACCCCGTCCCTGGGGCAGGCCACATCCGTGGCGGTGCTGCGCAGCGCTCGGGCTTCCCATCGCGGCGAGGACGGCAGCGTGTTCGACATCGACCTGTCCTCTCGCCGGGTGCGCCAGGCACTGCGCATCCTCGAGGGCGTGGCCGCGGGTCAGCGACTGGCGGCGTTGCTCGGCTACCGGGTGGAGCGCGGGCTGCAGGAGCGGGACCTCCTGCTCGCGCAGTGGATTCTGCCGCTGCGGATGCAGTGCCCGCTGCGCAGCGACCGCCCCGAGGATCCCGACCCCGATGTGGTGGAGCCGGTCGAGGTGGTGGCCGCCCGTGATGTCGTCGACGGGGTGGCGCTGCTGGATCGCTGGGAGCGGGACCGGACAGGGTTGCTGCAGGCCGCAGGTGTGACCGCCGGGCCGGCGCAGGCCGGCGTCTCAGCGGTCCTCGACGAGGTTGCGGCGCTGGCCGATGCGGTCAGCGACCTGCTGGTCGCCGAGGCGGTCCACCAGGCCACGACGGGGAACCTGGAGCGGGCCGGAGCGGCTCTGGCGGCCCACGACCGCCAGGGGCTGCCACCGGACCCGGAGTTCGTCCGTACCCCTCGGGCGGGCAGCACCGTGGCTCATCGGGTGGGCGTCTGGCTGCCCGCGAATTCCACCGGAACGGCCGACGGCTGGGCGGCAGACCTACGCTCGGCGGCCGAGCCCCGGCTCGACCACTGGCTGGGCGCCGTGCTGGGGGATCCCGCCCGATGGACGGTGCGCGGGCGGCTGGTCCGCCCCGTTCAGGCGGAGGGAGAGGCCCCGGCCACCGTGGACCTCGACCCGGTCCCGGTTGCCTCGCTCGGCATGGGTGCCCTCTCCCTGGTGCTCGCCGCGCGCCGACCGGGCCAGGGTCGGCCCAGCGAGCTGGAGGCGCGGCTGGCAACAGCCTTCGCCGCGGCAGCCGAGCGGGCCGGACTCGGTCCGGGGCCGTCTGATCAGCTCGAGCTCCTGCCGGGTGACTGGGAGCAGCTCCTCGACCTCGCGGGCTGGGCGGCGGACGTGGTGTCGGCTCCGGCGCTGGGGGGCGCGGACCTGGTGCCCACCACCGACATGAGTGCCGGGGAGGACCGGCAGCCGGCGACTGCTGACGGAGCTGAGGCGCTCGCCCGGGCCCGGACCGTACGCGACACGGTGGCGGCCCGGCAGGCATCCCTCGATGCCGCGCTGGCCGCGTTCGAGGCCGACCACGACTCCGCTGTCGCCCGGGCGACCCTCGCGGCCGCGATGCTGGCCCTGGCCGAGGTCGCCGGCACCGATGCACTGACCGGGCCGGACGCCGCCGCTGGCGACCGGGCCGGGGCCGGGGACTCCCTCGCTGACCGGGCAGCCGTGGTTGCCGAGACGGTGCGGGCTCGGCTCAGCGCGGCTGACGAGCTCTCCGACGGCACGGAACTGGAGCGGGCGCGGGGAGTCGTCACCCTGCTGCTCGGCGCTGACCAGCCCCTGCTCCCGGTTCTGGTGCCCGCCGACCCGCAGGTCCTGGCTGCGCCGCTGGCGGCGCGGTCGGATCTGCTGGCCGGGGAGGTGACGGCAGCAGTGTCGTGGCTGCACCGGTACGCACTGGTCAGGCCGGCGCTCGACCCCCTGGCTGCCTTGCTGGTGCACACCGAGGCCGACGGTGCGCCGGTCGCGGACGACCTCGCGGTGCTGCAGCTTCCGCACCGGTCGCCGGGACGCTGGGCCGCCCTTCCCTTCGGGGAGGCCGGACCGCCGCCGCACGGCTCGGTGGGTCTGGTGCTGCACGCGCCGGACGGGATCGATCCCGCCGCCGGGGGAGCGGGACTGCTCGTGGACGCCTGGACGGAGACGGTGCCGGAGGCGACCGAAACGACCGCGGTGACGTTCCACTACGACAGCCCGGGAGCCCGGGCACCGCAGTCTCTGCTGCTGGCGCTGCACCCGGACGCCTCGGCGACGAGCTGGGACTTCGAGTCGCTGGTCGCCACGGTGCACGAGGCGATGGACCTGGCCCGGCTCCGTACGCTCAGCTCCAAGGAGCTCGCCCCGTTCCAGACCTTCCTGCCCGCGACGTTCCTGCCCGACTCCTACACGCGTGACGTCCCGGGGCTGCGACTGCGGGAGCTGTTGGAGACGGTGGCGGCGTGGGGCGCCGGCGGTCTGGTGGCCAAGCACGTCATGGGCAAGTGGGGAGTGCCGGATGCCTGAGCCGACGGGACGTGACTGGAACGCGGAGGGCCTGCGGATCAAGGCGAACCTGGCGCAGTGGGCCCGCGAGCCCGCGGTCGTGACCTGGTCGCGGCTGGAGCCGCTGCCGTTGACCACCGGCGACCTGACTCCCGGCGCCCAGGCACTTCTCGGTGATCCGCTCTGGATGATGGGTCGCCAGTGGCAGTTCGACGAGCTGCGCGGCGAGGACGGCGGGTCACCGGTACGGGCCACCGTCGAAGGGGAGTCGGCGCCGTTCACCCGGTTCCGCCCCGGTGGGCGGCAGCGGGGCAGGTGGCCAGGCCGACGGCGCCGTGGACATCGCGGGCGGTGGCGGTACGGGAGCCGGGCCGCCGCTGGAGGCTCTGGTCGAGGCGGAGACTCCGGCGGTGCTGCCGCTGCGCGTACGCACCCAGACCGGGCTGCACCTGGTACGACTGCTCCGCGCCGCCGGACTGAGCGCCGTGGCAGACGCCTGCATCGCCGCCTTCGCGGTGTCCGGACCCGCGCCGGGAGCCGACGGAGGTTCTTCAGGCGCGGCGGAGGAGGACCCCGTGGGATCGGCACGGGCCAGGCTCGCGGCCGGCCGCGTACCTGACGGGTCGACGGCACTGGCGGCGATCGCGGCGCTCACCGACGCCTCGGGAGCGGTGACCGACCTGCCCGCGGAGCTGGCCGCGGCGGCGGGCCCGGACCGGGCCGCGGCGGAGCAGGTCCTCACGGCGTGGCTCCGATGGTCGCAGGACTTCCTGGTCGCGTCCTCGGGTACGGCGCCGGACACGGCGTCAGGTACCCGGACGGGCGCCTCGTGGAACCCCCACCGGCTGGAGCACACCTTCGCGGTGTCCGGTCGGCTGTCCTCCGGCGAGGCCGTGCTCGCGGTGGACGAGTACACCGGTGGCACTCTGGACTGGTTCCACGGCGACCTGTCGGATGCCCCCTCGCTGGGCGAGCCCACCTCCGGACCGGTACCGCCGACGCCACTGCGGGACACCACGATCCCGACTCCGGTGCGCTTCGCCGGGATGCCCAGCGATCGCCTGTTCGCATTCGAGGACGCCGCCGTGTACGTCGGAGGGGTCGAGGCCGGCCGTACCGACCTTGCCCGGCTGGCCGTGGTCGAGTTCGCGCTCGCCTACAGCGTCGACTGGTTCCTGGTTCCGCTCGTGCTGCCGTACGGGACGGTGACCCGCTTCGACACGGTGCGCGTCGTGGACACCTTCGGAGTGGAAGTCGAGGTCGGGCCCGCGCGGGAGGCGACGCGCCCGGGGTGGACGGCGTTCCAGTCCACGCCGGTCACGGACACCTCGCGGCGGGGCGACATGTTCGTCCTGGCACCCACGGTGGCCAGGGTGCTGGCGGGCGAGCCGCTCGAGGAGGTAGCGCTGTTCCGTGACGAGATGGCCAACCTGGTCTGGGGCGTGGAGCGGGTGGCGCCGCATCCCCGTACCGGGGAGCCTGTGCCTCGTTCGAGGCTGGCATCGCGGGTGTCGCTGCGGCAGTCACTGCCCGACGACCTCGATGACGCCGAGATCGTCTACCGGCTGATGACCCCGGTGCCCGAGAACTGGATGCCGCTGGTGGCCGTACGGGACCGGCCCGCCGACCCGCAGGCCCGCCACGTCCTGGAGCGCCGGCCGATGCTGCGCTACCTGCCGGACGGCACGGCTGAGCTGGTGAACCCCGTGGGCACGGTGCTGCTGTCGCGGCCGGACGCCGACCCCGCGACTGACCGGCTGCGGATTGCCGAGGAAGAGGTGCCCCGCGACGGCACGGTGGTCACGAGGACCTTCCAGATGGCCCGTTCCGAGGGGGGCGGCACGGTGCTGTGGGTCGGTCGCCGGGTACGGACCGGAGCCGGCGAGGGCGCGAGCGGCCTTCGTTTCGACACGGCGCTGCCACCCGGCGGGGTCTGACAGTCGCTGCTGGGAGCGCATGCGGACGCATGCCGACCCGGACCCCGATGGTGACAGCCCTGACTAGGGTCGTTCGGCCCTGGAGTGGCGCCCGGGGAGGCGGTACAAGAGCAGCATGTCCCGTACGTACATCGGATTCGTCACCGCCATCCACGCCCGCGATCAGCGCTTCCCTGACGAGCCACTCCTCGTGGAGGCCTACCTGCCAAGCGCCCCTGCCGGGGACCGCGTCAAGCGCTGCCACCTGGCGGCGGTCTCGGACAACCGCGAGGTGATCATGGTCTCGCTGCTCCGGGACGCTCTGGTCCACCGGCTGCCGGTATTCATGGCAGTCGATGACGGGCAGGACCGCCTTGCGGCTGTCGAGCTGCACCTTCCAACCCGAGAGACGTATGAGGAAGCCCCGACGCACCGCCGCAGCGGTCGCATCCGGTGGATCGGCGTCGACGAGGCGCCGATGGGAACGAACGATCGGGGACAGCCAGACATCGCCACCGTGGTACTCGAGGGCCAGGCGGGGACGCTGCATGTCATCCTGGAGCGCCGCAACCCGGCCACAAAACAGGCCCAGCTGGACTTGCTGGAGCGGGCGTTCCGGGCGGGAGATGTCGTGACCCTCACCACCCGCGACTACCCGGTCGGCGCTGGGCGGTCGGTCCAGGTCGTCGTCGGCGTAGGGCTGGGCAGCCCGCCCAACGACCCCGGGTGGACGCCGTGACCGACCTGGCCGCCAAGTCCCCGAACCTGGGCCTGCCGTGCATGGTTCCAGTCGGGGACAACCGCGGCCGTGTGTCGTTCGAGGCGGTTTTCGCCGTCCATGGGACTCATGGCGATCTCCGGAGTGCTCTGGTTGACCGACTGTTCCTTCAGGTGCCAGGGGACACGAAGGCGGTTCAGCGCATGAGTGACACGCAGCCGGTGCCGGTGCTGGGTACTCCGTACATGGGACCGTTCCGGAACCGCCTGGTGCCGTTGCGGGTTGACGCGGTGGGACCGGCCCGGGCAGAGAGCTGGTGGTGGTACGACGAGGAGTACAGCCACGAGCGCCGGGTGACGCTGAGCGCCTCGGCGCAGGATGTGCTTCGCCTCGGCTTGCCGCAGCTGTTCAACCTCGTGGTCGACTACCCGGCCGGCCCCAACTTCCGTGTGAACTACCACGCGGTCTACGTACGGGACCGGCCCTGGGGTGCGGTCCGCTTCCTTCAGGCCACGGATCTGCACGTGGCAGCCCGCAACGACGAGATCCCCGCCGTGGTCGCGGCCACCAGGGGGAGCCCGCCCAGTGACTATGTGAACTTCAACGACAGCCTTCGTACGCTTATCCGCTGCTGCAACGCCATGCACCGGCAGGGCATGCTGGACTTCCTGCTCCTCACAGGTGATCTGATCGACTACGTGACCGACAACGACTCCTTCCGTCACCCGGTCGGGTTCAACAACATCGAGTACCTGCACGACATCCTCATCGGCCGGCGCACCCGCACCCGGGCCCGGCTGGCCAACGGGACCGACCTAGCGGTGGAGACGCCCGCGGCTGAGGAGCTCGAGGTTCCGGTGTTCACTGTGCTGGGCAACCACGACTACCGCATCAACGAGTACCCCCTCGTCCACGTTCCCTACGTCGAGCTCCCGTTCGAGCTCGAGCTCATCGGTGCGCTCTTCGGCGTCCCCTTCGGTGCGGCCGAACCGATCGCCACTGAGATCGTCCATGCTCTGCGCGGCAGCACCATCGACCAGTTCGGCAGCTTTGGGCTCACACTCGACGAGGCAGCCGCGTACACCGGCGGCGTCCCTGTGATCTCCACCGACGTCGGCGTCCGTTTCGTCGACTACACAGACACTCCGCCGGATCCGTACCCGGCCCTCTTCAGCCCCGTCCGAGACTTCTCGGTGCGACTCGGCGGCTCAGTCCTCGTGGGTCTCGATACCGGCCATGACGAGGGTGTGACCCGGGACATCTACGACGTGCTCGAGGGCTACGCAGGCGCGGACGAGTCGAAGGGGAACTTCCTGGAGGGCACCCCGGACAGCGTCGGGTTCAGCAGCCAGCAGGTCGCGGCCGTCGCCGGAGCCGCGCACGGGTCGACGGGCGCAGTGATCGTGGCCTGCCACGCTCCGGTCGTGAACACCGACGACCCGCCCGGACAGCAAGCGCGGGAGGGACGCCGCCGGTCGCGGGGGGAGCAGCCCTGGTTCGCCGAAGGCCCTCGCGATCCGGAGCTCGGCTTCGGTGTGGCCGATCACGAGTTCGACGCGATGGCAACGGCGCTCACCGACCCCGCCCGCGGCGTCGACCTCGTCCTGTGCGGTCATACGCACCGCAGTCTCGAGATTCGACTCGCTCGTGCCGGCTCCACGTACCGGTACTTCCACGACACCTACCTGGAGGGCGACGCCGGCGGTGCAGCCTCGAACGCGGCTGGCGACAGCCTCGCGGCGGCACTCGACAAGGCCGAGTGGTGGCGACGGCACGGGCCGGTCACAGCGCAGACCAGCAGGCTGTTCCCACACAGTCCCAACGACGCGCCGGTGGCCCGCTACATCACGATCGACGATGACATCATCACGAGCGCGAGCGAGGTCGAGGTCACGGAGAAGGGCGTCGTCGGTCTCGCCGGAGCGGCAGGCGCCGTGTGGTTCGTCTCCCCGCCCTGAGCTCACCAAGGAGTCGGGGGTCGCGAGCCCCACGGATCGCTCACGTGCTGTCGCGGATCTCGAAGCGTGAGAGCGCGTACGTTCCGTAGCCAGCCGCAAGACCGAGGACGACGGCTGAGCCGATCGCGGCCGCCCCGGTCGCCATCCCGGGGTCGAGGATGTCGCTGCCGCTGACGGTGACCGCCAGCTGGCTCCAGGCCACGGCGTACTCACGGATCGACAGCCAGCGCAGTGAGTCGAACAGGTTGGTGGCGAAGACCTCCCAGACGAACACGTACAGCAGGCCGAACAGGAGTGCCCGGCTGGTGACGGCGGCGAGCGCCACGAAGACCGCGCTGTAGAGCACGCTGGCGACCGCTGCGCTGATACAGAGCCCGAGCGCGAGGGCGTCCGCGCTGCCCGTGACGATCCACGCGGTCGCGAGGGTCGAGGGCACGACGAGCGCCAGGGTCGCGGTCGCGGCCACGCCGGTCTTCACGGCGACGATGCGCCACCGCGGCACCGGCTTGGTGAGCAGGAAGACAGCGGTCCCGTCCTCGATCTCGGCCCCGAGAGACGCGGTTCCCAGTACGAGTGCCACCAGCGGTAGCAGCAGGGTCAGGATCAGGGAGCCGACCAGGCTCGACGCTCACCTGGGCGGGATCGACTCCGGCGGCAGGCTCTGATCCGTACCGGTAGATGAGGGCGATACCGACCGGGACTGCCACGACAAGGGCCATGAACAGTGTCCGGCGCCGCCCCAGCAGCTGCCGAGCGGTGAGGGAGACCAGGACGCGGGTCATCGCTGCACCAGGTAGGAGAAGACGTCCTCGAGCGAGGCGTCGGCAGGACGGAGCTCGTAGAGCTCGACGCCGGAGGCGGACAGCAGCGGTGCGATCGCTTGGGTGAACGCCCCGAAGTCGCTGGTCTGCACCTCCAGCTCGGTGTCCCGGAAGGCCACCAGTGCGACCTCGGGGCGGTCCACCAGTGCCCGGGCAAGCAGCCGGTTGTCACTGCAGCGCAGCGTGAAGGAGTGGGGCCGGTTGGTCATCAGGCGCCGGATCTGGTGGAAGTCCCCCGATGCGGCCAGCCGGCCTCCGAGGACGACGAGCACGTCCTCCGCGAGGTTCTCGACGTCCTCGAGGATGTGGGAGGAGAACACGATCACCCGCCCGGACCGACCGAGGTCGCGCAGCATCTCGGTCATGTGTGCGCGCTGCCGGGGGTCCATCCCGTTGAAGGGCTCATCCAGGATCAGCACCTGTGGCTGGTGCACCAGGGCCCCGGCGACCTTGGCCCGCTGCCGCATCCCCTTGGAGTAGCCGCCCATGTTCCGGTGCTGGTCCTCGGTCAGGTCGACCATCTCGATCGCCGCACGAGCGGCGGCCTCGGGGTCGGGTAGCTGGTGCAGCCGCGCGCTGTCGAGGGTGTACTGCCAGGCGGACAGGAACGGGTAGGTGGTGTCACGCTCCGGTACCAGCCCGAGGTGTGCGTACATGTCGGGGTTGCGCCATGCCGGCGCACCGCCGACGAGCACCTCGCCTGCGGAGGGACGCAGCAGCCCGCTCATCATGTGCAGCAGCGTCGACTTGCCCGCGCCGTTCGGACCGAGCAGTCCGGTGACGCCCGGCCCGAGGTCGAAGGTGATGTCGTTGACGGCGACGACGTCGCCGAACCAGCGGGACGCGGCCTGTACCGAGATCGCGGGAGTCATGAGGCCCTGCGGTAGTAGAGGACGGCGACCGCGACGGCGAGTGCGGTCTGGGCGACCAGCGCGGCGACCCACGCCCATCCCGGCAGGCCCGCGAAGGCAATCTGGTCGGCTGGATCTTGGTCGTGGGAGAACGTACTCACCGCCGGTACGGCGTCGAACAGCACGAGTGTGACCGCACGCATCACGAACAGGGGGCTCAGGAGCATGACAACGGCTGCCCAGCCCGGGTCGTCGAGCACGGCCACCAGCGTGCCGGCCGCGATGAACGTGACGAGGAGTACGGCGAGGACGCTGGTGAGTGCGAACGCCCGGCGGGAGCTGAACATCGCGATCGCCACCGCGATGGCAGCGAGCTGGGCGCTCACCAGAACCGAGCTCGCCACGATGGCGAGCAGCTCGGAGGCGTGGTCCGCGATCCAGCCGGCGCCTCGGGAGGAGCCGAGCCAGTTGCCCAGATACACCAGTAGCTGCGGGCCCATCGTCAGGAAGAGCAGGGCCAGTGCCAGCGCAGTGATCTTTGAGAGCACGTAGTCGTCGCGTCGGATGGGGCGGGAGAAGTACAGCACCAGAGTGTGGTAGCGGCGGTCGTTGCCGACCAGCTCGGAGGACATCGCCGCCACGAACAGCACGATGATGACCTGGATGAGCCCGAAGTAGTCCGCGTACTCGACCACCTCGAAGATGCCGCGCCCGACGGCCGCGATGGCGACCTGTGCGATGGCTGGTACGAATGCGAGCAGCACCAGGCCGAACGCCAGCACCTTGGGCAGCGCGCCCCGTCCCAGCCCGAACGTACTCCGCAGGCTGAGGGTGACCAGCGACCGCACGGCGTAGCGGCGACCCAGCCGGGGCCCCTCGTAGTGGCGGTAGCCGAGGTCGTAGATGGTGCCGCGGGGCGCCTGTGGGTCGGTCATGACGCCGCCCCGGCGTCGTCCCGGAACAGGTCACTGAGGGTGTGGCGCTGCCGGGAGAGTCGAACCAGAGGCAGCCCGAGCTCCGCTACCGACTCGACCACGAGACGTTGCAGCGAGGTGTCCTGCGTTCTCAGTGGTGGCCGTGCCGCCCGGCCCGGTCGCCGGCCCCGTCGCGTGCCCAGTCGCTGGAGGCGTCTGCGGCGGTGTCTGCGGTGGCAGCGGTACGGAGATCGCCCGGCCGACGATGCTCGCTGCGATGCCGCGCTGCGCGAGGCGCGCCACGAGCAGGTCGGGATCGCGGTCGACCTCGACGAGCAGCACGTTGGACGTACCGGTGAAGGTCGTCACCGCCCCCGCGCGTTCCAGCCGGCCCGCGTCGAGCAGCACCAGCGAGTCGCACACGCTCTCGATCTCGCCGAGGAGGTGGGAGGCCATGACCACCGATATCCCGAACGCGGATCCGGTGCGTTCGATGAGCTGCAGCATGTCGTCGCGCCCCGCCGGGTCGAGCCCGTTGGTCGGCTCATCCAGGAACAGCAGCGTGGGGTCGTGTACGAGCGCCTGAGCCAGCTTCACCCGCTGCTTCATGCCCGTGGAGTAGCCGCCGATCTGCCGGTAGCGTTCCTCGAACAGGCCTACGTGGCGGAGGGTCTCAGCGGTGCGCTCCCGGGCCTCGGAGGCGGGCAGGCCGCTCATCCGGGCCATGTGGATGACGAACCGCGTAGCCGAGATGTCGTTGGGCAGGCAGTCGTCCTCGGGCATGTACCCGACCCGCTCACGGATGCGCAGCCCGTTCGTGCTGACGTCGAGGCCGAACACCTCGGCCGAGCCGCTGGTGGGCGGCAGGAGTCCGAGCAGAATCCGCATCAGGGTGCTCTTGCCGGCACCGTTGGCTCCGACAAGCCCGACGACGCCTGGTCCGATCTCGAGCGTGACGTCGTCGAGCGCTGTCACGTCTCCGTAGTGCTTGGTCAGCGATGACGTTCGGACCAGCACACCGGATGCGGGCTCATCAGCGTGCATGTCCCGAATGTAGTGCGTCCCTGCGGCGAACAGCGTCGGGTGCCTCAGAAGCTCCCGCTTCCGCCGCGGGTGCCGCTGGAACTATCTCGGGACCCGGCATCCCAACCGGTGTCCGTGCCGCTGTTCCAGCCATGGCTCGCGGGGAAGAAGGACAGTCCGCGACGCAGGCGGAGGAGACCCTGGCCGAGCACAAGCGCCACGGCGACCACGGCGAACCCTGCGACCATGAGCCAGCCGGGCACGCCGCCACCCTGAGATGCGCCGCGCTCAAGCGCTCTGTCCAGAGCGTTTGCCACCGCGATGGCCGCGCCTGCCGGGTCGTCGGCAAGGTTGCGCTGCGCGGCAACCGGGACTCCCTCCAGGTCCTCGTCGCTGAGCTCGAAGTCCCGATCCACCACGTATGCGAACTCTCTGTCGGTCATGGCGACCGCGAGGAGGAAGTCGGTCGGCCCGAGGCTAGAGCGGTGGAACGTCTCGTCGGCCCATGCACGGGCGGACATGTTGTCGAAGGTGGCGACGTACACGACGAACATGCGCACGCCGTGGTTGATCGTGACCTGGGAGAAGGCGCGCTCGATATCGCCCTCACTGCCCGCGACGACACCTACATGATCGGACACGGGGTCCCGAACCGCGGACGGCGCCTCTGCCTGCGCAGCCGCTGGCGTCAGACATGTCGCTAGCAGTCCCAGCAGGATGGAGAGCACCAGCGGTGCAGCGAGACGGGGTCTCGTCGCGGTCTTCGTCTCGGCCATGGCAGGTCACCTCGACCCGAGCATGCCTCCGAGAAGACTCGTGCCCCGGGGCCGTTGGTCCGTGAGCGGCATCACACGCAGAACCCCGCCGGGTGGTCGGGCGGCCACGTGACCTACGCAGACCACCCGGCAGGCCGCGCCCGGCTTGATCCTCAGCCGCTCTTACGTCGGAACTGGCGGGATCCACCCGCGCGGTGGCTGTCTCCCTTGCCCTTGCCGGAGTCTCGGTGTCCGCTTCCGCCAACGCCGTGCCAGCTCTGCTGCTTCTTGTGCTCCATCGCCTGCTTGAGCTTGTCTTCGTCGTTGTCGGGTCCGTTATCGGCCGGGCCCGAAGCGGGTACCGGCTCGTCGGTCTTGTCGGCCATGGGTCCAGTCTGCCCCACCTGTAGCCATGTGCCGATGGCCATCCGGCCATTGCGGCACCGGTCCATGTGGGAAGGTGCTGGCTGTGGTGGACAGACCCGGTGGTCAGGCTGCGAGGACTGCTCGGGGCATGCGGGGACGGGGAGGCCGCGCCTGTGGCTGAGCAGCCGGCGCGAAGCCGCGCGGACGGACGCCGATGGCCCTCGTGGCTGACGCGCAACGTGGTGGTGCTGTCCCTGGTGTCGCTCAGCCAGGATGCCGCCAGCGAGCTGCTCTACCCGGTTCTGCCGCTGCTGCTGACGGGTGTACTGGGAGCCCCTGCCGTAGTCGTCGGCCTGGTGGAGGGCATCGCCGAGGGAGCTGCGGCTCTGACCAAGTTCCTGGCGGGCAGTTTCTCCGACCGGTGGCGCCGTCGCCCGCTGGTGTTCCTCGGCTACGGCCTCGCAGCTGTGGGCAAGGTCGTCGTGGCGATGGCGACGGTGTGGCCGATGGTGCTCGTCGGCCGGGTGACGGACCGGGTCGGCAAGGGCGTACGAGGGGCCCCGCGGGACGCGCTGCTGGCAGAGGACGCCTCGGTACGGCAGCTGGGCCGGGTGTTCGGCTTCCACCGGGCCATGGACACCCTCGGTGCGGTGATCGGTCCGTTGCTGGGCCTCGTTGTCCTCGCCGTCACGGACGGCAATGTGCGCGTGGCGCTGTGGGTTGCGGTAGTACCCGCCGTGGTCTCTGTCGTCCTGGTGGCCTTCACCCGCGAGCGACGCCACGGGACGTCAGCGTCCCGTGCGGGGAAGGAGGCGGCCGTTCCGCCGCCTGCACCGCGCCCAGAGACGGGCCCAGAGACGGGCCCAGAGACGGGCCCAGAGACGGGCCCTGAGGCGGGCCCTGAGATGCGGCCCGAGCCGAGTCCCGACACGAGTTCGGAGCCGACATCTGAACCTGGGGCTGAAGCAGCGTCCGAACCTGCGGGCCGGCCGCGACGGGCACGGCTGCCCCGGGATCTTCGTGTCGTCATCGCCCTGCTCACCGTGATCGCCCTGGTGAACTTCCCGGACGCGCTGGTGCTGCTGCGGGTCTCGGAGACCGGGTTCGACGCGACCGGTGTCGTGGCGGTGTACGTGCTGTACAACCTGGTCTACGCGGCGGCATCGCTGCCGGCCGGAGTGCTGGCGGACCGGCTGCCGCGCGCCCGGGTGTACGCCGTCGGCCTGGCTTGCTTCGCAGTCGGGTACACCGGTCTGGGACTGGTGTCGGGCGGCTGGGCCGTCGTGGTGCTGATGACCGTGTACGGAGGATTCAACGCGTTCACCGACGGGGTCGGCAAGGCGTGGGTGTCCTCCTTGGTCCGGCCGGAGTCCCGGGGTCGTGCCCAGGGGGTCTTCCAGGGGCTCGGCGGTGGAGCGGTTCTGCTAGCGGGACTGTGGGCCGGGCTGCTGTGGGACGTGGGCGCAGGCTCCGGAACGGTCCCGCTGGTGGTCGCGGGACTGGCCGGGGCGGTCGCAGCGGGGGTCATGTGGGCCGTCGGATCGCGACTGGGGTGATGCGAGGGCGCGGAATGCCCCCGGCAGCCCGGTCGTTGTGGGGGCGTGAGCGAGGCCCAGAACGACACCCAGACCCAGACCCAGGCTGAAGCCCGGGCTCAGGCTGTGTCGAGCATGCCCGCGCTGTACCTGAGCCACGGCGCGCCGCCGCTGGTGGATGACCCCGTGTGGCCCGCCCAGCTCGCCGCGTGGGCCGACTCGCTCCCCCGGCCCCGAGCGGTGCTGATGGTGTCCGCCCACTGGGAGTCCGCACCGCTGACCCTGGGAGCCACCGAGCCGGGTGTGCCGCTGGTCTACGACTTCGGGGGGTTCCATCCGCGGTACTACCAGGTGCGCTACCCGGCGCCGACGGCCCCGTGGCTGGCACGCCGGGTGCGAGCGCTGATGCCCGACACCGAGACCATCGCCGAGCAGCCGAGCCGCGGTCTCGACCACGGCGCCTACGTCCCGCTCACCGTCATGTACCCGGACGCCGACGTCCCGGTGCTGCAGATGTCCCTGCCGACCCTGGACCCGGAGCGGCTGCTGGAGCTCGGCCGGCGGCTACGGCCACTGCGCGAGGAGGGCGTACTGGTCATCGGGTCCGGCTTCACGACGCACGGGCTGCCGTTCCTGACCGACTGGCGTCCCGAGGCGAATGCGCCGGGCTGGTCGGCCGACTTCGACGCCTGGGTCGCGGATGCACTGGACCGGGGCGCGGTCGACGAGCTCGCCGACTTCCGCCACCGGGCACCGGGCATGCCGTACGCCCATCCGACGGTCGAGCACTTCGCGCCGCTGTTCGTGACCCTCGGGCTGGCCACCAGCCCCGATGCCGGTACCAAGCACGTGATCGACGGCTACTGGATGGGCCTGTCGAAGCGCTCAGTCGAGGCAGCCTGACGCGGTTGAACCGCCCACCTCGCGGTGATCATGGCGCTCCTGCGCCCACCTCGCGGTGATCATGGCGCTAGTGCATGGCACGCCGGGAAGACTCGCCGGTGGAGCCGATCGGACGCCATGATCGCCGTGATCATGGCGCTACGGCGGGGCGGCTGGTAGGCGGGCGGCTGGTACGGCGGGGCGGCTGGTAGGGCGGGGCGGCCTAGGCAGGCTGGGTGGTGTCGCCAGCCGGGACGTCCTCGATCACGGGGTCGTTCGCGAGGTAGGCAACCAGACCCGGGGGTCGGTAGGTGGGATCGGCGTCGTGTCGCTCCACAGCTGTTGAGGAGACCCGCTCGTCAGCCTTCGATGCGCCGATCGCGCGATCGTAGGGCTTCTGGAGACGGTAGAAGGCCTTGCGCGACTCGTGCAGCGGGCCCATCGGGTCCGGATGCACCAGGATCCTGCCCTCGACCCCGCCGGCCGCGGGGTCAGGGAACGCGTCGGGCCGTAGCGTGAGCCCGTACGCGCCCGCCTTGTCCGCCATCCAGAGCAGCGCGATGTCCGACAGGCCGGTCTCCACGTACCCGCCGCCCACGTCGCAGTGCACACCGGCGAACCACACCTGCTGCAGATCCTGGCCGGCCGCTTCCGGCTGGCGGCGCCACAGCGTCGGTGCGAACGGCCGACGTTTCTCGTCGATGGCCAGCGCTTGGAAGGCAGCGTCCACGCTGGTGCTCAGGGTGGTGTCGTGGAACTGCCAGCGACGGTTGAACGTGTTGGCCCACCGCAGTCCGCTGAGCGGGATGCCCAGCGCACCGACGGTGTCCCAGACGCCGATGAACCGGATCCGGGTCTCGTACGAGAAGGAGCGTCGGAACAGCTGCGACTCGGTCTGGCGAGGATGGGTCTTGCGGTCGCGGTACAGGGCGTAGGCCTCGTCGACCCGGCCGGCGTGCTCGGGTCGCAGCACGCCGGCGTTGCGCACGAAACCCGCCGTGCTGCGTGCCGTGAAGGCGCCTCGGCTGAACCCGAACAGGAACAGCTCGTCGCCGGGCTCGTAGTTGTCGACGATCGAGCGGTAGGCGTCCTTGACGTTACGGGACAGCCCGAAGCCGAAGGCGCCCCCGCGCAGCCGCTCCCAGCGGCTGGTCCCGACCCCGCGATGGTAGAAGACCCGCTGCTCCGTGCCGTCCGCGCTGGTCGGTGCGACCGCGAGGGCGAGCTTGGTGACGTTTGTGGGGCTGGGCCGGCCGTCGCTCTCCTGGTCGGGGGTGTTCCACGTCCCGTCGCAGAAGATCACCAGGCGTTTCGACATGGCACCTCCCAGGGCGCGGGACCGCGTGGTCTCTCACCGGAATCGTAGGCGGGACGCCCGGGCCCGGGGACGGCCGGGGTGACGGCCGGGGTGACGGCCGGCCCCTCATCTGTCGTCGGCGTCCAGGACGACGACGCTGACGTCCGCCCGCGAGCCGTCCGCGAGTCCCTCCGCGGTCCGTACCGCCTTCTTGACGGGCAGGACGTAGGTCCCGCGACTGTTGTCGGGGAACAGCGACGTCCGCCACCGGGATGCGCCGATGGTGACTTCCACCCGAACCGAGCCGAACCCACGGCTGTCCGCCACGACGGTGTCGGCGACGGCGTCCGCACAGTCGGAGGGAAGGCTCACGAAGTACCACGCCGCCGGACCGTCGTACTCCCATACGACGCCGCTGAAGCGAAAGGCCAGGGCGGCCACGCTACGACACCCCTGCCACGCTGTGAGAGTGCCGGGTGACCTGCGGTTCTCCGAGCCGTGTTGCTGCGTTCACAGGAACTCCCCGCGCTCTGGCAGTGCCACCGATTCCATCGTTCGGGCGGACCTTCTCCCGTCGTCGCGAACCGAGCCGGGTTCACACTGGCCAGGGTCACAGCCCGGCTGCAGTCCGGACCAGGTCCATTGCCTGAGCCTGCCGTACGGACTCGTCCTCGGCCAGGTTGCGAGGCTCCTCCTCGCCGCCCAGCACCCGGTGGATGTGCGTGAGGCCGTAGTCGAAGGACCGCCCGGGCGGGACGGGGAACGACCTCTCCAGGCTTCCGTCGCGCCACAGCTCGATGCCGTCACCGGGGTCGGGGTGGAACGGGTTGTCCACGCTGAGGTGTCCGCGCGGGCCCTCGAGGCAGGCCCGGGTCGTGAGCGGGTCCACCAGGCTCGCCGAGAGACTGAGAACGCCCCCGCCCGGGAAGGCCACCGTGGCCGAGACGGAGGAATCCACGCCCCGGGGTGAGAGAACGGCCTGGGCGTCCGCCGAGGTGGGCTCGCTGTCGAAGGCGAGTCGGCCCAGTCGTACGCAGTAGCAGCCCACGTCGTACATGGCCCCGCCACCCCGCTGGGGGTCCCAGCGGATGTCCTCGTCACGCTCCAGGACGAAGTGGAACTGCGAGTCGACGTGGGAGAGCCCGCCCAGCTCGTCCTGGATCAGGCGTTGGAGCAGCTCGCTCTGCGGATGAAACGGGAAGACCATTGCTTCCCACACCAGCGCCCCCGGCCCGACAGCGCTGACCAGGTCGGAGACGTCCCGCTGCGACAGGCCGAGCGGCTTCTCGCACAGCACCGCCTTGCCCGCCCGAGAGGCCGCCTCGGCCCACCGGGTGTGCATGTCGTTGGGCAGCGCCACGTAGACCGCGTCGACGTCCGGGCTGTCCAGCACCTCCTGGTAGCCCTGGACCCCGCGGGCCACGCCGTGCTCGGCGGCGAACGCGGTCGCACGGTCGCCGTCCCGCGCACCGACGAGCGCCGCCACGCCGCCTTCCGTTGCACGCAGTGCCGGCAGGAACTCGATGGCGGCGATGCGGGACGCGCCCAGAAGTCCCCATCGCACCGGGGAGTCGGAGTGGGGGAGGGCGCATGGGGACAACCTACTGAGCGGCGGGCGGGCTGCAGAGCGGCGGGCGGCGGCTGTGCTGTGGCACGGTGTCTTGCCCCCGTCACCCTGGCCCGGTATGGTCCCGACACAAGTGGTCGGACCACCCGGCCACTTTGCCCGAATCTGTGAGGGAGCGCCGTGGGCTTCGAACCGGTGAACCGGTCTCGAGTCGGGGACCAGGTGTGCGACGCCGTCCGATCCGCGATCGTCGCCGGTCGGTACCGCCCCGGCGACCGGCTGCCCTCCGAGCGGGAGCTCGCGGAGCAGTTCGGAGTCAACCGGTCCAGCATCCGTGAGGCGCTGCACCGGCTGGAGGCGTGGGGACTGGTCGAGATCCGGCACGGCGGCGGTGCCATCGTGCAGGACCTGCTCGCCGGGACCGGGCTCCACGTGCTCCCGTGGCTGCTGGCACCGGACGGTCAGATCGACAGCGCGATGCTCGCCGATGTGCTCAGCCTGCGCGTCGGGCTGCTCGGGTTCGCCGGTGAGCAGGCAGCGCTGCGGGGAGAAGAGAACGACCTGGCGCAGCTGGCGGAAGCGGTGGAGCGGATCGAGGCCTCGGGTACCCGCGAGGAGATCCAGCGCGCCGACTATGCGTTCTTCGAGGCGCTCGTCGCCGCGACGCACAACCGGGCACTGATGCTGGTGGTCGCCGCGATCACGCCGGTGTACGAGCAGAACCGGGAGGCGTTCGTCGCGCTCTACCCGGACCAGATGGACACGATGCTGCACCGGGCGTGCGTGGCCGCCATCGAGCGACGGGACGCCGATGGGGCGTCTGAGGCCATGCGGGCTTATGCGCTGACCGGGCTGTGGGTGATGCAGGAGCAGTCCCAGTCCCAGTCCCAGCCGTCTGCCGGAACGGAGGCATCATGACCGCCACCGCTGTCCAGAGCGGGCCTGGCCGCCCGGGTCACCCTCACGGGGTGGCTGTCCACACCGCCCGCCCCACTGCCGCTGCTTCTGGTGCCGCAGCCGGTGGCTCGCACCCGCGGTCGGCCCCGCCCGGCGGCTCCCGGGCCGCGACAGCCGACGACGTGATGCGGTCCGCTCGCCGCGCCCAGCCGGAGTGGGCCGCTCGCGGGGCCAAGGCCCGGGCAGCGCTGCTGGCCGCCTTGGCGCCGACGATTGCGCAGCGCAGCGAGCGGATCGCCGCGGTCATCCATGAGGAGAACGGCAAGCCGCTGACCGAGGCCGTCGGGCACGAGGTGGTCGGGAGCATCCAGCTGGTGAACCACCACTGCTCGATCGCGCCCGACGTGCTCGAGCCTCGACCGGTGAGACTGGCGTTACAGCCCCACCGCAAGCCGGTGCTCGCCCGCAGGCCGTACGGGGTGGTCCTCGGCATCGCCCCCTGGAACCTGCCCTGGATCATCCCGTTCAGCCAGGTACTGCCCGCCCTGCTGGCAGGCAACGCGGTGGTCCTGAAGCCGTCGGAGCTGACGCCGCGTACGGCGCTGCTCCTTGCCGACGTGCTCGCCGAGGTCGGACTCCCGGACGGGCTGCTCCAGGTGGTGACCGGAGACGGTGTGGCCGGCGCGGAGATGATCCGGGCCCGACCGGACAAGGTGCTGTTCACCGGGTCGGTCGCGACCGGCCGTGCCGTGATGGGAGCCTGTGCCCAGTTCCCGGTTCCGGTCGCGCTCGAGCTCGGCGGCGTGGACGCGATGATCGTGCGGGCCGACGCCGACCTGGAGTTCGCCGCGTCGGCCATCGCGTGGGGAGGGACCTTCAACGGCGGGCAGTCGTGCTGCTCCGTCGAGCGCGTTCTGGTGCACTCCTCGATCGCGGAACGGCTCCGCGTACGGGTGGTGGACAAGCTCTCGCGCATCCATCCGGAGGTCGAGCTGGCTCCGGCGATCGACGACCGCCAGCTTGCCACTTGGAACCGGCACCTGGCAGACGCCGCGTCCCGCGGGCTGCGCATCGAGCCTGCGCCGGAAGTGCTGCCGCCCCGCCTGATCACCCCGCGACTGGTGAGCGGAGCGGGCGTGACCGAGGCGGAGGTCTGGCAGCAGGAGACCTTCGGGCCGCTGGTCGCGATGCGGGAGTTCAGCGATGACGACGAGGCCGTCGCGCTGCACAACGCCTCCCCGTTCGGCCTGACCGCGAGCATCATCACCTCCGATGTGGCAGCCGGTGCCGAGCTCGGGCGGCGGCTGCGGGCCGGGTCGGTGGCGATCAACGACGTGGCAGCGACCATGTACGGCTCACCCGAGCTGCCCTGGGGGGGCGTGGGCGACTCCGGCTTCGGGCGCAGCCACGGCCAGGAGGGGCTGCTGGAGTGCAGCTGGTCGCAGGTCATCGAGGAGCCGAGGCTGCTCACCTACGGTCCGAAGCGACCCTGGTGGTACCCGTACGACCTGGAGCAGTCCGCGGCGCTCACCGCGCTCGCGGGCGCCCTGGGCCGGCAGGGTGTCCGCAGCCGTCTGGCCGGGGTGGCCCGTGCGGTCCCCACTCTCATGGCCCCGCTCTCCCGTAGGCCGAGGCTCTAGATGTGGGCTGTAGAGCCGAGCGCCGCCGTACCGGACCCGTACCCGATCCGACACCACCATGAGAGCACCGGAGGAGCCGCGCAATGACCCAGCACCCCGACCAGTCCTCGGCCGCGACGCGGTCGCTGAGCTACAACGCACCGCGCTTCGCTGGCCGGGACAGCCATGTCGAGAGCTGGTTCCTGCGGCTCAACGACCCTGCGGGCCCCCGCGCCCTGTGGCTCAAGGCCACGGTGCTCAACCGCGATGACGGTACTCGCTCCGCGGAGGCGTGGTGCTCGGTCTTCGACGGTGACCGGACCTTTGCGATGCGGGACACCGTCGCGCTGTCCGATGCGGACATCTCACTCAGTGACGGGCCACTGACGGCTGCGATCTCCGGTCTGACCCTGCTCCTCGACCGCGACGGCGGCCAGACCGCCGGCAAGATCTCCGCCGACGGCGTGGACGTCAGCTGGGACCTGCAGATGCAGCGGGAGCCGGGCGAGCTGGGGGAGCCCCTGTCGCTGCTTCCCAGCGACAGGCTGATCGACGCGCCGTTCCCGAAGAACAAGCTGCTCACGCCGTTCCCGGTGGCTCGGTTCAGCGGGATCGTGCGCTGGGGCGGCGAGAGCGGCGGCAGCTGGGACATCGAGAACTGGATCGGCATGCAGGGTCACAACTGGGGTGCGGCCCACTCGCCCGAGTACGCGTGGGGGCAGTGCGTGTTCACTGACGCCTCCGGGGAGCCCTTCGCCATGGTGGAGGGTGCTAGCGGTCGTATCGAGCTCGGTCCGGTCACCTCCCCGCTGCTGTCCATGCTGACCGTACGGCGCACCGGTCGGGAGTACCGCTTCGACCGACTGGTGGACCTGTGGCGGCAGAGCCCCCGCATCGACTTCCCGGTGTGGAGCCTGACCATGTCCGGGGCGGCGGGACGGGCCCGGCTGACCATGCGTGGCCAGCCGGAGCGGATGGTGTGCCTCGGCTACGACAACCCGAACCAGGTACGGCGCTACTGCCTCAACAGCAAGACCGCCGCGGTGAGCCTGCGGGTCGACCCCGTGAACGAGGACGGCTTCGAGTGCTCGAGCCGGTACGGCGGAGCGCTGGAGTTCCTGCAGCAGACCGAGCACCCCCAGGTCCAGCCCGTCGTCTGAGGGTCGAGGTAGATCGGAGGGAGCACGTCATGGGAGTCACGTTCTTCGAGACGATGAGCGGCGAGCTGCTCGACACGGAGGACCACGTCCACCGGGTTGTCATCGACATCCGCTGCGAGGCGTCCCGGCTCACGAGCTTCGTACGGAATGGGCGGGCCACGGTCACTGGCACGGCCAAGGTCGATCCCTGGACGGACGGCGCCTGGTGCGAGGGCTTCATAGAGATCCGTCCCGCACGAGGCAGGCGCATCTCCTACGACGTGACGTTCCGTGACCCGCAGGGTCGACAGTGGCGGCTGCACGGCCGCAAGTCGCTGTCCGGGCGCCACCCTGTGGTGTCCATGACGACGATGGACGCGCAGCTCGACTGCGAGGGTGTCCCGCGCGCGAGCGGCGTGCTGCAGTTCCAGCTCGACGACCTGCTGCCCTTCCTGCTGTCCTGGCGGCTCGGGCCGACGGTACGGCCGGCGCGTGATGCTGCCGCCGCGGACTCGCTCATCACCGACCGTCCGTTGGGCCGACGGGAGCAGGAGACACTCGCGGCGGCCGCCCGCACCATCGTCGTCCCCGGTGGGACGGTGCCTGCGGTCGACGAGGACACCATGCTGGGCGCCGAGCGCCTGGTGGCGCAGATGCCCCCGAACATGCAGCTTGCGGTCCGTGCCGGACTGCGCGGGCTGAACGCGACCGCCCGGGCCCGCTACGGCCGCCCCTTCACGGGGCTTGCCCCCGCGCAGCGGGAGCGGGTCGTACGGCAGCTGCGCGGCACCGGCCCCGGCGCACTTCTCATGCTCGCGGTCGGCATGCCCGTGAAGATGGTCCACTTCGGGCGGCGCGACTACCAGGACCGCATCGGCATGAGCCAGCGGGCACCGCTGGCCCCGGCTCCGCAGCCGCGCTGGATGGCAGCCGTGGTCGAGCCGGAGGAGATGGCGCCGAGGACGACCCTGGACTGCGACGTGGTCGTGGTGGGCACCGGCGCCGGGGGAGCTGCCGCTGCCGCGTCGCTGGCGGAGCAGGGCCATGGCGTGGTCATGGTGGAGGAGGGGCGCTACTTCGACCGCTCGGACTTCTCGGCGGGCGTGGTCGACCGTTTGATGGCTATGTGGCGCGACGGCGGCCTGAGCGTGGGCGTCGGCAACACCCCGGTCGGGGTGCCGGTGGGCCGCACAGTCGGGGGCAGCACGACGATCAACAGCGGCGTGGCCATCCGTACGCCGGACTCCGTCCTGCAGGAGTGGCTCGCCGCCGGGTTCCCTGCCGACTTCCGCCCGGAGTCCTTCGCCCGCTGGAGCGACCTGGTCGAGAGCGAGCTCGGGGTGTCGCAGGGCGATCCGCGGTACCTGGGGCAGGTGGCCGGTCTCGTGGCCCGGGGCGCCGAGCAGATGGGGGTACGCCACGGGGCGCTGCCGCGCAACGCGCCCGGCTGCGACGGTCAGGGCCAGTGCGTCCTGGGCTGTCCGACCGACGCCAAGCGCAGCGCCAACGTCAGCTGGGTGCCGCGCGCCCTGCGGGCCGGGGCAGGCCTGTACAGCGGGCTGCCGGTCTCGCGCATCCTCCTGCACGGCGACCGTGCGGTCGGGGTGGTGGCGCAGGGCCAGGACCGCTACGGGGCGCCGCGTCAGCTCGAGGTGCGGGCAAAGGCCGTCCTGGTCGCGGGCGGAGCGCTGTTCACACCCCTGCTGCTGCAGCGCAACGGCACCCGCTTGCCGATGCTGGGTCACAACCTGTCGGTCCACCCGGCGCTGGGCATGATGGTGCGGCTGCCCGAGGACGGCACCCGGCCGTGGGAAGCGATCCCGATGGGGTACTACGCGGACAGCCGAACCGACGCGCTGGTCAAGCACGAGGGCTACTACATGCCGCCCGAGATGCTGGCGGCGACCATGCCGTTCGACGGCCCGCGTCTGACCGGCTGGATGGACGACTGGAGCCGGGTGGGGCAGTTCGGGTTCATGGTCCGCGACAGCGGCGTGGGGAGCGTGTCGGCCGGTCCGGGCGGCCGCCCCCTGGTGCGCTACTCGGTGTCGCCCCGGGTGCTGCAAGCCTTCCACCGCGGCTCCGCGGAGCTCGCGGAGATCCTGCTGCGCGGCGGCGGTTCCGAGGTGGAGACGCGGATCGAGGGCATCGGGTCGGTGACCGACGTGCACAGCGCCCGGGCGATCGCGGCCGCCGGGCTGCCGGCGCGGGCGTTCCACACGATGGGGTTCCACCCGCTGGGCACGGCGCGGATGGGCCGCTCACCGAGCGAGGCGGTCGTGGACTTCGACCATCAGGTGTACGGAAAGCGGGACCTGTACGTCGTCGACGGCGCTGCCGTACCGAGCTCGCTTGGCGTCAACCCGCAGGTGACCATCATGGCGATGGCGCTGCGAGCCGCGGAGGTCATCGGGGAGCGGCTCCAAGCCCGCTCGGCCGTCCTACCGGATCCGGGCGCGGGCAGGTCTGCGGGCAGGTCTGCGGGCAGTTCTGCGGGCAGGGAGCTGCAGCCGGCGTAGCGCTCAGTACACGCCGCGGAGCTCGATGTGGACCTCTTCGATGGTGAGCTCGTCGATCAGGCCCAGGGACTGCGCCACCCGAGCCATCTGCTCGACGTCGTCGCACAGCAGCGACTCCCGCTTGTTCTCCAGCAGGTTGATCAGTCCACGCTCGCGCAGGTGCAGGGACCGTTTCGAGCCGGGTGCCACGTCGCGGATCAGTGCGGTCGCGATCCGGTCCGGGTCGGACTGCAGGAAGCTGTCGTAGATTTCCGGATCGTGCTCGCCGCTGTCGCCGATCAGTACGAAGGACAGCTCCGGGTAGGAGTCCAGCAGGCGCCTGATGCGGGCTCGCTTGTGCCCGGGGTTCTCCTTGCCGCCGCCGGCTTCCTTCGGACCGGGCTTCCAGTCGGTGAGGAACAGGGGACCCCGGGGGAAGCCGCGCAGCTGAAGCCACTGCACGAGCATGTCGTAGAGGTTCCAGGGGCTCGAGGAGACGTAGAAGAACGTGGACTCCGAACGTGAGCCCAGGCCACGCGCCAGGCCTCGGTAGAAGCTCGGCGAACCGGAGATCGGCTTCCGCCCGTGCGCGTCCCGCAGCATCGTGCGGCGCAGTGCGGTCAGGCCCTCCGTCATGCCGGTACGCAGAATCGTGTCGTCGATGTCGGAGATGACGGCGATCTCGGACTTCGGGTCGGGCCGCACCACCCGTCCGTGGGCGGTCACCGTACGGTCCTCGTCCTCGTCCCGGGCCTCGAGGGTCACGGAGTGCCAGCCGGGAGCGAGGTCGCCGACGGGCACCTTGGCCGTCACAAAACCGTTGTCGTCGCTGGTGGTGGTGACGGCGCTGTCGCCAACCGAGACCGTCACCTCGACCCCGGGCATGTCGAAGACCACCCAGCGCATCAGGTTCGCCCAGATCATGGCGTCGACCCGGAGTCCTTCGCCCGCCGACTCGAACACCGGTTGCTCGAGAACCCTGCCCCGCACGTGAGCGACGCCGTCGGCGACGAAGCCGCGGTACGGCCGGATGATCATCGGCCGCAGCGCCGAGCTGACCCGCCTGGCCACGGTCAGCCCGCCGATCGCGATGTCCTCCATGTCTGCCCCGAACCGGGCCCAGTCCACCACGCCCTGAGTCTTGCAGAGCGCCAGGCGATGTGACCGACCACCCCCGGCCGCGCTGGCCCCTCCCCGGATGGGTTCCCCTGCCCCGACATGGGCATGATTGGGGGCAGGTAGGTGCGGGTAGCAGGAGCGCTGGAGCGAGCGATGGAACCACAGGTGACGGGCGCGACGGGCCGGTCGGCCGCCTTCTTCGACCTCGACGGCACGCTGATCAGTGGGTCGGCGAACATACCGTTCGCGCTCGCGGCCTTCAAGCACGGTCGCGTGACACCGCTGGAGCTGGCCAAGGACCTGCGGAACAACATCTCGTTCCTGTTCAGGGGCGCCAGCGACGAGCGCTCCGCGCAGGTGCGCGACCGCATACTTGCCGCGGTCACGGGTCACCCGGTGGCCGAGGTGGTGGCGCTCGCGGACGAGTTCATGGACTCACTGGTGGAGCAGGTGCGACCGGAGATCTGGACCGTTCTCGAGGAGCACGCGGCCGCCGGCCACGACCGCATCATCATCTCGGCCAGCCCGACCGAGATCGTGTCCCGACTGGCTGCCGAGCTCGGGCTGGAGTACGGCATCGGGACCACGTCGGAGCATGTCAGCGGGATCTACACCGGCCGGCTGGTCGGTCCCTTCTGCTACCGGGAGGGAAAGGCGCAGGTACTGCGCGCGGTCGCCGAGGAGCGCGGGTACGACCTAGGGCGGTCGTTCGCGTACAGCGACTCGATCAGCGACCTGCCCATGCTTCGGTCGGTGGGTATCCCGGTGGCCGTGAACCCGGACACCGAGCTGAGGCTGCTCGCGCACGCGGAGGAGTGGGACATCGTCGAGACGTCGGGCGCACGCGGCGGTCTGGGAGTTCCGTCGCCGCAGACCGTGGTCGGTGCGGCGGTCGCGCTGCCGGGCCGGGCCCTGCGCGTCTCCCGGTGGCTCCTGCAGGCGGGGGTCGGCCAGGCTCGGGCGATGGGTTCGTCCCTCCTTTCCGACTGACTTTCCGACTGACTTTCCGACTGAGTGCTACGGGGCTGGTACGGCGCCGTGGCCTCGGCCCGAGGGGTGCACCCGACCCGGCGGCGAGGCCACCGCAGACCGTGTGAAACTCTGTGCCCGTGGCTTTGAAGGATGTGTTGGCGGCACTGGACTGGAAGGGTTCGACGATGTCCGCCGAGGAGGCGGCGGCCCTGGTCCCCGCTGGTGCCACGGTCTACATCGGTGGCGGCTGCGCCGTCCCGGAGGCTGTCGTCAAGGCGCTTGAGACGGCGTCTGCGAGCCACCCCGGGGTGCGACTGCTGCACGACATCGCTGTTCTTACCGACGGTCGCTTCAGCCCCGCCCTGCGACACCGGGCCACTGTGGTCGGCCCCCACGACATGCACCTCGCGGTCACCGGGCGGGAGCAGTACCTGCCCACCTTGATCAACGAGGTGCCGTACAGCATGTTCGAAGGCCGGATGGACGTCGACGTGGCAATCGTCCAGGTCTCCCCGCCGGACAGCCGTGGCATGTGCAGCCTGGGCATCACCGTGGGTACGGCTCCCGCGGCGATCGAGCGCGCGAAGCTGGTGATCGCCGAGGTCAACGAGGCGATGCCGCGGGTGCGCGGAGCCGCGCTGGTACCGCTGACCGCCTTCGACGCCGTCGTCGAGGTCAAGAGAGGGCTGGCGCAGTGGGAGCCGGCGAAGCTGGAGGGTCAACCCGAGGGTGTGGCTCGGTACGTCGCGCGCCTCGTGGCGGACGGCTCGACGCTGCATATCGGACTCGGAGCCATCCCGGCACTGGTGCTGCAGTACCTGAAGACCCGCCGGGATCTCGGAGTCCACAGCGACGTGATCGGTGACACCGTGGTGGACCTGATCGACGCCGGGGTGATCACAGGACGGCAGAAGTCGGAGCGGCGGGGCAAGGTGGTGGCGAGCGCCGCGATGGGTACCTCGAAGCTCTACGACCGGCTGGCCGACGAGAGCATCTTCGCGATGCTGCCGATCGAGAAGGTGGCGCAGACCGACGTGGCCATCCGGCAGCACCGTCTGGTATCGATCTCGCAGGCCTTCGCCGCCGACCTCACAGGACAGGTGTGCGCCGAGGCTCGCGACGGCCGTCCGTACGGTGGCGTGGGCGCGGGCCCGGTGTTTCACTTCGCCGCCGCGCGTTCCCCCGGAGGCAGGGCGATCCTGTGCCTCCCCTCCACCGACAACCACGGGCGTTCCTCGATACGTCCAGTGCTGGACGCCAACGAGGCCGTTACGTTCCCGCGCTACGACGTGCGCTGGATTGTGACCGAGTTCGGTGCCGCGTACCTGCACGGCAAGTCGCTCTCCGAGCGCGCGGTCGCCATGATCGAGATTGCCCATCCGGATCACCGGCCGACCCTGCTCGCCGAGGCGAAACGGATGGGCCTCCTGCCGCCGGACCAGAAGATGCGCTCGCGTCGGGACTACCCGGTCGAGGAGGAGCGGACTATCGAGCTGCGCGACGGTACGGAGGTGTTGCTGCGGCCGATGACCACGACGGACGCTCCGGCGCTGCAGGCACTGTTCTACGAGCTCGACCCGGAGGACGTCTACACGCGCTTCTTCCGCAAGCTGTCCTCCCTGACCCGACAGGCGGCGGAGCATCTGTGCAGCGTGAGCTACGGCGACGAGATGGCGTTCGCAGCCGTGCTCGGCGACGTGGAGACCGGCGAGAGGATCATCGCCACGTCGTCCTACTACGTCGACAGCGACACCGGCCTCGCGGACGTCGCGTACATGGTCTCGCCGGAGTACCAGGGGCAGGGACTGGGCAAGGCTCTGCACGCCCGTACCGTCGAGTACGCCCGGGAGCACGGCGTGCGCGGGTTCACCGCGGACATCCTCGAGAACAACCCTGCGATGCTCAATGTCTTCGTACGGGGCCCGGGTCACCTCAACACGCACGCCACCCATGGGGTACTCGAGATCGAGCTGCTGTTCGAGGAGTCCCCGGTGGGGGAGTACACGACGTCCTCGATACCGGTGATCCGCGACTGACAGGCCGCCCCGCGTGGCCGGCTGCCTGGCCGGCCAGCCGCGCCTGTGGCGCCCCCGCCAGCAGCGGCCCTCCCGCCAGCAGCGGCCCTCCCGCCCCAACCAGCTCCCACGGCGAGATGCGGGTTGCGGTGCGAAAAGGGGCCGCATAGCGCACCGGAACCCGCATCTCGCGGGTGGGTGGGATGCCGCCGTACGGTCGCTAGGCTCGGCGTCATGAGCGGAGCCGCCCAGGCGAGGATCCGGAGCTGGTCGGGAACCGAGGAAGCCTTCCCCCTCGTCCGCGCCATACCCGGCTCCGAGGACGAGGTTGCCGCCGTACTCGCGCAGGCTTCCGCGGAAGGTCTTCCGGTCAAGCCGGCGGGTGCCCTGCACTCCTTCAACGGCGTGGCCCTCACCGGCGGCGTCTCCCTGTCGCTGGACCGGATGCAGCGCATTCTCGCCGTCGACGCCGACGCCGACGCCGACGCCGACGCCGACGCCGACGCCGACGCTGGCACGGTACGGGTGCAGGCCGGCATCCGGCTCCACCGGCTGATGGCGGCGTTGCACGAGATGGGCCTCGCGCTCCCGGTACGGGGCTCGGTGGACGAGCAGAGCGTCGCCGGCGCGATCTCCACCGCAACCCACGGCAGCGCGCCCCGGATAGGCAACCTCGCCAGCCTGGTCACCGGGATGCGGCTGGTGACGGCGGACGGACGGGCTCACCGGCTCTCTCGACGATCCGCCCCGGACATGTTCGCCGCCGCGCGAGTGGGGCTCGGTGCACTGGGGGTCATCACCGAGGTCACGATGCGGGTCGTGCCCGCCTTCCGACTCGCCGAGACCGTCGAGTCCCTGCCGTACGACGAAGCCGCCGGTCGCATCGAGGAGATCCGCACGACGTCCGAGTTCGTCAAGCTGTGGTGGCTGCCGACGACCGACCGGCTGCTGGTCTTCCGGTACGAGCGCACCGACGAGCCGGTGACGTCCTCACCGCTGGCCGACCAGGTATCGGACTGGGTCGACACCAACGTCGTGAACCGTACGGTCATCCCTGCGCTGTGGCAGGGCCTGAGGGTGGCGCCCGCGGCCATGAACCTGGTCGCTCGCGGCTTCTCCGCCTCCTACTTCCGGCCCCGGCGAACGGTGGGTGAGTCCTACCGCATCCTGGGCCTGGCCATGCCGTACCCGCACCGGGAGGCCGCCTGGGTGATCCCGGTCGACAGGGCGGGTGAGGCGCTGCGCGCGGTCCGGGACACGGCACAGCGGGAGCGGCTCCGGCTCGACATGATCCAGGAGTTCCGGTTCGTCGCTGCTGATGACGCGTGGATGTCTCCGATGTACGGCCGGGACAGCTTCGTGGTGGGTGCCATCACCGGGCGCTCCGCCGATACCGACCGCTACTTCGCGGCGGTCCAGGCGCTGAGCCGGGACCTCGACGGCCGTCCCCACTGGGCCAAGGAGTTCGATCTGACGCCGGAGGACCTCCGTACCCTCTACCCACGCTACGACGACTTCCGTCGGGTACGGGCCGACGTCGACCCCGCCGGGATGTTCCGCAACTCCTTCCTCGACCGGGTTCTTCCGGCGGAGGATCGTGGAACCCGAGGAGAGGAGTGACCCGGGTGAGCGAGATCTCGCGTCCGATGGCGGGCTTCGACTCGTTGATGTGGGGCCTGGAGCGGCTGCCGCGGATGCGCTCCTGGATCGTCACGGCCGTGCTGCTCGAGTCCGCCCCCGACGAGGCTGTGCTGCGGGAGCGGCTGACGCAGCTGGCGGCCAACGTACCCCGGCTGCGGTCGACGGTGCTGCCGGCACCGCGCCCGCTGGCGGCCCGGCGATGGCTCGAGCACGACGGGTTCGACGCCGACGCGATCCTGAGCCGGGTCTCCGTACGTGATGTTCCCGGTGGACTCCCTGCGCTGATGGCCCGGACGGCCGATGCCCCGTACGAAACCGGCTCGCCGGTCTGGTCGGCGCAGATCGTGGACGACCTGCCGGACGGCCGCAGCGGGCTGGTGGTACGCCTGCACCACTCCGTCACCGACGGTGCCGGCGCGATGATCATGGCGGCGCTGTTCTTCGAGTCCGACGCGACCGGCACGCGCCTGATGGAGCAGGCACCAGACGTGGCGCACGGGGCCGGGACAGAGGCGGGCGGGAGCGCGGCAGGCCGGAACCCGGCAGGCCGGACCATGATCGACCGGGTTGACCAGTTCAGCGCATCGGTCCGGGAGGACGTGTCGCTGCTCGCGAGCCTGGCTCGGCGCGCGAGCGGGGCCGTACCGTCGGCGGCGGCCAGAGCGCTGGCCGACCCCGGAAGCGTCGTGTCGGGTGCCGGTGCGTACGCGGCCTCGCTGGCGCGTCTGATGCTGCCGGCGGCAACCCCGCTGAGCCCGGTCATGACACGGCACGAGGCTCGCTCCGCGGTCGGCCTGCTGCAGTACCCGGTGGCGGAGCTGAAGGATGCGGCGCGGCGCTACGGCGGGCGGCTCAACGACGTCTACGTGGCGGGTGTGCTGACCGGTCTGCGCGCCTATCACGAGGCCAGCGGTGTGGACCCCGCCGAGGTGCCGGCGCTGCGCATCTACGTACCGGTGAACACCCGGCCGAGCGAGGACACCTCGGCCGGAGGCAACCAGTTCACGCCGCTGCGGGTGGAACTGCCGCTTGCATCGGGGTCTCCGGCGGAGCTGGTGACAGCCGTACGGGAGCGGCTGACGGCGGGGCGCGCCGAACCGGCTCTGGGTGCCGGTGCCGCGGTGACCGAGCTGCTGGGGCGGATGCCGACGCCCGTGGCGGGGCAGCTGGTGAGTGGCATGTTCTACGGGCTGGACGCCTGCGTGACGAACGTGCCGGGGCCGCCGATGCCGTTGTGGGTGGGCGGCAGGCGGGTGGAGGCGCTGTACGCGTTGGCGCCCCGCAGCGGCTCGGCGCTGTGCACCTGTCTGCTCAGCTACGACGGGACGGCCTATGTGGTGGTGAACGCCGACACCGGCGCGGTGACCGATCCCGGCCTGATGAACAGCTGCCTCGCGGAGGGCATGCGCGCCGTGCTGGCTGGGGCTGGCGGCTGATCTCGTACCTGCGGGGGACTACGAGGCGGGGCCGCTGCCCGTGTCCTCACCCGGGTAGCTGTCGTAGAAGGCGGCGAGTCGGGCCCGGATCCGCTCCTCCAGATAACCGGAGTCGACGGCGTGACCGACGACCGGACCCGCTACGGCCACCAGCTCACGTACGACGACCTCCTCCGAGATGCCTGCGTCCGCGAGCAGAGAGGCAACCGTACGGTCCCCGTACCGCTGGAAGATGTCCTCGACGACGACCCGGACCATCCGCGCGAACAGCGGCGTGCTGCGCAGGTGCAGCCAGATGTCCACCCCGGCGTCCGCCAGCTCCCGTACCTGCTTCTCGCTGACCAGGTCCGCGGCGGAGGCAACTGTCCGGTTGCTGTTGCTGCTGCGTACCTCCGTCGCGACGGCGAGCAGGACCTCCTCGTCCAGCATGGCCCCGAGGTACCGGCGGCTGTCCCGTACCGTGTCGGCGATGTTGGCGTTGACGAACGAGATCAGCTGGGCGTCGATGTTCTTCTCGAGCTTCGGCGCCGCGCTGCTCAGGCCCTTCTGCCCGAGCCTGACCAGTGAGGAGGCACCGGGGACCTTCCGTGCCACGACGTTCTCGGTCAGCACGTAGCTCTTGATCCCGTGGTAGACGACGTGCGCCACCAGCCGTGCGTAGACGCTGTTCTCGGTGATCTGCTCCAGGATCTCCTCGTGGAGCTGGTGCATGCCCACGGCGACACCCACCACCCGGTCCAGCGCCTCCGGCTGGATGACCTCGCCGACCGTGTCCTCCTGGGCGCCCAGCCCAGCGAAGATGGCGGCCGCGGCGTCGGCGACGGTGTCCCGCAGCTCAGCGGTGACGGGCAGGTCGACGGCGAGTCGGCAGACGAGCTCGCTGGCGCGGTCCGCGGTGGCGATGTCAGCGAGATGGGTCTTGTCGAGCCAGGTGAACGCGGAGTGGACTTCGTCGCGTACGGCGTCCTCGAATGCCGTGCCCGTGAACCTCGAGAGCTCGAACTGGACGTGCGCCTCGAACATCGCCTGATGCATGCCGCCAGTCTCCCAGGTGCGGGAGGGAGGGGCAGGTCTGTCGGGTCTGGCGACCGCCGGCCGGCTTCTCCGCGGGGCAGGTCCTCAGCGGCCGCCTTCTCAGCCGGCGGGCGCGGAGCCTGGCGTGTACTCGATGAGCTCCACCCGGGTCTCGCCCCCACCACCGGCGGTCTTCACCTCCAGGACCATGCCGACCTCGGGCGCGTAGGACTTCTCCTCGACCACTGCGGCTTCGAGCGGGGTCCACTCCTGGGTGACGACCACGTCGGTGTACGCGCCGGCCGCCACGTTGACCTCCTGCCCGGTGGTGAGGACCTCGGCCATGTCTTCAGCTTCGCCCGCCAGGTACTCCTGGCGGTAGGCGTCGCCCGGCTGCGGGTCGGCCGGCATGACGATGCCGGGCAGTCCGCCGTCCACACCCGCCTCCCAGGAGCCTTCCGTGCTGACCACCTCGCCGTCCTCGTACTCCGCGGTCTCCTCGCCGAGGTACCAGACGTTGCCCTCGGCGTCCTGGGCGAACCAGTCGTAGGTGTCCTCGGCCAGCTCCCCGTCCACGTACTCGGTGTCCCGTACCACCACGGCCGTGATCCCCATGACCTCGCGGGTGTCAGCGGTGACCGTGGTTTCGATGCGGACGTCGTCCCCGTCGGAGACGCCCTCGTACACCCAGCTCGCCCCGGGAAGCAGCGGGAGGTAAGGGTTGTCGACGACCGACGTGAAGCTTGCCGTGTTGACCATGGGCGCGTAGTCGCCGCCGTCGCCGGGGTCGATCACGGGCTCGCTCTCCCCGCCGCACCCGGCCAGGAGCACGATGGCGCATGCCCCCAGGCCCAGCGCCGTGCGCCCCCTTTGTGCGGTCGGTTCATGTCCGATGCGCATCCGTGCTCCCCTCGTCCGTGCCGCGCTCTCAGGTAGCTGGTAGGTCGCTGGTAGTGAGCTCGTACTCAGCTCCTGGGTAGATCGAACCACCGCGGAGGCGCAGGGTAGAAGGTCCCGTGCCGTGACGGGGCCGGGGCCGTGACGGGGGCCGGGGCCGGGGCCGGGGCCGGGGCTGGACGGTAAGTTGGCCGAGCGGATCGTGGGCGGCACGGTTCGTCCTGCCACGGGGCTTGGGTGGCGTCGGGACGAGGTGGCGTCGGGACGAGGTGGCGTCGGGACGAGGTGGTGGTGAGGTGCGTACCTGGACACAGCGGGTGCTCGGCCAGGTCTCTCGTCCCGAGCGGTACGCGGAGACGCTGATCGAGTCGCAGGGCGTTCCGATCGTGCTGTCCCTGTGGCGCTCCGGAACAGCAGGCGAAGCTGAGCGGCGGGGGACGGTGGTTTTCGTCCCCGGGACGATGATGCATCCGCTGTTCTACGCCGACGCTCTCGAAGCGGTGTCGGACGCCGGCTGGCACGTCGTGGGAGTCCACCCGCAGGGGCACGGCAAGAGCCCCCGGGTCGCTCGTACCTTGCGGTGGGCGACTGTGGTGGCCAACGCTGTCGATGCGGCGCGCGCGACGCGGGCGCACGTGCAGGGGCCGGTGCTTCTGATGGGCTCGAGCCAGGGCGCACTCGTCGCGCTGCTGGCCGCCGCCGACGTGGGACCCACCGTCACCGACGGGGTGCTCGTCCACAACCTGTTCGACCCGGCGAGGCCGGAGTCGGTCGAGGTGACCCGGTACCCGCCACAAGCAGCACGGTTCCATCATGCCGTGCGCTCGGCGCTCGGGTTCGCGGGGAAGCTACTGCCCGGGGTGCCGGTGCCCATCTCCGCGTACCTCCGGCCGTCGCAGGTCTTCGGGGACCCGGCCTCGCAGCAATGGTTCGAGGAGGATCCGCTCGCGCTGCACAGCTACCCGCTGCGGTTTGTCGCGGACATGGTCAACGCCGACACTCGTGCGCTGCGGGACGGGAGCCTGCGGGTGCCGGTCACCGTGCTGGCGACCCGGCACGACCCGCTGTTCCCGCTGGCAGGGATCGAGGCTGCGTACGCCGAGCTGCGAGCTCCCCGCAAGGAGCTGGTGGTGCTGGACTCGCACCGTCACCTGATCTATCAGGAGGAGGTGGAGATCGCGGTTGCGGCCACGCTCTCGGCCCTCGACGGGCTATGCGCCGACGGGGGTCGGTAGGGAACCTTCTGGCGGTCGGTCGGCTGGTGGGCTGGCCGAGTGGCTCACATCAGGCGGCTGTGAGGCAACTGTGAGGCAGTTGTCAGGCGGGCGGGGTGCCGCTGCTTCGTGCCATGATCCGGGCCACCTGCTCCTCGGGGATAACGCTGTCGGGATCCCGTAGCGCGGCTCGCGTCCGGGCCAGTGCTCCGGTCGCGCTGACCAGCGACACGTACAGCGGGGGACACGTCGGGCAGGACTCCAGGTGCTGTTCCACCTGTACGGCGTCCTGGCTGCCGAGCAGGCCGTCGAGGTAGTCGCTGACCTGTCGACGGGCATCCCAGCAGCGCATCGGAACCCCTTCCAAGGCTTCGCGGCGCTCGGCTCCGGCGGCGAGGGCGGAGACCAGCATCATCCGTCCTCGCCGCAGGCGCTGCTTGGCCGCAGGCAGCGCGACTTGCGCGATGTCCGCGATCTCGGGGACCGTCAGTCCCTCCGCGTCGTGCAGCACCACGGCTGCCCGGTAGATAACCGGAAGCCGGATCAGTGCGTCCTCCAACTCCTCGCGGGTCTCGCTGCGGGCGACGACCTCGGCGGCGTCAACGGTGTAGGAGTCGTCTCGCCAGCGGGCCTCGACCTCGTCGGCGATCTCCTCGACGGGTACCTCCCGGTTGCGGCGTGCCGCGTCGACGGCCAGGTTGTGGGCGATCCGGTGCAGCCAGGTCGCCAGGCTCGACCTGCCCTGGAATGACTCAGCCTGCTCCAGCGCGCGGATGACGGTTTCCTGGCTCAGGTCCTCGGCCTGCTGCGGGTCGCGTGTCAGTGACTGCGCGAACCGCAGCAGGCCGGGAACCTCCTGCGGGATGCGCTGGGCGAGCTCGGTGGGGTCCACGGCGTACGACGCTAGCGGCCCGAGCGGGGCATCGGCGGCCGCTGGCGCCAGTCCACGTAGGGTCAGTGCGAAACCGGCTCGGCCTTGTCGTGGCGGGTGGAGATCCCGATCACCCGGTACAGCGGGCAGAATCCCACGGCCGCCGTGAATAGCAGGACCGCGCCGACGACCATGAGCACGATGCCCAGCACGGTGGTGGGCCCGGCCAGGATCGCGCCGAGGCCGGCAGCCAGTGCCAGAACCACCCTGATCGCTCGGTCTGCCGTTCCTTCGTTGGCCTTCATCTCGTCCTCCTTGGGTACCTGGTAGCTGTCTTCTGGTCCATAGACGACGGAGCGTCACCAAGGGATACCGGATCGCGGTGTGAACCAGGTCACGCCGCGATCCGGGGCGAGGCGTCAGCGCACGTAGCCCTTCATGATCACCTTCACGGACTTGACCGGCTGCCATCCGGAGCGGTGCAGCCAGCCGGAGTCGTGGCCCTCGTCGTGGCCTGAGTCGTGGCCGGAGTCGTGGCCCTCGTCGTGGCCTGAGTCCGGGCCTTCCTCGTGGCCGTCGCTCGGGCCCGTCGTGTGATCGGCGGGGGCTGCGTGGGAGGTGCCGTCCTCGTGGCCGCCACACCCCTCGGCGTGGTCGTCGCTGGCCGCCCGCACGCGGACCCGGACTCGGTCGCCCTCGTCGCGGTCCTGCAGGTCGACCCAGATCCGTACCGGCCCCACGTCCTGCATCACCGCCTCGCCACGGGCGATGACCATGGCGCCGTGGCCGCAGCCACCCGCGGCCGCCGTCTCCTCGTCCATGACGGCCAGCTTGGACAGCTGGAGATCGGACAGGACGACGCTGCCGTTGACGTAGTCGATGGAACCGTGGGACAGGCCGGACTTGTCCGTGTGGCCGGTGAAGGCCAGCGAGAACGCTGGGCTGCTGCCGGCTGTGGCGATCACGTTCATGCCGGGTGTGTTGGGTAGATCGTGGCCCGGACCCGGTCCCGCGGCTGCGGCGGGCAGCACGGACGTGCCCGACAGCCCAGCTATGGCCAGGGAGGCAGTCAGCCCCAGAAGATGCGTCCTGCGCATCAGTCTCACCTCTTCTTCTGCTGAGAGAACGACGTATCTAATGCCGAGTAGCGACGGTCGAGTTGGCTGAGGGATCCGTGCTCGAGGGAACTCCTCACCGGATCACCCGCCCGGTGTCCGGAAGCCCGGGGAGGGGGCGGGTCCCGGGCTTCCGGTGGTGTCTCATCTGGACTCAGCGGACGCGTTCAGCCGGTCAGCACAGGTTCGAGTCGGCCGTGATCGGGTCCACGGAGTCGATCAGGATGCCCTGGGCGTGTACCCACACCAGCACCTTGTGCGCGTCCTCGGCGAGCTGGACGTAGGCGTCGATGTTCCCGGTCGCACTGTTGGCGACATCGCTGAAGACTTCCGACATGATCGAGGTCGGCGTCTTGCCAGGGAAGATCTCCTGGTTCCAGTTCACGCACCCTGGGAAGGTGCTGGCCCGGTCGTAGCTGCCCAGTCCGCGGAAGTCGAGGAACTCCTCGCCATTGACGGGCGGTAGCGTTCCCGCCCAGTCAGTGTCTGACGGGATGCTCAGGATCCGGTTCAGGTACTGGACCGTGTCCACCGTGATGACGAAGTCCTCCTTGGGGGCACCCGCGGCCAGTGCCGTCGCGGTCAGCTCCCATGAGTCGAGGGGAAGCCCCCAGCTCGCGGGGTTCAGTGGACCCACCATCCCGGTCTCGAGGATGGACTGGAGAACCGTCAGGTTCTGCAGTGGCGAGTCGGTCGTGACTCCGTCGGCCACGAGCCGACCCGAGGCGTCCAGCGTCACCGTCGCACCGGAGAGTGCCGTCACCACGTCGCTCAGCTGCTTGGCCAGCACACGCTCCGGGGAGCGCCCGAGGTTCAGCCGACCAAGGTCGACCTCGCTGACGTACGAGGCGTACTCCAGCAGCGGGTCACACGGCTCGAGCTCGTCCTCCTCCTCGGCCAGGGCCACGGGGCTGGTCCCCGCCAGCGGTACCGCGTACACGGCGGAGTCGTACGGGTAGAGATCTGTGGCCGAGAACACAGGCACCCCGATAGCGGAGTCCGTCGTGATCGGCTGCACACACCCGTTGACATCCAGGATCGGCACGCCGTCGGAGTCCCTCGCGATGACCATGAGGTCCGCGTACACGCTCCCCTTGCCCTTGCCGGTTGACTGCCCCGGGTTGTCCGGACGGTTCCCACCGCCCTGACCTGCGTCGGGAGGCTTGCCGGGGCCACCTCCGGGTGCCGCGTACGCAGCTGCCACCGGCCCTGCTACCAGCAGTGCGGCGACGGCCAGTGTCGACGTTCGTCTCAGTGCCGAGTGCACTGTCCTCACCCCTTTCGGATTGTCCTAGGCGCGAGGCTGCGCCGGTCGACATGGACGAATGGTCGCAAAGGGCGTGCAGAAGCGGTGGAGAATGGAGACGTGACCGATCAGCGTCCTGGTGGTCGAGGACGAGGTCGGAGTCCGCGATCTCGTTCGCCGCTACCTGGAGCGGGACGACTTCAGCGTGATGGCCACCGGCTCGGGTGCCGAGGCGATGGCGTGGCTCGAGGACGCGCCCGCTGACCTCGCGGGGGTCGACCTTGCGGTGGTCGACCTGGGCCTGCCCGACGTCCCCGGCGAAGAGGTGCTGCGGGTCGCCTCCCGTCTCATGGTCCCGGTCGTGGTGCTGAGCTCGCGCGGGGACGTGGACCAGCGCATCCACGGACTCGAGCTGGGCGCGGCCGACTACGTGCCCAAGCCGTTCAGCCCCCGCGAGCTGGTGCTGCGGGTGCGGGCGGTGCTGGCTCGAGGAGCGGCGGGCCCCGTCTCGGACGAGAAGTCGGACGAGATCCGCTACGACGAGGGGCAGCTGGTGCTGCGCCCGCTCGAGCGGGAGCTCCTCCTCGGAGGTCGGCCGGTGACCCTGACTCCGACCGAGTGGGCCCTCCTCCTGGCCCTGTTGTCCCGTCCAGGGCGGGTGTACTCCCGCAGCGAGCTCGCGGACCGCGTCCACGACTACGCGGAGGCGGGCAGCGACCGCACCATCGACAGCCATATCAAGAACCTGCGCCACAAGCTGGGAGAGGATGCCCGGGAAGCCCACGTCGTGCAGACCGTCCAGGGGTTCGGGTACCGCACGGGGGCCCGGCGTGACTCGTGACCGCCGTACGGGAAGCCTGCGGGTACGACTGCTCGCGGCCTTCGCCCTGGTGTCCGTGTCGGCCCTGGGCGCGTTCGTCATCGTCGAGGGACTGGGAGTGGAGGCCGGCCTGGATGCGCTGAGCCCGTCCGAGGAGGCGACCTCCGCGCGCGTCCACGCGTTCCTCTACCGATGGGGGCTGGCTTCCGGGCTCGTCGCGCTCGCTGTCGCAGCCGTCATAGCCCGGTGGATGGTGGTTCGCATCACCCGGCCGCTGGACCGCCTGCGCGGTGCGGCGGAGGCGTTCGCCGAGGGCGACCGCTCCGCCCGAGCCGGTCTGGACACCGGCGTCCTCGAGCTGGATGCACTGGCCGGGGCTTTCGACACGATGGCGGATGCCGTGGCCCGGGCGGAGGCGTCGCGCACCGCCCTCATCGCTGAGATCGCACACGAGCTGCGCAACCCGCTCACCGTGGTGCGTGGTCGGCTGGAGGAGATGCGCGACGGTCTCGTGCCGGCTGACGCCGAGACGCTGGGGGCGGTTCACGACGAGTGCCTGCGGCTCTCTCGGGTGGCGGCGGACCTTTCGGAGCTTGCCCGGTCACCGGCGGCTGAGCAGCCTGTGGTCCCGGTGCCGCTCCAGAGTCGGCCGGTGAACCTGGCCGAGCTGGTACGCACGGCGGTGGCGGCTCGGACGGGGGTCCTCGCCGCGGCCGGCCTGCGAACCGAGCTCGAACTTCTTCCTGTGGACGTCCGCGCCGACCCCGAACGGCTGGCCCAGGTGGTCGGCAACGTGCTCGACAACTGCGCGCGATACGCCGTACGGGGCGGCCTGGTTCGGGTTCGGGTGTACGCCGCGGGCCCGCGAGCCGAGGTGACCATCGAGGACAGCGGCCCCGGCATGAGCCCCGAGGAGCGGGCGCACGCCTGTGACCGCTCGTTCCGCGGCAGCCATTCGGCGGGTGTGCCGGGCAGCGGCCTTGGACTGGCGGTTGCGCGCCAGTGGGCCGTCGCACACGACGGCTCCTTGAGCATCGATGCCTCCGAGCTGGGCGGAACGCGAGTCCGCCTCGTCCTGCCTGTGCGGCAGAACGAGGCGGAGCACCGGAAACCGTCGTCGGCTACCCGCCGAATGCCTCCAGGTGCCGCTGAGAACCAGCCAGCAGGTTCTCGTACACCTGGGTGACGTCCGCCGGCTGGCCGTCCGCGAGCGCAGCTTCGAGGTCGGCGATATCCGCCACCTCAACCGCGCGCCCCGCCGCGAGCGCATCGGACTCGGAGGTCATGCCCCCAGCCAGCAGCTCGTCGTACATCTGCTGCAGATCGGAGTCGGCGAACCCGGCTTCCGGAGACGGGTCGCTCAGGCCGTACCGGTCGAGCAGGTTCTGCACAGCGGCCGCGTGGCGGGCCTCCGAGGCAGCGATCCGGTCGAAGACCGGGTTGTCCCATTCCTCTCCGAACGCCACGTAGAGGTCGTGGGCGAGCTGCTCCTCCTCACGCATGTGGAGCAGCGTGGAGATCTGCTCCTCCGTCAGCGTCGCCGCGGAATCCTCCACGGTGAGGCACGAGCCGTCTCCCGGGCCCTGCTGGTTGCGCGCTCCGTACTGGTTCTGCGCTCCGTACTGGTTCTGTGCCCCGGACTGGTTCTGTGCGCCGTGCTGGTTCTGTGCGGCGTGCTGGCTTCGGACTCCCTGCTGGAGCCCGAGACCGCTGCCGTCGCCGTACCTGTAGGCCTGCCCCGAGGCGCTGCTGGAGCCACTCGGGCTGTTCGAACCCTGCGACCCTGCCGGCCCGGACGCGACGGCAACCCCTGCCGCCGATGCCACCAGGGCCACGGCCGCTGCCGTGCCGCCGAGCGCCATTCGTACGCTCCGTGTCATTGCTGCCACCCCCTTCGGGTGTTCTGTGTCTTCACCCTGAGGACACCTCGCTGCCGTGTCGGCGGGCTGTCGTCGGTGTGTGGACGGTGTGGAGATTCCGCCCGCTGACCGTCGCGCGGTGGAAGATGGGCCTGTGCGGGCCACGGTGCTGGTTGTGGAGGACGAGAGGCGGATTCGCGACCTCGTCCGCCGATACCTGGAACGCTCCGGCCTGACTGTGCTCAGCACCGGCTCCGGGGCGGAGGCGCTGACACTGGCCGCTGGGGCGGACGTGGACCTGGTCGTGCTCGACCTCGGACTGCCCGACGTACCCGGCGAGGAGGTCGCCCAGGCGGTGCGGGCCCGGGGGGACGTGCCGATCGTCATGCTCACCGCGCGAAGCGCCACCGAGGACCGCATCCGTGGTCTGGAGCTGGGCGCGGACGACTACGTCACCAAGCCCTTCAGCCCGCGTGAGCTCACGCTGCGGGTACATGCCGTGCTCCGGCGGATGAGCGGTCGGGAGCCGGACCGCGACGCGACCTCCTACGACGGCGGGGCGCTCGTAGTGGACCGGGCGGCACATGCGGTGACCGTGCGGGGGCGTCCGGTGTCACTCACGCCGACGGAGTGGGCTCTGCTCGACGCGCTCACCGGTGCGCCTGGCCGGGTCTTCTCGCGGTACGAGCTCGTCAACCGGATCCGCGGCTACGAGTTCGAGGGGTACGAGCGAATCGTCGACACGCATGTGAAGAACCTGCGCTCGAAGATCGAGGCCGATCCCCGGCACCCTCGGATCGTAGAAACCGTTCTAGGCGTGGGGTACCGGGCCGGGGTGACCGAGGACCGGGAAGGTTCGCGGCGGTGAGCGGGTGGCGCCGGTCGCTGGGGCCGCGACTGCTGGTCACGTTCGTGTCGGTGGCCCTGCTGGGCATCGCGGTGCTGGCGCTGCTGGTGGCGCTCGGGTACGGCCGGGACGTACGCAACCTCGCCGCCGACGAGCGGCAGCGAGCCGCGGATGTCACCGCGGATGTGGCCGCCGACGCCTACCAGCAGGCGGGCGGCTGGGAGGCGGCTGACCTCGGGGCCGTAAGTGCTCAGGCCGCGGCGTACGGGGCGTCCCTGGTGCTGCTGGACGCCGAGGGAGCAGTGGTCGCCGCGTTCGACTCGACCGGGAGCTCCATCGAATTCGTCGAGCGGACCGGGTCGGGGCCCGCGTTCCACCGTGTCGCCCAACGATGAGCCCGGCGCTGAGTCCGGCGCTGGGTCCGGCGTGGGGTCCAGCGCTGGGTCCGGCGTGGGGCAGGGGCCGATGGGCCCTCCTGCGCAGTCGGGCAACTCGGCCAGCGCCGACGTGATGGTGGACGGCGTGCCCGTCGGATCTGTCACCCTGCGCTTCCCGGCGGGCACGGTCCTGGTCTCCGAGGCGGAGAGTCTTCTCTGGCAGTGGATCCTGATCGCCGGCATCGCCGCGCTGGTGGCAGCCTTTGCCGCGGCGCTGCTCGTCACACGGCGGATCACGGGTCCGCTGCGGCGGTTGGATACCGCGGTGACCCGCGTACGCGCTGGTGAGCGCGACGTCGACCTGCGTCGGGAGGAGTTCCCCGGCGAGCTTGGGGAAGTCGCGGACTCGGTGGCCGCGCTCGCTGCGGACCTGGACCGGCAGGATGCGCTGCGGCGTGCGGCGCTGGCCGACGTCACCCATGAGCTGCGTACGCCGGTGGCGGTGCTGCAGGGGTACCTGGAGGAGCTCGTGGACGGGGTCTCCGACCCCGACCCGGAGCGACTGGCGCTGCTGCACGACGAGACGCTGCGCATCAGTCGGCTGATCACCGACCTGGAGACGCTGCGGGAGGCTGAGGCCAGCGGTCTGGAGCTGCAGCCTACGTCCTGCGACCTGGCCCGGGCCGCTGGCGCTGCGGTGGACCTGCTTGCCTCACAGGCCCAGGCCGCCGACGTGCCTGTCGCTACCGAGCTCTCGCCCGCTCCGCTGTACGGCGACGAGGCCCGGCTGCGGCAGGTGGTGCTGAACCTGCTCACCAACAGCCTGAAGTACGCCGAGGGTGGCGGGGTGACGGTACGGACCTCGACGCAGCTGCGTGAGGGTGTCGAGACCGCCGTCCTGGAGGTGGTCGATCACGGCCCTGGCATCCCGGACGAGGAGCTGCCGTACGTCTTCGACCGCTACTGGCGGGGCTCCTCCGGCCGCCGGGCCTCGGGCAACGGAATCGGGCTGGCCGTGGTCCGTCTGGTCGTGGCCGCGCATGGCGGCACGGTTCGCGCTGAGGCCACGCCCGGGGGAGGCACCACGATGCGGGTCGAGCTGCCGGTGACGGCGGACGTACCTCCTCAGCCGGGCAGCCCCTGAGGCTATGGCTTCTGGTTCGCCGGGTGCTCGACAACTTCGCCGGGTGCTCGACAACTCAGCGCGGTCGTCTGATCGGATGACGACATGGACCTGTTCCTGATGCAGCACGGAGTCGCGGTATCCGACGACGTCGACCCCGCCCGGCCACTTTCGGGAGGACGGGCGCGACGAGGTGGTTCGCGTGCTGGCGAGGGCGCGCGCGGCGGGCGTACGGATCGAGCGCTGCGTGCATAGCGGCAAGCTTCGGGCGGAGCAGACGGCACTCCTGCTCGGGGAGACCCTCGGGGCGGACGTCGAGGCCCGAGCGGGGCTGAAGCCCAAGGACCCGGTTGCCCCGGTCCTCGAATGGCTGGACTCGCAAGTACGCGCTGCCACGCACCGGACTCAACGGGGCGCCCCCGCGGCGGACGCCCTGGAGCGCCACCCGCCGTCCCAGGTGGCTGCCGACCCCACGACCGACGCGGCGGCCCCGGCCGACCCGGCGACCCCGGCCGACCCGGCGGCCCCGGCCGACCCGGCGGCCCCGGCCGACCCACGGCAGCCCCGGCGGCCCCGGCACTCGCCATCGTCGGCCACCTCCCATTCCTCGACCGGCTCGCCTCGGTACTGGTGGCGGGGGAGGAGGCGGCGCAGGTGCTGCGGTTCCACAACGGGGCTCTGGTCAAGCTGGTACCGAAGGATCCGGCGCCGGTCGAGGGGGGTCTCGTCGGAGGCGCTTCGCCGAGGTGGCGGATCGACTGGGTGCTGCCTCCAGCGCTGGCCTGACCCGCGTCCCCGCCCTGTCCACGCGGCTCCCCTGTCCACGCGGCTTCCCTGTCCACGCGGCGAGATGCGGGTTCGGCATCGATATGAGTACCCATTCCGCACCGGAACCCGCATCTCGTCGCAGATGGCCGGAGTCGGGCATGAGAAGGGGGGCTTGCGGCCCCTACAGCCGGACTAGCCTTCCGCGACCTCAGCCGCCGCCAGCCAGGCTTCTTCCGCCGACTCGCGTTCGGCATGCAGAGCTCGCAGATCGTCGTCCAGACTGCGGAGCGCCTCGTGGTCGGTGGCGGCGGAGGCCATCTCTTCGTGGAGTCGCCTCTCGCGCTCCGACAGGCGGGCGAGGACCCGTTCCCAGCGGGCCGCCTCCTTCTTCGCGGCCCGGATGTCCTTGGCAGCCGGGCCACCGCGCGGACCACCGCGCGCCGACGAGTCGTCCCCAGTCTCGGGCGGCGACGCCGAAGGAGGCACCAAGCCGGAACCAGCAGCGCCGGCCCCAGCAGCGCCGGCCCCAGCCGAGCCGGCCCTAGCCGAGCCGGAACCGATCGGACCGGCCGTCGCCCGACCGGCCGTCGGCGCGGACGGCCCCCGTGTCTGGTCCGGAGACGGACCAGGCCGTGTCGCGCGGTCCGCCCGGCCCCCGAGGTACTCCTCCACTCCTCCCGGCAGGTGAACCAGCGCGCCGTCGCCGAACAGCGCCCACTGATCGTCGGTGGTCCGTTCCACGAAGTAGCGGTCGTGGCTGATCACGACCAGCGTGCCCGGCCAGCCGTCGAGGACGTCCTCCAGCGCGGCGAGCGTCTCGGTGTCGAGGTCGTTCGTGGGCTCGTCGAGCAGCAGCACGTTCGGCCCGGCGAGCAGCGTCCGCAGCATCTGGAGCCGTCGCCGCTCCCCACCGGAGAGGTCCGCCACCGGTACCCACTGCCGCTCGCGCGAGAAGCCGAGCCGCTCGAGCAGCTGCGCGGCCGTGATCTCACGGCCGTCGGCGAGCTCGATCGACATCGCCACGTCCTGTACCGACTGCAGCACGCGCCGCGAGCCGTCCAGTACCGCGTCCTGCTGTGTCAGCCGCGCGAGGCGTACCGTTCGGCCTCGGGTGACATGCCCTTCCACCGGCAGCTGGCACTCCCCGGCGAGTATGTCGAGCAGGGTGGTCTTCCCCGCGCCGTTGGGTCCCAGGATCGCCACCCGCTCGCCGGGCCCCAGGTTCCATGTGACGTGGTCCAGCAGCGTACGGGCCTGCGCCTGACCCTCGCCGAGGGTGCCCGGGACCGTGACGGTCACGTCCTCGAGCTCGACCACCACCTTCCCCAGCCGCGCGCCCGCGATCCGTACCAGCTCGGTGCTGTCCCTGGGTGGTGGCACGTCGGCGATGAGTGCGTTCGCGGCGTCGATACGGAACTTCGGCTTGCTGGTACGGGCGGGAGGGCCGCGTCGCAGCCACGCCAGCTCCTTGCGCAGCTGGTTGCGGCGGCGCTGTGCGGTGGTGGCGGCCGTACGGTCGCGCTCTGCGCGTGCCAGGACGTAGGCGGCGTACCCGCCATCGTAGGCATGTACCAGGCCGTCGGAGACCTCCCAGGTGCTGCGGCACACCTCGTCGAGGAACCACCGGTCGTGGGTGACGACCACGAGTGCGCTGCGGCGCGCCGTGAGCAGTCCGGCCAGCGCCGCGACACCCTCGATGTCGAGGTGGTTGGTGGGCTCGTCGAGCACGAGCAGGTCAAGCTCGCGGGTGAGCTGCGCGGCCAGTGCGACCCGGCGGCGTTCGCCGCCGGAGAGGGTGCCGACCGGGTCGTCGGAAATCGTGGCGGTACGGGCGTCGTACGCGGGGCCGAGCAGCGTGGACAGCACCGCTCGTACGGCAGGGTCGCCGGCCAGGACGTGGTCATGGCGTCCGCCCGCCACCGTCTCGCGGATGGACGAGCTGGGATCGAGGTCGTCGGACTGGGAAAGGACTCCGACCCGCAGGCCTCCGGTGTGCGTCACCCGCCCAGCGTCCGGCTGCTGTACGCCCGCCAGGATGCGGACCAGTGTGGACTTGCCCGCACCGTTGCGACCGACCACGCCGATCCGCTCGCCGGCTGCGACGCCGAGCGACACCTCGTCGAGGACCTGACGGGTTCCGAACGCTGCGGAGACGCCGCTGAGGTTGACGAGGTTCACGGGTCCAGTCTGAGGTATCGGCGTCCCCGAAAACGCCGGTACCCCCAGCGCGAGGCATGGGGGTACCGGGTGGGGACGCGAGCGATCAGTGAGGGGGGTTCTGCCCGCCCGCGTGGGCTGTGACGCTGCTACAGGAGCATGCCGAAGAAGAAGATCGCCGCGAGTGTGGAGACGGCTCCGATCACGATCGCCGCGATCGACATGCCGCTGCCCTTGTTGCCGGCCAGAGTCTTCGCCTTGTTCAGGCCGAGCGCGCCGAAGACGACACCCAGCGGACCGAGGATGATCCCGAAGACGAGCAGACCGATGATGGCCAGGACCAGGCCCGCGATGGCGAAGCCGTTCGTGGCGTTCTGCGCGCCGTAGGGGGCGGGGTAGGTGCCGTACGACTGGGGAGCTCCGTACGGCGGGGGAGCTCCGTACGACTGGGGAGCCCCGTACGACTGGGGAGCTCCGTACGGCGGGGGCGCGGAGGGAAGCGCGGGGAACGGCTGCACGGTTGGAAGCGGCGGCGGCGCGGGCACACCGTTGCCGGCCGAGGGGTAGCTGGACGCCTCAGGGCTACCGGGCGTGCGGGGGGTGGGCTCAGATCCGGGGTATGGCTGCTGGGTCATCAAGTCTCCGTCGGTGTCGTTCCGTACGGAGATGAGACGAGCCCCCGCCGTCGTACCTGACGCGGTCGCAGTTGTGATGTGGAGCACATCCCGCCCGTCGGCTTGCAGCCCTACGCCCGTCAGTGGCGCGACCCGTTCCCGCCGCTGCGGCGGTTGTCGTTGTGGCTTCTGCGCCGTCGGCCGCCGCTGGGGCCCTGGCCGCCGGTTCGGCCCTGGCCGCCGCTGGGGCCCTGGCCGCCGGTTCGGCCCTGGGTACCGGGCTGACGGCTGGCTGCCGGGGGAGCGGCTGCCAGGGCGGCAGGGCCGGTCACACCGACGATCGCCGGGTGGCCCGGCACGACCTGCAAGGTGCGGGGCTGGATCTCCGCCTTGCGCATCAGGGTCCGCAGCTCGCCGGTCTGGTCCGTGGTGCCCACCGTGACGACGACACCGGCGGCTCCCGCCCGCGCCGTACGACCGGATCGGTGCAGGTATGCCTTGTGCTCCGCCGGCGGGTCGACGTGCAGCACCAGGGCCACGTCGTCGACGTGGATGCCGCGGGCTGCGATGTCCGTGGCGACCAGCACCCGTGCGCGACCGGAGTGGAACGCGGCGAGGTTGCGTTCCCGGGCATTCTGCGACAGGTTGCCGTGCATCTCCACGGCAGGTACGCCAGCCGCCGACAGCTGCTTGGCCAGCTTCTTCGCACCGTGCTTGGTACGCGTGAAGGCGAGCGTACGGCCATGTCCGGAGACAAGCTCCCGGACGACGGCCTGCTTGTGCTCCCGCGTGACGGTGAATACGTGGTGGTCCATGTCCGGGACCGGAGACGCCGCGGTGTCCACCGAGTGGGTGACGGGATCGTTCAGGTACCGGCGGACCAGGACGTCCACCCCGTTGTCGAGGGTCGCGGAGAAGAGCAGACCTTGGGTGTCTTCCGGCGTACGGTCCATCAGGCGCTTGACGGGAGGCAGGAAGCCCAGGTCGGCCATGTGGTCGGCCTCGTCGAGTACCGCCACCTCGACGGAGTCCAGCCGGCAGTGGCCCTGCTGGATGAGGTCCTCGAGCCGGCCGGGCGTCGCGATGCAGATGTCCACGCCCTGACGCAGGGCGGCCACCTGCGGGTTCTGGCCGACCCCGCCGAAGACAGTCATCGTACGGAGTCCGACCGCGGCCGCGAGCGGGGTGATGGTCTCGTGGACCTGGTTGGCGAGCTCGCGGGTCGGCACGAGTACGAGCGCACGGGGTTCGCCGGGCCGGCGCCGGTGGCTCGACGCGGCCAGCACGGCGACGGTGGGTAGCGCGAACGCGATCGTCTTGCCGCTGCCCGTACGGCCACGGCCGAGCACGTCTCGACCGGCGAGGGAGTCCGGCAGGGTGGCCGTCTGGATCGGGAAGGGGGTGTGGATGCCGCGCTTGGCGAGAGCGGCGACCAGCGGAGCGGGTACCCCGAGCTCGGCGAAGCTGGGGGTGGGGGTGTGGCTGTTGCGGGGGGTGGGGGTGGTCTGCGTAGGGGGAGTCTGGGCAGGAGGGATCGTCTGCGCAACGGAGGTCTGGGCAGGGATCGTCTGCGCAACGGAGGTCTGGGCAGGAGAAGTCGGCCCCGTACGGGGCGTGTCGAGAAGCAAGCAAAGTCCTTCGGACGTCGGTGGGTGGCCGGTGTTGTCGGCCCGCCCACGAGTCAGGCGAGAGGTGAGAACACGACCGCGGAAGCCGGCAGGTCGCCGTAGTCCGCTATCCCACAGCGTACCCGGCGCCGGTTCTATTCCGCTCCTCCGCGACTCGGCGGTTCCAGATCTCCGCTCCGGGGTGGCTCAGGGGTTCCACATCAGCATCCGCGGTGCGGAGTTCTCTTACGGGCATGGTCATGATGGCCTTGCCGGGCGGAGGAGGATGGGACCGTGAAACAGGTCGTGCTCGGCGCGGGGCCACTTGGTACCGCCCTCGCAGGGCAGCTGCGCGACGCGGGCCACGACGTGGACCTGGTCAGCGTGATGGGCAACGCCGCGTACGACATGCCCGGTACGCAGCCGACGGCGCTGGATGGTGCCGACCCGACGTCGCTGCGGGAGGTGTGCGACCGCGCGGAAGTCGTCTACCTGTGCCTGAACGCGCACTACGTCGACTGGTACGAGCTGTACCCGCCTCGCCTGAAGGCCGCGATCGCGCCCGCGGCTGCGGTCGGTGCCACGCTCGTCCACCACGACAACGTCTACATGTACGGGAAGGTGAGCGGCCCGCTGATTGAGGACCTGCCGTACGCGGCCACCACGCGCAAGGGCTGGCTGCGAGGCGAGATAGCGACGGCCTTCCTGGCGGCGGCCCGGACAGGGCGAGTCCGCGGGTCGTAGGCCGCTCCGCGGACATGTACGGGCCAGGCGCGCTGAACTTCTCGTTCAACTCCACGCTCGGCCAGCGCCACTTCTACCCGCTGCTCGACGGGAAGAGAGTCTCGGTGCTGGGCAACGTCGCCGCCCCGCATACCTACGCCTACGTCGACGACGTGGCCCGCGGCCTGGCGCTGCTCGCTTCCGAGGCTTCGGGCAGGGATCCGGCGGTGCCGGGCCGAGCCTGGCACATCCCGGCGGCTCCGACGGTGTCCCATCGCGAGCTGCTCAGGACCGCGAGCGAGGAGGCCGGAGTGGCGGGCAAGATCCGGGGATCCCGGGTGTCCGGGTACGTCGTACGGGGCATCGGGCTGTTCCAGAAGGACGTGGGCGAGGTCTCGGAGATGCTGTACGAGTCCGAGCGGCCGCTGGAGGTCTCGCACCGTTCGTTCGCGGAGGCCTTCGACTTCGTCCCGACACCGCACCGGGAGGCGCTGCGGGTGACGCTGGACTGGTACCGCGACCATCCGGAGTACCGGTAGGTGCTGATCCTTTGGGTCGGACGGCTCCTCCGGCCCCCGCGAGATGGGGGTAGGCGCTCCCCGCGAGGTCGGTGGTAGGTGGGCCCCTGCGAGGTGGGGGTTTGGGTGCGCTATGGGGTGTCATTCCTCGCCCGAACCCCCATCTCGCGCCGAGGGAGGGTCGGGAGGCCGAGGGAGGGTCGGGAGGGGTGATCGGCGGGGCGGAACGCTGACGTCAGCGCGGAACGCTGAGTCCAGCGCCCGAGCACGGACCACTGGAAGTCGCGCATCGCCTGCCAGACGCCGAAGTAGGCCGTGCTGCGCTGGCCCTCGAAGCTGCCTGCGTGCGCCATGGACGGTTGTCCGCCGCGTTTGAGGTCGAGCTGATCCAGGTGGATCACGCGGCCTAGGAACTACCGCGGGTGTGAGGCGCACAGCGGCTGTGGATCACCCGTTTCCCACGAGGCGGAGGAACCGACCCAGGTCCGCGAGAGTCTCAGGCGAGCTGGGTAGGTAGTCGGTCAGCGCCGCGGACCGTACTACTACGGTTCGCCACTGGGCCCGTGAGACTGCGACGTTGATTCGATTGGGGGACAGCAGGAAGGCCATGCCGCGGGGAACGTCCTTGGGCGCCGACGCGGTCATCGATACCAGAGTCAGGGGTGCCTCTTGACCCTGGAACTTATCGACTGTTCCGACGCGAACGCCTTCGTGCCCTGATGCTCGAAGTGTTCGGGCGATCAGAGCGATCTGAGCGTTGTATGGAGCCACGACAAGAATGTCTGACGCTTTCATCGGTCGCGGGACTGCTTCCGACGAGGCTTGCCACGTCCAGGTGAGCGCCTCTCCCACCAACCGCGTGACCTCGTCAGCCTCCTCGTGAGATTCGACAGCGTTGTCCATGTGGTGGACCTCCCGGGAGAAGACCCCTGCTTGTACCAGCGATCCGCGTTGGTCCCGCAGCGCCCGAGCAGCTGTCACGGACTCCTGGGACTGCAGTCGCCCCTCGTAGGAATGTTCGGAGATCCGCCGCGCCAGGGCCGGGTGCATGCGCCAGGACCGATCGAGGAAGTACCCAAGAGTGGGGTCCAGCGTGTGGGCCTCGGACAGCCAACCCAGAGCTGACTCGTTGACGGGCTCCGGGTGGACGCCCTGGCTCACCTGGGGCAGTTGCTGCGGATCTCCCATCAGCAGCAGTCGCTGGGCGGCAACCGAGACAGCGAGCGTTGCGGCGAGCGAATACTGACCGGCTTCATCGATGACCAGCAGGTCCAGTTCGCGCCGCCCGACTCGGCCGGTGTTCGTGAAGTCCCACTCTGTCCCGCCGACCACACACCCGGATTCCGCGTGCGATTCGATGAACGCTCGGTACCTGCTCGGATCGAGGTCGGTCCAGCGACTGGTGGCAGGTCGCCCCTTCTTGCCGACGAGGTCTCCAGGCAGCCCGGCGCCCACCACCGTGTCCAAGAGGTGGTTGACAACCGCGTGGGACTGCGCCACGACGCCTACCCGCCACCCGTGCTCCTGAACCAGCGCAGCGATGACGCGGGAGCCCACGTAGGTCTTGCCGGCCCCGGGCGGACCCTGCACCGCAAGCGTCGAGCCCTCGAGATCCAGCACTGCCGCCAGAACCGCGCCGACGAAATCGCCATTCGAATCGGGCAACGAGGAGCCTGTGCGAAGTCGTGGAGGTCTACGGAGGAGGAGGTCGGCGGCGGGCGAGGGGAGGGCATCTACGGCTGAATCGGATTCTGGGGCGGGCAACTCGCTGCTGAGGCGGGTCGCGATTTCGACGAGTGCTTCGTGCGCACTGCGGGGGACTGGTCCCTGTGCAGGCGCCAGGAGTACGGGCAGATCGGAGTAGCGATCGACCCCCTTGGCGAGCAACTCGGTCACCGCTACGACATCGCGGTCCTCGACGTCGCTGAAGGCGACTGCAACCTCTTGAGCCTCCTTCCAGCCTCGGGTCCCGGGGCCACCGTCCTTCATCCCCTCCGGGTGAGGGTCGTCATAGACCAGGGTGACGGTGTGATCGCGTTCCAGTCTCGACCCCGTGGGCATGTCGCCATACAGCCGGAGGAGCCGGCGCTCGTTGCGTTTCCGGGGCGGCTTGTGCCAGTCCGTCGCCACCTCCGCAGAGGTGACAAGCATGCTGTCCCGGTCGGCAATGTCGTCGAGCGGGGCCGAGAGTCGGTGATAGTGAGCCCACCAGAAGGGCTTGCTCTCCCTCCGGTGGAATCCCACCGCCGCCGCGACAAGTGCCACGGCACGTTGCTCAGGCGTTCTCTCAGCTGGTTCACCGGCGTCCGCCCACGCCAACAGCGGCTCGACCAGAGACGCTTCGGACGCCGCGCTCTCGGAGGCTTCTTGGTCCAGTTCGACGTGGCCACCTGTTGGTGCCACGCCGTACTGGGCCGCTCGCTCAAGCAGCCAGCGGTGCAGACCCAGCGTGGAGCGACAGTCGTAGGCGTTGTAGTCGATGATCTCTGCCCATAGCTCGCTTGATAGCGAGGTCTCGCCGGAGTCACGTGCCTGGCAGAACGCGGCGTAAGCGATCACCGAGTCGCCTGCGGTCGTGACCTCCCCGGTTCTCAGGTCTTCCCCCATGTAGAGCGGTTCCAGCATCTTGAGGCTGTAGGAGGGTTGGGAGATCCGCACGGATCGGCGGACAACGGGGTACAGGTCGACGAGGACGTTGTGGCGCAAGAGGTCGTCGATCTCGTCCTCGCCGACGTTGTGGGTCGACGCTAGGCGCAGCAGCGCCGCCCGTTCGTAGTCGGCGTAGTGATAGACGTGCATGCTTGGCCACTGGGCGCGGCGCTGCGCCACGTACCTCAAGAAGTCTGTCAGGGCTTGCTTCTCCGATGCCCTGTCATGAGCCACGAATGAGCGGAAGACGGGGTCATCCCCGTCGAGGGGTGCCTCCGCGAGGCCGAAGAGGTACTCGAGCCCGTACGTGCCATGCCTGTCCTGCCATAGGGGGTCGCCCTCGAAGTCGAAGTAGATGTCGCCGGGGCTGGGCGGTGGGAGGGCGCCGAGCGGGTCCGTGGCAAAGACCTCGTAGTCCACCAAGGGTGCGCCGGTCGCACCCGGTTCGTGCTGGGCCCGGTCGAGCTGACGTACCTGCAGCCTGGCCTGGGCCCGGAGTGCCTTCATCGTCGTGCCAGGAATACCCGCGACCGATCCCTTGTGCTCCGCGAGTTCATCGATCCTCACGATGCCTGCGTCGGATAGCCGAGCGCGTTGCTGCATCCTCATCCCCGCGACCACGAGGACATCCCGGTGTGCAGCCGCCTCCTCCTGGCAGATGGCGCATCGACCGCAGGCGATGAGGGAATCGTCCCGCCATTCGAGGGGGGATGGCGCCCGCGACCTGGACGCGAGCAGCTCCTCCAGTGCCCGTCGCTGTTGCAGGACGACCGGCTCGACCGCCGTCAAGTCGTGAGTCGTCACAGTCCCGTCGCCAAGAATGAGGCTGCCGCGGTCGGCGACCGCAACGCCTGCCGCCAGAGCCAGGAGTCGGTACGCGCCGATCTGCACCAGCGCCCGCACCTTGGCCGAGCGGGCCAGTTTCGCGTCTGCCACGACGTACGACCCGTCGGCCTGTCGCAGCAGGAAGTCCGCGTATCCCATCATCCGACCGTCGAAGAGCACGGCCTGAGCGATGACGTCCGCGCCAGCTCTGGCGGCGGCCACGGTCGCGGCCTGGGCCCTGAGCAGGTCTGCACGGGAGGCGGGTCGACCGGGCAGGTAGCGGTCCTGGGTGTCGACCAGACCGCCGGCTGAACCGTCCTGCCAGCTACCGAATCGGTCGATGAATCGATGCTTCAGACGGTCCTCGTGGGCGTTGCCCAACTCACTCGCCCGAGCCATGAGCGCGTCCTCCGGCACGGGACGCCCTTCGATAGCCCTGGCCACGAACCCGAACTCACACTCAGCCGCGGCGATCATGTCGGAGGGTGAGTACACCCACGTCTCGTCCAGCAGCTGCATCGGTTCGGTCCCCCTGCCCACGGAGCGATTCCGATCATCCTAGGGGCGAACCTGGTGGCCGCTGCTGCGGTACACCGGCGAAGACCTGCCAGGCGTGGTGCGAGTTCACCGTGGCCAGGGACCCGGAGACCGCGTGATCGGTTCAGAGCGATACCGTACGGAAGTCAGTGCAAGGCGGTTCCCGGTCCCTTGGGGATGCGGCGGGAAGCTTCCGAGTACTCCACCAGGTAGGCGTGCTCGCTGCGGTCCAGGGTGAGCGCCGACTGACGACCCTGCGCCACGAGCCCTCCCCCGTGCAGTGACGACGGTCGTCTCTCACGCGGAGCGCCGCGCGTAGTCTTCCCGCGCGTGGTGGTAGCGGCCGACCAGCTGCGCTCCGGTGGAGTCCCGGCACGGGTATCCCGGGCCGGAACCGCATGTCGGACAGGTGATCTGCCAGGGCCATCTCATCGGTTCGGACCTCCAGGGTTCGGCGGAAGGGGTTCGGACCCAGTGAGTCCGACCCTGTGAGTGTCCGCTGAGGGTGTGACGCAATTGCGCCGCCGCCGGCCGTCTGGCTGCCCGGCGGGGCTGGCGGGTTGCCGGGCTGCCGGGCTGATCAGCCGCTCAGTCGATCAGCCGGGCTGCGGGGCCAGCCAGGCGGCGAGCTGGGGGAGCGCCCACGCGCCCAGCAGCCGGTAGCCGCGCGCATTCGGATGCACCAGGTCGCTGCTCATGAGGGTCCGTCCGGCACCCGCGGACTCCAGTACCTCCTCGAAGTCCAGCAGGCGCGCGCCCACATCCGCGCTTGCCTCTCGGATGACCTCGTTGACCCGCGGGAGCCCGCGCAGCACCGGTTCCCACACGTTCGGCGGCCGGCCGGGAGCAGCGATGGCCCCAGCCGCGACCGGGTAGGTCACTGTCACAGCGACGGGACAGGCCTCGACCAAGCGCTCGAGCACCGCGGCGATGACGCGTCGGAACCCAGACGCCGACCAGCGCGGGTCCAGCAGGTCGTTGGCGCCTGCCGTCACCGTCACCAGCGCCGGTTCGTACGCCAGCGCCCGGGGCAGCTGTCCGTACAGCAGGTCTCGGGTACTGGTGCCGACCTGGCCGAGGTTGCGGTACGACAGCGCCGGCTTCTGCTGTCCGCGGTCCTGCTCCTGGAGACCCCGAGCGACCCAGTCCGTCCAGCTGCACAACTGTTCGCCGGAGACCGAGTCGCCGTACCCCTGCGTGAGGCTGTCGCCGACTGCCACGTATTCGTTGCAAGGCAGGTCAGCGAGGGCCATTCCTCACCCTCCCACGTCGGTGCGCCCCGCCCCCCTACGAAGCCCTCCCAACCCCGCCCCGCAACCTCGCCGGGGGGCGTCCACCCGGCCGACGGATCTGTCACAGCCTCGAGTCAGCATGGCGGCATGTCACAGGGGAGCGGCATGTCACAGGGGAACAGCGCGAAGTCACGGGGGACCGGCGGCATGGCACAGGCGAACACAGAGGCGGAGCTCCTGATCGAGACCACAGCACCGACGGACGGCACAGCGTCAACCGAGAGCCCTACATCGCGGCGTGACGCGGCCCTGGCAGCCCTGCGCGCGCGGTACCCGATCCCGGAGACCACGCAAGTCCCGGAACGCGTCGCCCGCTGGGAGGCGCGCGCCGGGTCGGGCGACTGCCCTCCCGAAATCCTCCGGGACCTGCTGTCCACGTGCGGCGACGACGTGCTGAAGGTCGTCGCACGCAATCCGGCCGCACCGCCGGACGTGCTGGCAGCCCTCGCAGCGCACACCGAGCACCAGCCGCTGAACAACGACCCGGACGACCCGCGGATCGTCGTGAGTGCCGTCCTGCTCGAGGTCGCCTCCCATCCCGCGGCGCCCGCCGAGGCACTCGCGGTCCTGGCGGCCGACCCCCACCACATGGTCCGAGCACGGGTCGCTGCGAACCCCTCGACGCGGGCGGATGTGCTGCGGCGTCTCGCTGACGACCCCAACGGCTGGGTACGGGCCCGCGTCGCCGGTTCCGGGACCGTACCTCCCGACGTCGCGGCTGCCCTGCTGGCGGACCCCGCCCTGCAGGTCCGTCTCGCCTGCTACGACAACCCGACTATGGCCGACGACCTGGTCGACGGTGCAGCACGGGACCTCGACAGACGGGCAGTGCAGCAGCGCAAGAACGTCTCGAACGGGAACGTGACCGCAGAGGTGCTGTTCCGCCTTCTCGGGGACCTGCGGCCGCACGTGGCAAGCGCGGCTGCCGTACACCCGAGCCTTCCGGCCTCCGAGGGTCTGGACCTCGCCCTCGCCCATCCCAGTGACAAGGTACGGGCCAGGGGGCTCGAGGCTCTTCTGCCGCGGTGCGCCCCAGGCCTGGACGATGCCCAGTGGGACGGCCTGGTGGCCCAGCCGGCCCTGGCCGCCGTGCTGGCCGAGTGCCCGCTCACCCCGGCGCGGATCCTTGCTGAGCTCGCAAGCCGCTCCGACTACGAGGTCGCGCGGGGACTGCTCGACAACCCTCGTACGCCCCCCGCCGTCCTCGCATCGCTGTCCCGAACGGTCCTGGCACGACGAGCGTGGGGGTCCATGTCGGTGGTGCACTCGCTCATCGAGGACCGGCGGCTCCCGGAGGGTGACCGCGACGCGCTCCTCGACCGCGAGTGGGACCTCCCGCACGCGACGCTGGAGAACTCCCCGCTGCTGCGTGCCCGCCTGGACAGGGCGGTGCGGCGGCTTCCTCACAACCTCCGTACGGACTACGAGCGCGGACTCGCAGACCCCTCGGACTCCAGTCTGTCGCCGGAGATTCTGTGGCTGCTCGCCGACACATCCGACGACCACCTCCTTGGGCTGTTGGCCAACCCCTCAGCCCCACCGGAGCTCTTGGGCTACCTGGTGAGCTCACGGTCCTTCGGGCGCACCGACGTAGTCCGCGGGACGGTCCTCGCCCGCGCGTCAGTCCCTCCCGAGCTCCTCGCCGGCATGGCCGAGCAGTCCTTGGTGGCCCTCGCCCGGTCGGCTCTGTCCTCCTCCGTACCCGACCCGACACGCGCTCTGTCACCCGATCTGTCCCGCGAGCTGGCCGAGCAGGTCGAGGACTGGATGCGAGACCCTTCGGGCGTCCCGCAGCCGCAGGTGGCGAGCTTCCTTCTCGAGTACGCGCTTCGGGTGCATGACACGGCGGGGTGCGCGCTGGACTCCCTCAGCTCCCGGCAGCAGGACTGTGCGGAGCTGGGGTACGTGAGGACTCTCCTCAGGTGTCCCGACCTCGAACCGTCACTGCTGGTGAGCGTCTACCGGCACCTGGTCGCCCATCGCGACATCACAACCAGGCAGTCCTACGGGCCGAGAGTCAGCATCGCAGACACCCTGCTGGGGTTGTGGCTGGCGAGCCCTTCCGTGACGTCGCAGGTCATCCTCGACGCGCTTGTCACGCGACCCCACCTGTCCGATGAGGAGACGGCTGCCCTCATCCGGGGCACTCTGGATCGTCGAATCCGCAGCGAGCCGATACGCCCGTCCGAGGACGCCGAGCTCGTGGCAGCGGTGTCTGCGGACGCGCTCGTCCGCGCAGAGGCGGCGGCGACGGTGACCGGACCCGTGGTGATCCTGTCGGCCGCAGACGCGGACGAAGGGGTTCGGCTCGCGCTGGCGGGCAATCGCGACGCGCAGGCGTGGATCCTCCGCAGCGTCTTCCCCTCGCGTCCGGCGGAGAGCCTCCTCGAGCTGAAGACACGCGCGGTTCGGGCACGCGACCGGCGGGAGTCCGTACCCGACATCAGTGCCGGCACCATGCGCAGGCTCGGAGAGGCGCAGCGGCGAGCCGGCGTGCCGGCGGTCAGTCCGCAGACTGCCGGCGAGAGCGGATCGGCTCTCAGCTCCCGTGCGCTCCTCGGTCTCGGACGATCCGACTTGCGAGATGGCGCTCGCCGTCCACCCGGACCCTGACGTGCGGGCCGCTCTGGCCGGCAACTCCCGGGTGGGGGTGGATGCGCTCGCGCTCCTGGCAGCTGACCTTCACGACGAGGTACGACGCGAGGTTGCGGGAAACCCGGCAACCCCACCGGTCATCCTCCACTGGCTCGAGGAGGACCCTGATCCCTGCGTCCGAGAGACGTCGAGGTCGCGGACCCGTCGCCGCCTCGCCGACCTGGACACGGTTGCTGCCGCCCCCTCGGTACCGGAGGCGCTGTCCGTACTCGCCGCCGACCCCGATGCCGAGGTGCGCGCGGCGGCCGCTCGATGCTCCCGTACCGAAGCGGAGGTCCTGCTGCGGCTCGCGCTCGACAGGAGCCCCGACGTACGCAGTGCTGTGGCCGAAAACCCTCGCGTGGATACGGGTGCTCTGCTGCGCGTCGCAGGCGCCCCCTACCACAGGGTTCAGAACTGTGGACAGCGCTCTGCGGGCCTGTGCAAGCACCGCGCGGCTCGCCGACGCGGTCGCCCACGAGGTCCAGTACGGCTGTCACGGTGCTGCCGCGCGGCACTGTCGCCACGGAGCGGAGCAGACTGCCTCCGTCTCACCCGACCACGCCGCGGTGCTCCGCCTCGCGAGCGACCCACAAGCGTCCGCCGGGACACTGGAGACGCTGGCCGGGCATCGCTCCAGCGAGGTCAGGACGGCGGTGCTGGACAACCCGAACAGCCCGTCTCGTGCCGTGGTCGCAGCGGCGACCTTCTCCGTGCGCCGCCGCCTCCAGGCTGCGACTGCCGCGAACCGTACGGAGTCGGCCGAGGCACTCACCGAGTTGGTAGAGCAGTGGGACATCGGCATCGGCCGCGCTCTGGCCGCCAACCCGGCGACACCGGGCCAGGTCCTGCGGGGACTCCGCGGCCAGTCGGGACGCTACGACCATGAGGTCGCGGGGAACCCCGGCGCGCCGTCCCGGCTCCTCGCGCAGCTGGTGGAGCAGGGTGGCTCGGCGGCCGAGGCAGCCCTGTCCAACCCGCACGTGCCCGTCGAGGTGCTGCTCGCGAGCGCAACCGCACAGGGGTACCTCGGCAACGCCGCGCGTCGCACCCTCGGGTACCTCCTCGCCCGTGCCGAGGACGTCGACCGTATCTGGGAGGCAGTGACCGCATCCGAGCTTGCAGGCTCTCTCGTCGAGCTCGCTCGGTGTGGCGAGGGCCTGCAACCCGCACCTCTCAGCAGGGGAGATCGCGCAGGCTGCATCCTCGGGCCGGGCCCTGATGCGGTGTGCCGCCGCACTGAACCCCGCGACCGACGACGCCCTGCTCGACCAGCTGACTCAGGACCGCGATGAGACCGTCGGCCTGGAGCGCGGACAACTCGCGATGGCGACGCAACCTGGCGCCCGTCATCACAGGTCTGACCGCCCACCCGGTCAGGGCCAGTGGCTGGGGGAGCAGTGGCGGTCCTCTCGGGTGTCCCACGGGCGTCAACGTCCGGGGCGACCTCGGAGGCGAAGCCGACGCATACTCCGGCCGCAAGCGCTGAACCCCCGACGCAAGCAGACTCGCCCGAAGTGAGCGCCAACCCGATCGCGGGTCTGAGTCCCAGCCCGCGACCCAAGCCGAACCGGAGTCCTGGGACGTGGCTGTGCCCGCATCCGCGGACACGAGACGGCCGCCAGGGCGGCCGAAGGGCCCGCAATGCTCAAGGAAGTCCTGCGGGACCCGAGGCTCTCGCGCTCGCTGCGCCCGGGCAGCTGCTCAAGACCTGGCCGATCCCGAGATGACCGCCGTGGCAGCCGAGAGCACGGCGCTGAGCAGCGACGAGTTCCAGAAGCTGCTGCGCACCGGACGGCTCGACGTACGGGTGGCAGTGGCCGGCAACCGCCGGGCGACGCCGGCCTTGCTGACCCGGCTCTCCCGCTCGACCCGACCCGCGGTACGGGCAGCCGTGGCAGCAAACACCTCCAGCCCGGGGGCGCTTCTCCAGCGGCTGGCCGCCGACCGGTCGAGTCGGTCCGCAACGCCGTTCGCGGCAACCCTGCTGCCGACGAGTACGCGCGCGCGGTGGTCGTGCTCGCCGGCTGACTCCTCCTCGCCCGCCGTACCAGCCGTACCCGCCGCACCAGCCCGAAGAACACGGAGGTCGCGTGAACACAACAGAGGACTATCGGTACGCCTGCGAGGCCCTCGCGGTCGCGGTGGCGGCCCGGGTGCCCGTGGTCTGTGGGGCCCGCCGGGCCAGGGCAAGACCAGCGCCGTACGTGCGGTGGCGGAGCACTCGCAGCGGCACCTCGAAGTGCTGCTCGCCAGCATCCGGGAGCCCCAGGACTTCGCCGGACTGCCGTCGATCGCAGACGGGAGGGCCGTCGCTCGCCGCACCCGGACTGGGCGGTACGCCTCGCGCAGGCCGGCGACGGCGTCCTGTTCGCCGACGAGGTGAACACCGCCCCCCGAGCGTCCAGGCCGCACTGCTTCGGGTGGTGCTTGGACCGCGTCGTGTGGCGACCCGCCCGCGCTGGGGGAGCGCACCAGTGTCATCGCGGCCGCGAACCCGCCGGAACTGGCGGCGGACGGGTGGGACCTCGCTCCGCCGCTGGCCAACCGGTTCGTCCCACCTGGACTGGGAGCTGCCCATGCCGGTGGTCCGCGAAGGGTTCGCAGGCTCCTGGCCCACCGTGGGAGCTCCCCGCCGCCGATGAGACCAAGCTCGGTGAGGCTCGTCGCGCAGGAACTGGTGGCCGTCGGCGGGTTCTTGACCGCTCGGCCCGACCTGACCACGCTCCGCCCCGAAGCGTGGCGGAGCAGGGACGCGCCTTCCCGACGCCGCGATCGTGGGAGATGGCGGCGGTCGTGTCCGCGTACGCCCAGGCCGCAGGGGTGTCGCCGATGACGCGACGGCTCCTGGTGCAGGGCTGCGTCGGCATCGGGGCAGCCTCCGAGTACCTCTCGTACCTGGACAACCTCGATCTTCCCGACCCGAACCGGGTGCTCGACGACCCATCGGGCACGGAGCTGCCGACGCGCGCGGACCGCCTCTACGTCATCGCCGCAGGCGTGCTCACGGTACTGCGCGGCCAGACCGCGACCCGCCGTGGCGCCAAGCGTTGGGCGTCCGCGGGGACCCTGCTGGCGCGCATCGCCGAGGCCGGGCATCCCGACATCGCTGTCGGCCTCGCTCGCGACTGGCTGGCTCTCAAGCCGACAACGGCAGCACCCGACCCGGACACGGTGGGAGCACTCCTACCTCTGCTGCGGGAGGCGGGGCTGCTGTGAGTGACGGAGACCAGTCCGCTCGCGCACGGATGCGGGTGATGGCCGCACGCGTCGTCGCCCAGCAGCGCTGGCCGTACCTGTCCTCGCTGCTGTTCAGCCTGCACCTCGTCCCCGTGCCCGAGGGCCTGCCGACGATGGCGGTCGACGAGGACTGGCGGCTGTACTACTCGCCGGACTTCGCGCTGTCCCAGACCACGGACAGCTCGGCCACCGCGGTCCTGCACGAGGCGCTGCACATCCTGCACGGCCACGCCGCGCGGTTCCGAGCGGTCAACGGGGCACCCGAAGCCTCCGTGCTGTGGAACCTCGCCGCGGACTGCGCCATCAACGCCACGCTGGACGGGGCCGGCATGCCGTCGGGTCTGGAGCCGGTCCGGTACCGGACCCTGCGGCGGTGCGGCGTGGCCGAGGCGATGACCACGGAGCAGGTCTACCGGCGGCTGGAGCGAGCGGCACCCGGATGCCTGCAGTGCTGATCCGATGGGCAGTCGCGAAGAATCGAACGGAACCGGTGCGGGCGGAACCAGTGCGGGCGGAACCAGCGCGGACCGCACCCTGGGCGGCCGGGGAGCGGCACGGGGCGACTGCGGGTCAGTGGCGCACGGCCGTGACGGCCGGTACGAGCGCGCCGCCTCCGACCCCGACGTGCCCGGCGTACCGGCTCACGCCCGCGAAGCGGTCCTCGACCGGACCGCCCGCAGCGTCGCCGGCCATGC
>CAVVZQ010000006.1:0-648203 GCA_963752715.1 uncultured Actinomycetota bacterium | reverse complement strand
TCGAGAAAGCGCCGGGAAGGCATCGCCACTATCTTCCCGTAGCGCGGCCGAGTCTCTTCATCGGGGCACCCCTACTCCTCCAGCGTGCCGGCACGGCGATGGTGCAGGGTCCGTCGCCCGCCTTGCAGCACGAGGTAGTCCCCGCTGCGAAGGTCCACGATCTGCACCTCGACCCCCGGGTACAGGCGGCCGAACTGCACCAGGACCCCTGCGTGCTCTCCCGTTGCCAGGCCGCTCGAGCAGTAGCTGCACACGCGCTGGTCCACCACAATGCGGACGTGCCGTCCCTCCAGGGAGGTCGGCTCGAGATCCAGCGCCTCTAGTCGACCGATCAGCCAGTTCAGGAGCTGCTCCTCGGCGTGCAGCTGGGCGAGTCGGACTTCGGTGGCGGGTCGAAGGGGACGGGGCGCATTCGGGTCGATCGCGGTGGGTGCCCGGGGAGACCCCCGCACGACGGGGTCGGTGAGTCCAGGGATGTCCGTCTCCATCGCGCCCACCGTCCCGGACTCCAGAGCCTGGTCGCTGCGGCGCCGCGTCTCCGCCGCCCGCTCGGCCTCCCCTGCCGCCTCCTCCTCGGCAGCCTCACGTCCCGCGGCCTCGCTCTCGGTACGGCGTTGCTCCCAGATCCGCTCCACCAGTCGCGCCTCGGCGGAGGCTTCCATCGCCGGACCCTCCCGGGGGTTTTCCAGGACGTAGCGCGCGGTGTTGTCGCCCTCGGCGATGCGGTTCTCCAGCTGGACGGGACTCAGGTCCCGGTAGTAACGCTCGACCAGCGCCTCCGCGGCCACCGGGTCGTAGCGCGCGATGTCGCGCAACATGTCGAGCGAGTCCTCGGACAGGTACTCGGCCATCGTGCCGCGGCGGCCCCACCCGTCCGCGAGCGCCTCCCGTGCGTAGGGCGTCGCCCAGCGGGTGTTGCGCCGCAGGTGGCCGACGAGCTGCCGGATCGTCTTCCGGCGGTAGCGTCGCTGGAGCTCGTAGTGGGCCGCCATGTCCTTGGGGTTGGCGGGGTTTCCGACCCGCTTCTGCAGGGTGGCGTCAGTCAGCTTCGACTCGGCAGTCGGCGGCGCAGCTCCCGGCCCGCCCGGCTCGGGCGTCGGCTCGACCCGGGCCTCGCGTTCGACGAGCTGCACCTGTCCTCGCCCCGGGATCGCGGCGTCGACCATCCACGTCCCGGTGACCGTACGGGCGGAGTGCTCGATGCCGGCACTGCGCAGGAAGCGCAGCAGCATGGGAGCCGTGTCCGGACGGAACGTCCACACCATGTCGTTACCCGTCGGCTGGAGGTCGACGACCGGCTCCAGGCCGGCCTCCAACAGCAGCTCCGGCAGCGGTCGCTCCGCCGCCTCGAGCAGCAGCCGGGTCAGCTGGGGCCGCAGGCCGTCGGCCACCTCGGAATCCGCGGCGACCTCGTCGACCAGCTCCTTCAGCCTGGTGTCGATGTCACGCGCACGTGCCTCGAGGTCGGCCACGTCCTCAGGGCCCGCCTGCGGGTTCTCCTTCGAGCGCTCCGCGACGTCCTTCTCCAGCGTCGCCCGCTCGGAGGAGATCTCGGCGAAGCGACGGCTGTAGCGTGCCCGCAGCGTCCGCAGGGCCATGCTCTGCTGCAGCCGCGCGAGCGGTTCCTGCAGCGGGCGGGTGGCGACTGTGAGCGCGGCCAGCATCACCAGGTTGTGCAGGGACATCCGGCCTAGCTCGGCGTCTGTCATAGGACGCCCCTTTTCGACGGCGAACCGCACATAGCCGTACCCCTGCAGCGTCATGTACGTCCCCGCCAGCTGGGTGGCCGTGACGAGGGCTCGTGACTCGCCCGCCAGGATCGCTGCCCGCGCACCGAGGCCGAGTCCCTTGAGCGCGCCGAACAGGCCGAAGTTCCACAGCAGGTCGGCCCATAGCGGGCCGGTCGGCTCCATGCCCGGCGCCAGGGACGACAGCCCTCGCGACACCAGGGTGAACACGACCGCCTCGGCACCCACGTGAGCTACGAAGCCGGCGGACAGCACCAGCGCCGAGCCTTCCGCGAACCCGGCTCCCACCAGCAGGCCGGTGACCGCCCCGCCGGCCATGATCCCGATCGGCGCGGCGACCGCGATCGCGAGCAGCGTGATGGCCAGCCCGATCGCGAGCTGCGACCACTCGACGATCTCCGGAAGGGAGCCGAAGTACTCGGCTACTGCGGGGTCCGCCCGGTGGTCGCGGAGCAACAGCTGGAGGTAGGGGAGGTCCCCGTCGCGCGCGGCGTCGTCCATCTGACCGAGCCGGTGCGCGATGTCGTCCACGCCCTCATACCCGACGAGGGCGGAGCCCGACCGCAGGAAGCCGTAGGCCTGCACGGCCATGTCCCACTCGCCGAGCGCCTCGATGCTGACCATGATCAGCTGGGCGCGGCGGACGAACTGCCGCTGCATTGCCGCCAGCCCGGGGTCCTTGCTGTCCCTGGCCTCCTCCAAAGCCGGGACGGCGACCTCGAGCTCAGCGATCTGCTCGTACAGCCGCCACGCCCAGCTCTGCATCCGGTCCACGGCGGGAGCGATCTCCTCGTGCTCCGACCCCAGCTCCGTGAAGCGAGCGATCTTGAGCTCGGTCAGCGTACGAGCCAGGCCGTCGTGCGCCTCGACGGCGCGGTTGAACAGCGTGACGGCCCGGGGCGTCAGGACGACGTCGAGTGTCCGCGCGTACGCCCAGCGCACGTCGTCCACCGAACTGACGGCCAGCGCACCGTCGTAACCGGGGCTGCGCTCCCCCGTCTGCTCCTCGGCCACGCGCACCCGGGCCAGGTCGGTGAGCGCGGCGATGGTGAGGGCGACCAACCGCTCCGAGCGGACGATCTCCCGGGAAAGGGCGGTGGGGGTCGGTGGCACGTCTGTCACGTTGCCCGCCGCGCGGTCCGCACTTCCGGGCGCGGGCCCGCCCGTCTCCCAGTCGGCGGCGGCGAGGCCGTAGGCGATGAACGCCGGGCTTATGACGATGCCCAACGGACGATGGATGTCCCGTACCAGGTGGTCCGCCTGCTGGTGGGCCTCCTCGAGAGCGATCAGGCGGGCGCGGGCCGCGTCCAGCGACAGCGTCGCGGCGCCGGAGGCATAGTCCTCGGATATCCGTTCGCCACGCCGCCCCAAAGCGGTTCCGGCCGGCGTGGCCGCGCTCTCGACCCCCTCGACGGTGAGCCCGCCCCCCGGATGGCCCCAATCGAGTCCCCCGGCCTGCAGCAGCGCGTCGTCCAGTGCTCTGGGGGCCAGCTCCCCGGTGGCCTCGTACTGCTCGCGGGTAGGCAGCTCGGAAATCGTCTCGCCCGGCTCCGGGGGCGCGCACAGGAACAGCTGGAGGCCGACACTACGGCCCGTCCTGACGCTGGGGGGGGCGGCGCCGGCCGCCACGGCGGGAGCCAGCAGAATCAACGCGGCGTGATAGGCGGCCCGGTCCGCCTCGTCCTCCAACTCCCCGGACCCGATCCCAGGCTCCCCTGACCGTGAGACTCCGTCCGTGGCACCGGACTGTTGCCGGGTGTGAGCCATCTCGTGGGCTAGCAGCGCCTCGAAGGTCACCGTCCCAGGCCGATATCGTCCGGCCGCGACAACCACATCCGAGGTCCGGGTGGCCGCTTGGGCGTGGGGATGGTGACCCAACTCCCCACCGTTGGCGTCAGCACCGCCAGCCACGCGCACCCGCACGTCACGCACGTCACCCCCGACCGCGCGTTGCATGCGCTGAAGGAGGCCGGCGGACAGCGGGACACCTGGATCGCGCTCCCTCCGGTCACCGGGCCGGCGCTCGGGGGTGGCTGGGCTCTGGTCGGCAACCACTGACACCTGACCAAGGTCCCCGTACTCGCGTCACTCCAGCGTCACCCAGCAGCGTCTTGGTGTGGCGTGCGCGGTGACGATCGTGTGACGTGACCGCCGGAGGCTGATCCCGTCCGAACACGACGGGTGCGAGGCGGTGATCTGTGGCCGACATCCTGCTGACGACGTTCCGCTTCGAGGTCGCCTTCACCAAGGTCTCGGGCGAGGGTCCACAGCGCCTGGGCGACGGTGGGTTCCAGGAGGTCAGCGGCCTCGAGGTGGAGATGGACGTCTCGGACTACGAGGAGGGCGGTCGCAACGACGCCGTGGTCCGCAGGGTCGGTCGCGCCAAGTTCCAGCCGCTGGTGTGCAAGCGCGGGATGTTCGCTCCGAGCAGCGGCAACGCAGAGCCCGAGCTGTGGCAGTGGTTCGTCGATGTCGTCTCGGGGGTACGCCCGGTACGCCGCTACGACGGCACCGTCAGCGTGCGGAGCCAGGACGGAAGCACGCGGGCGAGCTGGCAGTTCCGACGTGCCGTACCGGCCAAGATCGTGGGCCCGCAGCTGAACGCCAAGAGCGGGGAGATCGCCGTCGAGGAGCTCCACCTGGCCCACGAGGGCCTCACGCTGGAGGGCACGACGTGACCGCCTTGACCCACGCGGTACTCGAGGTTCTCGACTCCGGGGGCAACGCCAGCGATGCGGTGGAGGTCCAGTTCAACCCGGCCTCGCTGTCGCTTCAGATGGCGAACAGCATCGATGGCGGCGAGTCCCGTGGCAGGCAGACCCAGCAGTACAACGGCTCCTCGAGCACCACGCTGTCCCTCGACCTGGAGTTCGACACCGCGGACGAAGGCACCACCGAAGCGCCGGTGGACGTACGCACCCGCACGGCGGCGGTAGCGCGGTTCGTCCTGCCGGGCGGCGAGGGCTCCCGACAGGCGCCACCCAAGGTGCAGTTCCGGTGGGGGACCTTCCAGCTCGCCGGAGTCATGACCAGCCTGAGCGAAGAGCTCAGTCTCTTCTCACCGAGCGGCATCCCGCTGCGGGCGAAGACCAGCATCCAGATCAAGGAGCAGGACCCCCGGTACGAGGCCCTGGAGAGCGGGCCGGGCGCCAACCGCTCGGGCGGCGCGCCTGCCTCCGGTGAGCCGAGCGCGGGCAACGGCCCGGGCACCGCCGGTGGCGGCCTGTCGGACCGGGCCGCCGAAGCACTGGCCGGTGAGACTCCGGCCGACTTCCTGGCGCGCAACGGACTCGCCCCGGAAGCCTGGCGCGCGGTCGCCGGGGCCCTGGGCAGCCTCTCCGGCGGGATCGAGCTCGAAGCCGGCCTTGCGATCGACTTCTCCGCCTCGCTGTCCCTCGGTGTCGGCATCGGGGTCTCCGCCGGCTTCCAGGCCGGCCTGGACATCTCGCTCGGCGCATCGCTGGGCCTGGAAGGGGGCGCCGCCACAGATCTGGCCAGCGGGTTCGCGCTGTCCGCGGCAGGAGGGCTGACCGCAGCCTCCGAGACCGCGGCAGCCCTGCACGCGGCATCGTCCGCGCAGCAGGCGAAGGCGGCGTTCTCCCCTGCGTCCGGCGGGTCCGGCGGGGCAGGCGGGGCCGGTGGGGCGGCCGCAGCAGGTTCCACTGCGGCTTCCCTGTCCGGGTCCGGCGCGTCCGGCGCGTCCGGCATGGCGGGAGGATCCGGCGGGGCAGGCACGTCCCGCGGTGCGGGCTTGGCGGGCATGGCAGGGGTGTCCCACTCTCCGCTGTCCGACGCGACGACGGCCCGCACGCTCGCTCCACAGGCTGCGGCACCCGCGCCGCTGCCGCCGCGAGCGGACCGTCGGGCCACCAGCTTCGGCGCCGGCGTTCCGCTCCGGGACCGGGTCATCATCGACAGCGCCCAGTCCGGCACCGGCGGGTACGTGGTCATCGCCAGCCGTGCCCCGCAGGCGGCCCTGGGAGCGGCTGGCCGGGGCGGCCGCGCCGACGCCGAGCAGCACCGCCGTACGCCTGACTGCCGCTGCCGGCGCTGCGACCCCCGGCAGCTGGGGAGGCGGTCGCGATGACCGTGCACGTCGGCCGGATCAGCTCCGAAGTCACCGACACCGCCCGTCCCGAGGCAGCCGCACCCACCGGTGACCAGGCGTCGCCCTGGGCGGAGCAGGCCACTCTGGAGTCAGCCATCGAGCAGGCCACCCGGGACCGCCTCCGCACCTCCACGGGCCATGGCGATGACTGAGACCGCCGTACGGGCCTACGCCTCTCCCGCGCCGGTCTTCGTGGTCGACGACCGCGACGACGGCCGGCTCGGCCGCGACCTGCTGCGGCTCGACGTCAAGGAAGGACGCCTCGGGCTGCGCACGCTGGTCGCCCGCTTCCATGCCGTCGGACCGGACAGCGACGGCTCCGCTGCTCGGCTGTCCTACCTCGACGGGGACGTCCTCGACATCGGCAGCTCGCTGGCCGCCGTGATCGGCCTGCCCGGGGCGGAGCGCGAGGTGTTCACCGGCACGGTCTCCGCGCTGGAGGTGAGCTTCCGCGAGGGCGGCGTGCCCTACGTCTCGGTCTTCGCCGAGGACGCGCTCATGCGCCTCCGCCTGCGGGAGCGCACCGCGACCTACACGGACATGACCGACTCCGACATCGCCTCGGAGATCGCCTCCGAGCACGGCCTGGGTGCGGCGGCCGAGGCCTCCGGGCCCACCTATCCGACAGTCCAGCAGTGGCAGCAGTCCGACCTCGGCTTCCTGCGCGACCGGGCGCTGCGGCTCAACGCCGAGATCTGGGTCGACTCCTCCGACACGCTGCACTTCGCCGACCGGGAGCAGCGCCGCGGCGCCGAGCTGGAGCTGGTGCAGGGGAACGAGCTCGTGTCGGTCCAGCTCCGCGCGGATCTCGCGCACCAGCGCAGCGACGTCGAGTTCCGGGGCTGGGACGACAGCAGTGTGGCAGCGGTGTCCGAGTCCGCAGGGGCGGATGTCGTCGCCGCGGAGGTTGCCGGGGTGGCTGGGCTTGCCGGGCTGGCTGGGGGCAGGCTCGGCCCGGACGTCGTGGCCGACGTCTTCGGGGACGTCCCGCTCAGCCGGGTTCGCCAGGACGTTCTGTCCTCGGCGACGGCCCAGGCGTACGCCGAGGCCGAGATGCGCCGCCGGGCCCGCAGCTTCGTGACGGTTGACGGTACGACCAGCGGCACACCGGACCTGGTACCCGGCGCGAAGCTGGACCTGCGCAGAGTCGGCAGGCCCTTCGAGGGCGCGGGCTACCGGGTGACCTACGCCCACCACAGCTACGACCTGACCACGGGCTACCGGACGGCGTTCCGCGCCGAGAGGGCGGTGGTGTCGCGATGACCCTTCCCGACGTCCACCAGGAGCACTCGCCGCATGGCCCGCTGCACCACGGGCTGTACCCGGCGACGGTGACAGCACTCGAGGGCGACCCACAGAGCCGGCAGCGCATCGAGGTCGCGCTCGACTGGCTGGCTCTGACCAGCGGAGGGGACCCTCCCCGCGCCTGGGCGACCGTGATCACTCCGTACGCCGACTCCGACCAGGGCTTCCAGATGCTTCCGGAGGTGGGGTCCACCGTGGTGGTCGGATTCCTTGCCGGCCACCTCGACCACCCCTACGTCGTCGGTGCGGTGTGGAACGGCAACGCCCAGGCCCCCGACCGCTTCAGCGACTCCAACAACACCCGGGTGATCCAGACCCGCGGCGGCAGCCGACTGGAGTTCGACGACACCGAGGGAGCGGTCCGGGTCAGGATCTCCGCGGCGGGCGACGCCGACGGCGGGGTCAACAAGATCGTCATGGACGACGCCGACGGCTCGATCACGATCTCCGGCAAGGCCGGCGCCACGATCACCCTCACCGCAGCGGGCGGTGTCACCATCGACGCGGCGTCCACGGTCGACGTACGGGCCGCCATGGTCACGGTGGACGCCCCGATGAGCCAGTTCAACGGCATCGTCACCTGCGACACCCTGATCGCCAAGGGCGGCGGTGTGGTCTCCCCGATGTACACCCCCGGTGCCGGGAACGTGTGGTGAGGCACCGGTGACCGCGACCCTGCCCGAGCGGGCGACCCGAGCATCGGCACAGCCGGCGGGCCACGACTGGCGACTGGTCGCCCCGTGGTACCGCTGGGCTCGCAAGGACGGCTCCGAGCCGGACCGGGCAGCGCAGGCGAGCCGTCCCGCGCTGCACAAGTACGTCTCCACCGAGTTCGTGACCGACTTCCTGACCGACCCCCAGCGGTCGGTGACCTTCGACGACGTGGACCGGTTCCACCGGGTGGAGGCCATCGTCGACACGCCCCTGCCGGGCGACGGCCGGCGCCGCTTCCTCGCGACCAAGCGTCTGGTCGCCACCGAGACCCGCAAGCTCTTCCTGCCCGCGCACCAGCGGCACTACGTGGTGGCCGTGGGCCTGCACTGCACCGAGCCCGGGTTCCCGAAGGTCGACCCCTCCCACGTCGCAGCGGCCGGCTTCGTCGTACGCCGCCACAAGGTGGACGTCCCGGAAGGACAGCAGGCTGCTGCCGCCGCGCTGATGCGCAACCTCACCGCGGCACGGGCGCTCGAGCAGTCGCAGCGCAACTTCGAGATCGCGCGCAGCCGGTCGCGCCTGCTGACGCCGTTCCGTACCAAGGCGCGGGAACGGCTGGCCGACCCCAGGGGCGCTGCCGCGCAGTCGCACCGCCGGGTGCAGCAGGCCAAGCGGGAGCTGGCGGTCTGGGCGGCCGAGAACGGCGTGCAGCGCCGCACCGAGGGATGGGTGGCCAGCGGGGACGGGACTTTCGGAGCCTGGGTGCCCCTGCCGGACGAGCCGGAGGACATCGTCGAGCGCTGGTACCCGCTGCGCCCCCTGGCACCCGTACCTGACGACCCCGAGCACGCCGCGCGCGACGGGAGCATCTTCTGGGCTGCGGTGCCGACCGCGAGTGACGAGGTCACCCCGGACGGGACCGCCCGGTTCAACGAGCTCGACACCTATGAGATCCGGGCGTTCGTACGTCCTCAGCAGGGAGACTGCGCCGGGCCCGCCGTCTGGTCGCAACCGTCGGCGGCCTACCGGCTCGCGTCCTTCTTCGACGCGGCCGGCTGTGCACAGCGGCCGACCGAGGTACGGCTACCGGACTTCGGTCAGCTCGAGGCGTCGACCGCGCTTCCGTCGGTCAAGATGACCGCCCCCGACAACTCCTCGCTGGAGTTCGCCAAGAACGGCGAGATCCCCAAGAAGGGGCAGGTCGGCGGCGGCGAGATCTGCTTCTTCTCGATCCCGCTGATCACGATCGTCGCGATGTTCGTGCTCAACATCTTCTTGCCCATCGTGATCTTCGTGTTCGGCCTGTGGTGGATGCTCAAGCTCAAGCTCTGCATCCCGCCGTCGGTCCAGATCGAGGCCGACCTCGAGGCCGAGCTGGACGTCGTGCCGGGGGGCATCCAGGCCTCGGCCGAGTTCGACATCGACGTCGACTTCCCCGGTATCGACCAGAACGCGGTCCAGGGCCTGGTCTCGCAGGCGCTCAACCCGGAGTCCGACCCCGCCGTCGACCCTGATCCCCCCGAGCCGGACGCCTACCAGTTCGGGGACCAGCTCACCGGGGACTTCACCAACGACCCGCTGCTGGAGCTGCTCGCCCGGCAGGGCTACGGCTCCGAGACCGGAGCGCCGCCTCCGTTCCAGGTGCCCCACACCTACACGACACCCGTACGCCGCGAGGAGGTGGTGCACCCATGACCGCGACCCAGCGTCGCCTGGGCAGCGGCTGGGCCTTCCCGGTCCACCCGGATCCCGTGACGGGCAGCGTCCCCTACCGCACGGGGGCGGAGAAGGTTCGCGAGGCCATCGTGCTGATCCTGAGCACCGAGCCGGGCGAGCGGCTCATGCGGCCCAGCTTCGGCTGCCCGCTGCGGCAGTACCTGATGGCTCCCAACACCGTCGCGACCCGGGCGGGCATCCAGCGGTCGGTGAGCCGCGCCATCGAGGCCTTCGAGCCCAGGGTCCGGCTGGGCGAGGTCATGGTCACCGCAGGGTCGAGCACCGGCTCTGCCGGCCCACAAGCCGGCTCCGGTGCCGGAGCGGGAACAGAGCCGTCCCTGGTCGAGGTCACGGTGCGCTACGAGCACCGCCGCGACGGCAGTCCGGGCGTCCTCGTCTACCCGTTCTACCTGGAGCGTGCGTGATGCCACTGCGAACTCCGGTGCTGGACGACCGCTCGTACGCGCAGCTCCGCGACGAGCTGATCGCTCGGATCCCGGTCTACGCCCCGGAATGGACCGACCACCACCCGAGCGACCCGGGCATCACACTCATCGAGCTGTTCGCGTTCCTCGGCGAGAACCTGCTGTACCGCTTCAACCAGATCCCGGACGCGACCAAGCTGGCCTTCCTGCAGCTGCTCGACATCCCGCTGCGACCGGCGGTTCCGGCCACCGGGATGGTGCACTTCGAGACCGACAGCCTCAGCGGCACGACCGTGGACAGCACCACCCGACTGCTGGCGGGCGACGTCGCGTTCCAGACGCTGCAGGAGGTGACCGCGTGGCCGCTGAGCGCCCGGGCGGCCATCCGTGCGATCGCGGACGAGCCGCTCGACGCGGACACCGCCGAGTACCTGGCCCGGGCCAGTGCCGCGGCCGGCACCTCTGCCCAGGCCGCCGCGGCGTACCGCACGTCGTTCGGTGCCCACGAGCCCGGCCGTCCGGGCGGCGATGTACTGGACCCGGCTGTGTCGATCGACGCCACTCTGTTCATCGCGCTGACCAGCGAGGCGGTCGACCTCACGGGAATGGCAGACGGGCTGCTCACGATCGGGGTCGTGCCCGCCTCGGTGGTACCCACGATGGCCGACCGGGCGCCCTGCCCGGGCGAGGGCTTCGAGGTTCCCAGCCCGCCCATGCAGTGGCAGGTCTGCACCACGACACCGGTGCCCGGCGCGGCCAACCCGGACACGGCAGATCCGGTATGGCGCAGGCTCGAGGTGGTTGCCGACTCCTCCGCCGGCCTCACGGCGCCGGGTGTCGTACGGCTGCGGCTGCCCTCCGACCTCAGCGACATCGGCGTCTACGTCCCCGCCGACCCCGACGCGCTCGGCACCGGGGACCAGCCACCGCTGGTGGAGGACCCCCAGATCGACGACTCGCTCGTCGCCTGGCTGCGGGTGTTCCGACCGGACGGCGACGCCCTACCTGCGGTGGAGTGGGTGGGAGCCAACGCCGCGGAGGTGGAGCAGGCGGTGACGGCGAGGGCGGAGTTCCTCGGGACGGGCACCGGTGAGCCGGCCCAGGAGCTCTCGCTGGTCCACCCCGACGTGCTCGGAACCGTCGCGCTCGACGTCGAGGAGCAGGGCACCGGCCGGTGGGTCCCGTGGACGCAGCGGGACAGCCTGCGGTCCTCCGACGTGGACGACCGGCACTTCACGGTCGACGCGGAGTCGGGAGTCGTGCGCTGCGGGGACGGGCGGCGCGGACGTCCCTGGCAGATCGGCGAGCGGATCCGGGTACGCAGCTATCGCTACGGCGGCGGCGCGGCCGGCAACGTCGGTCCCGGCTCGATCACCAAGGTGCCCGGCGTGGCGGGTGTGTCGGTCAGCAACGACCTGCCGGCTCGCGGAGGCGCCGACGCCGAGCCACTGGCTGACGCGGTCGCCCGGATCCCGGAGGAGTTCCGCCGCCACGACCGTGCCGTCACGGTGTCGGACTTCCGGGAGCTCGCCGAGGGGACGCCCGGCGCGGGCGTGACCCGGGCGGAGACGCTGCGGCTGTTTCACCCGGCCACGCCCGAGGTGGAGGTGCCGGGCGCGGTCTCGGTGGTCGTGTGGTCCGCCGACGCCCGCAACCCGCAGGCGCCCCGTACCGACCGCACCACCCTCGACGCCGTCTGCCGCTACCTCGACGCGCGTCGCCTGGTCACGACCGAGGTGCATGTCATACCGCCGACGTACCGCCGGATCGCGCTCTCGGTCGGTATCGCCGTCAAGCCCGGCTACGGCATCGAGAGCGTGCGGAGGTGGGTCGAGCTGATCCTGCGGCAGTACCTGGCGCCCGTCCCACCCTACGGACCAGAGGGCCACGGCTGGCCGCTGGGCCGGGCGGTGTTCGGCCCCGAGCTGGAAGCGGCCGCGCTGCAGGTCGAGGGGCTGGAGTACCTGGCAGGGCTGCGGCTGGCCGAGGAGGTCGCCCCGCAGGGATGGTCCGAGCGCGACGACCGTCGGATCATGCTCAAGGCCTGGGAGGTCCCCGAGCTTGCCGAGATCAGCGTGGTCTCCGGCGCTCCGGTCGAGCCCGGCCTGTCCCCCGAGCCGCCGCCCGCCGCCGGGCCCGCCGTACCGGTGCGCTCCCCTCGGGAGGTGTGCTGATGAGTGCTGGCCGCGCTGCCTCTCTGGTCGCCACCTGCGACCAGTGGGTGCGTGCCAGCCACCAGCAGACCGCCGTCGAGGGCGTCGACGGCGCCCTCACACTGTCGTGGAGCGAGCCGGACCCCGCGCCGGCCCCGGACGGTGTCGCCTGCCCGGGCCGAGGGGTCGCGACGGACCGGCTGTGCCGGATCTACCGGCTCACCGCCGATGCGGTCGAGCGCGTCAGAGTCGGCCCGACCCGGGACGGCCTCGACTACGCAGCCCTTCCCGACCCGGTCACCCTGATCGGTCCCACGCCCGCGCCCGCGGTCGGCGCGGACTTCGCCGGGCCGGCAGCCGCGCCGCTCGGCGACCCGGTCGGCATCGCGATCGACGCCGACGACCGGCTCTTCGTCGCCGACCGCCTCCGCCGCACGGTGTCCGTCATCGACCTGTGGAGCAGGCGACTGCTGCGCTCCGTGGCCGTCAACCCGCCCGGAATGGCGATGCGACACCCGAGGGGCCTGGTCGCGCAGGACGGCACCGTCCTGGTCGTGGTCCGGGAGCCGGCCGGGCTGCTGCGCCTGAGCGCCACCCGCGGACCGGAGCCCGTGGCGATGCCTCCCGGCGCGGCGGACCTACCGCCGGGTTCCCAGCCTTCCCGGGTCGCGGTGCTCCCATCGGGGGATCCGGTGGTCCTCTGGCACGAGCCGGACGGCACCGGCTGGGTCGTCGCGGGCGGGCGGGCACCGCTCGAGGTGGGACCGGCGTCGGACATCATCGTCGACGCCGAGGGCGCGCTGGTCGTCGCCCCGTGCGCCCGTGCGGACTCCCGCTCCGCCCTGCGGCGGCTCGTGGCGACGGAGTCCGGCTGGACCCGTACCTCTCCGCTGGATGCGACCGGGTACGACGGCGAGGGACTGGTCCTGACCCGGGACGGTCGCGTCGGCTACTTCACCCCGGCCGGTTTCCGTCTCGCGGTACGCGCCGCTGTCACCTACCGGACGGAGGGCAGCTGTGTGACCTACCGGCTGGACAGCGGGGTCGCACGCAACCGCTGGGGCCGGCTGCTGCTGGAGGCGTGCCGGCCGGACGGGACGTCGATCCGCGTCGGTGCGGTCACCAGTGACGACACCTACGAGACGGAGAGCGCCCACGTCGCAGCAGAGCCCGCCGCGTGCGTCGCCCTCGGGACGGGCGAGACACCCCCGCTCCCGCCGGAGACGCTGCTCGAGGACGTGGCGGAGCCCACCGGCAGTGGTGGTCAGCTGCACCGCCGGCCAGGCGCCACGACACCGTGGTGGCGGCCCGGCGCCGACGATCCCTACGAGACCTTCGAAGCGCCCACCCACGCTCCTGAGGGCCGCTACCTGTGGGTCACGGTGCACCTGCAGGGCAACGGCCGCCGTACGCCGAAGGTGCGCGAGATTCGTGTCGAGCGCCAGGCCCACACCCTGATGCGCCGCATTCCCGAGGTCTACGCAGCCGAGCAGCCGCAGGCCGACTTCCTGCACCGCTACCTGGCCATGTTCGACGGAATGCTGCACGACCTGGACCTGCGCGCCTTCTGCCGGGACATCCTCGTCGACCCGCACTCCTCGCCGGTCGAGGCGCTCGACTGGCTCGCCTCCTTCGTCGGGCTCGTCCTCGACGACCGCTGGGCGCTGGAGGCGCGTCGCCAGCTGGTGGCCGAGATCGTGCAGCTCTACCGGTTCCGCGGCACCGTCTGGGCGCTGCGACGGTATCTGGAGATCTTCCTCGCCGGGCAGCGCGCGATGCGGGAGGCACCCGGGGGCCGGGCCGCTCCGGCGGCTCCGGTCGCAGCGCCGGCGGTCACGCCGGTCATCATCGAGCACTTCCGGCTCCGAGGGCTCGGCGGGCCGCTGCTGGGTGGGGACCCGACGGTCACCAGCCGGTCGGTGCTGGGCGCCGGCTTCCGGGTCGGGGGTGAGGTCGGGACCCTCGAGAGCGGAGCTCTGGACCCGACGTCGGACGCCACCTCCTCCTTCGCCACGCATGCCCACCGGTTCACGGTTCTGGTCCCGCGGCCGCTGGGTGCGGAGGAGGAATCGGCAGTACGACACGTGCTCGACACCGAGCGGCCCGCCCACACCGCCTACGACCTGTGCACGGTGGACGCCGGGATGCGGGTCGGCCGCGGCATGCACCTGGGGCTGTCCACGATCGTGGGGCCCACAGGGGCTTTCGAGACTGCCGTGACCGGCCGATCGCTGCTGGGCCGAGGTGCAGTCCTCGGGGGACCCAGCACCGGAACCGCTGTCGAGTCCGCGCGAGTGGGCAGCACGAGGGTGGGGTGAGGTGACCGCTATCGCTGTGGACACCGTCCACGCCCGCTACCGGGGAGTCAGCCCGGACCGGGCCCGTCGCCTCGACGCCGCCCTCGCGGCGCTGGCCTCCCACGGCCTCGCCGAGGCACTCCTCGGCCGCGTGGATCACCCCGCCGACCATGTCTGTCTGCGAGAGATCTCCATCAGTACCGCGGTCGACTCCTCCCTTGCTCCGGACCGCATCACCCGGACATGGGCGGACACCGTCGCCGGGGCGCTGCACGAGGCGGTCTCCCACGCCGCGCGAGCCGGGGGACAGCTCTCGACCGGCAGCTCCCATGCCGCCTCCGACGCCTCCCTCGCGGGCGCACTGGTGGATGACGGCGCAGGGCTGGTCGTATACCCCAGGACCGCCGACGCCCTCGTCGACCTGGTCCTCGGCGTCGCGACCGGCGAGCGAACCCGCCTGTGGGCCTGGCGCATGGTGGGGCTGGTCGACGCGCACGAGGACGACCGGACATTCGCTCCGGGCCCGGCGGACGTCGCCCGCGCGCTGGCAGCCCACCCGGATCTGGTCCCGGTGGTCCTGTCCCGAACCGCCGCGCTCCCCCGGATACCGCTGACCGAGGCCGGCTGGTACCAGGTGGCCGCTGCCGTCGGCCGGATGCAGCGCTCCCCCCGTACCTCCGCCACCTTCAGCCTCCCGAGCCGCCCGAACGGCCCGGACAGCCCAGCGGTACCGGCGCCCGCCACCCCTACCAGCTTGGGGGCGACCGGCGTGGCACTGGCCCGGATGCTGCCGTGGAGGGGCGCCGACGGAGATCGGCTGCGCGACCTGGCGGTGCTGGTGCTGACCTGCGACCTCCCGTCCCGCGTACGGGACCACGCGGCAGTCACCGCGGTCGCCGAGACCTGGCGGCATCTCAGCGCCGTACCCGTCACCGTTCCCGACCCAGTCTCCGACCCGGTTCCCGACGAGCACGTGCCCACTCGGCCCGATCAGCCCGCTCGGACCGACGCTGGCCACCACCAGGGTCACCAAGGCGACCGCACGGGCACCGGGCAGCGCCCGCGGCCGGGTGGCGACCCTGACGACGCCCGCACTGCACTGCTCGCCGCTCCAGACTCTGCCGCGGCCGTCCAGTCCGAGGTCACCCGCTACGGCGGGCTTCTGCTGCTCATGGCACCGCTGCGCGAGCTCGACCTCGTCACCACGGTAGGCGCTGCGACCCACGTCCTCGCCGGGGTGCCTGCGGGGCTGCTGCTCGCCCGGCTCGCCACGGTTCTCAGCGGGGCACCTCTGCAGGACCCTGCCGTACATGCCTTCGCCGGGTGGCATGACCAGCAGGACATCCCGCGCCCCGACATGTCGGCGTCGCAGGAGGCGGCCGTGGTCGAGCTCGCCGAGTCGGTTGTCGCATGGCTGACCGAGCGCGGGCTACCCGACCCGACGACCGAGGGCGACTGGCTGTTCCGCCGGCGGGCGACCATCGCCCGGGAGAAGGGCTGGATCGACGTCACCTTCGACCTCGAGGACGTGGACATCCGCATCCGACGCGCCGGGCTGGACCTGGACCCGGGCTTCGTGTGGTGGCTGGGCAGCGTTGTGAGGTTCCGCTATGTCTGAGACTCAGCGCGACCACGCCGCCGCACCGCTGCTCGTCGCGAGGATGGCACGGCTGGTCCGCGACGAGAGCACCCTGGCGGGCCTGCGTGAGGCCCGGGAAGGTCTGGTCGAGGTCGCCGACGCGACCGACACTGTTCTCCACCGACTGACCGAGGCCTACCGGCTGTCGCGTTTCGAGCAGGACCTCGTGCTGCTCGCCGGGCTGGTGGAGGAGCACGAGGCCGTCACGCGGGTGATGCGCACGCTGCACCCGACAGGGGAGCCGGCGCTGAGCGTCACGGCGGCGGCCGCCGTCCTCGGTCTGGACTCTGGGGGACGGCGCCACCTCCGGGGCGCCCTGGAGTGCGGCGTGCTACGCGACCGGGGGCTGGTCACAGGGCCCGAGTCGGTGCCGCTGCCCGAGCGTGGCCTCCGTCTGACACCCGGCCTGTGGAACGTTCTGACCGGCGTCGACCACTGGCCGGCCGAGGTGAGCCCACGGCTGCTCGACGAGCTGGCCTGGCCTAGCGACCTGCTGGGCACGGTCTCCGAGTCGGCCCTGCTGCGGGCCGTCTCCGGCCCGGCACGGCTGGTCGTCGCATCGGGCGGAACACGAGTACCGGCGACGGAGGTGGCCGGGTACGTGGCCGGCGCGCTGGATCGACAGGCCCGACCCTGGGCTGCGTTCGATCCACCCGAGGCCGACGGTGAGCGTGCGACCGTCGTCAGCGCGCACGCGGTGGCCCGCGGCCTCGTACCGGTCCTCGTGGGAGCCCCCGCCGGCGCGCCGCTGCGAGAGCATCCCGGCGCCGTCGTCGTCTGCCTCTCCGACGTCTCGGGCCTGACCATGGACGAGCGCCCGGTCGTGACGCTCGAATGGGCACCGGCGGGACTCGGCGAGAGTGCCGAGATGTGGAACGGTCTGCTCCCCGACCTCAACGGAGAAGCCGCGCAGCTCGCGGGCCTGCTGCGGGTGGACCGGGAGGGCGCCGCGCGCGCCGTCGCCGACGCCCGGGCAACTGCCGAGGTCGAGGAGACCAGCCTGGCCTCCGGGGACGTGGTCCGTCAGGTTCGTCGCAGGACCGACGTCACCCTCCCCGGGAGCGTGCGCCTGGTCCGGCCACGGGCAGGCTGGGACAGCCTGGTCCTGCCGGCCGGACAGGAACAGCAGCTGCGCTCCGTCATCGACCGGGTCCGAGGCCAGGTCCGGGTGCTGTACGACTGGGGCTTCTCGCAGGCCCGCGGCACCCGTGGGGTACGACTGCTGCTCTCCGGCCCACCCGGCACCGGCAAGACGCTCGCCGTCGAGGTGCTGGCGTCGGCCCTGGGGCTGGACCTCCTCGTCGTGGACCTGGCATCGCTGGTGAGCAAGTGGCTGGGTGAGACCGAGAAGAACATCGGCGAGGTGTTCGACGCCGCGGAGCGCTGCCAGGCCGTGCTGTTCTTCGACGAGGCGGATGCGCTGTTCGGACGGCGCACCGACGGCGGTGACGCCCAGGCCCGGTGGGCCAACCTGGAGACCGCGTACCTGCTGAGCCGGATCGACCGCTTCGACGGACTGGTCGCGCTCGCCACCAACCTGCGTGGACACGTCGACGACGCCTTCGTACGCCGCCTCGATGTCGTCGTGGAGCTGGATGAGCCCGACGACGACGCACGCGACCGACTCTGGCGCGCCCACCTGCCTTCCGGCGCTCCGTACTCCCCCGACGTGGACGTCCCGCAGCTCGCCGGCCTCTACCCGGTCAGCGGTGGACTTATCCGCAACGCAGCGCTGGCTGCCGCCTTCGCTGCCGCCGCCGACGGAGGCGTCATCGACCAGCGTGCCCTCGTGGAAGCCGTCCGCCGCGAGTACGTCAAGGCGGGTCGCTCGTTCCCCGGGGCGCCACGCCTAGCCCAGCACCCGAGCGGAAAGGGACACTGACATGCCCCGCAACCTTCAGGACCGAGCCGAGCACCAGCTGCCCCTGTTCCAGGCCGCGGCGCGCCAGGTGAGCGACGCTCTGGCCGCAGCCCGACAGGAGCGGGACCGTCGTCACGACGACCCCGCCGCCGTGGACCCGAGTCAGTGGGGCACGGAGCTCGGTGCCGCCCAGCACGTCGAGGTCTGCCTGACCGAGCTTGCCGCGCTGCGAGCGGAGGAAGCCCGCGTCCGGGCCGACCTGGCCGCTATCAGCAACCCCGCCGACGCCGCGACGCACGAAGCACACCTGCGTGAGGTGCTGGTGGCGGACGCCGCCATGCGGGTGTCGCTGCGGCACGCCCGCGAGCGCAAATCGGTCACCGACGGCACCGCCACACGCCTTGCCGCGCTCGCCGAGCAGGCCGACGCCGGCGTACGCGCAGCCCAGGAGCGCGTGACCGCGGCTACCGCCCGTCAGACCGCCGGCGATGCCCTGCGCGCGGCCCTGACCGTGGCGCCGCTGGACACGATCGTGGCCGATGCGGCGGCGCTGCTGGGCGATGCGGCCTTCACTGCAGCCGCGGACCGTGTCGCCGCGCTGGTGCCGCAGGAAGTGCGCGACCGCGCGACTGCGCGTGCGACCGAGGCTGCTGCGCACCTCGACCGGGTCCGCAGCCAGCGTGAGACGGCCCAGCAGTCGCTGGACACCGTCCTCGCAGCCGCAAGCCCCCTCGCCGGCGAGGTTGCCGGTGCCCAGCGACGCTTCCAGGCGGCCGAGTCAGAGCTGCAGCGCTACGTCCTGTCCTCGGCAGGGCAGCTCGCCCAGGCGAGCCTGGACCTGACGTCCCTGGCCGCACTCGCCGACCTCAGCACCGCCCAGGTGGACGCGCTGGACGCGGCGAACAACGGCGACGGGGTGAGCGGGCTGACGGCGGAACAGGAGCTGGCCGACGCGCTGGTCGCCTTCTCCGCCGCTGAGGACGCCGTGGCCGATGCGATCCTGACTGCCCTGGCCTCAGCCCCGGACGACGACCCCGAGGCGGACGCGGCGGTCATCGCCGCCCGGGCAGCCCTTGCCGAAGCCGCGGTCCAGGACCCGGTCACCGCCGCGCGCGCCAGCTACGACGCCGCCGCCAGGGACGCCGTCGACGCCTGGGAGGTCGAGCTTCCGGCGTGGCTGTGGGACGGACTGGCCGCGTTCGTGCGCACCGAGCAGACCCTCGACGAGCTCGCCGACCAGCCCGCGCGGGACGCCCTTGTGACGGCTCTCGACGACGCCCAGGACGACTGGGCCGACGCCCTCGACGCAGCCGACCTTGACCTGCGGCGGCGCTGGGCCGTGGCGGCTGACGCCGCACAGCGCGAGGCCGTCGCCGAGGCGGCCGAAGCCACGGCGTCGGACCGCACCAGCCAGTACACCCGGGGCGACGGCCCCTCAGGTCGGACGCCGGAGGAGCTGTGACCGTCCGACCAGCGAATAGGAGGCGACCGTGCCCACAGCCGACACGATGAACAGTCCGGACAGGGTGCTGACCGGCAGCCGCTGCGGTGACGTGGCGCTTGCGGTGAACCCGTTCGTGGCGAACCGGTATCACTTCGGGATGCTGCTCGGGGTGGCCGACCTCGAGGCTGAGCAGGCCTACCACCGGGGCAAGAGCTGGCTGCACAACGCCTGGCTGCACGGTGAGGGGACGGTCTGGGGCCTGCGCGTGGAGCTCGACGAGGGCGAGCTGGCCGTACGGCCCGGTCTCGCGCTGGACCGACACGGCCGCGAGCTGTATGTCGCGGACACGCTGTGCCTGGACCTCGCCCGCTGGTACGTCGAGCGCCGTCCGGACGACCTCGAGGTGGAAGAGCACGAGGACGGCGACCTGACGTTCACCGTGCACGTCCGGCTGTGCCACGACTCCTGCCTGGACCGGCCGGTCCCGTCCATCAGTGAGCCGTGCGACGACGCGAACAGCGACACCTCGTACTCCCGTGCCGTGGAACGGGGACTGCCCTCCCTCGCGGCCGGTCCGGCCCCCACCGAGCCGCAGCCCTGGTATCCCCGGCTGCGCGAGTTCTTCGGTCAGCGCCCTGCCGCAGATCCCCTCGTTGTCGAGGCCCTCGCCGAGGTTGCCGCCGCGCAGCCCGCGGACCGCCCCGCGGTCTGCGTGGGGTGGTTCCGGCGCCTTGTCGCCGAGGACACCATGGACCTCGGCCCCGAGCCGGGCGCCGAGCGCTGGAGCCCCAGCGCGGGCGACGGGTGCATCGCGCTCGCGCAGCTCGCCGTGCGGCTGCGCCCGGACGGCGAGGGCTTCACCGTCGTCGCTGACGGCGAGGACGCCACGACGGTGGACAACCAGGTTCGTCCCTCGCACGTCCGTACCCGGGCCATCCAGGAGCTGCTGTGCCACGGTCGTGGTTCGGCGGCGGGCGCCGAGGGAGGGGCACCCGAGGAACCTGCACCCGAAGAGCCCGAGCCGGCAGAGCCCGAGCCGGACCACCCTGCACCCGAAGAACCTGCACCCGAAGAACCCGCGCCCGAAGAGCCCGGCGGAGTGGCGCCTCAGGCGGTCTCGGCGGAGCTGGCCGGACGCGAGCTGACCGTCACCTTCACGCAGCCCCTCGACGACGCCACCGTCACCGCTGAGGCGTTCCGCGTCGGGACGCTGCGCTCGGACGGGTGGGCCGAGACCGAGATCCGCCGGGCGGAGCTCGACGAGGCCGGCACCGTGGTCACGCTGCGGCTCGTCGGGGCCCCCCGGGTGGAACGAGTACGGGTCGTCGCCACCGGCAGCGGCATCAGCCCCCTGCTCGGTGTCGACGGGCTGCCGCTGGCGGGGGTCGTGGGCGCTCCGCCCGTACCCGGTGGTTCCGACGCGGCGCTCATGGTGAGCCGCGCTCCCGACCCCGAGCCCGACCCCGAGCCCGACCCGGACGCTGCCGACACCGACCCCTCCGACAACGAGTGAGGACGCGACCATGACAAGCACCAACGTCACCACACCCATGGAGCTCCTCGGCGGCCGCTCCGGCGTCAGCATCATCGACGCCTCGAGCATCCTGAAACGGCTGTGGTACTTCGACGGCCGCTTCCTGCGGGCCTCCGGCTTCCGCCTGGACCAGGAGTACGTACGGTCCCTGGTCGCACTGTCCAACCAGGCGCTGGGACACGGCGTCGTGCACGGGTACGACGTCGGCCTCGCCGGCGGGGACCGACTCCGCGTCGAGGGGGGTCTCGCGATCGCAGCCTCGGGCCGGGTGGTCTACCTGCCGCAGGATGTCGAGCTGGGCATCGCGAAGCTGATCGCCCGATCCTCCGGCGAGCTCGACCCCGGCACCTCACCCGTACCGGGGGTGGCCGACTTCACCCCCTGCCCCCCGGACGAGCCGGCGGATCCAGCGCTGACAGTGCCCCCGCGACCGCTGTACGTGTTGACCGTCGCCGGGGCAGAGGCCCTCTGTGGCGAGGAGGAGCGCTTCGGGCACCTCTGCGAGGACGCCTGCGCGACCGAGTCGGACCGCTCGGTGGCGGTCGAGGGCGTGGTGTTCCGGGTACGCGAGCTCAGCCTGCCCCTGCCGACCAGCCGGACGGTCCCGTTCACCAACCGGCACCTGCGCTCGCGGGTGGCGTCGGCCTGGTTCGCCCGGGAGCAGACCTCCGTACCGTCCATGATCTCGGGCGCAGGCCTGCGGGCCGGGGTGTGGTGCAACGGTGCGGACGGCGTCGGTGGCGAGGAGGTCGCTCTCGCTGTCCTGGACCGCACCGGCAGCGTCACGTCGCTTCTCGACATGTGGACCGCGCGCAGAGAGCTGGTGGAGACCACGCCTCAGCGCTACTGGGCCGCGCGGATGGCGATGCGGCCCTGGGACGTCTTCCTCGCCCAGGTACTCCAGTTCCAGTGCCAGCTGCTGGCCCTCGGCGGTCTGGACACGGAGCCCGGCGTCGCCGACCCGTGCGGAGACGAACGGGACGCGCTGGCCGCCGCCAACGAGATCCTCGGCGGTCTGGCCCAGCCTGCCGCCGCTCCGGCGGAGGGAGCCGGGCACCTGGCATTCGAGAGGGGTCACGCGGCAGGCATCGCGGCAGGCTCGCCGCTGCTCCAGCGCATCGAGGCGGTACGGGCACGCATCGCACAATCCCTCAGCGCGTCCCCCCGTTCCCAGACCGGCTCACTGCTCCTCGACGGCGGCATCGTCGAGGTGCCCTCCGGCGGGTACCTGCCGGTCTCGCCACAGAGCGACGTGGCTGCGCAGGTCCGGGCCCTCTTCGGTCCGGGCGTGGACCTGCGCTTCTGCGCCGTACGACCCGACTTCGTGCCGGAGGCCCTGCAAGAGGCGCAGCACATGGAACGGATCTCGCTGACCCAGGGCATCGACGACCCCAACGACCGCGAGGAGGTCGACGTCCTCGTCCCGGACGGAGACGTGGCCGAGTCTCAGCCGCCCGCGGCCGCGGGGTTCGTGGGTTCCGTGCGCATCCTTCCGCGGGAGCGACAGGATGACCTGCGCGTCATCCGGGGCTCCGCGCTGACGCTGACCGCCGTGGCACGCGACCACAGCTCCCGTGGGGCCAGCGGGGCGACCAACGGGTGGTCCTGGAGCCTGGCCGGGTACGGAGAGGCCCCCCAGCAGTCGTCCGTGCCTACCGTCGCTGAAGGCCTCCTCGGCTACTTCCGCGATGTTCGCCCTGCTGCGGCCACGCCTGCTGCCGCGGAGGCCCCGGAGGAGGCGGAAGAGGTGTTCATCCGCCCCGACTCCGAGCACGACGCGCTGCGCAGCGCGATCGAGCTGGCGATGCGGGCCAACCGGGAGGCGGTGCTGTCGGCCGAGCGTCGCGCCATGGCGCAGCCGTTCCTGACCGAGCTCGCCACACCGACCGGCGAGCGCATCCCCCCGGACCGCCCGATCGACCCTCGGGACGCCCGACCGATGGCGCTGTGGTTCGACATCGAGACCGACGAAGGCCTCGACACGCTGGCCGTCGGGGCGCGCACCACCGCGCGGCTGAGACTGTCCGCCTACTCCCGCGCCCGTACCTCGCCGGTGCTTCTCGACATCAGGGTCAGCGGGAGCCTGGTCGTCACCCAGCGCGTCGGCGCCGGCACCGGCGCGCCCGAGGTGCTGCGGATCAGCACAGAGCTGGAGGGCTTCGCCGATCCCCTGATCGCCGTCGGCGTCCGCGAGATCGACCCGCAGCCGACCTCCGTCACCGGCGTTGGCCTGGAATGGGAGATCGAGCGGACGACTGCCGGCGTACGGATCCTGCGGGTGTCGCTCGCGTCGGGTACTCGAGGAGCCAGGGCCTACGCGGCGGACACCGGGTCACCGCGGCACGTCACCGGCCACGTCGACGTCACTGCCACATCGCAGCCGGCGACCGCCGCCGAGTGGCGGGAGCTGACCCACCTGGCGGCCCCGCGCCCCCATGCCCCCTGACCTTGGCGGCCCCCAGCCAGAGAGAGGCCCGCCTTCTCTCCTACGAGCTCGACGAGTCACCAGGCGCGCTCGATCCCGGGTCGCCGGACCGCGACCTGGCCGACGCCGCGCTGGTGCTCATCGGCACCGAGCTGGCCCTGCCCGGACGCGACCCGCAGTTCACGACCTTCGCTCGGAACCGGCTGTTCGGCGACCTCCCGAGCGGGCCGGTGCGGGAGATCCGCTCCTCGACCGACTGGGTCATGTTCCACCGCCGCAGGGTCAAGGTGTGCGGAGACGTGCTCACCGAGCAGCCGACCCGGCTGCGACGCTACCGGTGGCATCACGCCGTGGTGTCCTCCCGGGCCGATCTCGAGGCAGTCCGGGCGCTCTGGGGCGACTGGGTGCAGCCCGGCGGCGATGCCCGCGACGTCGACTTCCTGCGGGTGCGGGCGCCCGTCGACGGACTGGGCTTCGAACCGGTCACCACGCTGGAGTTCTCCGAGGGCAGCAGCGACCTGACATCGTCGCTGTCCGCGGTGCGGTCCAGCTGGGGCGCCGCGGACCGAGGGGATCTGCTGCGACTCGGGGTCGTCGGGGACATCGGGGTCGGTGACGGGGAGACCGTCGCGCTGGCGCGCCTCGCCGCCGCCCGCAGCGCGGTCACGGGACTGATCGACACCTCCCGTACCCGGGTCGCGGTCCTCCCTGAAGTCCCGGCCGAGTTCCGCGGCACCGGACTCGACGGCGTGATCCTGACCGTCGGGCAGCAGCGGGCTCCGGTCGCGACGGAGTGCGCTCGGGTGCTGCGGATGTCCCGCGACGACCTCGCTCGCCTGCAGGACGCTCTAGCCGGTCGCGACGGCCTCTCGGCGACGCTGCTGGAAGAGGTCATGGCCGAGACTGGGCATCGCCGTAGACGAGGTGAGAGCCCAGTTCCAGGGCGATGCACTGACCAACCAGGACGAGGTCGCGGCGTGGTGGAACGGCTCCTCCGCGCTGCGCGCCTGGGTGCTGTTCGACCGGTCGGTGCTGGACAGCGGAACGGAGATGGCTGCCTGGGACCGGCACCTCGGGACACTGCAGACGCGGCTGCAGATGTCCAACGTGGAGCCCGGTCAGGAACCCTGGGAGCTCGGCGACTGCCCCGTCGCGGTCCTGATCGCCGCGGTGGAGGAGCCGCAGTAGCGTCCCTGCCGAGTCGTACTGCTTCACACAGGTGGTGCTGGGGTGATCCCGGTAACGCTGCCGACTTGACGACCGGCTGCCGCACCCCCACAGTTGACTCAATGGATGTTGACCGGATTACGCGACAGCGTGCGGCCCTGCTGGCCGCGCTCGGCGATCCCGTGCGGCTGGCGGTCGTCGACGCGCTCGTTCTCGCCGACCACTCACCCGGCGAGCTCGGCGAGCGCCTGGGCGTGCCGACCAACCTCATGGCCCACCATGTCACGGTTCTCGAGGAGGCCGGGCTCCTGGAACGCCTGCGCTCGGAGGGTGACCGCCGCCGCTCCTACCTGCGGCTGCGACCCGGAGCGCTCGACGGCCTGCTGCCGGGTGCGGACCGCGAGACCAGTCGCGTGGTGTTCGTGTGCACACACAACTCCGCGCGGTCTCAGCTCGCCGCGGCGCTGTGGCGTACCCGCAGTGCGGTCCCCGCCACCTCCGCCGGAACCCGTCCCGCCGCCGCGGTCCACCCCCGCGCCCTCGCCGTCGCCGGTCGCCACGGACTCGCACTCGAAGGCGCTCGTCCCCGCGGGGTTGACACCGTCCTCGTCGACGACGACCTGGTCGTGACGGTGTGCGACGCGGCGCACGAGGAGCTCGAGCGGGTGCTCGCCGGCCGCGCAGCACCCGTCCTGCACTGGTCGGTGCCCGACCCGGCCCGTTCCGACACCGACGAGGCGTTCGAGAACGCCTTCGATGCCGTTTCTGCGCGCGTCGACAGCCTCGCCCCGCACATCCATCCCACCCACACCTGAGGAGCCGCATGCCCGCCACCACCGACGTCCCTGTGCTGCTGTTCGCCTGCATCCACAACTCCGGCCGAAGCGTTGCGGCCGAGGTCCTGGCGCGCCACTACGGCGGCGAGCACGTACGGGTGAGCTCCGCAGGCAGCGAGCCGGGCGGCGGCGTCAACCCGGCTGTCGCGGCGGTCCTCGCAGAGCGAGGGCTGCCCGTCACCGACCACGTCCCCACCCTCCTCACCGACATCGGAGTTCAGCAGGCCGACGTCGTGATCACCATGGGCTGTGGCGAGACCTGCCCCTACTTCCCCGGCAAGCGGTACGAGGACTGGGTGGTCGACGACCCCAAGGGCCAGGACATGCCAACCGTCCGACGGATCGTCGACGACGTCGATGCGCGGGTTCGTGCGCTGCTGGCGGACCTCGACGTGCCGATGCATGCCTGACAGGGATCGCCCCACGTCGGTGCGGGCCGTGCGGGTGCCCTGGCCACGGTTCGCCGTCATGTAGCTCATCGCCGCCGCGAACGCGCACCGCGCGATGGGGCAGCACGTCGTGAACCTCGCGGCCCGCGAGCCGGCGACTGGCGCCAGCGAGGTGGTTCGCCGGCGGGCCGCTGAGGTCCTCGCCTCGGGAGGCCCCCTCGGATACACCGAGGCCCTGGGGATGCCGGCCCTGCGGGAGGCGATCGCCGCTCACTACGAGCAGTGGTACGGCCTCACGCCCGACCCACGTAGCGTTGCCGTCACCACCGGCTCCTCGGGTGGATGCTGCTTCCGGGGGACCTCGTCGGGCCGATCGACGCACTGGCCGGCAACCACCGCCTCTTGACAAGCGAAGTGTGGTGGCTATATTTAGTGCTAAATAGAACTCCCACAAGCACCCCCCACACGGATCGGCCAAGGAGGCAGTGATGACCACACTGGACGTGACCGGCGCGGACACGATGGCGCTGGCAAAGGACATCGTTCCCGATCATCTCGTTCGCAGCGACCGGTACGACCTGCTCGCCGAGATCGGCCGCGTGAGCGTGCACGTCGCGGCCCTGGAGCAGGTCGTCCTGCGGGCCGCGGAGCGCGTGGTGCCCGACGGCCAGGACCGAGCGGACGACCTGCGGCGCAAGGGGGCCGAGCTGTCCGCGGCGCTGTACCGGCTGGAGCGGCGCATCTCCGGCGATGGCCGTGCCCGCATGTCCACCGAGAGACTGCTCGAAGAGGCCACGGCTGTGGCGGCGGACTACGCCGAACGCGAGCGAGCGGTGCTCGCCTCACTCGTGGAGGCACTCGACGACGTGAGCGTCGCCGAGGTCGTGAAGGCCTACCACAGGGCCCGACTCAATGTTCCGACCCGCCCACACCCCACCTTGGCCGCACACCCGCTGCTGCGTCGCTTCTCATGGCGGTTCGCCGGTCCGGTGGACAGGCTGCGTGACGCCCTGGACAACCGACCCGTGCCAGAAAGCGTGGCGGCCGACGCGGCGGTTGCGCTGGCCACACTTTCCCGCCTCGATGCAGGCACGGCGACAGGCGACAGGGCGGCCGAGGTCCACGGCACGACGGACCAGCGCGTGCTCGTCGCGGCCTGACACCCGCCCCAGTTAGGACTAAATAGTACGGTGAACTCATGACCGATACCGAGGAGCGCCTAAGCCTGAACGAGGCGGCCGAGCGGCTCGGTGTGCACTACATGACGGCATACCGATACGTCCGCACCGGTCGCCTCCCCGCCGTACAGCATGGGTCGCAGTGGCTGGTCGACAGGGCCGACCTGGCCCGACTTGCGGAAGCGAAGCCACTGCGGCGGGGCCGCGTTGCGAGTGGCGACGCGGAGGGCGAGGCCCGTCGCGTCGAGCGCTCCCCCACGATCAAAGACCGGATGATGGCCGGTGACGAGGCGGGGACCTGGAGCATCGTCGAAGGCGCCATGGCCTCCGGGATGGAGCCTGCCGAGGTCTACGACGAACTGCTGACGCCGGCCATGCGCGACATCGGAGACGGGTGGCTCGCCGGCAACCTGTCCGTGGCGGACGAGCACCGGGCGTCCGCCGTGGCCCAGCGCGTCGTCGGTCGCCTCGGTCCCAGGTTCGCCCGCCGCGGCCGCAAACGGGGGACCGTGGTCATCGGCACTCCTGCGGGTGACCTGCACAGCCTCCCCTGCTCCATCCTCGCCGACCTGCTCCGCGGGGCCGGCTTCGACGTCGCCGACATGGGCGCCGACACGCCGGCCGAGTCCTTCGTTGAGACCGCGGTGGGTGCTGACCGGCTCGTCGCCGTGCTCGTCGGGGCCAGCGCGCCGCATCCCGACGTGGCGGTACGGGCAACCGTCGCAGCCCTGCATCAGGCAGGTGTGGGCGTACCCGTGATCGTGGGCGGAGGCGCGATCAGCGACGCCGAGCACGCGCTCAGGCTCGGGGCGGACGGTTGGTCCGGGGCCGACGGCGCGACGGCCGTCGCCGCTGTGGAACGGATCGCAACGGCGCGAGGGGCTAAGTGATCAGGCGCTTGCCAGCGCGGCCCGCAGGTCCGCTGCGGTGAGCCGCACGTTGTAGGACGGCGTGCCGGGCTGGAAGCGGCGACCCTCGGCGAGCGACCCAGCATCGACCACGTCGAAGCCGAAGACGTCGATCAGGTCGCTTACGAGCCGCTTGGAGTCGAGGTCGTCGCCCGCGATCGGCAGTGCCCTGCGGTCGACGGTTCCCGACGGCTGCCCCTGGTTGGCGAGGTGCTGGTAGAAGATCGTGTTGAAAGCCTTGACGACATCTGCGCCTGGCAGATGCGCAGCCAACAACTGGCTCGACGTGGTGGAGCCGTCGTCGAGCGCTGGGATGTGACCATCCCTTCCGGGGTAGTAGTTCATCGTATCGATGACTGTCTTCCCGGAAAGCGGCGACGCCGGGACCGTTCGGTACGCCCGGAGTGGGATCGTCACCACGACCACATCCCCCGTAGCAGCCGCCTCATCAACCGTGCCGGCGGTTGCCGCTGGTCCCAGCTCGGAGACCACCTCGGCCAGCGACTCGGGTCCGCGGGAGTTGGACAGCACCACCTGGTGGCCCGCGCGAACCGCAAGGAGAGCCAGAGTCCCACCGATGTGCCCGCTGCCGATCAGTCCAATACGCATGAAGAGGACAACAACAGCCGCCGGAACAGTGTTCCGGTACGGTCCCGCGTCGATCCTCGCGGACTCAGCGGCAACGGCAGCAGCGCGAGCAAGCAGAAGCGCAATAGAACTGCCGCGGATACTGACGGTCCCCGCCCTAGAAATGGCAGCGGGCGAGCTTCCTCGCCGAGACGGTCAGGCGGGACGGTCAGGCGGGACGAACGCTCACCGTCACGTTCTTGAACGCGGGTGTGCGGCTCTCGGGATCCACGTCTCGCGGGACCAGCACGTTCGCCTCCGGGTAGTACATGGCACAGGTTCCCGGCCGGACCTCGTACGCCGCGGCAGTCACTTCTATCTGGCCGACCCGGGAGCTAACGACCACGCGATCACAGTCGGCCACGCTCAGCCGTGCGAGGTCGCTTCGGTGCATGAGGACGACATCGCGACGGGTCTGGCCCCGGTACAGATCGGCCTCCTCGTACACCACACCATTGAACTGGCCCTCGCTGCGCAGGGTGACGAGCCGCAGCTGGTCCGCATCCAGCTGGCGCACCGGGGGCAACGGCACTGGACGAAGTCGGGCGCGGCCGTCGGGTGTCGCGAAGCGCAGCGAGTCGGCCTTCTCATGCCCGATGCGCCGGCCGGGTACCGTGAACTCGCGCCGCGTCGCGTCGATGTCAGCCAGCCCCTCCAGGCCCGGCACCACCTCAGCGATGGCCCGGCGCACCGCCGAGTGGTCGGACCAGGCGCTCCAATCCACCGGTTGGCGTCCAAGCACCCGCGTGGCCAGGTCGGCGAGAACCTCGACCTCACCGCGCGGACCTGTCGCCGCCCCGTTGTCGTCGAACCCCGCGTGACGGCATGGCCCGCCGTCCGACATCCGCACGAAAGAGAACATCGACTCCTGAGTGGTCGCCTGGGACTCCTCGTCGCGAGCGCGGACAGGAAGCACGATCGTCTCGACCCCTCGCCCGTGGACATGGCCGGTGTTGAGGGACGTGCTCAGGTAGGCGACCTGCGATACCCGTCCGAGGGCCTCCTTGGTCCACGATGACTCGGGGCTTGCGCCGAACAGGTTGCCGCCAAGGCACAGCGCCGTGTCGATGCCCCCAGCGTGCGCGAGCTCCAGTCCCGAGAGAGTGTCCAGACCTGCCGATGGGGGCGCGGTGACGCCGAGGCGCTCCGCGAGCCGTTCGAGAACGACTGGCTTCAGCTGCGGCGAGACCCCCACAGTTCCCATGCCCTGAACGTTTGAGTGCCCGCGCAAGGGCAGCAGGCCCCCACCAGGGCGACCCACCATGCCGCGCATCAGGGCAAGCGTCGCCAGCAGACGCACAGTGTCGCTGCCGTGCGTGTGATGCGTGACCCCCATTGTCCACGCGATCACGGTCGCCCTGCTCTCCCCCAGAAGACCTGCGAAGCGCTCCGCGCGCGTGCGGGAGACCCCCGCGGCCCGGCACAGCGCGTCCACGTCCTGACGCGCCAGGTCTGCCTCGACCTCCTCCCAGCCACGCGTGTACGCAGCGAGATAGCCACGGTCAACAGCCCCCCGCTCCAACAGCAGAGCCATGACGGCGGCGAGAAGGTACGGGTCCCCGCCCGCGTGGGGGCGCACGTAGAGGTCTGCGATCCTGCTGCCTCCGAGCAGGCTGGCGGGATCGCTCGGCACGCGGAACATCACCAGTCCCGGCTCCACGAGTGGGTTGACCACGACGACTCGACCACCGCGGCGCCGCACTTCGACGAGCGACCGCATCAGCCTGGGGTGGTTGCTCGCCGGGTTCCCGCCCACGAGCACGACCAGGTCGCAGGAGTCCAGGTCCTCCAGCGCAAGCGTGCCGGTGCCCTGCCCGACGACGTCCCCGAGACCCACAGCCGAGGCCTGGTGGCAGTAGTACGAGCAGTTGGTGACATTGTTCGTCCCCCAGCCCCGCCCGAAGAGCTGCAGCAGGAACCCCGCTTCGTTGGAGGAGCGTCCGCTGGCGTACAGGAAGGCTCTGTCGCGCTCCGTACGCCGCCATTGGTCGGCGACTCGCGCCATCGCCTCCTCCCAGCCGAGGGGCCGGTACGCCCTTGATTCGGGCTCCGCGAGCAGCGGCACGGTCAGTCGACCGAGGTGCTCGAGCTCCCTGGGCGACATCCGCTCCATTCCTTCGATCCCGACCTCGCGCAGCAGCCCGGTGTCCACTGCTGGCCTCAGATCGCCCGCGATTGCCTGCACGCTCTTCTTGCAGAACTCAGGGCGTCGTCCCGCCTCGTTGGTCGCGCCGCCCGCCTGGCCGCCCATCCCCAGCGCGCACGTCTTGCACACGTTGCGTGAGGCCAGCGAAGCCGCGACGTCTCGTACGCCAGTGCCGGCGGCCGCGGACAGGACATACCGGATCGCTGGGAAGCCACCGCCGCTGCGCGTCATGTTGCGATCGTCCCACCGCAGCTTCCGATTGGCGGCGACCGTCCAGCGGCTGTGGCAGCGGCTCGAAGGATTGCGAGATGCTGGCAAATGATCTTGCTACAGGGACAGAGCGAGCGTCCCGAGAGAAACCCCAGGTAATCAGCGCGGAGGGCGTGGGATTCGAACCCACGAGGAGCTTGCACCCCTAGCGGTTTTCAAGACCGCCGCCCTAGGCCACTAGGCGAGCCCTCCGCACTTAGGCTATCCGCCGTCGAACGGTGCGCGCCTCACTGCATCGGTTAACCGCCCGGCGCGTGCTCGTCGCCCTACACTCCAGCGGTGACCTCTCGGGAGGCGCTCCGCTGGAGCTCGTCAGAGGGAGCTGGTACCCGTGACCGCTGACGCCTGGATCACCCTGGCCGTCATCGTCGGCGTACTGGTTCTCCTCATCATCGACAAGGCCTCGCCCGCCATCATCGTGCTGGGCGGCACCGTCGGCCTGCTCATCGTCGGGGTCATCGACCCGGAGCAGGCGTTCTCTGGCTTCTCCAACCCCGCGCCGATCACGGTGGCAGCGCTCTTCGTGCTCGCGGCAGGTGTCGAGAAGACCGGAGCCCTGGCTCCTCTGATGCAGCGCACCCTCGGCGAGCGCGGCTACCTGCGCCGACCGCTGCTGCGCTTGACGGTACCCACGGTGGCTGCCTCCGCCTTCCTGAACAACACTCCGATCGTCGCCATGCTCGTACCTCAGGTGACCGCGTGGGCAGACCGTCGCGGCGTCTCCGTCTCGAAGCTGTTGATGCCGGTCTCGTTCGCCGCCCTACTCGGTGGCGTCATCACCCTGATCGGGACATCCACCAACCTTGTGGTCTCGGGACAGATGCAAGCCAGCGGGCTCGAGCCGATCGGATTCTTCGAGATCGCCCTGCTCGGTCTTCCGATCGCACTGCTCGGCTCCGTGATCATGATCGCCCTCGCTCCACGCGTCCTTCCGGCTCGCCGGAGCGCGCGCGAGGAAATGGAGGAGGAGGGCCGCCGCTTCAACGTCGAGATGCTTGTCGACCACAACGGCCCGGTCGACGGACAGTCCGTGGAGCAGGCGAAGCTCCGCAACCTGCGAGGACTGTTCCTGGTGTCGGTGGACCGCGGGGACTCGGTGGTGGCGCCGGTCCGCCCGGACACCGTCCTGCGTGGCGGCGACCGACTCCACTTCGTCGGCCAGGCGGACCAGGTGGTGGACCTGCAGAGCCGTCGCGGACTCACCTCCGCCGAGCTGACGCACGTGAAGGAGCTCGCCAACCCCAGCGTTCGGTACTTCGAGACCGTGATCGGATCCCGCTCTCCCATCGTCGGGAACACCCTGCGCGAGTTCGACTTCCGCTCCCGGTACCAGGCCGCCGTGGTCGCCATCGAGCGCGACGGCCACCTCGTCGGCGACCAGCTGGGTCGCGTTCCGATCAGGGTCGGCGACACCCTCATGCTGGTGTCCGACCCGGGGTTCCGGAATCGCTGGTACAACCGCGCGGACTTCCTGCTCATCGCCGAGCTCGACGGCCGACCCCCCCAAGCGACGCGCAAGGCCTGGATACCGATCGCGCTGCTGGCGGCAGTCGTGCTGCTCGCCGCCCTCGACCTCGTTCCCATTCTTCAGGGCTCGCTCGTCGCCAGCTTCGTGCTCGTGGCACTGCGCGTCCTGACGCCGGCCGAGGCCGCCCGGTCGATCGACCTCGAGGTGATCGTGGTGATCGCCGCTGCATTCGGCATCGCAGCGGCCACCGAGAGCTCGGGCCTGGCCCAGTTCGTCGCGGACTCCGTCGTCGATGCGCTCGGGGGCTGGGGCGAGCGGGGCGTACTGCTCGGGATCGTGCTCGCCACCATGATCCTCACCGAGCTGATCACCAACAACGCGGCAGCTCTGCTCATGGTCCCGATCGGTGTGGCAGCCGCGTCGGCGACCACCCTCGACCCGCGCGGCGTGGCGATCGCTGTCGCAGTGGCCGCCTCGATGTCGTTCCTGACTCCCATCGGCTACCAGACCAACACCATGGTGTACGGGCCGGGCGGCTACCGGTTCACCGACTACGTCCGCCTCGGCGCACCGCTGACCCTGCTCGCGATCACCGTGATCGTCCTGCTGGTGCCCGTTCTCTGGGCGGGCTGAGCTCTCTCTGGGCAGGCTGAGCTCAGGCCTCCTCCGCCGTAGTTTCGTCTACGAGCAGCAGCTCCTGCAGCGCGCCGTCGAGGAACTCGGCGTACGCCGCCAGGTCGTACATGGCATCGCGCTCACCGATGAGACCCCAGCACATCTCGCCGTTGTACGACATCACGCCGTGCGTGAGAGCCCGGTTCGGGAAGGTCGTCAGGAACGGGTAGAGCGCGGTGACCTCGGCGCCGTTGATGTACAGCGGGAACTGCGGTCCCGGGACGTTCGTCACGACCGTGTGGAGCATGTCCGCCTTCACGCCGAGGCGCACCGCGATGGCGAACAGGTTCGGGGCGATGAAGTCAGTCGCCGGCATCAGGGCACCCACAGACACGGCCTCCCCGGCGTCCTTGATCTCCTGGGTCTGCCGCCTGATGTCGGCGATCCGCTCAGCAGGGTCTGCGAGGCCGACCGGGATGTCGATGAACATCGCCGAGACCAGGTTGCCGCCTGATCCCATCTCCTCCGGGCGTCGCATGGACACCGGTGCCATGACCCGAATCGTCATGTCGGGCGGCACCTCCTGGCCCCGACTCAGCAGCCAGTTCCGCAGCGCTCCGCAGGCCACGGCCAGGACGACGTCGTTCACGGTGCAGTCGAAGGCCCGGCGCAGCGCCTTGTAGTCCGCCAGCGGCTGCTGCAGTCCACGGAACCGACGCCACTCTGTGCTCGGCGTGGTCAACGGCGTCGAGGCCAGCCCGGTCGGCATGCGCTTCCCTGTCGAGGCCAGACCCATGGCCGTCCCGACCGCTCTGCGGCCGGTCTCGGAGAGGTTGCCCACCCAGTCCCGCATCGCGGTCGCCAGCTGCAGCGGCTGCGCGGCACGCTCGAAGATCCCCGACCTGAGCAGCTCCGCATCGCTCGGCTCGGGGTCGGGAAGCCACGGCTCGGGCTCCATCCGGCGGGGCTCCGGCTGGAGGTCCACCAGCGCCGTGAGCAGCTCCACCGCGCTGACCCCGTCGACCATGCAGTGGTGGGTCTTCATGAGCAGGGCGACGCTGCCGTCCTCCATACCGTCGAGCAGGTAGATCTCCCACAGCGGGCGGCTTCGGTCCAGGCTGCGCGAGAAGATCCGCCCAGCCAGCTCCCACAGCTGCTCCATCCGTCCGGGCTTGGGCAGGGAGACGTGCTGGAGGTGGTACGACAGGTCGAAGTTGGGGTCGTCCACCCATACCGGATTAGCGAGGTGACCGGGTACGAACCGCACCTTCTGCCGGTAGCGGGGGATCAGGTGGATCCGCTCCCCTGCCAGCTCGACCGTGCGACGGACGTCGAACCCGTCGCGACCGGGCTTGAGCATGATCAGCGCTCCGACATGCATCGGTCGGTTGCGCTTCTCGATGACCAGGAATGACGAGTCGAGCGCAGACATCCTCTCGGGCATGGTCCAAGATCGTGCCATACCTGTCCGCGGGTGTTGCGGGCGGTGGGAGGTACGCGTCAGTCGCGCACCCGTGCACCACTCGGCGGAACCGGCCGTGCGTGCCAGATCCGGTCCAGGTAGTCGTGCATGCTGCGGTCGGAGGAGAAGAAGCCGCACCGGGCCACGTTCAGAACGGCCGAGCGGGACCAGGCATCCTGGTCGCGCCACGCCTGCTCCACGCGATCCTGGGCATCCACGTAGCTCTGGTAGTCCATGAGGGTGAGGTACTCGTCGCGGCCGAGCAGCGACTCGACGATGGGCTCGAACAGCCAGGGCTCTGCCGGGGAGAAGGTGCCGTCGCCGATCGCGTCGATGACTCGGCGCAGCGGGCCGTTCGACTCCATCACGGCATTCGGGTCGTACCCCGCTGCCTTCGTCGCGGTGACCTCCTCCTCGGTCAGCCCGAACAGGAAGAAGTTCTCATCCCCCACCAGCTCGCGGATCTCGACGTTCGCCCCGTCCAAGGTGCCGATCGTGAGTGCGCCGTTGAGAGCGAACTTCATGTTGCCGGTACCGGAGGCCTCCTTGCCGGCCAGCGAGATCTGCTCGGAGAGGTCCGCGCCCGGCATGATCGTCTCTGCGGCCGTGACGTTGTAGTTCGGGACGAAGGCCACCCGCAGCTTTCCCTCGGTGATCGGGTCGTTGTTCACAACCTCCCCGATCGAGTTGATCAGCTTGATGATCAGCTTCGCCATCTGGTACCCGGGGGCAGCCTTGGCTCCGAACACGCAGACCCGAGGCGCCAGGTCCGCGTCGGGGTCGTCCTGCAGCCGCTGGTACAGCGTGACGATGTGCAGTGCCTTGAGCAGCTGCCGCTTGTACTCGTGCAGCCGCTTGACCATGACGTCGTACATCATCGTCGACGGATCGGTCTCCAGCCCGGTACGGGCGAGGATCAGGTCCGCCAGCCGGCTCCGGTTCGCCGCCTTGACCGCCTGGAACTCCTGGATGAAGTCCGAGTCGTCGGCGTACGGCTCGAGCCGGCGCAGCTCGTCCAGGTTGGTGATCCAGCTCTCGCCGATCCGTGAGGTGATGAGCTCGGACAGTCCCGGGTTGGAGACGCGGATGAACCGACGCGGGGTCACGCCGTTGGTGACGTTGGTGAACTTGTCGGGGTAGAGCGCGGCGAAGTCCGACAGCACGGTCTTGGTGAGAAGGTCGGAGTGCAGCTCCGCGACGCCGTTGACCTTGGATGCGGCGACGGTCGCCAGGTAGGCCATCCGGACCTCTCGCTCCGGGTACTCGCCGATGATCGACATCCGGCGGATGCGGCGCTCGTCGTTGGGGAAGTCCCGGCGCAGCTCGTCCAGATACGCCTGGTTGATGTCGAAGATGATCTGCATGTGACGCGGGAGGAGCTTCTCGATCAGCCGCAGCGGCCACTTCTCCAGGGCTTCCGGAAGCAGCGTGTGACACGTGTATGCGAAGCACTGCTGGGTGATCGCCCAGGCCCGCTCGAAGTCGAGTCCTCGCTCGTCCATGAGCACACGCATCAGCTCCGGAACCGCGATCACCGGGTGGGTGTCGTTGAGCTGGAAGATGACGCGTTCCGGCAGCCGCGTGAGGTCGAAGTCCGGCGGCAGCACGCGATCGATGAAGTCGGCGATGGAGCACGCGACGAAGAAGTACTGCTGCTGCAGACGCAGCTCCTTCCCCTGCGGCGTGGAGTCCTCCGGGTAGAGAACCTTGGAGATGTTCTCGCTGGCTGTCTTGTCGTGGACGGCGGTGGCGAAGTCTCCCGTGTTGAAGATGCTGAGGTTGAAGTCCTCGCTCGCGCGTGCTCGCCACAGCCGGAGGACGTTGACGGTCCCGTTCCGGTAGCCAGGGACCATGTAGTTGTACGGGATGCCGCGCACCGTGCGCTCGGGCAGCCATCGGACATGCCGGCGACCGTTGTCGTCGAGGTACTCCTCCGTGGTGCCCCCGAACCCGACTTCGACGGCGTGCTCATGGTGCGGGAACTCCCAGGGGCACCCGTGCTCGAGCCAGTTGTCCGAGTGCTCCACCTGCCAGCCGTCCTCGAAGGACTGGCGGAAGATCCCGTACTCGTACCTGAGTCCGTAGCCCACCGCGGGGATCTGCAGCGTGGCCAGCGAGTCGATGAAGCAGGCTGCCAGGCGGCCCAGACCGCCGTTGCCGAGGCCCGGCTCGGTCTCCAGCTCCCTCAGGTCCTCCAGCGACAGTCCGAGCTCGGCGAGGGCACGGCGCGCGGTCTCCCCCAGGTCGGCGTTGAGCAGTGCGTTGTCCAGCTGACGGCCCAGGAGGTACTCGGCGGACAGGTAGGCCACCGCCTTCTGTCCGGCACGCACCTGAGTGTGGAAGGTGTCGAGGAAACGGTCCATCATGTACTCGCGCACGGTGAGCCCGAGCGCCTGGTAGTGGTCGTTCGGAGTCGCTTGCGCGACCACACCGCGCGCGTAGCGCTGGATCTTGCGGAAGCGCTCACGGAACAGCTCGACGTCGGCCTGGGCTGGCTCCCCGGAAGGGTTCTGCTCGGGCATGGGCGCTCCCTGACTCGTACGGCACCATCCCGCGTCGGCGGGGCCAACGCCGACCCTAACGGGGGGCTGCGACACCCTGCTATCGGGACCCCGCATCCCGAGGGAGTCACGGCCTACTCCGACCGAAGGGCCACCACCGGGTCCAGCCGGCCCGCCCGGCGAGCCGGGGCGACACCGAAGAAGATGCCCACCGCTGCCGAGACACCGAAGGCCAGGACCGGCGACCACCAGACGATGGCGGTCGGCAGTGGCGACACCGCCCCGAGCAGCAGCGAAACCCCGACTCCCAGCGCCAGCCCGATCGTTCCGCCCACCGTGGTGAGCAGGATCGCCTCCATCAGGAACTGCACCACCACGTCACGCTGCCGGGCTCCGACGGCTTTGCGCAGACCGATCTCGCGGGTCCGCTCCCGGACCGTGACCAGCATGATGTTCGACACCCCGACCCCGCCGACGAGCAGGCTGATCCCCGCGATGGCCGCCAGCACCAGCGTCAGCAGACCCAGGATCCGGCCGACCACGCCCAGGATCTGCTCCTGGGTCACCGCCGAGAACTCCGCACCCGGGTACTCCTCGGAGAGCGCAGCCACGATCTCGTCGCCGAGGACGTCGATCGTGTCCAGGTCCGGCGCCTTGACCGCGATGGTGTCCACCCGTGACGTCCCGAACAGGCGCTGCGCTGTCGTGATCGGGATCTGCACGTCCAGGTCCCGGTCCACCCCGAAGGTGCCTCCGACACTGTCGAACACCCCGATCACCCGGAACCGCACCCCCGCGATCGCAACCTGACGCCCCAGCGGGTCCCGGTCCGGGAAGAGCGACTCGGCGGTGGAGGCCCCCAGCACCGCCACGCGCCTGCGGGTGTCGACATCAGTGGCCGCGAGGTACTCGCCCCGCTGCAGGGGCCGGTCGAACACGAGAGGACTGGTCTCCAACGTGCCGAGTACCGTCACGAAGACCTCGTTCGTGCCGGCGGAGATCCGCTCCCCGCTGCTGATGCTTCCCGTCACCGCGTCGGGGTCACCGACGATGCGCTTGACGGTCTCCACGTCGGAGGTCTGGAGCCGGCTCGTGGAGGGCGCGGCCCCGAAGCTGAGCTGGCCCGGCACGACGATGAGGAGGTTGCTGCCGAGCCCCTCCACCTGAGCCTCGACCTCGTTCTTCGCGCCGGAGCCGATCGCCACCAGCATCACCACGGCGCCCACGCCGATGATCACCCCGAGCATGGTGAGGCCGCTGCGCAGCCGGTTGGCCCGCAGCGCGTCGAAGGCCACCCGCCAGGCCTCGGCGACTCTCACGCCACACTCACTGCGACGCCGGCTCGAGCAGCCGCCCGTCCCGGACGTGGACCTGGCGGTGCGCCCGCCTGGCCACCTCCTGGTCATGGGTGACGAGCGCGACCGCCACCCCTCGGTCGCGGTTGAGCCCCTCGAGAAGCGCCATCACGTCGGCGCCGGTACGGGTGTCCAGGTTTCCGGTCGGCTCGTCGGCGAGGAGCAAGCGCGGCTCGCCGACCAGCGCCCGGGCGATCGCGACCCGCTGCTGCTCGCCACCGGAGAGCTGACCGGGGCGGTGGTTCAGGCGGTGCCCCATACCGACCGACTCCAGCGCCATCGCCGCGCGCAGGCCCCGCTCGGCCCTTCGCTCGCCTCGGTAGACCAGCGGGAGTGCCACGTTGTCCAGGGCCGACATCCGCGGCAGGAGATGGAACTGCTGGAAGACGAACCCGATCGTACGGTTGCGGGCCTGTGCCAGCTCGTCCCCGGACATCGTCGTGACGTCCTCACCGTCCAGGTGCACATGTCCCGAGGTGGGCCGGTCAAGGCCACCGAGGAGATGCATCAGCGTCGACTTGCCCGAACCGGACGGACCGACGATCGCCACGTAGTCCCCGAGCTGGATGCTCATCGTGACGCCGCGGAGAGCATGAACGTCCACGCCCTCGAAGGAGTAGGTGCGCGTCACGTCCACGGCGGCGACAGCGGCGTGTCCGCCCGGGACCGCCGCGGCGGCGCCCACCGTGGCCACCGGCTGCTCATGGGGTCCTGCAGGCTCCCCCAGCCCCGGGATCACGGCAGCTCCTGGCCTTCCTCGACGGTGTCAGCCCCGGACACCACCACCGTCTCGCCGGGGCGCAGGCCCGTCGTGACTTCGACGGTCTCCTCGCCCTGAGCGCCGAGGGTCACCTCGCGACGCTCGGCACTGCCGCCCACCGAGACCCACACCACGTCGTCCCCCGCGTCGCGCACCACGGCGGACACCGGAACAGCCACCACGTCGGTTGCCTGCCGCACCTGCAGTCGGGCGACGGCGCTCATGCCGGGCCGGGGGCGGGGCGCGATCTGCTCACCGGCTCCCTCGCCGATGGTCCCCGGGCCCAGCGTGAGCACCACCCGGTAGGACACCCCGCCGCGGGCACTGGCCGTCGGGGCCAGGTCGACGGAGACGACCGACGCGGCGTAGCTCGCCCCGGGGGCGGCATCCACCTGCACCGTGGCGGGGACTCCCGGCTCCACCAGGAACACGTCGGTCTCGTCCACCTCCGCAGCCAGGCTGAGGGCGGCGGCGTCCACCACCACAGCAAGCGTCGCCCCCGCGGAGACAGGGGCGCCGACCCGCAGCGTACGGTCCGTCGGCACGCCAGCTGAGCCCGTCGCCCCGTCCCCCGCGGCCCCCAGCAGCTCGCCCGCCTGGCCGGCCAGCTCGGTCGGCAGCTCTCCCAGCAGAGCATCCAAGCCACCCGCACCGGTGTCGGGTGCGGACATCGTGAGCTGCACCGTGCCTGAGATCGGCGCCCGAACCACGAGTCGATCGACGGTGTCCTGTGCGATCTCGACCGCCGACCGAGCCTGGATCTTCTGAGCGGCCGTCAGTGACGACAGTCCCTCGGCGAAGGTCGCGAGGCCGGAGTTGAGGCCCTCCAGCGCGGCCTGGGACTGGGCCCGGGCTGCCTGGTAGGTCTGCTCGGAGCGGGCGACCTTGGCCAGCGCCGCATCGCGCAGCTCGGCCTTCGCTATCCCGTCCGCCGCTTCGCGTGCCGCGCCGAACGCCTCGTGAGCTGCCGCGTCCACCTGGGCCTGGAGTCCGCTCAGGTCGATCTGGGGCGCACTGGGAGCCTGCGAGACGGCCGCCAGCGCCGCCCGGGCCTGCTGCAGCCGCTCCATGGCCTGGGGCGAGTCGATGCGAACCACGGCGGCACCAGGCTGAACCATGTCGCCGTCGTCGACCGCGATCGACACGACCCTTCCGTCGGCCGGTGCGGTCAGGGTCGCACTCGCCCGGGCACTGACCGTCGCCGGGGCCTCCACCACCTCGGTGACGGTCTGTCTGCCGACCACGGAGGTGACCGCGCCGTCCTCCCCACCGCATCCGGTGAGCAACATCGTCGCGGCGGACAGGAGTGCCACCAGGACACCCCCGCGGCGGCCGGGTGAAATCGGTCGAACAGCCCCCACGACCACAGCATATGGGTCAGCGCCGGCCCTCTCACCGCAACGACCATTGCCGCCCGGAAACCCCCGCCCGGAAACCGCCGCCCCGGCCCACGCGCGACCGGCCGGCTGCGGGAGCATGGGGGCGTGCCTGGTGCGACGGTGCGTACGGTGCCAGTGGCGGATCGAGGGCCCGTGACGATCCGACTGTCCGACTCCGCAGACGCGCCTGGCCTGCTGGCACTGTTCGAGTCACTCTCCGACCACGACCGGTACTACCGGTTCTTCAGTCCGATCGCCCCGTCCCTGAGGCTGGCACGCCGATGGGCGAGCCTGGCTGAGCGTGGCGGCTGCGGGCTGGTCGCGACGATCCCGGACACCGGTGGTGAACGGATCGTCGGGGAAGCCGGCTACGCCAAGCTTCCGGACGGCACCGGTGAGTTCGCGATCACGGTGGCCCCGGACTGGCGGGGCTGGCTGGGCCCGGTCCTGCTGTCCGCACTGCTGTCCGAGGCTGACAAGCGAGGCATCCCGATTCTCGCGGCCGACATCCTGGCCGAGAACCGCCGCATGCTCGGACTGGTCGGCTGGCGCGGGTACGCCGCGACCGAGCACCTCGGGGACCGCGTCCGGGTGGTCATCCCGACCACGGGCACGGTCCCCCACTGGCCCGAAAGCCTGGAAGGACCACGGGTCGTCGTCGAGGCGCCCGGCGCGCGGTGGCCCGCAGCCATGCAGGCCCAGAGCTCCGGGATCAACGTCATGGTCTGTCCCGGACCGCGCGGTCGCCACGGCGAGATCCGCTGCCCGGAGCTTCGGGGCGAACCCTGCCCACTGGTCCGCGGAGCCGACGCCGTCGTCGTCGCGCTTCCGTCGTCAGCGCCCGGGGGCGACCGGGACCGGCTCGTGGTGGCACACCGTATGCACCGCCGCGACCTTCCCGTCTTCGTCACCGGGCCGGGGGGCACCGGGCTGCCACCGGACGTGCGTCGCCTGAGCAGCGACCTCAGTGACGAGGAGGTGGTCGATGCGCTGCAGGAGGCGCTCGGAGGCGACCACGACCGTACGTCCCTCGTCCGGCTGCTGGGGATGGTCAGGCCGTTGACCGGACTGCTGAGACGGACGCATCATCGCCGTCCGCCCCCTGAGGCGGCCTCACCGGGGGAGGTCGGGCAGGGCCAGCAGAGCCCGACCGATCAGGGCGACGGCCCGGTCGTGTGAGGCAACGTACGCGCGCTGCAGCGTGGGAAGCGACCTGACCTGGTACAGGAGCTGGGCACGCACCCACGCCGCGTCCCTGGCCCGCTCGATGCTCCAGATCCCCGCGGCATCGTCCACCTCCCCCAGCGCCCGGTCCGCGGCGGCGAGGGTGCCACCGACGAGCTCGCCCTTGACAGCGTCGAAGGTCGCCGCGATCACCCCGTTGACAGCGAGGTAGTCGCGGTGCACCGCGCTGTCGTCCTCGGGGTCGGTGCCACGCTCCTGACAGGTGTCCAGCACCGAGAGCGCGAGGTCGAAGTTGATGTGGGCGTTCATACCGGCGAGCGCGTGCCGGAAGCCATGGCCGGAGGGCTCACCCGCGTCGAACAGCACGCTCCAGCAGCGCGGTGCCGGGCGGCGGCCCGTCCGCGCGCCGAGGAAGTACTCCGCGAAGACGACGTCGAGCCGCGACACGTACTCGGCGTCGGCGAAGGTGCCATCCGCCAGCGCATCGGCGATCGCTCGCGTCATCCGCAGGTACATCGAGGCGAAGGGCAGCACTGGGTCCCCGGGGGGTGCCTGCTCGCAGACGCCCTGAAGGTGGCTGACGACCTCGGGGACCGTCGTCGGGGCGGGGCGGGCGGGCGGGACGGCTGCGCTGGTATCGGGCTCGCGGTTCACGGCAGCGCATTCTGCTCCTCCGACAGGTAACGCCGAGTACCGCATCCTCCGGCCGCGGTTTCGTGGGAGCCTGAAGAGCCCGGTCGGGTGCCGCCGGCACCAGCCCCCTCGACAGCCCCACGGAGGACGACATGGCACCGCGGACCCCGCGCTCGGCTACCACCCGTTCGGCAGCCTTCTTCGACCTCGACGGCACCCTGATCGCGGGGTCGGCGAACATCCCGCTCGCGCTCGCTGCCTTCAAGGCCGGCTACGTCACTCCGGTCGAGCTCATTACCGACCTCAGGAACAACCTCTCGTTCCTGCTCAAGGGCGCCAGCGACGAACGGTCCGAGCAGGTGCGGGACCGGATCCTCGCAGCGGTCCAGGGGCGACTGGCCGCCGATCTCGTCGCGCTGGCCGACGACTTCATGGACTCACTGGTGGCCAAGGTGCAGCCAGCGGCGAGGGCGGCTCTCGACGAGCACGCGGCAGCCGGGCACGACCGCATCGTTATCTCCGCGAGTCCGACCGAGATCGTGGGGCGACTGGCCGAGGAGCTGGGACTGGAGTACGGCATCGGCACCACCGCGGAGCACGAGGAGGGCGTCTACACCGGTCGCCTGGTGGGCCCGTTCTGCTACCGGGAGGGCAAGGCCGAGGTGCTGCGCCAGGTCGCGCACGAGCGCGGGTACGACCTGTCACGCTCGTACGCCTACAGCGACTCGATCAGCGACCTGCCGATGCTGCGCGCGGTCGGTACACCCGTCGCCGTGAACCCGGACGCGGAGCTGCGCGCCCTCGCGGTGTCCGAGGGCTGGACGATCATCGAGACCAGCAGCGTCAGTCGGGGCGGCCTGCCGGTTCCCCCGCCAGGCGAGTGGCTGAGCACCGCAGTCTCCCTGCCGGGCCGGGCGCTGCGCATCAGTTCCTGGGTCGTGGTTCTGAGCGCACACCAAGCGTCGGCGAGCGCCCGCGGGATACTGGCCTCATGGCAGGTGAGCGCGAGAGCCCTCAGAGCATCTTCGTCGTGACGGGTCAGCCGAGCCACGACTCCGTGTCCGAGGAGGGTGACGAGGGGGATGCCACCCCTGACATCACCGACATGGTGGAGCAGCCCGCGAAGGTCATGCGGATCGGCACCATGATCAAACAGCTGCTGGAGGAGGTGCGGGCCGCACCCCTGGACGAAGCGAGCCGGGCACGCCTGAAGGACATCCACGCCTCCTCGATCCACGAGCTCGAGGACGGACTGGCACCTGAGCTCATCGAGGAGCTGCACCGGCTCTCGCTCCCGTTCACCGATGACGCGCTCCCGACCGAGTCGGAGCTTCGCATCGCGCAGGCGCAGCTGGTCGGCTGGCTCGAGGGGCTCTTTCACGGCATTCAGACGGCGCTGTTCGCCCAGCAGATGGCAGCCCGGGCCCAGCTCGAGGAGATGCGCCGCCACGCGCTGCCACCCGGGTCCTCCGGTCCGCCGACAGGCCCGGGGACCGGTGCCGAGTCGCACGGGCCCTACCTGTAGCTGCCCCAGGCTGAAGTCAGTCCACCGGACGCCAGGCAACGCGCCACGCCAAATCGGCGCCTGCGGGTGTCGCCCGCGTGAGAATGTCGCCATGGCAACCGCTGCGAAGAGGCCACCCTTCGCGGCGCACAGCCAGCTGGCGCTGGACTGGTACACGGCCAAGTCCACTGCGCCACTCGCCCTCCTCGGTGGCCTCTACCTGGTGATCATCATCATCCCGGTGGCCATGAGCCTGGACCCGGACAGTCGCCGCCTCATGGTCCGGCTCGACCAGCTGGTGGCACTGGTGTTCTTGGCCGACTACCTGCTACGGGTCTGGCTGGCGCCGCAGCGGGCCGCCTACGTCCGTGAGTACTGGTTCGACATCTTCGTCATCGTCGTTCCCGCGCTGCGCCCGCTGCGGTCGCTGAGGCTGCTGCAGTTCGGCTCGGGGACCAGGATCGGCACGACCCTCATGGTTCTGGGTGCCACCGTGGTCTTGGTCCTGATCGGCGCCATCTACGTCCTCGACTTCGAGTCGGCCAGCCCCGACGCGCAGATCAAGAACTACGGGGACGCGGTGTGGTGGGGCTTCGTGACAACCACGACCGTGGGCTACGGCGATCTGGTCACGGTCACGGTGCCGGGCCGGATCTTCGCCGTGCTGTTCATGGCGCTCGGCATCGCCCTGGTCGGCACCGTTACCGCCACGGTGTCGTCGGTGTTCATCGCCTCACTGCAGCGGCAGCAGGAGAAGAAGGTCGAGGCGAAGAGCCGGCTGGAGGAGGTGCTGAAGGGAGAGGCCGAGCGGCTCGGCGAGACCGAGGGCGAGGTCGCAGCGAGCGAGGCCGCGGCGGCGCAGGTGCTGGGCCCCGGCCTGGACGGGAACGCCGCAGGTGAGTCGGGGGTGACCGAGTCCCCTCCAGATGCCTTCGTCACCAATCAGGAGCTGTACCAGCAGATGCGCCGGCTGGAAAGGCGGATCGAGCGCCTGCACGTGATGCTGGCGGGGCGAGCCATAGCCGGACCCGCGGAAGGCTCGGGCCCGCCGGACCCATCGGATCAGACTTCGAAGTAGCGTTCCAGCACGCGTGCCACGCCATCCTCGTCGTTGCTGAGCGTGACCTCGTCGGCGGCGTCCCGTACGGAGCTGTGCGCGTTGGACACCGCGACCGACCATCCCGCCCAGGCCAGCATCGGCAGATCGTTGGGCATGTCCCCGAAGGCGACCACATCCTCCTTGGCCACCGAGAACCCGTCCGCGAGGTGACGCAGGCCCGACGCCTTGCTGACGCCTCGGGCGGACATCTCGAGCAGACCGCCACTGCTGGAGTGGGTGAGCGTGACGAGATCGCCCAGGGTCGCCTCGCCCGCAGCGAGCAGCAGGTCCGAGTCCATGTCGGGGACCCTCGCCAGCAGCTTCACCATCGGGGTCCCGACCACCTCGGAGATCTCCGCCTCGTGAAGAAAGGGCTGAGGCCAGCGCACTTCGTACCCGACCTCCTTGACGAACGGGTCCGTCCCCACCCCGGTCCGCTCCGCCGCGAAGTGCACTCCCGGAACCTCTTCCCGCAGCAGGCGCACCACCTCCGCCGCCACCTCGGCATCGATCGTGTGGGCGGCTAGCACCTGGTCGGAGTGCAGGTCGTACACCACAGCACCGTTGGCGCAGACAGCGACGCCACGATGGCCGGTCTCCTCGACCACCGGATGCATCCACCGCGGGGGACGGCCGGTGACGAGCACCAGCGGCACCCCGGCGTCCTCGACCGCGGCCAGGGCCCGGCGCGTACGTCGCCCGACCCTCCCGTCGGACCGTACGACGGTTCCGTCCAGGTCGGTCGCCACGAGCCGGGGGTGCCACTGAGGTGAGGGGGCCATTGTTCCCAGTCTGCCCGTACGGGTGCGGCGTCAGACTCTCGCCAGTGCGGGAAACTCCGTGACCCCACCCAGGTACGGCTGCAGGACCTCAGGTACCGACACTGACCCGTCCTCGCGCTGGTGCACTTCGAGGATCGCCAGGATGATGCGGGCCATCGCGACCAGCGTCCCGTTCAGCGTCGCCACCGGACGGGGCTTCTCCCCGACCGGCCGGAACCGAACATTGAGGCGGCGGGCCTGGAAGTCCGTGCAGTTGCTCGTCGAGGTGACCTCTCGGTAGAGCTGCTGGGACGGGAGGTAGACCTCGCAGTCGAACTTGCGAGCAGCGCTGGAGCCGAGGTCTCCGGCGGCGATGTCGACGACCCGGTACGGGAGACCCAGGCTGTCGAGGACCTCGCGCTCGTAGGACAGGAGACGGCGGTGCTCCTCCTCAGCTTCCTCCGGACGGCAGAAGGTGAACATCTCCACCTTGTCGAACTGGTGGACGCGAAGGATGCCGCGCACGTCCTTGCCGTAGGAGCCCGCCTCCCGTCGGAAGCACGAGGAGAAGCCGACGTACCGCCTCGGCAGCGACGACTCCTCCAGGATCTCGTCGGAGTGGTACGCCGCGAGTGGCACCTCGGACGTCCCGACCAGATACAGGTCGTCGGCCTCCAGCCGGTAGACCTCGTCCGCATGGGCTCCGAGGAATCCGGTCCCCTCCATCGCGGAGGGCTTCACCAGCGCCGGCGTGATCATGGGGGTGAACCCGTGGCGGCTCGCGACGGACATCGCGTAGCTCAGCAGAGCGATCTCCAGCTGGGCACCCGGTCCGGTGAGGAAGTAGAAGCGGGACCCGCTGACCTTGCCGGCGCGCTCGATGTCGATGGCACCGATGATCGATCCGACTTCGACGTGGTCCCGAGGAGTGAAGTCGTACGTCGGGATCTGCCCGACCGTCTCAACAACGACGGAGTTCTCCTCGCCCCCCTCCGGAGCCCCGGCCTCGACGATGTTGGGCAGGGCCAGATGCGCGGCCTGCAGCTGGATCTCAGCCTCCCCCTGCTCGCGTTCCGCCTCCTTGACCCGAGCGGACAGCTCTCCCGCCTGCTCCAGAAGAGCCCTACGTTCATCGGCTGACGCGCGGGAGATGAGCCTCCCCAGGGACTTCTGTTCTGCCCTGAGATCGTCCGCGGTGGAGACCGCGCGACGTCGCCGTTCCTCGGCCGAGAGCAGCTCGTCGACGAGTGCCGTGTCCTCACCCCGGGCCCGCTGGGAGACCCTCGCGCGTTCCGGGTCGGCGCGCAGCTCACGAAGATCGATCACCGAACCAGGCTACGACGCCCGCAAGGACGTCCCGCTTGGTAGCGACCCACACCGTGGTGCTCATCAGAATCCGTCGAGTGTTGTGCAGATCACACAGCGACTCTGCGTCCGAAGCCTCGTTCGCCGCGTCCTACTACTCGAGGCGCACATCGACCAGGCCCCCGTGACACCACAGGGAACCGACGGTGCGCCGCAGCAGGATCGGAACACCCGGAGGCAACATGTTCATCAAGACCGCACTCGCGGCCGTCGCGGTGGGGACCCTGGTCATGGGTCCGGCCGCCGTCGGTTCCGCGGCCCCCGGCACGGGTGGGGAACCCACCGTGACCGTCAGCGGAACTCTCAAGGACGCCCACGAGAACTCGGTGGGCTCGACGTTCACCCACGAAGCAGACGCAGGACCCTTCGAGCAGACGCTCGCGGACAACGGCGGCGTGGTGTGGCACTTCAATGCCGTGGACAAGGACTACGCGATCACGGGCGGCACGGCCACCTTCGCGAATGCCGGCTCCATGTCGGTAACGCTCGATGCGGCCAAGCCCAAGTTCGCCTGGGCCTACACGCCGACCGACGACACGCTCCTGAGCGCCACGTTCACCATCGAGGCGCCGGAGGGAACAGCGAGCCCGGTCGTGGTCAACCTCTCGCACACCGTCTACCAGGAGCCCGGCGGGCAGGAGCCCACTCCCGAGCCGGAGCCTGAGCCGGAGCCGCTGCCCGCGAAGAACCAGTTCAACCTGACCAGCATGTGCAAGGTCGACGCGGACCACGGCCAGCTGCGGCTGCGCAACCAGACGAGCACGGGCTACGCGTACGAGCTCGTCCGCTACGGCACAGGTGTCCACTCCTACGGCACCCTCGAGCCCGGCGACCACCTCGTCCAGGTCCCCTGGAACAGCTCCAGCGACACCTGGATCCTGAAGGTCACCGTCGCCGACGGCACCACCTACAGCTACACCAAGGCCATCGGCGACAACGAGCTGTGCGAGCAGCCCGAACCGACCCCAGAGCCCACCCCGGAGCCCGAGCCCACCCCGGAGCCTGAGCCCACCCCGGACCCCGAGCCCGGTGACGGCACCGAGACCGGTGGATCCGGCGGCGGCACCGACAACGGGTCTGGTACTGACACGGGCACTGACTCCGGTACGGAAGCTCCGACGGGCGGCTCCGGCGGCGGCACCGGGACTCCCGCCGCCAACACAGGTGGCGCCACCGCCACTGGTGGATCGGGTGCGGGTAGCGAGAGCCTCGCCACCACGGGTATCCCCGCTGGACTTCTGGCGCTGGGCGGCTTGATCATGCTCGTCCTTGGCATCGGGACGGTCGCTGGGAGCCGCGAAGGTCACCCAGTAGCCTTCCGGACCATTGCGGGCGAACCATAGCCCGCAGAACTCACGACCCTGAGCGGGCGTGGCCTACCCGACCGGCCACGCCCGCTCACACGTAACCGAGATCACATTTGCGGTTTTGGTCCCTTTGCTGCCCTCCTGACGGTTACATAGACTCCAGGGCCCGTCAGGGTGATGGGCGGACGTACGGGGGACCCATGAAGCGAACACACGTCTTGACTCTGGGAGCCGTCACGGCTCTCGCTGTTCTTCCCGCAGCCGCTGCACTGAGCGCCGAGACATCCCCGGACAGCGCATACGACTACTCGTATGACAACGGAACCCCGTACCCGGAGGAGACGCCTTCGCCCTACCCGGAGGAGACGCCTTCGCCGACTCCCAGCCCCAGCCCCACCCCGGACGAGACGCCGTCATCTGACGACACCGGGACGGTCCCGGACACCGGAGGTGCCGGAGGTGGGGAAGGAGCAGGAGGAGCAGGCGCCGGAGGAACGCCTACGACCCAGCCAGCCCCAACGGCACAGACGACCTCCACGCCACCTCGCCTCGCCGAGACGGGCCTCCCCGCTGCCGCTGTCGCGGGCCTGGGAGCCGGCGCGGTCGCCGCAGGTGCGGGTGCGCTCTTCTTCGCGCAGCCGCGCCGACGCAGAGTCACGAGCTAGCGGCCGTCGGTGCGCAACCCCCGCAGCCAGTCGGCGGCCGCGCTGAAGTCCGTGTCGGTGGTCCCCGGCCGCTGCTGGGGTGCGACGTGGTCGGCCCGGGGGTAGGACCCCAGGTAGCGAACCTCGGAGCAGACCCGGAACAGGCCGGAGAGCGCCTCGCCCACACGGGCGTCAGCGATGTGCCCCTCGCAGTCCAGGAAGAAGCAGTAGCGACCCAGGCGCTCGCCCGTCGGACGGGACTCGATCCGGGTGAGGTTCACGCCACGGACGGCGAACTCGTTGAGGACTTCCATGAGTGCCCCGGAATGATCCTCCGCGATGTAGGCGACCAGCGACGTTCGGTCGGCACCCGTGCGCTCCTCAGGTCCGGTCGGCCTGCCGATCAGTACGAAGCGCGTCACCGCGTGGCGGGCGTCGCCGATGTCTCGCGCGACAGCGACGAGCCCGTACTGATCGGCGGCCAGCGGAGCAGCGATCGCCGCGTCGAACTCCCCCTTGGCGACACTCGCGGCGGCATCCGCGGTGGAGGACGTGAGCCGTACGGCCGTATCCAGCTCGACCGAGCGCAGCCAGCGACGACACTGGGCCGCGGCGTGGGGATGGGTGGCAACGGTACGGATCTCGCCGAGGTGCCTGCCCTCCAGGGCGAGGAAGTCGAAGGTCACCGGCGTGATGACCTCGCGGCGTATGAGGAGATGCTCTCCCGTGGCCAGCTCGTCCAGCGTGGTGTTCACCGAGCCTTCGACGCTGTTCTCGAGGGGGACCAGCGCTCCGTCCGTCACTCCCTCGCGTACCGCCTCCAGCGCGGCGGGTACCGAGGCAACGGGCCGCAAGCCGGCCCCCGCCGCCACCTCCGGCAGCTGGCGGGCTGCGGCCTCGGCGAACGTGCCGGCCGGACCGAGGTAGGCAATGCTGTGCACGCATCCGATCGTACGGTGAACAGGACAGGACCCGTCCGGTGAGTGCAGGTCAGGCCTCCGGTGAGTGCGCCTCAGGCCTCGTCTCGACCGAGCGACCGACGACCTGCAGGACGACGTCTGGGCGGTTGGAGATCACCGCGTCGACACCCAGGTGCGTGAGCAGCCGGACGTCGGCCGGAGCATCGGCGGTCCAGACGTACACCCGGTTCCCGTGCCCGTGCGCCCGCGCCACGTACTGCGGGTCGTCCCGCAGCAGGTGGATGCCCGGGCCCGCGATGCCCACGCCCGCCGGCAGCGAGCCGTCCCTGCGCAGCGCTGTCATCTTGTCCATCAGGAGGACGAGCGGCACGTGCGGGGCGAGTCGTCGCATGCGTCGCAGCGCGGGCTGGTTGAAGCTCATGACGGTCACCGGCGAGACGCCGTCACGGTCCGGTCGGTGCAGCCCCCGACGGACCAGCGTCTGTGCCAGCCTCACCTCGACGAGCCCTGAGTAGCGCGTGGGGTGCTTGGTCTCGACGAGCAGCTGGACCGGTCGACCCGCGTCTTGGACGAGATCCAGCAGTCGGTCGAAGGTGAGGACCTGCCTCCCCTCCAGCCCGGTCGGTGGCTCCCACAGCGCATCCGTGACCAGGTCCCACTCAGGAGCGGGGCGCTTGTAGGCGTGGAAGTCGAGCACCTGCAGGTCGGACAGCCGCTGCGAGGAGACCACCCGCTTGGTACCGCTGGTGCGCTCGGTCGTGCGGTCATGCATGCACACCAGATGGCCGTCCCGGGTCATCCGTACGTCGCACTCCAGAGCATCTGCGCCCAGCTCGAGGGCGTGCTGGTAGGCAGCCAAGGTGTGCTCTGCCGCCTCCTGGTTCGCCCCCCTGTGGGCCACTACGAGGGGAGGCTCGGGAACGGGCTCGGGAACGTGCACGGCGCGAGCGGCTGAAGCGGGGCGCGGAGTGTGCCGCGACTCCTCGCTGCTGCCCGGAGGCTGGTGAGGGCCGCTGGCAGGCACGCACCCACCGTACCCACCACCGCGGTCCCCGGAGGTGACGAGTGCCGATGCAGCGTGACCCTCGTGTCGCTACTTGACCAGTCGTGAGAGGCGACGATCGGCCAGCGGCTTCCCGCCCGTCTGACAGGTCGGGCAGTACTGCAGCGCGGAGTCCGAGAACGACACCTCCCGTACGGTGTCCCCGCAGACCGGGCACGGCAGTCCGGTACGGCCATGCACCCGCATCCCAGAGCGCTTCTCCGCCTTCAGCCTCGCCGCCTGCTGCCCGACCGACCGCGCTACGGCGTCGGTGAGGACCTGATGCACGGCGCCCACCAGACGCTCGACGTCTTCTGGCGTCAAGGAGTCGGCCAGCCGGAACGGCGAGAGCCGAGCGGCATGCAGGATCTCGTCGCTGTAGGCGTTGCCGATGCCGGCGACCACCTTCTGGTCGGTGAGCCAGCCCTTGAGCTGGGTACGGGCACCGCGCGCGAGGTCCTGCCAGGCGGCCACGTCGAGGCTCTCGGAGAGTGCCTCGGGGCCGAGCCGCGCCACACCGGGTACCTCACGCGGATCTCCGACCACATACACGGCAAGCGACTTGCGAGTCCCCGCCTCGGTCACGTCGACGGAGGCCTGCCGCTGCGGGGACTCCAGCACCAGGCGAAGCGCCAGGGGACCGCGGCCGCGACCGGGGTGCGCGGCAGGCGCCGGAGCCTCGTCGCGCCACCGCAGCCAGCCGGCGCGGGCGAGATGGAGCACCAGATGCAGCTCCTGAGGCTCCCCCTGGTCGGCAGCGGCCTGCATGACGATGTCCAGGAACTTGCCGTGCCGCGACACATCCGTGACCGTCGCCCCCCGCAGCGACGTCACAGGGGGGTCGGCGGTCTTGAGCGCCGACAGCGCCATGACATCGATCCGAAGGACCGACATGCCGGTGGCGTGCTCCCGCAGAAACGAGGCAAGCGCCTCCACCTCTGGCATCTCCGGCATCCGTGTTCACCTCCCGCCGTTACCGAGCTCCGCGAGAGCCTGTCTCGCCCCGTCCCGCCCCATCCTCCCTGGCCCTATCCTGCTCTCGCTCGCGCCGTGCGTCCGCGCGCGGGGACAGCCACCTGGGATACTGGCCGCAGTGGCACTGCTACCGCACCTCGGCGAGCCGCCCGGCCCGCGGGGAGCCACCAGACAGGGGAGACGTCAGCAGCGATGGCGCTACCGACGCAGGAGGACCTGCAGACGGCGGTTGCGGTCGCGGTGCATGCTCCCTCGCTGCACAACACCCAGCCGTGGCGCTGGGCGGTGCGGCATGCCGGACTGGACCTCTACGCCGACCGCAGCCGAATGCTCACGGTGGCGGACCCCGACGGCAGGGCGCTGCACCTCTCGTGCGGCGCCGCGCTCCAGCACGCCACGCTGGCGCTGCGGTCCGAAGGCTGGGAGAGCGACGTCGTCATGTTGCCCGCCGACGACGACCCGAACTTCCTGGCAGCCATCCGTGTCACCGACCAGATCAAGCCGCAGAGCTCCGACAGCGAGCTCGTCTACGCGGTGCTCTGGAGGACGTCGGAACGACGTACCTTCGACGACCGCCCGCTCCCCGCCAACGTCAGTGAGCAGCTGATCCGCGCAACGGAGTCGGAGGGCGCCCACCTCCACCTGATCGGCGGGGGACCACTCGCCGAGCAGGTCGCCGTCGTCGTCGCTCACGCGGACGCCGAGCAGCGGGCGGATCCCGCGTACCGGGCCGAGCTGGCGGCGTGGATTCGTACGGATCCGTTGGCTCCCGACGGGATCCCGCTGCGGCAGATTCCGAGGCTCGCCGGACAGCTGCCCCACACCAGCACGCCGATCCGCGACCTCGAGGTCGCCGGCGAAGGGCTTCTCGACGTCGACGTCGAGGCCTCCGAGCACCCCACCCTGGCCGTCGTGAGCTCCGACACCGACGACCCGCACGGTTGGCTGACAGCAGGACGCGCCATGAGCCGCCTGCTCCTGACCGCCACCGTCGAAGGGGTGTCCGCATCACCGCTGAGCCAGGCACTGGAGGTGCCTGTCGCTCGGCGGGCACTACGGGCGGCTCTCGGCACGGTCGGCTATCCGCAGGCGATGCTGCGGCTGGGCTATCTCCCGCCCGAGCTCCCACCGCTGACGCTGACGCCCCGCCGAGCAGTCGTGGACGTGTTGGTCCACGAGGAGGACCAGGTCCCAGAGGAGGACTCATGATCGAGGCGGCACCGATGGGGAGCGTCGTGTGCGGTGTGGACGGTTCCCAGTCCTCGCTCGAAGCCGTCGCCTGGGCGGCGTCGGAGGCGAGCCGACGGAAAGCACCGCTGGTGATCGTGCATGCCTGGCAGTTCCCGCTGTACCACGTACCGCTGGACTCACCGGTCGTGGCGCCGCCCGACGGTGGGATGGAGCGGGCCGCCGAGCGGGTCCTGTCGGACGCGGAGGACCGGGCCCGATCGGCGGCTGACGACGTCGACGTGACCGGACGGCTGATCGCCGGAGGTGCGGCGGGCGCCATGCTCGCTGTGGCCGAGCACGCGGCGCTGGTGGTTCTCGGTTCCCGGGGACTGGGGGGTGTCACCGGACTGCTTGTCGGGTCCGTCGGCGTCCAGGTCAGTGCGCACGCCCCCTGCCCGGTGATCGTCATCCGTCGGCACCAGGACGCCCCTGAGGCCCCCCATCGCGGCCAGGTCGTCGTGGGAGTCGACGGGTCCGAGCCAGGCCGAGCCGCACTCGCCTTCGGCCTCGACGAGGCCGACCGGATGGGAGTCCCGTTGGTTGCCGTCTCCGTGTATCACTCCCCCACCGTGGTGGCGGATACCGCCGTGCCGACCGGAGTCACAACGGACGAGCTGGCCAGCGCCACCACGAGCATGCTCCGGGAGGAGATCGAGCGCTGCCACCCCGCTCACCCGAACGTGCCTGTGGACACCCGGGTCATCGAGTCCTCCACGGGGTGGGCCCTGGTACGTGAGGCCGCCGGCTGCGAGCTGCTCGTCGTGGGGTCTCGGGGGCACGGCGGGTTCGCGGGGCTGCTGCTCGGAAGCGTCAGCCAGTACGCCCTGCACCACGCACAGTGCCCGGTCGCAGTGATCCGGACCTCCTACGCCATCGGTGACGGGCAGTCAGGGGTCGGTCCGTCGGGAGGCGAACGACCAGCCGATGGCTGAGGACATCCGCGTCTTTCTCGTCGACGACCACGAGATCGTCCGACGGGGGCTGCGCGACGTTCTGGCGGACGCCGGGCTGAGCGTGGTGGGGGAGGCCGGTACGGCGCGGGACGCGATCGGCCGCATCATGGCCACGCGCCCGACGGTGGCGGTACTGGATGTGCGACTGCCGGACGGGGACGGCGTGTCCTTGTGCCGCGAGGTCCGCTCCCGGTGCCCCGAGACCCGGTGTCTCATGCTCACCTCCTATGACGACGACGAGGCGCTGGCTCAGGCCGCGGTCGCCGGCGCGCACGGATACCTGGTGAAGCGCATCGCGGGACCGGAGTTCGTACAAGCCGTGCGGGATGTCGGCATGGGACGTCAGCTGCTCGACGCCGATACGGTACGCCGCGCGCTCGCCCGGCTGGAGAGGTCCCGAGGGGACGCCGCGTGGCGCACTCTGACTGCTCAGGAACAACGGATCCTCGCCTTGATCGCCGACGGCTACACCAACCGCGAGATCGCCGACGAGCTGAGCCTGGCCGAGAAGACCGTCAAGAACTACGTCTCGACGGTGCTCGGCAAGCTCGGGATGCACCGACGCACCGAAGCGGCGGTGTACGCCGATCGACTCCGGAGCCGCAGCCACGTGGATCGGGGCACATGAGCATCCCCGGGCGAGCCACCGCGTCCGAGGTCGGGCCCTCCGCACCCGACCAGGACCTACTCATCGAGCAGGGGAGGATGCTCTCCGAGGCGGTGCTGGAGCTGGCATCCGGCGCGGACCTGCCCGCGCTGCTGCGCGACCTCGTACGCGCGGCCATGAGACTGACCGGGGCACGCTACGGGGCCCTCGGCGTGCTCGACGAGGACGGCCGCCATCTCACGGCAGTTCATCGCCGAGGGCATGAGCGAGGCGGAGCGGGCGCGGATCGGCGCTCCCCCCGAGGGTCGAGGCGTACTCGGCGATCTCATCCTCCGGCCCCGCCCCCTACGACTGCGGGACGTCGCAGAGCACCCGGACAGCGTCGGCTTCCCCAGCGGCCACCCGGTCATCACGAGCTTCCTCGGTGTCCCGGTTCGGGTGGGCAGCCAGGTCTTCGGCAACCTCTATCTCGGGAACAAGTCCCCCGACCCGGACGGCCAGGGATTCACCGGGCAGGACGAACAGCTTCTGATCGCTCTGTCTGCGGCTGCCGGGCTGGCCGTGCAGAGCACCCGACTGAGCGAGTCGGCGGGTCGGCTCGCCCGCCTCACCGAGCGCCAGCGAATCGCTGCTGACCTGCACGACGGCGTCATCCAACGGCTGTTCGCAACCGGACTGAGCCTGCAGTCCGCGGAGCCGCTCGCCGAGCGGGCGGCCGACCCGGAGCTGCTCAGGCGCATCAGCCAGGCCGTCGAGGACATCGATGACACGATCGCCCAGCTGCGGACCACGATCCACGGACTCGAGCAGGACGAAGGGCCCGGCCGCAGCGCACTGCGGCTGTGCATCGCCGAGACGGTGGAACAGGAGACCGGCTCGGCAGGCGTACGCCCCCTGCTGGACGTCCGCGGGCCGCTCGACGCGCTCCTCTCCGCCGAACAGGCAGACCACCTGCTGCACGCGTTGCGGGAGGCGCTCTCCAACGTCGTACGCCACGCCCAGGCCCACCAGGTCCGGGTTGTCGTGTCGGCCGTTCCTGGGTACCTGACACTGACGGTGACCGATGACGGCCGTGGGATGAGCCGTGCGACCGATCCGGGCCGTGGTCTGGCCAACCTTGAGCGACGTGCCAGGTCCCAGGGGGGCACCTGTACCGTGACCTCTCCTCCCGCTGCACGCGCTCATGGCACTGAGGTCCGCTGGCAGATACCGCTCCGGCAGTGACACCGCTCGCGCGCCGCACCGTCCTCGCAGCGGTTGCGGCCACCGTGGTCACCGCCCTGCCGGTGTTCCTGCTCGGCGGGCTGGCCGTGCAGGTCAGCGCAGACATCGGGCTCGATACGACCACCCTGGGCCTGGCGATCTCGGCGTCCTTCGTTGTCTCCGCGGTCTCGAGCGTGCCCGCGGGCCGGCTCGCCGAGCGACTGGGGTCGCGGCGCACCATGACGGCCGGGGTCGCTGTGGGCGGGCTCGGACTGACCGCGATCGCACTGCTCGCTCGTACGCCGGGCACCCTGATCCTGCTCCTGGGGCTGGCCGGGATCGGCAACGCGTTCGCACAGATCGGTGCCAACCTGGGACTCGCCCGGGCCGTCCCCCGCACCATCAGGGGTGGGCGTTCGGGGTCAAGCAGGCGGCCGTGCCGATCGCCACCCTCCTGGGCGGCCTGGCGGTCCCACTCGTCGCACTCACGGTCGGGTGGCGCTGGGCGTATGTTGCGGGCGGCGCCCTCGCCATTGTCACGCTGGTCTTCCTGCCACCCGACTCCTTCGATCGCGCGGAACCGGAGCCTGGAACCGGACCACGGTCTCCGGGTCCGCCACCACCCCTGCGAACCGGTTTCGCTCCCCTGCTTGTGATCGCCGCCGGGGGAGTCCTCGCGGCCGGGTCGGCCGGGTCGCTGGGCGGGTTCCTGGTCGCATCCGCGGTGGACTCAGGGATCGCTCCGGCGGCAGCGGGCATGCTGATGGCGCTGGGCAGCGTCGTCGGCATCGCCGGCCGGCTCGTCGACGGCTATCTGGCCGACCGCCGCGAGGGCGGCCACCTCCCGGTCATCTCGCTGCAGCTCTTCGCCGGTGCGGTGGGGCTGGTGCTGCTGGCCACCGGAGGCAACGTCGCGATCCTGCTGGGGACCGTTCTCGGGTACGGGATGGGCTGGTCCTGGCCCGGCCTGCTCAACTTCGCCGTCGTACGGCTGAACCGGGGCGCTCCCGCCGCAGCCACCGGAATCACGCAGACCGGGATCTACATCGGGGCCGGCACCGGACCACTGGCCTTCGGGCTGCTCGTCACCGCCACATCCTTCGAGGTGGCGTGGGTGTCCGCCGCGGGAGCGATGATCGGGGCTGCGCTGCTGATGCTCCTGGCTCGGCGGCTGGTCCACCTGGAACGACGTCGACTCAACTCACGAGCCACTACCTAGACCTCAGGGTCCTCCGTATGCGCATCACCGGCCCGCAGACTCTGCTACCGTTATCGGGAATGATTCTCACTTTCAGTAGAAGGGAAGCGCTGTGCGACGTCATGTCACTGCCCTGGGAGTTCTCTTCGCCGCTGGGCTCAGCATCGCCGGCTGCTCTGCTTCCGACGGCGACGGCACCGACGCGGGCCAGAACTCCCCAGGTGACGGCCGCTTGGCGATCGGCACGACCACGATGCTGGGTGACGTGGTCGGCGACATCATGGAGTGCGCCGGCGGCACCGCCGAAACCTTGATGCCGGTCGGGGCGGACCCGCACGACTTCTCCGCCTCCTCGGCGCAGGTCGCTCGCCTCGTGGAAGCTGATCTGGTCGTGGCCAACGGGCTGGGTCTGGAGGAGGGTCTGGCCGATGCCCTCGAGGGAGCCGAGGCCGACGATGCCAGGGTCCTGGAGGTTGCGCCGCTGGTCGACCCGATCGAGTTCGGCGGCGAGCACGGCCACGAGGACGAGGGCGAGGATCAGTCCGAGGAGGAGACATGGACGGCTCGCCGGACCCCCACGTCTGGCACGACACGGCTCGGATGGCTCAGGCGGCTGAGCTGATCGGCGCCGAGCTGGCCGAGGTCACCGGCGAGGACGGGTACGCCACCTGCGGGGCCGAGGTGCACGACGCGCTGATGGAGACCGACGAGCAGGTGCGTGACATCCTCGCCGCGGTCCCGGCCGAGCAGCGGGTGCTGGTCACCGACCACGACGCGCTCGGCTACTTCGCGCAGGCCTATGACTTCGAGGTCGCCGGCGTCGTGATCCCAGGTGGCTCCACACTGGCGCAGGCGTCCAGCCAGGATCTGGCCGACCTGGTCGAGGTGATAGAGGCCGAAGGCGTTACCGCGATCTTCTCCAACAACGCCAACCCCACCGACCTGGTCCCGGCGGTCGCCAAGGAGGTCGGCACGGAGGTCGAGGTTGTCGAGCTGTTCATCGGGTCGCTCGGCCCGGACGGCTCGGGCGCGGAAACGTACGCCGGCATGGTGACCACCAACGCCCAGCGCATCGCCGACGCCCTGAGCTGAGCCCCGGGGGGCAACGAGAACTTCGCGCTCGGCCGTACGGCAGCGCGCCGCATCGCGGCGTCCATGCCGGTGTGAGGTCCCGCGACCTCGACTACGCGCTCGAGGCCGCGACATAGATCGCGTGGTCCTGAACAGGAAATCGGCACGGACTTGGTGGGCGAGGAGGGAGTTGAACCCTCACGTCCTTACGGACACACGGACCTGAACCGTGCGCGTCTGCCATTCCGCCACTCGCCCGAGCAGCGAGTTCAGGCTAACACGATGCCCGATCCATACCCCGGACCCGCTACGATCGCCCTGGTCGCAGTCTGGACTCCTAGGAGGTGGTCGGCGTGGGACTGCTCGACAGGTTCGAGGCGCGCCTCGAAAGGGCCGTCGAGGGCACCGCAGCCAGGATGTTCAAGGGTGCGGTCGAGCCGGTCGAGGTCGCCGCGGCCCTGCAGCGCGAAGCCACGTCCAAGCGTGCGGTCCTGGGAATGAACCGCGTGGTGGCGCCGAACGTGTACGTGGTGGAGCTCTCGGGGCAGGACTTCGAGCGGCTGGTCCCGTACGCGGACACTCTGACCCGCGAGCTGGCCGAGACCCTGGTGGAGTACCTGGTCCAGCAGAACTGGGCCATCTACGGCAACGTCGTCGTGGAGCTCTCCGAGCAGGACGATCTCACCACCGGGATGTTCCGGGTGTCCAGCCGCGCGACCCCGCCTCCCGACGGCTCCGCCGCGCGGGTGCCACACCCCACGCCCTCGGCCGGACCGGTCTCCGCGACCGGTCGGCCCCACCTGACCATCCAGGCGACGGGCCAGCGGGTAGACCTGCCAGTCGGGACGCTCGTACTCGGCCGGGGAACAGTCGCGGACGTCGACCTGGTCGACAACAGCGTCTCTCGTCGGCACGCCGAGATCCGGTACGACGGAGAGGACGCTACGGTGACCGATCTGGGATCCACCAACGGAACGGCCGTGAACGGCACCGTGGTGGAGCGCGGTGAACAGGTGATGATCACCGATGGTGCCGTGCTCCGGCTAGGAAGCGTCTCGGCCGTCTACCGACAGGAGGGCAGATGAACTCGCTAGCCGTCCTCGTTCTGCAGTACGCGTTTCTGGTCCTGCTCTGGGTGTTCGTCTACCTGGCGGCACGCACCGTGGTCACCGACGTCTACGGGGCCCGCGCGCGCGGCAAGGCGCGCGGCGGTTCCGCCGGGGTCAGCACCGCGGCACCACTGGCCGCCCGGGAGCTGGTCGTGACCAGGGGGAACCTGGCGGGCACCAAGATCCCGCTGGGCAACCAGCCGATCACGATCGGCAGGAGCCCCGGATCCACGCTCACCCTCGCCGACGACTTCGCCAGTGGGCACCACGCCCGGGTCTACCCCCGCGAGGGTCAGTGGGTCATCGAGGACCTCGGCTCCACCAACGGCACGTACGTGAGCCGCACTCGAGTCACCGCGCCGACGGCCCTGCCCATCGGTACGCCGGTGACCATCGGCAAGACAGTCTTCGAGCTCCGCGCATGAACCTCGCCCTGCGATACGCCATGCGGACCGACCGTGGTCTGGTCCGAGAGGGCAACGAGGACTCGGGGTATGCCGGGCCTCGGGTGCTGGCCGTCGCGGACGGCATGGGCGGCCATGTCGCGGGAGAGGTTGCCAGCTCCGAGGTCATCTCCGAGGTCGCCAGCCTCGACAAGACCTCGTACGCGAGCAAGCCCGCCGATGCCCTCAGCAACGCGATGGAAGTCGCCAACGGACGACTCCGGGAACGGGTCGCCGACGACTCCTCGCTGGAGGGCATGGGCACCACGCTGGCCGCGCTGCTGCTCTCGGGCGAGCAGTTCGCCATGCTCCACGTCGGCGACTCGCGCATCTACCTCCTCGAGGGCACCACGCTCCGGCAGCTGACCAAGGACGACACCTTCGTCCAGCAGCTCGTCGACGAGGGGCGGATCACCGAGGAGGAGGCCCTCACCCATCCTCAGCGGTCGCTGCTGACCCAGGCCCTGGACGGACGCGAGGTCGAACCACACGTCAGGATGGTGCCGATCCTCGTCGGTCAGCGTTTCCTGCTCTGCACCGACGGCTTGAGTGGCTTCGTGCCCGAGGACGTGATCGTCGCAGCCCTCCAGCTCCCGGAGCCCGGCGAGGCTGCCGACACCCTGATCGACGCGGCCCTGCAGCGGGGCGCGCCGGACAACGTCACCGTGATTGTCGCGGACGTCGTGGAATCGTCCGACGAGTCCGACACCGGTGAGGTCCCAGGCGCGACCACAGCCATCGCCGGAACTGCCGCAGGCGCCGCCCGGGTCGCCGGAGAGCAGGGGGGGTCTCCCCCGACGGAGGACCTGGACACGCCCGAGGAGCTGCGGGCCGAGCCCGAAGTCGCCAAGATCGGCGACGGCCCAGGTGCCGCCGTCGCCGGCGCTGGAGGTCCCAGCGACGAGGACGACGAGGCCCCTCCGCGGCGCATTCCCACGTGGCTCGGCTTCCTGATCGCGATCCTGGTCATCCTGATCGGGTCGCTCATCGTCGTACTTCTCTGGCTCCGGGGTCAGTGGTACGTCGGGACCTCCGACGGCGAGGTGGCCATCTATCAGGGCATTCCCGAGTCGATCGGCTCGGTCGAGCTCAGCCGGGTGGACAGCACAACAGACATCGCGGTCGCGGACCTGCAGGGCCCGGCCCGCAGCCGGGTGGAGGACACCATCCCGGTCGACAGCAGGGAGCAGGCTCAGGCGGAAGTCGACAAGCTCAGTGACCAGCTGTTGCCGGTCTGCCCCACGGATGTCGAAGACGCCTCGCCAGGTGTTCCGGGAGTGGACTGTCGGGAGGTGCCAGCATGACCGTGACCGCGAAGGACTCCGCACCCGCGTCAAGCAACTCGGCGGCCGCACTCAACATCGAGCTCGCGCGCAAAGCGTCCCGACGGGGGCGCGAGCTGATGCTGCTCATCTACGCCGCGGCGCTCGCCGCGCTCGGTCTGTTCATCATCCAACGGGGCTTCCTGGACGAGTGGAGCCTGAGCTGGCTGTGGCTGGCGGGTCTGCTCGCCGGCGCATTCGTACTCGGGCACGTGGTGGTGCGTGCCCTGGCCACGTACGCCGACCCCTTGCTGCTACCGATGCCGGCCTTCCTGCTCGCCATCGGCCTCGTTGTGATCCGCAGGGTCGACCTCGGCGAACAGGCCGAGGTCGAGGCCCAGGGCGGGACGGTCACCTCCACCGGTCTCGCTCCGCAGCAGTTCATCTGGATCTTCGGGGGACTCGTGCTCATGGCGCTGACGCTGTGGGCGCTGAAGGACCACCGCACCCTGGTCAGGTACACCTACGTGACGGGGCTCGCAGGCCTGTTCCTGCTGCTCCTCCCAGGCCTGCTGCCGGCCTCGATCTCCGAGGTGAACGGCGCGAAGATCTGGATCAAGATCGGCCCGTTCTCCATCCAGCCGATGGAGTTCGCCAAGCCGCTGATGGTCACCTTCTTCGCCGGCTACCTGACGCTGAAGCGAGAGGTGCTCTCGCGTGCGGGCAGCATCAAGATCCTGGGGATCCGGTTCCCCCGCATGCGCGATGCGTTCCCGCTGTTCCTGGCATGGATCCTGACCATGCTGATCCTCGTCCTCGAGGGCGAGCTCGGGACCACGATGCTGTTCTACGGCGCCTTCATCGGGATGCTCTACGTGGCGACGAACCGCGCTGCCTGGGCAGTTCTGGGCATCGGTGCGTTCGTGGCCGGGTACGCGGCGATGTACTTCCTCTCCGACAAGGTCGCCAACCGGGTGGACTGCTGGCTGAACCCGATGGGGGATGCCTCAGGCTCTTGCTTCCAGCTCGTCCAGGCGCAGTATGGGATGGCAGCCGGTGGGCTGTTCGGCACCGGGCTGGGCGCAGGAAACCCCGAGCTGGTGCCCGAGGCGCGAACCGACTTCATCTTCGCGACGATCTGTGAGCTGCTGGGGCTCTTCGGCGCCGCAGCAGTCCTGATAGTGATCATGTACTTCGTCACCCGAGGCAGCAAGACGGCCCTCCTCGTGCGCGACGACTTCGGTCGTCTCCTCGCCGTCGGCCTGGCCTTCACCGTGGCACTGCAGTACCTGATCATCCTCGGCGGCGTCACGAGACTTCTGCCACTGACCGGCATCACCGCCCCGTTCCTGTCCTACGGCGGCTCCTCCACCTTGGCAAACTTCATCATCGTGGGGCTCCTCATCAGGATCAGCAACACGGCGCGCAAGCCACCGACCCTCGCGGACACCGGTCCGCCCGAACCCGCGCAGGCGCCGGTCGGCACCGACGCCCCGACCGGGGTGATCAAGCTGTGAAGGCCACCACGAGACGTCTGACGCTGGTGATGGTGGGCTTCGTACTCGCCCTCTTCCTGATGCTCAACTGGACCATGGTCGTGCGGGCCGGCTACTGGAACAGCCAGCCGAACAACCTCCGTACCACTCTCGAGGTGTTCAACCGGGACCGCGGGCAGCTGCTCGTCGGCGACGAGTCGATCGCTCAGTCGGACGAGGATCTCGGGGCGCTACAAGTATCAGCGCGTCTACCCCGACGCCGAGTACTACAGTCACATGCAGGGCTGGTTCTCGCTGATCTACGGCACCGGTGGTCTCGAGAACACCGAGAACGACTTCCTCGCGGGCACTGACCCCCGAGTCGCCTTCTCCAGCCTCGAGTCGATTCTCGAGGGCGGGAACCGCAGCGGTGGGAATGTCCGGACGACCATCAACGCTGCCGCTCAGCAGGCGGCCATCGAGGGGCTGGGGAGCAACCGAGGCGCCGTGGCGGCGATCGACCCCCGTACCGGCGCCATCCTGGCGCTGGCATCAAGTCCCGGGTACGACCCGAATCTCATCTCCTCCACCGACTCGGAGGAATCGCGGGGGGCCTGGGAGGACTATCAGGCGGACGACCAGAAGCCCATGCTGTACCGGACCATTCGGGAGACCTACAACCCTGGTTCCACGTTCAAGGTCGTGACGACGAGCGCTGCCCTGGCGAACGGGTACTCGCTCGACTCCCAGATTCCGGCACAGGAGCGGTACCAGATCCCCGGCAGCAGCGCATTCATCAGCAACGCTTCGAGCGACGGCAACTGCCGCGGCGCCGTGAACGGGCTGATCACCATCGAGCAGGCGCTGATCGTGTCCTGCAACACCGCCTTCGCCGAGCTGGCAGTGACCCTCGGTGAGTCGGCACTGCGCGAGGCGGCCGAGGCGTACGGGATCGACGACGAGGGCTACACCATTCCGCTGGCGGTGGTCGCCAGCACGGTCGGCGACATTCCCGGGGACGCAGAGCTGGCCCAGTCCGGCATCGGGCTTCGTGACGTACGCCTCACCGCCCTGCAGAACGCACTCGTTGCCGCCGCGGTGGCCAACGACGGCGTGCAGATGCGGCCCTATCTCATCGATGAGTATCTCGACCAGGAGGGCGCGGTGATCGACCGCACCCGTCCCGTCACCTGGCGCCGCAGCACCTCCCCGTCGATTGCGGCCGACCTGACCCAGGCGATGGTGGGCGTGGTGCAAGGTGGTACGGGTGGGAACGGTGGCGTCTCCGGTGTCACGGTCGCGGGCAAGACCGGAACCGGGCCGGTGCCTGACGATGCCTCGAACGCGTGGTTCATCTCATTCGCCCCGGCGGATGACCCGGAGATCGCCGTGGGTGTCGTGGTGGAGAACGTGGGATCGGGCGGCAGAAACGCGGCACCGATCTCGTCGCGGGTCATGTCGGCGTACTTCAACAGCGTCCAGGGTGGGGAAGGCTAGACGATGGCAGATCAGCGTCTGCTCAGCGGACGGTACGCGCTCGGAAGGCTGCTCGGGACGGGCGGCATGGCCGACGTCTACGAGGGCACCGACACCCTGCTCGGTCGTACGGTGGCTGTGAAGATGCTGCGTGCCGACCTCGCCCGGGATGCCACGTTTCTCGCCCGGTTCCGCCGCGAGGCGCAGTCAGCAGCCTCTCTGTCCCACCCCAACATCGTGGCGGTGCACGACACCGGAGTGGACGACGCGGGCGAGGTGCCCATCCCGTTCATCGTGATGGAGTACGTGGACGGTCCAACCCTGCGTGACCTGCTCAACGAGCGAGGCACCATCCCGCCCGACGAGGCCTACGGCATGGTGGCCGACGTCTGCTCCGCGCTCGACTACAGCCACCAGCGCGGCATCGTGCACCGCGACATCAAGCCCGGCAACGTCATGGTCACCTCGAGCGGCATGATCAAGGTGATGGACTTCGGCATCGCCCGCGCCGTCACCTCGAGCACCGCGACGATGACCCAGACCTCCACCGTCCTCGGCACCGCGCACTACCTCTCCCCCGAGCAGGCCAGGGGTGAGCCGGTGGACTCCCGCAGCGACATCTACTCCACCGGCGTGCTGCTCTACGAGCTGCTCACCGGGGTTCCGCCCTTCAGCGGCGAGACCCCCGTGGCCATCGCCTACCAGCACGTCCGGGAGAACCCGGAGCTCCCCTCCGCACGCAACCCGGAGCTGCCGCCGACGGCCGACGCCATCGTGATGAAGGCGATGTCCAAGAACCCGGACAACCGGTACCAGACCGGCGGGGAGATGCGCACCGACCTGCTCGCGGCGCGCTCCGGGCAGACTCTGGTGGCCACACCGGTGATGTCGGACGCGGAGCGGACGGCCGTGATGGCCGCCGGAGGAGCAACCGCCGTCGTGGGCGCCGGCGTCCCGCTGCCCGAGGAGGACGCCAAGAAGAAGCGCAGCGGGCCGGTCCTGCTGATCCTGGGTGCAGTCGCTGTGATCGCCGCCGTACTCGTGGGCTTCGCGGTGTTCTTCAACCGCGGCGACATCGAAGTCCCGGACCTGATCGGCAAGTCCACCTCTGAGGCAGAGCGCCTGATCGAGGACGCCGGCCTGACTGTTGGCAGTACCCGCGCCACGCAGGTCGACGACCCGACCGAAGTGGACCAGGTCCTGTCCCAGGACCCTAACGCGGGCCGGATGGTCGCCGACGGGACCCCGATCGACTACGAGTTCGGCACCGAGTCGGAGACCGTGGAGGTGCCCGACGTCACCGGTCAGTCGCTCGACGATGCCCGTACCACGCTGACGGATCTCGACCTGAGGGTGGGCACCATCAGCCGGGTGGCCTCGACCGCCGACGAGGACGAGGTGCTCAGCCAGAACCCGGCCGCCGGCTCGGAGATACCGACAGGCTCCGCTGTGGCCCTCGAAGTGGCCAGCGGCGAGTCGGTCGTCCCCAATGTCATCGGTAAAAGCGAGAACGAGGCGCGCTCCACGCTGAGCTCGGCCGGCTTCTCGGTGACGAAGACCACCAGAGAGACGTCTGCGAGCGCCCCGGGCACCGTCGTCGACCAGCAGCCCAGTCCCGAGACTCCCGCCAACCCCGGAAGCACGGTGAACATCGTGGTGGCCGAGGCAGCCCCGGAGCCCGACACCCACTCCCGAGCCGACCCCGACCGAGACTCCTCCCGCGGACGAGCAGTCAGCGCCTCCGGCGCTGCAGAGCCCGAACGCCTCTCCCACACCCTGACGCAAGGGGGCCGGAGGACCGCGAGCGGGACCGCTCGGGCCGGGCCGGGGCCTGCACTCAGGTCGGCGAGACAGCCAGCGCCGCCTGACGGCGGGCCTCGACCTCCGCCGCCAGTGACGGCGCCAGCTCCACCGCTGCGAGGTCGCCGCACCTCTGCAGCCAGCGCGCCAGCATCAGGTGGCCACCCTGGGTCAGCACGGACTCGGGATGGAACTGCACGCCCTCGATGTCGTGGACGCGGTGCCGCAGCGCCATCACCACCCCGCTCGGAGTACGGCCGGTAACTTCGATCTCCGCCGGCAGGCTGTCCTCCTCGACGGCGAGCGAGTGGTAGCGCGTGGCGGTGAACGGACTGGGCAGGTCCGCGAGGACGCCGGCCCCTGAGTGCGTCACCAGACTCGTCTTGCCGTGGAGCAGCTCCGGCGCCCGACCGACAGTGCCCCCGTACGCCTCCGCGATCGCCTGGTGGCCCAGACACACTCCGAGCAGCGGGATGGAGCGATCCGCACAAGCCTGGACCATCGCGATGCTGACACCGGCCCCCGCCGGCGCTCCAGGACCGGGAGAGATCAGGACTCCCGATACCGCAAGCGCCTCCAGCTCGGCGACCGCCACGTCGTCGTTGCGGCGAACGAGGCATTCCGCTCCGAGCTGACCCAGGTACTGCACCAGGTTGAACACGAAGCTGTCGTAGTTGTCGACGACCAGCACCCGCGTCATGGTTCGAGGGTACGGCCTCAGTCGTGCTCGTCCGGCAGCCTGTCCACGAGCAGGACCTCGCGAGGGATCATGTGGGGCTCCAGCGACTGCCGCAGCTGCTCGTACACGCGGGACGCGACAAAGGTGCCCGACGGGTCCGCCACGACGTACGCCCGCAAAGCATGGCCGCGGTAGGGGTGCGGCACGGCTGCCACGTACGCATCACTCACCCCGGGGCAGGCTGTCAAGCACCGCGCGACCTCCGCCGGGGAAACCTCCAGCCCGCCGGAGACCACTCGGTGTCTCGCCCGGAAGAGCTCACCCGCCTCCGGGCCCGGGCGTACCCATCCGGAGTCAGACATCTCCGCCGTCCTTGCAGTGGACAGCCACCGTCGCGATGATCCGGTGTCCGTGCGGCCCCGGGGCCCGGGTCCGGCAACCGGTAGCGCAGCCTCCGCCACCATGGGTCCCCTGATCTGGAGCTGGCCCGGTGTTCCCGGGGGCACCGCACGGAGCTCACGGTCGACGACGCGCGCCTGGACTCCGGGCAGCGGGAGACCCGCCATCGCGTTCGCCCCGAGTCCCTCGAGCTCCGCATGTCCGTGGGCGCTCTCAGCAGCTGCAGTCCACGACGACAGCGGCCCCCCGAGCGGCGTTCCCAGGGCGACCCCGGAGGACTCCGCCGGGCCCCACAGCCGTACCACGGGGACGCCGAGCCGGGCGCGGACCCGATGTTGCTCCTCGGCGTCCCAGTTCTCCGGGCCCGTGACAGCCAGTCGCACCGGGCCCAGCGGCGCATCGGGGTACGGGATGTCCGCCAGTGTCTGCACCGCGGCCGGTACCGCCGCCAGCACACTCGCATCCGACTCCCGGGCGACCGTGCGGACGCTCACCGGCTCGAAGCGGGGCGTCAGCACCTGGGTGGCGGCCAGTCGCAGACAGAGGACCGTCGTGAGCAGGCCGAACGCCGCGAACGGAGGAGTCAGGGTGAGGATTCGCTCGCCCGCGCGCGACTCCAGCCTCAGCCACGCCGCCACCGACGTCGCTGCGGCAACCAGGTTGTGGTGGGTGAGTGTCACCGTCGCTGGCTCGCCGGTGGCGCCAGCCGCGCTGAACACGATCGCGGCGGGGGCGCTGGAGGGCAGCCGCGCCTGTCGTACCGCGCCGCGCGGGGTGCGTACCAGGTCCATGAACCCTAGGGACTGGGGGTCCGGCGGCAGGGAGGCCGACAACCACTCCTCGACCACGTCACTCTGGCCGAGGCCGAACACGCGGGAAGCGGCCTTCAGTCCAGGGGGCTGGTAGTCAGCGAGGGCTGTGACCACCGTGAAACCGAGGCCGGCCGCCTCTCGGGAGGCCTCGACCCGTGGATACACGTGGTCCACCACCACAGCACCGACGCTGGCTGCCTGCCTCATCTGCTCACTCAGCCGCCCGGCCGGTGCCACATGGTTGTGCAGCACGGCGACCGCGCCCAGACGCTGGATCGCAAGCAGTGCGATGACCTGCTGCGGCGAGGGAGGGAGAACGAGCGACACGCGGTCCCCGACGCCGACCCCGTGCGCAGCCAGTCCGGCCGCGAACCGCCGCACGTCGCGTCGCAGCGTCCGGTACCGGATCCTGCGGCCGAGGAACCACAGTGCCGTCCGGTCCGGATAGCGCTGCCGTGCCTGGGTGAGCAGCCCTGGGACGAGCAGCTCCGGAACGGTGACCGTCGCGGGCACACCGGGTGGATAGGAGCCCACCCAGGGCTGGCTAGTCATTCGGCGTGACAGCCGGACCCGGGCTCGGCCCGGCAGCACCGTTGAGCGACGAGGACTCCGCCTGGTCGATGGTCACGTCGGACAGGAGCGCGAAGTTGTCGTCGATCCAGGGAAAGACCCACAGGAAGAGCACCGTGACCACCGCGAGGGCCAGCAGGACCGAGCCGACGATCTTTCCGGGTGTCCCGCCCGGGAGCGTGCGCCAGATCCATACGTACACGTCAGGACACCCCCTCGCGTGCGTAGGAGTCGGGGTCGGTGAGGACCGGAGGGGGTCCCTCGTCGTGGTCGCGGGTGTCCACCAGCTCGGCGTGCACGATCAGTCGCTCCCGGGAGGAGTACTCGGGGTGGCAGGTGGTGAGGGTCAGCAGCGCCTCGGTGGGCGTCTCCCCCGGCCTGCCCGGGACCGGCGCGACCACCTCGACGTCGGTCGGCAGCACGATGTGGACCTCTGTGACGTCGTAGGTGTACCAGGCTGTGGCCGTCTCCACCACGATCGGGTCGCCGTCGCGCATCTCGTCGAGCCGGTTGAACGGGGCGCCGTACGTGGTCCGGTGTCCAGCCACGGAGAAGTTGCCGATCTCACCGGGCATCGCGGTCTCCACGTAGTGTCCCGGCCCGGTCTTGAGCTCCTCCCGGCCGGTGCCCTCGACCACGACGGGATGCCACTCGGTTCCGAAGCGCGGGATTCGCATGATCGCTATCCCGTCACCGATCTCGACCTCCTCCAGCGGGACATCACCCGTCTGGAGGCTGCCCCACAGATCCGAGAGGTCGGCGTAGAGCGCGTTCTGCTCGCGGGCGGTCCCGATCCCGGTGAACCACAGCGACCACACCACGTAGAGCAGCAACAGCACACCGATGGTGATGAGGGTCTGCCCCACCCCTCGGATCGCGGTACGGACGCCGGAAGACACTCGGGCTGACCCCTTTCCCTCGCGCCCCAACCTGTGCGGACCCTGGCGCTGTCCCCTTAGGCTAGATGAGAGTCCGGTTCCGACGCCTCTGCAGACACCCGGCACACCAGTCACACCAGGGGGCACCCCGGACACAGCGAGGAACCAGCGATACCAGCCATGAGCGGTACGAACCGGACAGCAGGACCGAGCAGCCCCTACGGGCGGCGGATGTCCGCTGCCGATCGATGACCAGAGCAAACGAAGGAGCGACGGTGCCCGAGTCGCGGAAGCGTCAGAACTCCCGTCCCCAGCCCGAGCCCGCGAAGGCCCCCAAGAAGAAGGGCCCCAGCCCGCGCTGGCTGGTCCCCCTCATGCTGACGCTGTTCATCGTCGGGATCGTCTGGCTCGTCGTCTACTACCTCGCGCCTTCGAACCCCGTGATGGACCCCCTCGGCGGCTGGAACCTAGCCGTGGGCTTCTCCATGATCGTTGCAGGAATGCTGCTGGCGACCCAGTGGCGCTGACCTGACCAAGGGAAGTACATCGCTGTCATTCATCCCCAGGTTTGTCCACAGGCTGTGGATAACCGGCTCCGATCAGGCGACGCGCTCGTAGATGGTCGCGTTCGCCATACCGCCGCCCTCGCACATGGTCTGCAGCCCGTAGCGGATCCCGTTGTCCCTCATGTGGTGCACGAGCGTGGTGGTCAGGCGGGCGCCGGAGCCGCCCAGCGGGTGCCCCAGAGCGATCGCCCCGCCCAGCGGGTTCATGAGCTTCGCGTCCGCGCCCGTCTCGGCGAGCCACGCCAGCGGAACAGGCGCGAACGCCTCGTTGACCTCGAAGGCGCCGATCTCCTCCACCAGGAGTCCGGAACGAGCCAGCACCTTCGCTGTTGCGGGGATCGGTGCGGTCAGCATGATCTTGGGATCGTCCCCCGCCACTGTCGCCGTGTGGATCCTCACCAGCGGAGTCAGGCCCAGCTCAGCGGCCTTCTCTGACGTCGTGACGATGACGGCGGCGGAGCCGTCGGAGATCTGGGAGGAGTTGCCGGCCGTGATCACCCCGTCCTCGGTGAAGGCCGAGCGCAGCGAAGCCATCTTCTCTATCGTCCCGCCACGCCGGATCCCCTCGTCCTGGGTGACAAGGCCCTCCGCCGTGGGCACCGGGATGATCTGAGCGTCGAATGCGCCCGAGTCCGCGGCGGCCGCCGCCCGTTCGTGCGAGGCGAGGGAGAACTCGTCGAGCTGGGTGCGCGACAGCCCCCACCGCTGCGCGATCATCTCCGCGCCGATCCCCTGGTTGAACACCCAGTTGTCGTAGCGCTCCATCACCTTCGGGCCAAAGGGCAGGCCCCCGCCCTGGCCCACCGAGGACCCCATCGGAACCCGGGACATGACCTCGACTCCGCCGGCGACGATCAGATCCGCCTGACCGCTGATGATGGTCGCGGCGGCGAAGTGGATGGCCTGCTGCGAGGACCCGCACTGCCGGTCCACCGACGTGCCCGGCACCGACTCGGGCCAGCCAGCGGCCAGGACGGCGTTGCGACCCACGTTGAAGGCCTGCTCACCGACCTGCGAGACACAGCCCCAGATCACGTCGTCGACGAGGGCCGGCTCGATTCCCGTGCGCTCGATGAGCCCCTGAAGAACCAGCGCCGACAGATCGACAGGATGCACACCGGAGAGACCTCCGTTGCGCCGCCCGACCGGGGTTCGTACGGCTTCGACGATGACTGCGTCTCGCATGGGGTTCGCTCCTCGCTCAGGACCCACGGGATGATCTCCGTGCGACTACGGTAACCCGGTCAGGGCGTCAGGGCAGCCGTACGGGCCATGGCCAGGCCGGCGACCAGCAACGCCACCAGCGCCAGACCCGCCGCCTGGTACAGCGTCCGGCGCGGCCCCACCGGGGCGTACGCCATCGGCACCATCGCTGCGGCACCGCCCACGAGACCGCCGACGTGCGCCGCCATGTCGATGTTCGAGAACACGAAGCCGGGCAGCAGCAGGACGAAGGCGAGCAGCGCGATCTGACGTGCCTGGTAGTTCATCCGGCGGTAGGCGACGAAGAAGGCGCCCACGATGCCGAAGATGGCACCTGAGGCCCCCACCGACAGCCCTCCCACCGGCAGCATCCAGTAGGAGGCCACCGCGCCCGCGAGGCCGGCCACCAGGTAGACCCCCAGGAAGCGCCACCAGCCCAGCAGCCGCTCCAGCTCGGAGCCGAGGATGTACAGCGCGAACATGTTCAGGAACAGGTGCATCACACCGCCGTGCAGGAACATGGCGGTCAGCAGGCGCCACCACTCACCGTCGGCGATCGCGGCCGGCTGCACCCCGAAGTCACGGACCAGCGACGAGGAGCCGGCGCCCGAGAGGAACCCGCCCTTGGTCAGCACCGTCAGCCCGAACATGACGACGTTCACCGCGATGAGGCCGAGGGTCGCCCGGGGACGTTCCTCGATGTGACCGCCGAAGGTGGTCCGCGGGGCGGTGGCCGCCGTGCCCCGTGCGACACACTCCGGGCACTGGAACCCGACGGGCGCCTGCACCATGCAGTCGGGACAGATCGGCTTGCCGCACCGGGCGCAGCGAATGTAGGTCCCGCGGTCCGGGTGGCGGTAGCACGCCTGGAGCTGCGGCGCCTGTCCCCCACCCGCCGCCCCCGGAACGCCCGCAGTCCCACGCTCCGGCTGCGCGGGATCGTGCGCGCCCGGAGGAGAGCTCATGACCGCTCGATGCTCACCGATGTGATCGTGACGTCACTGACGGGCCGGTCCTGAGGTCCGGTCGGAGTGGTCGCGATCGCGTCGACCACTGCCTTGCTCTCCTCGTCGGCGACCTCACCGAAGATCGTGTGCTTGAAGTTCAGCCAGTCCGTCGGGGCCACGGTGATGAAGAACTGGGACCCGTTGGTGTTCGGACCGGAGTTCGCCATGGCAAGCAGGTACGGCTTGCTGAAGGCGAGCTCGGGGTGGAACTCGTCGCGGAACTGGTAGCCCGGCCCACCGCGGCCGTTCCCGAGTGGATCTCCCCCCTGGATCATGAAGTTGGGGATCACCCGGTGGAACACCGTGCCGTCGTAGAGCGGGCGGGTGACATTCGTGCGGCTCTGCGGGTCGATCCACTCCTGGGTGCCCTCCGCCAGGCCGACGAAGTTCGCGACCGTCTTCGGTGCGTGGTCGGGGAAGAGCTTGATGCGAATGTCACCTGCGGAGGTGCTCAGCGTCGCGTACAGGTCGTTGCTCACGGGCTCTCCTTCGCCCCCGGCGGGGGTGTGGGGTGCGGGTCTGCAGACCCACGGTACGGCCGCACACCAGCAGGTGCAGGTCTACAGCCAGTCCACACGCCGGAAGGCAACATACATCCCGATGCACGTGGCCGCCAGGGCGACCATGACCACGCCGAAGCCCCATGGCTGGAAGAGGAACGGCATCCATGTGAAGTTCATCCCGTACAGGGTGGTGACAGCGGTCGGTACGGCGATGATGGCAACCCACGCGGCGACCCGCTTGGCGATGTCGCCCTCCCGGACGTCGAGGCGCTCCAGCCCAGTGCTGATCAGCGTCGTGGCGACGTCCTGCTGCGCCAGCAGCTCCTCGCGCACCCGCAGCAGGTGGTCGCTGACGTCCCGCAGGTAGGCGATCGCTTCGGGGGGTGTGCCGATCACCTCCGCCATGTCGAGATCCATGACAGCGGCGGCCAACGGGTCGACCACGTGCCGGGCGCGCAGGATCTTGCGCCGCAGCAGGAACACCCGGCCGCTGTCGGTCTCGTCCCGTTCCGGGGAGAACACCCTGTCCTCGAGATCCTCCAGCTCGGCGTTGAGCACTTCCGCGGCATTCAGGTAGTCATCGACGACCAGGTCGGCTACCGCGTGGAGGACCGCGACCGCTCCCAGTGGGAGAAGGTCCGGCCGTTCGGACAGCCGCCGGTACAGCGTCTTGTGGAAGCGACGCCGACCGTGGCGCACCGTCACCACGAATGTGCTGGAGAGGATGACCAGCACCTCGCCGCTGTACTGCACGCGCACCTCTGGGGAGTCCTCCCGCTCCTCCGCCCTCAGGGTCTTCATCACCATCTCGAGCATTCCCGAGTGCCGCTCGATCTTCGGCCGCTGGTTCGCCTGCACCGCGTCCTCGACGAGCAGCGGGTGCAGGTCGAGCCGGTTGCCTACCTTGCGCATCTCCGCCATCGAGGGCTGCTGCAGGGACAGCCACAGGAAACCCGGACGCTGCGAGCGCACGGCCTCGAAGCCGGCCTTCGTCTTGACCGGTGACGATCCCGCCAGGATCTCCTCAGGGCTGCCCTCCGCCGGGAACCAGCGACAGGCGGCCACCGGGCTGCGCTGCCCCGATCCCGACGCGCGGGCGGCTGTCGCCTGCCGGTCCGGGCGCTCCCCACCAGCGCTGCCAGCGCTGCCACTGCTAGCGCTGCTGCCGTTGCCGTGCCGCTGCCGCCACTCATGCCAGTGCTGCCACTCGTACCGACTCACAGCCAGCCGTTGCGCCGGAACTCCGACCACAGAGCCAGACACACCGTCGCCATGCACAGGATCGTCACGGCGAATCCGTACCGCGAGGACAGCCCCGGCATGTTCTCGAAGTTCATTCCGTACACGCCCCCAATGAGGGTGGGCACGGCGATGATCGCTGCCCACGCGCTGATCATTCGTACGTGCGTGTTGGTCGCCTCCCGCGTCCGCATCAGGTGGGCCTGCACCAGTGTCGTGATCGCCTCGTCCGACGAGCCGACCTGGTCCTGCGCCCGTTGCAGATGGTCGAGCACGTCACTGAGGTAGCGGGACAGGTCGTCTCCGCTGTTGCCGGACGCCCTGACCCAGTCGGTCAGCGGCCGTACCAGCGGGTTGATGCTGCGCTTGAGCACCACCACCGAGCGTTTGGCCAGGTAGACCCGCTGCAGCGGCACTTTGGGGGCCTCGCGGGCGAATACCATCTCCTCCAGTCGCGTGATCCGGCCCTCCAGCTCGTCCGCCGCGACCACGTACCTGTCGACGAGAAGGTCGGCGATGCCGTAGAGAACTCCCAAGGGCCCGGAGGCGACCACTCGGGGATCCGCTTCGATGCGCTTGCGGACCGGATCCAGTGCCACCGCTTCACCGTGCCGAACCGTGATCACGAAGCGCGGGCCGGCGAAGACCATGATCTCGCCGGACTCCTCCACGTCCTGCTCCGCCTCCTCCATGGCAGCTGAGGGGTTCGTACGGGCCCGCCCGCCGCGACCTGCGGGGCGCCCGGTGCCGCCCGGGCCCGCTTGGTGCGAACGGGCGGAGCGCGTGCTGCCGGGACGGACCTTGCGGACCGGGACGTCGTTGACCCGGACGGTCTTCATCGTGAGGAAGACCGTGTCGCGGTACCACTCGATCTTGGGACGCTGATGAGCGTGGACAGCGTCCTCGGCAGCCAGCGGATGCAGGTCGAACAGTCGGGCCAGGTGCGCCATCTGAGCCTCGGACGGCCCGTACAAGCCGATCCAGGCGAAGCCGTCCTCACCCTGTGCCGCACGCTGCGCAGCTTCGGTGACCGTCAGCTTGCCCCCGACGCGCACCCCCCCGGCATACCAGCCGCAGTCGATGATCGACTGATCCACCACCCAGTCCGGGGAGAGCCGGGGTGGGTACTCCGCGCGCCGGAAGCGCCTGTCGACCACGCTCGCATTCTTGCACGGCGGACGTCCATCGAAGCCGCCCGCACCGTGCCGAGGGGACTGTGGAGACGAGGGGACTTGAACCCCTAACCCCCGCCTTGCAAAGGCGGTGCTCTGCCAGTTGAGCTACGTCCCCTGGCGACGTTCCCACGCAGCCCGACGGGCGAACGGTCTCAGGCGCGTCTCAGGACTCGGGAGTCTCGGGCTCGGAGCTCTGCTCCTCGACGGGGAGCCAGGTGTCCGCGGTCGCCTCAGCCCACAGACTCTCTTCACGCCGAGACTGGCTGTACTTGTATGCAGCGAAGGCCACAGCTGCCCCCACGACCCCGACGAATAGGACCTTCTTCACTACAGCCTCCCTGCTCGAACTGCTTTGGTGTGCTGCTGTGGGCCTAGAAGGAATTGAACCTTCGACCTCACCCTTATCAGGGGTGCGCTCTAACCGACTGAGCTATAGGCCCGCGCAGGAGTCGCGTGCGGCGTCCGGTCTCGAGGCTACCGCAACTCACCCACCCGCCGTGCCGACCCTGTGGTCAGGCCCGGTCGGTCAGTGTGACCCGGATCCCGCCCACGATTTCCGCCGCCGCGTTGTACAAGATCGCCGTCAGCGTCAGTACGGCCGTCATGCACAGCGCGAAGACGACGCTGGACAGGAAGGTGTAGGTGAGCAGGCGACCGAGCGAGAAGATGCCCTCTAGCGGGGAACTGCCTTCGGCGTTGGCAGTGACCTCCACGAGCGCATTCTCGACGTTGTCGATCACGCCGCTGGCACTCAGCACCACGTAGACCACGGTTGCCGCGACCAGCGCCACGATCATCACCGCGACCGCCCACACGGCGGAGAACTTCAAGACGCTCAGCGTGTCGAGGTGGCTGACTTCCAGCCTGGCCCGTCGGCCGGTTCCGCCGCGGCGGCGGGCTACCTGTGGCGTGGGGCCCGTAGCGGTCCCCGATGTCCTTGCAGTGCCAGTCCCCTGGCTGCCTTGTGACGAGGTCTGCGACCCGGCAGCGCCACTGTTCCCCGCGGCGTGCGAGTCCGCAGCCCCGGCAGCCGGTGTCTGCTTCGCTGGCCCTGACGATGCTGGTACGGAGGCGGCTTCCCCACCCCCGGAACCGCCGGAACCGCCGGAACCCCCAGAACCCTCCGTGGCCGCCTCCTCGCCGTCCCAGACTGAGGTCTCCGACGTCGGAGGTCGCTCGGCGGGACTGCTTCCGGTGCTGCCGGGAGTGGAGTCGGCGGTGTCCGTCGTCGGCGTCGACATGCCCGACAGACTAGTTGCCCACGGAAGAGCCCGCGTCGATGTGGCTGCAGACGCGCCGACCTGCCCCCTCGAGACATGGGATCGGTGCTGTCCCGCGGGCTGGGTCATGACTTCAGCTCCGGGGCCGCGGTATCGGCATTGCGGGCCACAGCCAGCAGCGTCGCACCTTCCGGAAGGTGGATCAGGCGGACCCCCATGGTCCCCCGTCCGGCCCGACGGATGTCTCGAACGGGTGTACGGATGACCGAGCCGCTGGAGGTGATCGCGAAGATCTCGTCGTCCGGATGCACCACGAGCGCACCCACCAGTCCGCCCCGCGTGGAAACGATCTTCGCTGTGATGACGCCTTGGCCGCCGCGGTTCTGCTGCGAGTACTCCTCGACGGGGGTGCGCTTGGCAAACCCTAGCTCGGTTGCCACGAGCACCTCTGTGCCCTCCCGCACCACCTCCATCGCGAGCAGCGCATCGCCGGGCCGGAAGCGCATACCGATCACTCCCGAGGCGGTACGTCCCAGCGGCCGGAGCTGTTCGTCGTCCGCCCGGAACCGGATGGCCTGAGCGTGCGCGCTCACCAGCAGCAGGTCGTCGTCGGGTCCCGCCAGGTCCGCTGCAATCAGCTCGTCGTCGTCTCGCAGGCTGATGGCGATGATTCCCTTGCCGCTGGCGTAGACCGAGTCGAAGTCCGCAAGGTTGGTCTTCTTGACCCTCCCCTGACGGGTCGCCAGCACCAGGTAGGGCGCCTGGGCATAGTCCCGGATCTGAATGACCTGGGCGATCCGCTCGTCGGGCTGGAACTGCAGGAGCTGCGCGACGTGCTGCCCCCGGGCCGTCCGGTTCGCTTCCGGAAGCTCATGGGCCTTCGCCCGGTACACCCGACCCTTGTTCGTGAAGAACAGGATCCACTGGTGGGTCGAGCAGACGAAGAAGTGCTGCACGATGTCGTCCTGACGAAGCTGGGCGCCGGCGACCCCGTGCCCGCCCCGCCGCTGTGAGCGGTACAGGTCGACCTTGGTGCGCTTGGCGTACCCGCCGCGAGTGATCGTGACGACGACGTCCTCGTCGGGAATCAGGTCCTCCACCGCCATGTCGCCCTCGAAGGGCACCAGGCGGGAGCGTCGGTCGTCGCCGTACTTGGCAGCGATCTCCCCCATTTCCTCGGAGATCAGCTGGCGCTGCCGCGGACCGTTGCCGAGCAGGTCGGTCAGGTCGGCGATACGCGCTCGCAGCTCGTTGGCCTCGTCGATGATCCGCTGCCGCTCCAGGGCCGCGAGTCTGCGCAGCTGCATGTCAAGGATCGCGGTCGCCTGGATCTCGGTCAGCGAGAAGCGCGACATCAGCTCCGCGCGCGCGGTGTCCGCCGACTCCGAGCTTCTGATCAGCTCGATGACCTCGTCCAGGTGGTCCAGCGCCACCAGCAGGCCTTCGAGGACGTGCAGTCGCTCCTGCGCCTTGCGGAGCTGGAAGCGGGTGCGCCGGATCACCACCTCGATCTGGTGGTCCACGTAGTGCTGGACCATCTCGTCCAGGCGCAGGGTCCGTGGCACCCCGTCGACGATGGCCAGCATGTTCACGCCGAAGGTGTCCTGCAGCTGGGTGTGCTTGTAGAGGTTGTTCAGGACGACCTTCGCGACCGCGTCCCGCTTGAGCACGATCACCAGGCGGCGGCCGACCCGCACGCTGGACTCGTCGCGGACATCCGCGATGCCGGCCAGCTTGCCGTCCTTGACCAGCTCCGCGATCCGCTCGGCCAGGTTGTCCGGGTTCACCTGGTAGGGCAGCTCCGTCACAACCAGCTGCGTGCGGCCCTGCTTCTCCTCCATCTCCACCACTGCGCGCATCCGCACGCTGCCCCGACCGGTGCGGTGGGCGTCGGCGATGCCGTCCCGGCCGACGATCAGGGCGCCCGTCGGGAAGTCCGGTCCCTTGATGCGCTCCATCAGGGCGGCCAGCGTGGTCTCCTGGTCGGCGTCCGGGTTGTCCAGCACCCAGCGCACCCCGTCCACCACCTCGCGCAGGTTGTGCGGCGGGATGTTGGTCGCCATGCCGACCGCGATCCCGGCCGATCCGTTGACCAGCAGGTTCGGGAACCGGCTCGGGAGGACCGTGGGCTCCTGGGAGCGACCGTCGTAGTTCGGGACGAAGTCGACCGTCTCCTGGTCGATCTCCCGGAGCATCTCCATCGCCAGCGGGTGCAGCCGGCACTCCGTGTACCGCTGGGCGGCCGGCGGGTCGTTGCCCGGCGAGCCGAAGTTGCCGTTGCCGTCCACCAGAGGGTGGCGCATCGCCCACGGCTGGGCCAGGCGGACCAGAGTGTCGTAGATCGCCGCGTCCCCGTGCGGGTGATAGTTGCCCATCACGTCGCCGACGACACGAGCGCACTTGAAGTACCCCCGGTCCGGCCGGTAACCGCCGTCGAACATCGCGTACAGCACGCGCCGGTGCACTGGCTTGAGCCCGTCGCGCACGTCTGGAATCGCGCGGCCGATGATCACGCTCATGGCGTAGTCGAGGTACGAGCGCTTCATCTCGTCCTCGATGCCGATCAGATCGACACGGTCCTCGGGGAGGGTCTGTTCGGTCACGCGCGCACTCGCATTCTTCTGTCCACAGCTGGTCTGTCCCGTCGGCGCCCGGTAACTCTCATCGCGGGCCCCTCCCTAGATGTCCAGGAACCGCACGTCACGGGCGTTGCGCTGGATGAAGTCCCGGCGACGCTCCACGTCCTCCCCCATCAGCACACTGAACAGCTCGTCGGCAGTCGCTGCGTCGTCGAGGGTGACCCGCAGGAGCACCCGGGTCTCCGGGTTCATGGTGGTGTTCCACAGCTCATCGGCGTTCATCTCGCCGAGGCCCTTGAACCGCTGGATGGAGTCCCGCGGCTGCTTCTTGCCCGCCTCCAGGCCGGCAGCGACCAGGCCGTCCCGCTCGCGGTCACTGTAGGCGTACTCGGCAACGTCCTTGCCCCACTTGATCTTGTACAGCGGCGGCTGCGCCAGGTAGACGTGGCCCGCCTCGACCAGGGGCCGCATGAACCGGAAGAGCAGCGTCAGGAGCAGCGTACGAATGTGCTGACCGTCCACGTCCGCATCGGCCATCAAGATGATCTTGTGGTACCGCAGCTTGGCGAGGTCGAAGTCCTCGTGGATTCCGGTGCCCAGGGCCGTGATCATCGCTTGGACCTCGGCGTTCTTGAGGACCTTGTCGATGCGCGCCTTCTCGACATTGAGAATCTTGCCTCGGATCGGCAGGATCGCCTGGAACCGCGATTCCCGCCCGCCCTTGGCCGACCCGCCCGCGCTGTCCCCCTCCACGACGTACACCTCGGTCTCGGCCGGGTCGTTGGACTGGCAGTCGGCCAGCTTCCCCGGCAGGGACGAGCTCTCCAGCAGGCTCTTGCGACGGGCCAGCTTGCGCGCCTGCTGCGCGGCGATCCGGGCCCGCTGCGCGGCACTGGCCTTGGTGATGATCATCTTTGCCTCCGACGGGTTGCGCTCGAACCAGTCGGCCAGCCACTCATTGCACGCCTTCTGCACGAAGGTCTTCGCCTCCGTGTTGCCCAGCTTGGTCTTGGTCTGGCCCTCGAACTGGGGCTCGACCAGCTTCACCGACACGATGGCTGCCAGGCCCTCCCGGATGTCGTCACCGGAGAGCCGGTCATCACCGGACCGCAGCAGTCTCTTGTCCTGCGCGTAGCGGTTCACCACGCTGGTCAGCGCGGTACGGAAACCCTCCTCGTGGGTGCCGCCCTCGTGGGTGTTGATGGTGTTGGCGAAGGTGAAGACGCTCTCGGTGTAGCCCTCGTTCCACTGCATCGCGACCTCGACCTCGATGCCCGTCCCGGACTCGGAGAAGCCGATCACGGACTTGTGGATCGGCGTTCGCGCGGCGTTGAGGTGCCTGACGAAGTCTTCGATGCCGGCCTTGTACTGGTAGGTGACCTCCTTCGGCCCCTCTTCCGGCTCCAGCCCCGGCTCCACGCGATCGTCGCGCAGCACGATGGTGAGGCCACGGTTGAGGAAGGCCATCTCCTGCAGCCTGCGGGCCAGCGTCTCCCAGGAGTAGTGCGTGGTCTCGAAGATCTCGGCGTCGGCCCAGAAGGTCACCGTCGTCCCGGTCCGCCGCACCGCTTTGCCTTTGACAAGCTCACCAGAGGGTTTGCCCATGACGTAGCTGCGGTTCCACAGGTGGCCGTCCCGCATGATCTCGACGTCCAGCCGGGTGGACAGCGCATTGACGACCGAGACTCCAACCCCGTGCAGCCCGCCGCTGACCGCATAGGACTGGCTGTCGAACTTGCCACCCGCGTGCAGTGTGGTGAGCACGACGTCGACAGCGGGACGCTTCTCGACCGGGTGCCGGTCCACCGGGATGCCGCGGCCGTTGTCGATGACCCGCACCCCACCGTCGGCCATCAGAACGACCTCGACGCGGTCGCAGTACCCGGCCAGGGCCTCGTCCACAGCGTTGTCCACAACTTCGTACACAAGATGGTGCAGTCCGCGCTCGCCAGTGGAGCCGATGTACATGCCGGGGCGCTTGCGAACCGCCTCCAGGCCCTCCAGCACGGTGATGTTCTGCGCGCTGTAGCTGTTCTGCTGGGCCACGGAGAAGTCCCTTCGGCGACGGTCGCGACATTTCAGGATACCGCCTTTCACCTGCGGATACAGGTCACGGACGCACCCTGTGGACAAGGTGTTGACGGTGACCAGCCCTCCCTGGCACCCGGCGCGCCGTGAGGGCCGGCCTCATCCGTACGTGTCCCGAGGTCCCCGCCCAGCAACACGCAGCGGGCCACGACGCCACCGCGGCGCCCCCGGCCCTTCGATGCGAACGCTGCGTACCGACTCCCCCACGACTCGCTGGATGCTGTCCAGAAGGCGGTCGGACAGCAAGGTGAGCTGGGTGGCCCACGCCGTGGAGTCCGCCTTCAGGACGAGGTCCCCGTCGCTCAGCCGGACCACCGTGCTGTGCTCGGCGACGTCGCTGCCCACGATCTCCGGCCAGTGCGCCTGGAGACGTCCCGTCGTGGCTGCGTCACTCCAGCCCAGATCGCTGACCAGGTCCGACAGGGAGCGCTCCAGCTGCTGCGGGTCACGGTCGTCGGCACCAGGTCCGCTCCACTCGCCCGTTCTGCGCGCAGTGGCCCTCCTGGCTGGACTGCCGGTCGGGCCGGCACCCGTACCCGTCCCCCTGACTGCCGCCCGGGTCGCTGCCGCCCTGGCCCGTTCACTTCCGGCTGGTCCGGCGGCCGCACGGTAGGCCTCCAGAAGGAGACGCGCGAGATCGACGGTCACGGCTGATTCTCTCCCGCGGGACCGGTCGGTTCCAGCGGGACATCCTCGTCCGCGCCGGAGGCCGTCGCCAGCGACCCTGCGGGGGTGACCGATCCCGCCTCCACGTCGAAGCGAGACCCTCGCAGGGCACCAGGTACGTCGGCCGCCACCGCCGCGGTCACCAGCACCTGCTCGGCTTCGAGCGCCATGCGCGCGAGCCGGTCCCGGCGCCCCGCGTCGAGCTCGGCGAATACGTCGTCGAGCACCAGGACGGGTGTGTCCGCCCAGTCGTCCGTGAGCAGCCCGTACGACGCAAGCCGTAGTGCAAGCGCGAGTGACCAGCCCTCCCCGTGACTGGCGTACCCCTTGGCACTGCGACCGCTGAGCTCGATCTCCAGGTCGTCCCGGTGGGGCCCCACCACGGTGACGCCCCGAGCCAGCTCCTCCCGGCGGTGCCCGCGCAGCGCGGCGAGGAGCAGCTCGCGCCACGAGTCCGGATCGGATGCCTCCGCCCCACGCGGCGGTCCTCCGGTCGGGCCCCCCGCGGATCGCTCCCCCGACAGCCGTGAGGAGGGCTGGTACCGGATGCGGGCCACCCCCGCGTCCGGTGCGACTGCCGCGTAGGTCTGCTCCACCCTGGTCGCGAGCTGGTCGACCAGCGCACACCGGGCCGCCGCGAGCTGCCCGCCGAGTGAGGCGAGTGCCTCGTCCCACTCCTGGAGGCCGGCCGGTTCCGCCGAGCCGTACCCACGTCCCTCCCTCGCGGTCCGGAGCAGGGCGTTGCGCTGGCGAAGCGCCTTGTCGTAGTCGGCGCGCACCGCGGCCATCCGGGGTGCGCGCAGCACCATCAGGTCGTCCAGGTAGCGGCGGCGGCGGTCGGGGTCACCCCGTACCAGCGCGAGGTCCTCCGGCGCGAAGGTGACGACCCGCGCGTAGCCGAGGATCTCCCGGGCCCGGCGCACCGGCGAGCGGTTCAGCCAGGCGCGGTTCGCGCGCCCCGGGACGATCTCCACCTGCAGCGCGATGCTCCGGGTGTCCCGGACCACCCTCCCGAACACGAGCGCGGCGGCCTCACCCTCGCGCACCAGGGGGGCGTCGTTCGGGACGCGATGGCTGGACAGCGACGAGAGGTAGGCCGCACCCTCCACCAGGTTGGTCTTGCCTTGGCCGTTGCGGCCCAGGAACACCACCGGACCCGGCGGCAGCTCGATCTCGCAGGAGGCGTAGCTGCGGAAGCTCGTCAGCCTGAGGTCACTCAGATACACCGCAGCGCTGTCCGGGCCGCCGCTAGCCCGGGAGCCGGACGGGCATGATCAGGTAGCGGTAGTCGGACAGCGTGCCTTCGCCCTTCGCGGTCAGCAGAGCCGGCCGCGTGGCTGCGGTGAAGCCCAGCTGCACGGTGTCGGTCTCCAGCGCACTCAGACCGTCGAGCAGGTACGTCGGGTTGAATGCAATGGTCAGCTCGTCGCCACTGAACTCCACTCCGAGCGACTCCTCCGCCGCGGCGTCGTCAATGCCGGAGGCCTGCAGCACGAGCTCGCTGCCGGAGAAGGTCAGACGCACGGGACTGTTGCGCTCGGCCACCAGTGCGACGCGCCTGACCGCCTCGCTGAGCTCGGCTCGCGGCAGCTCTGCTGTGGCCTCGTGGCCGGCCGGGAGAAGCGACCGGTACTTGGGGAACTCTCCGTCCAGCAGGTGGGTGGTCATCTGGCGACCCCCGGAGGACAGGCCGAAGAGCGTTTGCCGCCCACCGCCCTCACCGCCGCCGGTGAGGTGCACGAGCGCCTCCGGCGGCCCGTCACCGCGCGCGTCCAGCATGCTCCTCGCCGCCTCGACCAGCGTGCGCGCGGGTACCAGGGCATGGGCCTGCAGGCCCGGTATCCGGGGACGCCACGCGAGCTCCCGAACCGCCAGCCGGTAGCGGTCCGTGGCTGCCAGCGTGAGCCGGTCCCCGTCCACCTCGATGCGGACCCCGGTCAGGACGGCCAGCGCGTCCTCGCGGCCCGCTGCGACGGCGACCTGCGAGACGGCCTGCTCCAGGACATCGCTCTCCACGGTGCCGATGGCTTCCGGCAGGTCCGGCAGGTCCGGGTATTCCTCGACCTTGAGAAGCGGCAGTACGAAGCGGGAGGAACCACAGGTCAGCGTGGCTCGCGCGGCGTCGGTCTGCTCGACGCGAACCAGCGGGTCCGCCCGGGGCAGCGCTTTGGCGATGTCCGCCAGCATCCGGCCGCTGACCAGGATCCGCCCCTCCCCCGAGCCATCGACATCACGGGCGACGCGGGTGGACGTCTCGTAGTCGAAGCCGGCGATGGAGAGCCTGCTGCGCTCTGCGGTGTCCGGGACGAGCTCCAGCACCACACCGGCGAGCACGGGTGTGATCGGCCGACCGGGCAGCGAACGAGCGACCCAGGTGACTGCTGAGGCGAAGAAGTCGCGTTCGACGGTGAAGTTCATGCTGCGGTGTGCTCCTTGATCAGTGTCGGCGGTCTCCGGTCGTCCCCAACCGGATCGTCGCCTGAGTACTACTCAGAGAACAGAGTTGGAGTTTCGTCGGTCGTCGTAGGGGGTGGGGATTCTGTGGGTACCTGCCTGCTGCCCAGGTCAGCGTGGGTGCGGGGGTGTTGACAGGGCGTGGACGACGCGGTGCACAGCGAGGGGTGGAACGTGGACGGCGGATCCCGGACCGTGGCATCAGCGCCGCTGTCCCCACTCCGCCCGCTTTCATGCACAGTGCGTCCACAACGGGCTCGGTACGGGTGGCCCGGGTATCCGGGCTGGAGGATGGCGGCGTCACCAGTCCCTGCCCTGGATCTTCTTGGTCAGCCGTGTGACCTGATCGTAGATCGGGCGCTTCTGCTGGATCTGCTCGCGGATCTTGCGGTCGGCGTGCATGACCGTCGTGTGGTCGCGGTTTCCGAAGGCCTGGCCAATCCGGGGGAGGCTCAGGTCGGTCATCTCACGGCACAGGTACATGGCGATCTGACGTGCCTGGGTCAGGTTGCGGTTGCGCGAGGAGCCGCACAGGTCCTCGACGGTGACCCCGAACTGCTCGGAGGTCATGGCGATGATGCGCTCGACGGTGATCTGGGGGCTCTCCTCGCCGGGCACGATGTCACCCAGCACCGCCTCGGCCACCTCGAGGTCGATGGGTCGCCGGTCGAGGTTGGCGAAGGCCGCCACCCGGATCAGCGCCCCCTCGAGCTCCCGGATGTTGCTCTGGACCCGGCTGGCGATCACCTCGAGCACATCGTCCGAGGCGTCGATGCGCTCCTGCTCGGCCTTCTTTCGGAGGATGGCGATGCGGGTCTCGAGGTCCGGAGGAGTGATGTCCGTGATCAGGCCCCACTCGAACCGGGTGCGCAGCCGGTCCTCCAGGGTGCTCAGCTGCTTGGGAGGTCGATCGGAGGTGATGACCAGCTGCTTTCCGTTGGTGTGCAGGGTGTTGAAGGTGTGGAAGAACTCCTCCTGCGTCCCCTCCTTGTTCTCGATGAACTGGATGTCATCGATGAGCAGCACGTCCACGTCCCGGTAGCGGCGACGGAAGCCGTCGGCCGTTCCGTCGCGGACGGAGTTGATGAAGTCGTTGGTGAACTCTTCGGTGCTCACGTAGCGGACGCGGATGCCGGGGAACAGCCGGGCGGCGTACTCCCCGACGGCGTGCAGCAGGTGCGTTTTGCCCAGCCCTGAGTCGCCGTGGATGAACAGCGGGTTATAGGCCTTGGCGGGGCCCTCGGCAACCGCGAAGGCGGCGGCGTGGGCGAAGCGGTTGCTGGCGCCGGTGACGAAGGTGTCGAAGGTGTACCGGGTGTTCAGGCCCGATCGGGCCGTCCCGGCAGGCCCGGCAGGGCCGTTCTCGTCCGGTGCGGCCGCTGGGGAGGTTGTCGAGCGTGCGGGTCCCACCCCGGGCTCCGAGCGCTCCCGGGGATCCGGAAGGTCCGCCCCCACGGTCGGCTGGCTCGCGTGCACCGGGTGGCTGGAGTCCCCGCCGTGGTCGGGTTGTTCCCTGTCCAGCTGCCCTGCGCGGCCCTGCGTGTGGTCGTGCGGCAGGCGTGGTGGGGGCGTGTCGTCGGATCGTTCGACGCCCGGCTGCATCACGTCCATCACGTCGTTGTCGACGATGACGACTCGGACGGTGCGGCCGAGTCGGTTGCCCAGGACGTGAGCCAGCGGCCCACGCAGCAGTCGATCGGCCTCGTTGCGTGTGAATGCGTTCGGCGCCCGCAGCAGCACCGTGTCGTCGACGACGGCGACGGGAGTGAGCATGGGCAGCACGGCGCGCTGCTGGCTGGAGAGGCCGCCTTGGAGATCGTCGTGTACCCGCGCCCACAGCTCGGTTGGCAGTGCTGCCGCCACGGACGCCACGGACTCTGCGGACCCCACGGACTCTGCCGACTCTGCCGACTCCGCCTTGGCCGTACCCTCGGTCACCGCGCCTCCCCTGCCCTTGCGGGCTCGATGACGTACATCCAGACCTGTTCCGGACGTCTGTCCACAGGGTGTGGAAGCACTTGTGGATAGACGTGTCCCGGAGAGAGCCGTTCGGCAGATACTCCGGATGGACGGAGAACGTACCCGTAGTTCCTGCAGTGCCACAAGAGTTTTCCACAGTCTTCCACCTGATGCGCTCGAGATGGCAGCGGAGAAGAGTGCGGGCCGGGCCGCCCCGCGGGGACGCGAGACGGGCTCGTGGCGCTACCGGAGGGTGGTGGTCTGGCGAAGTGGTTTGCACGGGTGCCGTACCGCTCCGTACTCTGGGATCCTGAGCTGTCGTGCATGCTGCGACGGCATCCCAGTGAACTCCCCGGCAGCGGGGCGTTCCGTACCGCGAACTCATCCGGGAGCAGTCCGTGAAGCGCACCTATCAACCCAACAACCGCCGTCGGGCCCGACGGCACGGATTTCGGCTTCGGATGCGCACGCGTTCCGGGCGTTCGATCGTGGCGGCTCGCCGCCGCAAGGGTCGCTCGGAGCTGACGGCCTGAGGATGGGACGTGCTGCCGGCGTCTGCGAGACTCACCGAACGCCAGGCGTTCCGGGAGGTGACGAGGCGTGGTCGCCGGGCCTCCCGATCCGGCATGGTGCTCTACCTGCTGCCTCCCAAGGCCGGGTCTCCGGTCGAGAGCTCGCCCCCGAAGGCTGGCTTCATCGTGGGACGTCAGGTGGGCGGGGCAACAGTCCGCAACCGGGTGCGACGGCGACTCCGGCACTTGATGGCGGAACGACGCTCTTCGATCCCACCCGGCACGGAAGTCGTGGTACGAGCGCTGCCTCGCAGCGCGGCGATGACGTACGGTCAGCTGGCGATCCAGCTCGACGAGTGCCTGGCAAGCGCCCTGGCCCCACGGGTGCGCAGGCGCACGGGTCCCCAGTGACCCCCGGGCCCGGTGCCCAGGAGTCCGGTGCCCAGGAGTCCGGTGCCCAGGGGTCCTCGCGGAGACGAAGCCCGCTCGCCTGGCTGCTCCTTGTCCTTGTGGGCTTCTACCGACGTTATGTCAGTCCAGTTCTGCCCCCGTCCTGTCGCTTCTACCCCACGTGCAGCACGTACGCGGTGCAGGCAATCGAGATGCACGGTGCGATGCGGGGGAGCGTGCTGGCTGGCAGGCGCATCCTCAGGTGTCACCCGTGGAACCCGGGCGGTTTCGACCCGGTTCCCGGCTCACGGGCGCGCGCACACCGGGGCTCCGGTACAGCCCAGACCGGATTCGGTACACCCCAGACCCGCCTCGGTCCTCCGGACGACGTCCGAGACCGGGACCACTAAGGCACCCTGAAGTCAGGTCCGAGCGGGCGTTCGGACCAGCATCGACACGAACTACGAGACAAGCGGCAGGAGGGGCCACGTGCTCGACCCCTTGTACACGGTCATCTCCTTCATCATGCTGCGGTTCCACGACCTGTTCAGCATCGTCCTGGACCCGGCGGCCGGTATCACGTGGACGCTGTCGATCATGTTCCTGGTCATCACGATCAGGGCGCTGCTGTTCCCGCTGTTCGTCAAGCAGATCAAGGCGCAGCGGCGGATGCAGCTCATTCAGCCGGAGATGAAGGAGCTGCGGGAGAAGTACAAGGGTGACCGGGAACGGCTCAACCAGGAGATGTCCCGGTTGATGAAGGACAACAACGCGAACCCCATCGCTGGGTGTCTGCCGTTGCTGGTCCAGATACCGGTCTTCATCTCGCTGTTCCACGTGCTGCGGCAGGTCAAGCCGGGCGGGACGCCGCTGTACGGATGGACCCAAGAACAGATCGACAGTGCCGCCGAGGCCAAGCTTCTCGGCGCGCCGATCTCCCTGCCCTTCACGGCAACCGCCGAGCAGCTCTCCGAGCTAGATGCCAGTCAGCTCAACGTGAGGGTCGTGACGGGCTCCCTCATCATCCTGATGGCTGTCACGACGTTCCTGTCCCAGCGGCAGATGCTGGCACGCAACCGGGCGACCGCCGAGGCGCAGGTCCAGACGGTGCAGAAGGCACTGATGTACATCATCCCGGTGTCGCTGATGGTCAGCGGACCGTTCTTCCCGCTCGGCGTGCTCATCTACTGGACGACGACGAACCTGTTCTCGCTGGCCCAGCAGCAGTACGTGATTCGCACCATGCACCAGCACGAGGAGCAGAAGCGTCTGCGAGAGATCGAGAGCAAGCAGAGCAAGCAGGCTCTCGGACCGCGGCCCGGCGTCAAGCCGGTGAATCCGCGCAAGGGTGGTCAGGCACCACCCAGCTCGAAGGCGCAGGCCGAGAGCAACCCCGAGAAGTCCTCGAACCCCGGCGGTGCCTCGAACGCGAGCAAGTCAGGCACGCCTGGCGGGTCCTCGCAAGCCGCGGGCCAGCCGTCGGGCACGCAGGGCAATGAACAACAACAACCGCAGAAGTCCCCCGGTTCCGCGGGTAGTCCCAGTGGCGGGACAGGCAAGCCTGGCCCGGGGAAGTCCAGCTCAGGGAAGTCCGGTCCGGGGAAGTCCAGTGGGAAAGGCAAGAAGCGATGAGTAGTGCCGCCGGCGAGGAGCGTACGGACCTCGAGGAGCCAGTTGCCCCGGCTGGAGGGTCTGAGCCGAGTCCCGAGCACGACGAGAGTCCGGAGCCCTCGGATCAGGCCCGGGACCGCGTGGCGGAGCTGCGCCAGGAGGCCGACATAGCGGCGGACTACCTGGAGAGGCTGCTGGACCTCCTGGACTATGACGGGGAGTTCGACCTCGACGCGGCCAACGACCGTGCACTGGTCACCGTTGTGGACGGACCGCAGCTGTCCACGTTGGTCGGAAGCCGGGGCAAGGTTCTCGACGCTCTCCAGGAGCTCACCCGCAGGGCGGTCGAGCGGCAGACGGGTGAGAGGTCCCGGCTGATGCTGGATATCGACGGGTACCGGGAAGGGCGCCGTCGGGAGCTGACGGACCTGGGCGTGAAGACCGCGGAGCGGGTGGCCTCCGACGGTGTCCCGGCGACGCTGGAGCCGATGAACCCGTTCGAGCGAAAGATGGTCCACGACGCCGTGGCCACTGTCGCGGGAGTGACCAGCGAGTCCACCGGAGAGGAGCCGCAGCGCTGTGTCGTCGTGCTCCCGGTGGGCACCGGCGGGTAATGACCGCCGGCTCTGGGACTCATCGGCGAGTGGGCGAGCCGACCGAGCGTGCTGAGCTACCGCGACCGTCGGACGCAGAAGCGGCCCTGTTTGGGGACTCCCTCGACACGGCAGCGCGGTACGCGGAGCTGCTCGCGACGGCCGGTATCGAGCGAGGCTTGCTCGGACCGCGTGAGATGCCCAGGATCTGGGATCGACATCTCGCCAACAGCGCCGTGGTCGCTTCTCTGGTTCCCGCTTCCGCGCACCTGATCGACCTGGGCTCGGGTGCCGGGCTGCCGGGCATCCCGCTTGCCTGCGTGCGATCGGACATCCGGGTGGAACTGGTAGAGCCTCAGCTGCGCAGAGTGCGCTTCCTCGAGCAGTGCCTCGGTGAGCTCGATCTGCCGCACGTCACGGTTACCAGGGCCCGCGCGGAGGAACTGGCGGGCCGAGGGGCGGACTGTGTGGTGGCCCGGGCGCTGTCCCCCTTGGACAGGCTGGTGCAGCTAGCGATGCCTGTGCTGCGAGAAGGGGGCCTCCTGCTGGCGATCAAGGGGGAGCGCGCCGAGGAGGAGATCGCCCGGAGCGAGAGCGCGATCAGAGTCGCCGCAGGGAGCCGTGCCCGGCTCCACATCTGCGGGGAGGGCGTGGTGGATCCTCCGGTGCGTGTGGTGGTGGTGAAGAAGTCCCGGTAGGACCCGTACTGCGTCCCGAGTGGCATCCCCCAGCGGCGCGTCGCGCGAGGCGTGTTGTCGTTGCGCAGGCCACTCTGGTCGGAGATGTCGCTGAGATGACCGCGAGATGATGTAGGGGGACCAGTGCCGGTGCCGTCATCCACACCCAGTGGACTGGGATGGACCGACCACGAGGGGCGGGAGGCTCACGACGGGCCAAGGGCTCAGAGGGAGTCGGCAGGAGCTGGCCGAGGGACTGCGTCGGGTCTGGGGTGGCCGGCGGCCCCTCCCACCGTCTCAAGTGGGGACGGTGATGTTTCACGTGAAACAGGATCCGCTGCTGTCGGCCCGACACTGCCGACAACCACGGCCGCGTTGTCCGGTTCCCGAGCCGAGACCGGACATGATGAACGCGTGCCGGAACACATGAGAGATGCGGAAGCCGAGCAGATCTCAGCCACCGGCACGCCGGACATCCAGGACGTACCGACACCAAGACGCGAGTGGGATGGCGAGACCATCACTGGTACCGGGCTCAATGCCGGGACAGACGAAGTCTTCCCCCGACCCGCGCAGCCGAGAGTGATCACCGTCGCGAACCAGAAGGGCGGGGTCGGCAAGACCACCACTGTGGTCAACCTCGCGGTGTCCCTGGCCCAGCATGGATCGTCGGTCCTGGTGGTGGACATCGACCCGCAGGGAAACGCGTCCACTGCGCTGGGAGTCCCCCACCATTCCGGTGCACCCGGCACCTACGACGTCCTGATCGGGAATGCGACCCTGAGAGAGGTCACTGCCCCCGTCGAAGGGGTTCCGGGACTCTGGTGCGCTCCCGCCACGATCGACTTGGCTGGCGCGGAGATCGAGCTCGTCTCGGTCGTCGCTCGGGAGTCGCGCCTGCGTCAGGCTCTTCAGGGATGGGGCCCTGCCGCGCCAGCTCCGGACGCCACACCCGTAGACGGACCGCCCGACCAGTTCGACTACGTCCTCCTCGACTGTCCGCCTTCCTTGGGGCTCCTCACGGTTAACGCGCTCGTCGCGGCCCGAGAGGTCCTGATTCCGATCCAGTGCGAGTACTACGCGCTGGAAGGGGTCGGTCAGCTACTCAGAACGGTGGACATGATCAAGGCTCACCTCAATGCAGATCTGGAGGTGAGCACGGTCGTGCTCACGATGTACGACGGGCGGACGCGGCTGGCCGACCAGGTGGCGGGGGAGGTGCGACGGCACTTCGAGTCCACCGTCCTCCAGACGGTGATCCCCCGGTCGGTGCGGATCAGCGAGGCACCGGGGTTCGGGCAGTCGGTCATGACCTACGACCCCCAGTCACGTGGGGCGGTCAGCTATCTCGCCGCCGCCCGCGAGATAGCGGTATCGAGGCAGGAGGCGCTCCATGAGCACTAGTCACGGTGGTCTCGGCCGCGGCCTGTCCGCACTGATACCCACGCAGAACGAGCGGGAAGCTGGGGCCGGTGCGCCCGTGGCGACCGATGGTCGTGGAGCGGAGGACCCGGGTCCCTCGGGTGGCCTCTTCGAGATTCCGCTCGAGCGGATCAAGCCCAACCCACGCCAGCCTCGTCGCGAGTTCGATGAGACGGAGCTGCAGAACCTGGCCGACTCCATCCGCGAGGTGGGGGTCCTTCAGCCGATCGTCGTTCGCGCCGTCGCTGTCGACAGCTACGAAATCATCATGGGGGAGCGCCGCTGGCGGGCGAGTCGGCTGGCGGGCCAGGACACGGTCACCGCCGTGGTGCGGGGAACTGAGGACGAGCAGCTGCTACGGGATGCCCTCCTGGAGAACATCCACCGCTCGGACCTCAACCCCCTCGAGGAGGCAGCGGCATACGAGGCCCTGCTCAGCGACCTGGGCGTGACGCATGAGGTGCTGGGGGAACGGCTCGGGGTGAGCAGGGCGCACGTGAGCAACACGATGCGGCTGTTGGGCCTGCCAGCGACGGTGCAGCGGCGCGTGGCGGCACGAGTGCTCAGTGCCGGCCATGCGCGTGCGCTGCTGGCACTTCGGACGGTGGACCAGATGGACGAGCTCGCGACCCGGATCGTCTCGGAGGGGTTGTCGGTACGTGCCACCGAAGAGCAGGTGGCTCTCGCCCTAGCAGACTCCGACGGGGCGCCGGCTCGCCGTAAGCGCAGCTCAGGGCCACCTCCCGAGGACTTCACCGGCGTAGCCGAGCAGCTCTCCGACCGGTTCGACACGCGCGTGAAGGTGGAGATGGGGCGGCGCAAGGGGCGGATCGTGATGGAGTTTGCCTCCAGGGAAGATCTGGAGCGCATTCTGGCCGAGTTCGGGAGACCAGTCTCCTCCTGAATCGAACAAGTGTTCGACTCAGCCTCAGTCCGTGTGCTGGGCTTCTTCAGCCTGGTCGGGCTCGACCTCAGGCAATATCCGGTTCATCGTCGGACCCAACCGTGGCGTACCGGTCCACGGCACGCACGAGCAGCTGTCTGCAGACCTCTCCGAGATCGCGTCCGGAGGCTTCCACCGCCATCGGGAACAGGCTGGTGTCCGTCAAGCCGGGGGAGATGTCTACCTCAAGGAACTGGGGGCGCCCATCCTGGTCGACGATGGCGTCCACCCGCGAGAAGTCCCGCAGGTGCAGTGCCCGGTGGGCTGCCACCGCGAAGCGCGACACCCGTTCGGAGGACTCGTCGTCGAGACGGGCGGGAACGTGGTAGCTGGTCATACCCGCTGTATAGCGAGCGGTGTAGTCGTAGGCGCCGTCGCTGGCGGCAATCTCGACCGCAGGCAGTGCGGCCGGACCCGCCTCTGTCTCGATGATGCCGATGGCCACTTCCGTGCCTCGCACGAAGCGCTCCACCAGTGCCACGTTGCCGTAGGCGAAGCAGCCAATCATCGCGCGCGGCAGCTCGTCGGGTGCTTCCACGATGTCGCAGCCCAGCGAGGAGCCCCCCTGTGCCGGCTTGACCATCAGCGGAAGCCCGAGGCGCTCGATGATGCGCTCCATGACCCGCTGGGCGCCTAGCTCGCGAAACGTCGAGTGGGGCAGCGCGACCCACTCCGGGGTGTCCAGGCCGGCCTCGCGTGCGGTGAGCTTCGCGGACGGCTTGTCCCAGGACAGTCTCGCGGCGGCTGACGTCGTGCCGGCGTAAGGGACGTCCAGCAGCTCGAGGACCCCTCGTACGGCCCCGTCCTCCCCAGCCGCACCGTGCAGCGCCAGGAACACCGCATCGGGCGGAGAGTCGATCAGCCTGGGCACGAGGGACTCGTCGACGTCGGCCATCTGGGCACGTAGTCCGACATGCCGCAGGGCGTCGACCACGCGGCGGCCGGACCTCAGCGAGACGTCCCGCTCGTAGTCGAGCCCGCCGGCAAGGACCAACACGTCTGACAGGGTGCTCATTGGACCTCCGGACCTGGTGCGTTCGCGGTGGGGGCCTGTCGACCGTGGCGATACGGTGCAGCTGTGCCTCGCCCGAAGGTCGTGACCAGGTCCATCTCCTCTTCGATCACGCCGGCGAGCCGGCGCACCCCTTCGCGGATGCGCTCCGGTGGTGGGAAGCAGTACGACAGCCGCATGCTTGAGCGACCGCTCCCGTCGGCGAAGAAGGCATTTCCCGGCACGTAGGCGACCCGCGAGTTGACCGCCCGCGGCAGCATCGCCTTCCCGTCCAGGCCGTCGGGGAGCGTGAGCCACACGTAGAAGCCGCCAGCCGGCTTCGTCCAGTGGGTTCCGGGTGGCATCAGGGACTCCAGCGAGTCGAGCATCGCGGCCCGGCGCTCGCGGTAGAGGTCCTTGTAGACGGTGATCTGGTCCTGCCACGGCTGAGTGGCCAGGTAGCGCGCCACGATCTGCTGGTTCAGCTGCGGCGGACACAGCACCTGCGCCTCCGACACCAGAACCAGCTTGTCCTTGATGGGGTGCGGTGCCCGTGCCCACCCGACGCGCAGTCCGGAGGCGAATGTCTTGGAGAACGACCCGAGGTAGACAACGTTGTCGGGGTCTCGGGCACAGAGCGCGCGATCAGGCTCGTGGTCCAGCCCGAGCAGCCCGTACGGGTTGTCCTCCAGAACCAGGATGTCGTTGGAGCGAGCGATCTCCAGGATCTCGTCCCGGCGGTACTCCGCGAGAGTCACGCCTGCCGGGTTGTGGAAGTTGGGCACCGTGTACAGGAACTTGACTCGCCGGCCAGCCTCTCTGAGGCGGTCGACCGTCTCCCGCAGTGCGGAGGGAACCAGGCCGTCGTCGTCCATCGCGACCTGTACGACGTCGCACATCGACGTGGAGAAGCTGGACAGGGCACCGACGTAGGTGGGCGCTTCGGCGATGACCACGTCGCCAGGGTCGAGGAAGACCATGGCCATCAGGTTGAGTGCCTGCTGGGACCCGACCGTGACGACTATCTCCTCGGCGCTGGACTCGATTCCCTCCACCGCCATCACGTCGCAGATGGCTTCGCGCAACGGGAGCTCGCCCTGGCCGGAACCGTACTGCAGCGCGGTGGGCCCGTTGGCTTTCATCAACTCGTCGATAAGGCCGCGGATGTTGTCCATCGGCAGGGCAGCCGTGTACGGCATGCCACCGGCGAGGGAGACCACCTCGGGCCGACTGGCAACCGAGAACAGAGCACGAATCTCCGAGGTCGTCATGCCCTGGACGCGCGCTGCGTACCGGTCCCACCAGTGGTCCAGCGTCGAGCCGCTCACCCGCCACCTCCTGCCCCAGAGTCCGCGTCGGAAACCTCCGACCAGATGTCGAGGGTACCGATCTGTCGACGGGTGCCTTCACCCGCGCTAGTCTGCCGACGCAGGCACCTGAGACCTTCTGCGAAATGGAGGCGACTGTGACCCTCCGACGCGTTCTTGTGGCAGTGGCAGTGCTCTTCGGGCTGGGCGTGGTCGTAGGCTTCGCCGCCGGCCTGCTCCAACCTCGCCAAGCGGAGCAGGTGGACTGAAGAGGACCCGGATGACGGCACCTCTCACGGGAGCGAGACGCATCCTCCCTCTCGGCCTGGAGAACCTGAACGACGTCGCCGAGCCCTGTCGGCGGTGCGTGTGCTGGCAGAACGACGATGCGTCGCTGCCGGTTCCCCCGCCGGTGCTCGGGCCGGACCAGCTGCCGCAGTGCTCTGATGGACGGGAGCTGGAGTCCTGGGTGTCGGCGGCCCTGCTGATGCGGCCGACGGTGGGCAGAATTGCCTACCTCGGCTCCAGTCCCGTCGGTCACGCGGTCTACGCCCCCGGCCACGTACTCCCCGGTGCGGACAGGTTCGCCTCGGGACGCGCCAGCACCGATGCGATGCTGCTGGCCGCCTTCCGGGTGGACCCTGCGGCGCGGGACACCGGAGTGGCCAGGATGATGATCGAGGCGGTGGCGAGGGACGCCATGGAGCAGGGGATGCGCGCGCTCGAGGCCTATGGCAGCAGAGCCACCGGGCGGCAGCACGGATGTCTGCTTCCCGCGGATTTCCTGGTGCACTGCGGCTTCTCTGAGGTCGCGCCGCATCCCATCACGCCGCGGCTCCGGCTCGACATCAAGGCGGTGACCACATGGCGTGCTGAGGTCGAGGCAGCGATTGAGCGGCTCATGACGCGGGCCGGATCGGCTGTGCCCGCCTACTGAGGCCCGACGGTCCCGCCGCGCGGACGACCGGGTCCTAGCCGGACCGCCTGAGCTCGGTCAGGTCGATGGTCCCGGTGGGACGGTCGCGCTCCGGCGGCAGGTACATGCGCTGGATCCCGATGACGATCGCTTCCGCGATGCGCTGCCGTCCGGGCTCGGTCGCCAGCAGGCCTCGGTCCTGATCGTTGGTGAGGTAGCCGATCTCGAGCCGGACAGCCGGCATCTTGCTCATCCGCAGCAGATCCCAGGTCTTGGGATGAATGTTGAGGTCCGGCATGCCGGTACGGATGGCGATCTCTCGGGTCAGCAGCCCAGCGAGGTGCTCGCCCACGTCGCTGGAGACGCCGCTGCCCGTTCCGTAGTGGAAGCCCGCGACGCCGCGGCCCCCGGTCGATATGTTGCGGTCGACGTGCATCGAGATCAGGATGTCGGCTTCCGCTGCGTTGGCGGCGGCAGCCCGCTCCGACTCGTCGGGGTCCTCGGCCTCGGCGCGTGTCAGAAACGTGTCGGCGCCCAGGTCGCTGAGGAGGTCAGCCACCCGGCCAGCGAGGTCCCACATGACGTCCCGCTCGGTGAACCCGTGATCGACGACGCCGGTGCTCTCTCCGCCGTGACCCGGGTCGAGCATGAAGCGCCTCCCCTTCAGCGACGGTCCGCGCCGCAGGATGCGCTCCACCTCACGCATCATGTGTGGCTTCCCGCCCACGACGGAGCGCTGCAGCTGACGTAGGGAGCGCAGGGTCTCCGTACCGCAGACGCCGTCGCCTCGCATGCCGTAGTCCCGCTGAAACGAGCGCAGGGCACGGTCCGTGGACGGTCCGAAGATCGCGTCTCGCAGGCCCGCGTCGTACCCCAGCTCAAGGAGCCGCTCCTGCAGGGAGGCAACGTCGTCGCCGTAGAGCATTGCCGCAGGCTGGTACGACAGCTCACGGTCCCCCAGCGAGTAGCGTGAGCCCCGCAGCGCGCGCCACGTCTGGCGGCCGACCAGTCCGTCCACCATGAGTCCACGAGTCTGCTGGAAGGCGCGGACGGCGCGGTCACAGGTCTCGTCGAAGCTGTCCGTGAAGGTGTCGTCGCCACCCGACCCGAGAAGCCCCTGGGCCGTCAGCGCTTCCCTGATAGCGGCGACGTCGGGACCGCGGTCACCGCGCTGATACGTGGGGCGACGGCCGGACATCCACACCTCCCAGGGACAAGGACAACCTAGCCTGCCATCACCGGACTCCCACGGGGAGGCGAAGGGCGCGATGCTTCCGCGCCATCTCCCTGTCCGACGTCAGAGGTGGGCCTCGATCTCCCTCAGCAGCGCCGCCTTCGGCTTGGCGCCGATGATCTGGGCGACCGGCCGGCCCTGCTTGAACAGCGTCATGGTCGGAATGGACATCACGTTGTAGTCGCGTGCGGTCCCCGGGTTCTCGTCGACGTTGAGCTTGGCGATGAGCAGGGCGCCGTTCTTCTCTGCGGCGATCTCCTCGAGCACGGGGGCGACCATCTTGCAGGGTCCGCACCACTCCGCCCAGAAGTCGACGAGGACGGGGGTGTCGCTCTGCAGCACGTCGCTGGTGAAGCTGCTGTCGGTGACGGTCTTGGTATGTGCTCCCACGGTTCCTCCGCTATGAGCGCCCTCAGGGCGATGGGCTGCTGCCGGTTCTTTGAGTGCTGTCGATCGGGGGTTGCAGTGCGGTCAGCTTCTGTCGGGTCGGGGTCCTGGTGTGACCCTACGCTGGGACTTCTTCCGGCTCCGTGCTCTGCGCCGGGGTTTCGGCCGAGGCCTCCGCGTGCAGGTGCTCGGCAAGCCAGCGCTCCGCGTCGAGAGCGGCTGAACAGCCGGTTCCCGCGGCCGTCACGGCCTGGCGGTAGGTGTGATCCACCACGTCACCGGCAGCGAAGACGCCCGGGAGGTTCGTGGCGGTCCCCGGCGCATCCACGAGGACGTAGCCGGCGTCGTCAAGGTCAACCTGTCCGCGCACCAGTTCCGATCGGGGGTCGTGGCCGATCGCAACGAAGATGCCCGTGACGTCGAGGTCTTCCGTCTTGCCGGTCACGGTGTCCCGCAGGCGGGCGCCCGTCACGGATCCCTCACCGAGGACGGCCTCGACAACGCTGTTCCAGCGAAACCGGATCTTGTCGTTCTGCAGGGCCCGCTCGGCCATGATGCGGGAGGCACGCAGCTCGTCCCGGCGGTGCACGACTGTGACGGAGCGGGCGAAACGCGTGAGGAACAGCGCCTCCTCCATCGCGCTGTCCCCACCGCCCACCACGGCGATGTCCTGATCCCGGAAGAAGAAGCCGTCGCAGGTGGCGCACGAGGAGAGGCCGCGGCCGAGCAGCTCCTGCTCACCCGGTACCCCCAGCGGCCGCCACGCCGATCCGGTGGTGATGATCACAGCGTGTGCCCGGTACTCGGAGTCGGATGTGCGGACCAGCTTGACCTCCCCGCTCAGGTCGACTGCGGTGACGTCACTGGAGACCAGCTCCGCGCCGAAGCGCTCGGCCTGCCGCCGCATGTGGTCCATCAGCTCCGGGCCGAGGATGCCGTCCGGAAAGCCAGGGAAGTTTTCGACGTCAGTCGTGGTCATGAGGGACCCGCCGAACTGAGAGCCTTCGAGGATCAGCGGCTGGAGGTTCGCTCGCGCCAAGTAGAGAGCGGCCGTGTAGCCGGCCGGTCCGGAGCCGATGACGATGACGTTCCGTACGGGTTCGTGGGCGGCTGGCATGTGACTAGTCCTCCTCGGGGCGGCTTCACCGACAGGCGCCGTGCTCAGCTCGGGTGCCTCTGGTGCGGCTTGCAACGGACGCCGCTCACCAAACCAACAGCGGCGATCGTTCGCGCACCCATTTCAGCACGACACCAGCCGACTCTGGCAACACGACTCGGGTCCGGCTCATTCCCGGCCCGTTCCCGGCCCAGACCCGACTCACACCCGAACTGGCTGCCTACAGCTCCAGTTCGTAGAAGACCGTGACCGTACGCAGGGCCGTCTCGGGCGTTCCTCCGGCGGCCATCGCTGTGAGGGCACCGTCCCCGTCCTCTGCGTACACGGCAGCGGTCGAGCCATCCGACACGAGGACGCGTACGACACGGACGGCGGGGGTGTGCGTCAGCGTGGCAGTCGTCGCCACCAGCTCCGGGTCCGAGGGGTCGCCGGTAGCGGTGCCGAAGCTGAGGGTCATGCCGTCCTGGGAGAGGACTGTCCCCGACTGAACCGGTCCCGTGACCGTCCAGGTCTCACCACCTGCCACTCCCGCATCGACCTCGCCGGACCCGGTGAGCACGGCAAGCGGTACCGCAGCCGGACCCGGTCGGACCTCGCTGGCCCGGTTGGGGGTGGCGGCCGGTGAGGGTGCGGGGGAGCTGGACGTGGTCTCGGGCGGCTCGGCGGCTTCGCCTCCGTCCGGGGCGGAGCCGTCCCGATCTGAGTCGGACTGCGAGCCCGCCGTGGGCCCGCTCGCACTGTCCGCCTCCCCCGAGGTGTCGGTGAGCAGGCTCGGTGCGGCTACCGCTGGCACCGTGGGCTCGGGTTCGGTCGGCCCGAGTGAGCCGAGCAGTCCCACCGCGACCAGGGTCGCGGCCGCAGCCACCGCCAGTCGGGCACCGGCCGAGTCGTACCAGTGTCTGGGCCGCAGAGGTACGACGGCGGCTCGCCCTTCCGCGGCGGCTGGGACAGCACGGACCGACTCCTCCGCGGCGACCGCACCCTCCAGCGGCGGCAGAGCCGCAAGGGCGCTGTCGATGCGCTGCCAGCTCTCTTCCGGCATCGTCAGGGGTGGGAGCGAGGCGAGCATCGCGTCGAGCTCCTGCTCCGTCAGGTGGCGGTCCACCTCACGGTCGCGGGAACGGTCGGCAGTGCTCACGTGGACTCCTCGGTTGTGCCCTGGCTACTGTCTCCGACGCGGCGGGAGCCGCCCAGGTTCCCCTCACCGACGAGGAACTTTCGCATCGCTGCCTTGCCACGGGAGTTGCGGCTCTTCAGGGTGCCCAGCGGGATACCCAGCAATTCTGCCGCGTCGCTGAGGCTCATGCCCTCGATGTCGGTCAGCACGATCGGAAGGCGCTGCTCCTCGGGGAGTGTGGCAAGTGCGCGCTCGACGTCCATCCGTGCGTGCAGGGGGGCGAAGTCGTCGCGAGCCCTCTCGCGGTCAGCGGTCTCCGGGTCGTCGAGCAGGTGGATCCGTCTGCGGCGCACGCGGTCGAGCGAGGCGTTGACCACGATGCGGTGCAGCCATGTCGACACCGACGAGTCACCGCGGAAGCTCGGGGCGGATCGGTGAGCCTTGATGAGAGCGTCCTGAACCGCATCCTCCGCCTCGTGCGGTTCCCCGAGTGTCCGGTAGGCGACCGACCAGAGCCGGTGCCGGTGCCGGCCGGTCAGCTCCCGGAAGGCATCGGGGTCCCCGTTGACGTGAAGGCGCAGGAGTGTCCGGTCGTCGAGGTCAGCCCTCGCCTCGCCGATACTCACTCGTTGAACGTCACCTCGCTGAGGCCCCCGCGGAAGGAAGTGGAACTCTGCCCGTCCTGCACCAGGTCGGTCAGCCAGAACACCCAGTACTGAGCACGGACACTAGCAGTGAGCTCCGTTTCGACGGTGCTGCCCGCTGCGGTTGCCTGCGCGACCACGGGATAGTCATCCAACGATCCCCCGGCAATGTCGGAGGCTCGGATCTGGAAGGACAGGCCCTGCATGGGGAGGTCGGTCACGATCGTTCGGATGTCGGCAGGCCGACCGAGGTCGAAGAGCAGTCCCACCCCCGGCTTGAGGCCGGCGAAGTCCGGCGAGGAGAAGTAGGTCTCCGTCTTCCACCACGTGCCCGGGTCACCGTCGCTGGCCATGGGGACGAGCTGGTCGGTCTCGCGGCCGTCCCCGTACGGGTCGAACGAGCGCGACCCGGCCACCACGACAGGAGCGGGCGGGGCCTGCGTCGGGCTGTCCGGCAGGTTGACCCGGTAGTCCTGGTCGGCTTGGGGCCCATCCACCTCAGGCACGATTGCCCGGGGCACCACTTGCTCACCCTCGGGGACGGATCCGATAAGCGTCCCGAGCACCCAACCCACCAGGGCGGCGCTGACTATCACGGCCAGAAGTGCGATCCGCCAGGCCCAGAAGCCCTTGGGCGGCGGCTTGGAGGAGGTCGTCCAGGGTCGGGTGGCGAGGACGGCGTTGAGCGACGCGGCAGACCTGATCGGACCCCCGGGCCGCCCTTCCGGCTGCAGGATGCGCATGCACAGCTGTGCCAGGTCCGGCGGGGCGGTGCGCATCACGTGGCGTGGCTCCGGGATACGGCCCCGCCGCAGGTGCACCCGGGGCAGCGAGGTCCGCTCCGCCAGCGGCCAGTACCCGGTGATCATGGCGTACAGCAGGCCACCCAGACCCTGCACGTCGTCGTCCGTCGTGGCGTCGACAGCGGCGAACCCGATACCGGTGATCCGGATGCCCGAGTCGGTCAGCATGACCCGGTCGGGGGTCAGGCGCCCGTGGACGACACCCTCGCGGTGCGCCGCCTCGATCGCCTGGGAGACGTCGTCGAGCATGTCGGCGGCGTCGGCGTCCTCGATCGTGCCCAGTCGGAGCACGACGAGCGAGAGCGGGGTGCCGTCCACCCACTCGCTGATGACGTACGCGTGGCTTCCCGCGTCGCCGGCATCGAAGACGTTGGCCAGGCCCGGATGCGACACGCGGCCGCCGATCTTGGCGGCGGAGAGCAGTCGGTACGCGTTCGGGCCGCCGGGCTCCTGGAGGTGCACCGCCACCGTGCGATGCAGGATCTCGTCCTCGGCCCGCCACAGGCTCGTGCCGTGGTCGTCCGGAGGCCGTACCAGTTCAAGCAGCGTGTATCGGCCCGCGACAACGGTCCCGACCTGCCCGACCGTTCCGGCGCTGCTGGGGCGCAACGCTTCCGACGTCATCGGCTCCTCCGAGGTCGGGCACGGTTGCCCAGAGAACTCCAGGGCGAGGGTACGTGCGTATCGGGTGGGGGCCAGGGAGGCGCGCCGGTGCCGGCAGCCCTGCGCGTCGTTCCCAGCCCGGTGCGCCGTGCCGCAGCCCTGCGCGGCGGCGCCTCGGCCCCGGCGGCTCGGCCGTCAGCCCCCCTGGGGCGGGCGGAGTCGTGCCGGCAGCAGCCGCCCCAGCGCCAGTTCCAGGACCTCGCGCAGCTCGGCCACCCGAAGCAGCTCGCAGACCACCACGAAGACCAGACCGCTCAGGGGGACTCCGATGGCCAGAGTGATCAAGGACTGCAGGTGCGCGCCTCCGGGGAGCCCGGTCGTCCCCGCTGTCACGAGCAAGCCGACGAGCACCGCAGCCCCCGCCGCGAGGACGAGCCGTGCGATAAGCCACATGATCCTGCGCACGTCCTGGCTGCCGATGCGCCTGCGGAGCAGGACCCCGGACAGCACCGCGGCGAAGAGGTAGGCGATGACCAGGGCGGTTGCCGTGCCATAGATCACCAGGCCGGCGACGAGCAGGCCACTGGCCAGGTTGAGGAAGGAGCGCAGTCCCTGCGATGCCACGTTGACCAGGGCGGGGGGTCGGGACTGCTGCAGGGCGTAGAACGCGCGGATCTGGAACTGGTTGATGGCAAAGGGCACGAGCCCTAGCGCGGTGAGGCCCAGGACCTGGCCGATGTCACGGGCCTGTTCCACCGAGGTGTTGCCGTACCCGAACAGCAGAACCGTGATGTCACGGCCCAGCGCGACGAACCATGCCACGAAGACGGCCAGTGCCGTCGACGTCAGCCGAATGATGCCGCTGAGGTCGCTGGAGAGGTCAGTCAGCCGTCCGTCGGATGCAGCGCGGCTCATCCGCGGCAGCATCGCGGTGATCAAGGTGACCCCGATGATCGCGTACGGCAGCTGCCAGACCGTCTGTGACAGCGTCCATGCGGCGTAGCCGGGCTCCCCCTCGGAGCCTGCCCGGTTCAGGATGGAGATCAGAGTCGCGTTCCCGATCTGCGTCGCGACCACGTACACGACCATCCACGAAGCCATGCCGGCAATCTGTCCGATCCGCGCGTGTGCCGGGTCGGGCAGGAACTTCCACCGGAACTCGGTCTTGCGGCGCAGGACGATGAACAGCCCGACTGTCTGGGCGAGGATGCCCAGCACGGGTCCCAGCCCCAGGACCAGCAGCTCGGGGTCGGAGATTGTGTCGGGGGTGGGCGGCTCGCCGGCAGTGAGGACCCCGAAGCCCACCAGGCTGACGATGATGGCCAGGTTGTTCAGTACCGGAGCCCACATCTGGGGTCCGAACACCCCTCGCGTGTTGAGGATGGCTCCGAAGACCGCCGTCAGTCCGTACCCGAAGATCGCGGGAAGCATCAATCGGGTGAGCTGGACGGTGATGTCGACCTGGCCGGGGTCGGAGATGCCGTACAGCCGGACGATCTGCGGAGCGAATACCTCGCCCAGGATCACCAGCAGCAGCAGCGTGGCGGCCATGGTCGAGGCCAGGCTGCGCTCGAACCGCAGGCCGCCGTCGGGGTCCTCCTTCTGGGCCCGTACGAGGATCGGGACGAGCGTGCTGGTGAGCACGCCACCGAGGAGAAGCTCGTAGACGATCAGCGGGAGCGTGTAGGCGGTGGCGTAGGCGTTGCCCAGGGCGGCCACTCCCAGGGCCGCCGCTGTGGCGGTGCTTCTCAGGAAGCCGGTGAGCCGGGAGGCCACCGTGCCCAGCGCCATCACACGGCTGGAGCGTCCGAGATCGGGGTCGCTCACCGTGTCCCTCCCACCTGCTGGAGGAGGTTCGTCGGGGCCCTCCCACGCACCGGGAACGTTACCTGTGGTCCGCTCCATGACCTGCGCTCGACCCGCCGGGCTCCCCTGAGGTGGGGCTGACCTGCCGTGCCAGCGGCTCCGAGCCTTCGGCCCATCGGTGGGTCTGACGGTCCGGGTGGTCGGGGTCCGGGTGGTTCGGGTGGTTCGGGTCCGCGGTGCCGTCGGAGAAGAAGTCCGGGTGGTAGCCGCGGTCTGACGGACCGTCCGGCGACCCGGGACTCTCCTCGCCTGCCTCCCGCTTGTCCGCCGCGTCCCGCGTGCGCGTGCGACTCGACCACATGCGCACCAGCCGCAGCCCGGCCAGCAGCATGAACAGCGCCAGGGCGCCCACCGTGAGCGTGACGACGAAGCGGCCGTACGCGGTGCTTCGCACGCTGAGGTCGATCGGTTCGCTGATCGCCACGCCCGCTGGTGTGAGGACCTGTGCCGTCACCGTGAAACGACCTGGCTTGTCCAGCTGGACGGGTACCTGGAGGGTGAGCCTGCGATTGCCTGGGACCGTCACCTCGCCCACATCCGAGGCGGAGAACCCGCTGGTTGCCGGCGCATCGACGGAGACCAGGACGGTCGTCTCCACGGGAAGGTCGTTGGCTACCGTGACCGGAAGGACGGACTCCTCGCCGGAGAGCGTGTACCGGCCGTCGGAGGCGATGCGGATCGACCCGTACAGAAGCTGGATCTGGCGGGAGAGCTGCGCTGCCTGGTCTCGTCCCCCCTGCGGGTCGCTGCGCCAGGCGCTGGACTCCGCCCGCCAGATCTCCCGCTGCAGCGGACCGAGCACCGTCGGTACGTCGTCGGGCGCGAGCGTCGTCAGGAACTCCGCCAGCGCCACCTGGGCCCGGCCGACGATGGCCATCGTCGAGGCCGCGACCTCCTCGCCCTGGGCGTCGGGTGGATAGCGCAGGTCGGATCGGTCCGATCGATCCTCTCCGGACACGATCGAGGTGATGGATGTAGCGGAGGCCCACGGCTCGGAGTGCGTCGCGTCGAGCAGCGACTCGGCGAGGCTCCTGTCGACCTCCCACCGTCTCGGCGGTGCGATGACCACGTTGCGCGCGGCGGAGGGGGACTCGGCCGTGATCATGGCCGTCTCGGCGAGGACCCGCTGTTCGGCGAGGCGGTCGCCGCCCGGGTAGGTGGAGGCGGCTGCGACGAGGTCCCCCAGACGACGGTCCGGCGTCACGGCTGTGACGCTGCCGGCCAGGGTGGGGATCTCGCTGGCCGCGGTCGGTGTCACCCGTTCCACCGTGGCCGGCAGTGCGGCCTCCGACAGCACGACACTGCGGATGCCGCGGCCCACCTCGACGTCCAGCGCCGCGTTCGTCAGCAGCCCGTCCACGGGCCAGGAGAGGTCACTGGCCGGCGTCACCCCGAGGACGTCTGTGACCACTCGTGTGCCGTAGGCGGAGGCTGCCGTCAAGTTGGCTGCCAGGCCGGCTCGTACCGAGGCGACGGTGTCGATGTCGCCGTACGGGACGGCAAGCACCTGCTGCTCGGCAGCCAGGCGCTTCAGCCCGGTGAGCCAGGCGAGGGCGTCCGTGGAACCGCTGCCCGGTGCCCCCTCGACCACGTAGCCGTCGGCCATGTCCGCGACGGCCTCGAGCAGGTCCGGGTCGAGCGCGACGGTCAAGGTCCCGGGGTCGGCAGCGGTGGCTGCTCCGAGGAGGTCGGACAGCCGGCCGGAGGTCCCCAGCTCCTCGGCCAGCGCCTCGTAGTCGGGACCGTCACTGCCCTCCGGCGCGGGTGCAGAGATGAGCGGCCACAGCCAGGTGACGCGGGTGGCAGCGGCGGGCTCCTCCGCGAACCAGGGGAGGAATGTCTGGACCGAGCCGATCGTCGCCGGCGAGCCACGTCGGCTTTCCGGGCCATCTTGGCTGCCCTGCACGAGGACGCGCAGCGGGTAGACGCCGGTGAGCGAGGCAGAGAGCTCGGAGACCGGTACCCGGTAGGAGAAGCGGATGGACTCCCCGGGGGCGAGAACGGTGTCGAGCTGTTGCCCAGGGGTGAAGTCGCGGGAGGCGCTGGGCGGGGACCGGTCTGCCGTGGCCAGCTGCTCCCTGGTCCGCAGCACGTTGCCGATTCCCAGCCGCAGCTCCAGGTCGCTCAGCTGATCTTCGGACCGGTTGTCCAGCCAGCCAGCGACCTCGAACGTGCCTTCCGGGTCGGTCGGTGGGGTGCTCGGAGTGAGGCGGTCGATGCGCACTCCCAGGGGAAGCGAGTCGAAGGCTGTCGTTCCCCCGCCGGAGTCCTGCAGTTCTGCGGAGCTGGCCGCCGGCGCGACTGCTGCGGGCACGACAGTGGCGGCTATCGCCATGGTGAGGGCGGTAACCGCCAGGCGGGCCCTGCAGCCGACCAAGGTCAGGCCGATTCGGCCAGCAGCATCGGCACGCGCTGCAGCAGTTCGCGCTCGTCGTGGTAGGAGAGCTTCTCGGGCAGGTCGAGCATCGGCACCCACGCGACGTCGTCGGCCTCGCCATCGGCGGGGTGCAGGTGGCCGCCTTCCGCCCTCAGCAGGAAGTGGTGCACCGTCTTGTGGATGCGCTTGCCTTCCGCCACGAACCAGTAGTCGACGGTTCCGAGCGGAGCGATCACCCGCGCCTCGATGCCGGTCTCTTCGAGGATCTCCCTCAGGGCGGCCTGCTCCGCAGACTCACCCTCTTCGATGTGGCCCTTGGGGAACGCCCACTTCATGGCACCGTTGCGGGCGTAGCGCCCGATCAGAGCGCCTCTCCCGCCCGGGCTGAGCTCATCCAGGACTAGCCCGCCAGCCGATGTCTCGCTCACCGTGGGAAGCCGGCGTCCCCGCAGACCGCCGCGCTTCTTCATGGAGCAAGGATAGTTGATCATCGTCGGGGGATCGGACCCATCGTCGGTACCCTGACGAGTCGTGTCCTCCTTCCTCACTCGTGCCCAGCGGCAGACGGTTGCTGAGATGGCGCGACTGTTCCCTGTGGCCGACGAGCTCGGCGTGCGGTTCGCTGCTGCGGGCCATCAGCTTCACCTGGTCGGGGGAACTGTCCGAGATGCCCTGCTGGGTGTCGCGAGCTCGGACCTGGATCTGACCACGGACGCAAGCCCGGAGCGGGTCCTTGCCCTCATCGACGGCTGGGCCGACGCCACGTGGACGACCGGTATCGAGTACGGGACGGTGGGCGCGGCCAAACGCGGTATGCGGCTGGAGATCACGACCTTCCGCACCGACGTCTACGACAGGGTCTCCCGTAATCCTGTGGTGCGATACGGCGAGTCGCTCGAGGAGGATCTGCGCCGGCGCGACTTCACGGTGAACGCGATGGCGGTCTCGGTGCCGGACCACACGTTCTCCGATCCCTCAGGGGGTCTTGCCGACCTCGCCGGCCGCGTGCTGCGGACGCCGTCCGAGCCGGTGGAGTCCTTCCAGGACGACCCGTTGCGACTGCTGCGGGCGGTCCGCTTCGTCTCACAGCTCGGTTTCGACATCGAGCCTCGTACGGCGGCCGCGATGGCCCAGAATGCGGCGACGCTGGCCCGTATCGTGCCCGAGCGCATCCAGCACGAGCTCACCCGCCTCATGCTCGGCGCCTCACCCGGCCGAGCGCTCGAGCTGATGGTGGACTCCGGCCTCGCCCAGCACGTGCTGCCGGAGCTGCCTGCCCTGCGCATGGAGATCGACGAGCACCGGCAGCACAAGGACGTCTACGCCCACACGCTTCAGGTGCTGCAGCAGGCGATCGACCTCGAGCAGTCCCGGGGCTGGGAGCCTGACCTCGTGCTGCGACTGGCGGCACTGATGCACGACGTGGGCAAGCCCGCTACCCGGAAGTCGACTCCGCAGGGAAAGGTGACCTTCCACCACCACGACGTCGTCGGAGCGAAGATGACCCGGCGCCGACTGGGTGCGCTGCGGTACTCCAAGGACGTGATCGCAGACGTGTCTCGCCTGGTCGAGCTGCATCTGCGCTTCTATGGCTACCGGCGCGGCCAGTGGACCGACTCGGCGGTGCGTCGCTACGTCACCGACGCGGGGGACCTCCTGCCGCGACTTCACCTGCTGGTCCGGGCCGACTGCACCACCCGCAACCGGCGCCGGGCAGCGGCGCTCTCCGGGGCGTACGACGCTTTGGAGGAGCGGATCGCGCGCCTGCAGGAGCAGGAGGATCTCCGGGCCGTTCGGCCGGACCTGGATGGGAACGAGATCATGGCCATCCTCGGGCTGACGCCCGGTCCGCTGGTCGGCGAGGCCTGGCGCCACCTGAAGGAGCAGCGTATGGAGAAGGGGCCGATGCCGCACGACGAGGCGGTGGCGGAACTGCGGCGCTGGGCGCTCGCGAGTGGCATCGAGCCGCCCCCGTCCCTCTAGCGGTGATCGAGCCGCCCTCTCTCTCGCTCTCTCTCGGTGATCATGGCGCCCGGTCGGGGCGCACGGCCTGTCGCTCCGGCGTGTCGTGCCCTAGCGCCATGATCGGCGGGCATGTCTGGGGGGCCGGAGGCGGGCCGGGGGGCTGGCGGCGCGACAGTGGACAGCACTGGCCCTTGGACAGCACTGGCCCCGGACAGCACTCGGACAGCACCGGCCCTCGGACAGCACAGTGGCCCGGAACCACAGCGGGTTCCGGGCCACTTGAATGGTCCGCTGCCTAGGGCGTGCTATCCGGGTAGCCGCCCAGGCGGGTTCAGCGCTCGACTTCGCCGGCGATGAACTTGGCGACGTTGTTGCGAGCCTGGTCGTCCGGGTACTGCACCGGGGGTGACTTCATGAAGTACGAGGAGGCCGACAGCACGGGGCCGCCGACGCCACGGTCCATGGCGATCTTCGCGCAGCGCAGCGCGTCGATGATCACGCCCGCGGAGTTGGGGGAGTCCCAGACCTCCAGCTTGTACTCCAGGTTCAGCGGCACGTCGCCGAAGGCACGACCCTCGAGGCGCACATAGGCCCACTTGCGGTCGTCGAGCCAGGCGACGTAGTCCGACGGCCCGATGTGCACGTTGCGCTTGCCCAGGTCGTGACGCAGGTTCGAGGTGACGGCCTGGGTCTTGGAGATCTTCTTCGACTCCAGCCGCTCGCGCTCGAGCATGTTCATGAAGTCCATGTTCCCGCCGACGTTGAGCTGCATCGTGCGGTCGAGGATCACGCCGCGGTCCTGGAACAGCTTGGCCAGCACACGGTGCGTGATGGTGGCGCCGACCTGCGACTTGATGTCATCTCCGACGATCGGAACGCCGGCCTCGGTGAACTTGGCGGCCCACTCCGGGTCGCTGGCGATGAAGACTGGAAGCGCGTTGACGAAGGCGACGCCGGCATCGATGGCGCACTGCGCGTAGAACTTGGCGGCGTCCTCCGATCCGACGGGCAGGTAGCAGATGAGCACGTCCACCTGAGCCGCCTTGAGCTCTGCGACGACGTCCACCGGCTCCTCGTCGGACTCCTCGATCATGGTCCGGTAGTACTTCCCCAGGCCGTCGTAGGTGTGGCCGCGCTGGACGGTGACGTCGAGCGGCGGTACGTCTGCGATGGCGATGGTGTTGTTCTCACTGGCCACGATGGCCTCGGAGAGGTCCCGGCCGACCTTCTTGGCGTCGACGTCGAACGCGGCGACGAACTCAATGTCGCTGACGTGGTAGTCGCCGAACCGAACGTGCATCAGGCCCGGCACGCGGGCGTCGACGTCGGCGTCCCTGTAGTACTCGACGCCTTGTACCAATGATGCAGCGCAGTTGCCGACCCCCACGATCGCTACGCGAACGGATCCCATGGAGGGGTCCTCCTTTCTTCTCACCGGCGCCCGGGGGTCGGGTCCGGATGACGTGGGTCTACTGGTAGTTGTCGCTGTCCTGTGGGCCGGTTCCGGAGAACCGGCCGTCCTGCTCGAGCTCGGCGGGCCGCTCGGTCGATACTCCCTCGTCGGGCGTCCCCGCCAGCCGGTCGCGGTGCTCGGAGTCGATGAGCTCCGAAAGCCAGCGCGCCTCACGCTCCACTGACTCCAGGCCGTGGCGCTGCAGCTCGACGGTGTAGCGGTCGAGCCGCTCTCTGGTCCGCTCCAGCCGGGTGCGCATCCGCTCCCGTCGCTCCTCGACCCGTCGCCGGCGACCCTCCAGGATGCGAAGCCTGGTAGTGGCATCGGTCTGGGAGAAGAAGGCAAGTCGTACGCCGAACCGTTCGTCGTCGTACGCGCCCGGGCTGTCGTCCTCGAGAAGCGTCTGGAAGCGCTCCTTGCCCTCGACGGTGAGCTTGTACACGACCTTGCCGCGGCGCCCACCCAACGGGGGCTCGAGGACGGACTCGTCCTCGGCGATCAGGCCCTGCTCCTTCATCCGTCGCAGAGTCGGGTACAGCGACCCGTACGAGAACGCGCGGAACGTGCCCAGGGTCGCGTTGAGCTGCTTGCGCAGCTCGTAGCCATGCATCGGCTGCTCGTTGAGCAGGCCGAGAATCGCAATCTCGAGCACGTCCCACCTCCTGTCCCGTCCGGGCCGGCTCGCGGCCGGCGCTTCTGTGAGACGTTGCTGTCACGCCTCACTGTCGGACCTTGCTGGCTGATGTCTCACGGCAATGTATCGCTTCGATACATCAACCACCAACACGTAACCATACAGCAACCTTCCCGTTGGTGACCGGGGTTACATGCCGAAGTCGGATCGAACCGATACCGGGGACGGCGTAGCCTCAAGCGGTCATGAGGACACAGCGGGCGATAGTGGACTACTCGATGCGCCGGCGGGCACTGCTCGCCGACGTACGGGCAGGTCGCGCCTCGCTTGCCGACGTCTGCGACGCGCAGACCTACCTGCTCCGGGCCGCCCAGTACCACGGTGAGCCGTCATCTCGGCCCTGCCCGGTATGCGAGCTGCCGCTGACCGACGTGCACTTCGTATACGGCGAGGAGCTGGGACGCGCTGCTGGTCAGGCACGCACGATCCGAGAGCTTCCGGTGCTGGCGATGACGTACTCGCGGTTCTCGGTCTACGTGGTTGAGGTGTGTCCCGCCTGCGCCTGGAACCACCTGCGCATCTCCTACCTGCTCGGCCGCGAGGGTTTGGACACTGAGGCAGGCGCCGAGTCCGAGGAAGCGGTCCGGCGCAGCTGACTCGCCGGCGCTCCGCGCGCCTGGCGTGTTTTGCGCTCCCTCCCCCGTACCGTGCATGGTGCGAGTTGTCTGTTCTGGCTCGGGCACGAGCGGCACACGGTAGGGGGTGGCTACTCAGACCATGGGGCGCTCGACCCAACCCAGCGACAGTGCGGCACCCTCCAGCTCGGCGTCCGCCGGTTCGGGGTCCGCAGGTTCGGGTCTGTCCAGACCGGGTATGTCTGGGGTCTCCGGTCCGACCGATGGGTCGCAGGACGCCCGGCCGACTGGAGCTTCGGTGCCGGGCGCACGTCGCTCGAGCGAACAGGTCCGGTCCGCCGACGCAGCCATGGCCGCCTACCGAGCCCGGCCCACCGCCACTCGTTCCCGGGTCGTCCAGCCGCGCAAGGTCGTCCGGAGACGGCGACGCTGGCGGCGCATCCTCGCACTGGCCTTCCTCGGGGCCATGTTCATGGCATTCAGCCTGGCCGGTGTGCTGTGGGCAGTGACGAAGGTGACGCCCGCCAGCGCCATCCAGACGCGTCAGGTCTCCTACATCGTGTCGGAGAACGGCGACTCCCTGATCGGCCGCGTGGGCGCGGAGTACCGGCAGGACGTACCTCTCTCCGAGGTCCCGGAGCACGTCCAGCACGCTGTGCTCGCGGCGGAGAACCGGTCCTTCTACTCCGATCCGGGCGTCTCCCCCAAGGGGCTGATGCGGGCGCTGATGAACAACGCGCGCGGTGGAGACACCCAGGGTGGATCGACGATCACCCAGCAGTACGCGAAGAACGTCTACCTCTCCCACGAGCGCACCTTGACCCGCAAGATCCGGGAGATGGTGCTGGCCATCAAGATCGACCTGCAGTACTCCAAGGAACAAATCCTGGAGTGGTACCTCAACACCATCTACTTCGGGCGCGGCGCGTACGGCATCGAGGCGGCTGCCGACGTCTTCTTCGGCAAGAGTGCGCGTGACCTGACCCCGGCTGAGGGCGCGGTCCTGGCTGCCACGATCCGCTCGCCCGCTCAGTACGACCCGACCGAAGACCCCTTCCCGGCCATGTACCGCTTCGACTACGTGATGCGCACCATGTACGCGGCGGGCTGGCTGGACCGCGAGACTGCCTACAACGCGCCGTACCCGCAGGTGAAACCGAAGGAAGGCAGCGCGATCAACCGCCTCGACGGGCCCAACGGCTACATCGTCGAGCGGGTCAGGGAGGAGCTCGCGACGCTCGGCTACGACCAGGTCGCCCTGGAGTCCGGCGGCCTGACGGTCGTGACCACCATCGATGCCCGCAGGCAGGCGGCCGCGGTCAACGCGGTCGGGATCGCCTTTCAGAGCCAGCCGGCGGGGATGAAGAAGGCGCTGGTGTCCCTCGACCCGCAGACCGGGGCGATCCGCGCCTACTACGGGGGATCGGTCGGCCTGGGAAACCTGGACTACGCCCGCAGCCCGCAGCCGGTGGGGTCGGCATTCAAGCCGGTCGTGCTCTCGACCGCGCTGTCGGACGGGTACAGCCTCTCCACAAGCCTGAACGGCACCTCACCCCGGTGGTTCGCCGGCGGCGTGAAGATCGAGAACGCGGGCAACGCTTCCTGCAGCCCATGCTCGATCCTGGAAGCGACGCGTCGCTCCGTCAACACGGCCTACTTCGACCTCACCCTTCAGGTGGGTGCCAAGAACGTGGCTGAGATGGGACACAAGCTCGGCGTGCCCGAGACCTACGGCTCCACCCTTACGCTGCAGGACCCGGACGGGATCACCTATCCGGGTATCGGGCTCGGTGGGTACGACGTGCGGCCGATCGACATGGCAGCGGTCTACTCCGTGTTCGCCAACGGCGGGTACCGGGTTGAGCCGCACTTCGTCACCCGGATCATCGACCGCAACGGCGTCGTGATCTTCGATCGGGACAACGACCGTACCCGCGCTCTGCCGGCGGCCGTGACCCATGACGTCACCTATGCGCTGGAGCAGGTGATCCAGAGTGGTACCGGGTACGCCCGCCAGCTGGCGTACGGACGCCCCGCGGCCGGCAAGACCGGCTCGGTCCAGCGTGGCAAGACCGACGACAACCAGGACGCCTGGTTCGTGGGGTACACCCCGCAGCTGGCGACGGCCGTCTGGGTCGGCAACGAGTACAACGAGCCGCTGCGGGAGTCCAGCGGGCGTGTCGTGTTCGGGTCAGGTCTGCCCGGGTTGACCTGGAAGACGTACATGGATTCCGCCCTCCGGGGAGAGCCGGTGGAGGACTTCCCGGAGCCCTCCTGGGTCGGCGGCAGCTACCGGGGCTAGACGGTGCCGTCGCCCGCTGACCGGGTCGCGCCCACCCGTACCGATCCCCTGGCCCGTGCCGCTAGCGGACTCATCGGCGGTCCCGCAGGTCGGCACCTGAGGGTAGGCGGGCAGCGCTTCTGGACTCCGCTGCGCGTGGTGCTGGGATACCTGATGGTCGTCCTGGCGCTGGGCTGGCTCCAGAAGGCGCCCTGTGTCCTGGCACCGTGGCAGGAGGGCAGCCAGTACGTCCGGATGTGCTACACGGACATCGTTGCGCTGTACTCCGCGCGAGGCTTCGACGTCCACACCGTCCCGTACGTCGACGGGACCTTTGAGTACCCCGTACTGATCGGTGCGGTCGCCTACCTGATGGCCTGGCTCGTACCCGGGTGGGCCGACCCCTCGGCGGCGTCCGCCTGGTACTTCACGCTCACCTCACTGCTGTTGGTGGCCATGGCGGCGGTCACGGCGTGGGCGCTGCATGAGCTCTCGGGGCGCCGCCCCTGGGACGCTGCCCTGTTCGCGCTTGCCCCGGTGCTGGCCCTGCTCGCGTTCATCAACTGGGATCTGCTCGCTGTGGCCGCTGCTGCCGTCGGACTCCTGCTGTGGTCGGCCAACCGCCCGGCGTGGGCCGGCGTGCTCCTCGGTCTCGGGGTGGCTGCGAAGCTCTGGCCCGTACTCGTCCTGGCCGCCCTGGGGCTGCTGTGCCTCCGGACTGCTCGGTGGAGGCCCTTCCTGCTGGCCTCGGCCGGCGCAGCCGGGGCATGGCTGACTGTCAACGTCCCCGTCATCGTGGCCAGCCCGTCCGGCTGGGCAGAGTTCTACGCGCTCTCGCGGGAGCGCGTCGCCGACTGGGGGACCGTGTGGCAGCTGCCGCAGGCCGTCGGAGGAACGGTGTCCGACGCGTTCCAGCCGTTCCTCAGCGAGCACGTCAACCTGCTGGCGGGCGCGGCCACAGTGCTGGCCCTGTGCGCGGTGGCCGCTCTCGTTCTGCTCGCGCCGCGCCGGCCCCGCGTGGGGCAGGTGTGCCTGCTTCTTCTCGCAGCATTCCTGCTCCCGGGGAAGGTCTGGAGCCCGCAGTTCGCTCTGTGGGTGCTGCCCTTCGCCGCGCTGGCTCGGCCGACATGGCGCATGCTCCTCATCTGGCAGCTGGGCGTGACCGCGTACTTCGTCGGCATCTGGACCCATCTGTACGACGTGGCCACCGACTCGCAGCGCTTCTCCGACCTGCTCTACCTCGGTGGCACCGCAGCGCGCACGGTGGCGCTCGCGGCACTCGCAGCGGTCGTGGTGCGAGACATCCTGCAGCCGCAGCACGACGTGGTTCGCGCGGGTGGGGTCGACGACCCGGCGGGGGGTCCGCTCAGCGGTGCCCCGGACGCCCGGTGGCGCGCTCGGCTGCGCGTCAGCTCAGGAGCTCGCGGAGCTGGCTGATGTCGGCCGCCTGGCCGTCCGCGGGCGTCTCCACGACCAGGGGGGCTCCAGCGCTGCGGCCGACGTGAGCGAGCAGGTCCACCGGGATCGTTCCCCCCGCGAGGCCGGCGTGACGGTCGCGACCGGACCCCGCCTCGTCCCGCGAGGAGTTCAGGTGCACCAGGTCGATGCGGCCGGTGATCGCGCGAATGTCGTCGGCGACCGTCTGCAGGTCGAGCCCGGCGGCCCAGGCGTGACACGTGTCGAGGCAGAAGCCGACCTCGGGCCCGTCCTGCCGGCCGGCGACCGCCTCCCAGAGGCGTGCGATGCCCTCCAGGGAGCGGGCGAGTGCGCCGTCGCCGCCGGCGGTGTTCTCGATCAGCACCGGGAGCTGCCAGGAGCCCCTCTCCACGGCCTTCGTCCAGTTCTCGTACCCCTCCCGGACGTCATGTCCCTTCACGACGTGGCCTCCGTGAACCACGAGCCCGATGGCGTCGATCCCGAGGGCCGCAGCGGCATGCTGGTCGAGAAGCTTGCGGCTCGGAATCCGGATGCGGTTGTTGGTCGACGCCACGTTGAGCACGTACGGGGCGTGGATGACCAGGTCCGGGTCGTGTGCGCGGGCTGCCTGGCGTAGTTCCTCCTCGTGAGGATGGGGGCGTGGAGCCTTCCAGCCCTGAGGGTCGGCGAGGAAGAACTGGACGATGTCCGCATCACGGGCTCGGCCCTCGGCAACCGGGTCGCCGTCCCGGACGTGGGCACCGATCTGGATGTCAGGCACGACGCCCAGGCTATGTGGAGGTGACAGCTGCGGGGGAACGGCGGCGGGCGCCGTGCGGTACGGGGCTGTGCGCCTCCAGCTGTGCGCGTCCGGCTGGTGGGTGCCGCCGCCGCGGCCCTCAGGTACCCTGGCCAGGCCCCCGCACTCGCGGGACGTCTCCTGCCACGGATCCGCCGTGGCCGCTGTGACCGAAGGAGGCCCTATGGCAGAGGAGAAGTCTGCCCCGCGCCGCTACGAGATCATGGTCATCCTGGACCCGGATCTGGAAGAGCGCACCGTTGCCCCGTCACTTGACCAGTTCCTCACTGTCATCCGCGCTGACGGTGGATCCGTCGAGAAGGTGGATGTCTGGGGACGGCGTCGACTGGCCTACGAGATCAACCACAAGATCGAAGGCATCTACGCGGTGCTCCTCGTCGACGCGACTCCGGCCGCGGTCGCTGAGCTGGACCGTCAGCTGCGCCTGAACGAGTCAGTGATGCGCACCAAGGTCATGCGGCTGCAGCCGGCCTGACCTGTCACACCGGAGTGGTTGACTCTGGCGTACCCACCTCGGACCCGAAGGAGCCTCTGTGGCCGGTGAACCAACGCTCACCATTGTCGGAAACCTGACCGCTGACCCGGAACTGCGCTTCACTCCCAACGGAGCGGCCGTCGCCTCGTTCACCGTCGCGTCCACGCCCCGCTACCTCGACAAGCAGTCGGGGGAGTGGAAGGACGGCGATGCCCTGTTCATGCGCTGCAGCGCATGGCGACAGCTTGGCGAGAACGTGGCGGAGTCGCTGCGCCGGGGTACCCGTGTCGTGGTGACAGGACGTCTGAGGCAGCGCTCGTACGAGACCCGTGAGGGTGAGAAGCGCACGGTCGTGGAGATGGAGGTCGACGAGGTCGGCCCGTCGCTGCGCTACGCGAGCGCGGAGGTCCGCCGAGTGGAGCGAGGCGGCGGTGGCCGTCCGCCGTCCGGGCGTGAGGGCGGATCCCAGGGTGGCCAGGGCCAGGGCGGTGGCGAGTCCTTCGACCCATGGGCCGCGCCCGCCCCGGCTTCGGGTGACGAACCCCCCTTCTAGACAAGACAAGAAAACAAGACACCGGTCCGCCATCGCGCGGACGACTGCAATGGAGTGAGACATGCCCAAACAGGTCGTGCGACGACCCAAGAAGAAGCCGTGCATCTTCTGCATGGACAAGTCGATTCAGATCGACTACAAGGACACTGCCCTGCTGCGCAAGTTCATCTCCGACCGCGGCAAGATCCGTGCGCGTCGAGTGACCGGCAACTGCTCCCAGCACCAGCGGGATGTGGCCATGGCCATCAAGAGCAGCCGCGAGGTGGCGCTGCTGCCCTACACCAGCGCTCCCCGCTGACCTCACCGACAGGAGTATGGCGTGAGACTGATCTTGACCCAGGAGGTCTCCGGCCTCGGCGACCCTGGTGACATCGTCGAGGTGAAGGACGGCTACGGCCGCAACTACCTCGTTCCGCAGGGCTTCGCGATCGCGGCCACGCGGGGGGCTGAGCGACAGGTCGCTGAGATCCGGCGGGCTCGCGAAGCGCGTGTTGCCCGCGACCTGGAGGTGGCGCGGGAGGCCGAGCGCTCGCTGGCCGACCTTGTCGTGAGAGTCCCCGCGAAGGCGGGGTCGAGTGGTCGCCTCTTCGGTGCGGTGACCGAGTCCACCATCAGCAAGGCGATAGCCGCCGCCGGGGGGCCGAGCGTGGACCGCCGAAAGGTGGCCATCGAGAGCCCCATTCGCAGCCTGGGACGCCACCAGGTGACCCTGCAGCTGCACCCCGACGTCACTGTGCCGCTGTCGGTGGACGTCGTCGCCGGGTAGCGGCGATACGCACCGGATATCCACAGGAGCTTGCACGAGCGCCTGGCAGCCGAGAGGCAGACTGTGGTCTGCTTCCCGGCTGTCAGGCGTTTCTGTGTGTGCCCCGCGAGCCCGGTTCCGGCTGCGCGACACGCCGTTTCGGAACGACACGCCGGGTTGCAGGTTTCCAGCCCGTAACGAACTATCCACAGCTGTGGATGACCGAAGAGGCATCTACCTGGGTCGTGGGGCGCGCCCCTGGCTGCGTCCACAGATCTATGCACAGTCCTGTGGATAACGCGCCGTGGAAGTCCCCAAGTGCCCTGCGTGTCGTGCCTGGGTCAGGTCCGTCCCTCTCTTGCCGAAGCCGCTCGCCCGGTCTTACGGTGACCCGCGCGGTACCGGAGATGTCATAGGCGAGTGACACGGTGGCCGGGTCGGTCAGCATGTGACGTCAGCCGTGGCGAGGGAGAGTGCGCGTGACAGTTGTGGAGGGCAGGCCGGAGCGGCTGGCACCGGCGCCTCGTGAGGCGGAGCGCGGTAGCGACCGGGGCCCCGGGCGTGAGGGCCGGGGGCCTGGGGACCCGGGGCGCCGCCCGTCCTTCGACCGCAGCCCGCCGTACGACCCCGATGCCGAGCAGTCCGTGCTCGGCGGGATGCTGCTCAGCAAGGACGCCATCGCCGACGTGGTGGAGGTGCTCAAGGCCGAGGACTTCTACCAGCCGCAGCACCAGACGGTCTTCAACGCGGTTCTTGATCTCTACGGGCGGGGCGAGCCAGCCGACGCGATCACCGTGAGCGACGAGCTCACCCGCCGTGGGGAGATCACGCGGATAGGCGGTGCTCCGTACCTGCACACCCTGCTCTCTGCCGTTCCGACCGCGGCGAATGCTGCCTACTACGCCAAGATCGTCGTCGACCGTGCCGTGCAGCGCCGGCTCATCGAGGCCGGCACCCGCATCGTCCAGATGGGGTACGGCGCCGACGGTGGCCTGGGGGATGTCTCGGATGTGGTGGACCGGGCTCAGGCCGAGGTCTACGCGGTCACCGGGGACCAGCGCAGCTCCGACTACGTGCAGCTCTCCGAGCTGCTGCAGCCCACGAGTGACGAGATCGAGCGCATCGGCGGGCGGGACGGCGACCTTTCAGGGGTCACGACCGGCTTCGCTGACCTCGATGCGTTGACGCACGGACTGCATCCCGGGCAGCTGATCATCGTGGCGGCCAGGCCGGCCATCGGAAAGTCCACGCTGGGGCTGGACTTCGCCCGCGCTGCCTCCATCTCCGGTGGCAAGGCCAGCGTGGTGTTCTCACTGGAGATGAGTCGCTCAGAGATCTGCATGCGGCTGCTCTCCGCTGAGGCCCGGGTGCCGCTGCAGCACATGCGGACCGGGAAGATGACCGATGACGACTGGTCGCGACTGGCGCGCCGCATGGGGGAGGTCGCTGAGGCGCCGCTGTTCATCGACGACACCCCCAACATGACGATGATGGAGATCCGAGCCAAGGCGCGACGGCTCAAGCAGCGCCACGACCTCAGCCTCGTCATCGTGGACTACCTCCAGCTGATGTCCTCGCATCGGAGAGTGGAAAGCCGCCAGCTCGAGGTCTCTGAGATGTCCCGCTCTCTGAAGCTGCTCGCCAAGGAGCTCGACGTGCCCGTCGTGGCGATCAGCCAGCTCAACCGTGGTCCTGAACAGCGCACCGACAAGCGGCCGATGATCTCCGACCTGCGCGAGTCCGGGTCGCTGGAGCAGGATGCCGACGTCGTGATCCTCCTCTACCGGGAGGATGCCTTCGAGAAGGAGTCCCCGCGGGCAGGAGAGGCGGACTTCATCGTGGCCAAGCACCGCAACGGTCCGACCTCCACAGTCACGGTGGCCTTCCAGGGCCACTACTCCCGATTCGTGGACATGTCGCCGATGTAGGGCGGTTGGGCGGGGTTCGCTCGAATCCGGTCCGTGAAATGGCGCGTTTCTGGGCCCTACCGGGGACCCAATTCGGGGGGGCCCGGGGGAACTGGTTGGGGAGGGGACCCAGAGGGGGACGGGCCTGAGCGAAGCTGGGGCTGGTTTGGGGTCGGGGCTGGGTATGTATGGGGGCTAGTGCTGGGCTGGACGGTGCAGCGGCGGGTTCAGCGGCCGTGCGGGCGTGATGCGCCCGGAGGAACCAGGGCCGCCCTCAGGCCAGTCCGCCACCAGCGGCCAGGCCTGCTCGGCCACCCACTCACCGATCCGCTGGTACGCCGCGAACTGGTCGTGGCCGAACCACTGGTCGGAGGTCGGGTCGTCGGGGAAACGTGCGTTGCCGGTCGCGTAGGAGAGCACGTCCGGCGGCGACTCAGCCGTCATGACGGCTCTCGCGTAGACCAGAGTGCCGTGCCCCCCCGGCTGGTCCGAACCGCCCCAGCCGGCGGGGTACTCGATGGATATCGCCACGACCGGAGTCCTGGCCAGCCGCCCCTCGAGCTCCACCCACACGGCCGCCACGTCCGGCGGATCACCCGGGCCATCCTCCGACGGGGTCGCCGATCCGGTCGCGGCCACCAGCGGACTGCCCTCGTACCGTGCCTGAACTCCGAGCTCCTCCCACGCCAGCACGAGGCTGTCCCGCAGTGAGGCGAGGTTGCGTTGGCTCGCGCCGGAGGCGTCCAGGCACAGCATCTGTGCGGGTCTGCGCCGCAGCATCTCGACGATGCCGGAGTTCTCGTAGTGGCCACCGTCGGTGAGGTAGACCATCCGGTCGTTGACGTCGTAGACGCCCACGATCTCCCGCAGCAGGTAGGGCAGCCCCCTGACCCGCGGCGTCGTACGCAGCCACCTGAGCGACTGCGGCCCATCGCGGGTGGCCGCTACGTGCGCGGGGTTGGGCAGCCACACCCCCAGCCGTGCGTTGCCCACGGCGAGCAGTCGTTCCATCCCCTTGTTCATGCGCCCCATCGCCGACGCAAACGCCGCGCCGGAGATCGCCATGGCCCCCAGCAACGTGGCGTCTCCGCGGTAGGACTCGTACATCCAGCGCTCGTACCGCTCGGTGGGCAGATAGCCCAGCTGCGGCCCACCCACCGACTGCTCGTCGAAGGTGAAGCTCGTCGCGCGCCGTCCGGGTGGAGTGAGGGTGGAGCCGCTGAGGTTCGCCGCGGCCGCAAAGGTCACGCGGGGCTGAGGCGGTCGCTCACCGTCCAGGGAGGGCCACGACTGGGGCGTCCCCCAGTCGGACAGTGTGGTGCGCTCGCGGTAGGAAAGGGGCTCTCCCCGGGGGGACATGAGGAACGCCGAAGCGAGCCGCTTCTTGTAGAAGGGGTGCAGGCTCCATCGGGTCTGGTCGATCAGGTAGGTCGCGCACAGCAGCCATGCCGCCAGCAGCCCGATCGTGACGGCACTGCTCACTTTGGCCTCGTGCAGCGCCTCGGCGGGCCCGGCCGTCGCGTCGGCGAACACCTCGACGGCGCCGGCGGAGTAGAGCGTGGCCCACCGGTTCATCACGATGCCGCCCAGGCCGGCTCCGACGATGACGAGCAGGATGATGATTCCAGTGGACAGCAGCCAGTGCGCCGCGTCCCCGACCAGGCGCCCCGCAGCAGCCGCCCACCCTTTGGCCTGCTCCACGTCCACGCGGCTGCCCAGCCGCGAGAGGATCGTGAACAGCACGGCTCCGTACGTGACGAGGGCCGTCAGCGCCGGCACCCGAAAGTCCGTGGCACGCAGGGCTGCGCCGGTGAGCTCGTTCGTGGCCCATCCCAGGCCGGGCAGGAGCAGGCCCGATGCGATGCAGGCGACGGTGAGCCACCAGGCGCCGACAGCGAGTGGTCCCAGCATTCTCCGAAGCGTGTACAAGAGGTAGTTCTCCCGGCCCGCCCCGGCTCCGGCAGGGGCCACATACGACTCTGTCGGGGCGGTGTAGCCATTCAGCACCATCAGGACAAGACTGACCGCGGTGGCCACGCCGGCGACGAGGGCCGTCGGTACCAGCAGCTCGCCCGGCTGCCAGACGAGACGGCACTCCTGCTGCGTGCAGGCCGTGTCGACGAGCCCGGAACGGGCCCAGAACCAGCCGAGGCCCGCGGCCGGAACGGCGATCAGAGCCGCGAGCGTGAGCAGGTTCAGCACAACTCCGCGCAGCACGACGACGAGGGCGGTGAGCCACTCCGAGGCTGTGTCGGCGACGTAGTTGCCGTGCCGCCGCAGACGGTTCTCGGTCGCGGATCCCCGTGCCAGCGGGTCCGCGACGTCCTGGTGGCGCAGTGCCTGCCAGGAGCCCGCGAGGTAGGCACCGCCGGAGACGGCGGTGACCAGTCGTACGCCGGACAGGTCGCCCCACCGTCGTTGCAGGTACGCGATCGCCCCCAGGGAGAACACCGCCGAACGGATACCGCCGCCCGACAGGGCCAGCCCGACACCCGCTGGCCCATCTGAGCCACCCGGGTGCTCGGTCCGGCTCCCGCGCGGTGAGTAGGGACTCGACCGGCCGACGGAGCCCTCGTCGAGGTCCTCGGCCACGGCCGGGAGCTCGCGGCTCTGGAAGCGCGCGGTCGGTCGGGTGTACCGGGCCAGAGCGGTCAGCGCGCCGCTGACCACGAGCAGTGCCACACTTGACGCGATGACCAGGGCGGTCCACTTCGCCAGGGCGGCTGTTCGCAGCGCCGCGGGCCACCAGCTGACGGCCCCTTCCCCGGTGAGCGAGCTGGCGCCGATGCGAAGCATGGCGTTCTCGACGGAGTCGGCGAGGAACGCGGCCACGGCGGCAGCCGCCCCCCACCCGGTCGCCCGCTGGGCTGCGGGCCGGGTGAACACCCAGCGACCTGCCAGGCTCGCCGTACCCAGGAGCAACAGGTACGACAGGGTCAGCCACAGGTCGGCCGACACCGAGGTGTGGATGGTGGCCGAGCACGTACTGAGGGGGTCGGAAGCACTGGGGAAGGCGGCGGAGCACTGATCGGCCAGCTCCGACGGGCTCCCGGTGAACTCCAGCGCGAGGACGTTGAGCGGACCGTCGCTGCGGCCGGCATGCCACGCAGCCAGCATGGTGAGGCCGAGCAGGACGGGGATGAGCCCTAGCCACACCGCTTGGGCGGCCCGTCCCGGGGCCACCAGGACAGCGGGCTGCGCCTTCGTCACGCTGCATGATCTTGCCAGGGAGCTAGTGCAGCATCTCGAGCAGTCGCTCCCGGCGCGCCCTCAGGATCTCCACACCCGCAGAGGCGGAACCAGGCCCGGGGACGTCGCGGCGCAGCCCAGCGTGAATGCGCGCGTGCGACTCTCCGCTGCGATGGGCCACCTGAGCCACCAGCGAGTGGATCTCCCGACGGAGCCGCCCAGCGTCCTCGGCGGACGCGGCACCGGCGGTTCGTTCCGCTGCCTCGTACGCCAGCGGAGTCGTGCGCGAGCGGATCTGCTCGTCGCGCTGGCGCAGCAGCACGGCGGTCTGCTCGGGTGACAGCAGCCCGGGCAGACCCAGGAAGTCCGCATCAGCGGCGGACAGCGCGGTGTCGGCGCCGGCAGTACCGTCTCGGGGGCCGGGGGTGTCCCCGGTGTGCGCCGTGCCCCCGTACACCACGTGCGCGAACGACGCCTGGGCGTCGAGCGCCTCGAACGGGGATCGGGCCGAGGGAATGTCTGGTGTGTCGGGCACGTCGTCCCATTCGCCGGCTGCCTCCGGGCCGGGCTGCGGGGGCGGACCGAGCACATGGTTGCGCTGCACCTCGAGCTCGGCTGCCATGGCCAGCAGCGGGCGTACCGCGGGCAGGAACACGGTCGCTGTCTCACCCGGACCGCGGCGGCGCACGAAGCGCCCCACCGCCTGGGCGAAGAACAGCGGGGTACGGGCAGAGGTGGCGTACACCCCGACGCTGAGGCGGGGGATGTCCACCCCCTCGGAGACCATGCGGACGGCGACCAGCCATCGTTGGCTGGACTCGCGGAACTGGGCGATGCGGCGCGAGGCGTCCGGATCGTCCGAGACGACGACGAGCGCCTCGTGGCCCGTCGTGCGTCGCAGCAGGTCGGCGTAGGCCCGGGCGCTGTCCTGGTCCCCGGCGAGCACCATGCCGCCGGCATCCGGGAATCCCGACTCCCGCTTCTCGGTCAGCCGGTGGTCCGCGGCTGCGAGCACGTGCGGCAGCCACCTCCCGCGCGGGGACAGCGCGGTACGCCAGGCGGCGGACTCCGCGGAGCGCGAGCGTGCTTCGGAGAGACCCATCGCGACCACGTCACCAGCGCTGGTCCGCCATCGGCTGACACCCGAGTAGGCGGCGAAGATGACCGGCCGCACCACGCCGTCGGCGAGGCCGTCCCGGTAGCCGTAGGAGTAGTCGGCCACCGAGCGCAGGGTGCCGTCCTCGGCGCCTGGGTCCGGGTCGGGCTCGTAGCGTACGAAGGGGATGCGCTCGGTCGGCAGAGTCCGAAACGGCGTTCCCGTCAGTGCCAGCCGGCGCCGCGCGGGGGAGAACGCCTCGTAGACTGCGTCGCCCCAGGACAGCCCGTCCCCGGCGTGGTGGATCTCGTCCAGCACCACGAGGGTGCGGCGGGCCTCCGTACGGGCACGGTGCAGCATCGGGGCGGCGGCAACCTGCGCGTAGGTCACCACGCAGCCGTGCGAGCCGTCCCGGACCGGACCGACGGAGTTGGGCAGGTCCGGGTCCAGTCGCAGGTCGAAGCGTCCCGCGGCTTGGGCCCACTGAGTACGCAGGTGGTCGGTCGGGGTCACGACGATCACCCGGTCGAGGCGGCGGGCCCGTCGCAGCTCGGCCGCGATCGCCAGGGCAGTGGTGGTCTTGCCCGCTCCCGGAGTGGCCGCGACCAGGAAGTCCTCCCGCTCGGCCGACAAGTAGGCCGCCATGGCACTGCTCTGCCAGGGGCGCAGCGGCGGAGGGGTCACGGGAGGTCAGTGTGCCTTCCCGTACCGACATTCGCCTCCCCGTTACGGGGTGTCGCGTCGTGTCAGGGCCGCGGCGATCCCACCGGTGACCATCGTGCTGATCTGCGCGGCCAGCGCCTCCCGCGGCATGGCCGTGTCCGTCGCCAGCCACCAGTCGCCGACCTGATGCACCATGCCGACGATCGCGTTGGCCCAGACCGTGGGCACGAACGACCCCTCAGGTGGCAGCCGCAGGTCGGCGCGCAGCCCCCGGTCCAGAACCTCCACGATGGTCCGCTCGAGAGTTGCGACGTGGCTGTGGATGTTGGCTTCGCCCGCCTCGTCGCTGTGCTGCAGGAAGAGGTAGATGTCCGGGCGCTCCTGAAGGAAGCTGAGGTAGGCGTCGACGGCCGCGAGCGTACGGTCCGTCCAGCTGCCGGGACTGTGCAGCGCCACCCGGAGCCGCTCGAGCAGCACACCCGCGTGGCGTTCCACCAGCGCCAGGTAGAGGCCGCCCTTGCTGCCGAACACCCGGTAGACGACTGGCTTGGTCACTCCCGCCTCGGCGGCGATGGCCGCCATCGAGGCGTCCGGTCCGTCCCGCAGCACCACGACCTCCGCGGCGTCGAGAAGAGCCTCGCGGCGGGCGGGTCCCCGGACCCCGCGTACGGAGACCGCGGCCGACGGGTCGGTGCTGGTGCCGGCACTGGTGCTGGGGCCGGTCCTGGGGCCGGTCCTGGGGCCAGTCCTCGTGCTGGGGCTGGTGGCCGGAAGCGCCCGCTCGACTGCCATATTCACCCCTCCATGGTGCACGCAGGCCGCAAGCGTTGTGTTACCGTCGGTAACGTACCGCGGGTAACTCCTGCGGCACTGGGGTTTCGCCGACAGCTGGGAGTAACGACATGGCCGACTTCGCCTTCTCGTTGAACGAGGACCAGAAGCAGCTTCAGAAGTGGCTGCACGAGTTCGCCGAGAACGTGATCCGGCCCGCTGCCGCCGAGTACGACGAGAAGGAGGAGTTCCCCTGGCCGATCGTCCAGGAGGCTGCCAGGGCCGGGATCTACTCGCCCGAGTTCTTCATGGAGATGGCGGGCGACGAGACCGGTCTCTCGCTCCCGGTCGTGATGGAAGAGATCTTCTGGGGCGACGCAGGAATCGGCCTGGCGCTGGTCGGCTCACTGCTGCCCGCCGTCACCATCCTCGGGACGGGCACGCCGGAGCAGATCATGGAGTGGGGACCGAAGCTGTACGGGACCGTCGAGAAGCCGGCCATCGGCGCGCTGTGTGCTTCGGAGCCCGAAGCCGGCAGCGATGTCTCGAACATGAAGACGCGCGCGGTCTACGACGAGAAGACTGACGAGTGGGTTCTCAACGGCGTGAAGACGTGGATCACCAACGGGGGCATCGCTGATGTCCACGTCGTCGTCGCGACCGTGGACCCGGAGCTGAAGTCGCGCGGCCATGCCTCGTTCGTGGTCGGTCCCGAGTTCAAGGGCAAGGGCCTGCGCCAGGGACAGAAGTTCGCCAAGCACGGCATCCGGGCCTCCCACACCGCTGAGGTGATCCTCGAGGACCTCCGCCTCCCGGGTTCGGCGCTGCTGGGTGGCAAGGAGAAGCTGGACGCGCGCCTGGCCCGGGTACGGGAGGGGCACAGCACCCGCGGCCAGGCGGCGATGAAGACCTTCGAGGCCAGTCGGCCGTCGGTCGGGGCCCAGGCGGTCGGAGTGGCGCGAGCCGCCTACGAGTACGCGCTGGACTACTCCCGTACCCGCGTGCAGTTCGGTCGCCCGATCGGTACCCGGCAGGCGGTCGGCTTCATGCTGGCCGACATGAAGACCCGCATCGACGCTGCTCGGCTGCTGGTCTGGCGGGCGTCCTGGATGGGCCGCAACAACATTCCCTTCGACAACGGCGAGGGCTCCATGTCGAAGCTGTTCGCCGGCGAGACGGCGGTGGACGTCACCGAGAAGGCGATCCAGATTCTGGGCGGCAACGGCTACACGCGGGAGTACCCCGTGGAGCGCTGGCACCGCGACGCGAAGATCTACACGATCTTCGAAGGGACCTCGGAGATGCAGCGGCTGGTGATCAGCCGTTCCATCACCGGACTCCGCGTGGACTAGGTGTCCTCGGCCCTGGCGGGGTGTCTGGCGATGACTCGCATGACGCGCCCCGACGGGGTGGAAGTTGCCTTGGTGCCCGATTCGGGTAGATCATTGCGCCGTGGATCTGACTGACACCAAGCTCGCCGACGTGGGCGGCTCCCTGGAGCGGGTCCGTCGCCGGGTGGGCGAGCACTATCAGGGCATGTTTGGTCCCGAAGCCGTGGCGGAGGCGGTTCGTGCCTCCTTCGACAGGGTCACGCGGGCGGGCGCACTGTCGGCTTTTGTCTACGGTCTGACCGAGCACGAGGCGATAGAGCGGCTCCGGGTGGCGGGCCTGGCGCAAGGCCTGATCCCCAAAGTCCATCCCGAGGTTCTGTTCGTGAGCAACGGCGGGGCGCGGGCCCGGCTGGCAGCCGCACTCACTGAGGAGAGGTCGAACGACCGGGTCATTGTCCGGGTCGCCTCCGCGCGGGCCCATTGGGACAAGGACCCGAACGTGGAGACTGCGCTGCAGGAGATCGGCGCGGCGGGCCGGGCGCTGACACCTGCGCCCCTGACCGAGGACGCAGTAGCGGCGGCGGACGCCGTGGTGACCATGGGCTGCGCTGAGCTGCTGACCGAGCACGAGCCCGCCCGGCTCGAGGACTGGAACATCGGCGACCCCGCCGGGGCCTCCCTGGATGAGGTACGGCGCATCCGCGACGAGCTCGACTCCCGAGTGCGTGCGCTGCTCGAACGGCTCAGTCCTGGGACGACACAGGCCTGAGCGCCACCGGCCTGGGGCTGGGCTCCGTACCGGACCCTGGACCGGACCCTGGGCTGGGCCCCGGCCCCGCCCCGTCGTCTTCCTCGCTGCGGAGGTGCTGCGCAGCAGCCGCAATGAACGCCCCGACCGGTGGGTGTGACAGGTAGCGCCCCACGTTGTGTGGTTCACCTCGGTTCGCTACGACCAGGTTGCGGACGGTCGGGGGGAAGTGAGGGGGCACGGCGAGGAAGCCGCCCGTGACCCCGTCGTAGGGGTTCACCACATTGAGCCAGGGAAGGCCGCTGATCTCGGGGAACGCGGACCTGAGGGTCGCCTCCATCGGTCCCCTCAGGGCCGGCAGCGCGGCCGGTGATCCGACGGTGACCAGTGCACGGACGCCGCTGCGGCCGCTGGCCACGGCCCTGATGGCGGCAAGTGCTCCCAGACTGTGAGCAACAATGACGCACGGGGTGTGCTCGGCGATGGACGCTCGGACGACTTGGTGAACGCGTTCCCGGAACTCCTGCAGTACCAGGTAGGCCGCGATGTCCGGGAACATACGCAGCAGGCGTGAGGAGGCAGGTGCGGCCGTGGCCTGGGACACGAACCGGGCCGGAGCCCACTCCGGCACCTCTCGGCGGGGTCTGCAGTGCGCGCATACGGCCTCCGGAGGGGCGTGTGCCGCCGGAGTGCCCCCGACATCGCTCTCTGCCGCCTCCATGTCCAGGGCCATGGAGTCGACCAGTGCTCTGATGGTGTCGCGGTCGACCTTCTGCGCGTACTCGTCCAGGAGCGGGAGGTAGTCCACGATTGCCAGCTTGGACAGCGGGATCTCGGGGTAGCCAGCCTGCTCCAGTCCCTCCCACAGCCCTGCGATCCAGAGCACCTTCTGCTCCTGCCGCCGCAGCCCGGAGTCTCGGCCCCACGGGCGACCGTGTACGAAGAGAACGGGGAGAGCCGCCACGGCGGAATCATCCCGTACCGGCGACCCGCATCGAGACAGGCCCGCCCGGTCGATGTGAGCCGATGCGATCTGCCAGGACGGATCGTCTGGGGCTGACGCGCTAGCCCAGGGCGTACTCCCAGTGCCACGACTCGGGACGCGCCCCGTCTGGCTCCGCCCAGTCGGGGTGGACCCAGCCCCATCGCGCGCTGTTGGCCTTGAGCCAGTTGTACTTGACCGTGTTGAACCGGCTCTCCTCGTTGCACAGGTCAACGGCGAGCCCCCAACCGTGGTTGGAGCGGCCAGGTACTGCCGCGAGGTGCGGTCGGGTGGCGTAGAGGCGCTGCTGAGTAGCGAGGTCTCGGTAGGAAGAGATCACGCAGATGTCGTGGCCGAAGCGCTCGTTGAACGCCGCGTTCATCTCGATGAACCCCTTGGCGGCGTCGCCCCGGAGGCTCTCGCCCTCCTGGGGGAGTTCACAGAGGGCTTCGGCGGGGATCAGACCGTTGGGCCAGACGCCGACCTCGATGAGAGTCGCGCCGTCGCAGGACCATACCTGAGCGGCGCTCGCGCGTGACCCGCCGGCGCCACCGATGCGCTCGACAGCCTCTGTCAGGCGCTGCGTGACCTCCTCAGACGTTGCGACGAGCTCCAGGCGCGCGGAGTCGAGTTCCTTTGCCTGCTCGCGGGCGTCCTCGCGTTTGGCCTTGGCCTCCTCGGCGAGCTGCCGTGCGGCGTCGCGGAGCCGCTCGGTGCGGTCGACCACGCCGCTCTGCCGGTACGACATCTGTTCGAGATCGGTCGCGGTGCGGAGTGCGTCCTCCTCGCCGGAGGTCTGTACGGCAAGCAGCAGTACGTCTCTGGGAAGTGGGGTCCGGTACGCGGCGCCGACATAGATCTCAAGCTCGCCACGGGCAACCTTGTAGCGCTCGAGCGCTGCGGCGGCCGCCTCGTCGGCGGCGTCGGCGTCCTCCTCGGCCTTCAGGAGCTCCTCTCGGCCCTTCTCGTAGGCCTCGGTGGCTTCCGCCAGCAGCTCGAACTGCTCCTCGGCATCGCCCTTGAGGCGGGCGAGCAGGGCCCGGTCCTCGTCGGTTATCGGTGCCCGGCTCGGAGTAGGAGCGGTCGACGGCGAAGCGGAGGGGGAGGGGCTGGGCTGAGGGCTGCTCTCGGCCGCGACGGCAGCGAAAGGAACGCCGACGAAGAGGACGGCGACCAAGAAGGCCACGACAAACGTGGCCGAGCGACCTAGCTGGCGCATCGCGGCCAGGGGACTTCGCACGAGACTCCCATCGACTCACCTGCGTGGGTTGGCTCGTGGATGTGCGAGCGGCCCCCGTAGCGGACCGCTGCGGATCGCGCAGCCGAGTCCGAGTCTGCGGCACGGCCGATCACATTACCTCACCAACCGATGCCAGGCTAGGCCGCCAGGGCCTTGCGACGTGCGATCTTCCGGAAAGGTGCAAAACGTCACATTCCGTACGGCCGGACATGCGAGTGTGCCCGGCCCCCTGCGGGGCCGGGCACACGCACCGGCTGTTGGCCATCCGTCGGCCGCTAGAAGCTGGCCTCGTCCAGGTCCATGATTCCGAGGTCGGTGTTCTCCGCCTCGTTCCGCTCCGCGGTGAGGCGGGGCAGCACCTGGCTGGCGAAGTAGTGCGCCACAGCCAGCTTGCCCTCGTAGAACGGGACGTCACGTGCGGAAGCCCCGGCGTCGAGCGCTGCGAGGGCGACCGCCGCCTGCCGCTGCAGAAGGAAGCCGACGACCAGGTCGCCCAGGCACATCAGCAGTCGCGTGGTGTTCAGCCCCACCTTGTAGAGGTTGCGCGGGTCCTCCTGGGCTGCCATGGCGTTCTGGGTCATGGATCCGACCATCGCCTGGATGTCCTCCAGGGCGGTGAGCAGCAGGGCGCGGTCCTCCTTCGTCCGAGCGTCCGCCGCCTCGTCCTCGGCGAACGTCTTGATCTCGTTGGCCAGCGTCATGACGGACGTGAACTGGTCGCGCACCATCTTGCGGAAGAACAGGTCCATTCCCTGGATCGCGGTCGTGCCCTCGTACAGGGAGTCGATCTTCGCGTCGCGGATGTACTGCTCGATCGGGTAGTCCTGGGTGTAACCGGAGCCGCCCAGCGTCTGCAGCGACTGCGCCAGGTACTCGTACGAGCGCTCCGAGCCGACCCCCTTGACCAGCGGCAGCAGGAGGTCGTTGAGGCGCTCGTAGGTCTTGGCCCGCTCCTCGTCACCGTCGAACTCGGCCATCTTGACCTGGTCCTGGATCGACGCGGTGTACTGGACCAGGGCCCGCAGGCCTTCGGCGTACGCCTTCTGCAGCATCAGTGACCGGCGGACGTCGGGGTGGTGGATGATCGACACCCGCGGAGAGGTCTTGTCCATGAAGGCGCTCAGGTCCGGCCCCTGCACCCGCTCCTTGGCGTAGGAGAGGGCGTTGAGGTAGCCCGTGCTCAGCGTGGAGATGGCCTTGGTTCCCACCATCATGCGGGCGTACTCGATCACCTTGAACATCTGTGCGATGCCGTCGTGCTCCTCGCCGAGCAGGTAGCCGACCGCCGGGTGCTTCTCGCCGTAGGTGAGCTCACAGGTGGCCGAGACCTTGATGCCCATCTTCTTCTCGATGTTGGTGACGTAGACGCCGTTGCGCTCGCCGTTGGAGCCGTCCTCGTTCGGGATGTACTTCGGGACGATGAACAGGCTCAGGCCCTTGGTACCGGGAACTGCTCCCTCGGGGCGGGCCAGGGTCAGGTGCACGATGTTCTCGGGGATGTCCCAGTCGCCCGAGGTGATGAAGCGCTTCACACCCTCGATGTGCCAGGTGCCGTCGGGCTGCTGGATCGCCTTGGCGCGGCCCGCACCGACGTCGGAGCCGGCGTCGGGCTCGGTGAGCACCATGGTGGAACCCCACTGGCGCTCGACCATCCACTCCGCGTACTTCTTCTGCTCTTCGGTCCCCAGGTCGTCGACGATGGTGGCGAACCCGAAGCCTGCCTCGTACATGAAGGCGGCGGGGTTGGCCCCGAGCTTCAGCTCTGCGACGGACCACCGCAGCGAGGGCGGGGCGCCGTAGCCGCCGATGCTCTCAGGGAGCTCGAGTCGCCACAGCTCGGAGTCCAGGAGCACCTTGTAGGAGTCCTTGAACGACTGCGGGAGCGTGACCGTGCCGGTCTCCGGGTCGAACTTCGGGGGGTTGCGGTCGGCGTCGGCGAAGGACTCGGCGAGCGGGCCGGTTGCGATCTCCTCGGCCTGGCGCAGTACGTCATGGGCCACCTCGGCGTCGACCTCCGCGAAAGGGCCGGTGCCCAGCCGCTCGCCGCCACCGAAGACCTCGAAGAGATTGAACTCGATGTCCCGCAGGTTGCTCTTGTAGTGACCCATACTCGCTCCTGTTGTCAGGGGGCCGGTGGGAGGGCCCGAGCCCAGCCGGGTCGGGCTGCGCCGCAGACACGACGACTGCTGACGGGTCAGTTACTCGCCAGTAACTGGACCATATTACTCACGAGTAACCTGGGCAACCGAAACGCGTCGTGTGTTCGGAACGGCACAGGACTAGGGGTGGGCCAGCGGCCCGGCGAGGCCCCCTGTGATGTCCCGCTCGGGCCACAGTCGAGGCTGTCGGGTCCGTGCTGCTCCGGTCCGGCCTCCGTCCGGGCTCCGTGCGGGCTCCTCGCGGGCTCCCCGCCGACCGGGCCCGCCATCCCCACCGACCGGGCCCGCCATCCCCACCGACCGGGCCCGCCATCCCCACCGACCGGGCCCGCCATCCCCACGCTGAACCCTCCCGACCGGGTGATCATGGCGCTCGATCGCCTTGATCGGGGTGATCATGGCGCTGGGGAATGGCGCGCGGAGGCGACACGCCGCGGTGGCGCATCGGACGCCATGATCACGGCGGAGGGGACTCACTAGCGCCAAGATCACCAGGCATGCGATGGGCTGGCGAGCCTGTCGCGGCCTCCGCCTCCCGCGGCAAGCAGGCTGGCGGGTGGGGTGGCCTCTGCCACCCGGCTGCCTACTCGGTCGCGCGTGCGGACTCCTTCGCCACGAGGCCGGCGAGCTCCGCATCCAGCTCGTGGTCGCCGTGGTCGGGCTGCTCGGCCTTCGCGAGCTTGCTCGGCCACCACACCTTGGGGCCGATGTCGTAGGCAAGCGCGGGCACGAGCAGGGACCGCACGACGAAGGTGTCGAGCAGGACCCCGAACGACACCAGGAACGCGATCTGCACCAGGAAGAGCAGCGGCAGCACCATGAGCGCCCCGAACGTGGCGGCCAGCACCAGGCCCGCGGACGTGATCACTCCACCTGTCACGGCCAGTCCCTTGAGGATGCCCGGACGGGTTCCCAGGTTGATCGACTCCTCCCGGATCCGGGTCATCAGGAAGATGTTGTAGTCGATGCCCAGCGAGACCAGGAAGACGAATCCGAACAGCTGGATCGCCGGATCGGAGCCCGCCATGCCCGCGAGGGTGAAGAAGACGAACGCGGCGACGCCGACAGTCGCTGCGAACGACAGCACCACGGTGGCGATCAGCAGCACCGGCGCGGCGACCGCCCGTAGCAGGGCCATCAGGACCAGCAGGGTGACCAGCAGCACCAACGGGATGATGACCTTCAGGTCGCGCTGGGTCGTGAGCTTGACGTCCAGGTTCACCGCGGTGTTGCCGCCCACCAGGATGTCCTCCGAGACCGCGTCGAGGTCCTCGCGCAGGTCGACGACCAGCTGCTCGGCTTCCTCGCTGTCGGGCTCGTAGTCGGTGACAGCTTCGATCTGAACCACACCGTCGACCACCGCGACAGGGGCGCCGGGTACGTCGGGCGGATCCGTCACCGGAGTCGCTGAGGCCACGCCCTCGGTCCCCCGTACGGCCTCCAGCGTCTCCTGGGCATCCGCCTCGGGCGCGATGATCACGATGGGAGAGCCGGACCCGCCGGGGAAGTGCTCGGCCAGGACCTTCTGGCCCTGCGTGCCGTTGGTCTCAGTGGTGAAGGCGTCGGTCTGGGGTACGCCTGAGGCGTCGAACTGCGTGGCGTAGAGGGCGAATCCGCCCAGCGCCAGCGCCGTGATGATCCAGATGCGGCGCGGGTGCCGGCTGACCAGCCGGGCGACTCCTGCCCAGAAGCCTGCCGCGGGCCGTTCGGTGCCGTAGTCGGGGTGCACCGGCCAGTACGCTTTGCGGCCCAGCAGGAGCAGCGCCGCCGGCAGGTAGGTCAGGGCGGCCATGAGTGCCCCGAGGATGCCCACTGCCGCGACCGGCCCGAGGCTTCGGTTGCTGTTGAGGTCGCTGAAGACGAGCATCATCACGCCGAGGATGACGGTGCCGCCGGACGCCAGGATGGGCTCGATCGCCGCCCGGTACGCGGCACGCATGGCGTCGTACTTGTTCTCGTGGCGGCGCAGCTCTTCCCGGTAGCGCGCCACCAGGAGCAGCGAGTAGTCCGTGGTGGCACCCACGACCAGGATGAAGAGGATGCCCTGGCTCTGTCCGTTCAGAGTGAGGATGTCCTGCTTGGCCAGGACGTAGACCAGGGCACTCGCCAGGCTGAGGGCGAGGAGGGACCCGAACAGCACCACGAAGGGCAGCAGCGGGCTGCGGTACACGATCAGCAGGATGACCAGCACCACGCCCAGCGCGACCAGCAGCAGCAGGCCGTCGATGTCGGCGAACACCTCGGCGAAGTCCGCCAGGATTCCGGCTGTTCCAGTGACGTAGCCGGTGAGCCCGGTCGCACCGGAAATGATGTCCCGGATTTCCGTTACTGCCGCGTCAATCTCTTCGCTGTCGAGGCTGTCGGAGATTGGTACGAAAGACACGATCGCCAGCTGGTCCTCGGAGACCGTCGGCGGGGACGCCGGCCCGGCCACACCCTCGACCTGAGCGATCTCGGAAATCTGGTCGTTGACGGCCGCCAGGTCCGCGTCCGTGACCGGCTCGTCACTCTCCCAGACGATGATCCCGGGGATGGTCTCCTGATCGGAGAACTGCTCCTGGATGTCGATGACCTGCGTGGACTCAGCGCTGGCGGGCAGAAAAGCAGCGAAGTCGTTCTCCTGGACTTCGCCGAGCAACCCGGTCGCGGGGCCGGTGAACGCCGAAGACACGAGCCAGCCGAGCAGAACCAGGGCCGGCAGCAGCCAGCGCAACCGCTTCGTACGGCTCGGTCCGGAACCGTCGCCATCCGGTTCGGCGGTGGTGCTGCCCGAGGCTGGTGTGCTGGCCACCGCGTCTCCTCTGTCTCGTCGGACCTCGCCGCGCGGCTTGTTGCCGTATGCGGACTCCTGGAAAGTTAACGCCGTTTCCGAAACTCTGCCAATCTACCGATGGTGACCTTCATCCCACTGCGGTCCGAGCGGTCATCGTGACCAGAAGGGCCCGGCCGTACGCTTCGTCGGCGTGTACGGCGGTGACCGTACGGATGTCCTCGCCGAGTCGGAACGACACCTGGTACGACCCCGGCCAGGGCCTTTCCAGCCGTACGAATGCCTCGCCGAGCTGCTCCCGCAGCTGGTCCTCCCTCGGCAGCCACAGCGCTTCCTGCTGCTCGAGGCTGTCCAGCGCCCACTCCAAGGTCCCGTTGAACCCGATGACCCGCCCTTGCGGAAGGTCGTGCACGTCCACGGTCATGTCTGCGATCACGAAGACCTGGTCGTCCATGTCACGGTCGGGTACGCAGAAGCGGTCGCCGGACGAGGGTTCCCAGGTCAGACCTGCGTCCTTGAGCAGGTGCGCGAGCTCGTAGGAGATCATCGCCTGCGATTATCGTCCCTGCTCTCCGGCCGGGCCAGCGGGGGAGGATGCGAGTGCGTCTCCTCCCAAGGTCAGGCGAACGGGTCGATGAGCGTCAGGCCGGGGATGCCGGCGAAGTCGGCGGTGTTGCGGGTAGCCAGGGGCGCGTCCTGCGACACGCATGTCCCGGCGATCTCGGCGTCGGCGAGGCTGATCGGCCGGCCGCCGTCTCGCGGTAAACCAGGACGGTCGCGGCCGCCTGGGCGGCGGGCACGTCGTACATGAGGACCATGTCGGCGTAGGCCTCGAGCAGCTGGTGCCACCGATCGGTCAGGGTGCGCTGCCTGCGCCCCACCGGCAGGCGGGCCAGGCCGCGCTCGATCTCCTGGACCGTCACGACGCTGATCGTCACCTCGCTCTGCTCGAGCGCGGTCGCCCAGGTGAGCACGCCCGGGTCGGGCTGGTCCTTCATCAGCTCTAGCACTCGTTCGCGAGTGGCACGTTATCCCACGAGCCGACCCACGCGAGACTCTCAGGGAGGTCCGACAGGGCCTAGAGATCGCCCTGACCGGGGGAAACACTGGAGCGGGTGACGGGAATCGAACCCGCATTGTCAGCTTGGGAAGCTGATGTTCTGCCATTGAACTACACCCGCGTACGTCGCCCTCCGCAACGCTGTGCCCAGGCGCCGACGATGTTCAACTCTACCGCGTGCTGACCTACCGCGAGCCGCGAGAGAAGATGACAGCGGCGATCTGACGCAGCGGAGGTACGCGAGCCGCTGTGGGGAGGCGAGGGAGCATGGGACTGAGGCGACGACTGCCCGCTCCGCCGTTTCCCATGGCGACGGACATGGGTGCTGCCCTGCGGGCCCAGGGCCACGGCACCTCGCGGATCTCCACCCTGGCCCGGACCGCGTTCGCGGTGGCCGCCTCCTGGGCTGCGGCACGGTACGTGCTCGACGTCGAGACCCCGACGTTCGCACCGCTGACTGCCCTGTACGTGACGCAGCGCAGCCTGTTCTCCACGTTCGGGCTGGGACTGCAGACTCTGCTCGGGGTCATCATGGGCCTGCTGTGGGGGGCCGTGTCGGCGTCGGTGTTCAGCAGTACCTCGCTGGCGATCTTCGTGGCGATCCTGGGCGGGCTGGCTATGGGTCGGTTCTTGCCCCTGGGCCCGACCGCAACCGGACAGGTACCAGTGTCGGCACTGCTCATGGTCCTGCTCGGCGGCTCAGCTCTCGCCTTCGCAGTCGAGCGGATGCAGGAGGCGGTACTGGGAGGGGTGGTCGGGATCCTGGTGGTTCTGGTCTTCGCCACGCGCCTGCACTACGAAGACGCCGAGAATGCGCTGTCGGCATGGGAAGCAACCGTCGTGACCGGGATGCGACGTACGGCCGACCTGCTCCGGGCCGGTGCGGATACTCAGGCCGCTACGACCCAGCTCGAGCAGGCACTTCTGAGCCAGCACGAGGCGCGGGACACCTCGACCAACGAGGTGTTCGTGGTCTTCGACGCCGCCCGTACGCGAGTCTTCGGGCGCGGGGTGGACACCGATCGACTGCAGCGCATCTCGGAGCGCTACCAGCGCCTGCAGATTGTCGACTCGCAGGTACGGGAGCTGGGCACCCTGCTCATCGACAGGCTGGGACGGCGGGCCATGCTGCCGGTACCCGTCGACCCTGCGGTTCTCGCGGACGTGGTGGACGCGCTGCTGGAGATCCATCGCACGCGATCGGTCGGAAAGGACGCGACCGACCGCTCCCGCCTCCTCAAGCGCCAGCTGGAGGTGATCGCGGAGAACGCCTCGCGCGGCCGGAGCGGGACGATGGGCGGGCTGCTGGCCGGGCTCGGCGTCCTGGGTCTGCTGGAGCAGCTCCGTCGGGAGGTCGCGGAAGAAGTCATGCCGACCGAGACGGACCTCCTCAACTGGTCCACGGCCCAGATCCAGTCGCTGCGCGCCCCGCTGCGCCAGTGAGCCGATAGGCTTCCCGAGTGTTGCTGTCCGACAGGGACATCCGGGCCGAGATCGCTGCGGAGCGGGTGTCAGTTGCGCCGTGGGCGCCCGAGATGCTGCAGCCGTCCAGCATCGACGTACGGCTCGACCGCTTCTTCCGGGTCTTCGAGAACCACCGCTATCCCCACATCGACCCGGCGGTCGACCAGCCCGACCTCACGAGACTGGTGGAGCCTGGGGATGGCGACCCGTTCATCCTGCACCCCGGTGAGTTCGTGCTGGCCTCGACCTACGAGGTGGTCACACTTCCCGACGATGTGGCTGGCCGGCTCGAGGGCAAGTCCTCGCTGGGCCGGCTTGGGCTGCTGACCCATTCCACCGCGGGCTTCATCGACCCGGGCTTCAGCGGTCACGTGACCCTGGAGCTGTCCAATGTGGCCACGCTGCCCATCAAGCTGTGGCCCGGCATGAAGATCGGGCAGCTGTGCCTGTTCCGGCTGTCCTCGCCGGCTGAGCACCCGTACGGGACATCCACGTACGGGAGCCGCTACCAGGGGCAGCGGGGGCCGACGCCGTCGCGGTCCCACGTGAACTTCCATCTCACGCGGATCAGTCCGGCTCCCCCCCGCCCGTAGGCCCGCACCCGAGCCCCCCTCGCACCCCACCCAGATTGCGCTCGCACTCACCCCGATGAGGTCCGCGAAAAGTCGCGGTTCCGTGCCAGATCGCGGACCGTATCGGGGTTGGGGGCCGACCGCTTCCTACTCGGGGACCCGTACGAGCAGTGCGGCCGTGACGCCTGCGTGGTCCGAGGGCCACAGACCGGACTTCGTACGTTCCTCCTCGGACGCGCCCAGCCGCGCCGCGCCGGTGGACGAGACGCCACGCAGCATGATGATGTCGATGCGGGTGTCGAGCTGGGACGACTGGTTGCGCAGGTCCGGCGACTGGCAGCAGGTGGCGCCGGAGCCGGGGTCTCCGCCCCAGGCGTCGCGGTAGCCGTCATCGAGGAACTGCTGGTACGTCGGGGTGTCCACCTCCTCCTCCGGGCCGGAGTTGAAGTCGCCGAGCACCACGACAGACGAGGAGTTCTCAGCCAGTGAGCGGAGCTCCGCACCCTGAGCCTCCTGCTCAGGCCCCTCGACCGCCTCCAGATGGGTGTTGTAGACCCGTACCGTCCGGTCCCCGCCCAGCGTGACGTCGACCGCGGTCCAGCCGCGTGGCACGGTGACGGTCGTGCCGGGGATCGCCTCGACCTCGAGAGCCGCGTCGAACTGGCCAGACCCCACCGACTCGACCGTCATCTCCTCCTGCAGATCGCTGCCACCGGTTCGGTACAGGATGACGTCGCGATCGGTGAGCCGAACGTCGAAGCCCAGGTTGGTCGGCACCTCGCCGTCGAACTCCTCAGCGACTGGCCCGACCTCGTACTGCTGGCCGTCCTCCCCGGCGAGCTTGTCGAGAGCATCGGTGAGCATGGTCAGGACATCCAGCTCGACGTCTGTCGCGGGGGTCACCGGCCCGTTGGCGGCGGGGTCCGTGCGCCACAGGCTCACCTCCTGCAGTCCGACCACATCGACGCCGGAGGTGTAGATCGCTCTCGCGACGGCGTTCACCCTGCCGGGTACGTCGCTGTTCTGGACCTGCTCCCACAGCCTCGTGGCCCTGCCCGCCAGGTCTGAGGTGCTCGATGCCCCGAAGAGCTCGGTGACATCCGCCCCCAGGTACATGTTCTGGGTCATGACGCTCAGGTCGCGGGTCTCTGGTGCGTCCGTGCCACAGGCGGCAACCGCCAGGGCGGTGCTCGCGAGAAGCCCCGCGAGCGCCGCGGAGCTCCGCGCGGACCTCACGCGTTGTCCGACGGTCCGGGCTTCTCGGGGAGGTCGGGGCTGGCCGCTGGGCCACTCGGGCTCTCCGGCGCAGCCGAACCGGGATCAACCGACACGGCGCTGCCTTCGATCACCGGCGCCCCGCCGGCAGCGACGTCGGCCTCCGAGGCGGACCCGCCGGAGCCGACTGCCACTGCGACCGGCTCCTTGGCCTTCATCGAGCGCTGCAGAATCTGCGAGACGTCGAGCACCTCGACGCCCTCGCGCGCCTCGCCACTCTGCTTCTTGGCGGTGACCGCGTCATCGAGCATCACGATGCAGAACGGGCAGGCGGTGGAGATGATGTCAGGGTCGAGCGCGAGCGCCTCGTCCGTGCGCTCCACGTTGACGCGCTTGCCGATCTTCTCCTCCAGCCACATGCGCGCCCCGCCGGCGCCGCAGCAGAAGCCCCGGTCCTTGTGGCGGTGCATCTCCTGGGTGGTCAGCCCTGGCACGTTGCTCAGCACCTCGCGCGGGGGGGTGTACACCTTGTTGTGGCGTCCCAGGTAGCAGGGGTCGTGGTAGGTGACCTTGGCGTCCACCGACTGCACCGGAGTGAGCCGGCCCTCGACGACCAGCCGGGAGAGCAGGACGGTGTGCGGGATGATCTCGTAGTTGCCGCCGAACTGCGGGTACTCGTTGCCAAGGGTGTTCATGCAGTGAGGACACGTGGTGATGACGCGCTTCGCCCCGACCTCGTTGAGCATCTCCACGTTCTGGACGGCCTGTCCGTAGAAGACGAACTCGTTGCCCAGCCGACGGGCGGGGTCGCCGGTGCATGTCTCCTCGCTGCCGAGAATGGCAAAGGAGACATCGGCGGCATGAAGCAGCTCGGCGACCGCCTGGCTGACCTTCTTGGCCTTGTCCTCCAGCGCGCCGGCACAGCCGACCCAGAGCAGGTAGTCGACATCGGCGAGCTCCACCTCGCCGACCCGGGGTACCTCGAAGTCCAGCGCCTGGGTCCAGTCCTCACGCGCGCTGGCGTTCATCCCCCAGGGGTTCCCCTTGTTCTCGATGTTGCGCAGCATGACGCCCGCCTCGCTGGGGAAGTTCGACTCCACCAGCACCTGGTAGCGGCGCATGTCCACGATGTGGTCGATGTGCTCGATGTCAACCGGGCACTGCTCGACGCAGGCGCCGCATGTGGTGCAGGACCAGAGCATGTCGTACGGGATGACCGAGCCCTCGTGCGCCGCGTGGGTCCCGACGGCGGCGTTCTCCTCCTCATTGGGCTCCGAGCCGACCAGTGGGCGCTCGATCTCCGCCAGCACGGCCTCGGGGAGCTTGGCCTTGTCCTCCTCGGACATCGCCGAGCCGCCACTCATGAGGTAGGGGGCGGCGGCGAACATGTGGTCGCGAAGGTTCATGATCAGAAGCTTCGGAGACAGCGGCTTGCCGGTGTTCCAGGCGGGGCACTGGGACTGGCAGCGTCCGCACTCGGTGCAGGTCTCGAAGTCCAGGTAGCCCTTCCAGGTGAAGTCCTCGATGGACCCCCGCCCGAAGGAGTCGTCGTCCTTGGGGTCCTCGAAGTCCACCCGCTGGCCGTTCCAGAAGACGGGGAGCAGCGGGCCCAGTCCGTTGGGGCGGCGGGAGAAGAAGACGTTGATCGGCGCCAGGAAGATGTGGGCGTGCTTGGAGTACAGCACGAGGATCAGGAAGCCCAGGATGACGCCGATGTTGAGGAGGATGAAGGCCGTCTCGATCCACTCGTTGGCGGAGGCCCCGAGCGGCTCGAGCACCTGCGCGACCGCGTTGGAGGCAAACGCCCAGTCCGGGTCGTACGGGAAGGCGCGGACCGCCTCGCCCTCTTCCGCGGTGAACACCGTGGTGTTGATCTGCGCGCCACGGTAGATCAGCAGCGTGGAGATGACCAGGAAGATCAGGAACAGCACCAGCCAGGCCGCTCCGAGATGTGAACCGAAGAAGCGGGAGTCGCGGCCCTTGCGCTTGGGCGCGTTCTTGACCCGGATCGCGGCGAAGATCGCCAGGGCGACGAGCACCAGGACAGCGAAGAGGTCCTCGATGAAGCCGATGAAGGCGTTGTTGCCGATGATCGAGGGTCGGATGTAGAAGTCGGCCTCGAACAGCGCGCCGAAGGCCTCCACGATGGTCAGACCCAGGACCAGGAAGCCCCAGAAGGCGAACGCATGCGCAATGCCCGGCAAGGTCCACTTCAGCAGCTTGCGCTGCCCCAGGACCTCGGAAGCCTCGGCCTCGATCCGGGCGTCGATCTGCTGCGTGCCGCGGATCGGAGCGGGCTGCGCCGAGCGGTCTAGTGTGAACAGCCACCAGACGCGGTGGCCGACAATCGCGAGCGCGGCGATCGTGATCGCAAGGCCTACGGCGAGGCGGACGATCATCTGAGCTTCCACGGAGGGAGTCCTTCCCACTGGGCTGACGGACAGGGCTGACGGACAGCGTTCTTGTCAGTCCCTGGCGGACAGGGCAGACGGGCGAGCGTACGCGCAGGGTACGTCGAAACTCGCCCTCCCAAGCCGCAGCACGCTCGATGTGGCGCGACGCGCACCCGATGCTGACCCATGACGGAATGGCGCAGCAAAGTTGAGCGTTCTAGACTCAGGTATCTGGACTCGCCTCGACGCGAGTTCGGTGAACCCGACAACTTCATGATCGGACCATGAACGGACGAGCGGGCACGTGCCCGCAACGAAGGCGCCACCACGGCGCCCGAAGGAGGACTGGTGACCAGAGCGGTCGGCATTGACCTGGGAACGACCAACTCGGTGGTGTCGGTGATGGAGGGCGGCGAGCCCACCGTCATTCCGAACGCCGAAGGCGCGCGGACCACCCCGTCGGTGGTGGCGTTCGCCAAGAACGGCGAGGTGCTCGTCGGTGAGGTGGCCAAGCGTCAGGCGGTCACCAACCCCGATCGCACCTTCCGCTCCATCAAGCGCTACATGGGTACGGACTGGAGCCGGGACGTGGACGGTAAGCCGTACCGGCCGCAGGAGATCTCGGCCCGCGTGCTGCAGAAGCTCAAGCGTGACGCCGAGTCCTACCTCGGAGAGCCGATCTCCGAGGCCGTGATCACCGTGCCCGCGTACTTCAACGACTCTCAGCGCCAGGCCACCAAGGAGGCCGGCCAGATCGCAGGGCTCGAGGTGCTGCGGATCATCAACGAGCCCACCGCCGCTGCGCTCGCCTACGGTCTGGACAAGGCCGACAAGCACCAGACGATTCTGGTGTTCGACCTCGGCGGCGGCACGTTCGACGTCTCGCTGCTGGAGATCGGCGACGGCGTGGTAGAGGTCAAGTCCACCGCAGGTGACACCCACCTCGGTGGTGACGACTGGGACCAGCGCATCATCGATCACCTCGTCACCACGTTCAAGAACCAGCAGGGCATCGACCTGTCCAAGGACAAGATGGCGATGCAGCGGCTGCGGGAGGCCGCCGAGAAGGCGAAGATCGAGCTCTCGGGTCAGCAGACCACCTCGGTCAACCTGCCCTACATCACCGCCGGGGCCGAGGGACCGCTCCACCTGGAGGTAGACCTCTCCCGGTCGGAGTTCCAGCGCATGACCTCCGACCTGCTCGACCGCTGCAAGGGCCCGTTCAACCAGGCCATCAAGGACGCCGGCATCGACATCTCCGGCATCGACCAGATCGTGCTGGTCGGCGGATCTACCCGGATGCCTGCCGTGCAGGAGCTGGTCAACAGCCTGACCGGTACGGAGCCCAACAAGTCGGTGAACCCGGACGAGGTCGTCGCCGTCGGGGCGAGCCTGCAGGCAGGGGTGCTCAAGGGTGACGTCAAGGACGTCCTGCTGCTCGACGTGACCCCGCTGTCCCTGGGCATCGAGACCAAGGGCGGGATCATGACCAAGCTCATCGAGCGCAACACCACGATCCCGACCCGGCGATCGGAGATCTTCACCACCGCGGATGACAACCAGCCGTCCGTACAGGTGCAGGTCTACCAGGGTGAACGAGAGATGGCCGCCTACAACAAGCTGCTCGGCAAGTTCGAGCTGACCGGCATCGCACCGGCTCCCCGGGGCGTGCCCCAGATCGAGGTGTCCTTCGACATCGACGCCAACGGCATCGTGCACGTCTCCGCCAAGGACCTGGGTACGAGCAAGGAGCAGTCGATGACCATCACGGGCGGCTCGGCCCTGCCCAAGGACGACATCGAGTCGATGATGCGCGACGCCGAGGCGCACGCGGCCGAGGACGCGAAGCGGCGGGAGCAGGCGGAGCTGAAGAACAACGGCGAGTCGCTGCACTACCAGACCCAGAAGTTCCTCAGCGAGAACGCCGACAAGATCCCCGCGGAGAAGAAGACCGAGCTGGAGGGCGCACTGGCGAACCTCGAGACCACGCTCAAGGGCGAGGACTACGAGGCGATGAAGAGCGCCCAGGAGAAGGTGGCGACGCTGTCCACGGCGATCGGCACCCAGATGTACGAGCAGGCCGGCGCCCAGGCGGGTGCGGAGGGGCCGGGCGGTCCGGGTGCAGCGGGTGAGTCCGCCGGACCGGAGGCAGCCGACGAAGACATCGTGGATGCCGAGATCATCGATGACCCCGAGTCGGGCAAGGACTCCTGAGTATGGCGGATCAGCGTTTCGAGGAGGAGCCCGAGCGCGTCGTCATCCGTGACCGGCGCCGGATCGACCCCGTCACGGGGCAGGTCCGGCAGCCGGTCGGCGGCCCTGCGCCGCAGGGCGGGGAAGTGGGGCCCGCCGATGCGCCGCCGACGGGGCAGGGGGAGTCCCTACCGGCCAGCAGCGCGGACTCAGCCCTGATCGATGAGCTGCGTACCGAGCTGGCGGAGCGTGAGAACGAGATCGGCGAGCGTACCGAGGATCTGCAGCGGCTGCAGGCGCAGTTCGTCAACTACCGCAAGCGGGTGGATCGGGATCTGGCCCAGGCGGGTCAGCTCGGCGTCGCCACGCTGGTGACTGAGATTCTCCCGATCCTCGACGACATCGACCGCGCCCGCTCGCACGGGGACCTCAACGGCGGCTTCCGGGCCGTGGCCGACTCCCTCGAGAGTGTCGTGTCGAAGGCCGGGGTCGAGGTCTTCGGCGAGGTCGGGGACGTCTTCGACCCGAACATCCACGAGGCCGTGACGCACAGCATGAGCTCGGACGTCGTGGAAACCGTCTGCTCGGCTGTCATGCGTCGCGGATACCGTCTCGGGGAGCGTCTGCTCCGACCTGCCATGGTGGCCGTGGCGGAGCCGGAGCATCCGCTGCCGCACCGTACCGGGCACGGCGAGGAAGGCCGTGCCCAGGATGTCTCACCCGGAGAAGGCCCCTGAACCGGTACGGCGACACAGATCTGGGAGGAGGTGCTGAGTGAACATCGACAAGGACTACTACAAGGCGCTCGGCGTCTCCAAGGACGCGAGCGCGGACGAGATCCGTACGACCTACCGCAAGCTGGCCAAGACGCTGCACCCGGATCGCAACCCCGGCGACGCCAAGGCCGAGGAGCGCTTCAAGGAAGTGTCGGAAGCCTACGACGTGCTCTCCGACAAGGAGAAACGGCGCGAGTACGACGAGCAGCGGTCCCTGCTGGGGTCCGGCTTCCGGATGCCCGGCGGGGCGTCGGGCCGTGGAGCCGGTCCGGGTTTCAACGTCAACCTTGATGACCTCTTCGGTGGCCGCGCCGGTGGCGCTGGGGGTCGTGGTTTCGGGGACATCTTCGGCGATCTGTTCAACCGAGGTGGCCGCCCGACCACCGAGGGGCCGCGGCGCGGCCGGGACGTCGAGGGGGAGGTGACCGTTGACTTCGAGGAGGCCTTCACCGGCGGCGTGGTCGCGCTGTCAGTCACCTCGCCGCACACCTGTCCCACCTGCGCCGGGCTCGGCTCGGCGCCCGGTACGTCACCGAGGACCTGCCCGGTCTGCAACGGCGTCGGGCTGACCAGCCGCGACCAGGGCACGTTCAGCTTCAGCGAACCGTGCCGGGAGTGCCGCGGCCAAGGCAAGATCATCGACACACCCTGCCCCGAGTGCGCAGGCGAAGGCCTGGTCGTGGGTACGCGGACGGTCAACGTACGGATTCCCAAGGGGGTCAGGGACGGTCAGCGCATCCGGGTCAAGGGCAAAGGATCCGCGGGCGCCAACGGCGGACCTGCCGGTGACCTGCATGTCCTGGTCCACGTACGGCCGCACCCGTTGTTCGGGCGTCGCGGCGACGACCTGACGCTTGCCCTGCCGATCACGTTCCCGGAGGCCGCGCTCGGAATGCTGGTCACCGTGCCGACGCTGGACCGACCGGTCACGCTGCGGATTCCCGCCGGCACCAGCTCGGGACGGACGCTGCGGGTCCGGGGCCGGGGCGTCGAGCGGGGCGGTCGCACCGGCGACCTGCTGGTCACCGTGAACGTGGTCGTGCCCAGCAAGCTCTCCAAGGAGGGCAAGAACGCGCTAGCGGCCTTCGCAAAGGCACAGCCCCAGGATCCGCGGCCGGAGATCACCGAAGCCGTTGACCGCGCCGAGGTCGAGGGTCAGGCGGACATGTCATGACGAACGACCACAACCTCGACATCGACGAACCGGTCTTCATCATCAGCGTGGCTGCCCAGCTCGCCGGCATGCACCCGCAGACGCTGCGGCAGTACGACCGGATGGGGCTGGTGACCGCCGACCGCACAGCCGGCGGCGGGCGCCGCTACAGCCTGCGGCAGATCCAGCGGCTGCGTACCGTGCAGCAGCTGTCGCAGGAGGAAGGCATCAACCTCGGTGGGGTCCGGCGCATCCTCGAGCTCACGGAGCTGGTCGCCGAGCTGGAGGACCGGATCGCGGAGCTCACCCTTCGACTGGCGCGGGCCGATGTGGACGCGCAGCGGCGGGAGGAGTCGCTGCACTCGTTCTACCGTGCCGAGCTCGTACCGTTCCGGCAGTCGGCGAGCGAGCTCACTCTGTGGCGCCCCGCTCGTCGCCGGACCCGGGCGGTCCGCTACTGAGAGACCGGTCAGAAACCCAAGGAGACGCTGTGACCCTGCCTGACGAGCCCGGCCGGGCGACGGGCGCCCTGCGGGCGCTCAACCGGTCGCGGCGCTCCGTCGCCAACGCGCTCACCGGGGGCGTGCTGGCCTCGCCCGCCCACCGTGTCCTCAGCGGAGCGCTCGTGGAGCTGGGATACGTCGGGCCGCGGAGCGGCCGCCGGATCGCGCTGGTCACGCAGTATGCCGAGGACGGCGACGGGCTGGTCGTGTACGTCGGCGGCGCCGCAAAGAAGACTTGGTGGCGGGTCTTCCGCGGGGACGGACGGCCGATCCGGGTCCGGGTGCGGGGCACGGTCCGCGCCGGACATGCCCGGGTCCTCGAACCCGAGGACGACGGGTACGACGAGGCCGTGACCGCCTACCGACGCCGGTGGCCCCAGATCGGGGACGACGCGTCGCAACCCGTCGTCCTCATCACCTTCCCGGCTGGCGGTCCGACGGAGCTGCACCCGAGACAATCCGACACGTTCGCACGGACAAGGACATAGACACAGTGGCAAACCAGAACCTGACCACCAAGGCCGAACAGGCCCTGTCGCAGGCCGTGCAGCGCGCGGCCTCGGACGGCAACCCCAACCTGGAGCCCCTGCACCTGCTGGTAGCGCTCCTGGAGCAAGCCGACGGTACGGCACGGCCGCTGCTGGAGGCTGCCGACGCCGACCCCGGCTCGGTGCTGACAGCGGCTTCCACCGCTCTGGCCAGGCTGCCGAAAGCCGCCGGAAGCACGGTGTCGCAGCCCGCCCCCTCGCGCCAGACCCTGGCGGTCCTCAATGCCGCCAACGCCGAGGCGGCTCGGCTGGGTGATGAGTACATCTCGGCGGAGGTCCTGCTGATCGCCATCGCGGTGGAAGGAGGTGACGCCTCGGCGGTGCTCAGCAAGGCCGGCGCTGCAGCGGACGCGCTACGCGCAGCCGTGCCCACGGTGCGGGGTGGTGAGCGCCGGGTGACCACTCCCGACCCGGAGGGCTCCTACCAGGCACTGGAGAAGTACGGAGTCGACCTCACGGCGAGGGCCCGGGAGGGACAGCTGGACCCGGTCGTCGGGCGGGACTCGGAGATCCGCCGCGTCGTACAGGTGCTCTCGCGACGCACCAAGAACAACCCGGTCCTGATCGGCGAGCCGGGCGTCGGAAAGACCGCGGTCGTCGAGGGACTGGCACAGCGCATCATCGCGGGCGATGTGCCCGAGTCGCTGCGGGGCAAGCAGTTGGTGGCCCTGGACATGGGTGCCCTGGTCGCTGGTGCGAAGTACCGGGGCGAGTTCGAGGAGCGGCTGAAGGCCGTTCTCGACGAGATCAAGCAGTCCGAAGGACAGGTCGTCACCTTCATCGACGAGATGCACACGGTCGTCGGCGCCGGAAAGGCGGAGGGCTCCCTCGACGCGAGCAACATGCTCAAGCCGATGCTGGCCAGAGGCGAGCTGCGCATGATCGGTGCCACCACGCTGGATGAGTACCGGGAGAACGTGGAGAAGGACCCCGCTCTGGAACGCCGCTTCCAGCCCGTGCTGGTCGCCGAGCCGAGCGTGGAGGACACCATTGCGATCCTGCGTGGCCTGAAGGGCCGCTACGAAGCGCACCACAAGGTGGTCATCAGCGACGCGGCCCTGGTCGCGGCGGCGACCCTGTCACACCGCTTCATCGCGGCGCGCCAGCTCCCGGACAAGGCGATCGACCTGGTGGACGAGGCCGCGTCGCGGCTGCGGATGGAGATCGACTCCCGCCCGGTGGAGATCGACGTGCTGCAGCGCACGGTGGACCGGCTCCGCATGGAGGAGCTTGCGCTGCAGCAGGAGGAGGACCAGGCGAGCCGGACCCGGCTGGAGAAGCTGCGGCGGGATCTGGCCGACCGCGAGGAGGAGCTCGCGGGGCTGCTCGCCCGGTGGGACCGGGAGAAGTCCGGACTGAACCGGATCGGGGATCTCAAGGGCCGCCTCGACGACCTGACCAGTCAGCTGGAGCGGGCGCAGCGGGAGGGCGACCTGGAAACCGCGAGCCGACTCGCGTATGCGGAGATCCCCGCGCTGGAGAAGGAGATCGAGGCTGCCGCCCAGGCCGAGGAGGATCAGCAAGCTGCGCTGGAGCCGATGGTCAAGGAAGAGGTAGGCCCCGACGACATCGCCGAGGTGGTCTCGGCCTGGACCGGCATCCCGGCCGGGCGGCTGCTCGAGGGCGAGACCGCCAAGCTGCTGCGCATGGAGCAGGAGCTGGACCGGCGGGTGGTCGGCCAGGCGGCGGCGGTGCATGCGGTGTCCGACGCTGTCCGGCGGGCTCGCGCGGGTATCGCCGACCCGGACCGCCCGACGGGTTCCTTCCTCTTCGTCGGGCCGACCGGCGTGGGCAAGACGGAGCTGGCGAAGGCGCTCGCGGAGTTCCTGTTCGACGACGAGCGTGCGATGGTCCGCATCGACATGAGTGAGTACGGGGAGAAGCACTCGGTCGCGCGGCTGATCGGAGCTCCCCCGGGTTATGTCGGGTACGAGGAAGGGGGCCAGCTGACGGAGGCCGTGCGGCGTCGGCCGTACGTGGTGATCCTGCTCGACGAGGTGGAGAAGGCCCACCCGGAGGTCTTCGACGTGCTGCTCCAGGTCCTCGACGACGGTCGGCTGACCGACGGCCAGGGACGGACCGTGGACTTCCGCAACGCGATCCTGCTGCTCACGTCCAATATCGGGTCCCACGCGATCGCCGACCCGCTGCTCACCGATGAGCAGAAGGAGAATGCGGTACGAGAGGCGGCCCGGACGGCGTTCAAGCCGGAGTTCCTCAACCGGCTCGACGGTATCGAGGTCTTCCACAGCCTCAGCGGCGAGGACCTTACTCGGATCGTGGACATCCAGGTCGATCAGCTGCGACGGCGGCTCGCCGACCGGCGCCTCGAGCTGACGCTGACGGAGGCGGCGCGGGACTGGTTGTCGATCAACGGGTTTGATCCGGTGTACGGCGCCCGCCCGCTGCGGCGGCTGGTCCAGACCGCGATCGGGGACAAGCTGGCCCGCGGCCTGCTGGCCGGTGAGATGCGCGACGGCGACGAGGTGGCTGTCGACGTACTGGCTGACCGCTCGGACCTCACGGTGGTGGCCGCCGAGCCCGCAGTGGGCTGACAGCAGCATCAGGCCCGCGGTGCCTCGTACCCGCGGTGCCTCGGGCCGGCGGTGCCTCGGGCCGGCTGCGCCTCGGGCCGGCGCGCGCTTCGCGCCTGCTGCGCCTCAGGCCCGCGGTGCCCGCGCCCGTTCTCGAGTCCGCCGGTTCAGGCCGCGCTGCTCACCAGATCCGCGACCGAGCCGACCGTGTACGTCGCGCGGTACGGGTAGCTGTCGGTGTCCTTCGGCTTCGTCACGCCCGTGAGGACGAGCACCGTACGCATCCCTGCCTCCAGGCCGGTCTTGATGTCGGTGTCCATCCGGTCGCCAACCATGATCGACTCTTCTGAGTGGGCGCCGAGCCTGGTCAGAGCGGAGCGCATCATCAGGGGGTTCGGCTTGCCGATGTTGTACGGGCGCCGGCCAGTGGCCTCGGTGATCAGAGCCGTCACCGCCCCGGTGGCCGGCAGCGTGCCCTGCGTCGACGGACCGGTGGCGTCGGGGTTCGTCGCTATGAACCGCGAGCCGCCCTCGATGAGCCGGATGGCATGGGTGATGGCTTCGAAGGAGTACGTGCGGACCTCGCCGATCACGACGTAGTCCGGCTTGCGGTCGACCAGGGTGTACCCCACCTCGTGCAGGGCGGTCGTCAGACCCGACTCGCCGACCACGAACGCTGTTCCGCCCGGTCGCTGCTGGGCGAGGAACTGGGCCGTCGCCAGGGCGGAGGTCCAGATGTTGTGCTCGGGCACGTCCACGCCCGAGGCGGCTAGTCGGGCCGCAAGGTCCCGAGGGGTGTAGATCGAGTTGTTGGTCATGAGCAGCCAGCCCCGTGCTTGTTCCCGGAGGGCCTGGATAAACCGGTCCGCACCGGGGATCATGCTCTCCTCGTGGACCAGGACGCCGTCCATGTCCGACAGCCAGTAGGAATCGGTGATCGGGGGCAGGCCCTCAGGGCTCTGGGGGCTCTCTGAACTAGCCGGGTTCGTGGGGCTGGCCGGGTTCGTGGGGCTGGCCGGGCTCGCGGGGCTCGGGCCGCGGGCTCGCCGGGCCCGGCTGAGCCAGTGCGTCGATCATCGTTCGCCTCCTGCGGCCAACGGCCGGGCGCTGAGGTAGCGCTCGGGATCATGCTTGCACCGCGATCCCAACACCAGGGGCACCCGGACTTACGAGCGGGTCACCGTCCGGTCACGATTCTCCGCGCCGTGAGGGCGCCGGCCACGTCCGCGCCCGCGGCCACGAACACCGGGACCCTGTCCAGAGCCGCGGGTACCCGAACGCGGCGACCACCCGCGTGCGAGGACGGAGACTGCGGGTCGGTCAGATCGACCCACGCCCGGCGGTCCGGGCGCTCGGGCAGGTAGACCTCTCGTTGCGTCGCCCCCGCTGCAAGTACCGGCGCGACCAGCAGCTCATCGCCGAGCAGGAACTCATCGGCCACCTCCCACGCGCGCTGATCCTGCGGGCAGCTCAGGAACAGCGGACGCATCATGGGCAGTCCGGTCGCGCTGGCCTCACGGGCCACCTCGTGCACGTACGGGCGCAGTCGCTCCCGGAGCAGCAGCAGGTCACGGATGATCGGGTAGGCCCGCTCGCCGAACGACCACGGTTCGTTGGGCCCGCCCGGGTCCATGGGGTTGTCCGGTATCGGCTCGCGGAAGCCGTGCAGCCGGAACAGTGGGCAGAACACGCCGAACTGGAACCAGCGGACCACCAGCTCCTGGTAGCCGGGATCGCTCGGGTCGCCCCCGCCGAACCCCCCGATGTCCGTGGTCCACCACGGAATGCCGGACAGGCCGATACTCAGGCCCGCGGGGATCGAGCTCGCCAGAGAACCCCAGGTGGGAGCGATGTCGCCGGACCAGACGGCGGCGCCGTACCGTGCCGCTCCGACCCACGCCGAGCGGTTGAGCGAGAGCACCTCGGTGCGGCCCTGCGCGCGCAGCCCTTCGTACACCATCCGGGCGTGGTCGGCCGGATAGCGGTTGGCCACCGCCAGCCCGGGTCCCGCCGCGTACTCCACCGACTCCGGCTCGCCCGGCAGCATCTCCGGTTCGTCCGCGTCCAGCCAGAAGGCCTCGATGCCGTGATCGGCGTAGCCGCGCCGAAGTCGCTCCCAGACGTAGCGCCGGGCGTCGGCGTCGGTGGCGTCGTAGACGTGCAGGTACGCCCGGGCCGGGTCGTCGACGTCGACGAACGGCGTATGGGGCGCGGCCCCGCCGGTGGTGGCGAGCAGGTAGCCGCGGGCCTCCATCTCCCGGAAGGTGTCCGCCTTCACCGTCGTCATCGGCCACAACGACACCATCACCCGCACGCCGGCCTCGGCCAGCTGTTCGACCATGCCGGCGGGGTCGGGCCAGTGCTCGGGGTCGAACCGGAAGTCGCCGAGGTGCTTCCAGTGTCCGTAGTCGACCACGAGGACGGACAAGGGCAGGCCACGGCGTCCGAACTCTTCGACGACCTCCAGGACCTCGGCCTGCGACCGGTAGCGCAGCTTGCTCTGCCAGAAGCCACTGGCCCATGACGGCAGCTCCGGGGGCCGCCCGGTGCACCGTGTGAATGCCGAGAGAATCTCGGCGGGCGTGTCTGCTGCGCAGACCCAGTAGTCGACCTGGTCGGTCGCGTCGGCCACCCAGCGGGTGGCGGTCCGGCCAAGCTCAACCCGACCGACGGCCGGGTTGTTCCAGAGGAAGCCGTACCCCCGGGAGGACAGCAGGAACGGGATGGACACGTCCCCGTTGCGCTGGGTGAGGTCGGTGACGGTGCCCTTGTGGTCGAGCAGTCCGTGCGAGTGCTGCCCCAGCCCGTACAGCCGCTCGTCGTGGTAGCCCCGGAAGCGGACGGCGACGTGGTGCAGTCCACCGGGGCCCAGTCGCCAGTGGCGAGCCGGTGGCCAGGTGTGGTGGGCGGGGGCCTCGGCGAGCAGCTCGCTCCCGTCGCGCCTGAGGAACCGGAGGGAGATCAGGTCGGGCTGCTGCAGGTGACTGGTGGTACGGGCGGTCAGCTCGGCGATGAGAGCGCCGTTGCGAACCAGTACCCGTGGCCCGCCCAGCCCCCCACCCGGCCCACCCGGCCCACCCGGCCCACCCGGCCCACCCGGCCCCCCACCCTCTCCAGATGAGGGTTCGGGTGCGCTATTCGGCTCATAACTCACCACAACCCGCATCTCGCTGGGATTGTCTGCCAGGGGAAGCAGGCCGTGGTCGTTGCCCAGGTCGAGCGTCCCTCGAGCAACGCGTACCCGTAGCGCGTCGGCACCCCAGGCTTCGATCCGCAGCCTCTCCGGCCCCAGCCGGCACTCCACCGCCCCGTCGCTGGTGTGGACGACGCGGCCGTGGGAGCCCAGAGGCAGATCAGTCACCGACGAATCCTCCCGCTCCGGGCCCGCGACGTGGCACCGTGGGGCATGCCTACCGCTCTTGTCACCGGCGCCTCGGCCGGACTCGGCCATGCCTACGCTCGTCATCTCGCCGCCGAGGGGTACGACCTGGTGCTGGTGTCACGCGACGAAGCGCGTCTCACCGGCATCGCGGAACAGCTCAGCTCGCAGCACGACGTGACCGTCGAGGTCCTCCCTGCCGACCTCACCGACCTCCGGCAGTGCCAGCGTGTCGAGCGCAGGGTCGCGGCAACCATGGCGCACCAGGTGGACCTGTTGGTCAACAACGCGGGGGTGGGCTCTGATGGCCTCTTCTGGGAGGCCTCGATCGAGGCCGAGGAGAGACTGCTGCGGCTCAACGTTCGAGCCGTCATGCGCTTGACCCACGCAGCGCTGCGGAGCATGGTGGCGCGCGAGGGCGGCAAGGGTTCCGGAGAGGTCCTGACGGTCTCGTCGATGGCGGCGCTGAGCCCGATGCCCCGGGGCGGCTCGTACGCGGCGAGCAAGGCCTATGTGAGCACTCTGATGCAGTCGCTGCACGTGGACCTGGCGGGGAGCGGTGTCCGTGTGTGCGTCGTCGAACCGGGTCTGATCCGTACGGAGTTCCAGGAGCGGGCCGGTATCGAGCTGTCCCTGCCCGAGGTGCTGTGGCTCTCGCCCGAGCAGGTGGTGTCGCGGTCGCTGCACGACCTGCGGTGCGGCCGCCCGGTGAGCGTCCCGGGTACCCACTACCAGGCGGTCGCGGCTGTGATGCGCTACACGCCACGCAGGGTCGCGCTCCCGATCTACCGCGAGCTGCGCCGACGTGTCGGGTAGGTCCGTATTGTTGGGATCGGCGGGCTCGTGGCGGGTGGCGGGTTGCCCGTCCTCGCCGGAGTCTCTCGGGGGAGTCGCACAGTGACCAGCCAGCCGAACCCTGCATCCCAGGCAGGTCCTGCCTCCCGGTCGGGTCCTGCCTCCCAGGCAGGTGCTACTTCCCAGTCGGGTCCGGCCCCGTCCGGCTCTGGTTACCCGTCAGGCACTACCTCTCGGACAAGCGCCCTCGCGGCACTGCTGCACGGACGCCCCCCTCGGCCCGGAGTCACCGGTCCGGTCCTGGACTCGGTCGAAGCCTGGACACGCGTCGGACTCGGAGCGCTTGCCTTCGCAGCTGTTCAGTCGGACCGTCACCTGATCTCAACCGTGACCCGAAGCTCGGATCCGGCCGGAGAGGGGCGGTACGACCAGTCCTCCGCCACGCTCCCGGCTGTGCTGCCGGGGGCCATGTTCGGCCTAGCGCTGGCCGGCCAGAGCGCGCTCTTCGACGCGATTGCGAGGAGCGAGGTGCGCGTCGCCGCGATCGTGGGACTGCTCTCCCGGCGCAGCCCCGCAGGCTGGGTCTCGCGCCGCATGATGGCGTTCCTGGAGCCGTGGGACCAGCGCTGGCGTGCCGACCAGCGGACCCACGCGGACGCCGCGGCCGCGTTCCTGGCCTCGATCGGGCCGAGCACGCTCGATGAGCTGCTGGGCCGCATCGACGTGGAACGGGTCGTGGACCGCGTCCCGGTCGACTACGTGGTGGACCGCATCGACGTCAACTCCATCGCGGCCGAGATCGCCAGCGAGCTTCGGTACACCGACCTGGTCCGGGAGAGCACCAACGCAATCCTTCGGGAGAGCACCGGGGTACTGGCGGCTACCACCGCTGAGGTCGTACGCGGCCAGGTCGGCGCTGTCACGAGGTTCACCTCGTTCCCCTTCCGGAGTCGGCAGCAGGCCAACCCGGCCGTCGAGGCGAACCCTGCCAACCCAGCCAGCCCGGCAGGCCCGGCGAGCCAGGCAGGCCCGGCAGGCCCGGCAGCGAGGCAGGCCCGGTAGACCCAGTCGACCCGGCCTCACTGGGCATCCCGGCCAGCCCACCTGACCAGCGGGGTCTGGCCGGCATCCGGAATCCGAACCCCGAGTCGACGCAAGTACCAGCACCGCAGCCATCGGGTGAGTCCGCACCGCCGGCCACGCCCAAGTCGCCACGCGGGTCGACAGCGAGCTCCACACGGCCGAAGCCGGGTCTTCCGGAGCCCATACAGGTCTCCCAACCCCGCACCGCCGCGACAGGCGCCGAGCAGAACGCCAGCCCCCGCGCCCCGGCAGACGGCCCAGCGGGTGAACCCTCACGGCAAGCGTCGGGCCAGACATCCACCGAGGAGCCGCACCACCAGGTCAGGCTGGCCGCCGAGCGTGCGGGCCGCAGGATCTACCGTGTCCGAGCGATGCAGGGGCGACCCGCCCACGGAGCCCAGCCCGCCGACTCGGCCCAGCCCGCCGACTCGGCCCAGCCTGCTGACGAGACCTAAGCCGCCGACGCGGGTCGCGCAGGACGACGCCCTGATTCCGATGCGGCTGAGGACCGGTGAGCGCGGAGAATCAGCGGGCGCCGGCGGCCCTCGCGACTAGGGTGAACGGCGTGAACGACAGAGTGGCGCTACGCGAGCTTATTGCCGAGCTGGCGGTGGTCCGGGGCCGGGTGATCCTGTCCAGCGGCATGGCCGCCGACTACTACGTGGACCTGCGTCGCGTCACTCTGCAGCATCAGGCTGCCCCTCTGATCGGGCGCGTCATGAACCAGCTGGTGGCTGACTGGAGGCCTGAGGTCGTGGGCGGGCTGACGCTCGGCGCGGACCCTGTGGCCGCAGCGATGCTGCATGCAGCGGCCGCCACGCAGCGCCCGGTGGATGCCGTGATCGTCCGCAAGGAGACCAAGGCCCACGGACTCCAGCGGCGCATCGAGGGCCCGGAGGTATCGGGTCGTCGGGTAGTGGCCGTGGAGGACACCTCGACCACCGGGAGCAGCGTCCTCACTGCTGTCGAAGCGCTACGTGACGCCGGTGCCGAGGTCGTGGGGGTCGCCGTCATTGTGGACCGCGGGGCGAAGGCTGCCGTGGAAGCAGCCGGCCTGCCGTACCGGGCCGCCTATTCGCTGGCCGACCTGGGGATCGGATAGTTGAGCTCGGACCTCGGCCGCGAGACCGGTGCGCTGGACGTGGCGCCCGGGTGGCCGGACCACGACCCGTGGCCGTCGGACCCGAAGGAGCCGATGCACCCTCTGGTCGCCGCCGCTCGTCGGGTCGCCAAGCAGGTTGTCGAGCCCCGGGCAGCCCAGATCGAGGACCACGGCGTCACCCGCGAGCTGCTTGACCGGCTCGCAGCAGCCCGGCTCATCGGGGCGGAGTCGGCCGATGCTGTTCCCGTGGTGTCCCGGGAGGTGACCGAGACGCTGTCCGGGGCCAGCGGGTCGGTGTGGTTCGTGGCCGCGCAGCACCGCACGCCGTACCGGATGCTGGCGGCGAGTGAGAACGACTTCCTCCGGGAGCGCTGGCTGGCGGGGATGGCCGAGGGCAAGCTGCTGGGTGCGATCGCGCTGGGTCACCTGCGGCGCCCGAAGCCGGCCATCACCGCAACGCCATCAGGTCGCGGGTGGCGGCTGGACGGGGTCGCGGACTGGTGCACCGGCTGGGGCCTGGCCGACGTACTCCTGGTGGGCGCGGTCGCCGTCGGAGCACCGGGGGACGGCGGAGGAAGCGACACCGTCCCCCTCGCCGGGGATCCCGGAGCGGATGACATGGCAGCCGGCCGGCACGTGTTCGCCATGCTGCCCGCCCGCAGTGAGCACCACGGCGGTCCCGCCGGGCTGGGGGCGTCGGAGCCGCTGCGCTTTGCCGCAATGCGGGGGGCGCACACGTCCCGGCTGTACTTCTCCCACGTCGAGGTGGACGCGGCGGACATCGTGGCCGTGCAGCCGCGCCAGGACTGGCTGACCGCCGACGCGCACGCCACGGCCAACGCCAAGCCGGCCGCCATCGGGGTGCTGCGCCGCGCCTTGGCCGCCTTGGCCAACCTTGCCCACCGGCGTGGCGACCCCCCGACGCAGCAGGCCGTCGAGCAGCTCGCCGGGGCGGCCCTGGCTGCGCGTAGCCGCGCCTACCGACTGGCGGACGACGCCGCGTCCACCGTGGCGGAGCGATCCGAGGTACGGGGCAAGCTCCTCGATCTTGCGGTACGGGCCACGAGCAGCCTGGTCGTGGCACGCGGCGGCGCCTCGATGGCCGAGGTCGACCCGGCCGCCCGCTGGGCCCGGGAGGCGCTCTTCCACCTGGTCCAGGCCCAGAGCTACGACGTCCGCGCCGCGACGCTCGCTGCGATCGGAGGAACGGGGGCACGGTGAGGGCGCTGCTGATGGACGGGTCCCTGCCGCGCGCGGCGTTCACGATGGCGGGCGTACGGCTGCGCTCCGATGCGGGCTGGCGGCGCTGGGGACCCTTCACACCCGGCGTGCTGCGCTACGTCGATGACCTTCCGGTCCCACCGCTGCCCGGTGCCGGGTGGGTTCGCCTCGCCCCGACCCTGGCGGGCATCTGCGGCAGTGACACCAAGCTGCTCCGCATCGGGATGTCCCGCCTGCTCACCGCGTACGCGCCGCAGAACCGCTTCGTACCCGGCCACGAGGTCGTCGCCACCGTGCTGGAGACAGCTCCCGGAGTGCGTGCCGTCGCGCCCGGTGACACAGTCCTGCTGGACCCGTACGTGGGATGCCTCCTGAAGGGCTACGAGCTCTGTGCGCCGTGCCGGGAGGGTGCGGTGTACCTGTGTCGTCGTATCGACCAGGCAGGGGCGCTGTGCCGGGGCCAGGGCCAGGGGTTCTCCGAGTGCCTGGGTGGCGGGTGGGGCGAGCAGGCTGGTGGCCCACGAGTCGCAGCTCACCGTCGTCACGGGTGTCACGGACGAGCGGGCGGTCCTTGCCGAGCCCGCGGCGGTCGCGCTGCATGCGGCGCTGCGGTGGCGTCGTACGGGGGACCGGGCGGTGGTCATCGGACCGGGCACCATCGGACTGCTGCTCACGGCTGCGCTGCGACGGCTGCACCCGGACCTCGACATCGTCGTCGTAACCGCCGACGAGTTCGGGGAGTCGCAGGTCATGCAGCGGGGAGCCAGCGCGACTGTCCGCCAGCCCGCCGTGCAGGTGCTGGAGTCCGTTGCCGAGCGGGTCGGAGCCCGGCTGCTGCGCGGGCGGCTGACCAGCCTGCCCGTTCTCGACGGCGGCGTGGATGTGGTGTTCGACTGCGTCGCGACCGCCGCCACCGTGGACCTCGGGCTGCGGCTGCTGCGGGCCCGCGGGACGTTCGTGATGCTCGGTACGGCCGGTGACCAGCCGCAGGACTGGTCCCTGGTGTGGTGGCGGGAGCTGCAGATCCTCGGTTCCTATGCCTTCGCAGTGGAACCCGAGCTGGGCGGCGCCCGTACCCAGGCCGTTGTCTCGGAGTGGCTCAGCGACCCGAGCTTCCCGGTCGACGGGATGGTCACCCATCGGTTCCCGCTCGAGTCCTACGCCGAGGCGCTGGAGGTCGCGAGCTCGGCCGCGCGTCACCGGGCGGTGAAGGTGGCCTTCACACCGTCCCGGAGGTGACCTCCGGGAGATCGTCGGCAGGGTGCATGCACGAAGACCAGGAACGCGTCGACTAGGGTGCGGCTGGAATCGTCTTTGCCAACCGAGTGAAGCGTTCTGGAGGTGGTCGACGATGCCGGAGCGGCTGGTGGTCATCGGCTGCGACGCCGCCGGAGGCGCAGCGGCATCTCAGGCGAGGCGGCTGCGAGGCCCGGACGAGCTGGAGATCGTCGCGCTGGAGAAGGGCGTCTACACCTCCTACTCCGCGTGCGGCATCCCGTACTGGGTCGGTGATGTGGTGGACGGCCCGTACGACCTGATCGCCCGCGATCCGGAGACCTTCCGGGACCGCTTCGACATCGACGTGCGGCTGCGCGAGGAGGTCGTGGAGATCGACCTGGAGGCCCGCGAGGTCACGGTGGCCCGGCTCGGCGACAGCGGCGGCAGCTACATCCTGGAGTACGACCAGCTGATGATCGGTACCGGCGCCGTCCCGGTCCGCCCCTCCCTGCCGGGCATCGAGGCGGAGGGGATCTACGGCATCCAGACTCTCGGCGACGGCGAAGCGGTACGCAATGCCATCGACAAGGGCCCCAAGAAGGGCGTCGTCGTCGGCGGGGGCTACATCGGCATGGAGATGGCGGAGGCGCTGTTCAACCGAGGCATGGATGTCACCGTGCTGGAGGCAGCCACGGAGCCGATGGCGACCCTCGACCCGGACATGGGTCGGCTGGTCTCCGACGCGGTGGTGGGCATGGGCATCGCGGTGCACAGCAATGAGCCGGTCGAGGGCTTCGAGAAGGGCACCGACGGCCGGGTGAAAGCCGTGGTGACCGCCGAAGGCAGGTACGAGGCCGACGTCGTCATCCTGGGCCTCGGCGTCCGGCCGAACAGCGATCTTGCTGCGGAGGCCGGGGTGCCGGTGGGACCGACCGGCGGGATCAGGACCGACCGGATGCAGAAGGTCGTAGGCCTGGAGGGCGTCTGGGCGGGAGGCGACTGCGTCGAGACCTACCATCTGGTGTCCCGTCGGCCGGTGGCCATCGCGCTGGGTACGCACGCCAACAAGCAGGGCCGGGTCGCCGGCATCAACATCGGCGGGGGCTACCTGACTTTCCCGGGTGTCGTGGGCACGGCGGTGAGCAAGGTATCCGACGTCGAGATCGCCCGTACCGGGCTGCGCGAGAAGGACTGCCAGGCAGCCGGGCTGCAGTACGTCACGGCCCTGGTTCGCTCCAACACGCGGGCCGGCTACTACCCGGGCGCCTCGCCTATCTCCACCAAGATCATTGCCGAGAAGCGGACGGGTCGGCTCCTCGGTGCCCAGATCGTGGGTTTCACAGAGTCCGCCAAGCGCATCGACGCGCTTGCGATCGCGCTCTGGAACGGCATGACCGTGGAGGAGCTGGCGGGCACCGACCTGTCGTACGCTCCGCCCTTCAGTCCCGTGTGGGACCCGATCCTGATTACCGCCCGCAAGGCGGCGGAGGCTGTCGAGGACGACATCAAAGAGGCGGTCGTACACTTCGAGCACCGGCGCGGCCGGGTGTGAGCCGGCCTGAACTACCAGCCGCCGCCTGCGGTGGTGCCCTGTTCGACCCGTCGCACCGGTACGGAATACTGCGTACGCCACGTGCGGTACGCGCGTGCTCGACGTACCGGGGCGCATCCCGAGGAGGAACCCATGCCCATTGCCACACCCGAGACCTACAACGAGATGCTGGACCGCGCCAAAGCGGGCCGGTTCGCCTACCCGGCGATCAACGTCACTTCGACGGAGACGATCAACGCGGCGCTGCGTGGCTTCGCCGACGCCGGCTCCGACGGAATCATCCAGATCTCGACGGGTGGGGCCGAGTTCCTCTCCGGGACCTATGTCAAGGACATGGTTGTCGGGGCTACCGCGCTGGCCGAGTTCGCCCACGTGGCGGCCAAGCACTACCCCGTGAACATCGCCCTGCACACCGACCACTGCCAGAAGGAGAAGCTGGACCTCTACCTGCGGCCGCTGGTCGCGATCTCGCAGGAGCGGGTCGACAAGGGGCAGGAGCCCCTCTTCCAGTCCCACATGTGGGACGGGTCCGCGGTGCCGCTGGAGGAGAACCTCCAGATCGCCGACGAGCTGCTGGCGAAGTGCCGCAGCGCGAGGATCGTCCTTGAGCTGGAGATCGGTGTCGTCGGTGGTGAGGAGGACGGCGTCGCCCACGAGATCAACGACAAGCTCTACACCACACCGGAGGACGGCCTCCGTACCGCGGAGATCCTCGGTACCGGCGAGAAGGGCCGCTACCTGCTGGCTGCGACGTTCGGCAACGTGCACGGCGTCTACAAGCCCGGCAACGTCAAGCTCCGGCCGTCGATCCTGAAGGACATCCAGGACGCTGTCGAGGCGAAGGTCAACAAGGTCAAGCCGTTCGACCTGGTGTTCCACGGCGGCTCGGGCTCGCTGCTGTCGGAGATCCGGGAGGCCCTGGACTACGGCGTGATCAAGATGAACATCGACACCGACACGCAGTACTCCTACACCCGGCCGATCGTCGATCACATGTTCAGCAACTACGACGGAGTGCTGAAGGTGGACGGCGAGGTGGGCAACAAGAAGGCTTATGACCCCCGCGTGTACGGCAAGAAGGCCGAGGTCGCGATGGCCGAGCGGATCGTCCGAGCCTGCGAGGACCTGCGCAGCACCGGGACGTCGCTGATCTCGAGCTAGCAGGCGCTCATCGGGTCAGGCCCGGAGCGGAGACGCAGCGGTCCCCGGATCGGCGCTGATGCGCACGATCCGGGGACCTGCGCCGTCGGGGCCCGACGTCCTAGCTGGGCGTCTCCTCGCCATCGCCTTCCCCGGAGCCCTGTGCCGCATCAGGGGTCTCAGCCGCGGGCTCAGCGCCGCCGGCTGACGACTGGGCGCCGGTGCTCCGCTTGGCGCCACCGGACTTCGCCGCACTCGACTTGGCAGCGCCGGAGCGCGAGGTGGAAGAGGACCGAGCCCCGGAGGCGGCCTTCTTCGCCGGTGCCGCCTTGGGCCCCGCGGCGGCTGCCGAGCCGGCTGCCTGCTCCTCCTGCTCGGGGCGGGGAGTCCGCGGGGCCAGCAGGCCGGACACGCGGGACACGCCCGGGAGCGCAGCCAGCGCCTTGGTCGCCTCGGAGAGGTTCGTGGTGACCTGCACGGCCGTGTTCTGGATGGTGTGCTGCATCTCCAGAACCTGGCGGAGCTGGGGACCCAGGTCGTTCTGGGCGGTGCGCAGCATGTCCGGGACCGCGGTGAGGATGGGGTCGTCGAGCACGATGGCCAGGCGTCGCAGCCCGGGGCCCATCATGACGACCGGCTCCTCGAGCTCGTCGAGCATCCGGTCCATCCGGTTCGTCACCCGGTTCACCGAGGCCATGGTCTCGTTTGACTGCTGGATCGCGTCCGCGAGGCGCGTCATCGTCGTGTTGAGCGCCGTCAGCACGGAGGGGATCTGCTGCAGCACGTGCAGCTGGGACCGCGCAACGTCGGTCAGGACGTCCACGCCTGGGATACTTGGTAGGGATGCCACGCGCGCAAGCCTAGCCGCGCGGCATCGGTCTGCGGCATGGTGTCCCCTGTCGAGTTCTGCGATGGGGTGCGGCGGTCGCGCGGCCGTACCGTCAGGGTGATGACGCAGCGTCGTCCACGGGGACAGGAGCAGCAGCGATGCCAGCAGTAGTGCTGGTCGGCGCCCAGTGGGGCGACGAGGGCAAGGGCAAGGCCACGGACCTGTACGGCGAACGCGTGCAGTACGTCGTGAGGTACCAGGGTGGCAACAACGCGGGCCACACGGTTGTGACGCCGGCCGGCGAGGAGTACGCGCTCCACCTCATCCCGAGTGGAGTGCTCTCGCCCAACGCCGTGCCCGTGATCGCCAACGGGGTCGTCGTCGACCCCAAGGTTCTGCTCTCGGAGATGCAGGGGCTGGTCGACCGGGGTATCTCCTGTGAGCGCCTGCGGGTCTCGACCGACGCGCACCTGATCATGCCGCACCACCGCGCGCTAGACGTGGTCACCGAGCGTCACCTCGGCAAGTCGAAGATCGGGACGACCGGGCGCGGCATCGGCCCCGCGTATGCGGACAAGGTGGCTCGGCGCGGGATCCGCGCGCAGGATCTGCTCGACCCGGATGGGCTGCGGGAGAAGCTCGAGGTCGTCCTGCACGAGAAGAACCAGATCCTGGTCAAGGTGTACAACCGGCGGGCGATCGACGCGGACGCTGTCGTCGAGGAGTACGCCGCCTACGGTGAGGCGCTGCGTCCTCACATCGCCGACACCAGGGCGCTGCTCACGGATGCGTTGCTGCGTGAGGAATACGTACTGCTGGAGGGGTCGCAGGGGACTCTGCTCGATATCGACCACGGTTCGTACCCGTTCGTGACGTCCTCCTCGCCCACCGCGGGTGGGGCCTGCGCGGGCAGCGGCATCGGCCCGACCCGGATCAGCCGGGTCGTGGGCATCCTGAAGGCCTACACGACCCGGGTCGGAGAAGGACCCTTCCCGACCGAGCTGCACGACGAGTTCGGCGAGCGCCTGCGACGGGTCGGCGGAGAGGTGGGCGTGACCACCGGGCGCCCGCGCCGTACCGGATGGTTCGACGCGGTGATCGCGCGCTACGCGGCCTCGGTGAACGGTCTCACCGACTTCTTCCTGACCAAGCTGGACGTCCTCTCGGGACTGGAGCGGGTGCCGGTGTGCGTGGCGTACCAGGTTGGCGGTGCCAGCCCTGCCAGCCCTGCCAGCCCTGCCGTGCCTGCCGTACCTGCCGTGCCTGGCAGGGGTGGCGAGCGGCACGAGACCATGCCGGCGATCCAGTCCGACTTCGCCTCTGCGGTGCCCGTGTACGAGTACCTCGACGGCTGGGAGGAGGACATCTCCTCCGCCCGCTCACTGGATGATCTTCCGGCCGCCGCGCAGCGGTACATCCACGCGATCGAGGAGCTCTCCGGTGTCCCCGTGAGCGCCGTCGGGGTGGGCCCGAGGCAGGACCAGACGCTCGTCGTACGGGATGTGCTCGGCTAGGGTGCGCGATTGAGGGAGGCGAGTCAGCGATGCGCGTGCTCGTGATCGGTTCGGGGGCCCGGGAACACGCCCTCTGTGCGTCCCTGGCGGCAGACCCCGCGGTCACCGCCATCCACTGCGCGCCCGGCAACCCCGGGATCGCGTCGGTAGCCACGCTCCACCGCGTGCACCCGCAGGACCCCCGGGACGTGACAGACCTCGCTGCCACCGTGGGCGCCGAGCTGGTGGTGGTCGGGCCGGAGGCTCCGCTGGTGGCGGGGGTCGCCGATGCCGTACGAGCTGCCGGCGTGCCCTGCTTCGGCCCCGACGCGGCAGCAGCCCGCATCGAGGGGTCGAAGGCCTTCGCCAAGGAGGTCATGCTCTCGGCGCGGGTCGCCACCGCGGATGCCCGGGTCTGCACGAGTGCGGCCCATGTCGCCGCGGCGCTGCGTGAGTTCGACCCACCCTACGTCGTGAAGGACGACGGTCTCGCCGCGGGGAAGGGCGTCGTCGTGACCGACGACCTGCGCGAGGCGGCCACCCACGCGGCCCGGTGCCTGGCGCGCGAGGGGGGGCGGGTGGTCGTCGAGGAGTACCTCGACGGACCGGAGTTCAGCCTCTTCTGCGTGACTGACGGGCGCACCGTCGTGCCGCTGCTGCCGGCGCAGGACTACAAGCGACTCGGCGACGGGGATACCGGACCCAACACGGGTGGGATGGGCGCCTACGCCCCGCTGCCCTGGGGACCAGAGGATCTTGTCCCGCACGTCGTCGAGCGGGTCGTGGAGCCGACGATCGAGGAGATGGCGCGCCGCGGCACGCCGTTCGTCGGACTGCTGTACGCGGGGCTCGCGCTGACCGAAGCGGGGCCCCGCGTGGTCGAGTTCAACTGCCGGTTCGGCGACCCGGAGACCCAGGCGGTGCTGGCCCTGCTCGAGACCCCGCTGGCTGGGCTGCTGCAGGCGGCAGCAGTGGGCGACCTGGCCGCCCACCCCCCGCTGGCGTGGCGGGACGGGGCCGCGGTCACGGTCGTGGTGGCCGCGGAGAACTACCCGGAGGCGCCGGTCACCGGTGATGTCATCTCGGGCGCGGAGGACGACCGGCAACGCGCCCTCCCGGGCATCCTGCAGGCCGGCACAGCCCGGGCCGCCGACGGTGCGCTGGTCAGTGCCGGCGGGCGCGTCCTCTCCGTCACCGAGACCGGCCGTGACCTGGTTCAGGCACGGATGAATGCCTACCAGCGGCTCTCGCAGGTGAGCATCCGGGGCGCCCAGTGGCGTACCGACATCGGCATCCCGCACTGACCCCCTCCCCCAACTCGTGTCACCGTCCCACCCTCCGGCGGCTGGCCTGGGACCCTGGGCGGCGTGATTGAGCGCTACACGCTTCCGGAGATCGGCGCTGTCTTCAGCGAGGCCCACAAGTACGAGCTCTGGTGCCGGGTGGAGACTCTGGTGCTCGAAGCGCACGCCCGCCGCGGCACCGTCCCGTCCTGGTGTGTCGAGCCGGTCCGCGCTGCGGTGCCGCCGACCCCCGAGCGGGTGGCGGAGATCGAGGCGGTCACCCAGCACGACGTCATCGCCTTCCTGACGGCCTGGGCGGACAACACCGAGCCCCGCGAGGCGGCGGCGTACGTGCACTTCGGCATGACCTCCTCCGACCTGCTGGACACGGCTCTCGCGGTGCAGCTGACGGAGGCGAGCGACCTGTTGCTGGCCAAGGCCGACTCCCTCGTCGCGACCTTGCGGGACCACGCCCTGGCGCACCGGGGCACGCTTCGGGTGGGCCGGACGCACGGCATCCACGCCGAGCCGGACACCTGGGGCCACCGGGTCGCGGACTTCGCCTTCGCGATGGCCCGCTCCCGCGACCGGCTCCGTCGTGCCCGTGAGGCCGTCGGCCTGGTGGCGATCTCCGGCGCGGTCGGGACGTACTCCAACATCGACCCGGAGATCGAGGCGGAGGTGGCGGTCGCGCTCGGACTGGCTCCCGCGCCCGTGTCGACCCAGGTGGTGATGCGGGACGGGATCGCCGAGTGGGTCTCCGCGCTGGCAATCCTCGCCACGGTCTGCGAGGCGGTCGCGCTCGAGGTTCGTCATGGGCAGCGGACGGAGGTACGGGAGGTCTCCGAGGCCTTCGGGAAGGGCCAGAAGGGCTCCTCGGCCATGCCGCACAAGAAGAATCCGATTCTCTCGGAGCGCATCTGCGGGATCGCCCGCGTGGTGCGCGGGTATGTGACTCCCACCACCGAGGGGATCCCGCTGTGGCACGAGCGGGACATCTCACACTCCTCCGTGGAGCGCATCGTGCTGCCCGATGCGGCATCGGCGACCTACTACCTCCTGCATCTGACGAACCGGCTGGTCGCCGGACTCGTCGTGGACGAGGCCAGAATGCGCGCCAACCTGGCGTCCACGGGTGGGCTGATCTGGACCTCCGCGGTCCTGCTCGACCTGGTGGACCAGGGAATGAGCCGGGAGGATGCCTACGCCCTGGTGCAGTCCGCCGCCATGGAGACGTGGACCACCGGCACGGAGTTCCGCGTGACCCTGGACAGGCGCGCGGCCCAGGAGGGAGTGGCGCTCGACTCTGAGCGTCTCGACGAGGTCTGCCGCCCGGAGCGCTACGTGGCCAGGCTCGACAGGGTCTTCGACCGGCTGCGGGAGCTTCGGTAGCGGTCCCTGGCCGAAGCCCAGGCGTGACGGCCGACGTATCCGCCGATTGCCACGCCGTGCATCCCCCCGATTGGCGGGTCCCGTCGCCACCCGGTCCCTACGCTGGTGCGGTGAGTACCTCGCAGGTTCCCGGGTTCCGCCACATCCATGCCGGCAAGGTTCGGGACATCTACGAGGTGGAGGCCGACCCCACCCTGCTGGTGATGGTCGCCAGCGATCGCGTGTCCGCGTTCGACTGGGTGCTGCCCACGGAGATCCCTGACAAGGGTCGCGTGCTTACCCAGATGTCGCTGTGGTGGTTCGAGCGACTGGCTGACCTGGTTCCCAACCATGTGGTCGTGCCGGGCGCCCCGCAAGGCGCTCCCCCCGAGTGGCACGGCCGCTCGATCGTGTGCCGGCGGCTGGCCATGTACCCGGTGGAGTGTGTCGCTCGCGGCTACCTGACCGGGTCCGGTTTCGTGGACTACAAGAGCACCGGCCAGGTCTGCGGGGTTCGGCTCCCCGGGGGACTGGTCGCGGGCTCGCGCCTGCCGCGACCCATCTTCACGCCCTCCACGAAGGCCCCCCTGGGGGAGCACGATGCCAACATCACGATGGCCGAGGTGACCGAGCTGGTCGGGGCGCCGGTGGCGGGCGAGCTGGAGGAGCTGACCCTGGAGGTCTACCGTCGCGGCGCGGCTACCGCGCGTGAGGCGGGCATCCTGGTTGCCGACACCAAGCTGGAGTTCGGGCGGGACCCCGCCACCGGGGGGACCGTGCTGGCCGACGAGGTTCTCACGCCTGACTCGTCGCGGTTCTGGCCGGTCGAGACGTGGCACCCCGGCAGTACGCCGCCCTCCTACGACAAGCAGTTCGTGCGCGACTGGCTGACGTCACCGGCCTCCGGCTGGGACCGCGCGTCGGGCGACCCGCCGCCGCCGCTGCCGTCGAAGATCGTCAAGAAGACCCGGGACCGGTACGCGGCTGTGTTCGAGCGGCTGACCGGTCGGCTGCTCGACACCGGATCCGGGTGACCGGGCGCTTACCCTCGAAGGTGTCCGCCGCTGGAGCCTGGGAGGCGCCCGTGCACCGCGTCGTCGTCGACGTCATGCTCAAGCCCGAGATCCTCGACCCGCAGGGCCAGGCGGTGGCCGAGGCGCTGCCGGGGCTGGGCTTCACCGGAGTCCGGAACCTGCGCGTCGGCCGCCACATCGAGATCGAGTTCGACGACGAGGCGGGCGAGATCACCGAGGAGCTGCTCGCCTCGGTCCGTGCGATGGCCGAACGCCTGCTGGCGAACCCGGTGATCGAGGACTTCGTGGTCCGGGCGGGGGACGGCCCGCTGGCCGTGCACGACGCGCCCGTCGAGAACTGAGGCCCGCGGTGTCCACTCGCATCGGTGTGGTGACCTTTCCAGGGACTCTGGACGACCGCGACGCCGCCCGTGCCGTGCGGCTCGCCGGCGGTGAACCGGTCGCGCTGTGGCACGGCGAGGAGTCGCTGCGAGACGTGGCGGGCGTGGTGCTGCCCGGGGGCTTCTCCTACGGTGACTATCTGCGCTGCGGCGCCATCGCGCGCTTCTCGCCCGTGATGCAGTCGGTGACCGCCGCCGCGAAGGCGGGGATGCCGGTGCTGGGGATCTGCAACGGCTTCCAGGTGCTGTGCGAGGCGGGCTTGCTTCCGGGTGCGCTGACGCGCAACGAGGGACTCCACTTCGTGTGCCGGGACCAGTGGCTGCGCGTCGAGAACGCCACCACCGCGTGGACAGGCGCCTACCAGCCAGGTGCGCAGATCGTGGTGCCGGTGAAGAACGGCGAGGGCCGGTACGTCGCGGATGCCGCCACGCTGGACGCGCTGGAGGCGGAGGGTCGGGTCGTGGTCCGCTACACCCACGGCAACCCCAACGGGTCGATGCGCGACATCGCGGGCGTGTGCGATCCCAGCGGCCGAGTGGTCGGGATGATGCCCCACCCGGAACATGCCGTCGAGTCGCTCACCGGGCCCGGGGAGGACGGCCTGGGGGTCTTCGTCTCGGTGCTCCAGGCCCTCGTGGGGGAGGCAGCGTGAGGACCGCATCGCCGAGCAGGTCAGTGCAAGCCCAGGGAGGGGCGCGATGAGCGTGGAGGGTACCCGTGCCGCCGGGAGTGGCACGGCCGCGGCGGCTGGTTCGTCCGATCCCGTCGACCCAGTAGACGCTCGCGCCCGACTCGGCGGAGCCGGCGGACCGGGCGGACCCGGTCGACCTGGGGGGAGGCTGCGGGGGCGAGTGCGCCGGGTGCGGCGTGCCCGCGGCACGGGAGTCCCGGGCACGGGCAGGGTCCGCGCGCGGCTCGGAGACGCTGGCTGGCCGCGCGGCCGGGACGACCGCATCTGCTGGCCCCGACGATGCTCCCGGGGCGCTCGGACTCGCACGGCTGACGTTCCTGCTGGGTCTGCTGGTCGGGATGGGCGTGACCGCGGTCGTGGGGATCGCGCTCCCCCGGGCCATGCCCTTCCTCGCGGCGGCTGCCCTCGTCATCGTCGCGACGGCAGGCATCACCGCGGTCCTGCGTACCAGGAGCGGAGCGGACCGGTGAGTCAGCCGGGCCCGGACACGGTTGACACGGTTGACACGGTCGAGCAGGCCACCGCCACCCCGCAGCGCCAGCAGCCGTACGAGGAGCTGGGCCTCACCGGGAGCGAGTATCGGCGCATCCGGGACATCCTCGGGCGCCGCCCCACGGACACCGAGCTGGCCATGTACTCGGTCATGTGGAGCGAGCACTGCTCGTACAAGTCCTCGAAGGTCCACCTGCGGCAGTTCGGGGACAAGGCGCCGACGTCCGCCGCGCTGCTCGTCGGCATGGGCGAGAACGCCGGCGTGGTGGACGTGGGCGAGGGACTGGCTGTCACCTTCAAGGTGGAGTCGCACAACCACCCGTCCTACGTGGAGCCTTACCAGGGCGCGGCCACCGGAGTGGGCGGCATCATCCGCGACATCCTGACCATGGGGGCTCGCCCCGTCGCCGTGATGGACTCACTGCGTGTCGGTGACCTGGACGCCCCCGACACCGCCCGGGTACTGCCCGGGGTGGTCGCCGGCGTCGGTGGCTACGGCAACTGCTACGGAGTCCCGAACGTGGGCGGCGAGGTGGTGTTCGATCCCACCTACGGCAACAATCCCCTGGTCAACGCGCTGTGCCTGGGTGTCATGAAGCACTCCGACATCCAGACCTCGGCGGCCACCGGAGTCGGGAACGCCGTGGTTCTGCTGGGTGCCCGGACCGGGCTGGACGGCATCGGGGGCGTATCCGTACTGGCTTCGGCCACCTTCGAGGAAGAGGGCGGCCCCAGTAGACGCCCCAGCGTGCAGGTCGGAGACCCGTTCGTCGGCAAGGTCATGACCGAGTGCTGCCTGGAGCTGTTCGAACGTGAGCTGGTCGTGGGCGTGCAGGACCTCGGCGGTGCCGGGCTGACCTGTGCCACCTGCGAGACCAGCGCCCACGGCGGCTCCGGCATGCGCATCCACCTGGAACGGGTGCCGCGCCGCGCGGCGCTCATGGAGCCGCATGAGGTGCTCGTCAGCGAGTCGCAGGAGCGGATGCTGCTCATAGTGACTCCCGAGAACCTCGCCGAGGTTCTCTCGGTCGCGCAGCGCTGGGGCGTCCACGCGACAAGCATCGGCGAGGTCACCGACTCCGCCCGGCTCGTCGTCACCTGGGAGGGCGAGGTCGTGGCGGACGTGCCGCCAGGCTCGCTCGCCGACGACGGCCCCGTCTACCAGCGACCCATCCACGTGCCGGCCGACCAGGACATGCTGCGTGCCGACACTCCGCTGCGACTGCCCCGACCACACTCCGGCGAGGAACTGCGAGAGCTTCTGATCCGCATGGTCGGCTCGGCCAACCTCTCGTCCCGGGCCTGGGTAACCGAGCAGTACGACCGGTACGTCCAAGGCAACACCGTTCTCTCGGTCCCGGAGGACGCGGGCGTGGTGCGGCTGTCGGAGGAGTCGGGCCGCGGGGTGGCGCTGGCGCTGGACTGCAACAGCCGGTACGCCCAGCTCGACCCGTACGCCGGCGCCCAGCTGGCGCTGTCGGAGGCGTACCGAAACGTGGCGTGTACCGGGGCGACGCCGCTCGCGGTCACCAACTGCCTGAACTTCGGCTCCCCCGAGGACCCCGGCGTCATGTGGCAGTTCACCGAGGCGGTACGGGGGCTCGCCGACGGCTGCCAGACCCTGGGAGTACCGGTGACCGGCGGGCAATGTCTCCTTCTACAACCAGACCGGGGGCGAGCCGATCAGGCCCACACCGGTGGTGGGCGTGCTTGGCGTGCTCGACGACGTGACTCGCCGTACGCCGATCGCGTTCGGGACCGAGCCCGGTGAGTCACTGCTGCTGCTGGGCACCACCCGTCCGGAGTTCGGCGGGTCCGAGTGGGCCTGGACCGAGCACCGGCACGTTGGTGGCTCGCCGCCGGCGGTCGACCTGGCGCGGGAGCGGCTGATCGCGGAGGTACTCATCGCGGGAAGCCGGGACGGCATGATCACGGCGGCGCACGACCTCTCCGAGGGCGGGCTGGCGCAGGCGCTGGTGGAGTCCTGCCTCCAGGGCCGGGTGGGTGCCCGGATCGTTCTCCCCCCCACGGAGGAAGCCACGGCGGTGGGAGCGGTTGCCGACGTACGGGAGGATCCCGAGCACGGCACACCAGGCACCTTCGCCTGGCTGTTCTCCGAGTCGGCGGGGCGGGTCGTCGTGGCGGTGCCGCGCAGCGAGGAGCTGCGGTTCACGGACATGTGCTCGGCGCGGGGCCTGCCCTGCGTGCGCATCGGTGTCGTCGATGCCGAGTCGGACGAGCTCGAGGTCCAGGGAGAGTTCTCCGTCCCGCTGGACGAGCTGCGCCGGGCTCACGAGGGCACGATCGCCGAGGCGCTGCGCTCCTCCTGACCCGTGCCTGCAGGCCCGCAGGGGCCGGCCCCTGCGGCCCCGTCAATGCGGCCTGGCCCTTGCTGAGCCTTCGTGGCGCTGGGGGCCAGAGCTGGGGCTGGGGGGGCCTAGCGCGGCACCGCTTCCGACGGCTTGACGGGGCCTTCCTCGCGGTACGCGGCGGCCTGCGAGACGGCCTGGACCCGGGCCTGCGATCGCACCTGGTCCTCGTACTCCTCGATCATCTCGTCGATCTCCGGCTCGACCGCAAGCTGCGGGACCGAGTCGATCGGAACCCCGAGCTGCTCCAGGCGGGACCGGAACTTCTTCTCGGCCTCCTCGAGCCGGTCGGCGCCCTCCCGCCGCACCGCCCACTCGGTCTCGCGGCGGCGCAGGGCGGCCTCGATGTTGGCGTGCTGATCGGCACTCACCGGCGGCAGGCTGAGGGCCTCGGGAACCATGCTTCCCAGGTCCGTGCGGTAGTCGTGGCCGAAACGGATGAACTTCCCGGGCTTGACGTCCATCGAGTTCTTGAAGTCGAAGAGGATCGACACGAAGTTGTAGATCGGACGCCACGTCGTCTCCCGCGGAACACCCGGAGGACGGGTCGCCGGCGGCCCCATCCAGTCCGGCTGTCGGATCGCCAGGTCCAGCGTCAGCTTCACGACGGGGTCGTTGTGGTGGCTGAGCAGCATGAGCCGGTTGCGATCGCGTACCTCGGCGTCGTGGGCGAGCCACTCGACGAAGGAGTCGACCTCGACCACCTCGTGCTGGGGGTCCACCACGCTGGGCGCGGATCGCCAGCGCTGGGACCACTCGCTCAGCCCCGGCGTACCGACCATCATCGCCCGATCGATCGTGGCGCGGTGCAGTCCCGCCACGCCCTCGTCGGTGAACGCGTCAAGGGCAGCCCAGCACCCGAGGCTCTCCCCGAACAGGACCACGCGGGGCCGGCGCTTGGCAGGGATGCCCCGCAGCCGCCAGGTCAGGGCGTTGGTGAAGTGCTTGATGTGGCGCATGCCCTCGTCGACGCGGTCCAGCGAGAGCCCGGACGGGCGGACGGAGTACTGGATGCAGACCGACGCCACGTTGCCGCGTGTGTGGTACTCGATGGTTTCCGCGGCCACGTAGTTGACGTACCCGCTCCCGGTCGGCGAGTAGATCACGATGAGCGGCCGGTCGAATGCCCCCAGCTCCTCCAGCTCTCGCATGGCGAGGTCGGCCCGCTCGATCTCGTTGGCCGCGCTGTTCACACCCACGAACGCGCGGATCGGGTCAACGGCCGGCTCGCCCATCACCGCTTCGATGTCCTCCGCCGTGAGCATCATGTTCACGAAACGGCGGCCCTCGCGGCCGAAGTCGTTCCAGTCGACCAGGCTCTTCGGCCCGCCGCTGACCGTGGGGTAGGTGGGCACCTCCCGGTAGGCGGCTTCGATCGCGTTGCCGCCCGCATCGGCCATCTCGTACAGCTTGCGTCCGCCGACGTAGAGGGCAGCCGCGAGCCCACCCAGCGCGACCGTGTGACCGATCGGCGCGGCCAGCAGAGCCGCATCGGGGCGTGCCCGGCGCACGCCGGCCGCGACGGTTCCCGACACGGCGCGCTCCGCCGCTCCGAGGCCGAGGAGCGTGGCCGAGACGACGGCGGCCGTGCCCAGCGCCTGCCCTGCCCTGACCTGCAGCGGCTCGCGGCTCTCCTCGGTCGTGCTCTCGGCCGGAGTGCTGAGCTTGTGGGCCTTCCAGCGTCCGTGGCTGTAGATGACCCCTGATGTCAGCGCGGCACTGGCTGCCACCACAGGAGCCCGCGACAGCCGACCTGTCGGGTCGATGGCGTCAGCGAGGACCAGGGTTCCCACCGTCAGCGCACCCGATAGCGCGCCGAACTCGAGCCGGAATGCGGCGGTCCGGGCCAGCGCTCGGACCGTCCGTTCGTTGCGCTCTTCCGCGAGGAGGCGCTGGAGCGCCACCCCGACGCCGATCCCGACGAGATCGGCAGCGAGGACACCGGTGCGGGTCAGGCCCACCTCGCCACCCTTGCGGCGCTTGGAGGCGACCCAGCGTGCTGCCGACTCGACGGCTGACTGCGAGGTGGCGGCCAGCCCGAAGTTGATCGACGAGGTGATCCCCGTGACGGCAGCCTGGTCCAGGCTGCTGCGGGGCATGAGTCCGGGGTCGAAGGACGGGCCCACGCTTGCGATGGCCGCGAAGACACCCGTACGGGTGGCAATGTCCGCTTCGCCCAAGGGCCAGTAGCTGATCCGGTCGAGCAGTCCCATCCGTACCTCCGCAGCCAGACTCAGCAGGAACACGCTCACCCTATTGCCTTCCGGTGCCCTTCAGCAGCCTCATGCGCGGAACCAGCCAGCCACGCAGCAGGGTGCGAGCCTCGGTTCGGCGCGGGACGGACGCGACGGCTACCGTGAGCAGCGTGAGACCACGACGCCACGTTTCCTGGTGGCCGTTCCACTGGAGCGCCCGGCGCTGGAAGCGAACCGAGCTGCCCGACGAGCTGAGGGCGTCGGTCTCGCTGCAGCCGGGGGAGCGCATCCTGTCCTTCGGCTACGCCGCGGACGGCTCCGGCGTGGTCGCCACCGACCGCGGCCTGTGGCTGCGCGAGGACGCGGAGATGCGCCGGGTGGACTGGGCCCGGATCGGGACGCTCGCTCCGACCCGCCGACGGCTTGCCTTCACCTACCTCTCGGAGGACCTCCCGGACCAGGAAGTCCGGGAGGTGGACCTGGCAGACCCGGGTGAGGTGGTGGACGCCGCCTGGGACCAGATGGCCGACTACACGATCTGCGCAGAGAAGGTGCCCGTGCAGGGCAGCCTCGCCGTACGGGTGGTGGGCCGCCGCTCGCCCTACTCCGACGATGTCTACTGGGGTTTCGTGCCCGATCCCGGTCTGGACCTCGCCGACAGCGACGTGCAGATGCGGGCCGCGGAGGCGCTGTTCCGGGTGCGCGCCGAGCACGGCTGACCCAGCGCCTGCGGTGCGCGTCTATTCCTCCAGGCGTTCAGGCGTTCAGGCGGCCATGCTTCCAGGCGGGTCAGACGGTGCTGGACGCGTGCGCCTCCAGGAACTCCCGGACCATCGGAGAGATCTGGTCGGTGGCGATCAGGAAGGCGTCGTGTCCGTACGGGGAGGAGATCACGCGGAGCCCCGCGACCGTACCGGGAAGGCCGTCGGCGATCTGCTGCTGCTGGTAGACCGGGTACAGGCGGTCCGAGTCCACCCCACCCACGATGGCCGGCCCGTGGTAGCGGCGCAGCGCGGCGGTGACCCCCCCGCGTCCGCGTCCCACGTCGTGGGAGTTCATCGCCGCGCTGAGAACGATGTAGGTGTTCGCATCGAAGCGCCCTACCAGCTTGTCGGCGTGATGGTCGAGGTAGGACTGTACGGCGAAGCGTCCGCAGCGCAACGGGTCCTCGTGGGCCTGGGCGTCACGGCCGAACCGCACCGCAAGCTCGGGCTCGGACCGGTAGGTGACATGCGCCAGGCGGCGGGCGACGCCCAGCCCGACGTGCGGCCCGTCGCCGTCCGGGGCGTCGTAGTAGTCGCCGCCCCGCCACTTCGGGTCAGCTTTGATGGCGTGTATCTGGCCGGAGCAGAAGGCGATCTGCTCGGCTGAGGCGTACGCCCCGACCGCGAAGACGGCGACGGAGGCGACGCGGTCGGGATAGGTGACCGCCCACTCCAGGGCGCGCATCCCGCCCATCGACCCGCCTATCACCGAAGCCCAGCGGTCGATCCCGAGCTCGTCGGCCAGCGCAGCCTCGGTGGCCACCTGGTCCCGCACCGTGATGATCGGGAACCGCGACCCCCAGGGCCGGCCGTCCGGCGCGCGGCTCGCTGGTCCGGTGGTGCCCTGGCACCCGCCGAGCACGTTCGGGCACACCACGAAGTACCGGTCGGTGTCCAGCGCGCGACCCGGCCCGATGAGCCCGTCCCACCAGCCCGGCGTGGGATGCGTGGGGCCGGCGGGGCCCGAGGCGTGACTGTCCCCGGTGAGGGCGTGCAGGACGAGCACGGCGTTGTCCCGCCGAGCGTTGAGCCTGCCCCACGACTCGTATGCCACCTGCAGGCGAGGCAGTGCTCCGCCCAGCTCGAGGATCAGCGGGTCGGCGAGGTCGACGATCCGCCGGCTCCCGAGCGGGTCCCCCTCCCGCCACGCGGCCGTGACGGGAGGGAGCGCGCTGCTGTTGCGGGGCCGGTCGCCCACCATGGGGTGCCCGCCGACGTCGAACTGCCCGTTGCGGGTCTCCCCGAAGCCTGGGTGGTCAGCGTTCATGATTCTGCCTCCGCTGCTGCAGTGTGTCCTACTCGAGTCGAAGCCCCGGTCCGGGGGCTGGCGATCAGCCCTGTGCGGCCCGGAAGCCCGTCTCCAGGTCCGCCTTGATGTCCTCGAGACCCTCCAGCCCGACGGAGAGCCGTACCAGACCCGGTGTCACTCCGGTGAAGAGCTGCTCCTCCGCGGTGAGCTGGCTGTGGGTGGTCGTGGCGGGGTGGATGATCAGGGACCGCACGTCGCCGATGTTGGCAACGTGGCTGTGCAGCTCGGTCGCGTCGACAAAGCGCTGCCCGGCCGCCTTCTTCTCTTCCGCGGAACCGCCCTTCAGCTCGAAGGCGACGATGGAGCCGGGGCCCTTCGGCGCGTACCGGCCAGCCGCCTCGTGCCACGGCGAGGAGGCCAAACCTGGGTAGGCCACCCACTCCACGTCGTCGTGGGACTCCAGCCACTGAGCCAGCGCCGCCGCGTTGGCCACGTGACGCTCCATGCGCAGGCTCAGCGTCTCCAGACCTTGGATGACGAGGAAGGCATTGAAGGGGGAGATGGCGGGGCCGATGTCGCGCAGGAACTGAACCCTGGCCTTGGCGATGAAGGCACCGTGGCCGAGCGCCTCCCAGTAGACCAGCCCGTGGTAGCTCGGGTCGGGGGTGTTGAAGTTCGCGAAGCGGTCGGCGTGAGCGCCGAAGTCGAACGTGCCACCGTCCACGATCAGCCCCGCGATCGTCGTGCCGTGACCGCCGAGGAACTTCGTCGCGCTGTGTACGACGATGTCCGCCCCGTGCTCGATGGGCCGGATCAGGTACGGAGTGGCCACCGTGTTGTCGATGATCAGAGGTACTCCGACCGCGTGTGCCACGTCAGCGACGCCCCGCAGGTCGAGGACGTTGCCGCGCGGGTTGCCGATCGACTCACCGAAGAAGGCCTTGGTGTTCGGGCGGGCGGCGGAGCGCCACTCGTCGAGGTTGTCGGGGTCGTTCACGAAGCTGACCTCGATGCCCAGCTTCGGCAGGGTGTAGTGGAACAGGTTGTAGGTGCCGCCGTAGAGGCTCGCGCTGGAGACGATGTGGTCACCGGCTTCGGCCAGGGTCAGGATCGCGACCGTCTCGGCAGCCTGGCCGCTCGCGACGGCCAGAGCGCCGACACCGCCCTCGAGTGCCGCCACCCGTTCCTCGAGGACTCCCTGGGTGGGGTTCATGATCCGCGTGTAGATGTTGCCCTCTTCGGCGAGTCCGAACAGGTTGGCGGCGTGCGCGGTGTCGCGGAAGGCGTAGGCGGTCGTCTGGTAGATCGGCACGGCCCGCGACCCGGTCGTGGGATCAGGGCGCTGGCCTGCGTGGATCTGCTTGGTCTCGAACGACCAGGCCTGCGGATCACTCATGGTGGTGCGACTCCTCTGTGTGGATGGTCTGGTGGACGGTGTTCCGATACTGCGTTCTTGGCGGCTGGATCGCCACGCTGACGGGGGGTCCGGGTGCGGCACTCTGGTTGCGTGCTGGCTGTGCCTCGGCGCTGCCCGCCGGCTGAGACCCTGCTGGCCCGCGAGGGATTCTCGACGGCTGGGGCAGCAGACTGCGGGTGGACCGCCAGGGTGTCCGGCCGGCGAGGGCCTGCATGTACCGGGCTGGACGGGCGGCCAGACGCGGGGGTGAACGCTTCAGCGCAGGTAGACAGGTCCTGGCATCCAGGGCGCTTGTCGACAGGCGCTGGGGAACGCGGCGTCCGAGCGTGGCGTCAGCGACAGCAGGCAGCGCTCGGCATTCGCCCGGGCATCCTGCCGCAGCAGGACAGCATCGCGGGTGCGGCGATGGGCTGCGGCTGCAAATCGATGCCTGGCATGGGAAGGATGATACCCGCTCTCCGCGAGATGGGGGTTCGGGTGCGCTATGGGGGCCGATATCGCGCCTGAACCCGCCGCTCGAGAGATCCTTGTGGACCCCGTGTCGAACCCCTTGTGGACTACAGGGCTAAGACGGCAGCGTACGAAGGTCCGCCTGTGGACAACGGCATCTCGGGCTCAGCAGGTACCACCGTGGACCCATGCCACGCACACCGACCCAGGGACACGCCCACCTCACTCTTCGCTCCCACGCCAGGGTGGCGCACTGCCTGAGGTCCGGTGTCACCAGGGGGCAGCTGCGGGCGCAGATCCGGTCTGGTCGGTGGTCGCGCCCGTTTCGGGGTGTGGTGGTCGAGAGCGAGCGGATGACCGACCAGTGGACCTTGGTGCGGGCTGCGCTGGACCTGCTCGGCGACCGCGCGGTGGTGGGAGACGAGACGGCTGCCCGGCTATGGGGGTTCGCTGCTCCCGAGCCCCTGCCCGTACACCTGCTCGTACCGACTCGCACCAGGACGCCGTCACGTCGCGGGATCGTGCTGCGACGGGCCAGCTGGGAGCCAGATGACGTGGAGTACCTGCGGGGCGTGCCCTGCACCCGGCCCGAACGCACCGCGATCGACCTGGCCCGGCTTCGGAGGCGGGAGGAGGCGCTGGCCATTCTCGACGCCTCGCTGCGGTCCCGGCTGGTGTCTCGCGCTTCCCTGGAGGCGGAGCTGGAGCGCCACGGCGGTAAACGAGGCGTCCGCGAGGTCCGCTCGCTGCTTGGTATCGCGTCGCACCAGGCTGAGTCCGCGATGGAGAGCATCCTCCGGCTGCGAGTCGTCGACGGGGGCCTCCCTGTTCCCGAGCCCCAGGTGATCGTCGACGAGGCGGGCTGCAGGGTGGATCTGGGCTACCGGGAGTATCGGGTTGCGCTGGAGTTCGCCAGTCGTACGCACCATGAGTCCTGGGATGCGGTACGGGGCGACAAGCAGCGGGACCGGCGACTCTCACGGGCCGGGTGGCTCGTACTCCACTTCACTGCCGGGGAGGTGTGGAACTCGCCGGAGAAGGTCGTTGCCGAAATCGCGGCAGCCCTACGGAATCGCGGCTGGGACGGGAGTACCCCGGGCGCCTCCCCCAGCCTGGACGTCCCGGATGGTCCCTAGCCGGCGCCCTAGCCGGCCCCCGCCGGGGCTAGCGGGCCCCCGCCGGGGCTAGCCGGCCCCCGCCCCGCCGCCATGCCGGCGAGATGCGACTTCGGGTGAGATATCAGCCGGATATCGCGCCCGAACCCCCATCTCGGGAAGACTGCGGGGGTGGCGCGGACACGACGGTGGGATTCGGTACGGATGGGGGAGGCCGTTGCGGCGCAGTGCGAGGCGAGTGCCACCTGGCTCGGCTCGGCGGCGGACGCCCACCCAGATGTCTGGCAGCGACCCTCGAGCCTGTCCGGTTGGACCCTGGGGGACCTCACGCGCCACCTGGTGGACTCGGTGTCGGTGGTCACGGCCTACGCGGACCTCGCCGGGTCCCCCGGCAAGCCGACGTCAGCGATGGCACGGCCCGGTACGGCACCGTCTGCGAGGGCCGAGCTCGCGGCAGTCGACTTCGTGCGGGGCCCCGATGGACTGCCGGATCGGAGTGAGGCCAATAGGTATGGGTCGGCTCCCGAGCGGGGCGGGTCTGTCGCGCGCCTCCCGGCCGAGCTGATCGCGGCAGGCCGCGCCGCCGGAGCAGTCGCCCGGGAGCACCCGGAAGCCGTCATCACCGCCCGTCAAGGCACCATCCGGCTGGGAGACTTCCTGGCGACCCTCTGCGTCGAGGTGGTGGTCCACACCCGCGACCTGGCGCGATCCCTGGAGCCAGTTGTCGGCACGGGTCAGTACCCGCCCTTCGACGACGACGCGGTTCGTACGGCGGTCACCCTCCTGCTCGACGCTCTCGCAGCTGCAGCTCCGGGCGCGGCGGTTGAGGTTCGGGTACCGCCGTTCGCTGCGACGCAGTGCCTGACCGGTCCGCGCCACACCCGCGGGACCCCGTCGAACACGGTCGAGACCGACCCCGGCACCTGGCTGGACCTGGCCTCGGGGCGCTCGACGTGGAACACGGCGCTGGCCGAGCACCGGGTGGTGGTGAGCGGCGTGCGGGCCGATCTCTCCCAGCATCTCCCGGTGATCGCCCCCTGCGGAAGCGAGATCCAGTAGGCGCGCTATACGGCGACGGCCGAGGACATAAACTCCGCTCGGAGGTGGGCATGAATCAGGTCACATCGCCGTCGGAGCTGGGGCTCACGGAGATCGGCATCTTCGACGAGGCCAACTCCGAGCGACTCCCCGGCCGCCAGCTGGCTGCCATTCGCGACGCCGCTCCCCACTTCGCCGAGTGGTTCCGCAAGCAAGGGCAGGTGGCAGCCGTTCGAACTGCCGACCTGGTCGGGCTGCCGTACCCGACCGAGTACGCCCTGTTCCGAGCCAACCACGCGCCCGCCGGCCCCTTCGTACGGATCGTCAACCGCATGATGGTCGTGCAGTGGCGCGACGACGACGGCCGCACGCGCACGCTCGTCGTGGAACCGACCGACGTGGACCTCGCCGCCACGACCGCCTACTTCTCGGGACTGCGTACCCGCTTCCCCGGCCCGGTGGCCGACCGGCTGGTGGGCCGTTTCGGCAGTGTGGAGGCCCATCTGGGGCAGCTCGGCATCCGGCCCGAGGACGTCGACTACCTCACCTTCGACCACCTGCACACTCAGGACATCCGGCGCTGGCTGGGCACCACCGCCCCGCAGCCGGACCTCGCCGACAAGGGGCTCGCGCCGGGCGGCGAGCCGATCGAACCGTTCTTCCCCAACGCGAAGCTGCTCATCATGCGCCCGGAGTGGGAGCAGTTCCCGGGCGAGCACCCGTTGCAGCGCCGCTGGTACCAGGGGGACACCTATCCGGCGGTGCGGACCGACAACATCGTGCTGCTGGACACCGACGTTCTCCTCGGACCAGGGGTGGCGCTGATGTTCACCCCCGGCCACACCGTGGGCAACCACACGATCGTGCTCAACACCTCCTCAGGGGTGTGGACGGTGTCGGAGAACGGCATGCACGCCGAGGCCTACTCCCCGGAGCGGTCCCGCATCCCCGGGCTGCGTGACTACCACCAGGAGTGGGGGTACGAGGTGGTGCTCAACTCGAACACCCCGGAGTCCAGTGGCGTGCAGTACAACTCCATGGTCAAGGAGAAGCTGGTTGCCGACCGGGGCGGCCCCGGTGGGGAGTGGGTGCAGCACTTCCCCTCGTCGGAGATGACGCCGTGGCGCCTGGCTATGCGTACCGGGCCGAGCTTCACCTACGGCGGGATCGTGGAGGGCGAGCTCGCAGCTCGGGAACCTCGCCCATGACCAGGCCGCCCGAGGTCATCGACCGCACCGACACCGTGCTCGTGGTCGGCGCGGGGCCGGGCGGGCTGGCCGCCGTGAAGAACCTGCGAGAGCGCGGCCACCGGGCCGAAGCCGTGGAGAAGCACTCCGACATCGGCGGGAACTGGAACATCGACAACCCGCAGGCGCGCATCTACGGCAGCACACACTTCATCAGCAGCAAGCCGCAGACCTCGTACCCGGACTTCCCGATGCCCGCGGACTACCCCGACTACCCCCGCCACGACCTGTTCCTGGCCTACCTGAGGCGCTACGCGGAGCACTTCGACCTGCTGCCGTACGTGCGGTTGTCCACCCGGCTGCAGATCGCCCAGCCGGTCGACCCGGCCGACCCCGCTACCGAGTGGCGAGCGACCCTGCAGCTGCCGGACGGGAGCATCGAGACCGCGGACTACCGCGCGCTCGTGGTGGCGAACGGGCACAACTGGGATCCGAAGTGGCCCCACTACCCCGGGATGGACTCCTTCGAGGGGGAGATGATCCATGCCGCCGACTACGCCGGACCGGACCAGCTGCGCGGCAAGCGGGTACTCGTGGTGGGTGCCGGCAACACCGGCTGCGACCTCGCGGTGGAGAGCGCACAGTATGCCGCGCGCACGCTGCACTCCACCCGACGCGGCTACTGGTACGCACCGAAGTACGCCCTGGGCCGCCCCGCCGACCAGGTCGCCGATCTGATGAACCTGCTCCGCATCCCGGTGCGGGTGAAGCAGGCCCTGCTGGCCCGCACCATCCGCCTGCTGCAGGGCAGCAACACCGCGCACGGGCTGCCGGAGCCGGACCACAGGCCGCTGGAGGTCCATGCGATCGTCAACAGCCTGCTGATGTACTACATCGGCCAGGGGGACATCACACCCGTGCCTGATGTCGAGCGATTCGACGGGCACCAGGTGGAGCTCACCGACGGGCGGCGGGAGCGCGTGGACCTGGTCGTCATGTGTACCGGCTACTGGGCGACGTTCCCGTTCCTGGACCAGCGGTACCTGAACTGGCATGACGGCCGCCCGTGGCTGTACGAGCACGTGTTCTCCCCGCAGTTCGAGACCCTGTTCGTGGTCGGGCTGCTGCAGGGCGACGGCGCGGCAATCACCCCGATGCACTGGCAGACGATGGCGGTCGCCGAGTTCCTCTCCGTACGGGAGCGGGAGCCTGCCGCCGCCCGGGCCTGGTTCCAGTCGGCGCCGGCCCGGCTGAGGGACAGCGGCAAGGGCGAGGAGGGTGCCCTGCGTGGCAGGTGGCCGATCGAGGCTTATGAGGGCTATCAGGGTGGTGTGCACCACGACAGCTCGACCCGGCACTACTTCGAGATCGCGAACACTCCCTACCTGCGCGCCATCGAGCGGACGCTGAACGACCTCGAAGGAATTCGATGAACCTGCCCAGACTCACTCCCGTGACCGATCTCACCGGACTCAGAGGCGTCCTGGACCGCATGATCGGGGTCGAGGACCGCTTCGACCGCTGGGCGGACGGACTGCTCCGGCCCGCCGCGACGTCCCGGGTTGTGCGGCTCGACGAGTGGGCACTCCCCCCCGTACCCGTCGATCTGGAGCTCGTGTCGGTGCTGCCGACGCACCCCACCACGCGGCCGCCGCTGCTGTTCGTGCACGGGCTGTTCACCGGCGCCTGGGCCTGGCGGGACTGGATGCGGGAGGCGGCCGACGCCGGGTGGCCCTGCTACGCAGTCAGTCTGCGGGGCCATGGCGACAGCCCCGGAGGCGGCCCCGTGACCCTTGCCCGGGACTACGTGCACGACGTGCTGCAGGCCATCACCCAGCTCCCCCGGCCCCCGGTGCTGATCGGGCACTCCTTCGGCGCGCTGGTGGTCCAGTACGTGCTGGAGCGCTACCCCGCACCGGCGGCCGTGCTGGTCTGCCCGACGGGGGCGGACACCGGCCTACGTACGGTGCTCCGCGTGCTCGCCCGCCATCCGGTGGACGCGGCCCGCTTCGCCCTGGGCGTGGGCGGACGTGCCCCGCTGGACATGATGCTCTCGCCGGACGCCGACGACGCCGCCGTACGCAGGTTCCAGGAGCGTTCCGTTCCGGCCCGCAGCCCGGTCGTGCTGCAGGTAGCGGTACATGCCCGGCCGCGGCTGCAGCGCTGTCCCCTGCTGGTCCTGGGATCCACGGCCGATCCGATGGTGCCGGAGTCGGACGTCCGGCGTACCGCCCGGCAGTACGGGGCGACGCTGGTCACCCACCCGGGCATGTCGCACGGGCTGATGATGGACGACGGGTGGCAGGCCCCACTGGCAACCATGCTGGACTGGCTCGGCGAGGCTGTGCCCGAGCGCATGGACCCCCCGAACCGGACCGCTGTCCGCGACACCGGCTGAGGCCCTACACTCGGAATCGTCCGGTGTCACCGGGAGGTCCTCCGTTCGAGGAGCATTGCGAGTGTCGAACACGCCGGGTCTGTGTGATGCCACGTCGGCCGTGTCGGCCGTGTCGGCCGCGTCGGCCGAAGACATCCCGAAGGAGGAGTGCGGCGTCTTCGGGGTCTGGGCACCCGGCGAAGAGGTTGCGAAGCTGACCTACTACGGGCTGTACGCGCTACAGCACCGAGGCCAGGAGGCCGCCGGGATCGCCGTCAGCGATGGCACCCGCATCGTCGTGTTCAAGGATCTGGGTCTGGTCGCCCAGGTCTTCGACGAGAGCACGCTGGACTCGCTGCACGGTCACATCGCGGTCGGGCACACCAGGTACTCCACGACGGGCGCCACGAACTGGGCGAACGCCCAGCCGACCTTCCGGTCCTCGGCCTTCAACGGTGGCCTGGCCCTCGGCCACAACGGCAACCTGGTCAACACAGCCGCCCTTGCGCGGGAGGTGTCCCAGGCTGCACAGCCGGACCTGTCCGGACTGGTGGCTACGACCGACAGCGACATCATCGCCACGCTCATCGCCGAGGAGGCCGCGACGTCTGTCGAGGACGCCTCGATGGCGGTGCTTCCCCGGCTCACCGGCGCCTTCAGCCTGGTCTACTGCGACGAGCGGACCCTGTACGGCGCCCGCGACCGGCACGGCGTACGTCCACTGAGCATCGGCCGGGTCGAGCGGGGATGGGTGCTGGCCAGCGAGACAGCTGCGCTGGACATCGTGGGCGCGTCCTTCGTGCGCGACGTGGAGCCGGGCGAGCTGGTGGTGATCGACGAGTACGGGCTGCGCTCCCACCGCTTCGCCGAGGCGACCCCCTCCGCGTGCCTGTTCGAGTACGTGTACCTGGCGCGCCCCGACTCGAACCTGGCGGGGCGGGGTGTACACGCCTCACGGGTCGCGGTGGGCCGGGCGCTGGCCCGTGAGCACCCGGTCGAGGCCGACCTGGTGGTGCCCGTTCCGGAGTCCGGCATCCCGGCAGCGGTCGGCTACTCGGCCGAGAGCGGGATCCCGTACGGGACCGGTCTGGTGAAGAACTCCTACGTGGGCCGTACGTTCATCCAGCCCAGCCAGACGATCCGGCAGCTGGGAATCCGCCTCAAGCTCAACCCGCTGCGCGAGGCGATCAGGGGACAGCGGCTGGTCGTGGTGGACGACTCGATCGTGCGCGGCAACACGCAGCGGGCACTGATCCGGATGCTGCGTGAGGCGGGAGCGGCGGAGATCCACGTACGCATCTCGTCGCCGCCCGTGGTGTGGCCCTGCTTCTACGGGATCGACTTCGCCAGCCGGGCCGAGCTGATCGCCAACGGCCTGACGATGGAGGAGATCTGCACGTCGATCAACGCGGACTCGCTCGGCTACGTGTCGCTCGAGGCCGTCATCGAGGCATCGGAGCAACCGGCGGACCGGCTCTGCCGAGCGTGCTTCGACGGCCTCTACCCGATTCCGATCCCCGATCAGCACCTGGTGGGCAAGCACGTGCTGGAGGTCCTGCGGTGAGCGGCGAGAAGGGCGGCGACGAGTCGGGGGCACCTCTCGGGCAGGCCGCGACCTACGCCGCCGCCGGTGTCGACATCGCCGCCGGGGACACCGCCGTGGAGCTGATGCGCGACCGGCTCACCCGGGCTCGCCGTCCCGAGGTACGGGGCAACCTCGGCGGCTTTGCCGGGCTCTTCGCGCTCGACACGAGCCGGTACCGGCAGCCCCTGCTCGCGTCGTCCACCGACGGGGTCGGGACGAAGGTTGCGATTGCGCAGGCCATGGACGTGCACGACACGATCGGGCGCGACCTCGTGGCGATGGTGGTCGACGACCTGGTCGTCACCGGCGCCGAGCCGCTGTTCATGGAGGACTACATCGCCTGCGGCCGGGTCGTACCGGAGCGTGTCGCGAGCATCGTCAGCGGCATCGTGGACGGCTGCGTTGCGGCAGGCTGCGCCCTCGTCGGCGGGGAGACCGCGGAACACCCGGACCTGATGGCCGCTGACGCCTATGACATCTCAGGTACCGGGATCGGTGTGGTGGAGGCCGACGAGCTGCTCGGAACCGACCGGGTGCAGGCCAAGGACGTCCTGATCGCCATGGGCTCTTCTGGGCTGCACTCCAATGGCTACTCGCTCGTGCGCCACGTGCTGCTGCAGCTGGCCCGGATGCCGCTGGAGGCACACGTGGAAGAGCTCGGTCGGACGCTCGGCGAGGAGCTGCTCGAGCCGACCCGGATCTACGCCCGGGACTGCCTCGCGCTGGCCGCCGCGGCGGACGTGCACGCCTTCTCCCACATCACCGGGGGCGGCCTTCCCGGCAACCTGACCCGGGTCATCCCCGCGGGTGCCGAGGCGGTCGTCGATCTCACCACCTGGACGCCGCCGGCGGTGTTCGAACTGGTGGCCCGGCGCGGACATGTGGCACCCGAGGAGATGCAGCGGACCTTCAACCTCGGTGTGGGAATGGTCGCCGTGGTGGGGGCCGACGCGGCCGACCGGGCTCTCGCGGAGCTGGCCGCGCGGGGCCTGCCGAGCTGGGTTCTGGGTGAGGTACGCGTCGGAGCGGGAGACGCCGACGCAAGCCCGGATGGCGGCGGGTCGGTCCGGTTCGTGGGGAAGCACCCGCGCTAGTCCCGCGCTGGGCCGGCCGGCTAGGCCCGCGCTGGGCCGCGCTGGGCCGGGCCAGGCTAGGCACGGTCAGGTTCGGGACGCTGGGCCAGGTTGGGGACTGACGCGCGTAGGAGCGGACTCAGGCGTCCCTAGCTGCGCTCGTCGTCATCCGACTCGGCGTACTTGTCCTCGTAGTCGGAGTACTCGCCGGAGTCATCCGCGTCCGAGTCGTACGTGCCTTCGGAGTCGTCGGGCTTTGCCTCCGACAGTTCGCGCTCGAGGGCCTTGTAGTCGGTGGCCGGGGAGTGGTACTTGAGTTCCCGGGCAACCTTCGTCTGCTTGGCCTTGGCACGGCCGCGCCCCATGGCTGACCCCCTCACAGGGGCGGGGTGCTCCAGGGCGCCCCGCTGTGTCATCTCAGTCTCGTCGTGGCTCCTACGGTACAGGCACAGAGCCACCTCCGGCACCTGGGCCGCGCGCGAAATCCGCTGCGGTGCCATGGCAGCATGGGTCTGTGTTCCCTGTCCCGACGGCCTACCTGCGAGTCTACGAGCCCCTGTCGTCCTTTCCGGAGGCCGAGCGCGAGCAGTGGGAGTCACAGGCTGAAGGCGGCGGCCTCCGGCCGGGTCAGGGTGATGCAGGCGGTGCGGGCGGGAGCGGCGGAGACCGGGCTTCCGAGCCGGTAGGGCCCGATCGTGCGAGTGCAACCCCCCGGGAGTTCGAGATGCTCGCTCCCGCGCTGGTCAGCCCGGCCGCCGTCGCCGACGTGGACGACGACGTGGTCTTCTTCCTGCAGCACGACGCAACGACGCTGGTGTGCCCGTGGCGCACGCGGCTGCGCGCTATCCAGACGGTGCAGGCCTTTCGGGAGAGCGTCGCGGAGCCGGTGGCTGACGCGATCTGCCCGGAGGAGGTGGCCGAGCTGCTCAGTACGGAGCTGGAGGGCTGGCGCCGGCTGCACCCCGGTCAGCGATCGCACATCCTGAGCTCGACGTGGTCGGTTCCGGTGCGGTGGTTCGTCGCCTTCGAGCCGGTGGAGCGGGCGGTGGTCATGGGCCCGGGAAGTGCGCGCTCGATGGTCTACCGGGCCGACATGAGCAGGGTGAGACGACGCGTGTCACATGCCCTGACCGTCCTGAGGCAGACCTTCGGCAACACCGGCCCGACCAATGAGGTCGAGGTACTCGAGCGATGGCTGGATCAGTTCCACCCCAGGTCGGTGGTGGAGCTCGACTACGGACGGATAGTGGACTTCCTCGACGACGAGGCAATGCGCAGCGACGAGTCCGCCGCTGACGTCATGGACTCCCTTGATGCGCTGGCGCACAGTGACGTGGAGCGCGCGGGCGCTGCCTACGAGCGCGTCGTCGGGCGCTGGCAGCCGATGGCGAGCCGGGAGCGGGCGTCCTAGGATCGTTCGTGCTCCCTGGTCTGAGCCAGGTGGCGCGCCAGGCTGCCTTTCTGCTGCTCGTGCGGCGAATTATCACTGTTCGCTCCTGACGACCGGTTCCTTCTGGCTACCCTCGGTTTTGTGGACGAACTGCGCGTTCACAGGGGGGAGTACTGAGCCGTGACTGATCGACCTTCCGAGCAGGACCGCCTGCTCAAGCCGCAAGAGGTGGCGGCTCTCTTTCGGGTGGACCCGAAGACGGTCACCCGGTGGGCCAAGGCCGGAAAGCTGACGTGCATTCGGACCCTGGGGGGGCACCGTCGGTATCGAGAGTCCGAGGTACGTGCGTTGCTGATGTCCGGTGTCTTCACACCTAACACCTGAGTCGCGACGCGACACTGCACCGTCATGCTCTGGGAGACCACCGTTCTGTGAGACCCGGGTAGCGCGACCAGCTAGCGGTCGTCCCCGGGTCTCTTCGTGCTCGGCCCTCCGCTGGACGCCCACCTGACACGCGGGCACAGTGGACCCGTGACCGAACACCACCCCGCGCCCGGGGACGTCCTCACGGTCACCCCCAACCCGAGCCTGGACCGGACGACCGAGGTCGACCGTCTGGTGCGCGGTCAGGTGCTGCGTACCACGGCCGCTCGGCTCGACCCCGGCGGCAAGGGCCTCAATGTCTCGCGAGCTCTCCTGCTGCACGGCGTGCCGACGCGTGCCGTCCTGCCGGTGGGGGGTCCCGAGGGCGACCAGCTGCTGTCGCTCGCGGAGTGGGCCGGCATCTCCCTGGTCCCAGTACCAGTCGGCGGGGCCACGCGTACGAATGTCGCAGTCGTCGAGTCGGATGGCACTGTCACCAAGCTCAACGACCCAGGACCCGCGGTGTCGCCCGACGAGGTGGAGGCGCTGCTCGCAGAGCTGTCGCGGGCGCTGGTCGGTGCGTCGGCTCGCTGGCTGGTAGCGAGCGGAAGCCTGCCCCCCGGTGCGCCGGTCGACCTGTATGCCCGGATGGTGCGTCTCGGCCACGAGGCTCACGTGCGCGTCGCTGTCGACTCCAGCGGGGGTGCCCTGGGAGCCGCGCTGGTCGCATCACCAGATCTTCTCGCCCCCAACCGTGCCGAGCTGGCAGAGGTCACGGCGTCCCCGGTGGCGACGATCGCCGATGTCGTGCAGGCGTGCCGCTGGGTACAGCAGCGCGGTGCCGTCACCGTCCTGGCGAGTCTGGGCAGCGATGGTGCCGTGCTGGTGGAGGGTCCCGCCCCGCCGCTATACGGCGAAGCCCCCGCGGTCCGGGTGCGGAGTGCGGTGGGTGCCGGCGATGCCCTGCTGGCCGGGTTCGTGGCGGCGGGCGGCTCGGGGGGGCAGGCGCTGCTCGAAGGACTCGCGTGGGGGGCAGCTGCGGCGGCGTTGCCGGGAAGTGTGATGCCAGGCCCGGAGGACGTACGCAGGACCAAGGCGCTCGGCATCAGGGTCGGACCCGTCGACGAGCGAGCATCGGGCCGGGCGCTCACCGACTGACGGCGGCAGCCGTACGGCGATGCAGTTGCGCCGGCTGGACTGGTGGGCAGGGGCGGGGTCGAACCGCCGACCTCTCGCTTTTCAGGCGAGCGCTCGTACCAACTGAGCTACCTGCCCCGGTAGATCCGGTGACCGAGTCCGAGGATAGCGAACTGGGTTACGGAAGCGGTCCCGACGGGATTTGAACCCGCGACCTCCGCCTTGACAGGGCGGCGAGCACTCCTAGCTGCTCCACGGGACCGTGTCCTGGTGTTCAGGCGTGCCCCCAACGGGATTCGAACCCGTGCTACCGCCTTGAAAGGGCGGCGTCCTGGGCCTCTAGACGATGGGGGCCGGTCGTGCGTGTCCATGGTGGCACACTCACGGTCGGGGTGGATCCATCGCTTCCCAAGAAGGCGGTGGCCAGGATACGGGACTTCGGGCGATGCTGTCACACGACTATCCGCGAGAACTGAGTTCATGGCGCCGATGGCCCTACGCTTGATCATGAAGGGCCTCTCGCGAGGCCGTCAGCGTACGGAGGGCAGCCAGCATGACCGAGGCCTACCAAGCCAAGATGCGGTTCGAACCGGGCAGGGCGTGGGGCTGGGTCCTGGCCTCGGGCATCCTGTCCACCCTGCTGGGGGTCATCGTCCTGGCTTCCAGCGGCGTCGACAAGGTGTGGCTCCTGGCCATCTGGATCGGGCTGAGCTTTCTTCTCACCGGCATCCAGCGGCTGGTGCTGGCTGCCGCCCAGGAGGAGAACCGGGGCTGGGCCGTCGCATCGGGTGTGATCCTTCTCATCCTGGCCCTGGTCACCTTCGTGTGGCCCGGGGAGACGCTGTACGTGGTTGCCTGGCTGGCCGGTCTGGCAGCGGTGATCGGTGGACTGCTGGACGTCATTGCCGCGATCGTGGGCAGGACGCGCAACCGGGGCATGGTGGCCCTGCGGGGCGTGCTGGCGCTGGGCATCGGTGCCGCGATCCTGATCTGGACGCCGGAGGCCGTCTGGCTGATCGCCGTACTGTTCGGCGCGTTCCTGCTCGTACAGGGCATCTTCACGGTCTTCGCAGCGTTCGCACTGCGCGCCGTCGCCCACGAGCTGGAGGAGGAGTACGGGGTCAGCGGTGGCGTCGTGACGGTGACCACGGCACAGGACGAGGCCGGCAACGTCGTACAGGCGGTGGATGTGGAGCCGATTCCCTCGGAGTCCCAGGCTGGGACGCCCCCTCCGCAGTCGGTCGATGCCACCGGGGACTCAGCGGCGGACCGTCCAGCGGACCGTCCAGCGGACTAGGTAGCGGACCGTCCAGCGGACTAGGTAGCGAGATCTGGGTTTGGGATCGCTATCCGGGGCCAAATCGGACCGCAACCCGCATCTCGCCGGTGCCGGGGGCGTGACGGGGCGCGCTGGTGCCGGCGGCGCGCTGGTCTCGGGGCGCGCTGGTGCCGGTGGCGTGACGGAGACGGCCTACGGAGACGGCGCCGAAGCGCCGGGGTGCAGGGCGCCCCTCGTCAGCGCTCGGAGAACGCCTGGGCGGCCTGGGTACGGCCGGCGACGATGAGGATGTCGCCCTTCTGAATCAGCATGTCGTCGTGGGCCATCTCGAACCCCGTGTGCTGGCGCTTCACGCACACGACGGTCACGCCGTACCGGTCGGTGAAGCGGACCTGCCCGATGGTCTGCTCGACGACCTCGTCCGGGGCGTCGGTCTGGATCAGTGAGAAGCCGTCCTCGAACTCGAAGAAGTCCTGGGCCCGGCTGACGACCCTCCGGGCGATCCGACGGCCCATGTCTGCCTCGGGCTGCACGACGTAGTTGGCTCCCACCCGACGCAGGATCGTCGCGTGCGTCTCGGACAGAGCCTTGGCCCAGATCTCCGGCACGCCCAGGTCGTCGAGCGCGGCGACGGTCAGGATGCTGGCCTCCAGGTCCGTGCCGATGCCCACCACCGCCCGGGTGAACTGGTCCGCACCGATCTGACCCAGTGCCTCGGTGGAGGTGCTGTCGAGCTGAACGACGTGGGTGAGCTTGCCCATCATGCTCTGTGTGATCTTGCCGTCGGCGTCCGCGCCCAGGACCTCGTGTCCGTAGTCCATCAGCGACAGCGCAAGCGCGGACCCGAACCTGCCCAGTCCGATGACGAGGACGGGGTCGTGGTGTCTCGGGTTCCTAGCCAACGAGGGGACGCTCCTCCGGAAGTCGGTACAGACTCGGAGTCTCCCGCATTGCCAGCGCTGTGGCTAGAGTGACCGGCCCGACACGCCCCAGCAGCATGAGCCCGCTGAGGATGAGCTGGGACCAGCCGCTGGCCTGGGTGGAGGCGCCGGTGGACAGCCCCACGGTTCCCGCGGCTGAGATCGTGTCGAAGAGCATGGCATCCAGCGGTATCTGGTCGTCGATTGTGACCAGGAGGATGGAGGCAATGCCGAGTACCGCGAGGTAGATGGTCACCACGACGAGGGAGGTGCGCTGGGCCCTGGGGGCGACTCGCCGGCCCACGGCGGTCACATCCGACTCGCCCCGCACGGTGGCCAGCACAGCGAACAGGAGTACGGCGAAAGTCGTCACCTTGATGCCACCGGCGGTACTGGCGCTCCCACCGCCGATGAACATCAGCACCTGGGTACTCAGCAGGTTGCCGTCGGTGACCTCCGCGTAGTCGACCGAGTTGAACCCTCCGCTGCGGGGCTGCACGCTTCCCGTGACTCCGGCAACCAGTTTCTCCCAGATCGGAAGCGGTCCCAGCGTACGGGGGTTGCCCCACTCCAGTGCCGTGAAGAGCACGAATCCTACGACCAGCAGAATGATGGTGAACAGGATCACCAGCCGGGTGTGCAGCGACCAGAGGTTGGGCGTGAGGCGTCGACGCACCGATCCCGCCGGGCGCCTGCGGGCAGCACGCTTCGTTTCGGGGAGGCTGTGCCACAGCTCGTAGAGGACCGGGAAGCCCAGGCTGCCGAGAATGACGGCAGCGTCGATCGTGAGAGTGATCCAGGCGTCGCCCAGGAAGGACACCAGGCTGTCGCTGAAGAGAGCGAACCCGGCATGGTTGAAGGAAGTGACAGCGTGGAAGACGCCGTACCAGCCCGCCTTGACCACGGTGTAGTCGTAGGCCAGGGCGAACCGCAGCGCAAGGATAGCCGCGACGACTGCTTCGATGAGCAGGCTGTACCGGGCGATGCGGAACACCACGCGCCTGACGTCGCCCGGGGAGAGCGACGTGGTCTCGGTCTGGGTCGTCAGTCGCATCTTCAAGCCGATGCTGCGCGCCGACACCAGGATCAGCAGCGACGCGAAGGCGATGATCCCGATGCCACCGATCTGGACCAGCAGCAGGATGACCAGCAGTCCGAACAGGCTCCAGGTCTCCGGGGTGTCGACGACCGTGAGCCCGGTGACCGTCAGGGCGGACGTCGACGTGAAGAACGCCTCCACGGGTTGGACGTCCTGGTCAGGCTTCTGGGCGAGGGGCAGCATCAGCAGTCCCGCAGCCGCGAGGTCGAGCAGCGCGAAGGCGAGGATGACGGTCTGCGCCGGCCCGGCGAGGGTCTTGCGCCAGTCCCTGGGGACCTGGGGGGGCCGGGGCCAGATGTACCACCGGCCCATCCGGTGACTCACGATCCGTGATCCTAGTGACTTCGAGCGACGCCGCTGTCGAGCGGCACCAGCGGATCACTAGCATTCACCACGACGGATGTGCCCGGGCGGCAGGTGCCCGGCCGGCATCGACCGTCGGCTGGCAGGGATCTCGACCGGCAGAGGTACCGGGACGGACGCACGTGGGGTGAGGAACGATGGGTGACGTACCTGCGCAGGGCGTCCACGGAGCCGGGGGCACCAGTGTGGTCGTGACCCGGTCCATACGACCGGGACGCGAGGATGACTTCGTCGCGTGGTGTGAGCGCGCGCGGGCCGCCGCGGCTCCGTTCCCCGGCTTCCTGTCGGCGTCGCTGGTGAGTCCCGGTCCCGATGGCCCTCGGGTGTTCACGCAGACCTTCACTTTCGCCACCGAGTCTCAGATGCACGACTGGGTGGACTCACCCCAACGGGCCGAGCAGCTGGCCGAGCTGGCGGACATCGAGGAAGGCGAGTCACGGGTCCACTTCGCCCGGGGCATGTCTGCGTGGCTGAACCTGCCGGGCGAGGAGACCATCGTCCAGCCTCCCTTGTGGAAGGTGTACGTCGTCTCGTTCCTCGCGATCTATCCGCTGGTAGTGATCTTCGCGAACTACACGCTGCTGCCGATTCTCTACACAGGTCCGGCCGGGATCTGGCCGTACGAAGGCCTCTGGCAGTCCTACGAGCCGGGCTGGTTCTGGCTGAACTTCGCGACTCTCCTCAACACGGCGGCGATCAACATCCCGATGACCTGGGTCATGATGCCGTTCTTCACCTGGCTCCTGCGCAACTGGCTGGAGAAGCCGCAGAAGGTCTGACTCGGGTACGGCATCCCCGCTAGCCCACCATGGGGCGCTCCACCGGCGGGTTGTACAGAACGGTGCTCCGGCGCAGCGCCAGGGCAGTCGCCACGGTGGCGGGCCCGACCCTTCCGACGAACATCAGGACGATCAGGACGATCTCGTCGGGCAGGGTCAGATCGGCCGTGATGCCGTGACTGAGTCCGACCGTGGAGACAGCGGAGATGACTTCGTACAGGCTGCTGTCGAGGCTGAGCTGGGACGTTGAGACGAACACGCCGGTACCTACCAGAACGAGGAACAGGAACAGCAGGAACACAACGGTGGCTTCGCGAATGGCGCGCGGGTCGACGCGGCGTCCGAAGCCCCTGACATCCTGCTGACCACGGGCTGCCGCGAACACCACGAGTACTAGGACGATGAGCGTGCTGATCTTCACCCCTCCGGCGGTGCTGGCACTCCCGCCCCCGATAAACATCAGCACGTCCGTGAAGAGCCAGCTCGCGTCCTGCATCGCATTCACGTCGAGGGTGTTGAAGCCCGCGGTACGGGGCATGACCGACATCGTGAAGCTGGCGAGCAGCTTGCCGGGGATGGACATCTGCCCCAGCGTGCGATCGTTTCCCCATTCCAGTGCGAGAAAGGTTGCCGTTCCAACAGCGAGCAGGAAGCCGGTGGCAAGTACGACCATCCGGGTGCTCAGCGACCAGAGGTTGGGGCGACGCCACTCGTGCCTGAGCTCGTGGAGCACGGGGAATCCCAGGCCACCGAGCACGACGGCGCCGTCGATCGTCAGGTTGATCCACGCGTCTCCGACGAAGCGCACAAGGCTGTCGCTGAACAAGGCGAAGCCTGCGTTGTTGAAGGCCGATATGCCGTGGAAGGCACCAAGCCACACGGATCGGCCCAGGGGCTCGTCGTATGCCCATGCGAAGCGCACCGTCAGCAGGGCGGCCACCACCAGTTCGATGACGGCCGTGTACCGGATCAGACGGCGGAGGACGCGCAGAACGTCGCCGCTCGACATGCTCGTGGTCTCGGTCTGGGCAGAGAGCTGCATCGTGAGCCCCATGCGTCGGGAGACCATGATGGCCAGGAGGGAGGTGCTTGCCACGATCCCGAAGCCACCGATCTGGATCAGCAGGAGAATCACCAGCTGGCCCAGCGGGGTCCAGTGCGAAGCGGTGTCCACGACGTTCAGTCCGGTGACAGTCACGGCCGAGGTGGAGGTGAACAGGGCGTCCATGAAGCGGGTGGACCCGGGCATCTCGGACGAGGCGGGGAACCAGAGGAGAAGCGAGCCGATCGAGATGACGACGGCGAAGCCGAGCGCAACCGTTCGCCCGGGGTTCAGTACGCGTCGGGGTATGGAGGGGGCACCCCGTCCGCTCGGCGCTCCACCGCCGGGCGGGAGGGCCTGCCGCCGGCGGGTGCGGTGCTGCTTCGACCAGATCACGTGGTAGGGCCACAGACCCCAGCGCCCCAGTCGCGGGGCTTCGTCCTGGCCCTGTCGGCCACGCGTTGGGCGGCTGTTGCCGTCGGCTGGCCGACCGCTGGTCACGAGCGGAGTCTAGGGCGACACCCGCAGCACCGGACGCACGCAACGCTCTCTGGCACAGTGGGGTCGGGGCCGCTAGCTCAACGGCAGAGCAACGGACTTTTAATCCGCGGGTTCAGGGTTCGAATCCCTGGCGGCCCACAGGCCCACCTCCGGTGTGTATGACGTCGGCTGATGCTTGACGGTGTTGCGGTTGACACCTGACAGCCGTGTCGGCTGATCCTTGACGCTCTCTCGGTATGAGGGAGCTGCGGGCGGCGGACGACGCCCTACGCGATCCGGGCGCCGGGATCGGCAAACCCGAGCCGTTTCGCGCCACATGCTCGCCGGGGCCTGGTCACGTCGCATAGCGGAGGAACACCGCTGGCCTACTCGTCGATGGAGGCGGCGACCTGGTCATTCTCCAAGCCGATTCCACTACGAGTGACACGCTCCACGACGTGGCCAGTGAATCGTCGTCTCGCCGCACTAGGGGCGACTCTTCGCGACCTGGCGGTGTCAGACAGCCGGCGGGAGGACCATGGTGCTGAGACATCCGAGGAGGTCGTTGTGGCCTGGCTGCTGGGAGTTATCGGGGGCGTCGCGACAGTTGTGGGGCTCGTGATCCTCCTGGCCGGCGACGACCAGTACGTCGGCATCGGCGGCGACTGGTCGTGGCGCGTCGGTGACATCAACGCGGCGTGGGGTTGGTGCCTTCTCGTGGGCGGCGTGGCGATTCTGGTCGCCAGCGTCGGCACCGTGCTGCGACGGCGCCAGTAGCTGCCGGGGTCGACCCGCTCCGGTGTGGTCCCTGTCCAGCACTGCGCTGACGCTCTGGCTTCGCGCAGGTGGTCACACCCGATACCCGGCGAAGAACACCCGGGCCGCCCGGTCCTCGCTGGTCGTTTCGGGAACGGCAGCCGGCTCGAAACCAGCGTCCAGCAGCACATCGAGCCATTCCTGCTGGCTGAACAGCCCGAAGACGTGGCGGTCCGTCACGGTACGGACGGACCCGTCGCTGTCCCTGAGCAGAAACGTGTAGTAGGCGAGCACCCAGGTGTCGGAGGGGTCCGGATCCCAGCTCCACTCCAGGTACCGGGCGCCGCGCCCGTCCGCCCCGTCCGAGCCGCCGTGGTCCGTCCCGGGGAGGTACGTCTCGCGCACATGGTCCGGCATGAACAGCGCCATACCCCCGGTTCGGCAGTGCTCGTAGGCCGTCTCGACGGTCCGGCGCAGGTCCTCGAGCGAGGTCATGTAGTCGATCGCGTCATGGACGAGCACGGCGTCGAAGTCGTGGTCGAGTCGAATCTCTCGCATGTCGCCTGGGAGATGCTCGCATCCGGGGTTGAGCGTGCGGGACACGGCCAGCATCTCCTCGGAGATGTCCACCAGAGTGAGTTCGTACGAGGTGGACAGGTGTACGGCGGTATGACCACCGCCGCATCCCAGCTCCAGAACTTGGCGGACCGGCCTGGGCGCGGTCCCCATGAGCGCGGCAGCGAGCGCCGCGTCCTGCACGTACTCCTGAGGCGGCGAGATGAGTGGCCACCAGGACGCCAGTGACGAGTAGAGAGCGTGCTCCGGAACGGGTTCGGTCACGTCGACGCCCTCTCCCCAGCCTTCTGCTCAGACCCTCAACCACGCGCCTGTCGCTGCGGACCTAGCGGTCGACCTACCGGTCCACGTTTGTGCTGAGATGTCGGCTCGATGTGTGCGGTCGGCACTCGTAGCGTGGGGTGATGTCCCGAATGCTCCCACGGTTGATGGTGCTCGTGGCTGGCGCGTGCTCGCGCCGGACGGAAGCGAGCTTGGATCCCACACGCTCACGCACGACCATGCCTCCGAGCAGCCGTTCACTCGTACCCAGACCGGGCTCGAAATTCCCCAGCAGGTCACGGAGGTGACCGTGGAGGGTCGAGACCTGCGGTACGGCTACGGAGGGGGTACCGCCACGGTGGCCGTTCCTGGCCGGGCGGAGTAACTGCGACAGCGGAGTAACTGCGACACTGGAGGCGTACCGACCTCAGGAGCCTGACCCAGCATGACGAGCCCCGCCGTCCCCCGAGCCCTGCTGCTCGAGAACGTCCATCCTTGCGCGGCGAGCATCCTCTCCGCCGCCGGCTTCGAGGTGCACGTGGAGAAGCGAGCGCTGGACGAGGCGGAGCTCACCGATGCCCTGCACGGGGTCAGCGCCCTGGGTATCCGCTCGCAGACCCAGGTGACCCCAGGCGTGCTCGCTGCCGCTCCCGACCTGATGACGGTGGGAGCCTTCTGCATCGGCACGAACCAGATCGACGTGCCGGCCGCCTCCCGTACCGGCGTCGCTGTGTTCAACGCACCCTTCTCCAACACGCGCAGCGTCGTGGAGCTGACGCTCGCCGAGATCATCGCCCTCGCCAGGCGGCTCACCGACAAAGACCGTGCACTGCACGCCGGGGTATGGGACAAGTCCGCATCGGGCAGTCACGAGATCCGGGGCCGGCGTCTCGGCATCGTCGGGTACGGAAACATCGGCAGCCAGCTGTCCGTGCTCGCGGAGGCGCTCGGTATGTCGGTGGCCTTCTACGACACCGCCGACAAGCTCGCGCTGGGGAACGCCCGGCGCTGCGAGACCCAGGACGAGCTGCTCGAGTGGGCCGAGATCGTCTCCCTCCACGTCGACGGCCGTCCCGGCAACGCCGGACTGTTCGGGGAACGGCAGTTCGCCGCGATGAACCACGCCTCGTTGTTCCTCAACCTGTCGCGGGGGTTCGTGGTCGACCACGAGGCACTGCGAGCCCACATCGAGTCGGGGCACATCGCCGGAGCGGCGGTGGATGTCTTTCCCGGACGAGCCGAAGGCCAACGGGGGTGCGTTCGACTCCGCCTTGCGACACCTGCCCAACGTCATCCTCACGCCGCACATCGGTGGCTCCACCGAGGAGGCGCAGCAGAGCATCGGTGAGTTCGTCAGCGCCAAGATGAGGGACTACCTGAGGTACGGCTCCACCACGCTGAGCGTGAACCTGCCCACGCTGTCCCTTGCCCAGCAGCCGGGTACCCACCGCCTGGCCCACCTGCATGACAACGTGCCGGGGGTGCTGGCCGCGATCAACGGAGCGCTGGCGGACCACGGCGTGAACGTGGAGGGACAGATGCTCGCCACTCGTGGCGACCTCGGCTACGTGGTCACCGACGTGAACGGCCAGTCCTCGCCGCACGTCGAGGACTGGCTGCGGGGAATGGACGAGACGATCCGCCTGCGGGTGCTGTCGTGAGCGAGGGCGCCGTCGGAAACGCCCACACCGACCTGCTGGCGTCGCTGCGTGGGGCGGTTGGTCCGGAGCATGTGCTGAGCGACCCTCAGATGCGAGCGTCGTACGAGACGGACTGGACCCGGCGCTTCCACGGGGAAGCGCTCTGCGTCGTGCGGCCGGCCGGCACCGCCGAGGTGACAGCAGTCCTGCAAGCGTGTGCCCGGTCCGGGGTCGCGGTGACCGTGCAGGGTGGCAACACCGGTCTGGTGGGCGGAGGGGTCCCTGCCGGCGGCGAGGTCCTGCTGAGCACCTCCCGGATGACGGGTCTCCAACCGGTGGATCCGGTGTCGGGACAGGTGACCGTGGGGGCGGGTGTCACCCTGACGAACCTTCAGTCGCACGCCCGGTCGGCTGGCTGGGACGTGGGCATGGACTTCGCCGCCCGCGACTCGGCGACCGTCGGGGGCATGGTGTCCACGAACGCCGGGGGAGAGCGGGTCATTGCCCACGGCGCGATGCGCTCGCAGGTCGCCGGGCTGGAGGCGGTGCTGGCCGACGGCTCCGTCCTGACCCGGCTGTCAGGGCTGCGCAAGGACAACACCGGCTACGACCTGGTGGGACTGCTCGCAGGGTCAGAGGGCACGTTGGCGGTGGTGACCCAGGTCCGGGTGCAGCTTGTTCCGCTGCTGACCGAGCGGGCCGTAGCCCTGCTGGCGCTGCCCGACGTCGGTGCCGCGCTGCGTGCCCTCGCCGAGGTCAAGCGGCTGGCCCCCGACCTGGCGGCCGCCGAGCTGTTCCTGGCCGAGGGGCTGGCGCTGGTTCGGGAGCACCTCGGGCTCGCCGCGCCGATGGACGTCGACGCCGCCGCCTACCTTCTTGTCGAGATCGCCGACCGCACCGATCCGACGGATCGCCTCCTGGACGCCGTGGGGGAGATAGCTGAGACCTCGGACGCGGTGCTCGACGCAGTGATCGCCACCGATGCGCCGACACGTCACCGGCTGTGGCAGTACCGCGAGGCTCACACCGAGTCCATCAACGCCGCGGGCATCCCCGTGAAGCTGGACGTGGCGGTGCCGTTGGGAGTGCTGGACGAGGCGGTCCAGCGTCTGCCGCAGGTCGTGCGTGAGGTGGCTCCGGATGCTCGCACGATCCTGTTCGGCCACGTGAACGAGGGAAACCTGCACGTGAACATCCTCGGCGCAGCCGGGCGTGAGGGTCGGGCAGAGCGTGTCACCGACGCGGTGCTACGCCTGGTGATCTCCTACGGAGGCAGCATCTCCGCCGAGCACGGAATCGGCCGGGCCAAGGTCGAGTGGCTCCCGCTGGCCCGATCACAGACGGAGATCGACGCCATGCGGCGCATCAAGCGTGCCTGGGATCCCGACAGCCTCCTCAACCCAGGGGTGGTTCTTCCGCTGCGATAGCGTTGCCTCTCATGAACAAGTGGGTCGCGTCGGGCGGTGCGACGGTGGCAGCTGCCGCCGCCGGCGTCTACGCGCTCTACCGCTACGGGCCCCAGCGGGTGTCTTTCCCGAACTCGACGCTGGTGCTGGCAACCCCGGACGAGACGTTCGCGACAGTGACCGACTTCCAGAGGTGGCCGCTGTACTGGGGCTTCGACACCGTCGTCAATCCTCCCGAGTCGCCTGTCGGCATGGGCTCGCGATTCGAGTTCCGGGAACCGAACGGCACCGTGATTCAGGCCACGGTCACCGACTGGGTGCCCGGTGAGCGGTTCGGCTGTCGTCTCAACATGGCCGAGGAGGACTTGGGCCAGGAGCTCAGCATCACGCTGCGAGCCGCTGCCGAAGGTACCCGCCTGGACATGGTCAACGAAGTCCGCATCGGGGCGAACAAGTACCGCATCCTCGTGCCGGCGATGTCCCCGATGCTGCGGTACTACTTCTACCCGAGTGCTCTTCACAGAATGAAGCAGGCCGCCGAGGGGACCCTTCGGTCCGGGTAGCACCCGTTGCCGCGGTCGTCGCAGATCCGGACGGCTCCGGGGCGGTCCTGGTGCCTCGCCTACCCTCAGAGGCATGTGTCGGAGCATCAAGACGCTGCGCCCGCCGATGACCGAGCACGTGACAGACGCGGACATCCACGCCGCCGCACTGCAATACGTTCGAAAGGTGTCGGGTTTCCGGACCCCCGCCAGCCACAACGACGAGGTCTTCGCGCGGGCGGTGGACGACATCGCCGAGGCGACCCGACGGCTGCTCGACGGCCTCGTCGTACGGGGCCAGTCCACCGCACTGTGACCGTGGCGCCCAGACCGTGCCAAAGGGGCCAGTGCCGGAGGGGCCGTGCCAAAGGGACCAGTGCCGGAGGGGACCGTGCCGGAGGAGACCCTGCTGGAGGAGGAGGCGGGGCCCGTGAACCTGGAGTCGGTGGCGGCGCTGCTACGTGCGTTCGCACGGACCGGCCGGGAGACGGGGGCATCGCTCGCGGTCGTGCGGGACGGCACCGTCGTCCTCGACGTCCAGGTCGGCTGGGCCGATGTGGGACGCACGCGGCCATTCGCTGCCGACACGCTCGTGAACGTGTACTCGGTGTCCAAGCCCGTGATGGCGCTCGCCACGCTGATGGCACTGCACGACCGCGACATCAGTCTCGACGAGCCCGTCCAGCGGCGCTGGCCGGAGTACGCGGTTGCCGACAAGGCGGCTACCACAGTTCGCCACCTGATAGCCCACCAGGCAGGGCTGCCATCCTGGCCCGCCGACACCGCCGCCGGCCTCCTGGACCGCCAGGCTCTGACTGAAGCGCTGGTCCGGGCCAGTCCGCAGTGGCCGCCGGGCGCAGGGCACGGTGAGCATGCGCTGACCTACGGGCATCTGTTGGACGGGTACCTCAGGCAGGCCACCGGTGTGCGGCTTGCCGAATGGCTCTCCCGGTTCGCCGCCCGGGTCGGAATCGCGGACCTCTACCTTGCCGTGCCGCCCGAAGCGGGTTCGCGCGTGGCGGAGCTCGAGGTGGGTGAGCCGAACTGGGTCGCGTCAGTTGTCGGGACCGAGGACAGCCTCTGGCGCCGGTCGCTGATCCATCCGGAGGGAGCTTTGGAACCGCGCGTGCTGAACACCCAGCAGTGGCGCGAGGCCGAGTTCGGCGCGATCGGGCTGCACACCACGGCACGGTCCCTGGCGCGCCTGTACGGCGACCTGCTCGACGCGTCGGGAGCGGTGGCCCGGGCGATAGGTGCCGACCACTACAGCGAGCTCCTCACTCCCAGCATCACCGGCATCGACGAGGTGTTCGGGCTGCCGGCATCGTGGGGCGTCGGCATGCCCGTCGAGGTGAGTGTCGACGGTCAGCTGGAGTGGTTCGGAATGGGCGGGGTAGGCGGCAGCCTCGCCTACGGGAACGCAGCCGCCGGGTACGCCTTCGGCTTCGTGACCCGCAGGCTCGCCGAAGACGATCGGGCGGAGGAGCTTGCCCGAGCGCTCGATCATGCCCTGGCGGCCGCGGGCTGACCTACCGGTCAGTCGTTTCGGACCGCCAAGACGACCCGGTCCAGCGCGTACCGCTCACCGGCGGCCGTCTCCACAGCCCGCCGCCGCACCTCGTTCGTGCGGATCTGCAGGCCGGTGCCATCCAGGTCGGCGACGAGGTCGGGCTCCGCATAGAGCACCGTAGGATCCTGTGGTCCGCCGACGCCGCCCGTCAGGTTCTCGTGATCATGCGCAACCGCCAGGAGCAGACCCCCGCTCTTGACCGCGTCTGCCGCGGACCGGAAGATCCTGTGCCGTGCCTGTGGGGCGAGATGCAGATACACAACCAGAACCACGTCGTACGCCCGAGGCTCCGGCTGGTAGTGCAGCACGTCGGCGTGCACCCAGTCGATGCGGTCGAAGCCGTCCCCGAGCCGGCGACGAGCCCACTCCCGACCTCGGTCGAGGGCAACCTGCGCGAAGTCCACGGCGGTGACCTGCCAGCCCTGCTCCGCCAGCCACAGCGCGTTGCGTCCCTCGCCGGCCGCGATGTCAAGGGCTCGCCCGGGCGGAACACCGTCGAGTGCCTCGCGCACCCAGATGTTCGGCTCCTCCGACCACAGCTGGGTGCTCTCGGCGTAGCGCCTGTCCCAGGCGTGGCGGTCCATGTCGGAGGAAGGGTCCGGCGACCTGCCCGAGGAACTGTCCGACAAGTGCCGCTAGTCCTCGTTCAGTCCGGCAAGCAGTTCCACGATCTGTGGAGCGATGCTCATCGCGTCCGCCTCAGGCATGGCGTTGTGGACTTCCAGGGTCATCCACTTGGAGAAGACGTGCGAGCGGATCGCCGCTGGCTCGAGATCCTCGCCGTCTGGCGTGATGCTGACTCCGCCGGAGCCGTCGGCGAAAACCCAGTTCTGGTAGCCCTCCGGATAGTCCAGGACGGCTACCGCGCCCATGGCCTCGACCATGGACTCCTCGTCGAGGTCCTTCCACTTCCAGATCGTGACGACGGGCATCCAAGCCTCCCAGACCGTGCTGTGACTTTGATCATCGCACTGGCTGGAACGCTAGTCCCTGGGCCGCGGGCGTCAAGCCTGGGTGGGTTATTGCCCGTTCCGGCAGCCGGGCGCCATCCCGGCACGCGTGCCACGGAATGGACTTGTGCCGTTCGCCGTTGAGGTACGCGAGATGGTCCGTGACGTGCTGAACCGATCCCAGGCTGCGGCAGTGCTCGGCGTGGACGAGTCCGCTTCCCGGTCTGAGGTGGAGGACGCGTACCGCACGCAGGCGCGCTTGCTGCATCCGGATCGCTGGGCGCTGTTCGGGGAGAGCGAGCGCTCCGCTGCTGCGTCCGCCATGGAACGCCTCAACGCTGCGAGAGACGTGCTGCTGGCCCGCCGTCCACCGGAGCGTGGTTCGGGGCAGGCTGCGTCGCCGGATGCCTCCGGCGACCGCACCGACCTCACCCGCCCCGCCGGGGACGCCGAGCGCCTCTGGGCCATCCTCCGCACCGCCCGACGGGAGTGGGTGGCCTTCGCGGACAACCCGTACGCCCCGATGGCCTGGCTGGTTCTCTCCGCGGCAGCACTGATCACAGGGCTCGTCGGGCTGTTCTGGCTGTTCCTGGCGCTGGCCGTCTGGACCTACCTGAGGCAGCGCGGTGCTGTGGACCGAGGTGTAGCGGAAGCGTGGTAGCCGTGCTCAGACGAGCGCCGCCGCCGCCCGCAGTCCGAGCACGGCGTCGACGGCGCGCAGCGACGCCAGCGACCGCTGAGGCAGTGCCCGTACTTCCTTGCTGAGCCGCAGCGTCAAGGCCTGGAGCTCAACTCGCTCCAGGACGTCGATCTCCTCGACGGTCAGCACCTCGATCGCCTCGAGCATGGTGTCTATCCGGTCCACCCGCTCACGAACCTGCACGTCCTTGGAGGTCGCCAGGCGCTGGAGCATGCCCCGCAGCTCATGGGCGCGGCGCTGAAGCCGTTCGCATGGTTCGTCGCGGCAGTCCAGCGTCCGGGCCCGCTGGTCGAGGCCAGCCAGGAACGCTCGATCGGACTGCGTAAACACGGCTTCTCCAAGGAAGTGTCCTCAGCAGCGAAACGTCACACGACGCCACTCCGGCTCATGTTACTCCCATCACGTGTCCTGTCATGTCACGTCCCACCCCCGCACCCTAGGTCTCCGGGGAGCGCACCGAAGAGTTGTCCGGGGCTGTCCGGGGCTGTCCGGGGTCGTCGGGGGCCGTCCGTGCAGGACAATCGGGACGTGCACGATCTGCAGACGGTGCTGGTTGTCGATGACGACCCAGCGCTGCGACAGGCAGTCGCACGAGCGCTGGCGCTGGAGGGGTACGACGTCGTACAGGCGGCGGACGGGCGCTTCGCCCTCGACGCGGTCGTCAGCCGACGTCCCGACGCGATCGTGCTGGATGTCGGGCTGCCCGGCACGAGCGGTCTGGCCGTGTGCGAAACGCTCCGGGCACGCGGCGACGACACACCCATCCTGGTGCTGACCGCGCGCGGGGACGTCAGGGACCGGGTGCAGGGACTGGACGCCGGGGCCGACGACTTCATGGCCAAGCCGTTTGCCCTCGAGGAGCTGTTCGCGCGGATCAGAGCGTTGCTGAGACGTTCCGGCCGTAGCGGTGAGTCGGGCGACCGGGGTGCTCGCCTCGCTGCGGTCCCCACGGGACAGGAGACCAGCGATCACCGGGAGTACCGGATCGCGGACCTCCGGCTGGACTCCTCGGCTCGCCGTGTGTGGCGGGGTGACCGCGAGATCGAGCTGACGAAGACGGAGTTCGACCTGCTGGAGCTGCTCGTCCGCAATGCGGGGCTCGTGCTGGACCGCAGCATCATCCATGAGCGGATCTGGGGCTACGACTTCGGTCCCGACTCCAAGAACCTGACGGTCTTCATCGGCTACCTCCGCGCCAAGACCGAGAGCGGCGGGGAGCCGCGCCTGCTGCACACGGTACGAGGAGTCGGATACGTGGCGAGGGCGTCGTGAGCTTTCGGGGAAAGATCACCCTCCTGGTCGCGGTCGTCACGGTGGCCGTCACCGCCCTCGTGGCGCTGCTCGCGGTACGGGTCACGGCCGGTGAGCTGAACCGCGAGACCGAGCAGAACCTCATCCGGCTGGTCGAGTCGCCCGAGTGGTTCGGTCGACCAGGAAGAGGGCACTTCGAAGGCCTGCTCCGGGAGCTGGGACTCTCGGACGAGGATCTGGGCTCCTCGGACGGGCCCAGCCCCGTCCTCGCCCAGGTGGAGTCGCCCTCTGGCACGCAAACCGTTCTGATCGGCACGGATGCCGTGGACGTACCGGAGGACGCCCTGCAGACCGCCGGTGGTCCGGGCAGCTACGCGTTCTTCGACACCGACGTCGAAGGAGAGCCGTACCGGGCTGTGGTACGCCAGCTGCGTCCTGAGACGTGGCTCGTCGTGGCCTTGAGCACCGCCGAGCAGCAGCGCGTTCTCACCGGTCTGGCTGGAACGATCGCACTGGTCGGGCTCGGGGTGGCGCTGCTGGCGTCGCTGGCAGGGTGGCTGGCGGCGGGCGCTCTGGTGCGACCGCTGCGCGACCTCACGGCGGCAGCAGAGTCCGTGGCGCAGACCGGGGACCTCGACATCGATGTCCGGACGCAGACCAAGGACGAGGCAGGTCGACTCTCGCGGTCCCTCGACGACATGCTCGGGGCCCTCGCCACCTCCCAGCAGGCTCAGCGCCGGCTCGTCCAGGACGCCGGCCACGAGCTCCGCACGCCCATCTCGTCGATCCGCGCCAACGCCGAGATCCTGCACCGCCACCCTGAGCTGGACGCACCCACGCGGGCTCAGATCTCCGAGGCGCTGATCAGCGAGTCCCAGGAGCTGACGGCTCTGGTGAACTCGTTGGTGGAGCTGGCCGGGGTGATCGACGACAGCGAGCCTGTGGAGCCGCTCGCCGTTTCCGACCTGGTCGCCTCTGCGGTGACGGCGCTGGGTACGGGAGACGGACAGCGCGTGCGCGTCAGCGGCGAGGCGGTGGTGCTCGCGCGACGTTCCCAGGTGCGTCGTGCACTGGTCAACCTGCTCACGAACGCGGCCAAGTTCGACCCGGGCGGCGGGGACATCGAGGTCACCGCCGACGCACCTGCACCGGAGAGCGGTCAGGTGCGCATCTGCGTACGGGACCACGGACCCGGAGTTGCCGAGGAGGACCAGCCCCACGTCTTCGCCCGGTTCTGGCGCTCGGACTCTGCGCGGTCTGCTCCGGGCTCGGGCCTCGGGCTGGCGATCGTGGCCGATGTCATGCGCCGCAACGACGGACAGGCCACGGTGGCGAACCACCCGGGCGGTGGAGCTCTGTTCTGCCTCGTGCTCCCGGCAGCGCCGGGCGATAGTCCGTCAGACGCCGTGTGAGGTAGGAGCCCGAAAGGCGAGATGCTCGGCCAGTACCAGATGGTCCACCGGCCAGTAGCCTTCCGGCCGCGGGTGGCCGGTGTTCCACAACCCGTCCTCCGGTGACTGCAGCGGGCGACAGGTCGCCAGCCGGTCCAGCCATTGCGTGGGGAAGCCCGCGACGCCGTGAACCGCGCCCAGCAGCGCGCCCGCGATCGCCGCGTTGGTGTCGGTGTCGCCTCCGCGTCGGACGGTGTCAACCACTCCCTCGCGTGGGTCGGCTGCGGTCAACAACTGGTGGAAGGCGTTGCGCAGGCCGAGCAGGACCCAGCCCTGGTGGCGCATGAAGTCCTCGGGTGGGCCCGTCTCGGCGTCCTCGATGGCCTTCACCACATCCGCTTCGAGATCGGCGGTGCGGGCCCACGCCACGGCGTAGTCGTAGGTTGATCTGGCGCTCAGCCCCTCGCGGACGGCGGCCGCGACAGCCACGCAGAAGAGCGCGCTGGCGTCCCCGCAGACCGGGTGGGCGTGGGTCAGGGAGGCGTCGGACCTGGCCAGCTCGGCTATCTGAAGGTCCGGGAGGCGATGCGCGAACAGTGCCAGTGGGGAGATTCTCATCAGCGCGCCGTTGGCCTGGGAGTGGGCGTACTCCGCCGCGGCGCGGCGCGCCGCCTCCGCCATGCCGTGCCCGGGGCGGGCTCCTGACCCAGCATCTGACCCAGCATCTGACCCAGCCCCGGGGCCAGCGCCAGCATCCGAGCCGGCCTCGGCCAGCGCGGCGTGCAAGGCGTGCGCAGTGGTCCCTCCGATGTCGAACGGTCCGCTGCGAGCCCACGCCACGTATGCCCGCGCGGTGGCCTCAGCGTCGTAGCGGCCTTCGGCGAGGATCGTGCGAGCAAGCGCCAGCGCCATCTCGGAGTCGTCCGTCGGCTGGCCAGCAAGCGTGCCGAAGGTCCCCCCGTCGGCCAGCGACGTGGGTCCTGTCTCCCCGTACCGGGCCTCGATCTCGTCAGGACGACGGAACTCGACCAGGCTCCCCAGGGCATCACCGACGAGCTGCCCCGTGAGCACACCCTGTGCCCGCTCCAGCAGGCCGGGATCGGTCACGGTCACGGTCGCGTCGGGGGCGGTCAGCCCGAGACCGGGAGTTAGGTCCGGGGGTGGGACCACCAGCGACGTGCGACCGCCTGAGCTGGTGGACGGCCACGTCCGCAGAGCCAGCTCCCGCGCGAACTCGGGGTGGCCTGCGACGAAGTCACCCACGTCAGCATGCCCGTCGCTGCCGTAGCGAACCGGGTCGCCGCCGACCCGGAACAGGTCGCCACCCACAGCTCGGAGCAGCGCGTGGCCCGCAGCCACGTCGTAGTCGTCCGGGCCACCGAGGCAGCTGGCGGCGAGGCCCTCGCCGACGGCGACCAGTGCCAGTCGGTACGCCGGGCTCGCGATCGTACGGAACCGGGCTGGCGCGCAGGTCCGTGCGTTGCCAGCGGGGGCCCGATCGGCGGCCGGGCTGATCAGCACGGTGTCCGAGGAGCTGACCGAGCGGTCCGGGCTGGCTGGCTGGCCGGGGCGCACCTCGGCCCAGGGAGGGCGGCGGACCGGGCGGCCGTTTCGTTCCAGGTCCAGTCCCTCGGCCCAGGTGATCAGGTCGCCACGTCCGGCACGTGCCGCGTACGCGTACACCACGCCGAGGACCGGCGTCCCGTTTCGCACCAGCCCGATGGACACTGCGGCACCCCGGTAGCCCTGCTGCATGCGCGAGGTGCCGTCGTTCGGATCCACCAGCCACACGTGACTCGCTGCATCGGCCGGACTGCGGTTCTGCTGCGGGAACTCCTCCGCGATGATTCCAAAACTGGGGTCGAAGGCCTCGAGATGCCTTCTGATCAGCAGTTCGGCCTCGTTGTCGGCCGGACACTTGCCGCTGGCGCCGCGTGGCCCGTCAGGACGGTTGAACTCAGCGCGCAGCAGGTCACCAGCGTGGTGGGCGGCGTCGACTGCGGCGTGGAGTGCGGCTCGGTAGTCCGTGGGCACCAAGGGAAGCCGACTATCCGACGGAGTCCGAGCTGGTACCGACGCTGTCGGCAGTGGACCCCCCGACCAGGAGGGCGCCGATCAGGGCGACCCACCTGCCAAGGTGAACGTCGGGCAGGAAGGATGCAGTGGCATGCTCGCGGGCCGCGTCGCTCATCCGCCTGAGTCGTACCGGATCGTCGAGCATCTCGTTGACTGCCGCACCGAACGCGTCGAGGTCGTAGGGGTCGTCGAGCAAGTAACCGTCGACGCCGTGGTTGATCTGCTCGGCGATACCTCCGACCCTGGTTCCGATGACCGGGGTTCCCTTGAACATGGCTTCCGCGACAGTCAGGCCGAAGCCCTCGGCCAGGCTCTTCTGAACCACGACGGACGCGTGCCGCTGGAGCGCGTTGATGGTGGCGGCGTTCTCCTCAAGGTCGTGCATCGACACGCACGCCAGCTGGATCCGGGCGCGCGCGGCGAATGGCAGCTCGCGCCAGGCAGCGAAGCACTCCTCCAGGACCTGGGCCCCCTCGGGGTCGTCAGCCACCCCTTTGACCGACGGCCCTACCAGGGCAAGGTTCGAGCCATGGTTGGAGAGCACGATGTCGGCATATCCCTGCAGCACGCCCGCCATGTCCTTCGTGTGGTCCCAGCGGGAGATCTGGACCACGAGCGGGTCTTCGAAACCAGGTGGCGGACCGGTTCGAATGATGTCGCAGCCACGTTCGATGCGTCCCGGGGAGTCATCGGTCCGGCGGAAGGTGACCGGTGCTGCGGGCCCGTCCCCCACCAGCCCCGTTGTCGACAGGATCCCTCGGACCTGCTCCTCGGACAGCGGAGCGTTCTTCGGGGCGAAGGGGTCGATCGAAGGCGGGATCACCCACAGCCGGTCCCGCGGGACCCAGTCCGGCGCGAAGCGGTCGATCGTGAACACATAGGCGTCGACCACCTCGGGAGTGAGGTAGCGGCGCAGGAACTCCCAGCCTTCCCGGCTGAAGTCATTCTGCTCGTCGACGCCGACGTGGCAGCGCCACACGACCTTGGCACCCCGGCTCTTGAGGTCTGCGGCCAGCCCGGCGGTCTGGGGGTCGTGGAGGATCACGATGTCGTCAGGCTTGACCGCTGCAACTACCTCGGCGAGGTTGGCGTGCATCGTCCGGCAGTACTCCTTGTGCTGCGGCTCGCCCAGCGGACCGCCGTCACCCTTGAACCCGTAGAGGTGGTTGTGGATCCGCTTGGTGACCTGGAAGAACGGCGCCGCTCCCGCGATGACGAGCCAGCGAGCGTCGAGGTCTACGCCTCTGGCGTAGGCGAGCAGTACGCGCAGCATCTCGGCCACACCGCCACCGGCTCCGGTGGAGTTGACATTGATGATGGAGCGCCCGCTGATCATGTCGACGGCGGGTCCGGCCACCCCTGCCATGAACTGCTCGGCGCGCTCCTCGCCTATGACTTCGGCGAATTGTCTCGGGTCCCGGGTCGGGATATGGATTTCCTCCACCACGAGACAGAACCTACCTGCGGGACAAGGTGAGGTGGACGATGACGTGGCCGGAGAACTAACGTCGAGGCAGTCGGCTAGGTGATGTCACGGAGGTTGTCATGGCACTGAACATCGATATCGGACTGGACGAGCAGGCACGCTCGCAGGTCTCTGAGTCCCTTGCCCGACTGCTCGCCGACACTTTCACCCTGTACCTGAAGACCCACAACTACCACTGGAATGTCACCGGCCCGCACTTCGCGGCCCTGCACGCCATGTTCGAGCAGCAGTACCAGGAACTGTGGCTGGCGGCCGACGAGCTGGCCGAGCGGATGCGGGCCCTGGGGCACATGGCGCCCGGCTCGTACGCGGAGTTCTCGGAGCTCACGCAGATCCCCGAAGCCGACGGCATTCCCTCGGCCATGGACATGGTGGCAGACCTCGCTCATGGGAACGAGGCAGTGGCGCGAGTCGCGGTGGCCGCCTTCGAGGTGTCGGACCGCGTGGGGGATCAGGCCACCGCGGACATGACGGTCAACCGGCAGCAGGTCCACGAGAAGACGGCGTGGATGCTGCGCTCGATGCTGGAGTAGGGGTCAGGTCGCCAGCTCGTCCAGGCGGTCGGCCACCAGTGCTGCTACAGCGTACGGCCGCTCCATCTGCGGCACATGTCCCAGGTCGCTCTCGATGACCACCCTGCTGTGGCGGAAGTTGCGCGCGATCCGCGCACCGACGCCCACGTCGATCAGGCGGTCCTCGCTGCCCAGGATCGCCAGGGTGGGAGCGACCACGTGGCGTGCGGACCGCCACAGGTTCCCCGGCCCTGGCAGATAGCCCTGCAGCAGGGAGACCAGCGACTGGGAGAAGGCGTCCCGCACGTACGGCAGACTGCCCCGACGTCGAATCTCGGACTCCATCTCGGCGCGGCGGGCGGGGTGCAGCCTCGTGGGGTCGGCGAACACGAGCTCGGTGAGCATCTGGGCGAACTGCTGGGGCGACTCTGCGTAGTCGGAGGCGCGCCCACCGGAGACCCGCTCTCGAACCGGTTCCAGCAGACCGCGGAAGAGCATCACGTGGCCGGACAGTGCCCGGTATCCGGGCAGGGCCGGTGCCACGAGCGTCACGGAGCGGACGAGCTCGGGCCGCTGCGCGGCCAGCACCGTAACGATCGCTCCTCCCATGGAGTTGCCGAACACGTGCGCCGGCTGCCCTTGCGCCTCGATGAGCGCGGCAACGGCCGCCACGTGGCTGCTCAGGCCGAAACGGCCGTCGTCCGGCGGCGGTGAGTACCCGAAGCCGGGCAGGTCGACAGCGGAGCCACGGAGGCGCCGGGACAGCGCGTGCATGAGATCGGTCCAGTTCGTGGCGGCCCCCCCGAGGCCGTGCACGTAGACCGCCGACTCAGCGTCGCGATCGGCTGACTCGTCAGCTGTGCGACGGACGAAGAGCTGGAACTGCCCGGCGAGCAGGGTCTCGCCAGGCAGCGCGTCGATCGGCTCCTGGCCGGGCTCGGGCAGCGGGAGCAGCCGCCGCTGGGGCAGCGCTCCGCTCGGCGATGCGTCCTGTGGGCCAGCCGTCGAGGTCACGCTCCGAGACTAGTGCGTGCCTCACGCGACCTGCTCTACCTTCGAGCCGTCCTTGCCCTGCACGACCCGTACCCGCGCGTTGATGCGCTGCTGGAGGTCGCTGACGTGGCTCACCACTCCGACGACTCGCCCACCCTCGCGAAGCCCGTCGAGGGTGTCCATCACCCGCTCCAGCGTGTCCGGGTCGAGGCTGCCGAAGCCCTCGTCGATGAAGAGCGTGTCGATGGACAGCCCTCCCGACTCGGCTTGGACCACGTCCGCGAGGCCTAGCGCCAGCGCGAGCGAGGCCTGGAAGGTCTCCCCGCCCGACAGGGTCGCGGTGTCCCGCTCCTGGCCGGTCCACGTGTCGAAGACCGTGAGGCCGAGCCCACTTCGGCCGCGTCCCCGTCGCTCGTCGCTGTGCCGCAAGGTGTAGCGCCCCGCGCTCATCTGGGTCAGGCGGACGCTGGCCGCTTCCGCGACCTGTTCGAGCCGGGCGGCCAGGACGAATGCCTCGAGCGTCATCCGCAGTCGGTTCGCGCCGTTGCCTGCGGTGAGGTCCGCCAGGGCCCGGACGGCCGCAGCGCGTTCCTCTGCGGGTCCCAGCTCGGCGAGGGCGGCCCCCAGAGCGTCCTGGAGTCTTGTCAGCTGCTCGCAACGCTGCGCTGCGGTGGCGTGGTCCGCCTGCCGGCGGCGGGCCTCCGCTTCGGCGTGCTCGTGGCGTTCGGTGGCGCCCGCGGTGTCCGGGTCTGCATCCACCGGGACCCCCGCCAGGGCTGGGTCCTCGAGCGCTTCCGCGATCCGGGCCCGTTCCTCAGCCGCTGCGGTGACCCTTCTCGTTGCCTCGAGGTGATCGGCCTCCGACAGCAGTGCCCGGTCCGCGGCATCGGCGTCGGGGAAGCCGGCCTGGCGGGCCGCGGAATCGGCGTTCTTGGCCGCGTCGTGGCACTCGACGGTGAGGGCGCGGTGCTGGACAAGTGCGGTGCGCGCCGCGTTCGCGGCTGCGGCCAGCGCAACGAGCTGTACCCGGCGCTCAGCGACGCTGGGGGCGCCCTCCCGGCCATTCTGGACCAGAGCGGTGTCCCGCTCGAAGAGAGTCTCGGCCTGGCCCCGCTCCGCGGCGAGCCGCGTTCGCTCCAGGGCGGCCCGGTCCCGGTCCGCCGTGAGCTGGGTGATGCTCGCCTCCAGCTCCGCCTGCGCGCGCTGGCGGTCCTGCAGGGTCGCGACCAGGCTCTCCGTTTGGGTGAGCGTCGTCCGGGCTGCGGCGAGGTCCTGCATCAGCGTGGCGACCAGCTCGTTCGCATCCCTCTCGTGGCCTCCCGCCCGGACGCGACCCTCGGCGAGGGCGGTCCGCGCGTCCGCAAGCTGCTGTTCGACGTCCCTGCGCGTGGCCTCCACGTGGTCCTCCCGCGCGGCGGCGTCGTCCAGCTCAGCGCGGGTGACCGCGGTCGTGGCGTCGGGCGTCGCGGGGTCCGGATGAACTGACGACCCGCACACGGGACACGGCTGGTTCTCCTCCAGGGAGGCCGCCAGAGCCGCGACGGTGCCGGCCAGCCATTCCGCCCGGAGGGCGAGGTGTCGTTCCTTGGCGTCGAGATGCTGCGAGATGGCGCGCTGCGCCGCCCCTTCGGCCGCCCCCACCGTCGCCTGGAGGCTGGACAGCTCGCCCGCTGCTGCGTGCCGCCGCTCCAGCTCGGCCACCTCTCGCCGCTCGCCGTCGACCCGCGCGGTGGCCGCCTGGGCGGCAGCGAGGTCGGTGCCGAGCCGGGACCGCTGCTCCGGCAGCGCGGCGATCTCCTCTTCGAGCTGACGATGCTGCCTGTCCAGTTCAGTGACCTGAGCCCGGAGGCGCTCGATCTCGTGCTCCCGCCCTGGCAGGCCCGCCTCGGTGCGGGCCAGAGCGGCGAGACCGCCCGCGCGCTCGCGGGTCTGTGAGGCCAACTGCTCGAGATCGTCCGGCTCGAGGGCAGCCGCGTAGCCGTGCTCCGCAAGGGCCCGGAACGCATCGTCCCGCTGCGCGTCCATCTCGCGCAGCCGTCGCCGGGCATCGTCGCGAACGTTGACGGAGGGGCGCACGGCGAGGGCCCGGTCGTGGTGCGCGAGGGCCTCGGATACGGCTGCAACGGCCGGAGCCTCAGCTGCGTGCCGTGCCTGACGGTCCCTCAGGCTGCGGAGTCTCCCCTGACGCTGCTCGAGCTCTCGCGCCTGTGTCAGCTCCTCTGCGTAGCGCCGCACGGTGGCCTGGGCCTCACGGGCGGTGCGCTCGTGGCGTGCCTCGTCCTCCTGGGCCCGAGTCAGATGGTCCGCCAGCCATCCCTCCGGGTCGTCCTGCCTGACCTCGTCAAGGTCGACGGTTGTCAGTCCGGCGGCCTGCGACGCTCGGGCCAGCACCTCGTTCACGGCAGCACGCCGCTGGCCCACGATCTGCGCTTCCCGTCGCCGCAGATTCTCGAGCCAGTCGCGGGCCCGGGCGAACCGACTGGTGTCGAACAGGCGCTGCAGGAGCGTCATGCGCTCGTCGGCGTTGGAGTGGAGGAACCGGGCGAACTCGCCCTGAGGCAGCAGAGCCACCTGGAAGAACTGGTCAGCTGACATGCCGATCTCGTCGGCCAGCAGGTGACCCGCCTCGTCCAGCCGCGTCGAGAGCGTCTTCCAGCCGGACTCCGAGCGCTCCTCCACCAGGACGGACGCCTGCTCCTTCGTTGTGCCGGTGCCTCGCTTGCGGGGCCGCAGCTGCTCGGGGCGCCGGGTGATGCGCAGCCGCCGCCCCCGCAGTGTGGCTTCGAGCACGACCTCCGTCGGCCGGTCCGGCGAGGCGTGGTCGCTGCGCAGCCGCTTGGCGGTCTGCCTAGGCCCCGGCACGGTGCCGTAGAGGGCGAACCCGACGGCGTCGAGGATGCTCGTCTTGCCTGCGCCGGTGGGCCCGTGCAGCAGGAAGAGCCCGGCGTCGTGCAGACGATCGAAGTCCACGGCCTCCGAGCCGGCGAACGGGCCGAAGGCCGTGATCGTCACGGTGTGCAGTCTCATCGAGCCCCCTCGGGCTTTCGTGATGCCGGGATGTCCTCGAGGGGATGGCGGGCGGGGGGAATGACCGGTACCGCTCGGCTGCTCTCCAGCGACTCCTCAAAGAGAGCCCGTTCGTCGTCGGAGGGCTCGTCGTTGCGCACGTGCCGCACGAAGTCGCAGCAGATCTCCGAGTCCGAGAGGCCGTGCACCCGCTCGGCGTAGGAACCGCGGTCGGGCGAGAGCCCTCCTGCGGGCTCCCAGGACAGGGTTGCCACGTTCGGGAAGCGGTGCCGCAACCGTGCCATCGGCTCGTTCGGTGCGCCCTGGTCCGTCAGTGTCACAGCCAGGTAGTCCTGCGTCAGCGGGTCGTGGGCGGGGTCCGTGAGCAGTGCTGCGAGCTCGCCGCTGAGGGTGGAGAGCCGGCGGTGTACCGGCACCGGAATGGTCTGGGCATCGGCCACGCCGGCGGAACCGATTGTCAGGAGGGTGACCGACTTGGTGTGGTGGCGCTCGGAGAAGGAGTAGGCGAGCGGAGAGCCGCTGTACCTGACTCGGCCGGGGACCGGGTCCGCCACCACCTGCGGTCCGTGCAGGTGACCGAGGGCGACGTAGTCGACACCAGCGAAGGTGGCGGCCGAGACGCTGTCCGCCCCGCCGACCCGGATGTCTCGTTCGCTGTCGGACGCGGCGGCGCCGGTGACGAAGGAGTGGGACGTGACAACGGACCGCGTCCCCGCAGGCAGCGTGGCGAGGTCCGCCCGGACGAGGGACATCGCAGCGTCCAGCGCGGCCTGGTGGCTGCGCTCTGTGAGTCCCAGAGTGTCACGCACGGCGTCGGGCTCGAGGAACGGGATTCCGTACAGCGCGAGGGGACCTGTGGGGGAGTCGAGGACGACGGGCCGCCCGATCATCCGTGCGTCGGTGCGCAGGTGCACCCCGCCCCGGCTGAGAACCCTGGATCCCACGCCGAGCCGGGTCGCCGAGTCGTGGTTGCCGCTGATCATGAAGACCGGCACGCCTGCCGAGGCGAAGCGGGCCAGAGCATCGTCGTACAGCTCGACCGCGTCGACGGGGGGAATGGCGCGGTCGTAGATGTCGCCGGCGACCACTACGACGTCGACCGACTCCTGAGCTACCAGCTCGAGAAGCCAGTCGAGGAACCGCGCCTGGGCACCGAGCAGCCCGAAGCCGTGGAAGGAGCGCCCCAGGTGCCAGTCGGAGGTGTGCAGCAGTCGCATGCCGACACTGTCCCGTAGGGGTGTGACAGAACCTGCGCGCGGCGCGCGGGCACTCGAGTCACTCTGCGCCCGGCCCCAGGGGCCGGCCCTGGCGTGGGGCGGAACAGGGCCGACTGAGGCGGAGCGGCTACGCGTCGGTGCCGAGCAGCGTCCGCAGAAAGACCCCTCGGTAGCGGAGCACGTCCACGTCCACCGCGGCGGAGACGTCAGGGGCTGGGGGCCCGGTGGGGTCGGTGTCGATGTCCAGGAAGTGCGGGCGCTGGTCCACCACCGTGGCGCCCCGGGTGCGACCCGCGGTCTCGACGTACGTGGGCCGCAGCTGCGTCGTGATGCCCTCCGGGTCCAGGGCCACACAGACCGCCCCGGCATCCCCGATGTAGGGCTCGTCGAGGTCGAAGACCTCCCGGTAGGCCGCCAGTAGCCGCCCTGCCAGCGCAGCCGGGGGGCGCTGTGAGGCAGTGAGCCGGGCTACGTCGGGGAGCGGGACCGTGACCTGATGGAACACGTCCCACCCGTACATGGTCAGCGGCAGGCCGAAGCTGAACACGACGGAGGCTGCCTCCGGATCCCCGAAGGCGTTGAACTCCGCCGCAGCCGTCACGTTGCCGGAACCGACGGCGCCGATCATCGACACCACCCGGGCCACCTTGTCCCGCACCAGGTCGGGGGCCAGACGGAAAAGCATCGCGATGTTCGTCAACGGCGCCAGGGTGACCAGCGTGAGCGGTCGCTCGGCAGCGTGGAGCACCTCTCGGAGCAGGTCGACGGCGTGTCCGTCCACCAGGGTCCGCGAGCGGGACGCGGGCAGGTCGACCCCTGCCAGTCCGGTCGCTCCGTGCACGTGTGAGGCGTCCACCGGCTCGGCGAGCAGGGGTCGGTCGCAGCCGGCAGCGACGGGCAGATCCGTCGGCGCACCCGCATGGTCGAGCACTGCCAGGGTGTTGTGCACGACGCGGTCCAGGGGCACGTTGCCGGCCACGCAGGTGACGGCCTTCAGGTTCAGGCCCGGGTGGTTCGCCGCGAGCAGGAGCGCGAGCGCATCGTCGACGCCGGTGTCCACGTCCAGAACCACGTCCAGAACCCGTCGCCGCCTCGGGGGCCATGTTAGGGGCCCTGTTAGGGGCCCTGTTAGGGGCCCTGTCAGGAACTGAGCGGGTGTCTGGGTCGCCATCAGCCGTCATACGCAGGAAACTATCGGAGCCGGGACGGCTCGGCCGACCCGGTGAGTCATCCGTGTGGGCACCCTGCGGGGTGCCCGATCAACTCGCCCAACGGGGGGACCGAGTGGCCGAGCACCGCATACTGACGAAGTCCGAGGCCGAGCGCGGGGTGTCACTTCCGCCCGTAGACCGTGTCGGCGTGGTCGTGGCCGGCGCCGGCGCCAGGGGGGCGTACGAGGCAGGCGCGCTGTCGGTGCTGCTTCCTGCGCTGGAGCGGGCCGGAGCACGGCCGACCGTGTTCGTGGGAGCCAGTGCCGGAGCGATCAACGCCACGCTGATGGCAGGCCTCGCCCACCTCCCGGCCGACGAGGTCGGCACGGCGATGCTGGATGTCTGGCGGACCACCACCCGCAGCGATGTCTTCCGGTCGCTGCTGCTGACCGCGCCGGTGACGGCGCTGCGGTATGGGGCCGAGTTCCTGGGTCTGCCGCTGCCCAGACTGACCGGACTGCTGGACACCTCACCGCAACAGGCGCTGGCGGAGGGGGCGATCGACTGGGACCAGTTGCAGCGCAACGTCCGGGACGGGCGCATCGGCGCGCTGGCTGTCGTGGCGACGACCGCGGCGTCAGGCCGGACGATGGTATTCGTCGGGCACTCCGACGCGGTCACGCTGCCCGCGACCGACCCCGACCGCGCCCTTGACTACGTGTCGACGCAGGTGGGGCCCGCCCATGTGCTTGCCTCGTCCGCTATTCCGGCCGCCTTCCCGGCGGTTGCGATCGACGAACCCCCGCAGGTCGCAGACTGGTACACCGACGGCGGCGTCCGTCTCAACACGCCGATCAAGCCGGCCCTGGACCTGGGCGTCTCCCATGTGGTCGTGGTGGCGACCCATCCGGCCCGCTACCCGCCGGCAGCACACCTGCCGGGGGAGAAGCACCGGCCAGAGGTCGACGACATGGTCGTGCAGGTCCTCGAGGCAGCGATGGTGGACCGGATGGTCGAGGACGTCCGGACTCTGGGCAAGCTCAACGAGCTGGTCGTGGGCGGCGGACAGCGGCCCTACGCGGGCCGCGCATACCGGGTGGTGCCGTACCTCTTCGCGGGTCCAGGCACCCGGCGTGACGTCGGCGTGGTCGCCCGGGAGGTCTTCGCGGAGCAGTACGGGGGATTCGGTGGTGCTTTGAAGGCGCTCCGTGACCCCGACATCCCCCTCCTGAGGCGTCTCATGACGGATACCGACGGGCCGCGGGAGGGCGACCTTCTCAGCTTCCTGTACTTCGAGCCCGCCTTCATGGACGCAGCCATCGAGCTCGGCCAGCAGGACGCCGCCCGGCTGCTCGAGTCCGCCGAGCCCGGGCAACTCCCTTGGCGCGTCTTCCCGTGACGGCGTCCGTCAGGCGTGGGCGCCCCCGGCTCAGCGTCGGACTACTCCATCCCGGAGTCCCCGCGGGAGTCCCCGCTCTCGTCCCGCCCGAGACTCAGTCGGACTCCGAGCGCGCCTGCTCCTGGCGGTTCTCGATCCAGGCGGCCAGCGGCGCGGGGATGTCGGCCGGCCGGTCTCCCCAGTCGTAGACGACAGCGGTTCTGGCCGCGGCGTCGTGCAGCGTGCGGCGTTCCGGGCTGACCAGCATGACCAGGCACCCGAGCCCGAAGAACAGCAGGCTGAACGGTTCCACCGCGGTGCGTACCAGGGCTTGGCGGCCATGCATGGGCGAGCCGTCCCGGGCCACCACCCGTAGGCCCACGATCCCCTTTCCGATCGTGCGTGCTGCGATGGCGAGCGAGAACGCGAAGTAGGAGAAGACCCCCACAACGAGGAAGATCCCACCGACGATGTTGCCGGACCCGTCCGTGTCGATGTCGATACCGAAGACCCGGCTGATGAAGGCCGCCCCGGTTCCCAGCAGCGTCACGACGGCGAAGAGGATGACCACGTCCAGCGCAAACGCCGCCGCGCGGGTAACGGGTCCGGCGTAGTAGCCGGTGCGCTCCGCCCTCCCCTTCTCATTTCGTTCGTCGCCCACCCGTTCCAGCAGCGTGGCAGGTGCACTCGGGCGCTTCTGCGGGTCGCGGCCGACAAGGCCGTAGGCGATTCGACCCAGTATCTCGTCCAGCGCCACAAGCTGTCGGCGCACGATGTCGAGGACCGAGCCAGCCATGGTGCCGGTGCTTGCGGCGACGATGTCGGCGATGCCCGCCCGTTCCACGAGGGCAGGTATGTCCACGTCCTCCAGCAGCGCATTCATGTCGATGCGGCTGACAAGTGCGTCGATATCGATCTTGGAGACGAGGGTGTCGATGTCGATCTTCTGCACCACGGTGTCGATATCGATGCGCTGCACCAGTGCGTCTATGTCGATCCGAGCCACGAGCTCATTGATGTCGATGCGCTCGACCAGCTCGTTGATGTCGACCTCGCCCAGGATCGCGTCGATGTCGATGGCATGGGCTGTCGCCTCGGTCATCGCACCGGCCATGCGGGACAGCAGCCCCCCGTGCTGGCGTCCGCCGGCGTCAGACTTCGCCATTGCGACCCAGAGCAGCACGGCACCGAGTGCGAGGTGGGTACGGACAGCACCGCCCGTCGTAGATCCCGCGGGCGGCACGTCCGGCGGACGCGGCCGAGAACCCACGCCGTCGTCCGCTGGCCCCGCCACGGGCGCATCCTACGGCCACCGGGCCGCAGATCGTGGATGAGGCTTGTCCCGAAGGCCCGGCCGAGCCGGTCCTGACAGGGTGCGAGCGCGAGTGCCGGTCGCAGCCGGGCGTGCCGAGTGGGCCGGCTGGGGCTGAACGATCGTTTAGCATGGTGAACGTGCGTTCAGCCGAGGCTCCTGCCCGGCACCGCCCGGCCCGGGAGCGAATCCTGGAGTCGGCGATGGCGCTGTTCGCGGAGAACGGCTTCCACGGCGCGACCGTACGGGGCATCGCCGCTTCCGCGGGAGTCTCGCCGGCACTCGTGCTGCATCACTTCGGCTCCAAGGAAGGCCTCCGGACTGCGTGTGACGAGCGGGTTCTCGACCTGGCCCGGGCCCGGTGGGCCGAGCTCGCGGCGGAGAGCGACGCGGCGGGCGAGTCTCATGCCCGGGCGCTTCCGAACCTGGGTGCGCTGCTCGACGAAGAAGTCCATGCGATGCGGTATCTGGCGCGTGCGCTGACGGAGTCCGGGCCTGCCACCGACACCCTGGTGGACGAGCTGATGCGGCTGACCATGCACGGCCAGCAGCAGCTCATCCGGGCGGGCGTCCTGTCAGAGACGTCCGACCCCGCTGTCCGGGGGATGCTGCTTCTGCTGTGGGACCTGGCCCCGCTCGTCCTGGCCGACCACGTGCGCCGGAACACCGGCATCGACCCCTTCACGCGACAAGGTCTGGCCCGCCTGATGCGGGTGGGAATGGAGACCTACACCAGACCGCTGTTCACCGGAACGCCGGACGCTCCCCAGTCGCCGAGACCTGTTCGCCCAGCCGATCGAGGATCGCCATGACCCAGCCTGACCAGCCCGTCCGGCCTGTCAACCCCGTCCATTCCGCCCAGTCCATCCGGGTCCAGTCGCTCACCAAGACCTACGGAGAGGGTGAGACTGCCGTCCACGCCGTGGACCACATCACCTTCGAGGTCGAGGCCGGCGAGCTGGTGGTCATCCTCGGTGCGAGTGGTTCGGGCAAGACCACGCTGCTCAACATGGTCGGCGCCATCGAGGAACCGACCTCCGGCGGCCTGGTGGTCGACGGCGTGGAGCTCGTCGGGCTGTCCGAGCAGGGCAAGACCGCCTTCCGGCGGGACCGCGTGGGCTTCGTCTTCCAGCTCTACAACCTCGTACCCACGCTGACGGCGCTGGAGAACGTCCAGCTGGTGGCGGAGCTCTCCGGGGACGACGCGGACTCTCGGTCCCGTCGCGCGCTGGAGCAGGTCGAGATCGCGGACCGGGCGGACCACTTCCCGGCAACGATGTCGGGCGGGCAGCAGCAGCGGGTGGCCATCGCGCGGGCGATCGTGAAGGACCCGGCGGTCCTGTTGTGCGACGAGCCCACGGGCGCGCTGGACCTGGAGAGCGGACGGCTCGTGCTCGGGGTCCTCCAGCAGCTCACGCATCAGGGTCGGACCCTCCTCCTGGTGACGCACAACGCGGCGATCGCCACGCTCGCGACGCGGGTGATCCGACTGTCGGACGGTCGCGTGATCGCCGACGACCAGCGGCCACACCCCACACCGGCACGGGAGCTGGTCTGGTGAGCGTCCGGCGCATCCTGCTCACCAAGCTGAGGCGCGACGCCGTACGTCAGCGCTGGCAGTTCGTCGCGGTGGTCGTGACCGTCGTACTCGGCATCATGCTGTTCGCGGCCTCCTTCGACGCCTTCCGCAACCTCACCGGGTCCTATCAGCAGACCTATGAGCGCTTGGCGTTCGCTGACATGACCGTCTCGGGCGGAGACCAGGAGAGCTTTCGTGCCTCCGCTGCTGCGCTGGACTCCGTGGACGTGGCGCAAGCCAGGCTTCAGGCCGACGTGCCCTTCGAGGTTCCGCTCGACAACGGCGGTAGCCAGGGCCTCGTCGGCCGAGTCGTCGGGATGCCGGTGGCCAGCCAGCCGCAGGTGAACAAGGTCGATGTCATCGCAGGGTCCTACCTCGATCCCGCCACACCCAACGGCGTGCTGGTCGAGACCCACATGGCGGAGCACTTCGGCCTGAAGCCGGGGGACACCTTCGCGGTGCTGCTGGACTCGGGCTATACGCAGGTGCAGATGCTGGGCGAGGCGGCCAGTGCCGAGTACATCTGGCCGGCGCGCAGCCGTCAGGACGTGTTCCCCACCCAGGACGACTTCGGCGTGGTGTTCGTGCCCAGCGACCTCGCCGCCCGGGCCCCACCGGCCACTCTGGTGGAGCAGAGTCTGCTGTTGTACGCCGCCGACGCCGATCGGCAGGCCACCGACGAGGAGGTGACGGGGCTGGCGCTGGCGGCCAGCGCGGACGAGATCACGAATCAGGAGGACCAGCCGAGCAACGCCGCGCTGTCAGAGGACCTGCAGGGATTCGGCGAGATCTCGGTCATGTTCCCGGCCCTGTTCCTGACCGGGGCCGGACTGGCGACCTTCATCATCCTCAACCGCCTGGTCAGCACGCAGCGCGGCCAGATCGGCACGCTGGCAGCCAACGGGCTGTCCCGGCGGCAGATCCTGCGGCACTACCTCAGCTACGGCCTGATCACCGGTCTGGGCGGCGCCGTGATCGGGCTCGTGATCGGCATTCCGCTGGGGAGCCTCACCACCTCTGCATACACCACTGCGCTGTCCATCCCGGACACAGTGACCAGCTTCTACCCCGTCACCGTGGTGGTCGGGCTGCTCTTCGGAGTCGTCATGGGCGTGCTCGCGGCATGGGCTCCCGCGCGCGCTGCCGTGTCCATTCCCCCCGCTCAGGCGATGCGGGGAGAAGTACCGGCGACGACCGGAACGCTCAGCCTGATCGAGCGTGTGGTGCCCCCGCTGCAGCGCGCACCGATCAGGTGGCGTATGACGCTGCGCGGCATCGGACGCAAGAAGACCCGCAGCGCCTCGACGGTGGGCGGAGTGGCGATGGCAATCGTCCTGGTCCTCGCGTCCTGGGGCATGATCGACACAATTACCCTGCTGATGGACCGACAGTTCTCCGACATTCAGCACCAGAACGCCCAGGCGGTACTTGGGGTGCCGGTCACGGCGGACAGTGTCGCGATGATCGCGGGGGTCGAGGGGGTTGCGAGCGCCGAGGGCGTGGTCACCACCTCCGTCACGGTCCAGGCCGACGGAGTGCAGTACGCCACGACGATCACCGGCTTCATGCCGGCCACCCAGATGCACAGCTTCTACGACGATCACGGAACCGAGATTCCGCTGCCCGAGGACGGCGTACTGCTGGGGATCGCCATGCAGGACCTGCTCGATATCGAGGTCGGCGACCCGGTGCGGCTGTCCTTCCCGAGCCTCGGGACCGACCTGGACAGTGTGGTCGGAGGCTTCGTCGACGAGCCGCTGGGGACCCTGGCCTACGCGGACCGAGACGCCTTGGCAAGCGACCTGGGCGCCGCCGGCGTACCGGTCGCTCAGCTGGCCGGCCCGGCGACCGCCTCGGTCATGACGATCTATGACCCCGCTGCCGACCCTGACACGGTGCTGCAGTCCCTGCGGGATCAGGCCGACGTGCTCGCGGTGACCAGCTCCACGGCGATCCGGGACCTCTTCGAGGGCTTCCTGGCGCTGTTCTACGTGTTCATCGGCGTCATGCTGCTCTTCGGGGGGCTCCTGGCGTTCGCACTGATCTTCAACATGGTTTCGGTCAACATCGCCGAGCGCGCGGCCGAGCTGGCGATGATGCGGTCCAACGGGCTGAGCCTGACGGAGATCAACCGCATGATGACCGTCGAGAATGTGCTGCTCACACTGATCGGTATTCCGATCGGGCTGGTCCTCGGCTACCTCGTGGCAGCTGGCTTCATGGCGAGCTTCACCAGCGACCTGTTCCAGTTCAACCTGGAGGTCCGTCCCGCCACCTACCTGTTCATCGCGATCGCGATCCTGGCGGTCGCGCTGCTGTCGCAGATCCCGGGGCTGAGAGCGGTCCGGAGGCTCGACATCGCGTCGGTGGTACGGGAGCGCTCCCTGTAGCGAGCGCGGCGTCGCCGCTGGTCGAGTGCCTACGTGCCGTGTCGACCTGCGCCGGAGGCGAACCGCGCGACACCCGAACGCGTCTCCCCCGACTCCAGAACCGCACGGCCGCGCTCGACCTCGAGTCGGGCCGCCTCGTCCTCGGACAGCCCCCACTGGTCGAGGACGGTACGGCGGTCGCTGCGCAGCGGTATCTGCGGAAGGCCCGCGAGCTGGCCTGCAAGTTCCAGGGCGGAGTCCAGGGCGGCACCGGACGGAACGACGCGGTCCACCAGCCCGATCGCCAGCGCCTCAGCCGCCCGGACTTCCCGCCCCGTCAGGATCAGATCCAGGGCCCGTCCCTGCCCGATCAGGCGGGGGAGCCGTACGGTCCCGAGGTCGACCAGCGGCACCCCGAAACGCCGGTTGAACACGCCCAGCACCGCATCCTCAGCCGCGACCCGCAGGTCGCACCAGATCGCCAGCTCGAGCCCGCCCGCGACTGCGTAGCCCTCGATCGCCGCGAGGACCGGCTTGCCAAGCCTGAGCCGGGTGGGACCCATGGGGCCGTCCCCGTCCGGCGCAAGGTCACGCGCCTCACCTGCGGCCAGCGCGTAGAGGTCGGCACCCGAGCAGAAGCTGCCTTCCGCACCGGTGAGTACGGCGACGGAGTAGGAGTCGTCGGCGTCGAACTCGCGGAAGGCCAGCGCGAGGGCCTCGGCGGTCAGTGTGTCCACGGCGTTGCGACGAAACGGGCGGTCGATGGTGACCACGAGAACCTTGTCGTGGCTGTGTACGCGTACCGTCATGGCGACGATTCTGCCCGATGATCAAGCCCGTTACCCGCTGCGCTAACGTCTAGCAGCACGAATGGGCCGTCACACGAGCCGTGGGAGGCGTCCAGCCATGAGACGGAGCCGCTGGGGAATGTTGGCTGCTGGGATGACGGCTGTCGCTGTGGTGCTGGCCGGCTGTGGCAGCGATCCGGAGGAGCCCGAGTCCGTGGCGGTGGGTGCCTTCGCGTTCTCGGAGTCCAGGCTTATCGGTGAGATGTACGCCCAGGCTCTCGAGGAGGCCGGGTACACCGTCACCCGCAACTTCGACATCGAACAGCGCGAGGACTACCTCGCCGAGGGCAATCCTGAGAACGTCGACTTGCTCCCCGAGTACCTGGGTTCCCTGACCGAGTCGCTCAACACCTTGTTCAACGGACCCGATCCGGAGGAGGCGGCGGCTACGGGTGACCCTGAGGAGACCCTGGCGAACCTGAATCGTCTGATCAGGCGAGAGGGCTACAAGTCCGACGTCGAGGTGTCCGAGTACTCACCCGCGGCAAACCAGAACTCCTTCGCTGTCACCAAGGAGTTCGCGGAGGAGAACGACGTCGCGACGCTCTCAGACCTGGCGGCGCTGGGCAAACCGCTGCGGCTGGGTGCGGCAGTCGACTGCCCCGACAACCCCTACTGCAAGCCCGGCCTCGAGGAAACCTACGGTCTGGAGTTCTCCAAGTTCGTACCGCTGGACTTCGCCGGACCTAAGACCGAGCAGGCGTTGGTCGATGGCCGAGTTGACCTCGGCCTGGTGTTCTCCACCGACTCGAAGATCAACAGGAGGGGGCTGGTGGTTCTGGAAGACGACAAGAAGCTCGAGGTCGCCCAGAACGTCACCGCGCTGCTGCTGGCCTCCGTGGCGACGGATCGGGTCATGGAGTCGGTCAACGCAGTCAATCTTGCGCTGACAACCGATGAGCTGCGGAGCATGGACGCGCAGCTCGAGGATGGGCTTCCGAGGCGCTACGTGGCCGGGGCGTGGCTGGCCGGCGAGGGACTCATTCCTGAGGCACCGCCGAGCCCCACACCCACACCCACACCCACGCCCACACCGACTCCCACCCCCACGCCCGACCAGGCCTCGGGTGGCTCCTCGGGCGGGTCGTCGGGAGGCGGATCCAGCGGGGGTGGCGGGTCGTACCAGAACATGGGTGAGCCGTCCGCGGCAGCCAAGTCCCAGAACTGGCCCGGCCTGGCCCGGTGCGAGTCCGGCGGCAATCCCACTGCCGTCAGTGGTAACGGCCTCTACTTCGGGCTCTACCAGTTCAGCTCCAGCACCTGGCGGTCCGTCGGAGGATCGGGGGTCGCGAGCAACTACTCCTCGAGCGAGCAGACCTACCGTGCCCAGATCCTGTGGGACCGGGCCGGGCCTGGTCAGTGGCCGCACTGCCAGGTCTACCTGTGACGGGTGGGCACGCCGGCGGTCTCAGTCCGCGTGGGTCCGATCGGTTGCGGTGAGCTCGCGTCGCAGGAGGTCCAAGGCGCTGGTCGCCGCGTACTCACGAACGCGTGCGCGGTCGCCGGGGAGCCGTACGGTTCTCGACCCGGCCGCCGCGGGCGTGGACCAGGCCAGGCACACCGTTCCGACCGGTCGGCCCTCCTGGGTATCCGGGCCGGCGACGCCCGTGGTGGCGACCGCGCAGTCCGCACCAAGAGTGCGGCGTGCACCCGCGGCCATCGCCAGCGCCGCGTCCTCGGTGACGACCGGGCCGGGCGGGACCCCCAGCAGGCTGTGCTTGACGTCAGAGGCATAGCCGACCACCGAGCCGCGGAAGACCTCACTGGCGCCGGGAACTGCCGTGACGCGTGCCGCGATCAGGCCTCCGGTCACCGACTCGGCGGTGGCGAGAGTGAGGCCGGCCGCGCGGAGCAGCAGCAGCAGCTCCTCCTCGACCGAGCGGTCCTGGGTGCTGAAGACGCTCGGTCCGAGGATCTCGGAGACCGTGGCGACCTCCGGCTCGAGAGCGGCCTCGGCTTGGGCGTCGCTGCCCGCCTTGACCGTGAGACGGACCCGGATGCCGGCCGCCCCTGACGCCAGAAACGCAAGGGTTGCCGTACCTCGCTCGTCCAGGTCCGCGACGTACTCGGCGAGCATCTCGGCCAGCCGCGACTCCGAGTGCCCCCAGGTGCGGAGCACCCGGCTGCGGATGACGTCGGACTGGCCCGCCTGCCTGCGCAGGTCGGGAACCACGAACTCGCCGACCATGGTCTGCATCTCCCAGGGCACGCCCGGCACCGCGTAGACCGTCTTGCCGGTGTCGCCGACCGGGCAGGCCAGTCCGGGGGCCGTACCCGGTTGCTGGGGGATCACCGTCGCTCCGTGCGGTACGTCCGCCTGACGCAGGTTGTTCTCAGGCATCGACATGCCTCGCGAGGCGAAGCGGTGGCGCAGCCGCTCCACGATTGCTTCGTCTCGCTCCAGCCCAACTCCCAGTAGCGCCGCGATGGCCTCCCTGGTCAGGTCGTCCTGCGTCGGTCCGAGCCCGCCACTGACGATGACCGCGTCCGAGCCCGCGAGCAGCTGGCGCAGTGCCGCGACGATGCGACCGGCATTGTCCCCGACGACCATCTGCTGGTGGCAGTCGATCCCCGCGGCGGCCAGCTCGGCACCGATCCACGCGGCGTTGGTGTTTGCGATCTGGCCCAGCAGCAGCTCGGTGCCCACCGCGAGGACCGCGCAGCGCACGCCGGCTAGCCCGTCTTCTGGGGGGTGCCCGAGTACGTGCGGCGGCGACGGCGGCGACGCGAGGGGTTGGCCTTGGGCTGCCCTCCGGCCGTCGGTTCCGCGCCGGTCGGTTCCGCGGCGGTCGCTTCCGCGTCGGTCGGTTCCGCGTCGGTCGGTTCCGCGGCGCTCGCTTCCGCGTCGGTCGGTTGCGTGTCGGTCGATTTCGCCTCCGGCTGGCCTGCCCCGGAGGCGCCCGTTCTGGAGGCGCTCTTCCTGGGGGCGCCCGTGCCGGCTGACAGCGGCGGACCCACGATGTCCCGGACCCGTACGTCCCCCGGCTCGACGAAGACCCGGGTCGGCTGGATGCCGGCCGCTTGTGCCAGAGCCCGCGCCTGGCCCGCCTGGTCCATGGTCACGATGGTGACGACAGCTCCGGCCGCGCCCGCACGCGCCGTACGGCCCGAGCGGTGCAGGAACGCCTTGGGATCCTCCGGCGGGTCCACGTGGACCACCAGGTTGACGTCGTCGATGTGCAGCCCGCGTGCCGCGACGTCGGTGGCGACGAGCACCCGGATGTCCCCGTCGGCAAAGGCCTTGAGGTTGCGCTCCCGCGCGCTTTGCATCAGGTCCCCGTGCAGCTCCAGAGCGGGGATCCCGGCCTTGGTCAGAGTCTCCGCCAGGCGACGGGCGTCGTTGCGGGTGCGGGTGAACATCAGGGTGCGCCCCTGTCCGGATGCGAGCTCGCGTACGACCGCCGGCTTGTCCTTGCGCTCGACGTGCACGAAGCGGTGCATCATCGGCGGCGGCGGGACCAGGACCTCCTCGACGGTGTGCTCCACCGGGTCGGTGAGGTAGCGACGAACGAGGACGTCGACCTCCTTGTCGAGCGTCGCTGAGAACAGCAGCCGCTGACCGGTGCGCGGGGTCATGTTGAGCAGGCGCGTCACCGCGGGGAGGAAGCCGAGGTCGGCCATGTGGTCGGCCTCGTCGAGCACGGTGATCTCGACGTCCCCAAGCGAGGCGTGTCCCTGGTTGATGAGGTCCTCGAGGCGGCCGGGGGTGGCGACGAGAATGTCGGCGGCCCCACGCAGCGCACGTACCTGGGGCTTCTGATCGACACCGCCGTACGCGGTGGCCACCGACAGTCCCAGGGCCTGCGCCATGACCGTGAGTGTGCGGGCCACCTGCGAGGCCAGCTCGCGCGTGGGTGCGAGTACGAGGCCGCGCGGGCGGCCGGGCTGCGTCTGGGACTGCGCGGCGTGCAGCCGAGTGACCAGCGGAGCACCGAACGCGACGGTCTTGCCACTGCCCGTCTCGGCACGGCCGAGCACGTCGCGGCCGGCCAGGCCGTCCGGGATGCTCGCCTCCTGGATGGGGAACGGGGCGGTGATTCCAGCGGAAACCAGTGCGTCAACGACGGGCTGAGGTACGCCAAGCGTGAGGAAGTCTGGTGGTGAGTAGTCCATCGTCAGCCATTGTCCCACGTTGTTGGCCATCCCCGCGCGTTCGGGAGGCCGGAGGAGGGCGTCATGTCGTCGCCAGGAGCGCGGCCGTGTGCAATGGAGGAATGAGTGAGGATCGGGCGCTGAGCGCTGTGGCAGCCACGGGAGCTGCCCACACCGTGCTCCGACACGGTCGGGTGGCCGGCATCGAGGAGGCGGCGCAGGCGCGGGGAGTCCCCGTCGCGGCCGTGGTGAAGACCATCGTGGTGCGTCGGGGCGAAGACGACTATGTGCTCGTCCTCGTGCCGGGCGACCGGACGATCTCGTGGCCCCGGCTGCGCGCCCACCTGGGGGTGCGGAGGGTCTCGATGCCCAGCGCGGACGAGGCGTGGCGGGCGACCGGGTACGTACGCGGGTCCATCACGCCCTTCGGCGCCACGCGGCCGTGGCCCGTCATAGCCGACACGCGGCTGGTGGGGCGGGAGATCACCGTGGGTGGCGGGGCGCCCGGCGTGGCTGTCCTGCTGCAGGCCGATGACGCCATCAGCGCCTTGGGCGGCTCCGTGGCCGATGTGACCGACCCCGCAACAGCCCCGTGACTGGCCCTTGACTGGCCCTTGACCGGCCCGGGACTGGCCCGGGGGAGGTCCCCCCAGTTAGGTCCCCGAAATTGCCACCTAGCTGTCCATATCGCGGACCTGACTAGCGAGTATCCGTGCGGGGGGGCCGGGCTGGGCCGGGCTGGGCCGGGCTGGGCCTGACTGGGCCGGGCTGGGGCTGGTCAGGCGTGCAGGTCGCTGACCTCGTCGGGCTTGGTGCGGCGCTCCAGATACTTGGACAGCTCGGTGATCCCCAGCACCAGGAAGAAGCCGACGACCATGAGCAGGAGGGGCGCCAGCACCGGGGCATCGCCGGCGGGGGCTTCCATCAGAGTGCTCCCGACCCCGTCAGGCCAGGGCCACAGCACGCGTACGGACCCGAGCATCAACCCGATCAGCGCTGCCATCACCGAGTTGTAGAAGTTCTCCAACGCCCAGTGCAGGACCTGGGAGAACAGCGCCAAGCCGATGGTGGCCCCGAGGACGAACACGAGCAGTGCCGTCCAGTCCAGGTCGTTCACTGCTGCCAGGACGGCCTCGTACATACCTAGCAGGACAAGGATGAATGAGCCGCTGATGCCCGGCAGGATCATCGCGCAGATGGCAAGGGCCCCCGCTATCGCGAACGCGTAGAGCTCCGCGGAGGTGTCCTGTCCCGCTCCCGAGGTGTCCTCGCTCAGCCCGAGCACGAAGTACATGACGATGCCGACCAAAACCATGATCACCAGGCGCTTGGAGTCCCGCTCGGTCAGCAGTCCCCACGCGATCACGACGGAGCCGGCCACAAGGCCCATGAACAGGCCTGCCATCTGCTCCGGGTACTCCGAGAGTCCGATCTCGAGGTAGTGCGCAAGCGTGAAGACGGCGATCAGGATGCCGATGAGCAGCGGGACCAGCAGGGTCCACTCCACCCGGGCCAGCCATGCGAGGAACCCGCGGACGTCCAGGCGGAGCATCCGGCCGAGTGCGGAGCTTCCGGAGCGGATCGAGCCGACGAAGCGCCGGTAGATGCCGAGGACCAGCGCCATCGTGCCGCCCGAGACGCCAGGCACGATGTCGGCCGAGCCCATGATGAAGCCACGCCCGATGTTGAGCGGGACTTCCTTCATCCCGGAGCGCCAGTCCGGAATCTCAGGCATATGGGAGTCCTGCTCCGCTAGGTCCGGCTCGCGAGCGCTCTCCTTCGGCGGTTCGGCCACGCAGGCAGCCTAGCGAGCGTCCGTACCGCGCCCCTTCTCGCCACTCCCTTCCCAACCCGCAGCGTCGATCGTGGGCCCGTCCGGCGGTGACTGTCCTAGCCTTGGGCGGGTGAACTCGGATATGGGTCCCGACGTCGCCGTCATCGGCGGGTCGGGCTTCTACAGCTTCGTCGAGGACGTCCGCCACCTGACGGTGGACACCCCGTACGGGCCGCCCTCGGACACCGTTGCGGTCGGCCGTGTGGGCGGACGAGAGGTCGCCTTCCTCCCTCGCCACGGGCAGGACCACCGCTTCCCCCCGCATCGCATCCCCTACCGGGCGAATCTCTGGGCGCTGCGGTCGCTGGGGGTGCGGCAGGTTGTCGCACCGTGTGCGGTCGGATCCCTCGACGCCGGTCTGGGGCCGGGCGAGCTGGTGGTTCCCGACCAGCTGATCGACCGCACGTACGGGCGTGAGGGCACCTACGTGGACAGCGGCGCGGCACACGTGGGCTTCGCCGACCCCTACTGTCCGCGACTGCGGGAGGCCGTGCTGAGCGCGGCGTCGGACTCCGGCTGGACGCCCCGCGACGGGGGCGCGATGGTGGTGATCAACGGCCCACGCTTCTCCACCCGGGCTGAGTCTGGGTACTACGCCTCGACGGGCGCCACCCTGATCAACATGACCGGGCAGCCGGAAGCCGGCCTGGCCCGTGAGCTGGCGATGTGCTACTCCTCGGTGGCCCTGGTGACCGATCGGGATGCCGGTGTCGAGGCCGGCGACGGGGTCTCCCAGGCCGAGGTCTTCGAGATCTTCGCCAGGCACACCGAGGCGCTCAAGAGCCTGCTGGCGTCCGTCGTGGAGTCCCTGCCGAGCGAGCGCGCCTGTCCGTGCCCGCACGCGCTGGACGGGATCGATCTTCCCTACGAGCTGCCGTGACCGATCGACTCTCTGGGTCCGGGCGCCTCCCCGGGTCCGGGCGGGTGCTGGTCACGGGCGGCGTCGGGTTCATCGGCTCACGCGTCGTGAGGGCCCTGCGCGGGGAGGGTGCAGAGGTCGTCGTCCTGGACCTCAAGGCGCCCGGGGAGCCGCTGGACGGTGTCCGCTACCTGCGGGGGGACGTTCGTGACCCGGCCGCCTGCGAGGCCGCACTGCGCGGAGTCGACGCGGTCAGCCACCAGGCCGCGAAGGTGGGCCTCGGCGTGGACCTGCAGGACCTGCCGGACTACGCCGACCACAACGACCGCGGGACCGCCGTGCTGCTGGCCGCGATGGACCGGGCGCGGGTACGACGCCTGGTGCTCGCCTCCTCCATGGTGGTCTACGGGGAGGGCGCCTACGCCTGTTCCGGCCACGGAGAGGTCAAGCCTGCCAGTCGGAAGCTGGAGGATCTCCAAGCCGGGCGTTTCGAGCCCACCTGCCCGGAGTGCGGGGCGCCGCTGGAGCCCGGCCTGGTGGGCGAGGAGGCGGTACTCGACCCTCGCAATGCCTACGCGGCGTCCAAGGTGGCTCAGGAGCACTTGGCAGCCGCTTGGACCATCGGCGGGGGAGGAAGTGTCGCCGCGCTGCGCTATCACAACGTGTACGGCCCTGGCCTGCCTCGGGACACCCCGTACGCGGGTGTGGCAGCCATCTTCCTCTCGTCGCTGGCGAGCGGTGAGCCGCCCCAGGTCTATGAGGACGGCCGCCAGCGGCGGGACTTCGTCCACGTGGATGACGTGGCCCGCGCCAACGTTGCCGCGCTTCGGGGTGTGGCCGACATCGAAGGGCTACGGGCCTTCAATGTCGGATCGGGTACCCCGCGCACCGTCGGCGACATGGCCCGCGAGCTCTCCCGCGCCATGCACGGACCGGCTCCGGAGGTCACCGGCCAGTTCCGGCTGGGAGACGTTCGGCACGTGACCGCCTCGTCCCGACGGGCTCGCTCCGAGCTGGACTGGCGTCCCGAGGTCGAGTTCGCCGCCGGGATGCGGGCGCTCGCGAACGCCGCTACCAGCGAATCTCGAGCAGGTGCTCGATAGCCAGCGCCGTGAGTCCCTGCGCAGCGAGCCAGAAGCGCATCTGCCGTACGGGGAGCAGCGCGCACGCCGTGGTCAGCCATGCTCCGAAGGGCAGCCAGATGCGCTCGACCTCTGCCTTGCTCATCCCTGACAGGGTGGCCAGGAGCACGCTGACCGCTGCGCCGCCGACGGGGGCCAGCAGGCCAGCCGTGCCATCCCGGCCAGCGGCTGGGCCGCGTGCAGGGCCCGGTGCAGGGCCCGGTGCAGGTCCCGCAGCAGGGCTCACAACAGGGCCCGTCAGCCGGCTCACAACACGGCCCAGTGCATGGCCCAGCCCCGCGGCCACCGCCGGACCGAGCATCAGAGCCAGCGCCGCCAGGTTCGCCCAGACCCAGTAGTAGTACGGGCGCCGACCCCCGTAGCCAGCCAGGTACCGTTCGCGGACCAGGCTCAGGGCCTCCCACCAGTGGAAGCCGAGCAGCGTGTAGGCGAGCGCGACAATCCCTGCCCCGACAGCAGCGATCAGCAGCGGCCGCAGTCGACGCTGCTGCACCGCCGCGGCGAGTGCCACCGGGGCCATGAGGACCAGTCCGTACGACAGGTAGATGCCGAGTCCGAACAGGAGCCCGCTCCCCAGGGCCCAGACGGCGCAGCGGCGAGCGCGGCCCCTGCGGGCCTCGCTGAATGCGATTGCCAGCAGGGCCACCGCCCAGGCAGTCACGGCGGTGAACACCGCGTCGGCGGAGACGCCCACCCAGATCACGGCAGGTGCGAGCACCGAGAACGGGAGCGCCCGGCGGGCGAGCGACTCGTCGGCGAGCGCCCGTACCGCAACCGCGACCGCGACGACGGACGTGCATCCGACGAGGATCGTGACCACTCCCGCCCACGCTCCCCCCGACAGGCCGAGGCGGTCCAGGGCGAGGTAGAACTGCAGCGCACCCGGGGGATGTCCGGCGACGTGGCTCACCCAGGAGTCGGCCTGACCGCCCAGGATCCTGTCGGTGTAGGTGGACAGCAGCTCGGAGAGACCCGGGGCATCCGACACCTCCAGGAGGTACTCGGCGTTGCGGGTCAGCCGCTCGGCGATGCCCTCGGAGAAGCCGCTGACCATTGCCAGCGCGAAGGTCCAGGACAGGCTCGCGGCATAGCCCACCGCGAGCAGCGCTCGCCAGGACAGCACCCGCGTCGCCCAGGGCGCCAAAGCCACGATGGCCAGGGCCGTGGCGACCGCCCACGGGGTGCCGGGTCCGGTGTGCGGGAGCCAGCGCGCGAACAGGGGCGGGGCTTCGGAGAGGATGGGCACTCCGTCGTCGGTCAGTCGCTTCCCCACCACCACGGCGGCCGCTATCAGCAGCGCCCACAGCGCAACCGAGAACAGGCTGACCCACGGACGGCTCGCCTCGCCCGCTCGGTCCGGGGACCCGTCGAGCGGTGAGCTGTCCGGCTCGTCAGCGGGGTCCGGCAGCTCCGGCGAACCGGATGCGTGCGCTGGTCCCGGCGCCTGCGCAGTCACGCGGCACAGGGTAGGCGCGCTGGGTAGCGTGGGTGAGGTGGAACCCGTAGATGTGGTGCTCCCCTGCCTGAACGAGGCGGGCGCGCTCCCGTGGGTGCTGCTGCGCATGCCGGAGGGGTTCCGGCCGCTGGTGGTGGACAACGGCTCGACCGACGCCACCGCCGATGTGGCGCGGGCGCTGCAGGCACGGGTGATCACAGAGCCCCGTCCCGGCTACGGTGCCGCCGTGCACGCGGGCATCGAGGCGGCCGCGACGGACGTGGTCGCGGTGATGGACGCGGATGCCTCGATCGACCCCCTCGACCTGCCGGCACTGGTGGCACCGGTGGTCGACGGCCGGGCAGATCTGGTGGTCGGGCGTCGCGTCCCGCGCGCACGGGGAGTGTGGCCGTGGCATGCCCGGCTGGGCAACATGCTGGTGGCCCGTCGCCTGCGACGCGAGCTGGGTGTTGCCCTGCACGACATCGGAGCTGCTCGGGTGGCTCGACGGGAGGCCCTGCTCGGTCTCGGGCTCACCGACCGGCGGTTCGGCTACCCGCTCGAGACCCTGGTCCGAGCCGCAGCGGCGGACTGGCGGATCGTCGAGATCGATGTGCCCTACGGGGCGAGGGCTGCAGGTACCCGCTCGAAAGTCTCCGGGTCGGTACGGGGAACCGCGCGCGCAGTCCGCGACTTCCGGGCGGTACTGCGATGACCGCTGGCAGCGTCACGCTGCTGGTTGTCGCCAAGGCCCCGGTCCCGGGCCGCGCGAAGACCCGGCTCGCGGCCGTACTCGGCCCGGAGGCGGCGGCTGATGTGGCGGCGGCTGCCTTGCTGGACACGCTCGATGCGGTGCTGGCGGCGGCGCACGCCCTGGGCTCCGGGCCACCCGTGGTGGCCTGGGACGGCGACGTCGACGCGGGGGCCCGCGCGCATGAGGTCCGTACGGCGCTGGCTCTGTGCCGAGTGGTCGCACAGCCGGACGTGCCTTTCGCCGAGCGCCTGGTCGCAGCGCACCAGGCGGCGGCGGAGGCCGACGACGGCGCAGACTGGCGGCGAGATGTGCCCCGGGAGGCAGACCCTGGCGTTCCCCGTACCGCCCCCGATCGCCTGGCCCCGGATCGCCTGGCCCAGGATCGCGTGGCCCAGGATCGCGTGGTTCAGATCGGCATGGACACACCCCAGGTGACGGCGGCGGACCTGGTCGAGGCTGCCGCGGCACTGAACCGCGCGGACGCGGCGCTGGGTCCGGCGGAGGACGGCGGCTGGTGGGCACTGGCGGTGCGTGACCCTGCCCACGCACAGGGGCTTCGCGACGTGCCCATGTCACGGCCGGACACCGCCGAGCGCACCTGGTCCGCGCTGACCGGTCGCGGACTGCGTGTCGAGCGCCTGCGCGTGTTGCGCGATGTCGACACGTGGGAGGACGCGCGCGCTGTGGCTGGTCGGGCGGGACTACGCTTCCGGCAGACTGTGGCTCGGTACGCCTGAGCTGTCGCGAGGAGCCGGTTCAGCTCCGAGAGGGGGACGCGCTGCGACGCCCGAGTGAGGATGACTTCCACAGCCGGATGCGCGACCGCCGGGTCACCGCGCGCATCGGGGTGTGGCTCGGCGTGTCCTTCGCGATCTGTTTCCTCACCGGGCTTGTCAGCCACCTGATCCAGCACCCGCCCGGCTGGTTCGACTGGCCCACCCGACCCGTGTACCTCTACCGCCTCACCCAGGGCCTGCACGTGTTCACAGGCATCGCGGCGATCCCGCTGCTGCTCGCCAAGCTGTACACGGTCTATCCCAAGCTGTTCACCTGGCCGCCGTTCCGCTCGCTCGGCCACTTGGTGGAGCGGCTGTCCATCCTGGTGCTGATCGCGGCGGCGTTCTTCCAGCTGTCCACGGGACTGCTGAACTACGCGGAGTGGTTCCCCTGGGGCTTCGGCTTCCCTGCGGCGCACTACGCGATGGCCTGGGTGGCGATCGGCGCCCTTCTCGTGCACCTCGCGGTGAAGCTGCCCGTCATCATCGACGCGCTGGGCTCGCCGGTCGAGCAGCGCGATCCGGGAACCCCCGTACCCGGCACCGGTCCCTCCCGCCGGACCTTCATCTCGGCCGCCCTGGTCGCAGCCGGAACGGTGGTGGTCGCGACCGTGGGTAACACCGTGCCCGCGCTGCGCCGGGTCTCGGTGCTCGCGCCCCGCACCGGGGACGGCCCTCAGGGGCTCCCGGTGAACAAGACCGCGCTGTCGGCCCGGGTGGGGGATGCCGCCCAGGATCCCGGCTACCGGCTGGAGGTGACAGGTCCTGCCGGTTCCCGTACCTACTCCCGCGACGAGCTCGAGGCGATGAGCCAGCGGACCGCGGAACTGCCCATCGCCTGCGTGCAGGGCTGGAGTGCGTACGCCACCTGGAGCGGGGTGCCGGTGGCCGCGCTGACCGCTCTGGTGGGTGCCACCGGGCAGGAGGACGTACGGTTCGTCTCGCTCCAGCAGAGCGGCCGCTACAAGGAGAGCGTGCTGCCGGCCCGGCATGCCCGGGACCCGCTGACACTGCTCGCCCTGCGCGTCAACGACGAGGTCCTCGACCTGGACCACGGGTACCCGTGCCGGCTGATCGCCCCCAGCCGGCCGGGTGTGCTTCAGACCAAGTGGGTCTCGCGTATCGAGGTGCTCACGTGAGAGTCCTGCGTACGGTCCTGCTGCTGCTCGGAGTGGCCGGGCTGGCGGTCGGCGGTGTGCTGCTGCTCGACAGCGTGCAGACGCTTCCCGACGTGGCGGTCTGGGCCGGCGCGGGTGTCGTGCTCCACGACGGGCTGTGGGCGCCGCTGGTCTTCTTCCTGGGTCTCCTGGGCGTGACGCGGGTCCGCGGTCCGCTGCGGGCGCCCCTGATGACCGGGCTGTGGGTGAGCGCAGCTGTCACCCTGGTCGCCCTTCCGGTACTGGGCCGCTTCGGCGAGCGGCCCGACAACCCCTCGCTGCTGAACCGCAACTACACCGCGGGGTGGCTGGTGGTGCTGGCCGTGGTCTGGGCGCTGGTGGTGGCGTGGATGCTGGTGGCTCACCGTGCCGCTCCGGGTGCCGACGCCGCTCCGGGTGCCGACGCAGTCCCTCCCGACCCGGATCCGGGCCAGCGCAGCTAGCTCTCCTGCTGAATCTGCGCGCCCAGCAGGGCGCCGAGGCTCATCAGGCCCTCCGCGTTGACGTAGCCGGAGTGGAGCAGCCGCCCGCCTGAGTCGACCAGGGCATCACGCAGGTCGCTGGCCCACACCTGCTCGATGACGAGCAGGATGACCGCCTGGCCGATCTCGAGCTCGTCCGCGATCTGCTCGATGGCCGCGGCGCCGAATCCGACGTCTGCGGCCTCGGCGGCCGCTGCCCCTAGCTGGGCGCCGAGCGCTGCAGCGCCTTCGCTGCCCAGGGTCGCTCCCGCGCCGAGGCCGATGAGCGCACCCGCCGCGGCGCGCAGCGACTCCATCTCCTCCTCGGTGAGGTCGCTGACCTGGATGGCGAGCACGGAGTCCGCGGATCGCCGGGTGACCAGGCGGGCGTCGATGATGCGAATGGTGCCGGCGTCGCTGAGCTTCTCCAGCTCGGCGGCGATGCCGCCGGTGGGGCGGAACTCGTCGAAGCCGATGACCAGAAGGTGAATGGGACCCATGAGGTGACTCTGCCATATCGACATCTGGGCTCACCAGCACGGGCCGGCACGAGCCGGGGCAGGCGGGACCGGTCGGAACCGGCGCAACCACCGCTGGGGCCCAGCCGGTCAGCGGACTGGGCCGGCACGGACGTACCTACGATGCGGCTCGTGGACGCCCGGGGAGGACGTCGGGTCAGCGTGCCGAGACGGGGCTGCGTGTCTCCTCCGGCCGCGGCGAGGGAACGAGCTCCTCGACCGGCTGGCCCGCCTCGCTGGCTGCCCCGCGGGTGGCGGCGGCCTTCGCGCGGATCCGCTTCATGTCGTCGGAGGAGAGGATGTCGGTGCGACGGGTCATGCCGCGACGCTAGACCCTCAGGGCGGGCTGTCCGTGGCAACGCGCCGTGCCGCGTGTCGTAGCGCGGACGATTCCGCAGCGGCTTCTGCCGGGCAGTCTATGAGACGGGTGCGACTCACGGGCCTTCGGGCTCGCCCGGTTCCGCGCTGCCAGGCGACGACCCCGGCTTGTACGGGCGGATGACCACGGACGGCTCACGCCCCTCCACGTAGTAGTCCATCATCACGGTGTCCGGGTCGTCCAGCACGTACGGAGGTGGGGTGTCGACGAAGTCGAAGCGGTTCTCGTCGAACTCCGGCCCCAGCTCCCGGCTGTGCCGGTCCGTCATGACGCCGAAGTAGGTGATCACCCGCTGCTCCGGCATGCGCTCCTCCACGGGGGCCAGGATCGCGTAGGTCTTGCGGTCGGCGTGCGAGAGCCAGTCCGGGAACAGCGCCCGGGGCCACAGGTGCCAGGACCGTACGGCGTTGATCTCTGCCGTGAAGATGAACAGCACAGCCGTGGTGTAGAGCACGGTCAGCAGAGCGATCACCGTGGCCAGTGCGCCGTAGAGGGCACTGGCCTCGGCAACGATTCGCGCGAACAGCCCGCTGACGAACGGAATGACCAGAGCCGTGATCGCAAGGAAGGCGACGGTGCCCGGCCACACCTGCCAGAACGTGAGCGCGCGGCCGCACAGCACCCAGTAGGACAGCAGTACCACGCCGAAGAGCAGCCCGGCGAACAGCACGACCGCTGCCGTGCGGAGCAGGGCACTCTGGTTCGTGGCGATCCCGGCCCAGATGGTGATGAGGGCATACCCCACCAGCCCGGTGTAGAGCACGAACGTCATCAGCAGGGCACGGATCTGACGGGGAAAGAAGCCGGGCCTGATCCGCCACGGCACCGCCCAGATCTGGTTGAAGGCGAACTGCGCCGACTCTGTCACTCCCAGGCCTGCGTAGAGGGCCGCGAGCACACCGATGAGGAGGGCCAGTCCGCTGTCCGGGAGGGTGGCGATCGCTTCGTCCGTGGCGTCTGCGATCTCAGGAAACGCGCCAATGGTGACGTCGATGATCTGGGCCCGCAGCTCGGGGCTGTCCTGCAGAAGCCGCCCGACCAGCACCGCGAAGACAAGCAGCAGCGGGGCGATGGAGAACAGCGCGTAGTAGGCGAGCTGGGCTGCGAAGCGGCTGCCGGAGTCGTCGGCGAACTTGCGGTAGACCGACCACGGGAAGGCGATCACCGGATGGCGCTGCTGCCACAGGTCCACGGCACGACCGAGGGACCGGCCCCGCGACTCGAGGGTGGCCGCGACGTCGCTGAGACGGCTCTCCTCTTCTCGAGCCTCGGTCGCCGTGCGCTCTGGCTCGTCTCCGGCACCGGCGTCGGAGTTCTCCGGCTCCTCGTTGTTCGGCACGGTCACCTCTTCACGGTAGTGCCCGACATCCCGGAACCTGGGACGGTGCGTCACCCGGGATCCGCTGGGCCGTAGCATCATGCCTGCACAGTCGGACGAGACCGGAGAGGGCGACGGCATGACCGGCAAGGACACCGGCAAGGCCACCGTCAAGGCCCACACCAGCGGGCACTCCATCATGAAGGCGCTGGTTCAGTTCGTGGTCTTCGTGCTCTACCGGTCCCTGGAGATCGCCGGTCCGATCGACCACACCCGCCGGGGACCCGTTCTCGGCGTGGTGACCCACTTCGGGGGGCTCGCCGACGGGCTCGTCGTGGTCGACTCCTCGAGTCGCTGGCCGCGCCTGATGGCCAAAGACGTGATCTTCAAGGCGCCCGTGGTCGGCTGGCTCGCCAGCTACTTCGGGGGCATCCCGGTGCACCAGCCCGCGAAGGGCTCCAGCCCCGAGGAGCGTCGCGAGTTCGCCGCGTCGATGTTCTCCTCCGCGCACGCCGCGCTGGAGCAGCCGAGCTATGTGGTGATCTTCCCCGAGGGCGTCACCCGGGAGGAGCCCTCGATGGCACCGGTGCGGACCGGGGCCGCGCGCATCGTGCTCGGCGCCCGGGCGGACGGGACCCGGAACATCACGATCCTGCCGCAGGCCATCCACTACGGCGATCGGGCCACGCTGCGTTCCAGGGTCTTCCTGAACGTCGGGGAGCCGATCGCGCTCGATTCATGGGTGGCGGACAACATCCAGCCGGGAGAGTCCGAGGGCCCCGACAACCATGCGGCGGTCGCGAAGCTCACCGCGGACGTCGAGGAGCGGATGCGGGCGATCGCGCCCGACTACTCGAACTGGCGTGAGGCGCACCTGCTCTCGCTGGCCGCCGAGACGGCGCTGCGGGAGAATCTGCCGGACCACGCCGAGGCGGTCGACTACGCGGACCGGGAGCGGGTTGCGGCTGCGGTGAATCGCGAGAGCACGCCGGAGCAGAAGGAACGGGTCCTCGCCGCCGCATCCGCCTACGACACGCAGCTGCAGGCGCTCGGGATCGGGGACCAGGGACTGGACCTGCGGGCGGAGCAGCCTGGCAGGCTGTACCGCTTCCTGATCGGAAGCCTGGTCAAGATGCTGATCGTCCTCCCGTTCGCTGCCCTAGGGCTGTTCATCAACTGGATCCCCGCGATCCTGACGTACCTGTCCGGCTGGCTGCCGGTGTCGGACCCGGTGAAGGCGACCATCCGACCGGCGGTCGCGGTCCTCACCTTCGGAGCGACCTGGCTGCTGCTGATCTGGTCCGGGCTCGAGCTTGCCCTCGTGGCCGACGCGGGCTGGGTGGCGTTGTGCCTGGTCGGTCTGCCGTTGACGCTGATCGCGTTGATCTGGATCAGCGAGCAGCTCGTCCTCATCAAGCGAGCGCTGTTCGCCTGGCACCGGGCCCGACGCCCGGAGGATGTCATGCAGGCAGTGCTCGACACCCGCAAGGAGACCGTGGCCGCCGTGGCGGCAACCGGCGTGGTGTTGTAGCCGCCGCGCGCGGGCTGTCGGGGGTGGGCTGCGGTTCGGGCGCTCGATGAGCGTCGTCGCGGTCAGCCGCCGATACGGGAGAGCAGGTGCCCTCGTGACGGGTGATGCTCAAGGGGTCACCGCGTCGAGGGATCGCCGTCACGGTAGCGTCTGCCCCTACGCGACGTGGAAGGCCGGGTATGGACGACTCCACAATCAGCTTCATCATCCTTGGCGCGGTCGTCGTCCTGTTCATCTGGGACAGACTGCCGGTCGAGGTGGTGGCCGTCGGTGCCGCGCTGTCGCTGTACTTCACCGGCATCCTCGACGAGAAGCAGATCATTGCCGGCTTCGGGGACACCACCGTCGTGCTGATCGCCGCGCTCTTCGTCGTGAGCGAGGGGCTGGACGCTACCGGGGTCACGACGTGGGCGGGCCAGCAGATGATCTCGCGGGCGGGAGCCCAGCGTCGCCGCCTGCTGCTGCTGATGATGCTGCTGGTCGCCGTCCTGACGGCGTTCATCAGCATCAACGGGGCGGTAGCGGCACTCATCCCGATGGTCGTCGTGATGGCGATCAAGCTGAAGGACCTGCCGTCGAAGTACTTGATGCCGCTCGCTTTCGCGGCGAGTGCCGGGTCCCTGCTGGCACTGACCGGTACGCCGGTGAACGTCATCGTCTCCGACGCGCGCGCGAATGCCGGGGAGGGCCAGTTTGGCTACTTCGAGTTCGCCCTGGTCGGCATCCCACTGCTGGTGGGCACGATCCTGATCGTGCTCACCATCGGCCCCAAGCTGCTGCCGGAACGGCAGAGCCGGCAGACGCCCGTCGACCTGAGTCGCATCGCGACGTCGCTGGTGGAGGGCTACGAGCTGGAAGGCAATCTGTTCTACCTGCGGGTGCGGTCTGCCTCGCCGATGGTGAACAAGCCCCTCGGTGCGACGCCGTTCGGAGCCGACTCGCGGGTCACCGTCGTACAGGTGCTGCCGGCCAGCGAAGAAGCGAAGGCGGTCGGCGGACGCATCACCACTCTTCGCCGTCCTCCGGCCCCGGAGGCGCCGAGCGCCCAGCGTCAGGTGAGCCACAACGACGTGCTGGTGGTACGGGGCGATCCCGACCAGGTGGGGGCGATCGCGGCGCACAACGTGCTCTCCGTGCTGCCGAGCTCCGACGATGACAACGTCGCCGAGCAGGCGCTGATCAGCCGGGAGCTCGGGGTCGCGGAGCGCGTCGTCACGCCACGCTCCCAGTACCTCGGTCGCAGCGTGAAGCCCGGCGCCGTACAGGACGGGCTGGTGGTCCTGGCGGTGAGCAGGGAGGGCCGGGACCTGGGTGTCCGAGAGGTCGACCTGCGCGCCGGGGATACGCTGCTGGTCCAGGGCCCGTGGAGCCGTCTGACAGAAGACGCGGGCATCAACGGTCTCGTGCTGGTGAACTCACCCGACGTGATCCGCCGGCAGGCGGTGCCCTTCGGCCCCAAGGCCAAGCGCGCGGTTGCCATTCTCGCGGGAATGGTCATCCTGCTCGCCACCGGCGCGGTGCCGAGCGTGATCGCCGGTCTGAGCGCCGCGACGGCCATGATCCTGTTCCGGGTCCTCACCCCGGCGCAGGCCTACCGGGCGATCTCGTGGACCACCGTCATCCTGATCGGAGCACTGTTCCCGCTGTCCACGGCGCTGACCGAGACCGGAGCCGCGGCCTCGGTCGCCGATGCCATGGTCAACACTCTGGGCGAGATCGGACCGACCGCCCTGCTGGCCGGGGTGTTCATCCTGACCTTCGTCTTCAGCCAGCTCATCAGCAACGCCGCGACGTCCCTGATCGTGGTGCCGATCGCGGTGTCAGCAGCGACCAGCCTCGCGATCTCGCCGTCGCCGCTGCTGATGACGGTGACGGTTGCTGCCGCCGCGGCGTTCATGACCCCGATCGCCACCCCGGCCAACCTGATGGTGATGGGACCCGCTGGGTACCGGTTCGGCGACTACTGGAAGCTCGGCTCAGTGCTGACCCTGCTGTTCTTCATCGTCGCGGTGCTGCTCATCCCGGTCATCTGGCAGTTCTGAGCGGCGCAGCGGTGTCATGAGACCTCCGGCGGGGTGACCGAGGAGCACGCCGCGATGCCGGCGTCGAAGCCCACCCGGAAGGCTCCGACCCGTACGAAGCCGGTGCCGCGCTCGTCGGAGAAGTCCAGCAGCAGCGACGAGGCGAGCAGGTTGGCGATCGCCTCGTCGAGGTCTCCGGGGGACAGTGCGCCGTTGTCGTTCGCGTAGCGGAAGAAGGCGCCGGTGGTGCAGTCGACCTGCAGGGCCGCTTCCAGGCCATCGAGGTCCTCGCCTGCCTTGTGCCGCATCGCGTAGCCCCAGCGGTCGATCAGCACCTCCGCGACGGAGCCGTCGCCGAACACGTCGTAGAGCTCACTCATCGGACCGCCGACTGTCCAGCCGAGGGTGTCCGAGCCGGGGCAGTAGTACGCGGCGGTGTGCACCTCCTTGGGCTGGGGCACGGCGCCGCCCTGGCACTGCGGGGGAGCGTCGGTGAACTCCTCGAGAGTCTCCACCGGGGAGTACTCCTCGCTGGTGTCGAAGGCCTCCCCGAAGCGGTCCGGCCAGAAGTCCTCGAGCCCTTGGAACACGAGCGTCGGAAGCGACTCCAAGGGTGCGTTGCCCTCGGAGAGAAGGTCGAAGTAGCTGCGGTAGACGTCCTCCGTGAAAGTGACTCCGCCCTGCGGGTAGTCGGCGCAGGCGGACGTTCCGTTGACGAAGCCGTCCTGGAACGCCGCGACGCGGTCGAAGCCGTTGCCGTGCGCGGTCTCCGACGTGGGATCCGACCCGGGCGGGTCGCGGAAGGTCAGCAGGGCCGCGGCGGCCCGGTCGAGGTCGTCGACGCTGGCGGTGAGGTACGGGCTGTCGTCGTCGCGGACCCACTTCAGCCAGGACCCGGCGAAACAGTCCGCCTGCAGCTCCAGCTCGATGATGTCGTCCACAGCGACCTGGCCCCGGTTCTGGACCGCGTGGCCCCACTCGTGGGCGAGAATCGCGGCGACCCCGGCTCCCCCGAAACGCTCGGCGATGCTCGGGAACAGGGACTGACTGTCGTAGGCGATGTAGTCACCCGAGGCGACCTGCTGGGTGTCCTGCGGCACCAGCTGCGGCGGGCAGTAGAAGGCGTTGTTCGCCATGTCCTCGTACGTCAGGACCTCAGCGCCGCAGTCGGGTGGGTCGTTCTCCTGGGAGTAGGGGATGACCCCGTGGCGCAGCTCGTCGTACTCGACACCGTAGGTCTCCGGAAGCATCTCGGCCCAGAACAGGTCGAGGTCGTCGGTGGCCCGCTCGACGGTGTCGCCGTACGGCTCGCCCGGCACACTGAGCGGCTCCGTGCTCCGTGCCGGCTCTCCCTGTGAGATCACCACGCCGACAACAGCCAGCAGCACGACGGCCGTCACGACCGCGATCAGCAGCAGCCAGTTGACGCCGGAGGCCGGCGGCGGGGGGGATTCCGCCGGCCTGCCGGGCGGCTGCGTCGCACGGGGGGGCAGAGTCACCTAGCCATGGTGACACGGTCCGGGTCGGGAGCCGGGCTGCTCAGGGCCGGGCTGCTCAGGGCCGGGCCGCTCAGGACTGTGCTCGGGTCTCTGCTCGGGACTGTGCTCGGGACTGTGCTCGGGGTCTTGCCCGGGCTATGTGGTGGACCCGTCGGCGCTCGGGGAGGTGTCTCCGGCTCCGTCAGAGTCCAGCCACCCGGAGATGCGGTCGCGCAGCCGCTCCTTGAGACCCTCAAGCCCTTCGCGGTCTACGTTCGATCGCAGACCGAGGTCCTCACGCAGCGAGCGGACCTGGTCGCGGACCGCCTCGCGCTGCTCGGAGGGCAGTGGCTCCAGCGTGCGGTCCTTGAGTGCCTGCGTGAACTCCTCAGGGGTCATGCCGTGGGCCTCGGAGACGGTCTCCAGTGCCTGCTGACGGAAGTCCTGGCGTACGGCGCGCCTCTCGGCGAGCTTCTCCTTGGCCAGCGCCTCGATCTGGCTGCGCTGCTCGTCGGTGATGACTTCCTTGTCGACCAGCTCCTGCAGGAACTGCTGGCCCGGACGCATCTCGTCCTGGGCTGTTGCCGCTGCCGCGGTGGCCACGGACGTGGCCTCGGGCTCCGGCGCTGCCGCCCAGGCGACGGCTGCGGTCGCCGAGATCGCAGCGGCGCTCGCGAGTGCGACGACTGCGGTCCGCTTCGTGGTCATGGTCATTCGTACCGGCTCCTCTCACGAATGTCTGCAGTGCTGCCTGCAGCTTCGGTCTGCAGTGGTGTCTGCAGTGGTGTCTGCACTGGCCAGGATGCCGCCGGGGAGTACGGCAGGTGTCAGCGTCCTGTTCGGGTTCTGTAAGGACCGCCCATCTGCAGGTGCGAGCGCCGGTATCCGTAGCTGACGTAGAACGCGAGGCCCACCAGCATCCACACCAGGAACGCCACCCAGGTGCTCCCGCCGAAGCCGGTGAACAGCCAGATCGTGAAGCCCACACCGATCGCGGGCGTGAAGGGGAACAGCGGGATCCGGAACGTCCGTGGCAGGTCGGGGCGCGTCCGGCGCAGGATGATGACGCCGACGTTGACCAGCATGAATGCGAACAGCGTGCCGACGCTCGTGGCCTCGGCGAGAGAGCCGAGCGGGACCAGGCCTGCGAGTACGGCGATGAATGTGCCGACGACGAGGGTGTTGGCCGTCGGTACGCCGGAGTGGCGGCTCACGCGCGAGAACAGCGACGGGAGGAGTCCGTCGCGGGACATCGCGAAGAGGATGCGGGTCTGCCCGTACATCACGGTGAGAACGACGCTCGCGATCGAGATGACGGCGCCGAACGAGAGCAGCGCGGCAGGCCAGGACTCGCCGGTCACCACTCTCATGATCTTGGCCAGGGCAGCCTCCCCGCCGCTGCCTTCGAAGTCCTGCCAGTGCTGTGCTCCGACAGCGGCGAGAGCCACCAGCAGGTACAGCGCCGTGACGATGGCGAGCGAGACGAGGATCGCAACGGGCAGGTCGCGCCGGGGGTTCTTGGCTTCCTCGCCGGCCGTCGACGCCGCGTCGAAGCCGATGTAGGAGAAGAACACCAGCGAGGCGCCCGCGGTGATGCCCGCCCAGCCCAGCGGGGCGAAGGGCCGAAGGTTGTCGCTGTCGAACGCGGTGAACGCGACGACGACGAACACCAGCAGGATGACGACCTTCAGCACGACGAGGATGTTGTTGACCCGGGCGCTCTCGCGGGTGCCCCGCAGCAGCAGGACCATCGCGCCGAGCACCACGACGATCGAGGGCAGGTTCACGTAGCCGCCTTCACCGGGTGGCTGCGAGAGCGCGTCCGGAATGGACAGCCCGATCGAGGTGACGAAGAACTCGTTGAGGTACTGGCCCCACCCGACCGCTACCGCGGCGACCGAGACCCCGTACTCCAGGACCAGGGCCCAGCCCACGATCCACGCCACCAGCTCCCCCAGGGTGGCGTAGGTGTAGGAGTAGGCCGAGCCGGAGACCGGCAGCGCGCCGGCGAGCTCGGCGTAGGACAGTGCCGAGAACAGGGCCGTCAGGCCTGCCAGGACGAAGGAGACCAGGACGGCCGGACCCGCGGCGGGGACCGCCTCACCAAGGATGACGTAGATGCCGGTGCCCACGATCGCACCGACCGAGAAGAAGGTCAGCGATACCGGGCCCATGGTGCGGCGCAGGTGGTTGCCCGCCTCGCCCTCGCTGTAGGGCTCGTGGGTGACATCGACGACCGGCTTGACCGCGAACAGCCTGGAACGTGCCGAGGCCTTGCCCACGTCTCCTCCCGTGTCTGCCAGCCCTGCCGGCCGCGACCCGTACGGCCATGGCTGACCGTACAGCCCGGGGTTCTACGCTGGACGCCTGCCCGCTCCCGCGCGTGCGGGCGAAGGGTTGGAGTGCGATGTCACGAATCGTCGTGGGGGTCGGGCCCGAGCACCGGGGGTGGGAGGCCATTCCGTACGGCGCGGCCCTGGCCCGGCAGCTCGGTGGCCAGCTTCTTCTCGCGCACGTCCACCCCCGGCCGTGGAACATCCACAACCAGGGAGACGTCGACGCGGAGTGGCTGGCGTTTCTGCAGCAGGAGTCGACGGCACTGCTGGAGGAGGCAGCCGCTCTGGTGGACCCGGCTGTGCCCTGCACCCTGCACTCGCATGCCGACGCGGGCTCCGGCAAGGGGCTGGCGCACGTCGCCTCCGAGCACGAGGCCGACCTGATCGTGGTCGGGTCCGCAGGTCAGGAAGGGTCCGGCGAGGGCTCCGGCGAACCACGTCGGAGCGGGCTGCACGTCGGGACCACGGCCGATCATCTGCTCCATGCCTCCGAGGTACCGGTCACACTCGTACCCGCGGGCTGGCACCTCACGGCGGAGTGCGTGGCTCGGGTGACGGTGGGCTGGCACGGGGGTGCCGGCACCCAGTCCGCTGTCGCCGAGGGCTGCGCTCTCGCAGCGCAGACGGGTACCGCGGTGCGACTGCTCAGCTTCGTCATCGGCCCCCCGCCGAGCTTCACCGGCGCGGAAGGCTCCGCGGCCCGACTGCGCGACCAGGTGCTGGCCCAGCTGGCCGGGGCGGCGGAAGAGATACGGGATGGGTACGGGCTCGCCGTCGACGCCTGGGCGAGCTCCGGCGAAACGCTGCAGGAAGCGGTGCGGGCCGCGCCCTGGGACCCCGGCGAGCTGTTCGTGATCGGCTCCAGCGGCGCGGGTGCCCTCCGGCGGGCGTTCCTCGGTGACGCCTCCGGCAAGATCCTGCGAGCGGTGGGCGTGCCCACGATGACCGTGCCACGGGCGGCTGCGACCTAGATCACCCTCCCGGGCGGTCTTTTCCGCTGTTGCACAGGGACTTGGGCTGCGACGGCGATACGGTCATTGTGTGCTGCTTGCAGTTCCTACTGAAACGCGTCCGGGCGAGACACGTGTCGCGATGACACCCGAGACGGTCGGCAAGCTGATCGATGCCGGCTGGGACGTACGTGTCCAGGCCGGCGCGGGCAACGGCGCCGGCCACGAGGACACCGCGTACCAGGCCCAGGGCGCTGAGATCAGCCCGGACCGCGCCTCCACGCTCAATGGCGCCGACGTGGCTGTCGTGGTCAGCCCGGAAGACGGCGACGTCGACCTGCTGGCTCCCGGCTCCGCCCTGGTCGGCATGCTGGACCCGGTCAGACGGGGAGACCTTCTCGCCCGGCTGGCCGCAGCCGGCGTGGAAGCGTTCGCCGTCGAGAGGCTCCCTCGCATCACGCGGGCCCAGTCGATGGACGTGCTCTCGTCCCAGGCGCTGGTGGCCGGGTACCGCGCGGTGCTCGTCGCGGCCGAGCGGCTGCCCCGCTTCCTGCCGATGTCGATGACGGCCGCCGGAACGATCCCGCCCGCGAAGGTCCTGATCCTGGGCGCCGGTGTCGCGGGTCTGCAGGCGATCGCGACCGCGCGCCGGCTCGGGGCGGTGGTCAGCGCCTACGACGTCCGCAAGGCGGCCGCCGAAGAGGTCGGAAGTCTCGGTGCGACGTTCATCGACCTGGGGATGGATGCCCTGGAGGGCACCGGCGGCTACGCGCGCGAGATGGACGAGGAGTATCAGGCGGAGCTGATGCGCAGGCTCGGAGAGCACATCCGGCAGGCCGACATCGTCATCACGACTGCCGCCGTACCGGGCCGTCCTGCGCCACGTCTGGTCACGGCCGAGATGCTGGTCGGTGCCCGCTCGGGGGCGGTCGTGTTCGACCTCGCCGCCGAGACCGGCGGAAACGTCGAGGGCTCCGTACCGGGCGAGGAGGTCCGCGTCGGGGACGCGATCGTCATCGGGGCACGCAACGTGACCAGTCCGATGGCCGACCACGCGAGCGCCCTGTACGCACGCAACCTGGCAGCCCTGCTGCTTCTGATGACCCGTGAGCGACAGTTCACGCCGGACTTCTCCGACGAGGTCGTCGACGGGACGTGCGTGGTGCACGAGGGAGAGGTACGGGTATGACCGATCCGATCGTCCTGCTGACGATCTTCGTCCTGGCGGCCTTCCTGGGCTTCGAGGTGATCTCGAAGGTGTCCAGCACGCTGCACACGCCGCTGATGTCCGGCGCGAACGCGATCCACGGCATCATCGTCGTCGGCGCGATCATCGTGCTGGCCGAGGCAGAAGGCGGCTGGGAAGTGGGGGTTGCCTTCGCAGCGGTCATCCTCGCGACCATCAACGTCGTCGGTGGCTTCGTGGTGACCGACCGCATGCTGGAGATGTTCAAGTCACGGCCCGGGGGTCGAGCATGACAACCGAAGACTGGGTCAACCTCGGGTACCTCGCCGCGGCGGTCTGCTTCGTCCTCGCACTCAAGGGCCTGTCCTCCCCCAAGTACGCGCGCAGGGGATCCCAGGTCGGCTCCGTGGGCGTGCTGATCGCGGTCGTGGCGGTGTTCTTCGGGCTGCAGAGCGACGACGAGCTCGGCAACCTCGCGCTGATCGCGATTGCTCTGCTGATCGGTACCGGCGTGGGAGCGGTGTCGGCGCGGCGGGTGCGCATGACCGCGATGCCGCAGATGGTGGCCGCGTTCAACGGCGTCGGCGGTGCAGCCGCTGCGCTGGTGTCCCTCGTCGAGTTCGAGCAGGCTGGTCAGGAGACCGGGTGGGGCGCGCTGGCCGTCGTCTTCGCCGGTCTGATCGGATCGGTGTCCGCATCGGGTTCGGCGCTGACGTTCCTGAAGCTGCAGGAGCTGATGACCGGGCGGCCGGTCGTGTTCCCGGGCATGCAGGTGGCCATGGGAGCCTCGGCGCTGGGCGCGGTGGTCCTGGCGGCTCTGGTCATCGCCACCGGCGGTATGACAGCGCTGGTCGCACTGCTGGTCGTCGGCCTGGTGGTCGGTGTGCTCCTGGTGCTCCCGGTGGGTGGCGCCGACGTACCGATCGTCATCTCGCTGCTGAACGCTTTCACCGGCCTCGCGGTGGCTGCCTCCGGTGCCGCGCTGGGCAACGTGCTGCTCATCATCGCCGGTACCTTGGTCGGCGCCTCCGGAACGATGCTGACCCAGATGATGGCCTCCGCCATGGGTCGGTCGGTCACGGGCATCCTGTTCGGTGCGTTCTCCGGTCCGACGTCGGCTGGCTCGACCGCCGTGGTCGGAGAGGGGCGGCCGGTACGGACCGCCTCGCCCGAGGACGTCTCGATCATGCTCGGGTACGCCAAGAAGGTGATCTTCGTACCCGGGTACGGCCTGGCGGTCGCCCAGGGCCAGCACACCCTGCAGGAGCTGGCCCAGGTGCTGGAGTCGCGGGGGATCGAGGTCTCCTACGCGATCCACCCGGTGGCGGGACGCATGCCGGGGCACATGAACGTGCTGCTGGCCGAGGCGAACGTGCCGTACGAGGCGCTGCGCGAGATGGACGAGATCAACCCCGAGTTCCCGCGGGCGGACGTGGCGCTGGTGGTCGGCGCGAACGACGTGGTGAACCCGGCGGCGCAGACCAAGGGCTCGCCTATCTACGGCATGCCGATCCTGCACGTGGACGAGGCCCAGCAGGTCGTCTTCCTGAAGCGCTCGATGCGTCCCGGCTTCGCGGGCATCGAGAACGAGCTGCTGTTCAACCCGAAGACCTCGCTGCTGTTCGGGGACGCCAAGGAGTCGCTCACCAAGCTGCTGCAGTCGGTCAAGAACCTCTGAGCCGCCGGCGGCCGGTGGGTCGCGCTTGCTCGGCGGGTGATCGTGGCGCTGGGTTCGCCGCCCCTTCTTGCCAGCGATGATCATGGCGCTAGGTTGCGCCCCCTGCGGTGATCATGGCGCTAGGTCGCCTCGCTCAGCGAGTCGTACCGGCGTGTCGCGCACTACCGCCATGATCACCGCGATCATGGCGGTCGATCGCCATGATCACCCCGCCGGGTGCTCGGGTGGCAGCCCGTGAGCGAGGCCCGTACGGCTGCAACCCCTACTCGGCCCGCTCGCCGCGAGGCTTTCCCTTCCGGCGCCGATCTCCGGGTGATCTTGGCGTTGGTGCGCCCCCTTGGTCGTGATCATGGCGTGCGATGCGCCGCTGCGGCGTGTTGCCCCTGCGTGTCATTCCCCAGCGCCATGATCACGACGATCTAGGCGATGGAGCGCCATGATCGGCAGGGCTGGAGTGGGCAGGGTTGCCGGGCCGCTCTCCCCCGGATAGTTGCACTTGCAAATTTCCGCCGTAGGGACGACTCTTGAGGCTTGAGAGATCGCTCGAGGATCCGGTTTCGGGAGTTCCCAGTCCACGAGGTGCCCAAGCACCCGCGGGCTTCCCAGGCACCCGAAGTTCCCGGTCATCCTCGGGCAGTCTTCGGCCACGTGCGAGGAGGTCACCATGCCCGCAGTCACCGCCGACACGCTGACCCTGCCCCGGTTGGAGACCCCGGACCCGTCAGCGACCCAGTTCCGGCCGGTCCAGCAGGTTGTCACGGCAGGACGCTTCCTCGAAGGCGAGGGCTTCGAGGTCCGCCGTCCGTTCCCCAGCGTCGACCTCGCACTGGCGGACCCGTTCCTGCTGCTCGACCACCTGGGCGCGGTCGAGTACGCACCGGGCGAGGCCAAGGGCGCCCCATGGCACCCGCACCGGGGCTTCGAAACGGTCACGTACATGCTTGACGGAGCCTTCGAGCATCAGGACTCGCACGGGGGTGGCGGGCTGATCACCGACGGGGCCACACAGTGGATGACCGCCGGTTCCGGGATCATGCACTCGGAGCTGCCGCCGCAGGAGTTCGTGGCCAAGGGTGGACTGTTCCACGGGACGCAGCTGTGGGTGAACCTGCCGGCGTCGCTGAAGTGGACTCCACCCCGGTACCAGGACATCGGGGCCGCTGACGTACGCCTGCTGTCCAGTGCCGACGGTGGAGCGCTGCTGCGTCTGATCGCCGGCAGCCTGGCAGGGTACGACGGTCCTGGCGTGACATGGACGCCCATCACGTACGTGCACGCGACCGTCGCGCCCGGCGCTCGACTCAGCGTCGCGTGGCCCGCGGAGTTCAACGGGCTTGTCTACGCCCTGTCCGGACGCGGGGCCGTCGGTCCTGCTGGCAGACCGCTCGACGAGGGTCAGCTCGCGGTGCTGGGTGCCGGGGATGCGTTGACGATCACCGCTGCGGACCGCCAGCCTTCAGCGTCGCGGCAGGGATGGGAAGTCCTCCTCCTCGGTGGGCTGCCGATCCGTGAGCCGGTGGCCCGGTACGGGCCGTTCGTGATGAACACCCGCTCGGAGATCATCGAGGCCGTGGAGGACTTCCGGTCGGGCCGTCTCATCAGGCACGAGGCGACCGAGGTGCCGCACCTGACCAGCGCGGACGAGGCGATGCCACCCCGTACGGGAGCCTGACCGGGTCAGTGTGGCGGGACCCGTTGGCTGGCGACCGCGGACAACCAGGGACCGCGGACAACCAGGGACCGCGGACAACCAGGGACCACGGAACGAACCGTGCCCAGGGACCCCGGCCCAGGGACCCGGGCTGGGAACCCGAGCCTTAGGGCGTGATGGCGGCGGCAACCCGGTCTATCTCGGCCCGCCCCACGGAACGCACATGCACCTCGTCCGGGCCGTCCGCGATCCGCAGCGTGCGAGCACCCGCGTACATGGCCGCGAGCGGCGTGTCCTCGCAGACTCCGGCGCCGCCGTGCACCTGGATGGCGTCGTCGATGACCTTGCAGGCAACCCGGGGCACCACGACCTTGATCGCGGCGACCTCGCTCCGGGCAGCCGAGACGCCGGCGGTGTCGATCAGCCAGGCTGTCTTGAGGACCAGGAGTCGGGCCTGCTCAATCGCCATCCGAGCTTCCGCGATCTGCTGTCGTACGACGCCCTGCGCGGCAAGCGGACGGTTGAACGCCTGGCGCGACAGCGCCCGGGTGACCATCAGGTCCAGGGCTCGTTCCGCCATGCCGAGTGCTCGCATGCAGTGGTGCACGCGCCCGGGACCCAGGCGCTCCTGGGCAAGCCGGAAGCCGTCGCCGGGCTCACCCAGGAGGTTGCCGACCGGCACCCGCACATCGGTGAGGCTCACCTCGCCGTGGCCGTGCTGGTCGTGGTAGCCGAACACGGACAGATCACGTACGACTTCCACCCCGTCAGCGTCCATCGGCACGAGCACCATCGACTGCTGCCGGTAGGGATGCGCGTCCGGGTCGGTGACTCCCATGACGATGAGCACCTGGCACCGGGGGTCCAGTGCACCGGTGGTCCACCACTTGCGTCCGTTGATGACGTAGGAGTCACCGTCCCGACGGATCTCGGTACGGATGTTGCGGGCGTCGGAGGAGGCCACGTCCGGCTCGGTCATGCCGAACCCGGAGCGGATGGTTCCGTCCAGCAGCGGAGCAAGCCAGCGCTCCTGCTGCTCCGCGGTGCCGAAGAGGTGGAGCAGCTCCATGTTCCCTGTGTCCGGTGCCGAGCAGTTCATCGCCTCGGGTGCGATCTCCGGGGATCGGCCGGAGAGCTCTGCCACGGGGGCGTAGTCGGTGACGCTCAGTCCCGACTCGGACGGCAGGAACAAGTTCCACAGCCCTCGTGCCCGCGCCTGCGACTTGAGCTCCTCCACGACGGGTGGGAGCTCGTGTGGGCGCCCGCTGGCCGAGAGCTCCGCCCGCTGGTGGCGGTAGGTGCTCTCGGCCGGGTACACGCTGCTATCCATCAACTCCTGCAGGGAGGCAAGGACCTCCCGGGCCCGCGGGCTGTGAGCAAACTCCATGCCAGCGAACCTAACCCCTCGGTCACGCCGACGGTTCCGACTTCCAGCTGCGGTCTCGTCGTGGCTGGCGTCCGCGCTTCGCCGACCCGCGGTGGGCGCTCGCCCGGGCATCCTTGGCGACCCGCCGAGCGTCGCCGTGCATCTGTCCCAAGTACTGCTCGTTGAGGGCGCGGTCCGCGCCCAGCTCGGCGGCGAGCAGGTCCGGAACTGCTGGCGAGATCTCGTCGGCCATAGCCATCGCGCGCCTAAGGGACTGGTCGGCCCCGTCGAAGTCGCCGTGGGAGAGAGCGTCGGCGGCGTCCCTCCGGAGGCGGTGGGCCTCGAGCAGGCCTGCCTCCCCGCGGATCTCCTGGTCCACCTCGCGATCCTGCGCCGTCGCGGCGTCCACGATGTCGACCGACACCACCAGGGTGGAGTCGACGGGCGCGCCCCGACGGCTGACGTCGAGCCACGCGGTGCCGATCTCAGCCAGTCGGCTCCGCCCCAGCGAGTCCGGCGCCTGCACCTGGGCCCGGAATACCAGTCGGCGCTGCTCCTCCGCGTAGAGGTCTCCGACCTCGACCCGCAGACCCTCGTCCAGGGTGGCGCAAGGCAGCTGGTTGAGCAGCCGCACCTCGGTGATCAGATCCCCTGGACGCAGCGTCACGGTCGTTCCCAGAGCGACCGCATCGAGCAGGCCGCCGATCTCGGTGGCGAACGCTTCCGCGGCGTCGTCAGGTGTCTCCGCGAAGTAGTGGTTGCCGGTTCCGCCGCTCGCGATGGCCTCCAGCAGCGTCTCGTCGTATCCGAGTCCGACCCCGAGGGTGCTGGTGGTGACGCTGTCGGCCCGGCCCTGGGCGGCCAGCGAGCTCAGAGTCGCCGCATCGGTCGCCCCGACGTTCGCCTTTCCGTCGGAGAGCAGCAGCACCGTGGTCGGAGTGGCGGAGTCCGTACGACGAGCTTCCGCGAGGCCTCGCACCAACCCGCCGGACAGGTTCGTGGAGCCCCCGGGGGTGACCGCTGCAATCCGTCTCTTGACCTCAGCCTTGTTGGACAGAGGGGCAGCCGGTACGACGACATCGATCTCGTTGTCGAAGGTGACCAGCCCGAGGGTGTCCGTCGGCGCGAGCCGGTCGACGAGGTCCGTGAGCGAGCGCTGGGCGCTGGCGAGGCGCTCTCCGGCCATCGAGCCGCTGCGGTCGAGGACCACGATGAGCGAGACCGGTCCCCGCTGCGGCTGCCCGGCGGCGGGAGCCAGCAGGGAGACGAGGAGCGTCACCTCCTCCTCGGCAGCCGCGGGTACGACGGAGACGTCAGTTGAGGCACTGACCTGAACGAGCTGCATGTCCTGCATGGTGTGCGGTTCCTTTCCTGGGGTTCTTCGGTCTGCTGCTGTTGGCTCGGTACGGGTGGGCCGGTCAGGCGGCGGCGGGGTGGGCAGCGAGGTGGATCAGTCTGTCCTGCCAGATGAGCCCGGACCCGACGACGACGGCGGTGTCCAGGTGGAGCTCGGAGCCCACGCCCACACCGGGGGTCCGGATCTGCTCGGCGGCCAGCACCTGCTGCAGGAACGACTCGACTGCGGCCTGGATTGTCCGTTCGTCGGTCGGGCGCCGCCATACGCGGCTGTCTGCCTGCGGATCGACCCCGTACGGGCCGGTCGAGCCTGCTTCACGGTGAGCCGCGTCGAGGGCGTAGCCGGCGACGAGACCGTCCCAGTACGCCATCAGGGTTGCCGGACTGTCGAAGAGGTCAAGCGCCAGAACCTGGTCGCCGACGGCAGCGACGACACCGACCTGGTCCCGTACCGGTCGCAGCTGCGAAGTAGGAGGGGCGGTCTCCGCGTCGTCCTCGGCGCGCACCGCCGAGTAGGACTCGGTCAGGTCCTGCGTCGCCGAGACGACCTTCGCTGCCGCAAGCTCCGCGGACACGGCATCCCAGACCGCGCCCTGAGCGCTGCGCTTGCCGGTACCGCGGCGTACGGATTTCGCCACGCCGGCAGCCTGGGCACGACGGACCTGCGGAGGGACGTGCTTCCGGGGCCCGGGCGGTGCGTCGGGCGGGGGTGCGAACGACTCCCCGTCCGCGCGAGGCCGGGGGGCCCGCCAGCGGCCCTGTTCCACGCATGACACGGGGATCTCCAGGTGGGAGTGGGCGGGCGCGATGAGCGAGACGTTCACCGAGCGGTTCTGGAGGTTGCCCTCCACGATCTCGCCGGCGAGCACCAGGACTGGGTCGTCGCCGAGGTTGTGCATCTCCAGGACGGGAACCTGGCCGCTGCCCTTCTCCGTGAAGCGGACGGAGCTGGTGGGCACGGCTGACTCCGACAGGGTGCGGTAGGGGCGGGTCAGGTCGGGGCGGCCACCGTCGTTCTGCCGCGACGGAGGAGTCGCGACGGCGGGGCCGCAGAACAGTGGGTACAGGATCAGCGAACCGGCGCGCTGAGGCGGGCCAAGGCGGGCTGTGAGGACGGCAGGTGTCATTCGGCTCCTTCGTGACGGGTCGGACGGCTGTATTGAATAGTACCAAATCGTATCAACACTGAGACGGCGCCCGCTATTCCGCAACTGCTCACCTGGCATGAGAGGCTGTATCACGGAGTACCGTTCAGTGCCCCTTCGTTGTACCGTGGGGCTGTGACAAAAAGGGCTCCAGCGAGTCCCGACCCGTACGAGGACTTCGGCAGATGGGTGCGGGCTGCCCGGCTGAACCGTGGCCTGTCGCGACGCGAGCTGGCCGACCGGGCGGGGATCAGCGTCCCGTACGTCACCAAGATCGAAAACGGCGACCGTCGCCCTCAGGCGCCGGTGGTCTCCCGGTTGGCGGACGCCCTGGAGGTCAGCCCGGCGATGCTGCTGCATACGCCCGAGGTGGACGAGCCCAGGGTCTGGCGTCGCGCTGCCCCGGGGGTCCCCCGTGGCGGCGGGGCCCCGGAGGCTTTCCACGCACCGCTGCACGACGCGATGTCCTGGCGGCCCGAGGAAACCGGGAGCCGGTCAGAATCTGTGGCCGGTCCAGCCGGCCAGGAAAGCTCCGACCGGGCTGCGCTGCTGGCTCACGCGATGCGGCTGGTAGCCGATGCGGACGCGGAGTCGCTGCGCGCGGTGGTCGCGATGCTGGAGTCCAGAATCGACTCGAGTCCCTAGTCCGGTCCTACCTCAGTCTCAGTCAGCCGCAGTCCAGTCCGAGTCCGGTCCCAGTCCGCAAAGCGAGCCCCGGGTCGCCGACGACGAGCCGTCCTGACCGGGGGCCCGCCTACGATGGGCCCCGTGAGCGTGGACGAAGCGCGACTGGCGGCATGGCTGGGGGCGTCCGCCGTACGAGTGACACCCCTGGGTGACGGCCACAGCAACCTGACGTACGCCGTGCACGTCTCCGACGAGGCGGCCAGCCACGAGTACGTGCTGCGCCGGCCGCCGGAAGGTCCGCTCCTGCCCACGGCGCACGACGTCGTGCGAGAGTATCGGGTGTTGACGCTGCTGAACCGGGACGGACGGGCCAGGGTGCCCCGCGTCGTCGCAGTGTGCGAGGACCCGGACGTGATCGGGGCGCCGTTCTACCTGATGGAGCGACTGCACGGCGAGGTGGTTCGAGAGACCCTGCCGAGCTGGCTCGGCGCTGAGGCGGACCGCCGGGCTCTCGGGCTGGATCTCGCCGATGCGCTCGCGGAGATCCACACGGTCGACTGGCGCCTCTTCGTCGCGGAGGGCCTCGGTCGGGAGTCCGGGTACCTGGAGCGACAGCTCCGGCGCTGGGTCGGGCAGCGGGAGGGCATCCAGCAAGCAGTGGCTGCCGCCGGCGGAGAGGCTCGTGAGCTGCCCGACTACGAGGTGGTACGGGACTGGCTGCAGGACAACGTACCGACGGAGGTCCCGCCCTCCGTGGTGCACGGCGACTTCAAGCTGGACAACGTCATCGTCTCCGGTGGCGACGGCTCTCGGCCGGCGGTCGCTTCGGTGCTCGACTGGGAGATGGCCACTGTCGGAGACCCGAGGGCTGACCTCGGGTACCTGCTGTCCTTCTGGCCCGAGCCGGGGGAGAGCGTTCCGTTGGTCACGTTGCCCTCGGTGGAACCCGGATTCCCCACCCGTGCCGAGATGGTGGCCCGGTGGGAACGGGGCACCGGTCGGAAAGCCGGGGACACCGGGTGGTTCATGGCGCTGGCGGTCTGGAAGCTCGCGATCCTGCTCGAGGCCTCCTACCACCGGTGGCTGGCTGGAATGGCGCACGACCCGTTCTTCGAGCGGCTCGAGGAGGGCGTACCGGCGCTGCTCGCCCGTGCCCGCGAGCTGTCCGGCGCCTGACGGCACCGCTCCCGCGTGCTCGCGGCACGGGGGAGCGGTGGCGGCACTAGCCCAGGTAGGCGCAGATGTGCGTCACAGGCCGGCGATGGCGAGGCAGGGACCCAGCATCGGACGAGTCCTGGGAAACTGGGCAGAGCCGTGGGTGGCACGGATCGTCGAAGGGACCCGATGAGTCAGGACGAGGCCACAGACGCCCTGGAAAGCCCAGCCGGCTCAGCCGGCTCAGCCGGTGCAGCCAGCGCCGACGAGCCAGCCGCCAGCACGCCGGACGATGGAACCGAGCAGATGCAGGTACGGCGCGAGAAGCTGCAGCGGCTGCGGGACCGCGGGGTCGAGCCGTACCCGGTGAACTACCCGCGTACCCACACACTGCAGGACGTTCGCGAGAGCTACGGCGATCTGGAGCCGGGCTCCTCCACCGGCGTCACGGTGGCCGTGACCGGACGGATCGTCCTCAAGCGCGACTCCGGAAAGCTCTGCTTCGCAACCGTGCGGGACGGCACTGGCGACCTGCAGGTCATGCTCAGCCTCGCTCGGGTGGGGGAGGAGTCGCTGGAGAGCTGGAAGCACGACATCGACCTCGGCGACATCGTGGGTATCACCGGCGAGGTCATCACCTCTCGGCGGGGCGAGCTGTCGGTCATGGCCGACTCCTGGGCGCTCACGTCCAAGGCACTGCGGCCGCTGCCGGAGAAGCACAAGGGCCTGACCGACCCGGAGGCGCGGGTACGGATGCGGTACGTGGACCTCATCGTGCGCCCGGAGGCACGGGAGGTCGCCCGGGTGCGTGCCACCGTGGTGCGGAGTCTGAGGGACTCGCTGCACCGCCGGGGCTTTCTCGAGGCGGAGACGCCGATGCTACAGACGGTGCACGGTGGCGCGAATGCGCGGCCGTTCCGTACCCACATCAACGCCTACGACATGGACCTCTACCTGCGCATCGCCACCGAGCTCCACCTCAAGAGGCTGCTGGTGGGCGGGTTCGAGCAGGTGTTCGAGATCGGACGGCAGTTCCGCAACGAGGGAGCGGACTCCTCGCACAACCCCGAGTTCACGATGCTCGAGGCCTACCAGACCTATTCCGACTACCACGACATGCGGCGGCTCACGCAGGAGATGATCCAGGAGGCGGCGATCGCGGTCTTCGGCGAGCCGGTGGCGCGGCGGCGCGAGGATGACGGGGAGATCCACGAGTACGACCTCTCCGGGGACTGGCCAGTGAAGACCCTGACGGAGGCGATCTCGGAGAAGCTCGGAGAGCACGTCGGCTACGACGTCACGGTCGAGCGGCTGCAGGAGATCGCCGGGCGGATCGGCGCCGACTACGACCCCGAGGCGGGCTGGGGCCACCTCCTGGAGCTGGTCTACGAGCACCTCTGCGAGCACAGCACCACCACGCCGGTCTTCTACACCGACTACCCGAAAGAGACCGCACCACTCACGCGGGTGCACCGGGACGATCCTCGGCTGACCGAGAAGTGGGACCTGGTCTGCTGGGGGATGGAGCAGGCCACCGCCTACTCCGAGCTGATCGACCCGATCGACCAGCGCGAGCGTTTCCTGGCCCAGTCACTCATGGCGGCGGCGGGAGACCATGAGGCGATGGAGGTCGACTACGACTTCCTGCGGGCTCTGGAGTACGGCATGCCACCGACCGGCGGCATGGGACTCGGAGTGGACAGGCTTGTCATGACGCTCACCGGGCTGGGGATCCGGGAGACGATCCTCTTCCCGCTGGTCCGGGGACAGTAGGCGAGCCGGTTTCGGCCGGGGGACGGGCGACACCCGGCCCGCCGGCAGCGTAGAGCGCGACTGCTGCCGCGGTCGCCACGTTGAGGCTCGAGACCCCCGCCCGCATAGCGATCGACCCAACGCGTTCAGCCCGACTTCGGAGGTCCTGGGACAGTCCGTGGCGCTCAGTTCCGAGGCAGAGCACGGCGTTCGCGGGAACTGTCGACGGCGTCAGCTCGGGGCCGCTCGGGTCCAGCGCGATCAGAGGTCCTTCAACCTCGTCAATCGAACCGACCGTAAGGACGGGGACCGCCCAGTGCAGCCCTGCGGCCCCCCGAATCGCCTCCCGAGAGAAGGGATCGATCGGTGGCGCGAGAGGCTGCCCGGTGGTTCGCACGGAGCGGTGCTGGTCAGACGCGGGTGTAACAATCACACCCGAGGCGAAACCGGCAGCGGCGACTCGAATCACCGCCCCGAGGTTGCCCGCATGCCTAGGGTCCTCGAGAAGCAGCGCGTGGCCGCGGCGGCTCTCTCTGCGACGTGGATCACGCCGGTAGGCTGCATGGTTAAGCGGGTTGGGCCTTGTGGCCACTCCCACTACCCCTGTCGGGTGTCGCCGCCCGACTGCAGCAAGCAGTTGTTCTCTCTGCAGTACGGAGATGAGTGGGTCCAGCGTGGTCGGGATGTCCGGCGCGAACTCGGCAACCAGGCGGTCGAGGAGGGCACGGTCGTCGGTGGCGACCAGGCGGACATCTGCACCGAACCGCACTGCGTGCTTGACGGCGTGGAAGCCATCGACAACGAGCCACGGACCTACTTGCTCTGCATCCGTGCCCTGCCCGGCACACGCTCGGGCGAGCTCGGCAATCGCGTCACTCGCGTGCATTTCCGGCGCCGCCGACAGATCGTTCAGCGGTGCCAGCGTCCTACGGACGTCATCAGAGTCGGATTCCTGGTCGGGCTGGTCGTCTCGGCCAGAGCCTGGTAGTCAGGATTCGGCCGCTCGGGCGAGGAGGGGCGCAACGGTTCGGTGCGCTTCGTATCTCTCCTCGACTTCCGTCGCACGAGGAGGACGGCGATGACCGCAGTGACGGCAACTGCCGAACCGGCAGACACCAGCACGATGAGCGCCACAGCCGCGCTAGACGGCCCCTCGGCAACCACCGCCCGCTCCTTCTCCTCAGCGGTGGGAGGGGCGCTCACGTCCTGCACCAGACCTTCTGGAAGAGCTACGGACTTCACAGCAGTGAACTGCCCCTCAGTACTGATGAGAAGTGCCTGTAGCTCCGGATGGAAGGTCACTGCCTCCCCTTGCTGCTGGGCGGGCAGGCGAATGGTGACGGGATCCGCAAGGAACGCGTCAGCCGTGCGGTCGGAATCCACAGTCCACAGGTAGACCTTGGATCCGTTTCGCACGGCGAGCAAGGAGCCGTCCTGTGAGACCGCTGCACCGCTGGCTTCGACGACGTCGACCTCCGCGACCTTCTCCAACATGGTGGGTGCGCCGGGGATCGGATCAACCACCGGAGTCCAGACCCCAGCAGGTGAGGGGTCCTCACCGGAGACTTGCCTGGAAGGGATCTTATCGATGAAGAACATCTCACCCTCGGGCGTTACGAGCATGCTCTCGACGTTGTGCGTGAAAGGATCGTCGAACACCAACGGCAGCGTCTCGAGAGCCTCCGGTGGAATGTCGCCCGTGCTGGAGGTATCTGGTTCGCGGAAGCGCAGCACGGCGAAGTTGCGCCTCGGCGGTACCTTCTCCTTCAGTCGCAGCGCGTACGCGTCGCCAGTGTCGGCGACGTAGATCCAGTTGCGCCCCTGTTTGTCGGTGATCCGGGCAAGGTCCTCCCAGTCGACGTTGCTCCCCGGCGGCAGAACGACACGGAACTGAGTCTTGCCCCTGGCGTCCACCGCGAAGATGGCGGGCTCGTCCTCAGCGTCGCCCACTGTGTACACGAGAGTGCCGTCCGACGACGTCGCGAGCCCGCTGGACTCGCGAATCCGCTCGTCCGCCCAAGAGAAGACGGTGCCGTTGGGCTGTGGCTCGAGTGCAGCCGCGTACGCCGGCAGTGTCGTGGTCAGCAATGCGCCTGTCAGTGCGACCAGGAGAGCAGGCAGCCGCAGCCTCCCGCGCACGGGAGTGAGCTTCATCGGAGTCCGACCTTCGCTGGTAGTCGTGAAGCGGTGTTCCTCCCTGGTCCACTCTCATCGCGGGCCCGCTGAACCTTGCTCGACGTCCCGGTCAGCAGCCCGCCCATGAGATCTTCGTTCCAGCGAACCCCATCCGCCGTCAACTTCAGCTCCCGCAGCGTCAGATCAATGCAGTACAGGGCGCTGACCAGTGCGGCGAGCCCGGGTTCGACCCCAAGCGCGGGCAGCGAGGTGTGAGCCGCAGCATCAACGGCATCCAGAGCCTCGGCCACGGATCGGCCCTTCAGCAAGTACGCCACCTGGAAGGTGTGGTGCAGCAAGTCGAAGCCAACCGGTGCGCTCAGCCGGGCGTGTTCCCAGTCCCAGACGAAGAGAGAACCGTTGGCTCGTCGAGCGATGTTCCAGGGAACCCAGTCGCCGTGGGACGGGCCCATCGGGACGGTCCTTGCTGCGGCGCTCTCCGTCAGCGCAGTGACCCAGGTCGACAATGCAGAAACGACGATTTCCCGCAGCTGGTCGTCTGAGTGAGAGGGCAGCAGCTCCGCGTCCGGGACTTCACCCACCTCGCGAAGCAGGGCGTTCCACCATTCCGAATCATCGAGTCTTGGGGCTGCAGGTGTCTGCACCTCGACTCTGCGCCGCTCAGCGCTTGAGCCGCTCGACCGGGCGACGTGGGACCGGCTGAGAGCGAGGATCGCGTCGACGTGCGGGTCCGAGTCGTCCCGGATTCGCCGCACGTCCTGGGGCATGGGCGCTACGACAGCCACCGTCAGCCCGGCGAACTCGCCGAACCACGTGAGGTGCGGCACTGCGAACGGTAGGTCGCTACGACCTGCGAGCCAGCGGAGGGTCTCCGCCTCGTGCTTCACCAAGGCTCGGGTCGGCGCGTTCCATCCCACCTTGGCGAAGCCGACGGCACTGCCCTCGTCGTCGAAGAGCTGAATGGTCGGCTTGGCATTCGCTATCAGACCGCGGACACCTGCGGCCGCGTGCAGCCGGTCATGCCCGAGCTCGGCGGCAAGGAAAGGAACCAGTGCACGGGTAGCGAGCTCGCCTTCGAGCACGTTCTCCGGGACCTGGACGGTGAGTGTTCGGCCCAGCAAACGGTCGGCTCCGGGAACCTCCAAGGCTGCCGCAAGCAGGGATCGCTGTGCGCGCACCCGCGGCTGACGAATCCCGTTGTACTGGGTCAGGGCTGCCTTCATGACGGTCTCGCTGCTGGCGGGGATGATGAATCGGGCGTTCGTCAGCCCAGGGGTGACCAGCATCCGGTCCACAGTGCGCATGCCCTTCTCAGGCATGGCGGACGGGGAACGATCGGTGACAACTGCCCCGCACCCGGGTCCCCACAGAACGGTGAGGAGATCCTCCAGGGGTGTGCGTCTCGGGCGGATGGGGTGCTGCGCAGTCCCAGCGGATGGAATCGATGACTCTGGTGCCGTTCGTGGGCCGGGGATGAGCTCACTGCTAGCGGAGGAGCCAGCGTCGCGGCCACGGCCGGCGCGCGTCGCGTTCTCCCGGACGGTGTCCCAAGCGAGTTGCGCGACGCTCGTGAAGCCTTGAGCATATCGCGGTGCGAGGCGCGGTTGCTGAACCATCCGGTACATCCATTCGCCCCCGAACTGCTGCAGCACCTCAGGCGCTCGGCGTTCCTCGCCCACCAGGTGACCGAACCAGCCGCCGCACGTAACCACCAGGCACTGCGGCAGGTGCTCGAAGTGGCGGACTGCCCACTTCATCTCCAGCGGTGCACCGAGCCCAACGATCAGCACGTCCGGATCAAGCTCCCGCGCCTGGGCAAGGATGTCGACCCAGTCATCGTGGTACCCGTGGGTCGCGAAGACAGGCTCCGCCCCGGTGAGCTCAGCGAGGACTGCGCCCGCACGTACGGAAAGGTCTCCCTGGCCGCCGAGCAGAGCAACCCGCGGTGCCCGTTCCAGGTGAGCCCGCATCCTGCGCAGAATCCCGAGGCCGACATCCGTGGTCGGAGCCCTCTCGATGTCGCTTGCCCCGGCCATCCGGGCCAGCAGCACGGTGGACATGCCGTCGGCGTACACAATGTCCGCCCGCTGCATGGCTGACACGAACTCAGAGTCGCGACGGTTGTTGAGTCCGCCGACGTGAAGCGCGAAGGCCAGGTAGGGGCGCACGCCCCGGGCATGCGTTGCTTCGTGAGTGACCTGCACCTCGAGTGCTTGCGTGTGCAGATCCGCGACGGGAATATCTCCGACACGAACGCTGGTAAATGGACGCGCAACTGTCATGCCACATTCCCCCCGAATGGGTTACGAGCCCACGCAACGGCAGCGAGTCGCGGACCGACGATCTCAACGTACTCCAGACTCCCGCAGCGGGTGGGCGTTTTGCACGATTCAGGACACTGGCAAGCGGGCGAGTGAGGCCAGGAGCGTGGGTCGGTGAACGCCGGTCGTGTTGTCGGGAGGCCGAGCTCGATGGCACCTCCGCCAGAGCCCCCGGAGAGGCAAATCACCGTAGACCGCCTCGACCTACACCGACCTAACGCTCCTAGACCGCCCGCATGGCACTAACGGGCTATTCGGGAGAAGTTTCCGATTTCGACCGCCTCGCCCAGTTGGACGGCCATACGCTGATGACGTTCATGTCGTGCGGCTTGGGTCGCGCCACCGTCACGCCCACCTTGGGGGTCGCCATGTCGTCATCTCAGCTTCCGTCCCCTGAGAGGAGCCTTAGTACCGGCGATATCGGACGCGTGCTCCGTCGTCGGAGTGCGTGGATTCTGGTTCCGACTCTGATCGGCGCCGCGGGAGGTGCTGCCTTGGCGTTGAGCAGCGCGCCGGACGAGACCGCCGAAGTGCTGGTCCAGGTGCGCAACGCGAGCGCTTCTCCTTTCGTGGTTTCTGGGCCGGGCGTCGATCGGCTGATCAGCATGCCGACCGAGGAGCTGTACGCAGAGTCGGCCGACGTCGCCGAGCTGGCGCTAGAGGAACTGGGCACCAGCGAGTCGCTGAAGTCGCTGCGCGATGGGCTGAACGTGACGGCCGTACCGGACAGCCTCGTCCTGCGCTTCCAGTACACGGCGGACGACGCGGCAGTCGCGTCGGAGAGCGCCCGTGCATTCGCCGCCTCGTATCTGCAGGGCCGCCAGGCTCAGACTCAGCAGGAGATCGCCGCTGCTGCTGCCTCGATACAGGCCGAGATCGACCGGGTGCTCGAGGTCCGTGCCCAGGTGGCCAAGAGCAATAGCCCCGATGTGGATAGCTCTCTCGCGCTGATCGACAGTCAGGTCGCCACCCTGCAGCAGAACCTGTCAGGCGTCCGTTCCGTGGATCCGCGCGCCGGGACGCTGGTTCAGGACCAGACCACTCCGGTGGAGCAAAGTGGCTTCTCACCCCTGCTGTTCGCGCTATTCGGCGGCTTGGCGGGCTTCCTGCTCGGCCTGGTGCTCGCCTTCGTTCGGGACGGATTCTCCCGCAAGCCGCGGGACTCCGAGCAGACGGCGGAAATCGTCGGGGCCCCGGTGCTCGCCACCGTCCCTAAGACCCAGTCGATGCTGGTTGTCCGCGACGACCCGCAGGCGGAGTCGGCCAATGCCTTCCACGTTCTCGCTTCCGGCCTGGAGGGTGAGGGTCTCGGCCGCGATGTTGGCGGGGTGCTCGTTGTGCCAACCCACTCGGCTGCGGCGTCCGAGTGGGTCGCTGCCAACCTGGCACTGGCACTTGCGGAACGTCGCCACGACACCGCGGTGATCGCCGCGGACCTGCGGGGTTCGCGGATGCACCTCGGCTTCGGCACTGACGGGTCGCGAGGACTGACCTCACTGTCCGGGGGTATCCCTGCTGCCGACGTTGTCTCCTACGTCCAGCTGGACTCGATTCCGGATGCCGTGAGCCTCAGGGTGATCGGAAGTGGTCCGGAAACTGCCTACCCGGCGGCGGTACTGAAGGATCCTGCCGTGTCACAGATGCTGCGGTCTGTCACGACAGGAGGGCGCGTCGCAGTGATTGCGGCTCCGGGCGTCCTTGACTCGGCAGACGCGCTGGCGCTGCTGGGGGACGTTCCCAACGTGGTGCTGGTGGCCACTCGGACGACCACGAAGGACGACCTTGGCGAGGCACGGGAACTGCTGACCACCGCCGGCGCCAACATCGTCGGTGTCGTTCTGGTTCCGAGTGAGATCCCTACGCCAATCAAGAGGGGCACGTCGGCCACAGACATCGTGCAGCCGCGCCAACCACAGCACGATGTCCTTCCGGCCCAGTCCAAGCAGGGAGCAGACCGTGGCTGACCGCCAGACCGTGCCCGTACAGCGCAACAGCGCGTCGGGCAGCGGGGACGACGTCCAGCAGCCCAGGCTGCGGCCCAGCGTGACCGCTGTTATCCCGACGCGCGATCGACCCGGCCTGCTCGAGCGGGCAGTACGGTCCGTTCTGGAACAGGACTATCCGGGTGAGATCGAGATCGTAGTGGTCTTTGACCAGTCGAACCCACGCGACATCGAGGTGGGGCCGATCCCGGCGAGGCGAACCCTGCGGGTGATCCAAAATGACCGCCGCCCCGGTCTCGCCGGGGCGCGCAACACGGGCTTCACAGCCGCCGTCGGTGCATTCGTTGGCAACTGCGACGACGACGACGAGTGGTTGCCGGCCAAGGTGAGCAAGCAGGTCGCGCTTCTTGACAGAATGCCCCGCGCCGTCATGGCTGGAGCGGGTGCGTTCATAGTTCATCCCAAGGGCACGAACCCAAGGGTGCCGACGTCTGAGTCCTTCAGCTACGACGATCTACTGTTGGACAGGCACAACGAAATACCCTCCTCCAGCCTGATGATGCGCCGCGATGCCCTGCTCGGAGAAATGGGGCTCATCGACGAAGACCTGCCCGGAAGCTACGCCGAGGACTATGACTTGATGTTGCGTGCGGCGGCTATCCATCCGGTGGTGGCGGTGCGGGAGCCGTTGACGAATATTCACTGGAACGGCGGGTCGTTCTTCGCCGACCGTTGGACGATGATTGCCGATGCCCTGACCTACATGGTGGAGCGGCACCCTGGGTTCAGGCAGACGCCGGAAGGGTATGCGCGAATCCTCGGTCAGGTCGCGTTCGCCCAGGCAGCGGCAGGTGAGGGCAAGAAGGCCCGTTCCTCAGCAGTCGCAGCGCTACGCCGCAACCCGACAGAGCGACGCAGCTACCTGGCAATAGCGATGTCTGCCCGCCTGGTCTCGGCGCAGCGCGTCATGGATCTGGCCAATGCCCGCGGACGCGGGATATGACTCTAGTCGTACCGGGACGCCGGACTGACGCCGAGGCCAACCCGGCTCGGGTTGTCAAGGCGGCTGTGACGGGCGTTGCGGGGGCTCAGATGCCGCTCCGCCCGGAACGCAGGCTGCCGGCATGGCCTTTGGCTGTTCCGCTGGTGGGCCTTCCGGTGTGGTGGGTACTGGGCCTGTCGCTGTTCATCTGGCCCGTGGTCGCAGCAGTGATGACGGCGTTCCTGGTCCTCCACGGCAAGATCAGGGTTCCCGTCGGCTTCGCCTTGTGGGCAGCGTTCATGGCCTGGATGGTCATGTCAGTCGTCATGATCGATGAGCCCGGTCGGGTTCTCGGCTTCGGCATGCGCGCCGCAATGTACCTGGCGGCGGGAGTGGTCTTCCTGTACGTCTACAACGCGTCGCGGTCCAACCTTCCTGTTCGCCGCGTCTCAGGCTTCATGACCGTCTACTGGCTGTTCGTGGTAATGGCAGGGCTGCTTGCCGTCGCCGTGCCGTACGGGCGCATCCCCACCCCTCTGTCGTACGTCATTCCTGCGTCCTTGCAGAGCAACGAGTTCGTCGGGCTGTTGGCAACCGTCCCGTTCTCGCAGACTTCGGATGTGGTTGAGCCGCGCCCGGCAGCACCTTTCCCGTACACCAACACGTGGGGTGCCGCGTTCGTCGTGCTCCTGCCTTTCGTCATCCTGACTCTGACACGGACACGCAGCCTCTGGGTCCGGGTGGGCATCGTCCTCGCTCTTGCGGTATCGACCGTTCCAGCACTGGCGACTCAGAACCGAGGGATGATCCTGACTCTCGCGGTGGGCCTGGCCTACGTCGGCGTCCGATACGCCATACAGGGGCGACCGGGTCCGCTGATCGGGGTCCTCGGTGTCGGTTTGGCAGCTGGGCTGCTGGCCTTCATGCTGCCTGTCTCTGATGGCATTGCCCAGCGACTTGAGTCCAGCAGCACGACAACTGACCGGCTGAGCCTGTATGCGGAGACAGCGGCGAGAGCTGCGGAATCACCCTGGCTCGGCTTCGGAGCGCCCCGTCCTAGCGAGACCAGCGACTACCTCGACTCTGCGGGGACCAACGGCCAGATCTGGACCGTGTTGTTCAGCCACGGCTTTCCCGGTGCCTTCTTCTACCTTGCATTCTGCGCCTGGCTGATCTGGAAGACCTTCCGTCAGACGCCCGGGTCGGACAAGATTTGGCTGCACGGTGTTGTCGTGATGGGGACTCTCTATCTGCCGTTCTACGGCATGTGGACGGCGAACCTGATGATCTTCATGGTTGCCGGCGCGCTGGCGCTGCCTGGGCGGGGCTGGACTGACAGGGCGTCCAATAAGTTCCCCGAACAATCGGATCAAGACGACGTCAAGATCGGGCCGATCGACGACGGTGGGCGCAGTCTTGTCGCCCCATCCGCACTCGGTCCAAACGGAACCGCGGTCACGTAAGGCGACCACATGCCCTCGGGGGTGAGGGAACAGACAGGTATCGGGTAGCAGCAGACCGGCCGGGGGGCGGTAATGGCAACGGTTGGGGTGCCGGAAGGCATCCGCGACATTCACGTCGGCAGTGCCGATAGCGCCAGTGACGCATTTGGCGTCGGCGTTGACAGCGCAGAGTCGGGGGCGAGCATTAGCTCAGACCAGGGGGACTCGATCGGCCGACGATCCGGACCCGACGCCGTTGTACGCACTGCCCGGCATAGCGTGGTCGGCTTCTCCGGTGCCGTGTCCAAACGCGATCGGCGGATTCGCTCTGGTTTTCGTGATGAGCCGGGAGACTGGGTCCCGCAGCCACTGGCGCCGTCAGTTCACTGATCGTCGCGGTCACCATGGCGACGAAGGCTCGGAGCGCTGGGCGCAGACACCGGGCTGGTTCGAACCATCGCTCGGCAGCGGGCGCTCGGCAGGTACGGCGACGTGCGGCAGACCTTGGCTTGGGCGGTCGGACCTGTCGCGGTCCTGACCGTCGCGCTGGCGGCGATAGTCTTCGTCTTTGCGACGGATATCGCGGGCTGGATGATCCCGGACCATCCGGTCGGCGAAATGATCCTCGTCGCGAGGACTTCTACGCGGACCCACGAACTGTCTACCGGCAAGTGGAGAACTTCCTCGGCATCCCGCACCACGAGGTCGAAGAGTTCAAGCACCACAACTACACCCCGAGGCGGGGCGTCCCCGAGAGACTTGTCGGTGGGACTGGCGGAGTACTACCAGCCGTCCAACAAGGCGATCGAGTCACTTCTCGGTCGCGGAACTGCCCTGGACGCGCGCTGATCCCCATGGCCGGGTGCGTCCCCAGACGTCGGCCGCCGCGTGAGCGAACAGAATCGTCCGCCCGCCAGTCGGTGACTGTCACTTCATTCACACCGTAGATCGAAAGGAGCAGTAATGAATGTCCGCCACAGGTGGGCTGTTGCCGTGACGTCAGTGACCGCACTCGTTGCCGTCACCGTGCCTCTGGCAGGTACAGCGTCCGCCGACTCGCCCGGAGTCCCCGTCACCGGTGACGCCGCTAGTACCTCGCAAGTGGACGGTCGTGTCTGGTCGATGGACTCCGCAGGGGGAGTCGTCTATGCCGGAGGCGAATTCGGCAACGTGACGGATTCAGGCACGGGCAGCACGCTCTCCCGCTCCAACTTCGCCGCCTTCAACGGAGCCACCGGAGCCCTTCTCAGCGACACCCGGTTTGCTCCGCACACCTTTAACGGCGCCATCCGTGCCGTCGAGGTCTCTCCTGACGGCGGCACTGTCTACGTCGGTGGCGACTTCAGCAGCGTGGACGGACAGTCCCGTTCCCGCGTGGCAGCCTTCGACACCAGCGACGGGTCGCTCCTTGCCTGGCAGGCATCTGTGGGCAACGTACGATCCCTGGCCGTTTCGGACACGACCGTCTACGTGGGTGGTTGGTTCAGTTCCGCGCAGGGCCAGTCGCGGCGGAACGCAGCCGCATTCGACCGCTCGCAGAATTGGCAGAACCTGACCGACTGGAACCCGAGTACCAACGCAGCTCCCTTCGCGATCGAGATCGTGAAGAGCACCGGGGACGTTGTGCTCGGTGGCGGCTTCTCCTCGGTCGACGGTCAGACCGAGCGATCGCTCGCCCTGGTCGACCCGAGCACCGGCGACCTCGACAGCGGATGGACGATTCCGGACCTGCTGGGCTGGAACACGGCGATCCGTGCGCTCGAGGTCGACCAGCGAGCGGGCGTAGAGACCATCTACGCCGGCTCCGGGGAACCGGCGGCGGTGTCTTCGACGGAACGCTGGCCTTCAACCCGATCACCGGCCAACAGCTCTGGCGCAACACCTGCCTCGGCGCAACGATGGCCATCCTGCCCGTCGAGGGAGCGCTGTTCACCGGCTCCCACACGCACTCATGTGATGGTGTCGCAGGCGGATGGCCTGAGCAGCAGCCTCAGTTCATCCAGTATCTGAAGGCCGTCGACACCAATGGCGGGGGAGCGGTGCTGCCTTGGTTCCCGAACACCAATGGGGGCCCGAACAGCAACGACTTCGGCCCATACGCCTTCGCCTACGACCCGGTGGGTGGCCTCTGGATCGGCGGTACGTTCACCAAGGTCAACGATGTCGACCAGCGCGGCCTGACCCGTATGCTGCCTGTCCAGAGTGCCGACGGATCCTTCAACGACGTGGGTCGACCCAAGACGGCAGGTGCTCCCAGCCTGACTGCGATGGGAGGCGGACGCGTCGACGTTCGTTGGCGAGCCACCTTCGACGACGACAGCCCTACGCTCAACTACCGCGTGTACCGTAACGGCGGACGCTTCTGGACACCGGAGCGATCTCGGCCACCAGCACCTGGTTCAACATGCCGACCCTCTCCTACGTCGACTCGGGCCTGTCAGACGGAGCGGCGGTCACGTACCAGATCGCGGCAGAAGACGAGCATGGGAACCTCTCGTGGTGGTCCGCACCGGCGACGATCACTGTGAACGAACCGGTCGACGCCTACGCAGCCGCAATCCGGGACGATGGTGCGGTGCTGCACTGGACTCAGGATGAGGTGGTCGGAAGCCGCTGGCCGCCGATGAGATCAACGGCCGCAACGGGACCTTGGCAGGTACCGACGGTGCATCGTTCTACGGCGTCGGGTTCGAGCAGTCGGGTGTGCGAGGCACAGCCGCACCAGGTCGGTGGATGCGTGAAGGATTGCAGACGGGCACCGACTTCTCGCCTGGTCCGCAGGTGTTCTCGCTGGAACTCTGGTTCAACACGACCACTCGAAGCGGGGGCAAGCTCGTCGGCTTCGGCAACCAGAACGGCAAGGCGCGTAGCACGATTCGACCGTCACGTTTATATGGGCAACGACGGCCGCCTCACCTTCGGCGTCTTCGATGGGTCCACGCGTACTGATCACGACATCCGGCAGGCCTACAAGACGACGGGGGTTGGCACCACCTGGTCGCGGTGTCGGGTCCGTCCGGCATGAAGATCTACGTGGACGGGAATGAGCAGGCCAGTGGGTCGCCCCGGTCGGCGCAGGACTACGTCGGTGTCTGGAGACTCGGATATGACCGTACGTCGGGCTGGACAAATCGACCGAGCAGCGACGCCTTCAATGGAAGGATTGACGAGTTCGCTGTCTACCACTCGGAGCTGTCCCAGAGCAGCGTGAACAGCCACTACGAGTTGCTGCGATAGGCGCAGCGACGCGCGCGAAAGCGATGGCCCGGGCCACTCCCCATCGGGAGTGGCCCGGGCCACGTTCGGACCGTTGCTGTGTGGGCCAGGCTAGGGCGTGCGCGCGTACTGAATCGATCCTGTCGGGGAGACGTTCCCCCCCGGTCAACTGCGACCACCTTGAAGCGGTAGTCGCGCCACCGAGCCAGGGTGTAGTCGGTGTAGGAGCGCGTCGAGGATGACACGACGCTCACCTTGTACAGATCCCGGTTCACGTCGTACCGATAGACTCGATAGGCAGCCACGCGATCGTTGTCGCTTGATCCACCCCAGCTCACCGTGGCACGGGCCTGGCTGCTGGACGTGGCTCTGACACCGGAAACCGACGTCCACGACGGTCGGCTGGGGGCCTTGGAGTCCCAGGCGCCGCTGGGGAACTGTGCGAGGCGCGCGGGTGCCTTGGCGTTCACGGATGTGAACTCGCCTCCGACACGCAGTTTCCCATCCAGGGCGAGGATGGAGCGCACCATCAGGTTCCCCCGGATCAGCGGTGCGAACGGCAGGGTGGCGCCGGTGTCCGCATCCAGCGCTGCGATACCGCTGCGTGTAGCGGGAGCCCCGCCTTGACGGCCGAGCTCCAGTCGAAGTGGCCACCGACATACGCCACACCCCGGTGGTAGTCGATCGCCTGGGCGTCACCGTCACCGGTGGCGACCCAGCGAGGGTTGTTATTGCCTCGTGACCAGGAGTAGGCGCGTCCGCCAGGTCCGGCGACTGCTGCGTAGACTCGGTCCGAGTTCGCATCAAGGTCAAGGACGTAGCACGGGTTCCAGGACTGCGCACTGTCGCACGTCGACGACTGCATCTTCGGTGCCCAGCCGCGGACCCCGCCACCTGGTGCGAGGCTGCCAATGTAGCGTCGTGGCTGTCCGCTCAATGAGGTGAAGCGTCCACCGGCGACGACGTCACCATTGGACATGACCGTCAGGGCGTCTACGCGTCCGTTGGCGCCGGGATTAGCAGGATCGAAGGGTGCCGCCACCGACGGACACCGCCGCGAGGCGGGCGCGGTAGCTTCCTGCGACCTTTGTGAACGTTCCTGCCGCGTAGACCGTGCTCTGGTCCGGGGACAGCGCCAGGTCGCGCACCGTCGAGTTGGTGTGCGCGCGCCACGACGTCGCTCGGCCTGAGGAGCCCCAGCCCGTCTGCAGGGCAGCAAGGTGATTCCGGTACTGGCCACCTATGCTCGAGAACTCGCCGCCCGCGATCGCCTTGTCCCCGGCCACCAGAATCGCTCGGACCGTGCCGTTGGGCTGGGGCCGCCAGGCCGTGTCCACGATTCCGGATGAGACGAAGATGCGAGCCAGCCGGGGCGCCCAGACCGAGCTGCCGTTGGGCTGCCGCCAGTTCCGGAAGCTGCCCGCCACGTACAGATGAGCTTGCCGTGGCGAAACATCGACCAGACGACGCCATCCTTCGGTGCGGCGATCGAGTCTGTCGCGGCCAGATACCGGTTGGTAGCGGCACTGGCGGGAGCGGCCGGTAGAAGGCTGAAGAGCAGAGCGAGACCGCACAGCCAAGACATGACCAGCAGTCGCGCGGGCGATCGGGTGCGGACTACCACTCACGGGTATCCCCCTCAGGTCACGGTTGACGCGGGACCCAATACGCCACGACCACAGCGGTCGCGATGTCGCCGACGCTTCCCTGCGTGACCGAGATTACGTTTTCGAGTTGTGAATTACACCCACCGTCTGGACCGTCTTGTGCTAGACGGTCGGGTGGTACGCCCAATATGAGCCAACAATAGGGAAGTATCACGGATAGTCCGATTTTGTCTCTTATTGGCTGTTTCTCCCAGTCGTCAGCGCAGCAGTGCACTTGTTGGCGCCGGCAGCAAAGGACGGGGGTGTCGGCAGCCTTCTCGGCCACCGACACCCCCGTCCTGGAGTGCTGGGGTGAACCTCCTACTCGAAACTGATCAGAAGTACCGGTGCTCCGGACCCCTCAAGCGAGGAGAAGAACGCCCCGTTATCGTCTGGACTGGTCATCCGGAGGGTGTATGTCCCGTCGCCGGTGATCAGGTCGGTCACATCCACGATCGTGGGTCCGATCAGGGCAGGGCCGACCACCGCAGCTGGCTTGGCGCCGGTTGGGATGGTTGGAGCGTTGGCCCACGTCACCGTGTCCTGGCTCCAGTCATTGTCGTCCAGCACGTAGATGTCTCCGCCGATCTGCGCCGGGTTCGTTGTATTGAGCACCATCCGCACTCTCTTGATGGTCCTGTCGGCGACGCCGTCCACCTTGAACTTCAGAAGGCTGTCCGTGATCGGTTGAGCGTCGACTCCGATCGTGGGTTGCGTTCCGAACGCCACCGTGTCCTGGTCCCTGACGATGTAGGCGTCGTCCGAGACGGTCACCGGCAGCAGGGGACCCGGGAAGGGGGCAGGTGTGGGTGTGGGTGTGGGTGTCGGTGTCGGTGTCGGTGTGGGTGTGGGTGTGGGTGTGGGTGTGGGTGTGGGTGTGGGTGTCGGTGTGGGTGTCGGTGTGGGTGACGGTTCCGCGCTGGCCGGCTCAGTTATGACCACCAGTTCCGGCTTCGTACCGCTGTTCTCACTCGAGTTGTAGTAGGAGCCGTCGTTGTTCGTCGTGCTGAGCCGGAACGAGTAGCGTCGAGAGCTTGTCGTAGCCCAGACTTCGGATCAACTCGCCCTGATCTGTTAGTCCCTGCGTGAGATCGATGGTCTTCAAGCCCCCAGTCGGGACCTGGCCAATCTGAGCCAGCGGCTCGCTGGAGAGTCTCCGGAGCGTTGTTCCAGGTGACCGACGTCTGATCCCAGTCGTTGTCCACGAGTGACACGGCACCGCCATCGGGCGACCCGTTGTTGGAGTACAGCTTGAGTTGGACCTTTACCGGCTTCCGGTCCTCCGGGATGCTCACATCGAACTTCAGCAGCGAGTCGGTCTTTGCGTCGTTGTCCACGCCCAGCGATGACTCATTCGGCGACACCGTGTTCGGCGTCGCTCGGTCGATCTGACGGTCTTCGACTGCCGTGTACTTGAAGGTCTCCAAGCCGCCCCCAGGTGGAACCGCGCCATACTCAGCCTGCCAGACCTTCACGTAGTCGATCTCCATCGTCCCTGGGATGTCAGCGGCCAGGTTGCCGTTGTCGTAGCCTCCGCCGCTCTCCTTGCCCGTGTAACCGTAGTAGCCGGGCATGGCGCCACCGACCGCCATATTGAGGATGATCGAGTGGTCGTAGCCGAACACCTCGTGGAGATTCGGGGTCGGATTGGGGAGGTCGTACTCCTTGGTCAGCGTCAGGTCGTCCCTGTTGACGCGGACCACCTCGTTGGTGTTGGCGTTGATGACCCGCACCGGGAAGCGGTCGACGAGCCAGACGATCGCGTTGGGCGTCCAGAGCATTCCGTACTTGATGAATCTCTTGGATGTCTCACCCGTGAAGCTGTTGAAGTTGTCCGGGGTCAACTTGGCTCCTTGGGCCCCGGAGGAGTCGAACTTCGGGCCAGCTTCGTCGTCGCCTTCCGGCTCTGGCAGTGGGAACCGTTGTTGCAGTCGTAGTGGAACGTGCCGTGGTGCGCGTCGGGGGTGATGCCCACGACCTCCATGACGTCGAACTCGCCGTACTTCGGCCATCCTGGAGCCGACCCGTCGGACGGCCCCACGAGCCAGAATGCCGGCCAGTAAGGGTTGCCCTTCGGCAACTTGATGCTCGCTTCGGCGTATCCGTACTTGAACTTGAACTTCATCGGTCCGCCTGCCTGGCGGGTCGTCATGTACCCAGACGTCCAGTACCAGGTGGTGTTGCCCGTGTCCGGGTTCTTACCACCGCACGTCACGTTCTCCTTCTTGGCGGTGAGCTTGGCCGAGCCGTCCGAGACGGTGATGTTGCGTTTGAAATAGCATTGGTCTTCTCTATTACTTTTTCCGTAGTCCGAGTTGTCGAACACGTTCCACTTGGACTCGTCCACGCTGCTTCCGCTGAAGTCGTCCGCGAAGATCTCGTTCCAGATGACTCCGTTGTTGACGGACTTGGGCCCGTTGAGATCGCCCTCGTCGGGGCGGTCCATCCGCGGTCCGTCCGTGACGCCCTTGGGGAAACTCCGAGACGTGTCGATCCCATTGGAGTCATCGTCGGCTGCAGAACTGAGCCCGCTGAAGCCCAAGACCACAGCTAACCCGATGGTGCCGACAGCAACCATCCTTCGTTTGAGTGGTGGAGACATGCCTTCCTCCGATTCTCAGTGCGGCCACAGGCGGCACCGTTGCCCTGACGATCGGCCCGACGGCTCCAGCCTTGCCGTGACCGTCGACCCTCGACCTGTTGCGCCCACTGTCTCCCAGGTGCCTGGTGGATCGATAGCCTACCTTACGCGGCGGCGCAAGCGATTCGGTTTGTGATTATTGGCTCACTTGTGCTAACGGGACACGTGGGTCGGATGTCCGAATCCTGGCGTGACGTGCCCACGGCGGTGACCGGGACTGTCACCAAGACTGTGTTGCTGGTGGCGAGGACGTGACCGGCCCGGACGGACTGTTGCGGTCGATCCCCAAGACGGTGCTGGAGTCCGCTCTGGAGGAGGAGATGACCGAGCACCTGGGGTTATGACCAGCACGACCCAGCGGGCCGTGGCAGCGGGAACATCCGCAACGGCACCCGGACGGAGACGGTGCTGACTCATGCCGCCGAAGAGGTGGAGATCGAGGTACCGCGGGATCGGGCGGGCACAGTCGAGCCGGTGACGGCCGCAAACGGCAGCGGCGGGCCTCCGACGTGGACGCGGTGGCGATCTCGCTGCACGCCAAGGGGCTCACCACCGGTGAGATCAGCGCCCATGTCGAGGAGGTCTACGGCGCGTCGATCTCCCAGGACACGGTCTCCCGGATCACCGACCGAGTGGTCGAGGAGATGCAGGCGTGGTGCTCGCGGCCGCTGCTGCCGGTCTACGCGGCGGTCTTCATCACTGAAGACCCTCTACCTGGTGACCCGGGGACTGGACCCCACGGGCACCGGGCAGGCGCGAGTGGGTCACGAGGTGGAAGCTGCCCTCACTGCATTCGCCATCACCTTCGCCGACCGCATGCCGGCGGCGGAACATCTCTAACCAAAATAGCCGAAACCGCCGTTCGTCGGACAGGCCCCACTCCTATCGTGCACGATAGAGCGAACTGCTGAAGGTTGGAGTCTGGGGGGACCACAGTGCGCGGAGACTCACACTCGGGGCGTCAGTTGGACAACTGGGGCCGTTTCGCCCGTGGATTCGCAGCCCTGGTGGCAGTCGCACCTCTGGTGCTGGGTGTCGGCTTGTCGCCGTCAGCGACGGCGGGTGCGATCGAGTACGCGTACTCCGGTGCCGCTATGGCAACGTGGAGCCCGACCGATGGAACGGTGTATGCCACGGTCCGAGTAGGGGACCGTGTGATCATCGGCGGCGACTTCACGACACTGGAGTCGCCCGACGGAAGTCAGAGGGTTGCCCGCCCATACCTCGCGGCCATAGATCTCACGACTGGTGCGGTGGACAACGGGTGGACCGGGAATGTTGAGGGAGTACTTTCCCAGGCAACCGCGGTCAAAGCCCTTGCCTACGACGGGACCCGCCTCTTTGTTGGAGGTGACTTCACCTCAATCAACGGTGACACCCGACGGGGTCTGGCAGCGCTCGACCCTCGCGATGGGTCGGTGGTCAAGTCATGGCGCAAGAACGTCTACGGCGGGTCAGTCATGGACCTGGCGATCGATAGGGAGACGCTCTACGCAGGCGGAACCTTCTGGTATGTCGGGCCGGATCGCCGAGTGCGACTGGCGGCTATGTCCACCACCACCGGCGAGATTCTTGACTGGGCTCCAGATGCCGACCACACGGTGCGAGCCGTCGCGGTCGTGCCGTCCACGGGAGAGGTGGTGGTTGGTGGGCGATTCGGCGTCGTAGGGGGACAGCCCCGGAAGTACGTCGCCATGGTAGGCGCGGACGGCGTGGTGACCGACTGGACTCCGGATCAAAGTTCTTCGACCTGTGAGAACAACGACGCAACGAACCCGTGCATCCCATTGGACCTCGTGGCGAGTGCGGACACGGTCTACGCAGGACTTGCGGGCCCCGGAGGGCGGGTCTATTCCTGGGACCTGGCGGGTAACCGACGGTGGACCCAGTGGGCCGACGGGGACGTCCAGGCACTCGCACTGCAGGGCAACACTCTTTTTGCCGGTGGTCACTTCAGCCCGACCTTCGGTGGACTGATGGCCGGACTCACCCCGGTTCGCAGTGGGCTCGCCGCCATGGACGTGGAGAACAATGGGGCACTGCGACCGTATGGACCGCTGGCCTACGGCTCACTGGGTGTGCACGCGCTGAGCGTCGACTCGGACGGCCTCTATCTGGGCGGGGACTTCTGGAGTTTCGAGGGTGACGTATACAGCGCACGTTTCGTCGTGCTCCCTAGCCAGGAGGTGCACGACGAACAGCCTCCCACCAGTCCGGCCTCGGTGTCGGTTGAGGACGTCGTGGTTGCTGGCTCGAAGGCCTCGGCCAGCGTCTCATGGGAACTAAGTAGCGATGAATCCGGAATTGCCTCCTACCGCGTGTTCCGAGACAACGTGGTTGCGGGCACGACCAAGGTCGTCGTCGTCCCGGCTGCGGGAGGAACCTTCATGCCCTATGTGGACACCACAATGTCGCAGGGGGAGGAGTACCGCTTCTATGTGGCCGCGGTGGACGTCAACGGCAACGTCTCCCCGCGCAGCGACAAGGTGCCGATCGTGACTCCGGTTGGAGCGCCCTAGTAGCTGCCCCGGGATCACACCCATCCGATGCGGTAGGTGGCGAAGGTGGCCCGCCCCCGTTGTTAGGCCCAGTCGCTGTGTGAGTCGTCGGTGTCCAATCGGTGTTTGCAGTGCTGATCGTAGGCGCTGGTGCCAGGTAGCCGTTGTCGCTGCGCAGCACCATCGGCGGGCCACGCTCCGCGGCGAGCTCCTCCAGGTGGGCGGTGACCTTCTCGGCGGTGATCGAGCGGTCCACGATCCCGCCGAGGCACTCCCGGGTGTGCTCGTCCACGATGGAGCAGATCTTGATCGGCCGGCCGGCGTCGAACGGGAAGTCCACCGCCCACCCGCGGCGCGGGCGTCGTGCGACTCCTTCGGCGCCGCCTTCTCCAGCTCGGCCTCAGCCAGTAGCGGCTTCAGGATCTGCTCAGGGTGTGCCGCTTCCACGTCGTCATGGTCCGTCCAGTCTCCCCGCCCGCTGACGCGGGCACCAGGACGACTCTCACAACAACTGGACCTACTCCAGGAGTTCAGACCAACGGGAGTCCATCCACTGCGGCGTCCTAGGTTCGGCGCTGCGAGCACTCGTCCTAGGGGTTGCTCCAAGCGTCGTAGAGATCAGCTGCCTCGTGCTCGGTGAGCAGGCCGTCGATCTCGGCGTCGGAGAGCTGGCGGCCGACGTCGGACTGCCGCGGCAGCTCGCATCCGCAGAGCCGTCGGTACCGTTCCGCCTGCTCTGCACTCACCTGGTCGGAATCCGGCGGCGTGTGCCTGGCGATCCAGCGTCGCAGCTCCGGGTAGCTCACAACACCGTGGGCGTAGTGCCGGATCTGTCTTAGGACGGGCGTGTCGCCCATGAAGCCTCCTGCTTACCGTGCTCCGGCCGCCCTCGGCGACCCTCCCCCTAGTAGGACGTGCACCCTCGCCTCTGTGATCCGCGCCACGACTGTGATGCATGTCACAGGCCCCCGCGGGTGACGTCCGACACATATGGTGCCTCGGCAACACGGTGTTGGGTGGGAAGTTGCGTCAAGTACATGGAATCGGACACTGTTCGTGACCTAACCGTTACCTGAAGTGCCTGCGAGACGGGGCGTACCGAGACCGGGTCTGCGAGACGGGTGCTGCGAGACGGGGTGCTGCCAGGCGGGGCATAGCGAGTCCGGCGCCCACCAACCCGGCCGACTCAGTGGTGGCCACCTCCGGCCCATACCTGCAGCAGGTGGGCCATCGCCTCCTCGAGGGTTCGCCCCTCCGCGTCCGCCTTGCGCTTTGCCTGGCCACGAAGGCTGCGGGGAACGTGCGTGGTCACTTTCACCATCTCGACCGGCCCGGCTGCATTCCCTGCCTCGAACGTGCCCCGCTGTTCGGCCCGGTCCCCTCCCCCGCCCTTGCCACTGGCCGTGCCACCGGTCTTGCCAGCAGCCTTGCCGCGGTTCTGGGAACCGTCCTTGCCCTTGGCCTTCTTCTTGCCCCCGCCCTTCTTCTCCGGCTTGCCACCGGTCGGGGCGGCGGGGTTCGTGATCTCGAAGGCCGAGGGGCTACCCGGAGCTGGGACGCTTGCGTCGGGCGGCGTGGGCGGAGCCTCCCAGCGCGGCATCGCCGGGTGCGTGGCGCCGTCGGCGGCCTTGCGCAGCGCCGGTCGCGGCTCCGGTCGGTGCGAGGTCATGGGGTCATCCTCTCCGCCGGAGCAGCGACCCGGGCGAGAATCGCGTCGAGGTAGGTGTCAAAGATGGCGGATACCTCACGGGCGCCCTTGGAGCTTCCCTGCTGCACCGGCAGACAGGATCCGGCGGCCTGAGTGACCGCCGTACGGTCGGGCATCGGTGGCTGCAGCACCAGCCCGCCGTAGGTCTGCTCGAGCTCGGACACGCGGAAGCGGTGCTCGGTCGTGGGGCGCATCCGGTTGACCACGATTCCCGCCGGCCGGAGCACGAGATGTCCGGAACGCCGCACCACGTCCACCGCGTCGAGTGCCTGTTGTGCGCCTTGCAGGGCGAAGAGCGACGGCTCGGTCACCACCAGCGCCGCATCCGCTGCATAGAGCCCGTTGCGGGTGAGCTCGCCGAGTGACGGCGGGGAGTCGACCATCACGAGGTCGTAGCCGCTGACTCCGGACAGGGCGGTCCGCAGGCGCAGCGTTCCGTCCCCCTCGGGGGTGTTGCGCAGCTCGAGAGCGGGTTCGCTGGCGACCAGGCCGACGTACCGGGACCACCCGCTCTGCACCACGGCGTCGCCAACTACACCGGGTCGAGCGTCGGCCAGCACATCGTTGGAGGTGTACGGGACGCTCTCGGGATCGAGTGCCGTCGTGGCGTTGGCCTGCGGGTCGAGGTCCACCACCAGGGTGGACAGGGCCCGCGCGGCTGCGGCGCCGGCCAGGCCGAGCGTGACAGACGTCTTTCCGACGCCGCCCTTGAGGCTGACAACGCTGATCACAAGCATTGGCGTCAAACTACCCGTGGCAGGCCTCGGGCATGTCGCATCTCACAGCTCGACGTGCCGGGCGATGATCCCAGCGGACGCTACAGGTACAGGCCGGGCGCGCCCTCCTCGATGCGCTGGGCGGCCACCGCGTGGACGTCGCGCTCGCGCAGCATGATGTAGCTGCGCGCGTGCAGCTCCACCTCGGCCCGCTCCTGCGGGTCGAACAGCACGCGGTCACCCACCTCGATGCTGCGCACGCCGCTGCCGACGGCGGCAACCCCGCCCCAGACGAGGCGGCGGCCGACCTGCGCGGTGGCGGGGATCAGGATGCCGCCCGCGCTGCGACGGTCGCCGTCCTCGGTCTCCACCTGGACCAGAACACGGTCGTGGAGCAGCCGGATCGGGAGGCCGTCGTCACTGCTGCGTGCCCCCATCACGGCACTGCCGTGGGGGCCGGTTGACGCTGCCACGACTCCGACGGTAGCGGGTTGTGCCGCGTACCTCCCTATCCTGGTGTGACGGTCAGCGAGGAGAACAATGGCAAAGACCCCCAAGAAGCCACCGCCTCAGACGAGTACGGGCGAGACGTCCTCGACGCCGCCGTGGCGCGTCGAGGGACTGCCGGAGGCCGGTGACGAGACGGGTCCGGCGCGGCAGGAGGCCGGCTCCTCCCAGCCGCCGACCAGGCGTCGGGTCGGGCCGGCCGCGGTGTTCCTGCCCCTGCTCGTCCTCTTCCTGACCATCGGAATCGGGTTGATGATCGTCAACCACAACTCGGGGAAGATCGGCACCATCCCTTACTCGGTCTTCGCCGCGGAGGTCGATGACGGAAACGTCGTGACGGTCTACTCCCAGGGGCAGCAGATTCAGGGTGAGTTCCGTGAGCCGGTCCCGTCCTCGGAGGACCCGACGGACGACGACCCGCCGCAGTTCGAGAAGTTCGAGACCGTACGCCCCACCTGGGCCACCGACGACCTCTTCGCGCAGCTGAGCTCCCAGCAGGTGGAGATCACCGCCGAGCCGATCTACGAGCCACCCGCCTGGTGGGTGTCGCTCCTGCTCGCCACTCTCCCGCTGCTGCTCTTCGTCGGGCTGTGGTTCCTGCTGATGGGCAGGATGCAGGGGCGCGTGATGGGCCAGATGAAGAAGAAGGTCGAGCCCGTCGCAGCCGGGGGGGCCAACCGGGTGACGTTCGCCGACGTCGCCGGTATCGACGAGGCGAAGGCTGAGCTCAGCGAGGTCGTGGACTTCCTCTCCGATCCCGGCAAGTACCGGGCGCTGGGGGCTGCCATCCCCAAGGGGGTGCTGCTCGCGGGCTCACCGGGAACGGGGAAGACGCTGATGGCTCGCGCGGTGGCCGGAGAGGCCAACGTGCCGTTCTTCTCGGCATCGGCAGCCGAGTTCATCGAGATGATCGTCGGCGTGGGTGCCAGCCGCGTCCGCGACCTGTTCGCCGAGGCCAAGAAGGTCGCGCCGGCAATCATCTTCATCGACGAGATCGACGCGATCGGCCGAGCCCGCGGTGGCGGCGGTGTGCCCGGCGGCGGCCATGATGAGCGAGAGCAGACGCTCAACCAGATTCTCACCGAGATGGACGGCTTCACCGGGTCCGAGGGCGTCATCGTCGTCGCGGCGACCAACCGGCTCGACGTGCTGGATCCCGCACTGCTGCGGCCGGGACGATTCGACCGTACGGTCGTCGTCGGCGCACCGGACCAGATCGGTCGGCTGCAGATCCTCAAGGTGCACACCCGGTCGGTTCCGCTCGCTGCCGACGTGGACCTGGCCGCGTTCGCCAAGGCCACCCCGGGCATGGTCGGTGCCGAGCTGCGCAACCTGGTGAACGAGGCTGCCCTGCTGGCCGCCCGGCGGGGCCACAAGGTCGTGTCCGCAGCCGACTTCGCCGACGCCCTCGAGAAGATCACGCTCGGTGCCGAGCGTCAGATACTCATGCCGCCCGAGGAGCGCGAGCGCACCGCCTACCACGAGTCCGGCCACGCGCTGCTGGGGATGCTCCAGGAGGGCGCGGACCCGGTACGGAAGATCTCGATCATCCCCCGGGGCAGGGCGCTCGGCGTGACGCTGTCCACACCGGAGTTCGACCGGTACTCCTACGACGAGGCCTACCTGCGGGGCAGGATCATCGGCGCCCTGGGCGGCATGGCGGCCGAGGACGTGGTCTACGGCAACCCGACGACCGGAGCGGAGAGCGACCTGGAGCAGGTGAGCCGGATCGCGCGGGGGATGGTCGGTCGCTGGGGCATGTCCTCGAAGGTGGGACCGGTCGCGGTGCTGCCCGGCGAGGAGATGCTCGCCGGGTCCGCAGACGGCCCGTCCCAGGCCACGCTCGAGCTCGTGGACAGCGAGGTACGGCGGATCGTGGAGGACTGCTACGCGCAGGCCTGCCAGATTCTCCGGGACAACCGTCATCGGCTGAACCAGCTGGCCGACGAGCTGCTCGAGCACGAGACGCTGGATGAGGCGCAGGCGTACCGGGCAGCGGGTGTGCCACGGGTCGGCGCAACCGCAGGAGACGACGCCCGTCCGCCGGTCGCCGAGCGTGAACCGGAGACTGTCGGGCGTGTGGGGGGCACGACACCGTGACAATGACCGGCGACGAGGCAGTGGAGACGGGCAGGACGCTGTACGTGCTGAGGCACGCCAAGTCGGACTGGTCGGACCCGGCGCTGGCGGACCGCGAGCGTCCGCTCGCCGACAAGGGGCGGCGGCAGGTCGGACGGCTGGTGAAGCATGCGGCGAATCTGCCGGTCGAGCTGGTGGTGAGCTCGCCCGCGGTACGCGCGAGGCAGACCGTTGATCCGCTGCGCGACGTGATCGGGTGCGAGCTGCGCGAGGACAGCAGGCTCTACTCCGGCTCGCAGGACGAGCTGCTGCAGGTCGTCCGCGAGCTGCCGGACGGCTGCTCGACCGCCATGGTCGTCGGTCACATGCCCGGCCTCGCCTCGCTGGTGGAGCGCCTCACCGGGGACTTTCTCGACTTCCCCACCGGGGGACTGGCGACCGTGACACTCCCCGGAGCCTGGTCCGCGGCCGGGGAGTCGGAGGGACGAATGGCCGAGCTGGTCTCGCCCCGTGACCTGCGGGAGCGGCAGGCCGCTGAAGCCCCGCAGGAAGCCCCGCAGGAAGCCCCGAAGAAGGCCAAAGAGTCGTCTCGGCGCGCCCGAAGGAAGGCGAAGCGCAAGCGGAAGTCCAAGGGCGGCGGCTGATCGGGCAGCGGGGCTGATCAGGGCTGGCCGGACGGGACCGGACTGGACTGGCCCGGACTGGACTGGACTGGCCCGGAGCGAGGGGGGCGGTGCTGCTCAGCTGCTCGGGGGCCGTCGAGGTCCCGGCCGGACTATCTCGGTGACCCGGTAGCGCCACACGACCGTGCCCTCAGGCCACTCGCCTGGCGTCAGCCACGCCTTGCGCCATAGCTGGGCGATGAACAGCCGCGGCTCGGGGAGGCTGCGCCACACGGCGGGCAGGAAGGTGGCCCGATGGCCGGGGGCGTCCACCACGACTCCGTCCGCTCCGGGCTCGAGTGCGGCGAGGACCTCCGCTACGCCAGCAGCCTGCATCCGCTGGGGAGCACTCAGAACCGAGATCTCGATGTCCATCTCGACGTAGTCCTCGATCGTGACCGCGGGCAGGCGGGGGTCGACGAAGCCTGCCGCGTACGCGTTGGATGCGACGTCGCAGATCAGTGGGCGCACAGCCTGCAGCGAACCGATGCAGCCCAACAGCGCACCGCCGCGCTCCAGAGTCACGAAGCTTGCCCCATGACCTGTCAGCGGCAGCGACAGCCCGGCGAGATCGGGGTCGAGCGCACGCCCCCGTAGCAGACCGGCAGCCACGCTGGCCTCCGCGACGTCGAGCAGGGTGTCGGCGTCCTGCTCGGTCAGAGGCGTCTGGGCAGGCCCCGGGGTTGGCGGGGTCTGCTGGTTCTCTGGTTCGGACGTGCGGTGAGCGTCGCTCACGCCGGCTCCGTGATCGCGAACGTCCCGTACCCGACCACCCGGTGCGGGTCGCCCGCGGTGTCGGCACTGGTGCGGCGGTCGAGCAGGGTGACCTGCCACCCCTGCCGTCTCGCCCAGGCCATCGCACCGCGCAGCGGGTAGCGTCCGCACGCATCCGCAGTGCCGATCGCCGTCTCGTCGAGCGCCTCGATCGCGGCACAGGTCCGCTGGTCGAGCCGCTGGGCGGTGGCATGGTCGTGGTAGTGGGAGAGATCGGTGCTGATCAGCAGCAGGACGTCGGGCCCGGTGAGCGTGGCGGCCAGCAGCGCTGCGACCTCGTCCGGCTCGGTGGCGCCCACGACCACCGGAAGCAGCGTCCAGCCGGTGGTGAGGACCCGCTGCAGGAAGGGCAGCTGAACCTCGAGCGAGTGCTCCCGGGCGTGGGCCGCATCGTCACCGCGGACGCCCGGGACGGACAGCGCAGCCGTACGCAGGGACTCATCGAGCGGGATGGTGCCCAGCGGCGTGCGGAAGCGCTCCACGGTCGGCACGGCCATGCCGCGGATGCCGACGAAGTGGTCGGGACCGAGCAGGACGACGCGGCGTACCGGGGATGCCGCGGCGGCCTCGAGCCGCAGCAGTCGATACCCCGTCGCGGCCACCGGACCGGAGTAGATGTGTCCGGCGTGAGGGACGATCAGGCCGCGCAGTCGTCCGGACGGGGGGTCGACCGGCTGCGCCGCCGCCAGCATCCGCTCCACATCGCTGGTGAGTGCGGCCGGGTCGCCCTCGTAGAACGTGCCGGCAACGGCTGCAGGCCGCTCCGCTGTCCATGTCACCGTCCGCTCAGCCCCCCATGACACTCAGCGACACCGGAAGACGCCGCGCGCCCCAGTCACCGGCGGGACCCCGGAACACACCCGGGAGCGCGGTTCCGCAGGAGGTGCAGCGGCCCTCGTCGTCCAGCGCGTACCGGCGAATGACGTACCAGTCACGGACGATGACGGACGTGCCGCAGCCCGGGCAGGTCGTGGTCCCTCCCGCGGAGTCGTGCACGTTTCCGGTGTAGACGTACCGCAGGCCGTTGCTCAGGGCGATGCCCCGGGCCCGGGTCAGAGTCTCGGGTGGTGTGGGAGGTACGTCACGCATCTTCCAGTCCGGGTGGAAGGCCGTGAAGTGGAGCGGCACGTCCGGCCCGAGGTTCTCGGCGAACCAGCGCGTCTCGGCGTCGATCTCCTCGTCGGAGTCGTTGTGACCCGGGATCAGCAGGGTGGTGACCTCGAACCAGACGTCGGTCTCGTGGCGCAGGTGCATCAGCGTGTCCAGGACGGGCTGCAGGTGGGCACTGGTGATGCGGTGGTAGAAGGCCTCGGTGAAGCCCTTGAGGTCGACGTTGGCGGCATCCATGTGGGAGTAGAAGTCGCGTCGGGACTCGGGGTTCATGTAGCCCGCAGTGACCGCGACGGCGGCGATGCCCTTCTCCCGGCACGCGTCGGCCACGTCCATCGCGTACTCGAGGAAGATCACGGGGTCGTTGTACGTGAACGCCACCGAGCTGCATCCGAGGTTGGCCGCCACTGAGGCGATCAGCTCCGGCGACGCCTGGTCCGCCAGCCGGTCGATCTCGCGGGACTTCGAGATGTCCCAGTTCTGGCAGAAGCGGCAGGCCAGGTTGCAGCCTGCCGTGCCGAAGGAGAGCACCGGGGTCCCGGGGAGGAAGTGGTTCAGCGGCTTCTTCTCAACGGGGTCGACGCAGAACCCACTGGAGCGCCCGTACGTGGTGAGAACGACCTGGTCCTGGATGCGACCTCGTACGAAGCAGAGACCGCGCTGGCCCTCGGAGAGCTTGCACGCGCGGGGGCAGACATCGCACTGGATGCGACCGTCCTCGAGGCGGTGCCAGTACGAGGTGGGCACCGTGAAGGGATCGTCCAGCGTGACAGGCTCCGGTTCCGCCACGGGGCGACTCCGGGCAACTCGGACATTCCCGCTCACATACTGACCGTATGCCTATGTAGTGGTCGTGTCAGGGTCGAAAGTCACTGGCACCGACGTGTCCCGAGGGCTGCACCCCGGGGAAGCTGCCCGCTAGCCGGCGCTGGAGTGCCCCGGGAAGACCTTGGCATCCGGGTTCACGACCACGGCCGCGTTGTTCACCGCGGTGGCGGCCTCGCCCAGCGCTACCGAGATCAGGCGTACCTTCCCCGGGTAGGAGTTGATGTCCCCCGCGGCGAACACTCGGGGAACGCTGGTGCGCATCGCGGAGTCGACGACGATATGGCGCTTGTCGAGCTCCAGGCCCCAGCGCGTGATCGGTCCGAGGTCGGCGAGGAACCCCAGGGCCGCGACAACGGAGGTGACCTCGAGGGTCTCCTCCTCGCCGGAGTCGGCGTGGCTCACGGTGACTCCCGAGATGCGCCCGGTCTGCGGGTCCCCGTGGATCTCACCGGGCCGGTACGGGGTGAGCACCCGGACCGAGGAGGACATGAGTCGGTCCACCGACCCTTCGTGCGCGCGGAAAGCCGTTCGCCGGTGGACGAGGGTCAGGGACTTCGCGATGCCCTCCAGGGCCAGCGCCCAGTCCACGGCGGAGTCTCCGCCGCCGACGATCAGGACATCGTGGTCACGCAGCTCGTCCAGGCGGGGCACGAAGTAGCGCAGGCCCCGTCCCTCGTACGGTTCGGCGCCCGGCAGCGGGCGGGGGCTGAACGTCCCGATCCCACCGGCGATGATGACGGCGCGAGCGGTGACCGTCCGGCCGGTGTGTGTGGTCACCGTGACCTGCTCGTCGTCCGCACGGAGCTCTTCGGCTCGTTCCTGCAGCAGGTAGCGGGGCTTCGCGGCCGCGGCCTGGGCGACGAGACCATCGACGAGGTGCTGGCCCTTGATGGTGGGGAAGCCCGCGACGTCGAAGATCATCTTCTCCGGGTACATGGCGGTGATCTGGCCGCCGAGCTCCGGCAGGGACTCGATCACCGCGACGGTCATGCCGCGGAACCCCGCGTAGTAGGCGGAGTACAGGCCGGTGGGCCCAGCTCCGATGATCAGCAGGTCCGCCGCTACGTTCTGGTTCTCCGTCACACCGTCGACGCTAGCGCGTTGCCGGAGTCGATACCTGCACGTCGCAGACGCCTGTCGGAGCACGAGGCGCGGGCATGCCGACCGAAGTCCGGCTCGATCCCGCTCCGCGCCACGGGACAGTTCACCGACCGTTGGCCGGGACGTGGACGTGGCGATACGGAAAGGGGATGAGAAGTTCGCCATTCGTTCAACTTCAGTGTCGGAAGGCGTCATCTGGCGCGAGTAACTTCGCTGGTGTTGACGGGTATCCGGAGTGGTGGTGCTTCGGACGTGAGCCATGACGATGCGTCCTCTAGGACGCGAAAGGTGGAACTCGATGTCACGTAAGCGGATGGGGGCGCTGTTCGCCCTTGCGACGGTCGGGACTCTCGGACTGGCTGCCTGCGGGTCGGACAGCGACGAAAGCTCCGACGGGAGCGCCATCGGTGTCGAGTGTGTGGACGGGGTCATTCAGGCTGCCGGGTCCAGCGCGCAGGACAACGCGATGCAGGAGTGGATCGCGTCGTACCAGGAGGCCTGCACCGGGTCGACGATCCAGTATCAGCCGGTCGGCTCGGGGGCCGGCATCCAGCAGTTCCTGGAGAGCACGGTGCTCTTCGCCGGCTCGGACTCCCCGATGGACGACACCGAGGCCGTGTCGGCAGCCGAGCGCTGCGACGGCAACGACGCCTGGCACCTGCCCATGGTGATCGGGCCGGTGGCGATCGCCTACAACCTGCAGGGCGTGGACTCGCTCAACCTGTCCTCGGAGACACTCGCCGGCATCTTCGCCAACGAGATCACCACGTGGAACGACCCGGCGATCGCCGCCGACAACGAGGGTGTGGACCTGCCGGACACGCCGATTCAGGCCTTCCACCGCTCGGACGAGTCGGGAACCACGGACAACTTCGTGGCGTACCTCGAAGGCTCGGCCGGGGACGCCTGGACCTACGGCACCGGCAAGGCCTGGAAGGCGCCGGGCGGTCAGGGTGCCAAGGGCAGTGCCGGCGTCGCGGCAGCGGTGGGTCAGACCAATGGCTCGATCGGCTACATGGAGTGGTCCTTCGCAACCAACAACGCCCTGAGCGTGGCCATGCTCAACGGCCAGGAGCTCACCAACGAGAGCGTGGGCACGGCGGTCGAGGCAGCTCAGGTCGTGGGTGAGGGCAACGACCTGGTCGTGGAGCTGGACTACGCGCTCGACGAAGGCTACCCGGCGGTGCTCGTGACCTACGAGATCGTCTGCTCGGCCGGCGGGGGTGAAGGCAGCGAGCTGATGCAGTCCTTCCTCGGGTTCGCAGCGAGTGAGGACGGTCAGAACCTGATCGCCGACCTCGACTACTCCCCGCTGCCGGGAGAGCTGGCGGACTCGGTCCGTACCGCCGTCAGCGAGCTGACCACCGCCTAACGGTGCCGTATCAGACCTGACATCGAGACCTGACATAGAGAGATGCCGGCACCGGGTGAGCCGGATGGGCGAGCCCCAGCCGTCCCACCCGGTGACCGGCACTCCCAGAAAGAATGGCACGATGGCCGACACGTCGGATCGGAGGAGGTGCGATGGCCCAGCGAGCGAGTAAGGTCACGCCCGCGCCACCGCCGCCACAGGTCGTGGAGCGCGGTCCGGACCGTACGTTCCGGCTGCTCACCCTGGTCAGCGGACTGCTGGTGCTCTTCATCATCATCGCGATCGGTGTCTACCTGTTCTACGACGCCCAGCCCGCCCTGAGCGCCAACACGGCCAACTTCTGGACCGAGACCGACTGGTTCCCCAACGAGGACCCGCCGTTCTTCGGTATCGCCGCACTGGTCTACGGCACGATCATCACCTCCGTCATCGCGCTGGTCGTCGGGTTCCCGATCGCGTTCGGCATCGCGCTGTTCATCTCGCACTACGCGCCACGCCGGCTGGCCAAGCCGATGGCGTGGACCATCGACCTGCTGGCGGCGGTGCCCAGCGTCGTCTTCGGCCTGTGGGGCATCTTCTACCTCAACGACAAGGTCATCGGCGTCTCGGAGTGGCTGAACTCCTGGTTCGGCTGGATTCCCATCTTCGCCTCGGAAGGCACCTACGGGCGCTCGATCCTGCTGGCGGGCACGGTCCTCGCGATCATGATCGTGCCGATCATCGCGTCGCTGTCCCGCGAGGTCTTCTCGCGCACGCCCAGCTTCCACGAGGAGGCGGCACTCGCCCTGGGCGCGACCCGGTGGGAGATGATCCGGATGGCGGTGCTGCCCTACGGGCGCGCCGGTGTCGTCGCGGCCACGATGCTCGGCCTGGGGCGTGCCCTGGGAGAGACCATCGCGGTGGCCATGGTGCTGTCGGCGAACTTCGAGATCAGCATCCGCATCCTCGAACCCGGCGGTAACACGATCGCCGCCAACATCGCCAACGGGTTCGCCGAGGCGAACGAGAACGGCAGAGGTGCGCTGATCGCCTCCGGCCTCGTCCTGTTCGGCATCACCTTGATCGTCAACGTTGTCGCTCGAGTGATCATCTACCGCAAGCGCGAGTTCGCAGGGACGACGGCAGCATGAGCAGCACAGTCAAGCCCCCTCCGACCACCCAGGGTGAAGGCCGCCCCGGCGGGTCACAGGGCGGCTTCAGCACACAACGGCGTACGCCGACCGGGCTTCTCATCGCCCTCGGCATCGTCGCACTGGCACTGGGTGGGCTCTTCATCCTCGTGACGCCGGTGAACGACGTCTGGACCTTCGTCATCATGACCGGGCTGGTCCTCGCGGTGCTCTACGGCATCGCCGCATTCGCCTTCGAGGGCGGCCGCAAGGGCAAGGACCGCCTGGTCACGACGCTGGTCTGGGTGTCCTTCGCGGTCGCGTTCACCCCCCTTGCGCTGGTGCTCGGGTACACGATCTGGAAGGGCCTGGAGCGGTTCGACCTGGAGTTCTTCACCACCACGATGCGCAACGTCCGGCCCACCCAGGACGGCGGGGGCGCGCTGCACGCGATCGTGGGGACGATCGAGCAGGTCATGATCGCGGCGGCGATCTCGGTGCCACTGGGGATCCTGACGGCGATCTACCTGGTGGAGTACGGCAAGGGCCGGCTGGCTACCACCATCCGGTTCTTCACCGACGTCATGACGGGTGTCCCCTCGATCGTCGCGGGCCTGTTCATCTACGCGGCCTTCGTGCTGGGCCTGGGGATCGGCTTCAGCGGGTTCGCCGCGTCGCTGGCACTCACCATCCTCATGCTGCCGACCGTGGTGCGTTCCACCGAGGAGATGCTCAAGCTCGTGCCGGACACACTCCGTGAGGCGAGCTACGCGCTCGGGGTGCCCAAGTACCGGACGATCCTGCGCATCGTCCTGCCCACCGCCCTCACGGGTATCGTCACCGGGGTCATGCTGGCGATCGCCCGGATCGCCGGCGAGACCGCGCCACTGCTGCTGACCTCGTTCGGGAACCCGAACATGAACGCCAACCCCTTCGACGGGCCGCAGGAGTCGCTGCCGATGTTCGTCTACTTCCAGGCCACGAATCCCCAGACGACAGCCGTCGCCCGGGCGTGGACCGGCGCACTGGTGCTCATCATCCTGGTGATGTCCCTGAACATCGTCGCTCGCTGGCTGGCCAGCCGTAATGATCTAATGAAGACAGGGTGATCAACATGTCCGACCTGTCACCATGGTCTCGAGGCTCGCATCGAGGTCCACGCGCCGCTGGAACTCCGATGCTGTCGGGCCGTCGGGCGCCCGAGACCCTAGACCTAGCCGAGGAGCACTGAGGTTCAGCCATGGCCAAGCGCATCGAAGCCAAGAACGTGAGCGCCTACTATGGCTCGTTCAAGGCCATCGAAGACATTTCGATGATGATCGAGCCGAAGTCGGTCACGGCCTTCATCGGTCCCTCCGGCTGCGGGAAGTCCACGTTCATCCGCACCATCAACCGGATGCACGAGGTGCTGCCCGGCGCCTCTGTCGCGGGCGAGGTCCTGCTCGATGACGCGGACATCTACGGTCCCGGCGTCGACCCGGTCGAAGTACGCGGCACCATCGGGATGGTCTTCCAGCGCCCCAACCCGTTCCCGACGATGTCGATCTTCGACAACGTGGTCGCCGGGCTGAGACTGAACGGGGTACGGAACAAGTCGACCCTGGCGGCGGCCAACGAGCGGGCTCTCAAGGCCGCCAACCTGTGGACCGAGGTCAAGGACCGGCTCGACAGGCCGGGAGCCGGCCTGTCCGGGGGCCAGCAGCAGCGCCTGTGTATCGCGCGTGCGATTGCCACCGAGCCCGCGGTGCTGCTCATGGACGAGCCCTGTTCGGCGCTCGATCCGATCTCGACGCTGGCGATCGAGGACCTGATCCTTGAGCTCAAGGACCGCTACACGATCGTCATCGTCACCCACAACATGCAGCAGGCCGCCCGGGTCTCCGACCGTACGGCCTTCTTCAACCTCGAGGCGACCGGCAAGCCGGGCCGTCTCATCGAGATCGACGACACCCAGACAATGTTCAGCAACCCCTCCGAGCAGCAGACCGAGGACTACATCACCGGCCGCTTCGGCTGACGGACTGCCACGGCCCGGGCCACCTGCTTGGCTGGAGGTGTGCGCCGCGTTCCGCTTGTCGCCGTCCTGGCTGTGAGTCTCGTCGTGCTGTTCGGCCCGGCCGGACCGGCGTCGGATGCCGTCCCCACCGGCTCGGACAAGCTGGTCCACGTTCTGCTGTTCGCGGCACTGGCCTGGACGGGTCGGCTGGCCGGAGTGCCGCTGCTCGCCCTGGGAGTGGCGCTGCTGGCGTATGCGGGGCTGAGCGAAGTCCTGCAGGCGTCCGTGCCGTGGGCGGAGCGCACGTCGTCCTGGGCCGATGTTGCCGCTGACGCTGCTGGTATCGCGGTGGGACTGCTGCTTCCGCAACCGCGAGCACGCGGACGGGGTCGTCAGTCGCTGGGGCGTACGAACTTGTAGCCGACGTGGCGTACGGTCCCGATCATGGCCTCGTGCTCCGGGCCGAGCTTCGCCCGGAGGCGCCTGACATGGACGTCCACGGTGCGCGTGCCGCCGAAGTAGTCGTACCCCCACACCTCCTGCAGGAGCTGGGCGCGGGAGTAGACGCGACCGGGAGTCTGGGCCAGGAACTTCAGCAGCTCGAACTCCTTGTAGGTCAGGTCGAGGAGGTCCCCCCTGAGCCGGGCGGTGTAGCTGTGCTCCTCGATGACGAGGTCGCCCACCCGCAGCAGGCCCGGCTCCTCGCCGGGGGCGGAGGGCGCGGAGCGACGCGCGGTACACAGCCGCAGGCGGGCCTCCACCTCGGCCGGTCGCGCCGTCTGCAGCAGCAGGTCGTCGATGCCCCACGACTCGTTGACAGCCGCGAGGCCGCCCTCGGTCACCACGGCAACCACGGGTGTGCCTTGTCCCATGGCGAGGAGCAGTCGGCACGCGGAACGGGCCGGAGCCAGATCGTCGCGCGCGTCCACCAGGATCACATCCGGGGCGGCGCCGGACAGTCCCGCGGCAGCGTCCATAGGCGCCACACGTACGGCATGACCGAGCAGCCCCAGCGCGGGAAGCACAGCGTCGGCGTCTACCTCGGAGGCAGGACTCCCTCCGAGGAGGAGAACGTCCATCCAGCCACCTCCCGCCCACATCGCCTGGGAAGCGCCTCCGACGTGGTGGTTCTCACACCAGTTCACCTCGAGGCCGCAGCCGACGTACCTGCTCTGACCTCAGATGTCAGGATAGCCGAGTGACAGGGGCCGGTCGTCTCACGCTGCACACCTCCGATCGGGTGAGGCTGGCTGCGGAGCACCTCGCCCCCGGGGAGGATGCGGAACCCGGAGTGGCAGTGGTCCTCGGCCACGGCTTCACCCTGAACCGGAACCGGCCCGCCGTACGGCGCGCAGCCCTGGCCTTCACGTCGGTGGGTGCCGTCGTCATCCTCGACTTCCGCGGGCACGGAGGCTCATCCGGGCACTCCACCCTGGGCGATCGGGAAGCCCTCGACGTGGAGGCAGCCGTCCGGTGGGCGCGGCGCCGTGGCTACGAGCGGGTCGTCACAGTGGGCTTTTCGATGGGAGGGGCGGCCGTCATCCGCCAGGCGGGAATCTTCGGGGACGTCGACGCCGTGGTGAGCGTCAGCGCCACAAGCCGGTGGTTCATCCGAGAGTCGACCCGTCTGAAGCTGGTGGCCCTCGCGGTGAGGTCCAGGCCGACCAGACTGGTCACCCGGCTGGCCTACGGGACGCGGGTGACCGGCGACTTCACCGACGTGGGGCCCGAGCCGAAGGCCGTCGTCGGGAGCATCGCTCCAACACCCTTGCTGGTGATTCACGGAGAGCGCGACCCGTGGTTCGGACCCGAGCATGCTCGTACGCTGGCGCAGTCCGCGGGCCCGTCCGCCGAGGTCTGGGTGCTGCCGGAGTTCGGCCACGCCGAGGAGGCGCTCGACGAGGAGCTCACCGCGAGGATCGTCGAGTGGGTGCGCCGCCAGGTGCGTGCCGCCCCGCGGAGCGAGGCAGAACGGGCTGGGGCCCAGGACCGCAGCCCGGTTCCTCAAGACGCGCCTGAGGTGGCCCCTGACCCGGGTGGGGCGCCGGGTTATGGGACGATGCCGCAGTGAGCGCCACCGCATCCGCAGGACGCGACACCATGGTGTCCGGAGGCGCCCAGGGGCTGCGCTCGGCGGCTGCGGTCCTCGTCGTGGCAGCAGTGCTGTCACTGCAGGTGTTCGGTGTGGTCGGCATGGCGGTCGGGTACCTGGTGTGCGTCCTCGGCCTGGTCATCGCCTGGGCCTTCACCATCGATCCGCCAGGTCGCTTCGGAATCGCGGTCATCGGGGTTCTGGTCGCCCTGCTGGTGTCAGGTGCGCAGGCGTCGGAGGGGACCAGCGGCGAGGTGGAGGTACTGCTAGCCGGCTCTGTCCTGGCGCTGGTCGCGGCGATGGTGCTGCAGATCGTCCGACGCCCACCACGTCCCGGCGTGGTCGCGTCGCTGGCTAGTGCTGCCACGCTGGGCATGATCGTGGTCTCCGGGGCTCTCCTCATCCCGCTGCGCGACGGTGGACGTCAGGTCACCTCGATGTTCATCGGCGTGGTCGCGACGACACTGATCGTCGGTCGGCTGCTTGATGCGGCGACAACCACGCCGTCGGTCCGTACGGGTGTGCCGCGAGGAGTCCTCGGCCTGGTCGGTGGCCTCGCAGCAGGCCTCGCCGCCGGGGCGCTGTACGCGACGGGCTGGGACGGCAGCGACCGCGGGGTGGCGTTCGGCATCGCAGCGAGCGTCGCAGTCTCGGCCGTGGTCGTGGACCTCGTCGCGTCGTTCGTCGTGGCAGAGCACCGCAAGGGCCTGGTGCTCGGGGCGGTACTCACGGCGGTGATACCGATCTTCGTGGCGGCTCCGGCGGCGGAGCTGACCGCGCGACTGCTCACCTAGCCCGACGTCACACGGCTCCGGCGCCCGGCAGCAGCGCCCCGCCGGGAACATACGGGGCGCTCAGATTGTTGGGCGGTGTTGTGGTCGGCACCATCCTGGTCGTGGCAGTTCTCGCCCTGGCGACAGTCCTAGGGCTGGTTTTCCGTGCCCGCAGCGGCCAGATGCGGGATGTTGCCGCCCCAGATCCTTCCGCGTCCGGCTTGTCCGCGTCCGGCTTGTCTGAGTCCGGCCTTTCTGAGCCGAACCCGTATGCCGCGGATCCTGCCGTGCCCGACCCGTCTGAGCAGGCGCACGGCGACCCCGTGAGTACCGGGCCCGAGGGTTCCGCAGCCCAGCTGGAGCGCGCCCTGATGGACGAGCTGGGCATCCCAGCGAGCACCGAGGTGACGCTGCTGCAGTTCTCCAGCTCCTTCTGCCAGCCGTGCCGTGCAACCAGACTGCTACTGGGCGACGTCGCGGCTACCGTGCCCGGGGTGGAGCACATCGAGGTCGATGTGGAGCGTCACATGGACCTCGTCCGCCGCTTCGACATCAGACGTACGCCGACAGTGTTCGTACTGGACTCCAGCGGCCGGGTCCGCAAGCGGGCCTCGGGCCAGCCGCGCCGGGTCGATGTCGTGGCCGCGGTCGCCGCCGCAGGGGCCACCGTCCCGCGTCAGTAGCGCCGGATGGATTTCGTCACGTCTGCTGCAGCACATGCCCCTGAAGGGTGTTGCGCACCGTCGACTCTTGCTACTGTTGCCGTCATGCGTGAGGAGTTTGACAGTAGGCGCGTGGGCGGCCTGAGCCGCGCGGCCAACTGCTTGTGTTGTCGCTAGGTGATGTTCCACGCGGGTGAGGCCTTCCCTCGCTCCGCCCCCCAGCTGACAACCTTCACACCTCACAGGAGAATCTCGGTGTTTGTCGACCCTCGTGGTGTTCGCTTCTCTGCCTGGATCACGGTCGTGGTGCTGTCGTCGTACCTGATCACCGGCGCTACCTGGATCCTGGCTCTGCAGGCCCTGACCTTCGCCTCCGGCGCGGTGTTCGGCCTGCGGGCCGCTCCGTACGGCGTGGCCTTCAAGCTCCTGGTCCGGCCCCGACTCGGGCCCCCCGCCGAGCTCGAAGCGGAGGCACCCCCGCGTTTCGCTCAGGCAGTGGGCGCGCTGTTCGCCGTCGTCGCTCTGCTCGGAGTGGTGGCAGGTGCGCAGTGGCTTGCCTACGGTGCCGCGGCCATGGCACTGGCTGCCGCGTTCCTCAACGCGGCCTTCAACTTCTGCCTCGGCTGCGAGACCTACCTGCTCCTGCGCCGAATGCGTAGGGCGCCAGAGGTGGCGCGCCCGGTCGCCCGTGCGGCCTGAGGGGCCTGGCTGAGTCTCCGCCTGAGGCTCGCTGCCTGAGGTGCCCTTCCCCCAAGGCCCTGCCAGGCAGCCAGGGCGGGTCGAACCCACCCGCGAGGCCCGAACCGGCCGGCGGCGGTGAGGCGCGCGTCCCTTTGCCCAGCCGATCTGGCGGTCCGGTGGTAGACCTGCCTGACCGTACGTATCACCCAACACATCGTCCGAGCCGATCCCAGCCAACAGCAGTACCGAAGGAGAAATGCAATGAGCCGTGAAGACGTACTCGTCTCCACCGAGTGGGCCGAGCAGAATCTGGGCACCCCGGGTGTGGTCTTCGTCGAGGTGGACGAGGACACCACCGCCTACGACAAGGGCCACATCGCCGGAGCGGTGAAGCTGGACTGGAAGTCCGACCTGCAGGACCCCGTCGTCCGGGACTTCGTATCCCAGGCACAGTTCGCGCAGCTGCTCTCCGAGCGAGGCATCAGCAACGACGACACCGTTGTGCTGTACGGAGGCAACAACAACTGGTTCGCCGCGTATGCGTACTGGTACTTCAAGCTCTACGGTCACAGCGACGTCAGGCTTCTGGACGGGGGCCGCAAGAAGTGGGAGCTGGAGTCCCGCGAGCTGGTCTCGGAGCTGCCGCAGCGTGCCGCCACGGACTATCAGGTCCTCGGTGTGGACGAGTCGATCCGCGCCTACCGCGACGAGGTGATCGCGGCCATCGGGTTGCAGAACCTCGTCGACGTGCGCTCGCCGGATGAGTTCTCCGGCCGACTCCTCGCCCCGGCGCACCTGCCGCAGGAGCAGTCCCAGCGGGCCGGCCACATTCCCGGGGCGCTGAACGTGCCCTGGTCCAAGGCAGCCAACGAGGACGGCACGTTCCGCAGCGACGACGAGCTCCGCTCGATCTATGGCGATGCCGGCCTGGACTTCTCCAGGGACACGATCGCCTACTGCCGGATCGGGGAGCGTTCCTCGCACACCTGGTTCGTCCTGCACGAGATTCTCGGGCAGGCCAACGTGAAGAACTACGACGGCTCGTGGACCGAGTACGGCTCGCTGGTGGGCGTGCCGGTCGAGAAGGACGTCTGAGATGTGCGGAGCACCCGACCAGAACAAGGGACTTGAAGGAGTGGACGTGACCAAGGAGACCATCATCCAGGGCGTGGTCAGTGCCGACGGGAGCCCGGTGCCCGGCGCCTACGTACGGCTGCTCGACAGCAGCGGGGAGTTCACAGCCGAGGTGGTGACCAGCGCAACCGGGCAGTTCCGCTTCTTCGCGGCGCCCGGCAGCTGGACGCTGCGAGCGCTGTCCCCGTCGGGCAACGGCAGCTCGGACGTCTCGGTGGACCGGGGGCTGAACGACACCGAGATCGTCGTCAAGGCCTAGCAGGGCTGCAGGGTTGGCCGCGAGGGCTGGGCTGGCAGGGCTCTGACAGGTCTCTGCCCGTCCCAGCCCAGCCCTCTCAGCCTCGCAGTCCCTGCGGCCCGTACGCAGCCCCTGACGCGGTGATCATGGCGCAAGGGCGCCGCCCACCGCCCGGCCCGCGGTGATCATGGCGGTAGGGAACGACACGCAGGCTCAACACGCCGCGGGAGCCGCCCCAGCGCCATGATCACCGCGACCGGCGCACTCGAGCGCCATGATCACCGAGTTGGGCCGCACCAAGATGAGCCTCCTGGTCGTACGGACGGCCTGAGACGCCGCAGCCATGGCCCAGGGGCACCCCCGCTGCGCGAAGCCTCAGTACACGAGCGCCCGGACATCGTTCGAGGAGACCTCGGCCACGTACGTCGCGGCCCCTGCGATGCGCGCCCGGGCCATCAGATGGCCCTCCTCCAGCCCGCGCCGCTTCGCGCACTGCGAGCACACGCTGATCGAGCCGTTCTCCAGGACCGCGGCAAGCAGGTCCGGGACCGGCTGGGAGTAGGGCAGCGCGAACATGGCCGCCCGTTCGGGGACGGCGAGCCACGCGGCCTCGCCGGACAGCCACAGCGACACTGTCAGCCCGGACGCCGCGGCCGTCGCCGCCACCGTCAGCGCAGCGGAGCATCGCTCGGGGTCGTCCGCCCCCGCCGTCGTCTTGATCACCAGTGTGCGGATCACCGTGCGACACAATCACTTCCGGCGCGACTCCGCTAGTGTGTTCACCACGACGGCGTACCGACAGTGACGGTCACATCAGCGGCTCGGGTGCGGGCGGCGGGTATGCTCGGGGGCGTGGACGCCCTTGAGATCGTGTACCTCATCCTCCTCGTCCTCACCTCCGTGCTGATTGGCTGGTTCTCGCTGTACGTCGTGTACAAGCTGTTCCAGGGCCAACGCTGAGCGTCCGAGGCTGATCTCCGGGCGAGCTGCGGGCGGTAGCGCCGCGAGGCCATGGACCGACGCGTACCGGAGGCTGGCATGGACTTCTCGCTCACCGACGAACAGCTGGCGGTCATGGACGCCGCCCGTACGTTCGCCCGGGACATCATCGCCCCCGGGGCGGCGGACAGGGACCGTGAGGGCCGGTGGGACCACGAGATCTGGAAGCGTGCTGCAGAGGCGGGGTACGTCGGTCTGCCCATTCCGGAGGAGTACGGCGGAGGAGGCGCATCCCTGCTGGACTGCGCGCTGGTCAACGAGGCCCTTGCCGAGGGCGGTCAGGACGGCGGGTTCAACCTGTCGCTGGGCGCGCACTGGGTGATCGGGACCGTCCCCATCTGGCTGCACGGAACCGAGGAGCTCAAGCGTCGCTGGCTGCCCGGGCTGTGTGACGGCACGTACGTCGGGGCGTGGGCGTCGACCGAGCCCGAGGCGGGCTCCGATGCGGGCGCGATCCGGACCACAGCGGTGCGCGACGGAGAGCACTTCGTCCTGAACGGCTCGAAGATGTTCATCACCAACGCCCCGATCGCAGCGGTGTGCACGGTCCTGGCCAAGACCGACAAGGGTCCCACTGCCTTCGTCATCGACACGACGAACCCGGGCTTCGCCATCGGCCGAGAGCTGGACAAGATGGGCTGCAGGTCCTCTCCCACGGCCGAGGTGGTCCTGACCGACTGCCGGGTACACGAGTCGAACATCCTGGGGGCAGAGGGGCAGGCCCTGTGGCAGATCGCCTTCGAGTGCTTCTCCTGGGAACGCACGGTGATGATCGCGGGCGGCGTCGGCGGTATGCAGGCCAACCTGGACGACTCGATCCGCTATGCCAAGGAGCGCGAGCAGTTCGGCAGGCCGATCGCCAAGTTCCAGGCGGTCTCCCACAAGATCGCCGAGATGAAGATGAACGTGGAGACCGCGCGGTGGGCCACGTACCGGGCGGCATGGCTGAAGACGAACGGTCAGGAGCACATGATCGAGGCGTCGATCGCCAAGACCCTGGTGGGCGAGCTCTCGGTCAAGAACGCGCTCGACGCGATTCAGATTCACGGCGGCTACGGCTACCTGCGCGAGTTCCCCGCAGAGCGCCATCTCAGGGACGCGAAGCTCGGCTCGATCGGTGGGGGCACGACCGAGATCCAGAAGATGATCATCAGCCGAGCCCTGTTGGGCTGACCGGTCAGCTGGTCCCGACCTGCAGCGCGTCGGAGACCCGGCGCAGCCGTGCGGACATGTACGGGGTGAGCTCGGGGGCGGAGGAAGTCGACCGGTCCCACGCGTACAGCAGGTCGCCCTCGACCAGTCCGAACAGCCGATGCACGGCGGCGATCTCGGGGGCCGTCCCGGTGCGGGCCAGCACGTCGGACCGCAGCTCGAACCGCGTTCCGGCGACCGTGCCCACGGAGATCTCGGCGAACCCCTCGTCATGCACCAAGAGGACCTCGATGCCGTCCGGCTCCTCCGGGCGCGGACGCCAGATGCCGCGCTCCCGGCTCAGGACGGACCCGGCCTGGCCGATCGCGTCCAGCTGCCAGGTCACCGAGTCGTAGGAGAGCACAGCGCGGCCGTCGTGGGTGAAGCGCATCTGCTGTCCGAAGTCGTAGTCCGTACCGTCGACATGACTTCCCTTGCCGGCTCCCCGCCAGGTCCCCAGCAGCGGCAGCAGGCGGAGCAGCGCCGGGTCGAGGTCGGGCCCGGAACGGACGCTGTCGGTGTCGAGGGGAACATCGGCCGCGGCCGGTACGGACAGCGGGGGAAGTCCCCCCGAGGGGTCATCAGCCATCGGTGGACCCGTCCGAGGGGTGATAGGTACGCAGGAACTCGACGACATCGGAGCGCGTCGGGCTGATGCCGCTGCGGACGTATGAGCCACTGGTGGCGCCGCCCACCAGGAGGCACGACAGGGGGTCGACCCCGCGCAGCCACGCTCCGAAGAAGCCGGCGTTGAAGTGGTCCCCCGCGCCCGTGGTGATCTTGGGCTTCGGCTCGAAGAACCCGTCCACCTGAACCGAGCCGCCGTCCCAGGCGCACGCGGCGTCCTGCACCCGGTGGCACATGACCACCGACAGCGACGTCGCCTCCCGCAGCGCGGCGCAACCGTGCTGGGCCGCTGTCAGAGTGTCCACATCGTCGTTCCAGGCAAGCCCGGCAGCGTTGAGCATCTGCCGGAGCTCGGCCTCGTTGAGGCCGAGGACGACGTCGGCGTGGCTCTGGATCTCCGCCAGGCTGCTCAGCGCTGCGCGCTGGTCCTCGAGCGTCCGCTTGGCCGGGTCGGCCAGGTCGATGAACCACCAGGGGCGGTCCTCTCTCAGCCCCGGCAGGATCTCCTCGGCGAGCCGCTTCCAGATGTCGGTCATCCCGAGCAGCATCGTCCAGTTCGTGGTCGCGATGCCGTGGGGCGCACGCAGCAGCTGGCGCAGCCCCTCGACCCCACCGCACGCCTGCACCAGCCGGTCATAGGTGACAAGGCCCAGGGACTGGTGCTTGCCCAGTATGATCTTGCCGTCGTCGAACTCCAGTGCGTCGCTGACCGAGGCAGGTCCCAGGCTGATGACGCGCGCCGCCCGTCCGGCCAGCTCGGCGAAGACAGGTTCAACCGTGTCGCCCTCGCCCAGCAGTCCCACCACGTCCACGGACGCGCCCTGCGCGGCAAGGGCGTTGGCCATGATGGGCCCGTTGCCGCCGATCTTGGTCGTAGTGATGACCAGTTCCAGGTTCGCGCTCTTTCCCGCGGCGGCACTGATGCGCTGTCCCAGGGCGGCGATCGTGGGAACCCGCTGGTAGTCGGTCGGGGAGCTGCGGGTGTCCACGACGTCGATGATGTGGTCGACGAATCCGTCGAGTCCGACGAGGACCTCGACCGGGTCGGAGGGTGCACGTTCCAGGGCCTGCGCGGCTGAGATGCAGGCTGCGGCGTGGGTGTCGGTCACGCCTGTGAACCTATTGCACGGGGGCCTTCGCGCGCTCGAGGGGCTGGGCGGAGTCGTGGCATGGGGGGTGGGTGAGAAGCGCTCGATGGGTCCGCCGATGGGATGTCCGGCGGCTGACGCCATACCCTTGCCACATGGGCGGGACGCAATGGCAGGACGCGCTGCGTGAGAAGGGGTACCGCCTGACCCCGCAGCGACAGCTGGTCCTGGAGGCGGTGACCACGCTCGGTCATGCCACGGTCGAGGACGTTCTTGGTGAGGTCCGGCGGACGGCCTCCGGGGTGAACATCACGACCGTGTACCGCACGCTGGAGCTGCTCGAGGAGATCGGTCTGGTCACGCATGTCCATCTGCAGCATGGCTCACCGACCTACCACGCCACCGACGTCGGCTCCGAGCACGTTCACCTGGTGTGCCGGGGCTGCAACCGGGTCATCGAGGCCCCGGTGGATATCGCGCAGCCGGTCGTACGCGAGGCTGCCCGCCAGCACGGCTTCACCGTCGACGTGACCCATCTGGCCGTGTTCGGGCTGTGCCGGGAATGCGCCGACGATGCCTCCGAGATGCTGACCGAGGGGCTCGAGGAAGGCTCGGAGGATGGCTGAGGCCACGACATCGCACTCGCCTGCCGGACCGGACCCGAGCCGTTCCGTCCTGCTGGGCCTCCCCGGTGCGGTCGAGGCCACCGGTCCCGACGGGGGCGTGGCGGCGCACTACGGCGGGCCGATACGCGAGCAGCGATCCCTGGTACGGGCGGCTGGTCTGGTCGACAGAAGTAACCGCGGACTAGTCACCGTGACGGGGCCGGATCGACTGCCCTGGCTGCACAGCATGCTCAGCCAGCACGTTGCGGGGCTGGCCCCAGGGGAGAGCACAGAGGCACTCCTGCTCGATGCGCAGGGTCACGTCGAGTTCCACGTGGGTGTGTTCGACGACGGTACGACGACCTGGCTCGACACCGAGCCCGGATCCGCGGCACCGTTGTCGGCCTTCCTGGACCGTATGCGCTTCCTGATGCGCGTCGAGGTGGTGGATGTCTCCGACGCTTGGGCGCAGCTGGTTGTGGCGGGCCCGCGCTCGGAGCAGGTCCTCGCCGACGCCGGCGTCGACGTCGAAGCCAGCTCTGACCCTGACTCGGGCGCCGCCTCCGATGCCGACTCGGGCAGCGCGGCCTCCAGCGCTCCCCCCGAGCCCCCGGCCGAGCCCCCGGCCGAGCCCCCGGCCGAGCCGGGCGCCGCGCCCCAGCGCATCGTGCGACGGCGGCGGTGGCCCGCTAACGCCTTCGACGTGTGGGTTCCGCGTGCAGATCTCGAGGCTCAGGCACGCGTCCTCGTCCACTCGGGAGCCGCACCTGCCGGTCTTGAGGCCTGGGAGGCGCTTCGCGTCGGAGCGGCCGAGCCTCGCCAAGGCTTCGAGACCGACGACCGGTCCGTGCCTCACGAGCTGTCCTGGGTCGCGACCGCCGTGCACCTGGACAAGGGCTGCTACCCAGGGCAGGAGACGGTCGCCCGGATCCACGCCATGGGCAGGGCTCCGCGCCGGCAGGTCCTGCTCCACCTCGATGGCACCAGTGAGGAGCTGCCGGCTCACGGCGCCCGGGTCCTCTGGGAGGAGCGGCCGGTCGGCTTCGTGGGTACGTCCGCTCGACATCACGAGCAGGGCTCGGTGTGCCTTGCTGTGGTGAAGCGGGCGGTGCCCGGTGAAGCGTCGTTGGTGGTGGAGCTTCCGGACGGCGGCACAGCGGTGGCCGCGATCGACCCGGACTCCGAGCTGGCGTCCCTCGCCGGGGCCGGTGCGGGTCGGCGGGCTCAGCAAGGGCTGCGCGGGACCGGGCATGGGACGGCAGCCGGCAGCCTGCCCCGTTCGTGAGCGAGATCACGCTAGCGTAAGGCAGCGCAGTGCTTGCTATTGCTAGCAGTGCAGCGTAGCGTACATCGTGTAAGGCAATTGAGGAGGTGAGGGCATGTCGGGAGGACAGCGTCGCAGCGTCGGGGAGTACATCCGCGAGCAGCGTCGCAAGAATGACCTCTCGGTGCGTCAGCTCGCTCACCGAGCGGGTGTGAGCAACCCTTACCTGAGTCAGATCGAGCGAGGACTGCGGCATCCGAGCGCGGAGATCCTGCAGCAGATCGCGTCAGGGCTGCGCATTTCCACCGAGGCACTGTACGTCCGCGCCGGGATCCTCACCGAGGACTCCCAGGACGGACAGCCTGATGTGGTACGGGCGGTACGCGCGGACCAGGGCCTGACTGCGCGTCAGAAGGACGTGCTGGTCGGGATCTACGAGGCGTACTGCATGGAGAACGCCGCGGCGAGCGGTCCGGCGGACGCCCCTGAGGCTGAGCAGACCGACCAGATCAAGCAGACCGAGCTCGTCTGAGACAACCCACATGGAGCCGCACGCGCGGCCGAAATTGAAGGAGATGCACGATGACTGTAGTTGAGCAGGCACGCAAGGCACAGGAGACCGCGGTCGCGACGGCCAAGGACCTGCAGGGCAAGGCCGTGTCCCAGGCGAAGGTGCTGCAGGGTGAGGCGGTGTCCCAGGCCAAGGAGGTTCGGGGCAAGGTCAGCGTTCAGGCCAAGGACCTGCAGGGCAAGGCCGTGTCCCAGGCGAAGGTGCTGCAGGGTGAGGCGGTGTCCCAGGCCAAGGAGGTTCGGGGCAAGGTCAGCGTTCAGGCCAAGGACCTGCAGGGCAAGGCCGTGACCCAGGCGAACGTGCTGCAGCGTCAGCTGCGTGACCAGGTCAAGAGCGTCGACGTTCAGGAGATCCTGGATGACGTCCAGGGCAAGGTCAAGGCGTTCGAGCTGCCGACGCGCGATGAGGTCACCAGTGACGTGGCCAAGGCCCGCGAGGGTCTCGGCACTCTCGTGACCTCCCTCGTCGACCGGGTCAAGGTCCAGATTCGCCGGCTGGGCGAGTCAGCCGAGGCGCCCGTCGTGGCAGCCCCCGCGGCGGAAGCCCCTGCTGCGGAGGCCCCGGTTGCGGAGGCTACGGAGCCGGTCGTGACTGACTCCGACGGGTCCGACGAGTCCGTCGAAACCGTTGCCGAGTCCTCGACCGAGGCAGACGACGAGGCGCAGACCGCCTGAGGCTGTCGACGCAACCCGTCGCCCCCCGCAGGGACGACGACAACTGACAGAGCACAGGCCCCCGATCCCCGTGTGGGGATCGGGGGCTTGTGTGTCTTCCGCGGGACGCGACCTGGGCGGAGAACTAGACTGCCTATGTGCCTGTGGTCAACGCATTCAACGACGTGCTGGGCCTCATCGGCCTCGCCCTGCTGGTGATGCAGGCGTTCGCCTTCGTTGATGCCGCGTTACGTCCCGCGTCCGCCTACGTAGCCGCGGAGAAGTGGGCCAAGCAGGCCTGGATGATCGTCCTCGGCCTGGCCTGCGCGGTGAGCCTGGTCATCGGTGTCATGAACATCATCGGACTGATCGGACTTGTCGCCTCGATCGTCTACATCGTGGACGTACGCCCCGCGGTGCGCGCCATCGGCGGCCGTCGGCAGTACTGAGAGCCCGCGGGGCCGCGCAGTCCGGGCGGATCGCTGCGGACCGTCGGTCTCTCGGGACAGGAGAGCTCACGTGGAGATCACGCTTCACATCGGCGACATCACCACTCAGGATGTAGATGCGGTTGTCAATGCCGCCAATCCCATGCTGGCGCCGGGCGGGGGAGTGTGCGGGGCGATATTCCGGGCGGCCGGCGCCGACGTCTTCGAGGACGCGCAGGCGATCCGGCATCGCCGGTTCCCGTCCGGAGTGCCGGCGGGTGAGGCCGTGGTCACCGCTGGCGGGCGGATGACGGCGAGCTTCATCGTTCACGCGGTGGGTCCCGTCTACGACCCGCGGGTGGATCGGTCGGATGCGCTGCGCTCGGCCTACCGACGTTCCATCGCCGAGGCCGCGCACGCGGGCGCCCGTACGATCGCGTTTCCCGCGATCTCGGCAGGTATCTACGGCTGGCCGCTCGAGGACGCGGCCCGCCAGGCAGTCGCCGCGGTGCGCAGCAGTGAGGCGGACGTGGATGAGGTCCGGTTCGTGCTGTTCTCCCAGCAGACCTATGACGCCTTCGCGAGAGCGCTTGCCGAGTCCACCCCGGAGTGACCCGCTGCATTCGAGCGCTGCTCGGACGAGGGCTTCTCCGACGAGGGCTGGAATCGCCTCAGGCGGAGGCTGTTGGTAACGACGAAGAAGCTTGAGAAGGCCATGGCGGCACCGGCGATCATCGGGTTGAGAAGTCCGGCCGCGGCCAGCGGGATCGAGACGACGTTGTAGGAGAAGGCCCAGAACAGGTTCCCCTTGATCGTCTGAAGCGTGGCCCGCGACAGCCGTACGGCGTCGGCGGCCAGCAGCAGGTCATCCTGCATCAGAGTCAGGTCCGAGGCCTCGATGGCCGCGTCCGTACCCGCCCCCACAGCGATCCCCAGGTCGGCGGTCGCCAGCGCAGCCGCGTCGTTCACCCCGTCCCCGACCATCGCGACTACGCGGTTATCCGCCTTGAGTCCCTCGACAACCGAGACCTTGTCCTCCGGTCGTGCGTCTGCGAGGACATTCCCAGGGGGGATGCCCACCTCGTCGGCAACGCGCAGGGCGGCGGGCCGATGGTCACCGGTGAGAAGGTACGGCTCGAGTCCCAGGGAGCGGAAGCGCTCGACGGCGGCGGCGCTCGTTGCCCGTACGGTGTCGGTGAGAGTCAGCAGACCCGCGTACCTGCCGTCCACCGCAACGGCAACCAGGGTCGCTCCGGAGTCCTGGCCCGCACCGGCCGCCCGGCCGCCGCCTTCGACCGATGACACGTCCTCCCAGGCTGGCACCCTGATACCGCGCTCGGCAAGCCAGCTCGGACGACCGACCGCGACCAGCCGGCCGGCGACCCTGGCCTGGGCGCCCAGTCCTCGTACATTGCGGAAGTCCGATGCCTCGCCGACCGCAATGTTTCGCTCGGTCGCTGCTGACACGACCGCGAGAGCTACCGGATGGCTGGAGCCGTGTTCCACGGCGGCGGCAGCCGCCAGCAGGGCGGTGGCGTCCGTGCCGGGAGCCGGCACTACCGACGCGAGCGACATCGTCCCCTGGGTCAGGGTCCCGGTCTTGTCCAGTACCACGGTGTCGGCCCGCCGGGTGGACTCGAGTACCTCCGGCCCCTTGACCAGAATGCCCAGCTGCGCTCCGCGTCCCGTCCCGACCAGCATCGCGGTGGGGGTCGCCAGGCCGAGGGCGCACGGGCAGGCAATCACCAGCACCGATACAGCGGCGGTGAAGGCCGCGTCGACGTCGCCGGTCGCGACGAGCCAGACCACCAGCGTGGTCAGCGAGATCGTGAGAACCAGGGGTACGAAGACGGCGGAAATCCGGTCCGCGAGGCGCTGTACGGGGGCCTTGGCCGCCTGCGCATCGAGGACGAGGCGCGTGATCTGGGCAAGCCTGGTGTCAGCGCCAACCCGCGTCGCCCGTACCCGGAGCAGGCCGTCCAGACACACCGTCCCGCCGACCACCTCGTCTCTCGGTCCGACTTCGACCGGGACCGACTCGCCGGTGAGCATGCTCGTGTCGACCGCCGACGCCCCGGTCAGGACGACACCGTCGGTAGCGACTCGCTCGCCCGGCCGCACCAGGAACTCCTCGCCCGCCCGGAGTGCGTCGACAGGGACCCGGTGCTCCACTCCGTCGCGGAGCACTGATACGTCCTTGGCGCCGAGATCCATGAGGGTTCGCAGGGCCGCGCCGGACTCCCGGCGCGCACGGCTCTCCAGCGACCTTCCGAGCAGGAGGAAGGTGGTCACTGCCGCTGAGACCTCAAAGTAGAGGTGCTCTCCGCCTAGTACGAGCGAGGCGACGGAGAACAGGTACGCGGCAGTGACGCCGAGACTGACGAGGCTGTCCATCGTGCTGGTTCCGTGCCGCAGCGCCCGCAAGGCTCCCCGGTGGAAGGGCCAGGCGCACCAGGTAACCACGGGTGTCGCCAGTCCCAGGGCGAGCCAGCCCCACCCCGTGTAGTGCAGCGCCGGCACCATGGACAGCACCATCAGCGGCGCCGTCAGAAGCACGGCTACGACCAGCCGGGTACGGAGCTCGTAGCCGGGTACGGCGGAGTGGGCATGCCGGTCCGACGCGGTGGTTCCCGCGGCTGGGTGGGCGCCCGATGGGGCACCCGGTTCGGTGCCTGCTTCGGTGCCTGAGCCAGGACCGGTTCCGGGCGGGACCGTGCCGTCGGTAGCGGGCTCGGCTGGCGGAGGTATCGGCGTGTACCCGGCCGCGGAGACCGCGTCGGTCAGCACCTCGAGGGCCACGGCCTCGGAGAGCTCGACATGGGCCGACTCGGTGGCGAGGTTGACCGTGGCGGTGACACCGGGCACGCGGTTGAGCTTTCGTTCCACGCGGGCGACGCAGGAGGCACAGGTCATCCCGGCGACACCGATGTCGAGTGTGCCCGGCTCCAGCACTCGCGGTTCGGTTCCGTCGTGGGTGCTCGACCCTGTCGCTGCATTCATGTCGTGCTCATGTCAGCTCGTAGCCCGCTTCCTCCACTGCGGCCCGCACGTCTGCTTCCGCGAGCGGAACGTCGGACGACACCTGCACCCTTCCGGATGACAGGTCGACCGACACGTCCGTTACCCCCCCGATCCTCCGGATCTCCGCGGCCACCGCGCGTTCGCAGTGCCCGCACGTCATACCCGTCACGCGGTACTCGGCAACAGTCATCACACCGTCCTCTTTCGTCCTTCTCGCGTTCTGTCCCGTCCGTCCCGTCACTGTCCCGTTCTCGCCCCGTTCGTGCCCCATTCTTCGCGCCCGTACTCGTCACTGCGAGTCGCCGCTCATCCGCCACCAGTTCGCTGCCTGCGTGGCCTCGCTTGTGCCCGCTACGACCGGACCAGGCGGGCGACCGCCTCCGCAGCCTCCTGGATCTTCTCGTCGGCGTCCGGTCCGCCGGCTGCGGCAGCATCACGTACGCAGTGATCCAGATGGTCGGTCAGCAGAAGCAGCGCGGTCGACTGCAGTGCTCGGGTGGCCGCAGTGACCTGGGTGATGACGTCGATGCAGTACTCGTCGTCGGAGACCATGCGTTGCAGACCTCGAACCTGACCCTCCACGCGGCGCAGCCGTCGCAGTAGGTCCTCTTTGTCACCGGAGTAGCCGACCACGCTTTCAGCATACCCCTGTAGGGTATGTAGGGCAGTGTGGTCGCTGACTGTGGTCGCTGACTGAGGCACCGGGCGCAGCGGCCGGTGAAGGCGGCGCGCACGGTGGCATCCGACGACACTGAGTAGTCCGACGACACTGAGTAGTCCGACGAGACTGGAATAGACCGACGACACCGAGTAGACCAACGACGCTGGAACAGCCGGCCGGCACGGGCTGGCGCGGCGGGGAGCGGTCGGTGGGGTCGGGTGGCCATCTCACTGTGAGAGGCAGTGGGAGAAGGGTTGTGCGGTCCATGCTGCCGGGTACACCCAGACGCCTGGCGGTCATCTCCGCCCACACCTCGCCGCTCGCGCAGCCGGGCTCCGGGGACGCCGGGGGGCTCAACGTCTACGTCGCGGAGACCTCCCGCCTCCTGGCGAGACGAGGCGTGGCCGTGGACATCTTCACCCGTGCCACGCACCCCGACCAGCCGGCGGTGACCGAGCTCGCTCCCGGGGTAAGGGTCCGACATGTCGAGGCAGGACCGCGCCGCACTGTCGCCAAGGAGGATCTGCCGGGACTACTGAGCGCATTCTCGGCCTCCGTGCTGCGGGGGCAGGAGCGGGTCCGGGACGGATTCGACCTCATTCACTCCCACTACTGGCTGTCAGGCGAGGTAGGCGCGATGCTCGCCGAGCGCTGGGGCGTTCCGCTCGTGCACACCCCGCACACGCTCGCCCGCGTGAAGGACGCGCTCCGTCCTCCCGGGCAGGGGGGTGAGTCCGAGGCACGGGTTCTGGCCGAAGACCACCTGACGACGGTCGCAGATGCCCAGGTGGTCAACTCGGCTGCCGACCGGGAGGCACTCGTCGAACTCTACGGGGCCGACCCGAGCCGGGTGCCCGTCGTTCCCCCCGGAGTCGACCTCAGGACCTTCCGGCCCGGCTCCAAGCGCGAGGCCCGGGATCGCTGCGGCCTACCGCAGGGGGCGCTCGTCGTGCTCTACGTCGGACGCATACAGCCGCTCAAGGGCCCGGACGTAGTCGTCGATGCGGCTCGGGAGCTGGTGCGAACGCATCCCGGGTTGACCGAGCGACTGCTGGTACTCCTGGCCGGAGGTACCAGCGGGACCGCTTCGGTACGGCTCCGAGGATCGGATGATCCTTCGCGGGAGGGGATGGTCCGGGTGCTGGGCCCGGTCCCACACGACGAGCTCACCTATCTGTACCGCAGTGCCGACGTGCTGGTGATGCCGTCCCGCAGTGAGTCGTTCGGGCTGGTGGCGCTGGAGGCACAGGCTTGTGGAACCCCGGTTGTGGCGACCCGGGTCGGGGGTCTCGTCACGGCGGTCGCCGACGGGATCTCAGGCGTCCTGGTGGAGTCGACGGATGCGGCATCCGTGGCAGGTGCCTTGCGCCCGGTGCTCAGCGACGAGGCGTACCGCTCCCGGCTGGCCGCGGGTGCGGCGCTGCATGCGCGCGCCTTCCCGTGGGACCGGACGGTGGAGAGCCTGTTGAGCGTCTACCGTGAACTGCCTGCCGCCTGGGTCGGCGGCGGGACCGGAAGGGAAGGGCGAGCGCGTGGTCGATGACGAGATGCTGCCGACACCGCCCTGGGCTCCCTACGTGCCGAGCCGAGCGGAGCTCGATGCCTTCATCCTCCGGGTCCTCCAGGACCGGGGGGCGGACTTCGTGCGCCACGCGGAGGGGCAGTTCCTCGTCTCCCTCCCGGGTGAGAACCGTCTGGCGACTCCGTGCTGGCTGGTGGTCGGCGAGCACTCGCTGCTCGTCGAGGCCTTCGTCATGCGCCATGCCGACGAGAACCACGCTCGCCTCTACGACTTCCTGCTGCAGCGCAACACGCGGATGTACGGGGTGTCGTTCGCCCTGGACGCCGACTCCGACGTCTACGTGGTCGGCCGCCTGCCGCTGCACTCGGTCACCGGGGATGAGATCGACCGGATTCTGGGGTGCGTGCTGACCTACGTGGACGAGAACTTCAACGCCATGCTGGGCATCGGGTTCTCTTCCGCCATCCGCCGCGAGTGGGCCTGGCGTACCGAGCGGGGGGAGTCGCTGGCGAACCTCCAGGCGTTCTCACGATTCGCCGATCCCGGCTAGGACCGGCTAGGACCGGCTAGGACCGGCTAGGACCGGCTAGGACCGGCTAGGACCGGCCAGGACCGGCCAGGGGTCCCCCGAGGCGTCCGTGAGGCACCTACTAGGCTGCCGCCATGACCATGACGCTGGTGCTGCTTCGCCACGGTGAGAGCGAATGGAACAAGGCCAACCTGTTCACCGGATGGGTGGACGTCGACCTCTCGGAGAAGGGCGTCGAAGAGGGCGCGCACGCGGGCACGCTGATGACCCAGGCGGGTGTTCTGCCCGACGTTGCCCACACCTCCCTGCTCAAGCGCGCCATCAAGACCACCCAGTTCGCGTTGGAGGGCTGTGACCGGCACTGGATTCCGGTGAGTCGCTCATGGCGGCTGAACGAGCGGCACTACGGTGCGCTGCAGGGGAAGAATAAGGCTGAGACCCTGGCCACCTACGGCGAGGAGCAGTTCACGGTCTGGCGTCGGTCCTACGATGTGCCGCCGCCGCCCCTGGACGCGGATGACCCCGGCGCTGCTGCCAAGGACGCCCGCTACGCCTCGCTGGCACCAGACATCATCCCGGACACCGAGTGCCTCGCCGATGTCGTCGTTCGGATGCTGCCGTACTGGTACGACGCGATCGTTCCCGACCTGCGCGACGGACGAACGGTGCTGGTGGGAGCGCACGGCAACTCGCTCCGGGCGCTCGTCAAGCACCTGGAGAACATGAGCGACGAGGGTGTCATCAAGCTGAACATCCCCACCGGCATCCCGCTGGTCTACCGGCTCGACGACAACCTGCAGCCGACTGTGGCCGGCGGTGAGTACCTCGACCCCGACGCCGCAGCATCGGCCATCGCGGCGGTAGCGGCGCAGGGCAAGAAGTAGCGAGGGCTGCACGCCGACTTTGTGTGCAGGACGGGCCGCCCGCTGCACACAAAGTGCGCGGCTGCGCCACGGCACCGGTACAAAAGCCCTGGTCAGCGCTTCAACCGAGGTGTGACGGCTTGGACCACCTAGGACTTTGTGTGCATCGGGAGGCCACTTCTGCACACAAAGTCGGGGTCAGGGAACCCGTGCACCCTTAGGCGGCGCCGGGCTCCCTGCGCGTGCGCGAGACGCAGGGCTCCCTTCGGGTGCGCGCCAGCCCAACCCCGCGAGATGGGCCAGCTCCCCGAGATGGGCCAGCCCCGCGAGCTACTCCTTCGCGTTGGTGAGCTCTCCGGTGTAGAGGTACTGCAGCCGGTTGGCGAAGCTCACAGCGTGGTCGGCGTAGCGCTCGTAGAACCTGCTGAGCATCACGACGTCCACAGCGGTCGCCGTGTCGTACTTGTTCGCGTCGAGGATGATGCTGAACATCCGGCGGTGGTGCGCGTCCAGGACGTCGTCGAGGGCCCGCACCTCGGTCACGCGGTCGGCCTCCCCGGTCTGGATCATCTTCCGGCAGAGGGCCACCATGCGGCGGGCAGTCGTCGACATGTCCTCGAAGGTGTCCTTGAGGTCGTCGGGCACGGCGTGCTCGGGGTAGCGTCGTCGGGCTACGTCGGCGACGTGCACCGCGAGGTCGCCCATCCGCTCCAGTGAGACCACGCTGCGCAGGGATGTGATCACCACGCGCAGGTCGCTCGCCACCGGCTGCTGGCGCGCGATCAGGTCGACGGACATCTCCTCGTTCTCGCGATAGATCTGGTCGATCTGGTCGTCGCCGCTGATGACCTGCTCGGCCAGCGAAAGGTCTGCCTCCAGAAGCGCGGTCGTCGCGTCAGCCAGCGCCTGTTCGACTAGCCGGCTCATCTCCGTCATCTCGTCGGTGAGGAACGCGAGCCCCTCGTGAAAGACCTGTCGCAGGCTGTGGTGCCCGTTCGTCATGCTCGTTCAACCTCCGTAGGCGGGTCCACGCTACCGGCCCGACCGTGTGAACCGGCGACGCGTACGACTGGAGCGGCATTGCCCGTGACTCGCAGCATCGGGTCAGGGATGATCGTAGCGACGCTGTACTGCGCCCCGATACGGCGACGTGAACACGTATGAACGAAGGGATGAACACCTGTGGTCACCTCCCGTCGACCGAGGTCCGAGGGGGGGAACCGCTGCATTTCGCCCTCTAGCCTGAACCCGTGGGAGCAGTGGACCTGGCTATGGCGGCAACCGCGGTCTCAGCGGGTGCGCTGTGGGGGCTGGGAGCCGTGTCGGTCCCGTGGCGGCGCACACCCACCCAGACGGTCGCCCCGATGAAGGGTGCCTCCCGCGAGGCGGATGTCGCCGCTGTCCCGGCACTGGAAATCCTCCCCACGGGAGTAGTGGTGCTGGAAGCGTCCGGCGCGGTTGCCTTCGCCAACATTGCGGCCACCGAGCTGGGCCTGGTCGAGGGCTCTCATCTGAGGGAGAAGGGACTGCTTGAGCAGGCTCTGGCGACCACGCGTGACGGAGCCACCAGGGACGCCCGATACGAGATTCGCAGACGCAGGCCGGCACGACGCGTCACTCCGGTCGCCGTGCGGACCGTGCCCCTCGACGGGTCGGTCGCAGTAGCCCTGCTGGTGACCGACATGACTGAGGCTGATCGGCTCGAGGCGGTCCGCCGTGACTTCATCGCCAACGTCGGCCACGAGCTCAAGACCCCGGTCGGGGCGCTGTCGCTGCTGGCCGAGGCGGTCGTGGCATCCGCGGATGATCCCGATTCTGTCCGGCGGTTCGGCGAGCGCATGATCCACGAGGCGGAGCGCCTGGGCCGCCTGGTCAGCGAAGTCATCGAGCTGTCACGACTGCAGGGCGGCGACCCCATGCCTGACGCCGGCCCGGTTGCGGTGGACGAGGTGGTGCGTGAAGCGGTCGATCGTTCCCGGCTGGGTGCGGAGGACCGTCGGATCAAGCTGGTCGTCGCCGAGCCGTCCGGGATGCACGTCAGCGGGTACGAGCCCCAGCTGGTGACGGCGCTGGTGAACCTCATCGACAATGCGATCGCCTACTCGCCGAGCGGCAGCCCGGTCGGTGTGGGGGTGAGGCGCGTCGGTGACGATCTGGAGATCTCGGTCTCGGACCAGGGCATCGGGATCGCCCGCGCGGACCAGGAGCGCATCTTCGAGCGGTTCTTCCGGGTCGACGATGCGCGGTCGCGCGCAACCGGTGGCACGGGGCTGGGGCTGTCGATCGTCAAGCACATCGTGACCAACCACGGCGGAGACGTGCGCCTGTGGTCCGCCCCCGGATCCGGGTCGACGTTCACGGTCGTCCTTCCCGTCCTCCCGGACCTTCGCGCCGCCGAACCGGCTACCCGGAGCGTGGCGCCCGAAGGCACTTCGACCACCCGTGGACACCGTCCCGAGCGAAAGGGTGTGGCGTGACGAGGATCCTGGTGGTGGAGGACGAGGAGTCATTCTCGGAGGCGCTCGAGTACATGCTCAAGCGGGAGGGCTTCGAGGTGTCCGTGGCAGCGAGCGGTACGGACGCGCTCGAGGAGTTCGACCGCGTCGGGGCCGACCTGGTGCTGCTGGACCTGATGCTGCCGGGTCTGCCTGGCACCGAGGTCTGCCGCAGGCTCCGGCAGCGGTCGGCGGTGCCGATCATCATGCTGACTGCCCGGGACTCGGAGATCGACAAGGTGGTCGGACTGGAGCTGGGCGCGGACGACTATGTCACCAAACCCTTCGGGGCACGGGAGCTGGTGGCCAGGATTCGGGCCGTGCTCAGGCGCGGCAGCTCGACCGAGACAGAGCCGGCGACCCTCGAGGCGGGCCCGGTGCGCATGGATGTAGACCGCCATGTCGTCACGATCAAGGGCGAGACGGTCCAGCTGCCTCTCAAGGAGTTCGACCTGCTCGAGTACCTGATGCGCAATGCCGGGCGGGTGGTGACGCGCAACCAGATCATCGACCGGGTCTGGGGGATCGGCTACGTGGGTGACACCAAGACACTGGACGTCCACGTCAAGCGGCTCCGGTCACGCATCGAGCAGGATCCCTCGAACCCGCAGTGCCTGGTGACCGTGCGGGGTCTCGGCTACAAGATCGAGCCCTGACCTGCCTCCCCCGGAGGTCGCTCAGGACGGCTCCTCGGACATCGGGCCTGCCCATGGGCTGGACATCGGACGGCACTCTCCCCAGGTCTGGCACAGGGGCCCGACGAATCCGTACTCTCGTCTCGTGAGCACCCGCCCCGCCCCCGAACCACGCCCGGAGCCCGGGCCGGGGTTGCGCGTGCCTGCGGCCAAGGTCGGACTGTCCACCGCGTCTGTCTATCCGGAGTCGACCGCGACAGCTTTCGAGATCGCGGCACGCCTGGGCTACGACGGCGTGGAGGTGATGGTGTGGACCGACCCGGTCAGCCAGGACACCGAGGCGCTGCAGCGGCTGTCCGACTATCACGGGGTCCCGGTTCTTGCTGTGCACGCTCCGTGCCTGCTCATCACGCAACGGGTCTGGGGCTCCGAGCCGTGGGCCAAGCTCGTGCGGGCACGCGAGGTGGCCGAGCGTCTGGGAGCGAGCACCGTGGTGGTCCATCCCCCCTTCCGCTGGCAGCGCGACTACAGCCGGGAGTTCGTCCGTGGCATCTGGCGGATGGCCGAGGAGACCGCCGTGCACTTCGCGGTGGAGAACATGTTCCCGCTGCGTGCGCGCGGGCAGCGGCTATCCGCCTACTCGCCCACGTGGGATGTCGTCAACGACGACTACCGCCATTTCACGCTCGACCTCTCCCACACCGCGACGGCGCAGGCGGACGCGCTGGACATGATCGAGCACATGGGCGACCGGCTGGCGCACATCCACCTCGCGGACGGGTCGGGCAGCGGACGCGACGAGCACCTGCTCCCGGGCCACGGGACGCAGCCGACCGCCGAGATCCTCGAGCTGCTGGCGCACAGCTCCTACGAAGGCGCTGTGATCATCGAGGTCAACACCCGGCGCGCCGAGTCGAGGGCCGACCGGGAGGCGCTGCTCGCCGAGGCCCTCGCATACACGAGACTGCACATGGCGGCGTCGTCGATGGGCCGCGACGTCGATGCCTGGCGTCGCCCCGGGTGAGTGCCACCGCAGGCTGGTGAGCCTGGGTCTACGGTGTGGGGTGTCCTGGTCCAGGGATCCTGATCAGGGAGGGACGGACTGTGACCCGACTCGTGGTTGTCGGCGGCGGACGTATGGGCGAGGCGCTGGTGGCCGGCGCGCTGCGTTCCGGCGTCTCGGCCTCGCAGCTCCGCGTCGTCGAGGCCAGCCCGGATCGCGCTGCGTTCCTCCTCGACCGCTACGGCGTCAGCACGACGGGGCTGGATGAGGCGGTCGCGCGGGCCGAGACCGTCGTCGTTGCCGTCAAGCCGGGTGACGTCGCGACCGTGCTCGCCGACGCGGGACCGCTGCTGGCGGAGGACGCCGTCGTGGTCAGCGTCGCGGCCGGGGTCACGCTGAGCACCCTCGAGGCGCTCCTACCCGGGGGCACGGCGGTGGTGCGCGCCATGCCCAACACCCCCGCACTGGTGGGCACGGGCATGACGGCGCTGTCTCTCGGGACTGCGGCCAACGGCGGTCAGCTGCGTCGCGTCACCGAGCTGTTCGCCGCGGTCGGCGAGGTGGTAGAGGTTCCCGAGGCGTGGATGGACGCGGTGACCGCAGTGTCCGGAAGCGGTCCGGCGTACCTGTTCTACCTCGTCGAGGCGATGGTTGACGGGGCCGTCCGACTGGGACTGCCCCGGGAGGTGGCACGGCAGCTGAGCGTGCAGACGGTGCGCGGGGCCGGGGAGATGCTGACGGTCACCGGTGATCACCCGGTCCAGCTGCGGGAAGCCGTCTCCTCGCCCGGAGGGACGACGGTCGCAGCCATCGGTGAGCTCGAGGAGGGCGCTGTACGCGCACACGTCGCCCGGGCGATGGCCGCCGCGGCTCGCCGCTCGGCCGAGCTGGGAGCGCCGCGGACGCCGGAACCCGACAACGCCCGGGGCCGATCATGAGCGACCGGGTGGAGCTGATCTGGGATCAGCAGTTCACCGAGTACGACTTCGGGCCCCAGCACCCGATGCGACCGCTGCGGCTGGACCTGACGATCGCCCTGGCCCGCTCTCTGCGGCTGCTCGACCGCGACAACCTGACCGTGGTGGCTCCCCGGACCGCCGACGACGACATCCTCGCTCTGGCCCACGACCCGGACTACGTCTCCTACGTGCGGGGCGTGGGAAGCCTGGCGCCGCAGGACTGGCTGGACCGCTACGGCCTCGGGACTCCCGACAACCCGGTGTTCGAGCGGATGCACGAGGCCAGCGCGCTCGCGGTGGGCGGCACGGTCGACGCGGCCCGGGCGGTGTGGACCGGCCGTGCCGACCATGCGGTCAACATCGCAGGCGGGCTGCACCACGCCATGCGCGACCGAGCCGCCGGCTTCTGCGTGTACAACGACGCGGTGGTCGGGATTGCCTGGCTGCTGGCGAACGGATGCGACCGGGTGGCGTACGTGGATGTGGACGCCCATCACGGCGACGGGGTGCAGGCCGCCTTCTACTCCGACCCGCGGGTCCTGACCGTCTCGCTGCACGAGTCGGGCCGGTTCCTCTTCCCGGGCACGGGATGGCCCCACGAGACCGGGGAGGGCGAGGGCACCGGCTACGCGGTCAACGTGGCGCTGCCGCCGGGCACCAGGGACTCCCACTGGCTGCGGGCCTTCCACGCCGTGGCACTTCCGCTGATTCGTGCCTTCCGCCCGAGTGTGCTTGTGACCCAGCACGGCGCGGACAGCCATACGCTCGACCCCCTCACGGACCTCCTGCTGTCGGTGGACGGACATCGCGCCTCCTACAAGGCCCTGCACAGGCTGGCCCACGAGGTCACCGGGGGACGGTGGATCGCGCTGGGCGGCGGCGGCTACGAGACCGTGCAGGTGGTTCCAAGGTCGTGGACCCAGCTGATCGCGATCGCTGCAGGTCGTCGCTTGGCCGGCGCCACCCCCACCGCTTGGCGCGACTACGTCCATGAGCGTGCCGGCGCCAAGGCGCCCACGATGTTCACCGACCGGATGTCGACGGAGTACCGCCCGTGGGAGGGCGGCGAGGGTGACCCTGCCTCCCGCATCGACCAGGAGATCACCAAGACCCGCCAGGCCTTGTTCCCGCTGCACGGACTGGATCCGGACCGGTCCGAGTACTGACCTGCTCGGCCAGTGCCGGCGGGCCGAGCGGTCGCTGTCAGGGTGGCCCTGACAGTGCTGACCTGCCCGCACACCCGACCCCGACCCCGGGCTTCCCTTGCCGCCCCCGGGCCGCTAGTGTTTCGCGACGTCGAGTCGGTTTCGCAGGAACCGGTCGGTGCAGTCCCGGGGGTCGGCAGAAGAGACGAGGTGCGCGATGGCCGAGGGGTCGGAGCCTCCCTGGGACGATCTTCGCCTGCTCACGGTGGCTGAGGTCGCCGCGATCATGCGGGTGTCCAAAATGACCGTGTACCGCCTGCTCCACTCGGGCGAGCTGGCCTCCATCCGGGTGGGCCGGTCCTTCCGGGTGCCGGAGTCGGCCGTCCACACCTACCTCAACGACTCCTTCCACGAGGCGGGCTGACCCCCGCCGGGCGGGCTCGGCGAGCCCGGGGCCCGCGGCCGGGCACGTACCGACGCTCCGCTCTGTAGCCTCGGTGGAGGGCACTCACACCGGGGCCCGGACAGCGGGCAACGCGGTCGACAGAACGGACGTACGCATGGGATCGGTCGTCAAGAAGCGGCGCAAGCGCATGGCGAAGAAGAAGCACCGCAAGCTGCTGCGCAGGACTCGTGTTCAGAGGCGACGTCAGGGCAAGTAGCCCTCGTTCCGCACCTCCCGGGATGGCGCTAGGATCGGCGGCGACGCCGGGCGTGTGCCCGGGAGGGAGGCCCCACCGTGAAGCCATCCGTGGTCCTTGTGACCGGCGTGAGCCGCGAGATGGGCAGTCGCGTCGCGGCCCAGCTGGCCGCTGACGACTCGATTGAGCGCGTCATCGGGGTCGACACCGTGCCCCCCGGCCCCCGTGCCATCGGGGCGCTCGGCCGGACCGAGTTCGTCCGGGCCGACATCCGCAACCCCCTCATCGCCAAGGTCGTCAACTCGGCGAACGTGGACACGGTCGTGCACATGAACGTACGGGCGACCCCGCGGTCGTTCGGTGGCCGCAACGCCATGAAAGAGATGAACGTCATCGGCACGATGCAGCTTCTCGCCGCGTGCCAGAAGTCGGACACGGTGCGGCGCTTCGTGCTGAAGTCGACAAGCGCCGTGTACGGAGCCTCACCGAACGACCCCGCGCTGTTCACGGAGGACAAGGTTCCCCGGGTTCCGCCCCGGTCGGGCTACGGCCGCGACGCCGTGGAGGTGGAAGGCTATGTGCGCCGGTACGGGCGCAAGCGTCCGGACGTGTCGCTGACCATTCTGCGCTTCGCGAACTTCATCGGCCCCGACTCCGACTCGGCGCTGCTGCGCTACCTGTCGCTGCCGGTCGTGCCGGTGGTGCTGGGCTACGACGCCCGGCTGCAGTTCGTGCACGAGGACGACGCCCTCGCGGTGCTGGGCACCGCCATCGGGGAGGACAAGCCGGGCGTGTTCAACGTCGCGGGCGAGGGTGTGATCCCCGTCCGGCAGGCGGTTGCTCGCGCGGGTCGGGTTTCCCTGGAGGTCCTGCCACCCCTGATGAGCCTCGCCGCAAACGTCACCAAGCGGATGGCCAAGATCGACGTCTCCGGCGACCAGCTCGCGTTGATCATGTACGGGCGCGGCATGGACATCGAGCGGCTCGTGAAGGACTTCGGGTACCAGCCCACGTTCACCACGCGGGAGGCCTTCGACGACTGGGTCGCCAGGCGACTGACTCCGGTGGTGACGCCGGCATTGGTGGGAGGCGCCGAGCAGGCCCTGGTGGGCATGCTCCCGGACGGCGACCGCTTTGCGGAGGCGTCGTCGTGATCGAAGCCAGCAGAGCCGGCAGAGCCGGCGGCGCCCACGCACGGACTGAGAGACCGGAGGCGGCAGAATGAGCCCAGCAAAGGTGATACGGCTGAGGGACTCCGGCGGGTCGGAGGAGCACCCGTCCGCCTCCGCGGGGTCCGGTCTGCCGGCGTCGGGCCCGGACGTGCCGGGCTGGGAGCGCAAGGCTGCTGGCGCTCTGGCGTTCCTGCGCCGTCGTCTGACCGGTGACTTCGACGTCGACGAGTACGGCTACGACCAGGACTACTACGACCACGTCATCGGGCCTGCCCTGAACTGGGTCTATGACAGCTACTGGCGGGTGGAGACCTTCGGGCTGGAGAACATCCCTGACGATGGTGCCGCACTGCTGGTGAGCAACCACTCGGGGACCGTCGCGATCGACCTCCCGATGGTGACGGTGGCGGTGCGCGAGCACCATCCCAAGCACCGCATGGTCCGTGCGCTGGGGGCCAACTTCGTGTTCGCGCTCCCGGTGCTCGCCGTCCTCGCTCGTCGGATGGGTGCCACGCTGGCGTGCAACGAGGACGCTGACGACCTGCTGTCCAAGGGACATCTCGTCGCGGTCTTCCCGGAGGGTGTGAAGGGCGTCGGCAAGGGCTGGAACGAGCGCTACAAGCTGCAGCGCTTCGGCCGCGGCGGATTCGTGCGTACCGCGATCAAGAACGGCGTCCCGATCATTCCCACCGCGATCATCGGGGCGGAGGAAGCCCTGCCGATGATCGGTCGGTTCAACGGCCTCGGGAAGATGATCGGCGTGCCCTTCATACCTGTCCTGCCCACGCCGGTGCCACTGCCGTCCAAGTGGATGATCCAGTTCGGGGAGCCGATCCCGACGGACCACCTCGACAAGGACGCCCTCGACGACCCGATGCTGCTCTCCGAGCTCAGCGACCAGATTCGCGAGACCATCCAGCAGCAGGTGTACGACCTGCTGAGGACCCGGAAGTCGATCTTCTTCTAGGAGCTCGCTCCGAAGCGGAGGGACTTGCGGGCCCAGGCGGTTCCGGCCACGGCCGCGCCCACCGCCGCGGCACCGGCGGAGGCTGAGGCAAGGCCCAGCCGACGCTGCCGGCGCCGGAAGTCGTAGCGCGGCCACCCCCGCTGGCGGGCGAGCTGGGCGAGGTCGGGCAGCGGGTTGACCGCAACCGGGTGCCCCACGAGCTCCAGCAGTGGCAGATCCTCGGTCGAGTGCGCGTACGCCGTGCAGCGGTGCAGGTCGAGACCCTCGCGGCGGGCCAGCGCCGAGACCGCCTCGGCGCGCGCCGGGCCGTGCAGCGGGCGCCCCAGCAGCCGGCCCGTGTAGCGTCCGCCGCGGACTTCGGCGACGGTGGCGAGAGCGCCCGTGAGCCCCAGGCGGCTGGCATAGACGGCGGAGATCTCCGAGGGCGTCGACGCGAGCAGCCACACCTGCTCCCCGCGGCGCAGGTGTCGCTGCAGCAGTGACTGTGTACCCGGCCACACCGAGTGCGCGATGTAGTCGTCGAATGCCTCGTCAGCGAGGCTGACCAGGTGCTCCACGCCTCGGCCGGCAAGGTAGTCCAAAGAGACATCGAAGACGTACTCCCCGTGGTAGCCGGCGCTTCCGTCGGCAGTCCCCGGAGCGCCCGGAATACCCGGAACGCTGTATCGGGCGTGGTGCCAGGCCATCGCGGCAAGGTCGCGGGTGGTGAGTGAGCCCTTCGCCGCCAGGCCCCGGGCGAGGGCGAACGTGGCGGCGCCGGCAACCAGCGTGTGGTCGAGCTCGACGAAGGCTGCGGCGCCGGGCTCCGGCTGCTCCACCAGTGACTCCCACGGTTGTGTGCCTTCGGGACATGCCCTCCCGAACGGCCGGTGCCGGGAGGATACGCTTGGACGAGAGGTACGCGGAGCTTCAGGGCCGATGACGCTGCGAGGTGCGACATGAACGGGACCGAGCGAACAGAGGTTGCTGAGCCACGGGCGGACGGCCCGGGGGGCGACGTCGAGCCCGGCAACGTCGCCGATCTCGTCCGCCTGTCCGCTCGCAAGTACCCGCTTCGGCCGGCGTATGTGTACCGCGGTGTGACCCTGACCTGGCAGCAGGCCGACGAGCGTGTCAACCAGACGGCCGCTGCCTTCAGGTCGCTGGGCCTCGCGGAGGGCGACCGCGTCGCGATCTCGCTCTCCAACGTGCTGGACTTCCCGATGGCCTACTTCGGGGCGCTGCGTGCCGGGCTCGTTGTCGTACCGCTCAACCCGGGCCTGGCCGCCTCGGAGCTGACCCATGCGCTGCAAGACTCGGGTGCTCGCGTGCTGGTCACCTCGGGGGCAGGGGCGCCGGCTGTCGCGCGCCTTCGGGACGATGCCCCGGGCCTGCAGCACGTCCTGGTCGGGGAGTCGCTGCAGGACACTCCCGGCGCCGTCTCCTTCGACGCACTCGCCAGCTCCCAGCCGACCGACGACGTGACGACCAGCCGTAGTGGCGAGGCGTTGGCGGTCCTGCTCTACACCTCAGGGACCACGGGCCGCCCACGCGGCGCCATGCTCAGCCACCGTGCGCTGCTGGCGAACCTGCGGCAGCTGGAGCGGATTGTCCCGTCCGTGCTGAACGCCGACGACGTGGTCCTGGTGGTGGTCCCCGTCTTCCATGTGTACGGGCTCAACACCGGAGTGGGGATGGCCGCGCGACGCGGCGCCTGCCTGGTGCTGGAGGAGCGCTTCGACCCGGCGGACTCGCTCGACGTCATTGCGAGCAGGGGCATCACCGCGGTGCTGGGCACACCGGCCGTCTACACGGCCTGGTCCCTCTACCCCGACCTCGGACAGGCATTCGCCACGGTCAGGCTGGCGCTGTCGGGTGCTGCGCCGCTGCCCGCCTCGGTGCTGCTCAGGTTCCTGGAAGTGACGGGCCGACACATCTTCGAGGGCTACGGGCTGACCGAGACCGCGCCCGTGCTGACCAGCACCCTGATGAGTCTGGTCGCCAAGCCGGACTCCATCGGACGACCGGTCCCGGGAGTCGAGCTCCGGCTCGAGACCGAGGACGGCAGTGCCGTGGAGCCGGGCGACCCTGGCGAGATCGTAGTTCGGGGAGAGAACCTCTTCTCGGGCTACTGGCCGGACGGCGACGGCGGTCCGGACGGCGACGGCTGGTGGCACACGGGTGACATCGCGATCCGGGACGCCGAGGGCGACCTGCAGATCGTGGACCGGCTCAAGGACCTGATCCTGGTCAACGGCTTCAACGTGTACCCGGCGGAGGTGGAGCGGGTACTGGACAAGCATCCCGACATCGCGTCTTCGGCGGTCTTCGGCGTACCCCATCCGTTCACGGGTGAGGCAGTCAAGGCGGTGGTCGTTCTGCGGGAGGGCTCCCGGCTGTCCGAAGAGGATGTCGCGGCGTTCTGCGAGACGCGGCTGGCCAGGTACAAGTGCCCCACGACGGTGGAGTTCACCGACAGCCTTCCCATCACGGCAACCGGCAAGATCCGCAAGGGAGTGCTGCGGGGTACGGTCTCGACGTTCTGATGAGTCACCCTGACGAGCTCGTCTTCTACACTCGCGCGGGCTGCCATCTCTGTGACGACGCCCGCCCGCTGGTCGTGCAGCTGTGCAGGGAGAGCGGGGTCCCGGTGCACGAGGTTGACGTGGACTCCGACCCTGCCCTGCGGGAACGGTACGGCGAGATGGTCCCGGTCGTGGAGGTCGACGGTCAGGTCGTTGCGTACCTGCGGGTGGACGCGCAGCGGGTCCGTGCCGCCCTCGGCGGGCAGGGCGGCGGCCGGGCACCAGCCTGAGGGTGCGCGGGCGGGAGGAGATCTGCCCGCCGATCTGCCCAAGTCCGATCTGCCCAAGTCCGATCTGCCCGTTCACAGCCCCATCACCCGGGTTGGCGGGGTACGGGAACCGCTAGGGGCGCTACCGTGTCTATGTGAGCCTCGCCGCTGCCAGCGCTGTGGCGCTGCCGGGGCGAGGGAACTGCGTCACGATGGGGACGAGTGCGTCGGTGACCGATCGGGCATTGGCTCTCGGAGGTGGCATGTGAGCCTGCTCGTCGTGGGGCTGACCTATCGCACCGCACCTCTCGGGCTTCTGGAGCGGGTCGCTGTCGACGCAGACAGTGCCCCCAAGGTTCTCAGGGACGTGCTTCGCTCCGAGGCGGTGTCCGAGGCACTGGTGCTCTCCACGTGCAACCGGGTCGAGGTGTACGCCGCGGCGGAGCGGTTCCACGCCGGGGTCACCGGAGTCAGCGAGGCGCTGGCCCGGCACGCCGGCATGGACGTCGCCGACCTCGGCGCGCATCTGGTTGTCCAGTGGGAGCAGGGTGCGGTGGAGCACGTCTTCCGGGTCGCCTCCGGACTGGAGTCCATGGCCCTCGGCGAGGGTCAGATCCTCGGTCAGCTCCGGGTGGCCTACGACCAGGCGGTGGCGGAGACCGCGGTCGGCAGCGAGCTGCACGAGCTGGTCCAGCAGGCGCTGAGGGTGGGCAAGCGCGTCCAGACCGAGACGGAGGTCGGTCGGGCGGGCGTCTCACTGGTCACCCTTGGGCTCGAGCTCGCCGAGACACACCTCGGCACGCTGTCGGGCCGGCGCGCTCTGCTGGTGGGAGCCGGGTCGATAGGCTCACTGGCGGCGGCGACGCTGCGAGCCGCCGACGTGGCGGAGATCGCGGCCTCCAGCCGTACCCCCGAGTCGGCGCGACGCCTGACCTCGGCGCTGTGCGGCATGCACGTACCCCTCTGCGAGGTCGCCGGGCTGCTCGACACCTACGACATCGTCGTCACGGCTGTCGGGGCTCACGAGCCGGTACTCGACGTCGACACGGTCGCCCCCGCGTCCCGCCGACGCAACGGCCGGCCCCTCGTGATCGTGGACCTGGGAATGCCGCACAACGTGGAGCCGGCTGTGGCCGAGCTGCCCGGCGTGATCCTGGTCGACCTCGAGACGATCCGGCGTCACGCCCGGGCCCATCCGGTCGCCGAGGACGTGAGCGGGGCGGCGGTGCTGGTGGCCGGGGAGGTTGAGGCATACCTGACCACCCGCCGGGCGCTGTCCGCGGCTCCCACCATCGCCGCGCTGCGCAGCCACGCCGATGACGTGGTCGCCGCGGAGCTGCGCAGGCTGCTCCCCCGGGTGGATGTGGATGCCGCCACGTGGGCGGAGGTAGAGCGTACGGTGCGCCGCACCGTCGACAAGCTGCTGCACGCGCCGACGGTGCGGGTACGGGAGCGGGCCGCGGACCCCGACGGTCGCGACTACGCGCGGATTCTCCGTGATCTCTTCGAGCTCGACCCCCGCGTGCCGGAGGCCCTCTCCCGGTCGAGAGCCACCGAAGCCGGCGGCCGCGAGGACCGGTGAGCCCTCCCTCGGAGGTGCGAGTCGGCACCCGTCGCAGCGCGCTCGCCCGTACCCAGTCGCAGTGGGTCGCCACTGCCCTGGGCGAGCTCCTGGACCGCCCCGTCAGACTGGTGGGCATCACCACCGAGGGCGACGTCCGTTCCGGGCCGCTCACCTCCATCGGCGGGACCGGCGTGTTCGTCTCCGCCCTGCGTGAGGCGCTCCTCGGCGGCGCGGTGGACCTGGCGGTGCATTCACTCAAGGATCTCCCGACCGCCCCCGCCGCCGGACTCACGCTGGCCGCGGTGCCGCGCCGGGAGGACCCCCGCGACGTCCTGGTGACGGCGGACGGCCGGACCCTGCAGGCGCTGCCACCCGGTGCCCGAGTGGGTACCGGCTCGCCAAGGCGCCGGGCTCAGCTGCTGCGCGCCCGCGCCGATCTCGACGTTCGGGACGTTCGGGGCAACGTGGACTCACGGCTCCGGCTCGTTGCCGAGGGCAGGCTCGACGCGGTGGTCCTGGCCTGGGCGGGGCTGTCCCGGCTGGACCTGCTGGGGCATCCGCATGCCGTGCTGGGCCGGGAAGTGATGCTTCCCGCTCCTGGTCAGGGAGCGCTCGCCGTCGAGGCCCGCGCCACTCTCGGCGATGAGGACCCCGGTCTCGGCGCGGCTCTGGCGGAGCTGGAGGACGCCGTGACGCGCCGCTGCGTGACGGCCGAGCGCAGCCTGCTGGCGACCCTGTCCGCGGGCTGCACCGCGCCGGTCGGAGCGCTCGCAGTCCCCTCCGGGACGGCGGTCTCGCTCACCGCCGGCGTGTTCGGCGATGACCGTGCGGTTCTTGCCACCCGGGACGGGGACCCCGGGCATCCGGAGGCACTCGGAGCCGATGTTGCGTCCCTCCTGTTGGACGAAGGGGCCTCCGACCTGATAGCAAACACGCTATGAGCGACTCGAGCACGGATTCACCGCATCGCGAGCCAGAGGGCGACCTCGCCGCGAGGCTGACGTTCGTCGGCGTCGGCCCGGGCAACCCCGACTTGCTGACCCGTTGTGCCGTGGAGCTGCTGAGCAGCGCAGACGTTGCCGTCGTCGACCGTGACGTCCATCAGGACGTCCTCGCCCTGCTCGGCGGGAATGCCACCGTGGAGCATCCGGAGGGCTCTCCGGTCGCGGTGGCGGAGACGCTGGGAGACCGGCTCGCCGCTGGTGGGCACGTGGTTCGGCTGGTTTCGGGGGACCCGTGGAGTCGCGACGGCGTGATCCGCGAGGCGGCGTTGCTGGCTGAGGCGGGCGTCCGCTTCGAGGTGGTCCCCGGCATCAGCCTGGGGGCCGGGGCGGCTGCCTACGCAGGCGTGGCGCTCGGACAGACGCATGTCGAGGTGGACATCCGCTCGGAGGCGACTGCCTCCGGGCACCCTGATGTGTCGTCGAAGAGCGTGGACTGGGCGGCGCTGGCCTCAGCGCCAGGCACGCTCTCGGTCACCGTCTCCGGCGACCAGCTCGGGAAGACGGCGACCGCGCTGATGGAGCACGGGTTGGCCGGTGTCACGCCCGTCGTGGTGGTGGACAGGGCAACACTGGCCCGCGAGTCGAGCCGCGCCACGACCCTGGAGCAGGTCGAGACGCTCGAGACCTCGGAAGGGCCGCTGGTCCTGCTGCTCGGCGCCGGACTGGAGACCCGCGAGGCACTCGCGTGGTCGGAGAACCGGCCCCTGTACGGGTGGACGGTGCTGGTGCCACGGACCCGCGAGCAGGCCGGCAGCATGTCGGCCCTGCTGCGCCGGTACGGGGCGCTGCCCCTGGAGGTCCCCACCATCTCGGTCGAGAAGCCCCGCCTGCCCACCCACATGGAACGTGCGGTGAAGAACCTGGTGGACGGCGAGTTCGAGTGGGTCGTCTTCACGTCGGCGAACGCGGTCCGGGCGGTCCGGGAGAAGTTCGTCGAGTTCGGGCTCGATGCGCGCGCCCTCTCAGGGGTGAAGGTCGCGGTCGTGGGCGACGCCACGGCTGCCGCTGTGCGCTCCTACGGCATAGAGCCCGAGCTCATCCCGTCCGGGGAGCAGTCCGGTCGGGGCCTGCTGGAGGACTTTCCTCCCTACGACGAGACGTTGGACCCGGTCAGCGGAGTGCTGCTGCCGCGTGCCGACATCGCGACGGAGACGCTGGCCACCGGACTGGCCGAGCTCGGCTGGGAGGTCAGGGACGTCACCGCCTACCGCACCGTGCGGGCGGCGCCGCCACCGGCGGAGATCCGGGAAGCGATCAAGGGGGGCGGGTTCGACGCCGTCCTGTTCACCTCGTCCTCGACCGCGCGCAATCTGGTCGGCATCGCAGGCAAGCCGCACGCGCGAACCGTCGTGGCGTGTATTGGCCCGAAGACCTCGGAGACCGCCGGGGAGCTGGGCCTGAAGGTCGACGTGATGCCCTCGGTAGCCAATGTGCCTGCGCTGGTGGCGGCCCTGGCTTCCTACGCGCAGCAGATCGCCGAGACCGGGAAGAGGCCCCAGGCCGGTCCCGCAGCCCGCCCCGCCGCCAAGGAACCACCCCTGCCGTGAGCATCCCGGAAGAGGGCCTGTTCCCTACGGTCCGACCACGTCGCCTGCGTCGTACGCCGGCGCTGCGGCGGCTGGTTGCCGCGACCCGGGTCCACCCGTCGGACCTCGTCCAGCCGCTGTTCGTGAAGCAGGGCCTGACCAAGCCCGAGCCCGTCAGCTCGATGCCCGGGGTCCGCCAGCACAGCCTGGACTCACTGCGCGCCGCTGCGGTCGATGCCGCTGCGGCGGGCTGCGGGGGGATCATCCTGTTCGCTGTCCCCGAGCACAAGGACCCGTACGGCTCCGGGGCCGACGACCCGGAGGGGATCGGCCAGCAGGCCCTGCGCGCGGTTCGCTCGGAGGTGGGCGACTCTCTTGTGGTCATGAGCGACCTGTGTCTCGACGAGTACACCGACCACGGCCACTGCGGGCTGCTGCGGGAGGACGGCTCGGTCGACAACGACGCGACGCTGGAGCGCTACGCGGCGATCGCGGCCGCGCAGGCCGAGGCGGGCGCCCACGTCGTCGCGCCCAGCGGAATGATGGACGGCCAGGTGGCGGCCATCCGAGCGGCACTGGACGGAGCCGGCTTCGGTGAGGTGGCGGTGATGGCGTACTCGGCCAAGTACGCCTCGGCCTTCTACGGACCGTTCCGGGACGCGGCCGAGTGTGCGCCCTCGTTCGGGGACCGGGCCGGCTACCAGATGGATCCGGCCAACCTGGCCGAGGCGCTGCGGGAGGTTCGGCTCGACCTTGCGGAGGGCGCCGACATCGTGATGGTCAAGCCCGCCCTGGCGTACCTGGACGTGGTTCGCCGAATCGCCGACGAGGTGACCGTGCCGGTGGCCGCCTACCAGGTCAGCGGGGAGTACGCGATGGTCGAGGCAGCGGCGGAGCGAGGATGGCTGGACCGCGAGCGGGCAATCGCGGAAAGCATCACGTCCATCCGTCGATCTGGGGCCCAACTGGTCGTAACCTACTGGGCAACGGAGGTAGCCGCCGCCACGCGGTAGCCCTCCGTCGCAGGCAGGGGACCTGCCGGGGTCAGGCGTCCGTCCTGGTCCTGTCAAGTGGGAGGGAAACCCATTGGAGAAGCCATACCTGTCGGGCTGGGGCCGACGCACCGCGGGCATCGCGGCTGTCGCCGGACTTGCTTTGACTGTTCCACTGTCGGGGTCCGCGAGTGCCGCGGAGGCCAGTGCCCCGATCGTCGAGGGCCTTGCGGGGCCGCTCGGACTGTCCGTCGGTGCCGACGGCACGATCTACGTCGCCGAGGCAGCGTTCGTCTCGGAGACCTTCGAGGGCAAGATCACCACGGTGGACCGCAAGGGTCGGGTGAAGACCCTCGTCGAGGACGTCGTCGGCGGGGCGATCGACGCGCACGGCAAGGGCCAGGTTGCCTACGCTGTCGCGCTTCCGCCGGAGGCGGGCGAGGAGGCTCCCGGCGGCACGCTGCTGAAGCGGGTGCTGCCGAACGGGAAGTCCAGCACCAGTGCTGACATGTACGCGTACGAGGAGACTGTGAATCCCGACCAGGGCAACACCTACGGCTTCGTCGGCCTTGAGCCGGGGTGTGCCGCTCAGGTGCCGCCGTTCCTGCTCAGCTACGGCGGGATCGTGGACTCCAACCCCTACGCCGTGGCGATCGCGGGTGACAAGACCTACGTCGCCGAGGCGGCCGGCAACGCGATCAACGTCGTGAGGCCGAATGGGTCCATCGACACTGTCGCGGTGCTGCCGCCGATCCCGCAGCCGGTCACGGATGAGACCAAGCCGGTGCTCGACGCACTTCTTGCCGAGGAGGGCCTTCCGCCGCTGCCGGACTGCACCATCGGGTCGGACTACCTGTCCGAGCCGGTGCCGACCGACGTCGAGGTTGGCCCGGACGGGAACCTGTACGTGTCCTCGCTGCCCGGAGCTCCGGAGCTGCCTGGCTTCGGCTCGGTGTGGCGCGTGAACCCGGACTCGGGTGCGGTGACACTGGTTGCCGGCGGCTTCAGCGGTGCCGTGGATCTCGCAGTCGCCGACGACGGCACGATCTACGTGGCCGAGCTCTTCGCAGAGACGGCGGCGCCGTTCCCGGGCGCGATCAGCAGGATCGACCCGACGTCGGGAGCGGTGAGCACGTACGCCTCCGTCGTGACTCCCGGTGCGGTCGAGTGGAGCAATGGCACGCTCTACGCGACGGTCGACGTGTTCGGCAACGGGGCGGTCGTCACCGTCGGGTGAGGTAGCACAGCACACCTCGGAACCGGGGTCCTGGCGGGTGTTTCGGCCGTATGGTCGGATGCTCACGCCGGGACCCCGGTGTCGGTTCGGGGCCGCAGGGCTTCGGGGCTGCAGGAGCCGCCCGTCAGCTTCCGGAGCCGCCCATCCGCTTGCGCCACCGTGAGGTCAGGTTCCCGGCGACCTCGTCGAGGGTGTCGGAGATGGCGTCGAGCACGCTCGAGCCGGCCGCGCTGGCAGACGCCTTGACACTGGGGTCGCGGACCGCGTCGCCGATGGCCTCGGTCGCCTGGTCAATCGCCTCTCCGAGGCTGTTGAGCGCCTCGCTGACCTTCTCCTTCGCCTCGGGGGGCACGTCGGAGTGGCTCTGGTAGTGCTGCTTGAGCAGGGCGGAGAGGCCGACGAAGTTGTCGCCGACCTTGCTCCATGTCTCCTTCACGTGGGCGCCGACGTCATCGCCGGGGCTGTGGTCGGACGTGACCATCGCAGACCTCATTTCGTCGAAGTTGGCTCCACTACCCCGCCATTGTCTAGGCTCACGGGCGGCAGCTGATGAGCGGGGGTGGCGATGTCCAGCACGACAGGCCTGGGGGCGCGCACACCCATGCTGGCCTTCCTGGGCGGCGCCGGAACCGTCACCGGCAGCAAGTTCCTCATCGAGCAGGGCCCGGTACGGGTCCTGGTGGACTGCGGACTGTTCCAGGGACGCAAGGACCTTCGGCTGCGCAACTGGGAGCCGCTGCCGGTGGATCCCGCACTGATCTCGGCCGTCGTGCTCTCCCACGCCCACCTCGACCACTGCGGCTATCTCCCGGCCCTGGTCCGGGGCGGCTTTCGGCGCACCACCTGGGCGACCGCCGGTACGTGCGCCCTCGCGGAGATCGTGCTCCGCGACTCGGCGCACCTGCTGGAGGAGGAAGCCGCCCACGCCAACGCGCACGGCTACGCCAAGCACCGGCCGGCCCGGCCGCTGTACTCGGTCGGGGACGCCGAGGCCGCGATCCGGACGCTGAACCCGTTGCCCTTCGGGGAGTGGGACGAGATCGCGCCCGGGGTGGAAGCGCAGTTCCGTACCGCCGGCCACATCCTCGGATCGTCCTCCGTATCGGTACGACTGACGGCCCACGGCGGGCGCACCGTCACCTTCTCGGGTGACCTGGGACGCCCCTCTCACCCGTTGCTGGAGCCGCCTCCGCCTCCGGAGGACTCCGACGTGATCCTGGTCGAGTCGACCTACGGCAACCGCGCTCACGAGGACGAGGGCATCGAGGAGTTCCTGGAGGCGATTCGCCGCACGGTCGCCCGGGGTGGCACCGTGCTGATTCCCGCCTTCGCGGTCGACCGGACCGAGGTGCTCCTGATGACGCTGGCCAAGCACATGCTGGCCGGGGACATCCCGCAGGTCCCGGTCTTCGTGGACAGCCCGATGGCGCTCGCCGCGCTGCGCGTCTACCGGGAGGCGATCAGCGCCGACAGTCCTGAGATCCGCCAGGTCTTCCGGGACGAGATGCTGGACCCGTTCGACCCCGGCCAGCTGACCGAGGCCCACACGGTCGAGGACTCGATGCGGCTGAACAGTCCGGTGGTCCCCAGCATCGTGGTCTCCGCCTCCGGGATGGCGACCGGCGGGCGGGTTCTGCATCACCTCCGCCACCTGCTGCCCGACCCGAAGAACACCGTGATACTGGCGGGCTTCCAGGCCGAGGGAACCCGGGGACGCACGCTTGCCGACGGCGCGAGCACGGTGAAGATGTTCGGCCGGTACGTCGCGGTCCGGGCGGACGTAGTGGCCGTCGATGCCTTCAGCGTGCACGCCGACGCCGACGAGCTGATCGGCTGGCTGGCGCAGGCGCCGAGGGAGCCGGAGATCGTGTATGTGGTGCACGGCGAGCCGGATGCGAGCCGCGCGCTGCAGGACCGGATCACCTCGGAGCTGGGCTGGGCTGCCGCGGTGCCGAAGCTGGGGGAGCGGGTTCGGCTGGACTGACCGCCGGCCCTGAGTGCACCTTCGACAGGAGCCACTGGTCCGTACCCTCCGATCGTGACCCCCTGATCGCGGCACACTGGTGGCGTGGACTCATTCGCAGAGCCTGAGCGGACGCAGGAGTCGAGCCGGTGGTTCGGGCGGGCCGTGGCTGTGACGCCGGGCGGGGTGAACTCGCCGGTCCGTGCGTTCCGGTCGGTGGGCGGTGTGCCTCGCTTCATGGTCTCCGCGCGGGGCCCGTACCTCGTCGACGCCGATGGCTCCGAGTACCTCGACCTGGTCTGTGCCTGGGGCCCGATGATTCTGGGGCACGCCCACCCTGACGTGGTCGCGGCGGTGTCGGCGCAGGTGTCGGCCGGGACGGCGTACGGCACACCGACGCCCGGGGAGGTTCTCCTCGCGGAGGAGATCGTGGCGCGGGTGCAGCCGGTCGAGGCCGTGCGGCTGGTCAGCTCCGGAACCGAGGCCACCATGTCAGCAGTGCGGCTGGCCAGGGGATTCACCGGTAGGACGCGGGTGGTCAAGTTCGCGGGCTGCTACCACGGGCATGTGGATGCGCTGCTCGCGCACGCAGGGAGCGGGGTCATGACGCTCGGCCTGCCTGACACTCCAGGGGTCACGGGCGCCGCGGCCGCAGACACGCTGGTCCTTCCCTACAACGACCTGCAGGCGGTGGAAGCCGCCTTCGATCGCTATCCGGGTGAGATCGCCTGCGTCATCACCGAGGCGGCAGCGGCGAACATGGGCGTGGTACCTCCGCTGCCGGGATTCAACGAGGGGCTGGCCCGGCTGTGCTCAGAGCATGGCGCACTGTTGATCAGCGACGAGGTCATGACCGGGTTCCGGGTCTCCCGCTCCGGCTGGTTCGGCATTGACGGGGTGCGCGCCGACCTCTACACCTTCGGGAAGGTCATGGGGGGAGGCCTGCCGGCTGCTGCGTTCGGCGGCCGGGCAGATGTCATGGCGATGCTGGCACCGGCGGGGCCGGTCTACCAGGCGGGCACGCTCTCTGGTAACCCCGTAGCGGTAGCCGCGGGCCTCGCAACGCTGCGTGCCTGCGACGACGACGTCTACCGCCGGGTGGACGCCGCCGCCGACACCGTTGCGTCGCTGGTGTCGCGGTCGCTCTCCGACACCGGCGTGCCACACCTGGTCAACCGTGCCGGAAGCCTGTTCAGCGTGTTCTTCGACGATCCGGCCGACGGACCGGTGGTCGACTACGACGGCGCCTCCCGTACGGACACCCGCCGCTTCGCCGCGTTCTTCCACGCCATGCTCCGCGCCGGGGTCTACCTCCCGCCCAGCCCCTTCGAGGCGTGGTTCGTCTCCGCGGCTCACGACGATGCCGCGCTGGACCGGTTTGCCGCCGCCCTGCCCGCGGCGTGCCGGGCCGCCGCCGCTGCGTGAAGCCGGACCGTCAGGGGCGCAGCGTGGGGATTCCCTGCTCGCGGAGCAGTCGCCGGGTGGTGTGCTGCGCGACGGCGAACACCGTGGGGCGCCGGCGGGGATCCATCAGGTTGTAGCCGAAGGCCTCCAGGTCCCCGGGGCCGGGAGTGAGGAACCGTACCGGCGTGCCGTTGCGCCGTACCTTGTTCCCCTCCCTGAGCAGGCGCTCGGTGGCAGCGCGCCGCAGCCGTCGCTCGATCCGCGTGGCGACGTCCCGGGGCTGGTCGTAGTGGAAGGACGCCATGGGTCCGAGGACGAGAACCTCGTCGACGTCCTCGCGCGACAGCAGGTCCACCGAGAAGGGGGACCACACCCCTCCGTCGACATACCGGCGACCCCCGATCTCGACCGAGGTGAACCAGCCCGGGATGGTGCACGACGCGGTGACGGCGTCCTTGAGGTCCGCCGGTGGAGCGTCGTCCTTGCCGAACGGGATGCGGCGGCCCGTCTCGTAGTCCAGTGCGATCATCCAGGCGTTCGGATGAGGGGCCCAACCGGTCGGCACGATTGTCTCGACCTCACGTGTCACTGCCGGCAGCTCTCCGCGTCCCTCCGGCATCAGCGAGAAGAACACCACCATCGGCGGGAACCGGCGCGGCCTGCGCAGCGTGCGGCGCAGCAGCTCCGGCGAGCCGGGACGCAGCGCGGGAGCCGGGGGCAGGGGCCCACCCGAGTCCACGTCGTGGCGAAACCCGATCTGGTGGTCTCCCTCGACCAGCAGTCCCTCCTGGTGGCGAGCCAGGTTGTCCACACCGACCCCGCAGGCCAGGGTCGCCGCCAGGACAGATCCCGCGGACGTTCCCACCAGGTGCGAGGCGTCGCGAGGATCCCACCCGGTCTCCTCCTTGAGCACCGTGAGCGCGCCAACCATCCAGGCGAACCCCAGAACACCCCCGCCGCCCAGGACCAGCGCCCTCCGTCCGGCAGGGGCAGGCCCAGGGGTCGGCCCGGCGCGATCCGCGGCTCGATTGGCAGCCCCGTCCGCAGCCCCGTCCGCAGCCCCGTCCGCAGCCCGGGTATCCACCGGTCGGTCCTGAGCAATCGTCATGCGCACCTCCGGTCGCGCGCCACGCGCACGCGGCCTGACCCCTGTCCGCTTCACCGAGGGTCGCGACCCTCTAGGCTGTTGTGCCGTGGCACGAACCGTAGTGCACCTGCTCCGGCATGGCGAGGTCGACAACCCGACGGGGATCCTCTACGGAAGGCTCCCCGACTTCCACCTGTCCGAGGCGGGCCAAGGCATGGCCGATGCCGCGTCGGCCGCTCTGAGCCACGCGGACGTGGTCGAGGTCGTCTCCAGTCCGTTGGAGCGGGCCCAGGAGACCGCCGGGCCAGTGGCGCGTCGGCATGGCGTGGACATCGCCACCGACGACCGGCTGATCGAGGCGGGCAACCGCTTCGAGGGCAAGAAGTTCGGGGTCGGGGAAGGGTCGCTTGCCCGGCCGGAGAACTGGATGCTGCTGGTCAACCCGTTCAAGCCGTCCTGGGGCGAGCCCTACGACGACATCGCCGAGCGCATGGTCGCCGCGGTCGCCGACGCCCGGGATCGCGCGCACGGCCACGAGACGGTCCTGGTCAGCCACCAGCTGCCGATCTGGACCGTCCGGCGCTTCGTCGAGGGACGGCACCTGTGGCACAACCCGGCGGTCCGCCAGTGCTCCCTGGCGAGCCTGACATCGCTGGTGTTCGACGACGCTTCGCTGGTGTCCGTGGTCTACACAGAACCGGCCGGCGAGGCAGCCCGGCGGAAGAAGTCCACCGGCGCCTGAGGGCGGCCCTCCCGGGTCGCTGTGACCTGTCTCCTACCGTCCGCTGGTCGAATCGCGCGGTATGCCCCCAGTTCGTCCCGCGTGCTCCCATGTGGACCGAATGTGAACTGAATATGGGGAGACGACCTGCGACAATGGGCCGGTGCACCGTAGCCCCGCAGCTGCCGACCGAGGGTCGAACGGGCTGACTCGAGCCGGTGTGGCGGGGATGGGTCTTGCATTGGCCATGGGGCTGGCTGCCTGTGGCTCGGGCGGCTCAGACGCCGCGGTCTCAGCGTCCGAGGCAGGCGGGAGCATCCTCGCCGCGGGAGATGACCGGGGTCGCGCCTACCCGCCGGAAGACCGGCCGGTCGTGCCCGAGATCTCCGGCGAGCTGCTGGACGGATCCGCCTATAGCCTCTCCGACCACGCCGGGTCGGTCGTGGTGCTGAACTTCTGGGGCTCCTGGTGCGGTCCCTGCCGGGCCGAGGCGCCGGAGCTGCAGCAGGTGTACGAGGCCACCCGCGCCGGAGGCGTGGAGTTCCTCGGCGTCAACGTCAAGGACCAGCGTCCCCTGGCGCTGGCCTTCGTCGCCAACAAGGGCCTGGAGTTCCCCTCCCTGTTCGACACCGGTGGCTCGGTGGCACTGCAGCTGCGCCAGACACCGCCCAACGCGATCCCGTCCACCCTCGTGCTGGACCGCCGCCACCGGGTGGCCGCCGTCTGGCTCGGGCCGGTCTCCGCCGAGCAGCTGCAGCCCGTGGTCACCGCGCTCGCCGAGGAGGCCGCGTGACGGATCTGGGGGACAGCTTCGCCGATCTGGTTCTGGGGGGCCCGCTGCTGATTGCGATGGCGATCGCGGTGCTCGCCGGCCTCATCAGCTTTCTGTCCCCGTGCGTGCTTCCGCTCGTACCCGGCTACCTCTCCTACGTCTCGGGGCTCTCCGCAGCTGACCTCGCGACGCAGACCCCGGGCGACTCGGGGCCGACGGCAGCGACGACAGAGGCGGAAAGGGCGGACCGGGCAGGCCGGGCAGGCCGGGCGGACCGTGCAGACCGGGCGGACGGGAGCGACCCGGGCGTGACGACCACGACGACCACGACGACACGGCCCGTCGGCACCCACCCGCTGCTGGGCAGGAGCAGGGTTCTGGTCGGTTCGCTGCTGTTCGTCGCGGGGTTCAGCGCGGTGTTCGTGGCTTATGGTGCGCTGTTCGGAGGGCTGGGTTCCGTACTGGCCGAGTACGCAGGGGTCATCACGCGAGTCCTCGGCGCGCTGACGGTCGTCCTGGGGCTGGCCTTCCTAGGGGTGATCCCGGGCCTGCAGAGAGAGTTCCGCATCCACCGGCTCCCCGCCTCCGGCCTTCTGGGTGCACCCATGCTGGGAGTGCTCTTCGGACTGGGCTGGACGCCGTGTCTGGGACCGACGCTCGGTGCGGTCCAAGTTCTCGCCTACGACTCCGCGAGCGCCGGACGCGGGGCGCTGCTGACGGCGGCCTACTGCGTCGGGCTGGGTGTTCCGTTCGTCCTGGCAGCGCTGGGCATGCGCTGGGCGATGGGTGCTTTCGCGTGGGCCCGGCGTCACACGCTGCTGATCATGAGGGTCGGTGGTGCCATGCTGGTGCTGATCGGTCTGCTGCTGGTGTTCGGGCTGTGGGACGACCTGACCATCTGGATGCGGTCCTGGGCCGCGGGCTTCGAGACGGTGGTCTGACGTGACCACGGTGCAGACTCCGGAGGCAGGGGGTCCAGTCTCCGCTCGGGTCGAGTCGGTGAGCCCGTCCGGGCGTCCTCCGGGCAGGCGGCGTGCGGTGCGCGCGCCCCGCTGGCTCCGCCGGTCCTGGGCCTACCTGACCAGCATGCGTACGGCGTTGCTGCTGCTCTTCCTGCTCGCGTTCGCGGCGGTGCCCGGGTCGGTGTTCCCGCAGCGCGGCGTGAACCCGATCGCGGTCGACCGCTACCTCGAGGAGAACCCGGTCCTGGGCCCGGTGCTCGACCGGCTCTGGATGTTCGACGTCTACGCTTCACCCTGGTTCGCGGCCATCTACCTGCTGCTCGCGGTGAGCCTGGTGGGTTGCCTGCTGCCCCGTCTGAAGCATCACGTGGCGGAGCTGCGCCGTCCCCCGCCCCGCACGCCCCGTCGTCTCGACCGGCTGCCGGCCCATGCCAGCTACGAGGTGGATCCGTCCGTTCACCCGCGTGAGGTGGCGCAGGGAGCTGCAGCCGCGCTGCGACGTAGGGCGTGGCGAACCCACGTCCGTACGGACGGACCCGGCGGCGATCCCTCCGGCGTCGCCGCGGAGAAGGGCTACCTGCGCGAGACCGGGAACCTGCTGTTCCACGTCTCGATTCTGGTGCTCCTGGGAGGGCTTGCGTGGGGGGCGATGGGGGGCTGGCGCGGCACCGTCCTCGTTCAGGAGGGGGAGACCGCCTGCACCACCGTGAGCCAGTTCGACCAGTTCACGGCAGGTGCCCTGGTGAGCAGCAACGATCTCCCGGAGTTCTGTCTCACCCTGGACGACTTCACTGCGACCTACCGCGCCAACGGCATCCCGGAGGACTTCGTCGGCGTCGTCAGCTACGGCGCGCCGGGCGATGTCGAGGAGCAGGCGCGGCTGCGGGTCAACAGCCCGCTGCGACTCGAGGGAACCCGGACGTACCTTCTCAACCACGGCTTCTCGCCGGTCATAACGGTCGTCGATCCAGAGGGTCAGGTGTTCGAGGGGATCCGAGCCCCCTTCCTGCCCCAGGATGCGATGTACACCTCCGAGGGTGTGTTCAAGCTTCCGGACGCCAAGCCGTCGCAGTACGGGTTCGAGGGGTACTTCCTGCCCACGAGGCCGGAGCAGGGCCCGCCCATCGTGTCGATGTCGCCCGAGGCGTCGCGGCCAGCCGTGACTCTCCTGGCCTACCGGGGTGACCTGGGACTCGACGGAGGGGTGCCACAGTCGGTCTACTCGCTGGATGCCACCCGGATCACCAGCGGCGACCTGGAGCGGCTGGACAGCGCAACCTTGGAGCAGGGTGAGACCTGGACCCTCCCGGACGGCAGTACGGTGCGGTTCGACGGCTACGACGAGTGGGCGACCCTCCAGGTGGCTCGGGACCCCGGGCAGTTCCTCGTGCTGGCCTCGGCGGTGACCGCGATCCTCGGGCTGGTTGCCTCCCTGGTCGTGCGCCGCCGACGGCTGTGGCTGCGGGTGAGTCCGAACCAGGAGTCCGGGGCTACCGTCGTGGAGGTGGGGGGACTCGCGCGCACCGACACCGAGCGGTTCCGACGCGAGTTCGACAGCCTGGTGGCAGGTATGGCCGTCGCCACACCTCAGGGGCCAGCAACTCAGAGCCAGGCACCTGAATCACACGAGCACAAGAAGGAACTGTGGTACGGAGGGACACGTGACCGAGCTGGACTGGGCCCGGCTGTCGGACAGCCTGGTCAACTTCACCATCGTTGTCTACGCGCTGGCGCTGCTGGGGTACGGCATCGAGAACGCCTTCGGGCGACGTGCCGCGCGCGCCGGGGCCCGTGCCGCAGCTCCGGGCGCACGCGAGCGTGTGGCCGTGTCAGCAGCGGGACGAACCGCCGAGGGCGACTCCGTCGGGGAGCTCGGCGCCCCGCAGAACGCCGCCCCGGGGGCGAGCAGCGGGGGCTCCTCCGGCCCCGCCGTCGCCGGAAAGGCTGCCGTCGCGCTGACGGTCCTGGGTGCGGTGCTCAACGCCGCCGCCGTCGTCACCCGCGGGCTGGCCGCCGGTCGCGTGCCGTGGGGCAACATGTACGAGTTCGCGATCGCGGCGTCACTGGTCGCCGTGGTCGTGTGGCTGGTCGTGCTGACCCGGTCCGGCCCGCAGGTGAGGCGCTTGGGGGGCTTCGTCATCCTCCCGGTGCTCCTACTGCTCGGGACCGCCATCCTGCTGCTGTACGTGCCGGCCGGCCCGCTGGTTCCCGCTCTGGACTCCTCATGGCTCATGGTGCACGTCGCGGCAGCCATCATCGCGACCGGAACCTTCCTCGTCTCATTCGTTGCCAGCGTGCTCTACCTGCTGCGGTCAGCGCGGGACCGCGCGGACTCCGGCGAGGCAAGGGTCGGCGTGGCGGCGCGCCTGGGACGTCGGCTGCCGGCGGCGGACCAGCTCGACCGGCTCGCCCACCGTACGGTCGTCTTCGCCTTCCCGGTCTGGACCTTCGCCGTCGTTGCCGGGGCGATCTGGGCCGAGAGCGCCTGGGGCCGCTTCTGGGGCTGGGATCCCAAGGAGACGTGGTCGGCGATCTCCTGGCTGGTGTATGCCGGCTACCTGCACGCGCGGGCGACCGCCGGCTGGTCCGGCCGACGCGCGGCCTGGATCTCGATCCTGGGCTTCACCACGATGATGGTCAACCTGTTCGGTGTGAACTTCGTGGTGAGCGGCCTGCACTCCTACGCCTGAGCGCCGCCGTCACGCGAACCGGCGATCGCTCCCACAGTCGAGGGCTCTCAGGGGCGGGACCTACCTGACCAGTGGTGAAGTACGGCACCGTTGACGCGTCCTGCGAGGCTGTTCGCGTCAGGGCTGGACAGGGTCAGTGAGCGGTTTCCCGCCAGTCGTACGCGCGCCCCGGGCCCGCGCCTGGTCAGCACTGCCGCATGACTGCCCGCGATGCGGTAGCCCCAGCCACCCCATTCCCGTGGTCGCATGTCCGCGACGTCGGCTCCCTCGATCTCATCCACCTTCACGACCCTGCGAAGGGGCCCGACCGGGCCGAACCTGATGGTCAGCCCGCCGTCGTCCACCCGGTAGCGGTAGATCGAGAACCAGGCGATGACCGCTGTGAGGAAGAGCGCAAGTACCATCGCCCAGGCATCCAGCAGCCAGGCGAGCGCGGAGACACCCGCCACCACGGCCAGCAAGATCCACGCAAGGTGGCGGACTGCCACCCGTTGGCGCAGCTCGGAGTGGGTGCGGGTGACGGGAGCCGCCGCCGGAATCACTGGGCCGACCGCCAGCCTCCGACCGGGTCGCGCCGCGACAGCCCAGACCGCCCCGGCGGCGACTTCCGGCAGGGTCAGCACGAGGAGGTACGCGCCGGAGAACTGGGCCTGTGCGCCGGTGCCGGCATCCAGGTTGGGCAGCACCATGAGGAGGAGTGACGCGGGCGCCAGTGTCGTCACCGAGGCGAGGCCGGTCGTCCACCCCCGCACTCGGGCGGGCCGTCGCCACGTGAGAAGACCAGCAGCGAGCGTCGCCACGATCCCGGCGATCCCCAGCACCGTGCAGACTCGGACCACGCTCTCCAGGCCGGCGAAGCCGTCGGCCCTGCCACCCAAGCCCCAGTGGATCGCGATGGGGTCGGGAAGCCGGTCGCTCCAGATCGTGGTCAGCGTCCAGGCGCCGAGGACCAGGAGGACCTCCAGGCCCACTCCGCAGAGATGGCCGAGGAGCACCCGTCGTGGGGTAGGAGCACCGACCTCAAGCCACGCTCGCATGCTCGGACCCTGGCAGGCCCAGCTAAGGCCCCGCGTGCCTCAGCGGGAGTCCGACGATCCGGGTGGCTCGGGCTCGTCCTCGTCCCGTGCCTGCTGCTCGAGGTTGGTGATCTCCTCGAGCCGCTTCAGGAACTCGGGGTCGTCGTCGGGCGCCACCATGGTGGGACGGGGCCGGCTGCGAGGCTTCTCCGGAGCGGGCTCGGCGATGGACTCACCGCGAGAGGCGCCGTTGCTGGTCACGTCAGCAGGCACGCGGCGCGGCCGTCCGAGGGCCAGCCAGGCGATCGCACCTACGACGGAGAACACCGCGACGATCCCGAACCAGAGCCACTTGTTGAGGTAGCGCGCTTGCCCACTAGGAGTGGTAGCAGAGTCCACGAGGGAGTAGACCCACAGCGCGAGAGCCAGGACCGACACAACACCACTGATGTAGGTCATGGATCACCTCACCGCTGTGGAACAGGCCAAGCATCCGCACCCATTGCGGCGTCGCCAAGGTTCCTGACGAGTCCTATCCTGCCACCAAGTGCACGACGCTGCCCAGCGGGCCAGCAAAACGGCGATACTGTAGCCGTGCCTCCCGGACCGTACCTGGACTTTCGTGACTTTCTGCAGCATCTGGACAGAACGGGTCAGATGCGGACCGTGGATGCCCCCGTCGACCCCTGTCTCGAGGCATCGGAGATCGTGGCGCGCGTCGTTCGCGCGGGGGGGCCGGCCCTGTCCTTCACGCACCCGACTTCCGGCGAGATGCCGCTGGTGATGAACGTCTTTGGAACCGAGCGGAGGATGGCCCACGCCCTGGGCGCCGAGCGGCTCGACGACATAGGTGAGCGGATCGCCGACCTTCTCAAGCCGGAGCTGCCGGTCGGGCTCGGGGGTCTGCGCGACGCCATGGGGAAGCTCGCCTCCCTCCGGGGCGTCCCACCCAAGAAGGTCCGTACGGCCCCGTGCCAGGACGTGGTGCTGCGCGGCTCTGATGTCGACTTGTTCCGGCTGCCCGCCGTGCAGGCCTGGCCGGACGACGGCGGCGCGTTCATGAACCTCGGGCTGACGCACACCCGGCACCCCGAGACCGGGGCGCGCAATCTCGGCATGTATCGCCTGCAGCGCCATGACCGCCGTACGGTCGGCCTCCACTGGCAGATCCACAAGGACTCCAACGCCCACCACGCGGTCGCGGAGCGTCGCGGCGAGCGTCTGCCTGTCGCGATCGCCTTCGGTCCTGACCCCGCTGTCACCTACGCCGCGAGCGCGCCACTGCCGGCCGAGATCGACGAGTACCTGTTTGCGGGCTTCCTTCGGGGCGCGCGCGTGGAGATGGTCGACTGCCTGACGGTCCCCCTGCAGGTTCCGGCGAACTCCCAGGTCGTACTCGAGGGTTGGGTCGAGCCGGGCGCCCGCCTCCCGGAGGGTCCCTTCGGGGATCACACCGGTTTCTACACCCCGGTCGAGCCCTTTCCATACCTCACGGTCGAGTGCATGACGATGCAGGAGCACGCGGTGTTCCCGAGCATTGTGGTCGGTCCGCCGCCACAGGAGGACGGACCGATCGGCAAAGCCACCGAGCGCATCTTCCTGCCGTTGGTGCAGATGACCATCCCGGACATCGTGGACATGGACCTGCCGGTCGCCGGGGTATTCCACAACTGCGTGATCGTGTCCATCGACAAGCGCTTCCCCAAGCACGCGCAGAAGGTCATGAATGCGATCTGGGGAGCCGGGCTGCTGTCCCTGTCGAAGCTGATTGTCGTCGTGGACGCCGACTGCGACGTACATGACTATGCGGAGGTCGCCTGGCGCGCTTTCGGCAACGTGGACTACCTGCACGATCTCCTGGTGACCACGGGTCCCGTAGACCACCTCGACCACGCCTCCTACGAGCAGTTCTGGGGCGGCAAGGCGGGCGTGGACGCCACGCGCAAGCTGCCGACGGAGGGCTACCGTCGCCCGGGCGGGTGGCCCGCAGAGGCGGTCATGGCCCCCGAGGTGGTTCGTCGGGTGACGGCGCGCTGGCAGGAACTCGGTCTGTGACCGCAACGGCCCCATCAGGCAGCCCGGTACGTGGCTTCCTCCGGCTCGTCATGATCGAGCACTCGATCTTCGCGCTGCCGTTCGCCTACCTGTCCGCGCTCTCGGCGATGGTGTGGCTGGCACCGTCCGACCCCGTCGTACGGTGGGGCGATCTGGTTCTGGTGACCACCGCGATGGTGGGCGCCCGCACCTTCGCGATGGCGGCCAACCGGATCATCGACAGGCACATCGACGCGCGGAACCCTCGTACCGCCCAGCGCGAGCTCGTGACGGGCGCGGTGTCACTGCGAACGGCCTACCTGGGCGCCGCCGCGGCAGCCGCGGTCTTCCTCGTCTCGGCGGCCCTGCTCTCCCCCCTGGCGCTGTTGCTGTCCCCGGTTGCCCTGGCGCTGGTCACCGTCTACCCGTACGGCAAGCGCTTCACCTGGGCCCCACACGCCGTGCTGGGGGTAGCGCAGGCCGCGGGGCCGATCGGCGCCTGGGTGGGCGTGACCGGCGAGCTCGGCGCGGTCCCGCTGGGTCTCGCGGTCGGGCTGTGGATCGGTGGGTTCGACGTCATCTACGCCTGCCAGGACGTCGACTCTGATCGGCGTACGGGGGTTCAGAGCCTGCCGGCACGGTTCGGTGTCGGCCCCGCGCTGTGGGTGTCGCGAGCGGTGCACGTGCTGGCGGTGGTCGCCTTCGCATGGTTCGGCGTCGCGTACGGGTTCGGATGGCTGTACGGACTGGGAGTGGTGGTCGTCGCGGCGGCGCTGGTCTATGAGCACACGCTGGTCCGTCCCGATGACCTCTCACGCGTGAACCGGGCCTTCTTCACCGCCAATGGGTTCATCGGGGTTGCGATGTTTGGCTTCGGGCTGGCCGACCTGATCCTGCTTCAGGGACTGTCCCTGCACTAACCGAGTACTGACCCAGTTCTGACCCAGTTCTGACCCAGTTCTGACCCAGTTCTGTACCGGTCGTATCGGTCTGAGCGGGGGTGTGGATTGCGCGCTCGAACCTTCGTCAGCGGGCACCTGAGGCACCCGTATTGTGACATGCGTCACACTTCGAAAGAAGCAGGCACATACCGGGTACGGAGATGGCTTGCTGGTAGCAAGCCCGCTTTGTCCTGAATTGTCCCTGCTTCCCTGCTTCCCTGCTTCGAGCCCGCCATGGGCTGCTGCTGCGGATTGCCGGAACCGAACCACGGAGACCCGATGGCCCCCCTCGCTCCTCACGCTCGTACCGCTGGTCGCCACGCCCTGCTCACTGTGCGCAGGACCCTCCGCCTGGTGGTCGCCTTCGCGCTGACCGCGCTCATGGCAGCAGTGGTGGGGGTGGGCCAGGCCCAGGCCGCCGGGGTGACGGCCACTGTCGTGGACCTGGGCCCCGGACTTGATCTGGGCGGCCGCATCAACGGCTTCCCTCGGGCCGTCGAGGCGTACACGATCGTGACCGATGCCGGGGAGGCCTACTGCGTCGACATCGCGACGTCCGTAGCCGTGGGTGATGAGCTTCGCGGCGTGCCCGGATCCACCGCACGCCCTGACATCTCCGAGCAAGATCTGGCTCGCATCCGGGCCGTTGCGGCCAGGTACCCACCGCAGGGTGGAGCGCCGCTGCCAGCAGAGGGGCAGGAGAGGCGGGCGGCCGTACAGGCGGCGATCTGGAACCTCTCGGACGGTTTCGAGCTGAGCATCGACGGAACCGACTTCGCCACGCCGCTCGCGGTGGAGCTCGCCTACCAGGAGGTGCTCGCGTTCGCAGCGGGGGCGTCCCTCGACGACCCTGTCGCGTCAGTGACGCTGGAGGGCGTTCCCGACACCGTCGTTGCGGGAGAGCCGACGGGGCCGGTCACGGTACGGACGACAGCCCCGAGCGCCGTGGTCACGGTTACGGGCGGCCTGCCGGTCGATGCGGACGGCACCCCCATGGACGGTCCGGTAGCTGATGGAACACGCTTCTGGGTGCTCGCGGACGACGCCGCTCCCGGCACCGGGACCGCTGCCAGCGTTGGGACACTGCAGCTGACGGTCGCCGCCGAGGTCACTGCTCCCGCGGGCATGCTGCTGGCCGCGGACTTCGTTCAGTCCCTCGTGATCGCCGACGGCGCCCCGGTTTCCTTGTCGGAGACCTATTCCGTGTCCGTGACCGCGCCTGCTCCGCCGCAGGAGCAGGACCCGGGGATCGGTGACCCCGACGCCCGAATCCAGCGAGCACGGGCCCTGAACGACCCCGGTCCGTGCGGCGACCCCAGCCGCGGGTGCCGACACCGACCAGCGCCGCACACGGAGCCGAGGTGACCGACCCGGCGAGCCTGCCCGCGACCGGACGAGACAGCCTGCCGGTCGCTCTGCTGGGTACCGCCCTGCTCGTGACCGGCATCGCGGTGCTTCTCGCCCCACGCCGTCGTACGACCCGGAGCACGACCCGGATCGCGGCGCAATAGCACCTCACCGAGCGGGCGCCGGTCGGCACCGGCAGCATAGACGCGTGCAGCCTGCGGACCCCGAACGATCCCTCGCGCCGGAACGGGCCCCGCAACCGATCAGCGAGCGGACTCGGGATGCGACACCACGGTGGGTGGTGGGCGTGTCTGGAGCCAGTGGGACGGCGTACGCACGCGCGGTTGTGAATGGTCTGCTGGATGCCGGTCACCGTGTCGAGCTGATCGTGAGCTCGGCGGCTCGCCTCACCCTGCTCGACGAGACAGGCATTCGGTTCCGGGACAGCCACGCGGACGTGGACCTCGCCCAGTGGATCGGCCGGGAGCCGCCGACCGGCGCCGTTCGCGTATGGCCGCCGAACAATCTGGCCGGAGGACCGGCCAGCGGGTCGTACCCGACCAGTGGCATGGTCATTGTTCCCGCCAGCGTCGGGCGCGGTGGCCGGGATGGCGCTCGGACTGTCCAAGGACCTGCTGCAACGGGCTGCCGACGTGACGCTGAAAGAGCGGCGTCCATTGGTGGTCGTACCGCGCGAGACTCCGCTGTCCCGGCCGACGCTCGTCCAGCTGCTGGCCCTGCACGACGCGGGAGCCACCGTGCTGCCGGCGAGCCCGGCGTTCTACGCGGAGCGACGTCGGTGGACGACCTGGTCGGCTTCGTCGCCGGACGAGTGCTCGACGTGCTCGTCGGTTCGACATGAGCTGTATCGGCGATGGGAGGGGTCGACGCCGCGAGGAGCTACGAGAGTCGTAGGTCCGCTGTTACCAGCGGGGTCTTGGTGCGCCAGAGGGGGCCTGTGGGTGGGTGTCCGGGCTACTCGGGGGGGATCGTCAAGATGAGGCGGTGTGGAGGGATGACCGTGGTGGTGCTGATGCGGACGTGCCAGCCGGCGTGGCGCTGGATGCGCCGGTGGTGGTGTCGCAGAGCCGGACGAGGTTGCCGATAGCGGCCCATGCGGGGCGGATGCCGTTGGCCCAGTGCGGGACGGCATGGCCGTCGCCCAGGTCTGGGTGGCCCCGGTCGCAGGACGGGAACGGTGATCGCAGCCGCGGGGTCCCGCGGACTACCAACGGGCGCGGCGGATGGCGGCGTGGCGAGGCAATGGGCGGCTTGCCCGGCCGACGTCGAGTGGTTCGGCGCGGGTGCCGTCGCCGCCGGCACCCGGACGGGGCCGATGACCTTCCGCGCGTCGCAGGCGAGCCGGCGGCGCGATCTGGGCGGCTCCGACCAGGTCGATCGGGATCGATGGAGCGCGCGGTGCCGAGGCTGGTCGAGGAGGCTGTCGCAGGTCCTCAGCTACGCAGGGAGCGCGGGACCAGCGGCGGTCAGCAGCAATGCTCTGACGGTGAAGGGGACACGTCGAAGGTGAGCCGGGTAGTCTGGCGGGCCCCTTCCGCGTTCAGGGCGGGCCGCGTCCCTCGAGGTGCAGGTCGAGGGCGGTGCGTTCGTCGATGCAAACTCGGCTCCCCTCAGCTCCCCGCTTCAAGCCGGAGACTCGTTCTACCTCAAGCCGGAGCGTGTCGGAACCATCTCGGCGCTGCGCGGAACCCTGACGCCGGGGCGGGAACGATGCTCGTCGGCGCGGGTGCAGGCGGTGCGCTCGCGAACGGTGTCCCGACCCCGATCGAGACGCGATTCTCGGTCACGGGTTCGGCGCTGCCGCCGTCGAGACGTGCCCCCAGACGTGACGGTGCCGTCGAACGACGTGCCGCCGCCGTCGAGCGACGTTCCGCCGCCGTCGAACGACGTGCCGCCGCCGTCGAGCGATGTTCCCGCCGACGACGCAGGACGTGCCGCCTCCGAAGCTTGCGGACACCGGCGCCGACGAGGCGACCGGGCTCCTGGCGTTCCGGACTCGCAGCCTCCCACGGGATCGCAGCCACGCTGTCGCGGCGTCGGCGGCGGTCGGTCCCGAGAGAGCCGTAGTCGGGTGTCGGAGATCCGGGTCAGCGTCCGCCCGGCCCGGATTTCGGCGTGGCGAGACGGTCGCGTCGATACCGGGGACGGTATGGCGCGCGAGACCGCTGCGTGCCTGGAGCCCGAGTCGGCGTCCATGCCCCATCAGTCTCTGCGGTCCATCCTCGCGGCGCCAGCACCCGGTGGATGCTGCGGGCCTGCTCCGCCGCTGACCGTCGCCGGCGGCCAGCGCCGCGCCCAGCGCGGGATGGCGGGTCAGCGCGCGGGACAGCCGCACGTCGGCGTGGGCGTCCCCGGCGACGCATCCGTAGCCGTTCCCGCAGCAGCATGCCCGGCCCGGTCGCTCCGGTCCGGTCCCGCGAGGTCGCAGACTCGGAGACGCCCTTCGTGTGCGTCGGTACTCCGCGACCTAAGGACAGCCTCGCCGCGGCCATGCCTTGTCAACGATGCGGTGCGCAGCCTTGGGGCCCGCCTGACCCGACGCGCTCTGGTGGTCGGCAAGTCACGGTTCCTGCCGGCACAGCAGCACGGCTGCAGGAAGAACTGGAGATGCTGGCGCCAGACACCGGTGCCGAGCTCGCGTGGAACCCTGAGTTCTTGCGGGAGGGCTTCGCGGTGCAGGACACCCGCACCCCGATCGACTCGGCGGCCGCCCCGGGCAGCGCAGCGCGGACCTCGTCCCAGTCGCTGCCCAGCCCCCGACCCGGCCCCTCACCCCGGCCCGGCTGGCCCGGCGGCTGCCGGCCTGGTCCGGTCCCTGGTCCGGCTGTCCGTGTTCCATAGCTGCACGGTAGGCGCCGGGTATGACAGAAACAGCGCCCCGCCCCGGGCGGGGCACCCGGGGAAGATTCTTTCCAGAATTTTCTGAGCCGGATCGTTCTCCCGAGCAGACCCCCGCAGGCAGGCTCCCGACCACGATCATTCAGGCCAGCGCCGCGCCTAGCAGGAGGAACGACCCTAGCCGCCCGGGTAGGCCCACTAGCACGCAACTGCGGTGGGCGCACCCCACCCACCACATCTGTGGATATCCGCAGGCTTTCCGTACCAGACCTGTGGATATTCCTGGGAAGCCCGTACCGGACCCCTGGAAAATCACGTGAGAATGGCTGGCCCACGACCACTCAGGAAAGCCCAGGCGGTTGCAGTGCTGGCGACGCCAGCCCGGCACGGCGGCGGCTGCACCGGAAGGCCCCCTCGCCCCTCCGGGTAGCAGCGCGCCGCGGCACCGATGCCAGCAGAAGCCGGAGGTCCCAGGGGTGGCGGGACCGGTTCACGGTGGAGACGCGCGTGGTGGGCGCGTGGGTACCCGGGGGTGTTGGTCAAGACCTTGGGGGGACCGTGGACCGGCTGATCTCAGGCTAGGCGCCGGGGAGCGACATGTCGGGCATTCGGGAATATCGGGGCCGGAGAGCATCGAACGGCGCGGCGGGGGCGGTCCCCGTACTCTCGAGTCGTGGATCACGGTCTCCAGCGCGAACTTGAGTCGAAGGTGCTCGCGGGAGAGCGGCTGTCGTACGAGGACGGGGTCGCGCTCTACGAAACCGACGACGTGGCCTGGCTCGGCAGCCTGGCGCACGAGGTGCGGACCCGGCGCAACGGCGACCGGACGTTTTTCAACGTCAATCGGCACCTCAACCTGACCAATGTCTGCGCCGCCTCGTGTGCCTACTGCTCCTTCGCGCGCAAGCCGGGCGACGCCGACGCTTACACCATGCGGGTCGAGGAGGCCGTCCGTCTCGCCGAGGCGATGAAGCCGCAGGGCATCACGGAACTGCACATCGTCAACGGGCTGCACCCCACGCTGCCGTGGCGCTACTACCCGCGCGCGATCCGCGAGCTGAAGTCGGCCCTTCCCGAAGTGGCGATCAAGGCGTTCACGGCGACCGAGATTCACTGGTTCGAGAAGCTCTCCGGGATGCCGGCGGAGGACGTCCTCGACGAGCTGATCGACGCCGGGCTCGAGTCACTGACGGGCGGCGGAGCGGAGATCTTCGACTGGGAGGTACGGCAGAAGATCGTGGACCACGACACCCACTGGGAGGACTGGTCCAGAATCCACCGGGTCGCGCACTCCAAGGGGCTGCGGACGCCCGCCACCATGCTGTACGGCCACATCGAGGAGCCCCGGCACCGGGTGGACCACGTGCTCCGGCTGCGTGAGCTGCAGGACGAGACCGGCGGATTCGTGGTGTTCATCCCGCTGCGGTTCCACAACGACAACAACAGGCTCTCCCATCTGCCGATGGCGACCGGGGTCGAGGCGCTCAAGACCTTCGCGGTCTCACGCCTGCTGTTCGACAACATCGACCACGTGAAGTGCTTCTGGGTGATGCACGGGCTCTCTCTCGCCCAGCTCTCGCTCTCCTTCGGCGCCGACGACCTGGACGGCTCCGTCGTGGAGTACAAGATCACGCACGATGCGGACGGGTTCGGCACCCCCGACACCATGACTCGTGAGGACCTGCTCACCCTGATCCGCGACGCCGGTTTCCGCCCTGTGGAGCGGAACACGCGCTACGAGGTGGTGCGCGAGTTCGAGGGAGCCGACCCGCACCGCCGGGACCGTCCCCAGCCGGTGTGGGCGTGAGAGGAACGGGGAGGACATCCATGCACCCAGCAGTGGTCTACACACTCGGTCGTCTCATCCTGTTCGCAGCTGTCGCCGTGGTCCTGTGGTTCCTGGGCGTCGATCTCGCCATCGTGCTGTTCGGAGCACTCCTGATCTCCATGCCGCTGTCGTGGTTTGTGCTGCGAGGCCCCAGGGACGAATGGTCACGGCGAATCACCGGGGGGGTGGAGCGCCGCAAGCAGCGTCAGGCGGAGGTCGACCGCCAACTCGACGAGGAGTGGGAGCGGGACCAGAGCGACGGCAGCGCTCCGACGCCCTAGGTGGACTGATGGCGTCCCTTCCATCAGCCGACCGCCCACTCGCGCACCCGTCCGGGGCCCTCGTGGGCGAGGACAGAGAGAACCCCGAAGCAGCCTGGCCGCGGGTGGGTCACATCCGGTTCCTGAACTGCCTGCCGCTGTACTGGGGCCTGGAACGGACCGGCGGGCTGGTCGGACTGCACCTGGTGCCCGACACCCCCGACCGGCTCTCCGACGCACTCGTCGCCGGCGCGATCGACATCGGCCCGGTCAGTGTCGTCGAGTACCTGCGCCACCACGAGGATCTGCTGCTGCTGCCCGATCTCGCCGTGGGAGCGGACGGGCCGGTGCAGTCCGTCGTGATGGTGAGCCGCGTCGCCCCCTCCGACCTGGAGGGGCGGCGGGTGGCGCTGGGCTCCACCTCGCGGACCAGCGTGCTGCTCGCCAGACTGCTGCTGGAGCAGCGGCACGGGATTCACGCGCACTACGTCACGGAGCCGCCGGACCTGGCGGTGATGCTCAGAGGCTCGGCCGCGGCCGTCCTGATCGGTGATCCCGCGCTGCGGGCGACGCTCATGGCCGACCGCGACGGGCTGCAGGTAGTGGACCTCGCGGCCGAGTGGCGCGAGTGGACCGGGCTTCCGATGGTCTTCGCGGTCTGGGCGGTGCGCCGGGAGTACTGGGACGCCGAGCCGGACCGGGTGACGGCGGTGCTGGCCGCGTTTCACCGGTCGCGACACGTGGTTGCCCAGGACGTGGAAGCGGTGGCACGGGACGTGGCGTCAGGTACCGGGGTCACCGCGGAGCAGCTGGCGCGGTACTTCTCCGGATTGGACTTCTCCCTGGGGGAGCGCCAGCGACGCGGCATGGCACTGTTCGCAGAGAAGGTGGCCGCGCTTGCGGGAACGGCACCGGACGTCAGCTTCCGGTTCGTGCCCGAGACCTGACAGAACCGACCGCTGCCACTCGCCGTCGACCTCGCTGGTCGGGCTGCCCGGCCAGGCTGCGACTACCCTGGTCGACGTGGATCACCCGAGCGCACCGCGCCGCCTCACAGCGACCGCCCCGGACCTGGCGGAGATGCTCGAACGGGCCGCCGATGGCGGCAGGCTGACACCCGAAGAGGCCCTGAGGCTGTACGTGGAGGCACCGTTCCACGCCCTGGCACAGGCAGCGGACCGGGTACGGGAAGCCCGGTTCCCCGACAACATCGCGACATACCTGATCGATCGGAACATCAACTACACCAACGTCTGCGTGACCGCGTGCAAGTTCTGCGCCTTCTACCGGCCGCCCGGGCACGCGGAGGGCTGGACCCGGAGCACCGAGGAGATCCTGCAGGCCTGCGAGGAGGCCGTCGCGCTTGGTGCCACGCAGGTGATGCTCCAGGGCGGGCACCATCCCGACTACGGCGTGGAATGGTACGAGGCGACCTTCGAGGCGATCAAGTCCCGATTCCCCGAGCTTGCGCTCCACTCCCTGGGAGCCTCCGAGGTCGTCCACATGTCGCGGGTCTCGGGTGTGGACGTCCGCGAGGCGATCCGCAGGCTCAAGGCCGCCGGGCTGGACTCGTTCGCGGGAGCGGGCGCCGAGATCCTCGTCGAGCGTCCCCGGCAGGCGATCGCACCCCTGAAGGAACCCGGCCACGTGTGGCTGTCGGTCATGGAGGTCGCCCACGCGGAGGGCCTGGAGTCCACAGCCACCTTCATGATGGGCACCGGTGAGAGCAACGCGGAGCGCATCGAGCATCTGCGCATGATCCGAGACGTGCAGGACCGTACCGGCGGCTTCCGCGCCTTCATCCCGTGGACCTACCAGCCGGAGAACAACGTGCTGCAGGGCCGTACGCAGGCGTCGATCCTCGAGTATCTGCGGCTGGTGGCGGTTGCCCGGCTCTTCTTCGACAACATCGCCCATCTCCAGGGCTCCTGGCTGACTGTCGGCAAGGACGCGGGGCAGCTCAGTCTGCAGTGCGGCGCCGACGACCTCGGCTCGGTGATGCTGGAGGAGAACGTGGTCTCTTCGGCAGGTGCCGCCCATCGCACGAACCGCGCCGAGCTCATCCATCTCATCCGCACCGCAGGTCGGATACCGGCCCAGCGTGACACCCTCTACCGGCGGCTGGTCGTGCATGCCTCGGACCGCCCGGACCGGACGGACCCGATGGATCAGGCCGACTCGTCAAACCCCGCAGACCGGGCAGACCCGGTTCGCAGCCACGTCTCCAGCCGGATCACACCTCCCAGAGGAGCGCGTCGGCGGGCGGGACAGCCAGCGTCGGCGTGAGGCGCTACGCCGCCCGCTGGGTGGTCCCGATGGTCGGGCCCGCTCTGCGGGATGCGGTCGTGGTCGTCTCGGGCGGGCGGGTCACGGCGATCGAGGCCCGGACGTCCCGTGACCCGCTGGTAGCCGATGTCATCACGCCAGGGCTGGTCAACGCCCATGCCCACCTCGAGTACGGGCAGCCGTTCGCGGACCTGGCGGACGGCACGCGCCCGTTCTCGGAATGGCTGCCCGAGCTGCCGAAGCGCGGCCGTACCCTGAGCGACGCCGACTGGCTGGCGTCAGCGCGGGACGGCGTACGGCGCCTGCTTTCCGGCGGTACCACCTGTGTGGGCGACATCGTGACCTTCGGCCCTGGCCTGACCGCAGCGCACGAGGCCGGGCTCGCGGGGATCTCCTATCTCGAGGTCGTCGCTGCCGACTCGGCCGGCTGGCAGGCGAAGGAACGGCAGCGCCTGGTCGGCCTGCTGGAGTCCCGCCCTGCGGGGCGGGCGGTCGGGGTCTCCCCTCACACGCTCTACACCCTCGGGACACAGGTCTACCGGGAGACGCTCGAGGAGGCCCGCGCTCGGGGGCTGCGACTGCACACCCACCTCGCCGAGAACGTCGAGGAGTACGAGTACGTGCTGTCCGGCACCGGTCGCTGGGCAGATCTGGGGCGACGGTTCGACCTCGACTTCGAGCTCATCGGGAACGGGGCCGGAGTCTCGCCGACCCGGCACCTCGACGCACTGGGTGGACTCGGTGCGGATGTCCACGTCGCCCACGGGGTGCATGTCGACGCCGCGGACCGGGAGCTGCTGCGACGGCGGGGCAGCGCCGTGGCGCTGTGCGTGCGCTCCAACCGCACGCTGGGGGTGGGCCTCCCCCCCGTGGCCGCATACCTGGCGGAAGGCAGCCCGATCGCGCTCGGGACGGACTCGTTGGCCTCGAGCCCGGACCTCGACCTGCTATCGGAAATGAGGGCGCTGAAAGAGGTTGCCCTGTCCCAGGGCGCCCCGGAGCCGGGACTGTCCGAGGCCGTGCTGCGGGCCGGAACGGTGGGCGGCGCGGAGGCGATGGGCCTGCGAGACGTGGGGAGGCTGGCGGTCGGGTGCCGCGCGGACCTGGCGCTGTTCTCGGTGGCGGGGCACCCTTCCTCGGACCCCGCGGAGCAGGATCCGTACGAGGCCGTGCTCGCCACGGGTCGTGTCATCGGCGTGCTCCTCGCGGGTGTGCCCGTCCCGGACACGAGGCCGCAGCAGGAGAGCCCACAGGCGCGACCCGACTAGCATCTGGGACATGCCGGACGAGCAGAGTGACACACCGCCAAACAAGACGGGCGGTTCCTCGAGCCCTGCCGATACTCCCGCCGGTCGCACCTGGGCACCGTGGGTGCTGGTCGCTGCGATCATCGTCGCCGTCCTCGTCGTCATAGGGATCCTGCTGGCGACCCGCTCGGACGAGGGCGTCCCAGCTGGCTCCCCGGATGCCAGCGCCTCGCCGAGCCCGTCGGCCGAGCCCAGCCTGGAGGCCTGGTGCGAGGCGTACAGCCCCGCCGTCGTCCTCATCCAGACCTTCGGAACCTTCCCGAGCCCGGCCAGTGCGGACGACCTCCTCGACGCTGTCTCGGCGTGGGCCGCGGTCGCTCCGCCGGAGGTCAAGGACGCCACGGACACGGTGGTCGCGGAGTACAGCGAGCTGGCTGAGATCACCAAGACCGGGGACGAAGCAGCCGTCAAGGCCAAGGCGAACAAGATGGCCGCCAACGAGGAGCTCAAGACCGCAGTCGACGACGTGGCACGCTACTACGGAACGAACTGCCCGGACGGCATCCCCCCGGAGGAGCAGGAGAGCCTGCAGTAGCCGGACGGTGGCGCGAGGCGCCTCGGCCCGCTCCAAAGGCGCCTCGGGCCGTTCTGGGCCGTTCTGGGCCGTTCCAGGGGTGCGAGTCCCACGTACCCTGGGACGCACTGTGAGCAGAGCGTCGCTGGACAAGCACCCCGCAGACGTGGCCGCCATGTTCGACGGCGTCGCCGCCGGGTACGACCGGACGAACTGGGTCATGAGCCTTGGTCGCGACCGGCGCTGGCGTGAGCACACCCGGCAGGCGCTGCAGCTCACGCCCGGCGAAGCAGTGCTGGACGTCGCGTGTGGGACCGGCGTGTCGACCGTCGAGCTGGCGCGCGCAGGGGTCCGGGCGGTGGGGTGTGACTTCTCACTCGGCATGCTCAGGGCAGGGCGGCATGCGGGGCGAGGTGACGTGACGCTGGTCGCCGGCGATGCCCTGGCGCTGCCCTTCGCGGACGGCGCCTTCGACGCGGTCACCATCTCGTTCGGGCTGCGCAACGTGGTGGACGTCCCGAGGGCGCTCGTCGAGATGGCCCGGGTGACCCGGTCGGGCGGCCGGCTCGTGGTCTGCGAGACGAGCCATCCCGCACCGGGGGCGTACCGGAGGCTCTACGACACCTACCTGATTCCCCTGCTGCCCGTCGTCGCACGGGGCGTCAGCAGCAACCCGGTGGCGTACCGCTACCTGGCGGAGTCCATGCGGGACTGGCCGGACCAGCCGGAGCTCGCACGACTGCTCGGCTCGTGCGGCTGGGCCCAGGTCCAGTGGCGCAGCCTGTCAGGGGGACAAGTCGCCCTGCACCGAGCCCGGCGCCCCTGACGGGCCTGACCGACCTGACGGGCCTGGCCGGCCTGACTGTCGCTGCTGCCCGGCGGTCTCGTGCGGGACCGCCGTCTCAGGCTGGCCGGAAGCCTCGTGGGGGCTCGGAGACTCCGCACTCTCCTGCTCAGGCATGCTGCTGGCCGGTGCCGGCTGACCAGTGGACTCCTGAGCGTCCTGCCACCGTTCCAGGATCACCAGCAGCGCCGAGGCATCGCGCCGGGGAAGCACCAGCACGGACTCTCCGGTGCCGGTGGTGAGCACCACTCTCCTCAGCGTGGACGCCACCGGACTGTCCTCGACGGCGGCGATCGTGTGAAACGGCACGGTCTGCGAGTCGCCCGTGTATGTCAATCGCCGTATCCGGGTCATGACCAGACAGTCCGCGTAGACCTGCACCTCCACGGGCCCTTCGAGGTCGAGTGTCGCGGTGTGGAGCAGGACGCCCTTCTCGGACTCCTCGTGACGCAGGGAGGACAGGGGGTCGGGGACGCGGCTGAGCACTTCCTGCGTGATGGCATCGGCAGCAGCGTCGCCGCGGACCCCCAGCAGGGTCTTGAGCTCCTCGTCCTGGCGCTCTTCGAGGAGCCTGAGGAACCGACGTCGGCGCTGGAGGGCGACCAGCCGTGGCAGGTCCTGGCTTTGCGCCTCGCGGGTCAGCTGTGCGACCAGCGCGTGGCGCTCGATAGCCGCAGCGTCCATGAAGCGCCGCCGTGCGGCGCCGGAGGGCCCACGCCGAAGACTCCGCATGTCTCGATTATGCGGATGGGAAGTTAACTGTGTACACCGGGTCCGAGAACCGGGGTGCCAACCGAGCCTTCCGGTCCGGCGCCGCCGGGGCCTGAGGACCTACACTGGTGCGGGTCGCACTGGAGGGGCAGCGAATGACGGCAGGCGCGGGGCGGGACGGACGCACTGGCGGTCCGGTCATCGAGGCCGACGTCGTTGTCGTCGGCGCCGGTCCCGCAGGATCGTCTGCCGCATACTGGCTGGCTGCCGCCGGGCTCGACGTCGTGATGCTGGAGAAGACCCGGTTCCCCCGCGACAAGGTCTGCGGGGACGGTCTCACGCCCCGGGCGGTCAAGAGCCTGCTCGACATGGGAGTGGACGTGTCCACGTCCGCGGGGTGGACCCACAACAAGGGCCTTCGCGTCGTCGGCAGCGGCAACGTCATCGAGCTGGACTGGCCGGCGGTCGCGAGCTACCCCCCGTACGGACTCGTCCGGCCCCGCCGGGACTTCGACGACATCCTCGCCCGTCGGGCGGTACAGGCCGGAGCCACCCTGCGTCAGCAGGTCTCGGTCACCGGCCCGGTGCTCGACACGGCCGGCCGTGTCGTGGGAGTCACGGCCTCGCAGGGACCGCAGCGCGAGCCGGCGAGCTTCCGTGCCCCCTTCGTGATCGCAGCGGACGGCGTCTCCGGTCGTCTCGCCCTGTCCCTGGGCCTGTCCCGGATCGAGAGCCGGCCCATGGGCGTTGCGGTGCGGTCGTACTACCGTTCGCCGCGCCATGACGACGACTACCTCGAGTCCTGGCTGGAGCTGTGGGACCGCGGCGAGTCGGGTCGGGACGTCCTTCTGCCGGGGTACGGGTGGATCTTCCCGATGGGTGACGGGACGGTCAACGTCGGTCTGGGCATCTTGTCGACGTCGGCGGCATATGGCCGTACGGACTACCGCAAGCTCCTGCAGCGCTGGGTGGGGCAGCTGCCGACGGACTGGGGGATCTCCGAGCAGACCCGTACCGAGCCGATCCGGGGTGCGGCACTGCCGATGGGCATCAACCGCAAGCCTGTCTACACGCGGGGCCTGCTCCTCGTGGGCGACGTGGCGGGAGTGGTCAACCCCTTCAACGGCGAGGGCATCGCCTACGCCATGGAGAGCGGCCGAATGGCAGCGGAGACCGTGGTCACCGCCGCGGGCCGACCCGCAGGTCTGCAGCGGGAGCGGGTGCTGCGTACCTACCCCGATCGGGTGGCTGCCGAGTACGGCGGGTACTTCCGGCTCGGCCACGCCTTCACCAAGGTGATCGCCAACCCCACCGTGATGCAGGCGCTCGCCAAGTATGCTCTGCCTCGCCGCCGGCTCATGGAGTTCTCGATGCGACTGCTAGCCAACCTCACCGATCCGGTCGACTCGACGGGGGCCGACGGCACCGACCGTGTGATCCATATCCTGACCAGACTGGCTCCTGCCGCATGATGGCGCCGAGACCCGCACACTCGACCCTGGGCACGGGCCCGCGTTCTCGGGGCATCAGGCCGTCGGGCGGGGACGCCAGCAGGAAGGGGAGGCGCTGATGTCGATCCCACTTGCACCGTATGCCCCTATCCTCGCCCTGCTCGTGGTGGGAGCGGCGTTTGCTGCTGTCTCCGTCGTGGGTGGGGCGCTGGCCGGACCGCGCCGCTACAACTATGCGAAGTCCGACGCCTACGAGTGCGGTATCGAGCCGACGCCGCAGATGATGGGTGGCCGCTTTCCGGTGCGGTTCTACCTGACTGCCATGATCTTCATTGTCTTCGACATCGAGACGATCTTCCTCTACCCATGGGCGGCCGCGAACGACGCCCTGGGCCTGTTCGGGCTGGTGGAGATGGTCGTCTTCATCGCGATCGTCCTCATCGGGTTCGCCTACGAGTGGCGACGTGGGGGGCTGGAGTGGGACTAGTCACGCGGGCCGCTCGACTGCGGGCGCCCAGACGGAGCCGGAGGTCCCTCCATGGCTCGTGCATGGGTCTCGTGTCTGTGATGGGTCTTGTGTCCGTGACAGGTCTGGAGGTCCGTGATGGGTGTTGAGGAGGCACTGCCCAGCGGTTTCCTCCTGACCAGCGTCGAGAAGGTCGTCAACTGGAGCCGTACGCGGTCCATGTGGCCGGTCACGTTCGGGCTGGCATGCTGCGCCATCGAGATGATGGCGCTGGGTGCGCCGGAGTACGACTCGGCCCGGTTCGGCATGGAGGTCTTCCGGCCCTCGCCCCGCCAGGCCGACCTGATGATCGTCGCGGGACGCGTCAGCAACAAGATGGCTCCCGTCGTGCGGCAGGTCTACGACCAGATGCCCGAGCCCAAGTGGGTCATCTCGATGGGTGTGTGCGCGTCGTCGGGCGGGATGTTCAACAACTACGCGATCGTGCAGGGCGTGGACCACGTCGTTCCGGTGGACATCTACCTGCCCGGCTGTCCGCCGAGACCGGAGATGCTGTTGGACGCCATCCTGAAGCTGCACGAGAAGGTCAAGGTCGAGCCGCTGGGCCCGAAGCGGCGCGCTCAGGTCGGCACGCCTCACGTGGACCTGATCCCCTCCTCCGAGAGGTTCGGCAAGAAGTGAGCGAGTCACAGCGAGGTGGAGGCAGCGTCGCCGGCAGCAGCGGTGCGTTCGGAGTATCCGGGTCGGGCGACACGTCCGGCTTCGGAGGCCTGGTCCGTCGCCCCGAGGGCACGGACCGCCCGGCACCCGTGCCGACCCCCCGCCCGTACGGTTCGTACTTCGACGAGGTGGTGGACGCGCTCGAGGCTGCCTACCCCGCCTTCTCGGATGCCATCCTGGCGGTCGTCGTCGACCACGACGAGCTGACCCTGCATGTCGACCCGGCACGCATCCGCGAGGTCTGCCAGACGATGCGGGATGAGCCCTCGCTGCGCTTCGAAGCGTTGAGCAGTCTCTCCGCGGTGGACTACCTGGGGTTCGGCGGGTCCGACGCGATCGGGGAGGACCACCCCCAGCGCTTCCACATCTGCTATCACCTGCTGTCCATGACCTACCGACACCGGGTACGGCTGGAGGCCGCCGTGGGGACTCCCGACAGCGCCCCCGACAGGGCCGGGCAGCACGAATCGGCCGATCCGGCCGGTCGCCCCACCCTCCCCAGCGTCGTCAGCGTCTACCCGACAGCCGACTGGCAGGAGCGGGAGGCCTACGACATGTTCGGCGTGGTGTTCTCCGGCCATCCCGGGCTCACCCGCATCCTCATGCCGGACGACTGGGACGGCTATCCGCAGCGCAAGGACTACCCGCTCGGTGGCATTCCGGTCGAGTACAAGGGCGCCACCGTGCCCCCGCCGGAGGAGCGGAGGTCGTACCGATGAGCGAGACAACACCGCCGTACGCGCGAAGCACCGACTCCGCCGACGGTCCCGTCTACACGGTCACCGGCGGGGACTGGGACGAGCTCTTCGGTGGCGAGGACCCGATCGGGGCGGAGCGCCTGGTCGTGAACATGGGCCCGCAGCATCCCGGTACCCACGGCGTGCTGCGCCTGGTCCTCGAGCTCGAGGGCGAGACGGTCACGTCGCTGCGCCCGGTGGTCGGGTTCCTGCACACGGGCATCGAGAAGTCCTGCGAGTACCGGACGTGGACCCAGGGCGTGACGTTCGTGACGCGGATGGACTACCTCTCTCCGACGTTCAACGAGGCGGCCTACTGCCTCGGTGCGGAGAAGCTGCTGGGCATCGTTCCGCCGCCGCGCGCAACCACGATCCGGGTGCTGGTCATGGAGCTGCAGCGGATCGCTTCCCACCTCGTCGCGCTGGCGACCGGTGGCATGGAGCTCGGTGCGCTGTCGATGATGGTCTACGGGTTCCGGGAGCGGGACGAGGTCCTCGGACTTCTTGAGATGATCACCGGCCTGCGTATGAACCACGCCTACATCCGGCCGGGTGGGGTGGCGCAGGACCTGCCGCCCGACGCCGTACCTCGCCTTCGCAGGTTCCTGGTCGACATGCCCAAGCACATCAAGGAGTACGAGAACCTCCTGCTCGGCGCGCCGATCTGGGCCCAGCGCAACAAGGGGGTCGGCTACCTGGACCTGCCCGGCTGCGTCGCGCTGGGCGTGACCGGGCCGGTGCTGCGTGCCACGGGACTGGCCTGGGACCTCCGCAAGACGATGCCCTACTGCGGCTACGAGACCTACGAGTTCGACGTGCCGACCGAGACCAGCTGCGACGGATGGGGCCGGTTCCTGATCCGGGTGGCGGAGATGCGCGAGTCCTTGAAGATCATCCGCCAGGCGCTCGACCGACTCGAGCCGGGCCCCGTGATGGTCGAGGACCCCAAGATCGGGTGGCCCGCCCAGCTGTCCATCGGGGCGGACGGGCAGGGCAACTCCCTCGAGCACATCCGGCACATCATGGGCCAGTCGATGGAGGCCCTGATCCACCACTTCAAGCTGGTCACCGAAGGCTTCCGGGTGCCCGCGGGACAGGTGTACGTCCCGGTCGAGTCTCCCCGGGGCGAGCTCGGCTACCACATCGTCAGCGACGGTGGCACCAGGCCCTGGCGCGTCCACGTGCGTGACCCATCGTTCGTGAACCTGCAGGCCGCGCCGGCGGTGTCGGAGGGTCACATGATCGCCGACCTGATGTCCGCCCTGGCCTCCTTGGACCCGGTGATGGGAGGCGTCGACCGGTAATGGCGATCTCAGAACAGACCCGTCAACGGGCGGAGGAGATCGTCGCCCGCTATCCGCAGCCCCGCTCCGCGCTGCTGCCGATGCTGCACCTCGTGCAGTCCGAGGAGGGCTGGGTGAGCCCGGAGGGCGTCGCGCTGTGCGCGGACGTCCTCGACCTCACCAAGGCGGAGGTGGGCGCGGTGGCCACCTTCTACACCATGTACAAGCGCGAGCCGGTCGGTGACTGGCTGGTCAGCGTGTGCACCAACTGGGCGTGTGCGGTCCGGGGCGGCCAGGAAACCTACGACCGGCTCGCCGAGGAGCTGGGAGTGGGACACGAAGGCGTGACCGAGGACGGCATCATGCTCGAGCACGCCGAGTGCCTCGCCGCGTGCGACTACGCCCCCGTGCTCACCGTCAACTACGAGTTCTACGACAACAGCTCCCCCGACGACGCGGTCGAGCTGGTCGCCGCGCTCAGGCGCGGGGAGCGGCCGGCGCCGAGCCGCGGTGCGCCGCTGTGCACCTTCCGCGAGATCTCCGAGCAGCTGGCAGGCTTCGCGGACGCGAGGCCGGGTGCGGTCGACGCCGGCCCAGCCGGGGAGCCGACGGTGGCCGGGCTGCGTGTCGCCGACGAGGTCGGGGCCGGCCCTGACAGCGTTGCCCGAGGGGGTGAGTGAGCGATGCCGGTCACTCCGGTGCTGACGCACCGTTTCGGGATGGACCGCTCGTGGAACGTCGATGTGTACGAGCGCACGGGCGGCTACCAAGCCCTGCGCACCGCCTTGCGCATCGCCCCGGACGAGATCGTGGCGCTGATCAAGGAGTCGGGCCTGCGCGGCCGGGGGGGTGCGGGCTTCCCGACCGGCATGAAGTGGGGATTCATCCCGCAGGGCGACGGCAAGCCGCACTACCTGGTCGTGAACGCGGACGAGGGCGAGCCGTTCACCTGCAAGGACGCTCCTTTGATGATGGCCGATCCGCATGCCCTCATCGAAGGCATGATCATCGCCACCTACGCGATCCGCTCCTCGTTCGCGGCCATCTACCTGCGCGGTGAGCTCGTGCACGCGCGGCGTCGCCTCGACGCGGCGGTGCGGGAGGCCTACCAGCGGGGCTACCTGGGACAGAACATCCTCGGGTCCGGCCACAGCCTCGACATCGTCGTGCACTCGGGAGCGGGCGCGTACATCTGCGGCGAGGAGACCGCTCTGCTCGACTCGCTGGAGGGCTACCGCGGACAGCCGCGGCTGCGCCCCCCGTTCCCGGCCACGCACGGGCTGTACTCCTCGCCCACCGTGGTCAACAACGTCGAGACGATCGCGAGCGTGCCGTACATCGTGGACCGGGGAGTCGACTGGTGGCGCTCCATCGGTACCGAGAAGTCGCCCGGCCCCAAGATCTTCCAGATCTCCGGGCACGTCAGCCGTCCCGGACAGTACGAGGTGCCGCTCGGCACGACCATGCGCGAGCTGCTGGCGCTGGCCGGAGGCGTATGGAACGGTGGCGAGCTCAAGGCGTGGTTCCCGGGGGGTTCGTCCACCCCGATGCTCACCGCTGAGCACCTCGACGTTCCCCTGGACTTCGACTCCATCGTCAAGGCCGGCTCACTGCTCGGCACCGCTGCCGTCATGGTCATGGACACCTCGGTATGCATGGTGGAGACGGCAATGAGGCTGACGCAGTTCTACGCGCACGAGTCCTGCGGCAAGTGCACTCCCTGTCGCGAGGGAAACCCGTGGATGGTGCAGGTGCTGCGGCGGCTCGAGACCGGGCAGGGCACCGCCGACGACATCGACGTCCTGCTCGACACCTGCGACAACATCTTCGGGCGCTCGTTCTGTGCCCTGGGTGACGGTGCCACAAGCTCGATCGTCTCGGGCATCAAGTACTTCCGCGAGGAGTACGTCGCCCACTACACCTCCGGCGGCTGCCCGATCAACCCGGGCAAGGTCCGACCGCTCGACGACATGGCGGGGGTGCACTGAGCAATGGGCGGTCCCCTTCCCCTGCCCGCGGAGCGCGACGAGGCGTTCCTGCCCGAGGCATACCGTGACTCCCCGCCGGAGTCGCTCGTCACGCTGACAGTTGACGGCGTGGCCGTCCGCGCGCCGAAGGGTGCCCTGGTCATCCGCGTTGCGGAGCAGCTCGGAATCGAGATCCCGCGCTTCTGCGACCACCCGCTGCTCGACCCGGTCGGCGCCTGCCGGCAGTGCCTGGTCGAGGTCGAGGGACAGCGCAAGCCACTCGCCTCGTGCACCACGACGGTTGCCGACGGCATGGTCGTACGCACCCAGGCCACCAGTGAGACTGCCGAGAAGGTGCAGCGCGGCACGATCGAGCTGCTGCTGGTCAACCACCCGCTGGACTGCCCGGTGTGCGACAAGGGCGGCGAGTGCCCGCTGCAGAACCAGGCGATGTCCGCCGGAGCGGGCGAGTCCCGGTTCCAGGATCGCAAGCGCACCTACCCGAAGCCGGTGCCCATCTCCGCGAACATCCTGCTGGACCGGGAGCGCTGCGTGCTGTGCGCCAGGTGTACCCGCTTCTCGCAGCAGATCGCCGGTGACCCGTTCATCGAGCTGTTCGACCGGGGTGGCCTGGAGAAGGTCTCGATCTACGAGGACGAGCCATTCTCCTCGTACTTCTCGGGCAACACGGTCCAGATCTGCCCGGTGGGCGCGCTGACGTCGCAGGCTTACCGCTTCCGGGCCCGCCCGTTCGACCTGGTGAGCCGCCCCGGCGTCTGCGAGCACTGCGCCAGCGGCTGCGCGATTCGTACCGATGTGCGGCGGGGCACGGTCATGCGCCGGCTGGCGGGCGAGGACCCGGCGGTGAATGAGGAGTGGAACTGCGACAAGGGCCGCTTCGCGTTCGCCTACCGTACGGAGACGGACCGGATCCGCCGCCCGATGGTGCGCGACGAGCACGGGCAGCTGGTGGAGACCTCGTGGCCGGCCGCGTTCGAGCGTGCCGCGGAGGGTCTGCAGGAGGCCCGCGACCGGGGCGGAGTGGGCGTCCTGGTGGGTGGCCGCAGCACCCTGGAGGACGCCTACGCGTACGCCAAGTTCGCCCGCGTCGCGGTCTGGACCAATGACATCGACATGCGGGCCCGCCCGCACAGCCAGGAGGAAGCCGAGTTCCTCGCCAGCCACGTCGTGGGGACGTCCCCGCAGGCTGGCGGCGTCAGCTACGAGTCGCTGGACGCAGCCCCCGTCGTGCTGCTCGCCGGGCTGGAGCCGGAGGAGGAGTCGCCCATCATCTTCCTGCGGCTGCGAAAGGCCGCCAGGAGCAGCCGTACGGCGGTCTACGGCATCGCACCCTTCGCCACCGACGGACTGCGGCGCATGAACGGGACGCTCCTGCCGGTGGCACCGGGCGACGAGGCGGCGCTGCTGAGGTCTCTGGCGACGGGGTCGGGTGCGGCTGACACCGCTGAGACGGCCGGGGAGGCCGGCGGGGTCGGCGGGGCAGGGGAGGCTGGTACGGCTGAGCAGGCTGTGGCCGAGCTGCTGCGCCGCCCGGGATCGATCATCCTCGTGGGCGAGCGGCTGGCCGAGGTCGACGGAGCGCTGACCGCCGCGCTGGCACTGGCGCAGGCCACCGGCGCGAAGCTGGCCTGGGTGCCACGCCGGGCCGGAGAGCGGGGCGCGGTCGAGGCCGGGGCCCTGCCGTCGCTGCTTCCCGGTGGGCGTCCGGTGGGAGACCCCGCCGCACGGGCTGACCTCTCCTGGTACTGGTCCTCGGCGGACATCCCGGACCAGCCGGGCCGGGACAGCTCGGCGATCGTCGCAGCGGCAGCCGCCGGAGAGCTCTCGGCGCTGGTCGTCGGCGGCGTGGACCCCGACGACATGCCCGACCCGGCAGCGATGCAGGAGGCGCTGCGGCGCAGCGGCTTCGTGGTGAGCCTGGAGGTGCGCCACAGCTCGGTCACCGACGCCGCCGATGTCGTGTTCCCGGTCGCCGCGGTAGCCGAGAAGGCGGGCACCTTCCTCAACTGGGAGGGCAGACCACGCCCCTTCGCGCTCGCCCTGGAGGGGCAGGACAGCGTGATCCTGAGCGACCTCCGGGTGCTCGACTCGCTGGCTCTCGAGCTCGACGTGGACCTGGGCCTGCCGGACGTGGAGTCGGCCCGCAAGGAGATCGCCGGAGTCGGAGTCTGGGACGGACCGAGAGCGGCGCCGCCGCGTCGGGAGCCGTCCCCCGGCGAGAGGCCCGCAGCCGGGCAGGCACTCCTGGCTACCTGGCCGCTTCTGCTCGACGAGGGGCGTCTCCAGGACGGAGAACCCCATCTGGCCGGCACCCGACGGACCGCGGCGGCGCGACTGTCGGCGGCGACGGCGGCGGAGGTCGGGGTTGCGGACGGCGCCACCGTCGTGGTGTCCACGGACGCGGGGGAGGTCGCGTTGCCGGTCCAGCTGGCCACCATGCCGGACGGCGTCGTCTGGCTGCCCACGAACTCCGCGGGGTCGCAGGTCAGGCGCTCGCTTGCCGCCCGCAACGGCAGCCCGGTCACACTACGAGCGGCGGCGGGAGGTGCGCCGTGACGGTGACCTCCGCGGCCCTGCTGGCCCAGGCCGACCCGCCCACCCTTGCCGACTTCGGCAGCGACCCGATCTGGCTGGTGATCGCCAAGGCGATCGCCATGTTCGTCTTCCTGCTGGTCATGACGATCTTCGTGATCTGGTTCGAACGCCGCATCGTCGCCTTCATGCAGCAGCGTGTCGGGCCCAACCGGGCGGGTCCGTTCGGCATCCTCCAGACCCTTGCGGATGGGTTCAAGCTGGCTTTCAAGGAAGGGATCAAGCCACGGCTAGCCGACGTGGCGGTCTACATCATCGCTCCGCTGGCCGCGGCGATCCCCGCCATCCTGGCCTGGGCGGTCATCCCGCTCGGGCCCACCGTGAGCATCTTCGGCACCGAGACCCCGCTTCAGGTGGCGGACCTGCCCGTGGCGGTGCTCTTCGTGCTGGCCATGGCGGCCATCGGGGTGTACGGCGTGGTGCTCTCCGGGTGGTCGAGCGGTTCGACGTACTCCCTGCTGGGCAGTATGCGTGGGTCCGCGCAGGTCATCTCCTACGAGATCGGCATGGGGCTGGCGGTGGTCGGGGTCGTGCTCTACGCGGGGTCGCTGTCCACCAGCGAGATCGTGGCAGCCCAGACCGATGGCTGGTACCTGATCGTGCTGCCGGTCTCCTTCGTGCTGTTCTGGATCGCCGGCCTGGGCGAGACCAACCGCGCTCCCTTCGACATGCCCGAGGGCGAGAGCGAGATCGTGGGTGGCTTCCACACCGAGTACTCGTCGCTGCGTTTCGCGATGTTCTTCCTGGGCGAGTACATCGCGCTGATCACGATCGCCGCGATGTCCACGACGCTCTTCCTAGGCGGGTGGCTTCCCTTCTGGCCCTTCTCGATGTTCGACTGGGCGTACGAGGGATGGATTCCGGTCATCTGGTTCATCCTCAAGGTGCTGGCCGGCGTCTTCTTCTTCATCTGGGCTCGCGCCAGCCTGCCGCGCTTCAAGTACGACAGGTTCATGGTCTTCGGATGGAAGGTCATGATCCCGGTGGGCCTTGGCTGGGTGATGATCGTCGCCTCGGCACGCGTGCTGGTTCCCGAGTACCTCAGCATCGCTCAGTACGTGCTCTTCATCGGAGTGCCGCTGCTGGCACTGCTGCTGCTCGGAACGGTTGTCCATGACCGGGGCAAGGCGCGGCGGGCGACGGCACTGGAGCAGGAGGTGCTCCCGGAGCCCTCGTTCCCGGTGCCGCCGCTCGACCTCGTGGTCCCCCGGTCACACGCAGCACGCCGCACCGCGGCGGGCTCGGTCGAGGGAACGGCACGGGAGTCGACAGTGATGCCGTTCGAGGCCAGTACCGAACCTCCCCCGCCGGCAGAGGTCGACGAGGCGGATGGGCCTGACGAGGGGGAGGCTCCCCGTGCTTGACGCTGCCAAGGGATTCGGCCTCACGCTGGGGACGATGTTCCGGACCTCGCTGCACAAGCGGTACCCGGACTACAAGCGCCCCACGGCTCCCCGCTACCACGGTCGCCACCAGCTCAACCGCTATCCCGACGGCCTCGAGAAGTGCATCGGGTGCGAGCTGTGCGCCTGGGCCTGCCCCGCGGATGCGATCTTCGTGGAGGGGGCCCCCAACACCGATGAGGAGCGCTACTCCCCGGGAGAGCGCTACGGGGCCGACTACCAGATCAACTACCTGCGCTGCATCTTCTGCGGTCTGTGCATCGAGGCCTGCCCGACCCGCGCGCTCACCATGACCAACGACTACGAGCTCGCCCTGGACAACAGGCAGGACCTGATCTTCACGAAGCAGGACCTGCTTGCCCCCCTTCTGGAGGGTATGGAGCAGCCCCCCCACCCGATGCGCCTGGGGACCAGTGAGAAGGACTACTACCTCAGCGGTCCGGACAACCCGGGGGCGTCCAAGGGCGCGGAGCGGGTCGGCGGGTATCCCCAGACCGATGCCGAGAAGGGGGGGCCGGAAAGCCGATGACCGACCAGATGACCGACATGGCCATGAGTACGACCGAGACGATCGCCTTCTGGGTCCTTGCCCCGCTGGCGGTGGCGGGGGGCATCGGAATGCTGCTCTCCCGCAACGCCGTGCACTCCGCCCTGTGGCTCGTCTCCGCGATGATGTCCCTCGCCGTGATGTACATGGTCCAGGGGGCGCCGTTCCTCGGCGTCGTCCAGATCATCGTCTACACCGGCGCGGTGATGATCCTGTTCCTGTTCGTCCTGATGCTCGTGGGCCGCGACTACGCCGACGCGCTGCTGGAGACGCTGCGGGGGCAGCGACTCGCCGCCGCCCTGCTGGGCGTGGTCTTCGCCGTCATCGTCGGTGCCGCGTCGGTCATCGGGCTGAGTGGGCTGCGACCGGTCGGGCTGGACTCGGCGGGGTTCGCGGACAACGTCACCGGACTGGCCGCAGTGCTCTTCAGCGACTACGTGGTCGCCTTCGAGGCGGTGGCCGCACTTCTCGTGGTCGCTGTCGTCGGCGCGATGCTCCTGTCGCACATCCCCCGTACGGCGGAGGCTGCTCTGGGCCAGCGCAGGCTGTCCCAGCAGCGATTCCGTACGGATGCCAGACCCACGCCGCTGCCCGGTCCCGGCGTCTACGCGACCACCAACGCCGTCACCACCCCCGCGATCCTGGCCGACGGCTCGTTGTCCTCGGACAGTGTCTCTGTCGCGCTCGACCCGGCCCGCGCGACCGTTGCGGGCGCGGCGGTGACCGAGGGCCGGACCGTGGACGTACCAGCGCCGGAGGGCCCCGCTCCCGACAGCCCCGCGTCTGACAGTGCGGTGTCTGGTAGCCCCGCCCCTGACAGCCCCGCCCCTGGTAGCCCCGCCGCTGACAGCACTGAGCCAGACAGGCCCGACAGGCCCGACCGGGGGGAGGCGTCATGAGCCCCAGCGCTTACCTGGTCGTCGCAGCCATCCTGTTCACCCTGGGCGCGGTCGCGGTGCTGGTCCGCCGCAACGCGATCGTCATGTTCATGGGTATCGAGCTGATGCTCAACGCGGTCAACCTGACCTTTGTGACCTTCTCCCGGATCAACGGGGACCTCGACGGCCAGACCATGGCCTTCTTCATCATGGTGGTCGCGGCTGCGGAAGTCGTGGTCGGACTGGCCATCATCATGGCGATCTTCCGATCCCGACGGAGTACCTCCGTCGACGACGTGAACCTGTTGAAGTTCTGATGCCGGTAGATCGGAGGTGCCGTGACGACCGCGCTCGCAGTCGGGACTGAGCCAACCGCTGTGGCAGCCGCCGGGTCGACGGCCGAGTCCACACTGGAGGCGGCAGCAGCCTCCGGCCTGTTCAACTATGCGTGGCTGCTGATCGCCATCCCCTTGGTCAGCGCCACCATCCTGCTGGTCATGGGCCGGAGGGCGGACCGGTGGGGGCACGTGCTCGGCACGCTCGCCCCGCTCGCGTCCTTCGCCCTGGGTGTCGCCCTGTTCCTGGAGATGTCCTCGCTGCCGGAGGATGGCCGCGAGATCATCGACGTGCTCTACGGGTGGATGTTTGTCGGCAGCTTCGATGTGGAGCTCTCCCTCCTGCTCGACCCACTGTCGATGGTGTTCGTTCTGCTGATCACCGGGGTCGGGTCGCTGATCCACATCTACTCGATCGGCTACATGTCCCACGACGCGGGACGGCGCCGCTTCTTCGGCTACCTGAACCTCTTCGTCGCGGCGATGCTGCTCCTCGTGCTGGCAGCCAACTACCTGGTGCTCTACGTGGGCTGGGAAGGCGTCGGGCTGGCGTCGTACCTGCTCATCGGGTTCTGGTTCACCCGGCCGGAGGCCGCGACGGCCGCGAAGAAGGCCTTCATCGTCAACCGCGTGGGCGACGTCGGACTGGCCCTGGCCGTCATGCTGATGTTCTGGCAGCTGGGAACCACCTCCTTCGAGGGGGTGTTCGGGACGGTCGGGCTGATGACCGGGGGCGCCGTCACCGTCCTGGGTCTGCTGCTGCTGCTCGGAGCAGCCGGCAAGTCGGGTCAGTTCCCGCTGCACGTGTGGCTCCCGGACGCGATGGAGGGCCCCACTCCGGTCTCGGCGCTGATCCACGCCGCCACGATGGTGACCGCAGGGGTCTACCTGATCGCCCGGTCGGCCCCGATCTACAACCTCTCCTCCCAAGCCCAGACCGTCGTGATCGCGGTCGGCGCCATCACGCTGCTGCTCGGCGCGATCATCGGCACCTCCTACGACGACATCAAGAAGGTTCTCGCCTACTCGACGGTGAGCCAGATCGGCTACATGTTCCTCGCCGTCGGACTGGGCACCGCGGGCTACATCTACGGCATCTTCCTGCTGCTGATGCACGGCTTCTTCAAGGCCGTGCTGTTCCTCGGGGCGGGGTCGGTGATGCACGGCATGAACGACCAGACCGACATCCGGCGCTTCGGCGGTCTCCGCAAGGCCATGCCGGTGACGTTCCTGACGTTCATGGCCGGCTACCTGGCCATCATCGGCTTCCCGGGGCTGTCCGGATTCTTCGCCAAGGACAAGGTGATCGAAGCGGCGTTCGACCACCCGGACACCGGCTGGCTGCTCGGCAGCATCGCCGTCCTGGGAGCGGCGCTGACCGCCTTCTACATGACCCGTCTGGTCATCATGACCTTCTTCGGGGAGAAGCGCTGGACCGAGGACGTCACGCCGCATGAGTCACCGTCGGTGATGACCTGGCCCATGGTCGTCCTGGCCGCGCTCTCCGTGGTGGGCGGGGCGCTGCTGCTCTCGCCCTGGCTCCACCCGCTGGAGACCTGGCTGGAGCCGGTGCTCGGATTCGAGGAACCGGAGACTCCCCTGCTGGCCGCATGGCAGGTCACACTCATCACTCTGGTGGCTGTCGCGATCGGCGTGACCATGGCGGTGGTCTTCGTGGGCCGTCGGCCGGTGCCGCTGAGCCGACCCGTCCCGGTCTCGCCTCTGGTGCGGGCAGCCCGTAACGACCTGTACTTCAACAGCCTGTACGAGGCGACCCTGATGCGGCCGGGCCAGTACCTCACGCGCCTACTGGTGTTCCTCGAGAACAAGGGCATCGACGGGGCCGTGAACGGCACCGCCGCCGCGGTGGGCGGCCTCTCCGGGCGCATGCGCCGATGGCAGACCGGCTACGTGCGCAGCTATGCGCTGACGATGATGGGCGGAGCCGTGGTGTTCCTGATCGCAGTCGTGGCGGTGAGCATCGGATGACCCTGCCCCTCGCGCTTATGGTCCTGCCGCTGCTGGGTGCGGCGCTGGTCATGCTGCTGCCTGCGAGCCGACGCCAGCTCGCCAAGGTGGTGACCCTGGTCGTGTCGCTGGCCACGCTGGGTCTGGCGATCGCGCTCGCCGTGCGTTTCGAGCCCGAGGGGGAGCGCTTCCAGTTCGTCACCGACTGGGAGTGGATTCCCTCGATCGGCTCCAGCTTCTCCCTCGGAGTGGACGGGGTGGCGCTCGCCCTGATCCTGATGACGGCCCTGCTCTTCCCGGTGGTCGTGCTGGCCTCGTGGCACGAGGCCGAGCCGTCGGGGCGCAGCATCAAGGGCTACTTCGCACTGCTGCTCTCACTGCTGGCGCTGGTCATGGGCGTCTTCCTGGCCACCGACGTGCTGCTGTTCTACGTGTTCTTCGAGGTCATGCTGGTGCCGATGTACTTCCTGATCGGCGCGTACGGGGGCCAGCAGCGTCAGTACGCGGCGATGAAGTTCTTCCTCTACTCCCTGCTCGGCGGGCTGCTCATGCTGGCGGCGGTCATCGGGCTCTTCGTGGCGGGCAACGCCGAGCTTCCCGGGTCCACGGGCACGTTCTCACTGGCCACGCTCTCCGAGCTGTCGCTCGACCCCGGGGTTCAGAAGGCTCTGTTCCTGGGCTTCTTCGTGGCTTTCGCGATCAAGGCGCCGCTGGTCCCGTTCCACACCTGGCTGCCCTCGGCGGCCGCTGAGGCCCCCATCGGGGTTGCGGTGCTCCTGGTGGGTGTCCTGGACAAGGTCGGCACCTACGGCATGCTGCGGTTCCTGCTCGCGCTGTTCCCGGACGCGAGCGAGTACTTCGCACCGATGGTCATCGTGCTGTCCCTGGTCGGCATCTTCTACGGGGCGCTGCTGGCCATCGGCCAGGTGGACCTCAAGCGACTTGTGGCCTACACGTCGATCGCGCACTTCGGTTTCATCACCCTGGGCATCTTCGTGTTCACGTCCCAGGGCGGCACCGGCTCCGTGACGTACATGGTCAACCACGCGTTCGCCACCGGAGCGCTCTTCCTGGCTGTGGGGCTGATGATCTCCCGACGGGGGAGCCGACTGGTGGGCGACTTCGGGGGACTGGCCAAGGCCGCCCCGCTGATCGCCGGGGTAACGATGGTCGCGGGCATGGCCTCCCTGGCCCTGCCCGGCACGGGATCGTTCGTCAGCGAGTTCCTGGTCCTGCAGGGCACCTTCACGACCGACCGCGTCGTGGCGGTCATCGCGACGCTGGGCATCATACTGGCGGCGGTGTACGTGCTGTGGATGATCCAGCGAACGCTGATGGGACCGATGAACCCGAAGCTGTCCGGGGTGCGGGACCTCGGGCTTCGCGAGGCCTTCGCAGTGGTGCCACTGATGGCGCTGATCATTGCGATCGGCGTCTTCCCACAGCCGATCCTCGACACGGTCACGCCGTCGGTCGAAGCCACGCTCAGCGACATGGGCCAATCCGACCCGCCGCCGGTTGTCGTCGGTGACGCCGACGCCCAGGGAACGGAGTCCACGCCATGATCTCCTTCCCTGACATCGACTACGCGGGCCTGTCTCCCATCCTGATCACTGTCGGGGGGGCGCTGCTGGCGGTGCTGGTCGCGTCGTTCTGGCCGGAGCGCAGCCGCTGGTGGACCCAGGTCGCCCTGACCGCTCTCACGCTTGTGGCCGCGCTCGTCGCGGTGGTCGTGGTGGCAGAGCGGCGTACGGACGACGCCGGGCTGACCGCCGGGCTGACCGCCGGCGGAGCGGTCGCGGTCGACGGACCCGCCCTGTTCCTGCAGGGCGCGGTGGCCGTACTGGGGCTCATCGGCGTCATCCTGATGGCCGAGAAGCGGGTGGACCCCAGCGGAGGAGGTGCCTTCTCCCCGGCGCCCGCGCTGCCGGTGGGCAGCAGGGCCGACCGCAAGGCGGTTGCCTCGGCCACGTCGCTGAGTGACATCTTCCCCATCACACTGTTCGCGCTGTCCGGCATGATGCTCATGACCGCCGCGAACAACCTGCTGCTGATGTTCGTCGCTCTGGAGCTGCTGTCCCTGCCGCTGTACCTGATGGCGGGCATGAGTCGGCGTCGCCGCCTGGCCTCCCAGGAGTCGGCCATCAAGTACTTCCTGCTCGGCGCCTTCGCGTCGGCCTTCTTCGCCTACGGGATCGCCCTGCTGTACGGGTACGGCGGGACGGTGAACCTCTCGGAGCTGCGTGAGACGACGACGGGCTCGGAGGCCGGGCAGGTGCTCCTGCTCGTCGGTGCCGGCCTTCTGACCGTCGGGCTGCTGTTCAAGGTGGCGGCTGTACCGTTCCACTCCTGGACGCCGGACGTCTACCAGGGAGCTCCCACCTCGGTCACCGCGCTGATGGCGGCCGTGACGAAGGTCGCGGCCTTCGGTGCGCTGCTGCGTGTCTACTACGTGGCCTTCATCGGGCTGGAGTGGAACTGGCAGCCGGTGCTGGGCGTGGTGGCCGCCGTGACGATGATGATCGGCTCGATTCTGGCGATCACCCAGACCGACCTCAAGCGAATGCTGGCCTACTCCTCGGTGGCCCAGGCGGGCTTCATTCTCGTGGCCGTCACCGCCGGGACTCCCGGAGGCCTCGCGGCGACGCTGTTCTACGTGGTTGTCTACGGCCTCGCCGTGATCGGCGCGTTCGCCGTGGTCACACTCATCCGGGACGGCGAAGGCGAGGCGACCCACCTATCCCGCTGGGCGGGACTGGGTCAGCGTTCTCCGCTGCTGGCGGGGCTGCTCGCGGTGTTCCTGTTCGCGTTCACCGGCATCCCGCTGACGAGCGGGTTCATCGCGAAGCTGACCGCGTTCGGGGCAGGTATCAGCGCCGACCTGACCTGGCTGGTCATCGTCGGCGTGGTCGCCAGCGCGATCGCCGCGTTCTTCTACCTTCGCGTCGTCGTGCTGATGTTCTTCACCAGCGCGGCCGGCGATCCGCCCGCGATCGCCCTCCCCGGCATCATGACCTCGCTCACGGTGGGTGTGACCGCCGCGGCGACGATCCTGATCGGGGTGTGGCCCGAACCGCTGCTGGACTTGGTACAACGTGTGGGAGTCTTCGTCGGCTGAGAACATGGGAGTCATGATCGCGGCCCCGCACGAGACCGCCCCGCACAGCGTCGCCCCCAACCTGGCGGCCGTTGACGCGACAGCGCCGCGCGGCGTGCCCGGGAACGCGGACGACCTGTTCGCCGCCCGTATCTCCGCCGGGCTGGTCAGGGTGGAGGAGCGGCTGCGGGAGGCGGTCGTCAGCGAGGACTCCTTCGTCGCGGAGGCCGCTCGATACCTCATCGAGGCCGGAGGCAAGCGCTTCCGGCCCACCCTGGTGCTGATGGCCGCCGAGACCGGGGACCCGGCGACGACCGGGGTGGTCTCGGCGGGTGTTGCGGTCGAGCTCACTCACCTGGCGACCCTTTACCACGACGACGTCATGGACGAGGCGATGCTGCGCCGGGGCACCCCCGCGGCCAACCGGCGGTGGAACAACTCGATAGCCATCCTGACTGGAGACTTCCTGTTCGCCAGGGCTTCGGAGATCGCCGCCGACCTGGGCCTGGACGTCGTACGGCTGCTGTCCCGCACGTTGGCTCAGCTGTGCGAAGGACAGCTGCGCGAGACTCAGGGCCCGGCGGACGGCCAGGACCCGGTGGTGCACTACCTGCGGGTGGTCCGGGACAAGACCGCATCGCTGACAGCCGCCTCCTGCCGGATCGGCGCGCTGGTGGCCGGAGCCTCGCCGCACGACGTCGCGGTCTTGGAGCGCTACGGCGACGTCGTCGGTACCGCCTTCCAGATCGCTGACGACCTGCTGGACATCTCGGCGGCTGCCGCCGACTCCGGCAAGTCGCCGGGCACCGACCTGCGGGAGGGCATCCGTACCCTTCCCGTGCTCTACGCACTGGCTGACGACGACCCTTCCCCTGATGCCGTACGGCTGCGCGCGCTGCTCGCCGGCGACCTCTCGGGCGACGCCGCGCTGCTCGACGAGGCGCTGTACCTGCTGCGGGCCTCCTCGGCGATGGACCGGGCCCGTCGTGAGCTCGACGCCATCACCGCCGAGGCTCGCGAGCTGGCCGGGCGGATATCCAAGCCGGCCGTTCGGTCCTCCTACATGGCGCTGGCCGACTACGTCACCGCCCGGCGCGGCTGAGCCGGAGCAGTCGGAGGACTACGGCACGAACCCCAGACGCCGCGCCGCGAGCTCTGTGAGGATCTCGGTCGTCCCTCCGCCGATCCCCAGGATGCGGGCGTCCCGGTAGTGGCGCTCCACCTCGCTGTCGGCCATGTACCCGGCTCCGCCGTGCAGCTGGACGGCCTCGCTGACCACGTATTCTGCCGCCGCCACGGCAGTGTTCTTCGCCAGGGCGGCCTCGGCGACAGCGTCCTGTCCGCACTCCCGGAGCCGCAGCGCGCTGCGGGTATAGACCCGTGCCACGTCGGTCACCCGGTGCATCTCGACGACCTTGTGCCGCACCACCTGACGGGAGATGAGCGGTCGTCCGAACGTCGTGCGCAACCGCACCCAGTCCAGCGTCAGGTCCAGGCAGCGCTGTGCGATCGCGTAGCCGTGCACCGCCAGGGCCAGGCGCTCGCCGGCGAACTGGGAGGCCAGCTGGGCCATGCCGCTTCCCTCGGCGCCGAGCAGGTTGGCGGCGGGGACCCGACAGTCGTCGAAGGCCAGCTCGGCGGTGTCGGAGCAGTGCCACCCCATCTTCGCCAGGCGCCGCTCGACGACGAACCCGGGGGTGCTGGTCGGAACCAGGAGCAGAGAGATCCCGGACGCGCCCGGACCGCCGGTCCGAGCGGCGACGGTCACCCAGTCAGCCCGAGCGCCCGAGGTGATGAAGGTCTTGCGCCCGTCCAGGACGTAGCTGTCACCGTCGCGAGCTGCCCGGGTGCGCAGGGACGCCACGTCTGAGCCGCCGTCCGGCTCGGTCACCGCCAGAGCGGCGATGGCGCGGCCCGCCAGCACGGGTCGGACCACCGCGTCGATCTTCGCCGGGTCACCTTCGGCCACCAGTGGGGGAAGTGCGATGCCGTGGGTGAACAGGCCCGCGCACAGGCCGCTGGACCCGCCCGACCCGATGATCTCCTCGGTGATCACGGCCGTGTCGCCCACGGTCCCGCCGCTGCCGCCGATGTCCTCGGCGAACCCCACCCCGAGCAGGCCGGCTTCGGCGGCGCGCCGGTGGAGGCTGCGCGGAATCTCGCCGGCGGACTCCCAGCCCGACAGGTGATCGAGAACCTCGCGACGCATGAAGGACCGCACGGTCTCGCGCAGTGCGCGCCGCTCGGCCGTGGCGAACGGGTCGGGCAGCGCCTCCGGGGGTGCCTGGGGCTCCTGCGGCGCTGCCTGCTGCTCCTGCGTGTGGGGAGTCATCGAGGTCGCAGGGTTCGTCACGGCCGCACGGTAGCACCGACGGTCACAATGGTGCTGTGAACGCACGCCACGAGGACGCCGTCGGGGCTTCCGACGCCGAGCAGCATCGGCCCCACTGGCACCCTCCGCACCTGCCCGCCCCGCTGCGGGCCGTGCCGGCGTGGACGGCTCGACTGGCGCTAGAGGCGAGGATGCCGGCCGAGGTGGTTTTCTGGGCCGCGAGCCCCGAGGCGCGCTCCGTCGGCCTGCCACGCGCTCCGCGGGACGCGCGGCCGGTGCTGCTGGTGCCGGGCTTCGGCTTCGGCGACCCGGCTTTCGCCCAGATGCACATCGTCCTCCGTCGGCTGGGCTACCGCACCTACCGCTCCCGTATCGCGCTCAATGTGCGGTGCTCGGATGCGACGGTGGACCACCTGGAGGCGGTGGCGGAGCGGGTGCTGCAGCCGCTGCGCGAGAGAGGTCAGGACGAGCGTCTCGCGGTGGTGGGTCAGAGTCGGGGGGGCATGCTGGCCCGGGGGCTGGGGGCACGACGGCCCGACCTGGTGGACACCGTCGTCAGCCTGGGCGGGTGTCTCAACGACGAGTTCGCCTTCTACGAGATACCCCAGCCGTTCGTCGTCGCGACCCGGACGGCGCATCATGCGGTCAACAGCGAGCTGCGGGAACGGGGCTGCGGCACGCCGTCGTGCAGCTGCCCGTACATGCGCGCGGTGCACTCCCCGATGCCCGAGAGGGTCCGCGTTGTCAGCGTCTACTCCCGGGAGGATGGCATCGTCGACTGGCGAGCCTGCCTGCTCCCGGGAGCGGAGAACGTCGAGGTACGGGGCAGCCACCTGGGGATGGGATTCAACCCCGAGGTGCTGCGCGTGATCGCGGACGTTCTCGCGGCGGGCTAGCGGACCGTCCAGGTGTCCTTGCCGTGCAGGAGATCCTGCAGGTCCTGGTCACCGGGGTCGCCGTCGGCGCGCGCCTCAGCGAGCTGCCCGGCCACCTGGTCGTCGTAGCTGGGCCGGGACACCGACCGCAGCACACCGACGGGAACCGGCCGACCGTCCCGCCCGTCGAGACGGGAGAGCGCGAAGGCCCGGGACGGGTCGGGCAGGGTCGGGTCGTGCACCACTACCGCGGGATCGTCCGCCGAGGTCACCTGCAGGGATCCGTCGGGTCCGGCGGCGATCCCATTCTGCAGCTCCGCGCCGAACCGCAGGGGCTGACCCGCCTGCAGCGGCAGCAGCACCTCGTCGCGGATGGTGGAGTCCTTGACAGCGTCGAATGCCCCGTCGTTGAAGATCGGGCAGTTCTGGAAGACCTCGATGAAGGCGGAGCCGCGGTGCTCCGCAGCCGCAGCCAGTACCGAGTGGATGTGGTGGCGGTCGGAGTCGAGGGTACGGGCCACGAACGAGGCCTCGGCGCCGAGTGCGAGCGAGAGCGGGTTGAACGGCTGGTCCACGGACCCGTACGGGGTCGACTTCGTGATCTTGCCGATCTCGGAGGTCGGGGAGTACTGACCCTTGGTCAGCCCGTAGATCCGGTTGTTGAACAGCAGGATCTTGAGGTTCACGTTGCGCCGCAGGGCGTGGATGAGATGGTTGCCGCCGATCGACAGTCCGTCCCCGTCACCGGTGATCACCCATACCGACAGGTCCGGCCGGGCGGTGGCCAGCCCCGTCGCGATGGCCGGCGCCCTGCCGTGGATCGAGTGCATGCCGTAGGTGTTCATGTAGTACGGGAAGCGGCTCGAGCATCCGATGCCGGATACGAAGACGATGTTCTCCCGGCGCACACCGAGCTCGGGCAGGAACGACTGAACGGCGGCCAGGATCGCGTAGTCGCCGCAGCCGGGGCACCACCGAATGTCCTGGTCGCTGCGGAAGCTCTTGGCGGACTGCTTCTCGTCGGAGCGGGGGACCAGTGCCAGGGATCCGAGCGGAGACCGGTCTGGCTGGGCCGACTCTTCGGTCAGTCCCGCGGCGGCATCTCCGACGACATCCGGCGAGATGTCCGTGGCAGCGTCCGTGGGGGCGTCCGTGGCGGCGTCCGTGGCGTTGTGGATGTCCACCGTGGTCACCGACCGCCTCCTCGGGTCGCTCCAGCGCCGGCCCGGGCCAGTGCGTCCGCCGGATCGGCTTCCAGGTCGTCGGCCGCCTCGCGAATAGCCGCGGAGAGCTCGTCGGTGGTGAACGGCATGCCCCGCACCTGGTTGTAGGAGATGACGTCAACCGGGTAGTGAGCCCGTAGCAGCATCGCCAGCTGTCCCAGGTTCATCTCGGGCACCAGTACCCGCTCGTAGGCGCCGAGTACCGCGGCGATGTTGGCAGGGAAGGGGTTGAGGTACTTGATATGGGCGTGCGCCACGCGACGTCCGGTGCGGCGGACGCGATGGACCGCTGCCCCGATCGGCCCGTAGGTCGATCCCCAGCCGAGCACGAGGAGATCCGCCGCCCTGCCCTCGGAAGCCCCGGGGTCGTCCACCTCCAGAGGCGGGACGTCCCTGGCAATCCCCGCAACTTTCGCGGCCCGGAGACGCACCATGCGGTCGTGGTTGGCGGGATCGTAGGAGATGCTCCCCGAGCCGTCCGCCTTCTCGAGCCCACCGATGCGGTGCTCCAGGCCGGGCGTGCCCGGCACGGCCCAGGGTCGCGCGAGGGTTGCCTCGTCGCGCTGGTACGGATGAAACGTCGGAGCGCCCTGGGAGTCGGTGGCGTTGGGTTCGGTCGCGAAGTCCACATGCAGGTCAGGCAGTGACGACAGGTCCGGCACCCGCCACGGCTCCGACCCGTTGGCGAGGTACCCGTCGGAGAGCAGAATCACCGGCGTGCGGTAGGTCAGGGCCAGCCGCGCTGCTTCGATCGCGGTGATGAAGCAGTCCGCCGGGGAGCTGGGCGCGACGATCGGCAGGGGCGCCTCGCCGTTGCGGCCGAACATCGCCTGGAGCAGGTCGGCCTGCTCGGTCTTGGTCGGCAGGCCGGTGGAGGGACCTCCGCGCTGGACGTCGACGACGACCAGCGGCAGCTCAAGGGAAACGGCCAGGCCAATCGTCTCGCTCTTCAGCGCCATGCCGGGGCCTGACGTGGTGGTCACCCCGAGCGCGCCTCCGAAAGCCGCGCCGAGTGCCGCTCCGACCCCGGCGATCTCATCCTCCGCCTGGAACGTGGTCACTCCGAACCGCTTGTGTCGTGACAGCTCGTGCAGGATGTCGCTGGCGGGCGTGATCGGGTAGGAGCCCAGGAACAGAGGGAGCCCGCTGCGCCGGGACGCGGCCAGCAGTCCGTAGGACAGCGCGAGGTTGCCGGTGATGTTGCGGTACGTGCCGGGAGCGAAGGTGGTGGCCGGGCGGACCTCGTACTGGACAGAGAACTCTTCGGTGGTCTCCCCGAAGTGGTAGCCGGCGGTGAAGGCCCGGATGTTGGCGTGAGCCAGGTCCGGCTTGGCGCCGAACTTCGCCCGCAGGAAGGCGACCGTCCCGTCGGTGGGTCGGCTGTACAGCCAGGACACCAGTCCGAGCGCGAACATGTTCTTCGCCCGCTCCGCGTCCCGCTTGCTGATGGGGTGGTCCTTGAGCGCCTCGATCGTCATGGAGGCGAGGGGAAGCAGATGCAGGTGGAGTCCCTCGAGGGAACCGTCCTCCAGCGGGTTCTCCTCGTACCCGGCCTTGGCCAGGTTGCGGCGTGTGAACTCGTCGGTGTTGACGATGACGGTCGCTCCCGCGTGCAGTGATCCGACGTTGACCTTCAGCGCTGCGGGGTTCATGGCGACGAGTACGTCAGGGCGGTCGCCGGGGGTCAGGATGTCGAAGTCGGCGAAGTGCACCTGGAAGCCGGAGACCCCCGCGAGGGTGCCGGCGGGAGCGCGGATCTCGGCCGGGAAGTCGGGCAGCGTGGAGAGGTCGTTGCCGAACGCGGCGGACTCCTGCGTGAAGCGGTCACCCGTCAGCTGCATGCCGTCACCGGAGTCACCGGCGAACCGAATCACCACGCGGTCAAGCTGCTGTCGCTGCTTGGGCATGTAGATCCTCTCGATGGGCGCCGGCGCCGATTCTGGCACGGGGGCCGCGCTCGTGGTGCCCACTATGGTACGCGCTGCAACAGTTGCCTTCCCGCCGGGCGCCGGGGCTGCGCGGCGAGTCCCGCTGTCCCGCAGGGACTCACGCGGGCACCGCCGGGATTCTGGCCAGCGTACGGCATGCCGCGAGCCCCTCGCCGACCCGCCCCGGTGCGCGTAGCCGGACTTGTGCGTCAGGGCATCTCTCGCGCAGGATCGTGGTCGTGAGCACCGCACACCCCCTGCCCACGACCGTCCTGGTGACGGGCGCGACGGACGGCATCGGCCGGGCGACCGCGATGGAGCTGTCCCGCCGGGGCGTACGAGTGCTTGTCCACGGTCGAAACGCGGAGAAGGTTGCCCGGACCGTGACGGAGGTGGCCGGCGTGGCAGCCGGCGCTGGCGTGCCGCCTCCGGTGGGGCTGGTCGCCGACTTCTCCTCGCTCGCCGAGGTGAGACGCCTGCCGGCGGAGGTCGGGCGGCACACCGCGCATCTCGATGTCGTGGTGCACAACGCCGGCGTCTACCGGACCAGCCGTCATCTGACGATGGACGGCTTCGAGGAGACGCTCGCCGTCAACCATCTGGCGCCGTTCGCACTGACCTACGGGCTGCGCGGGCTCCTGCGCGCCTCCGCCCCCGCCCGGGTGGTCACCGTCGCCAGCGTCGCCCACCTGCGCGGACGTATCCATCTCGACGACCTGAACCTCGAGCATGGCTGGGAGGACCAGGACGACCCTCGCAGCGGGTATACCGCCTACGCGCAGTCGAAGCTGGCCAATGTGATGTTCGCCCTCGCGCTGGCTCGTCGCTGGCGCGACGACGGGGTCGCCAGTCTCGCTGTCCACCCCGGAGTGGTGAGCACCAAGCTGCTGCGAACCGGCTTCGGCATCACGGGCACCGACGCCGTCCACGGGGCCGCCACGAGTGTCTGGGCCGCGACGGCGCCGGAGCTCGAGGGCGTCACCGGCGCCTACCTCTCGGAGTCGTCCATCACTGAGTCCTCGCGTGCCAGTCACGACCAGGGCGTCCAGGAGGCGCTGTGGTCGGCCTCGGCCCGGATGGTCGGGATCGACTGGCCGTAGGATCGACCTCGTGAGCCTGCGCGTCGGTCCGCTTCCGGACGTCGCCGCCTTCGACGTGCCCGGCGACCCGCCGCTGCGGCTGTGGGCTCACTCGCTGGGGCTGGCCTGCTGCGCTGTCGAGGCCGCCGCCGCGCTGGCCCGACTTCGCTCGGCTCCCAGCGGCGCAGCCGACCCGGGGGCTGCGCCGGGGGTGCTGGACGTTCTCATCGTTGCGGGGACCGTGACCGACCGCATGGCGCCGGCTGTGGTGGCGCTGCACCAGCGGCTCTCCGCGGACGCGGGAGGATGCCGGGTCCTGTCCTTCGGCGCGTGCGCCAACAGCGGTGGGCCCTACTGGGACTCCTACAGCGTCACCAAGGGCGTCGACCAGCTTCTCCCGGTCGACGTCTACGTGCCCGGATGCCCACCCCGCCCCGAGGCGCTGCTGGATGCACTCGGGCAGCTGGCGAGCTGGGAGGCGGGGTGACCGGAGATCCCGTGCGTGGCCAGGTGGACCAGCGCGGTCAGGTGGACCCGCGCAGTCAGGTGGACCCCGCAGTCAGGCGGACCTGCGCGGTCAGGTGGCAGGGTGCCTGGCGGCGTCCGGCGTCGCGGCGGAGGTCGTCGTGGTCGACGGCGAGGTGACGGCGACGGTGCCGGTCGAGGACTGGGTGGTCGCCGCACAGGCCGCTCGCGACCACGTGGACCTGCAGCTGCGCTTCTTCGACTGGCTGACCGCGGTGGATGTCGGAGACGGATTCGAGATCTTCCTGCACCTGCTGTCGGTGACCTCGCCGCAGCTCTGATGCTGCGTACGGCTGTGCCGCTCTTCCGTCCCGAGGTCCCCAGCCTGACCGCGGTGTTCCCGGGTGCCAGCTGGCCGGAGCGGGAGACGTGCGAGATGTTCGGGATCTCCTTCCCGGGCCACCCTGATCCGCGTCCGCTGCTGCTTGCGGACACCTTCGACGGGTACCCGATGCGCAAGGACTTCGTCCTGGCCTCCCGCGTCGTACGGCCGTGGCCCGGGTCCCACGATCCGGCTGCGTCGGCACAGCAGGGGGCCCGCGCAGCGGCAGGAGGAGCCGCCCGGACGCGGCGCCACCGGCCGCCCGGTGTTCCCGCGCCGGGTACCTGGGAGCAGCCTGAGCCACCGGAGGGGGACTGACCTGGTGGATTCCACCGACACAGACTCCGTGGACCCCCAAGGGTCGCGCGGCCTCTCCGACCCCCCTGAGCGCTCCCGTGGGACGATCACGCTGATCGAGGAGAACTGCACCGTGTGCATGCTGTGCGCGCGGGACTGTCCCGACTGGTGCATCCACATATCGGGACACACCGAGACTGTGCCCGCCGAGCGGACCGGTCGCAGGCCGCGGACCACAGCAGTCCTCGACCGCTTCGCCATCGACTGGTCGCTGTGCATGTACTGCGGGATCTGCGTGGAGGTGTGCCCATTCGACGCGCTGCGCTGGGACCCGGAGTATCGCTACCCGGCCGCGTCGGCGGATGGTCTGGTTCACGAAAGGGATCAGCTCGCATAGGGGGGTCGGTGCCGCGCCGCGTGGCACCCTGGAGACGATGACTGCTTTCGGGTGGTGGACGCCGGTTCGCACCGCTTTCGCCATGCTCGTTCTGCTCGCCATGCTCGCTCTGCTGCTTCCGGCACTGCTGCTGGCCCTGATGACGGTGCTCTCCGGCACCGCGCATGCCCACAGTGCGGTCCTGAGCGTGGCGCCGGCCGAAGGGGCGACTGTCGAGGAGGTGACCGAAGTCCGGGTCGTCTTCAACGAGGACGTGCGTCCGGAGGCCAGCGCGCTCGTCGTGACCGGGTCCGACGGACAGCGGCACGACCAGGGCGCCCCCGTCGTCGAAGGAGCGCAGGTCGCTGTCGCGGTGGACGCGGGGCTCCCGCCCGGGGAGACTGTCGTGGCCTTCCGGGTTGTCTCGGCCGACGGGCATCCGGTCAGCGGGCAGTACACCTTCACCTTCGCTCCGGTCGCGGTGGCCGACTCGCCCGCGTCGAGGACGCCGGAGCAGAGCTCGGAGACCAGCGCGTCCGCCGCGCCCGTGCCAGCTGCCGACAGCGCGTCACAGCCGGGCGACTCCGGGCCGTCCCTGGTCCCGATCGCGGTCTCGCTGGTGACGATTCCGCTGATGGCGCTCGCTCTGTTCCTACTCATCCGCCACGGCCTCAGGCGCCACACCCGCCTCGATCACGCCGATGACGAGGCTGCGGGAGCCGCGCCTCCCCTGCCGACGTCGCGTCCGCCCGACGAGTGAGCAGATCCGTGAGTGAGCAGATCCCGAGTGAGCAGATCCGTGAGTGACCCGGCCCATGAGTGACGTAGCGGTAGAGCCTGCGCCGCGGCCCCGCCTTGTCGAGCAGCTCCCGCGACGATGGCCGGTCGCGGTCGGGTCCTTCGTGGTGGGGCTGGTGGCGCTCGCTGCGGTCATGGCCCTCACCGGAGGCGTGGGACCCACGTACCCGGGACTGCCGGACGCCGGACCTGTCACAGGCGTGCTGCTCCCGGTGGCCCGCTACTCCGGCTACGTACTCGGTGCCCTCACGGTCGGCTTTCTCGTGCTCGCGGTCGGACTGCTGCCGGTCCGCGGCAAGATCCTTTCCGGCTCGTCGCACCGGGCCCTGCGATCGGCCTCCGCGGTGGCGGCAGTCTGGGCGGTCGTCTCGGTGGCCACGGCGCTCCTCACCCTCTCCGACATTCTCGGTCAGCCGCTGAGTGAGACGCTTCGCCCTGAGGTGCTGCGAGCGTTCCTCTTCGAGTTCCCCCAGTCGGCCGGGTTCCTCTTCGTCGCCTTCGGGGCCGGGGTGCTCGCAGTCGCCTGCTACTTCACGCTGACCAGCTCGTTCGCAGTGGTGCTGCTGGGAGTGTCGGTGCTGGTTCTGGTGCCGCCCGCGCTGACGGGGCATGCCAGCGCGGCCGCCAACCATGACGTCGCCACGAGCGGGGCCCTGCTGCACACCTTCGGTGTGGAGTTCTGGGTGGGGGGCCTCGCTGCCCTGATGTGGTTCGGGCTGGGTCGAGGCCGACGACTGGCCCCCGGGCCCCTGGGTTTCGCGGCAGCACGGTTCAGCACGCTTGCCCTGTGGTGCTTCGGGGCCGTTGCCCTGGGAGGCGTAGTCAACGCCGCGGTCCGGCTCGTGAGCGTGACAGACCTGTTCACGACCACCTACGGCAGGGTCCTGATGCTCAAGGTGGCTCTGCTGGTGGTCCTCGGAGCGGTGGGCTACCTGCACCGCCGCCGTACGCTTCCGGCTGTCGCCGAAGGGTCGCGCGGTGCCTTCGTACGGCTGGCCTCGGCCGAGCTGGCAGTGATGGCAGCCGCCATGGGAGTGGCGGTCGCTCTGGCCCGAACGCCGCCGCCAGTTCCCGACGATGCTCGCGTCTACCCCGACCTGGCGACCGGACTGCTCGGCTATGAGCTGGAGCCCAGTCCCACGCTGTGGGACGTGCTGACCACGTGGCGGATTGAGCCCCTGATCACCGTTGTGCTGGTCATGGCTGCCGTGGCCTACGGCACCGGGGTGCGTCGGCTCGCCCGGCGGGGCGTGCGGTGGCCCGTGGGCCGTACGGTCTCCTGGGCCATTGGCCTTGCGCTGCTGTTCCTGTCCACCAGCAGCGGTTTCGCCGCCTACTCCCCGGCGATGTTCAGTGTCCACATGATCCAGCACATGACGATGAGCATGTTCGCGCCGCTGGCGCTGGCCCTCGCCGCGCCGATCACTCTCGCGCTGCGTGCCCTGCCCTCGGCGACGGTGAGGTCGCAGGCAGCGGCCGCCAGTGGAACCGGTGGTCCGGCCGCCGAGCCGGACGTCCGGGGTCCTCGGGAGTGGCTGCTCGTCGGCCTGAACTCGCCGGTGACGCGCGTGCTCACCCATCCGCTGGTGGCGTTCGTTCTGTTCGTCTCGGCGACGTACATGGTGTACTTCACGGGCCTGTTCGAGGTCGCGCTCCGCAACCACTGGGCTCACCTGGCGATGTTCGGCCACTTCGTGCTGGTGGGTCTGCTGTTCGCCTACGTGGTGGTGGGCGTGGACCCCGGACCGCACCGACTGCCGTTCTGGCAGCGGATCCTCCTGCTGTTCGCGACGACACCCTTCCACGCCTTCTTCGGGGTGATCATCCTCTCCTCGGGCACGCTGATCGCGGCGGACTGGTACCTCGGCCTCGGGTGGGGCACGGCGGCGGACCTGCTCGCCGACCAGCAGCTCGGCGGTGGGATTGCGTGGGCCGTAGGCGAGATCGTGGTGCTGGTCGTTGTCACGGCGCTGTTCGTGCAGTGGAGCCGGTCCGACGAGCGTGAGGCCAGGAGGCTGGACCGTGCCGCCGACCGGGCGCAGGCGCGCACCGCCACACTCCGCGCGGCAGGAGGCGGGGGAACCGGCGAGGATGGCGTGGTGGGCGCAGACGACCCGAGCATCGTGGCCGAGGACGATGCCCTGGCCCGCTACAACGCCTACCTGGCCCGGCTGTCGGCCGCGGAGGAGCTGTCACGTTCTTCCCGGGGTACGCAGAAGCGTCAGTAGGGACGGTGCGCCGCCACCGATGGGCTCCGCGACCCCGCGGTGCCGACACCGGGGCCAACGCGCGACCCGGCAGGGGCACGGGTGCCGAGGCCTGCCCGTAGGCTGTCCGCCGATGTATCGGATGCGCAACCCGGTTCGCCCCTACGCGTGGGGGTCGCGGACCGCCCTGCCCTCCCTGCTGGGGCAGTCGCCCAGCGGTGAGCCCCAGGCGGAGCTGTGGATGGGGGCACATGCCGCAGACCCCTCCTGGGTCGAGACCCCGGTCGGCGAGCGTCCGCTGAACGAGGTCATCGCCGAGGAACCGGCCTCGGTCCTGGGTGAGCCGGTCGCGCAGCACTTCCAGGACCATCTGCCGTACCTGCTGAAGGTGCTTGCCGCGGAGGAGCCCCTCTCCCTGCAGGCGCATCCGACCGCGGACCGGGCCACCGTGGGCTTTCGTGAGGAGGAGCGCCGCGGAGTCCCGCTGGACGCTCCCCAGCGCATCTACAAGGACACCAACCACAAGCCCGAGATGATCGTGGCGCTGAGCTGGTTCCATGCGTTGTGCGGATTCCGGCGGCTGGACCGTACGGCGGATCTGTTCGACCTGCTCGGGGTGGCGCGGCTGCGCGACATCGCGAGCGACCTGCGTGAGCGGGGCGAGCCCGCGTTGCGAGACGCGGTCGTCGAGCTGTTCGCGACGCCACAAGCTGCGCGCGCCGAGTTCGTCGGATGGGTGTCAGCGGCCTGCCGGTCACTCGGCGAGTCGGGTGGCGAGTGGGGCCAGGAGGCGCGGTGGGTGGCCTCTCTTGCCCGCCACTACCCTGGTGACCCCGGCGTCGTGGTCGCGCTGATGCTCAACCATGTCCGGCTGCGCCCGGGGGAGGCTCTGTTCCTGCCCGCCGGCAACCTGCACGCCTACCTGCACGGCGTGGGCGTGGAGGTGATGGCCAACTCCGACAACGTGGTGCGGGGCGGGCTGACGGTCAAGCACGTGGATGTCGCCGAGCTCCTCGAGGTGCTCGACACCACTCCGCGCGATGTCCCGCTCGTGGTGCCCCGCAAGAGCGACGGGGAGGCACGGTACGCACCCCCCGTGGAGGAGTTCGAGCTGGTGCGACTGAGCCTGCGGCGGAGCTCCCCCCACGTGCTCGTACCCGGACGCCCCAGGATCTTGCTGGTCACGAGAGGATCGGCGGTTGTCGCGTCGGCGCAAGGTGAGCTCGAGCTCACCCGCGGTCAGTCCTGTTTCGTGCGCGCGGACGACCCCGAGGTACGGGTGACCGGTCTCGGGGACCTCTACCACGTCGAACCGGCCTACCCAGCGTGACCGACAAGCGGTGGCGTAGCGGACGAGCGGGGACGTGACAGACGAGCACTGAGCTGACCAACGGCAGTGCCGGAACACGCCGGAACACGCCGGAACAAGACGAGAACGTCCGCTGTTGTGCTTCCTACCACCGTCAGTACTCATGACGTTCGGAGAAGGAGCCTGCGTGCACCACAACCGACTGCGTACCGTCCTCCTCTTGGCGGGTATGTCGGCCCTGCTGATCTTCATCGGCAGCCTGTTCGGACAGACCGGCCTATGGATCGCCTTCGGCATCGCTCTGGCCGTGAACGGGTACGCCTACTTCAACTCCGACAAGATCGCCCTCAAGGCGATGCGCGCCTACCCGGTCACGCCCGCTCAGGCCCCTGCCCTGTACTCGGCGGTCGCCGAGCTGTCGCAGCGGGCCGGCAAGCCCATGCCTCGGCTGTACATCAGCCCCACCAACCAGCCCAATGCGTTCGCCACCGGACGTAACCCGGAGAACGCGGCCGTCTGCGTCACCGAGGGGATCCTCGGGATGCTCGACGACCGCGAGATGCGAGCCGTCCTGGCTCATGAGCTCAGTCACGTCTACAACCGCGACATCCTGATCTCCTCGGTGGCGGCAGCGATGGCCACCGTGGTGATGTTCCTCGCCAACATGGCGCAGTGGGCAGCCATATTCGGCGGTGGCAGCGAGAACGGGCCGAGCGTGTTCTCCCTGCTCCTGGTGTCGATCCTGGGCCCGGTCGCCGCCGCGCTGATCCAGTTCGCCATCAGCCGCAGCCGGGAGTTCGAGGCCGACCGGTCGGGTGCGGAGCTGTGTGGTGACCCGCTCGCGCTGGCCTCTGCGCTGCGCAAGATCGAGGCGGGCGTCGACGCGCTGCCCATGAGGCCCAGCAACGACGTGATGACCAGCTCCCACATGATGATCGAGAACCCCTTCCGGGGGAGTGGCGTGAGCCGGATGTTCTCGTCCCACCCTCCGACGGAGGCCCGCATCGCACGGCTGCAGGCCATGGCGTCCGGCCGCTGAGGCCGACTGGGGCACGGCGGCGCTGAGGTCACTCCTCCGGAGGGCTGATCGTGTCGAGCTGACGAGCCCTGGTCTCCGGCAGGAACGGCAGGATCGCGAGTGCCGCCACCAGCGGAGCCAGGCCCGTCAGAGCCACTCCGGCGCCGAGGCTTCCCGTCACGTCGCCCAGCCGGGTGGCGGCGACCAGTCCCGCGGCGGAACCCAGGACCCCGATGACCACGAGGAGGCCGTTGGACGTGCCTCGGACCTCGGTGGGGAAGAGCTCGGCTCCCAGCGCGCCCAGCGCGACGCCGGCTGCGGTAGCGGCGAGGATCGCCACTGCGGACGACAGCCACAGCGCGACTCCCGATGTCAGGAAGAACGTCATCTGCATCGAGGTCGCAACGGCGATGCCCGCGATCCCCACCGGCCGCCGGCCCCACCGTTCTCCGAGGACGCCTCCCAGCAGAGTGCCGGCCAGCCCCGGTACCGTCAGGGCCACCACTCGGTAGACAGCGACGCTGGTGTTGGAGAAGTCGTGCTCCTCGAGCAGGTATCGGTTGGTCAGCTGGGAGGAGGGCGCGGCGAAGACATTGACGGCGAACACCGCGAGGCCCAGGGCCAGGAACCGAGGCCCCTCGTAGTCCCCGAACACTTGCCGAAGCCGACCCCGGCGCGTGTGGTGCTCCTCCACGGTGCGGTACCGCTTCGTCTCGCGCAGGGAACGCCGCAGGCTCGGCGCGAGGAGCCCGGCGCCTGCCCCTGCGAGGAACGCCAGCCGCCATCCGAGGTCCGGGATGTCCGCCAGCGGTAGGAGCACAACCGTCACTCCGTACCCGGCGCCCAGCGCCAGCCCCAGCATCGCCACGCCCCAGGCGCGGCCACCTTCGGGGGCCTCCTCGACGACCCCGATGGCAGCCACGACCAGGACCGCGGTCGTCATGGAACGGACCAGCAGCTGGCTGCCCGTGAACACGGCGAAGCTCGGCGACAGCGCCGTGACGACGCTTGCCAGCGCAGCACCCGTGAGGCAGATCAGAAGGATCCTGCGACGCCCGATGCGGTCGGCGAACGCAGCGGCCACGAGCGACACCAGTACGCCGGCGCGGATGATCGCGAGAGCAGACCCGATGCCGCGGTCGCCCACTCCGAAGGTGTCGGCCGAGGCCGACACGAACTGGGTGAGCAGGCTTCCCTGCCCGTTGGCGATCATGGCCACCAGGACGATCGCGGCCAGGCGGACTGCCTGGTCATGGGAGACGGGGACGGGTGGCAGCGCGCCGAACCAGCGGGGCGCCGGGGGGCGTGGTCGGCCGGCCAGGTCCGAGGCCACGTCCCGCGCGAAGCCGTTCATCGCGCGGCGGCGGGCGAGACGCGTCAGGGGGCCGACAAGCCAGCCGAAGTAGGGGAGGTGCTGATCCTCGGGCACGCGGAGAGCGGCTTCGGTGGTACCGGTGTTACCGATGTCACCGGTGACGTCGTGCTGGAGGTCCACGGTGACCTCGGCGCATCCCGCCACACCGCACGGCAGGCCCCGGAGCCGCCCGGTGAGGGAGCCGTCCGCGTTGACACGGAATCCCAGGCCGTCCCGAGCGCTGGCGCGTACCGACTCGGAGTCCGAGTCGAGCCGAACCCCGGTCGTTGCTGCCACACTGCCCAGGCTAGGGGCGCCCAGGCTAGGGGCCCAGGCTAGGGCGCGGGCGGCGAGGCGGACGCGTACCTTCACGGGATGCATATCGTCATCGCGGGGGGACACGGACAGGTGGCACGTCGCCTCGGGGCCCTCGCGGTCGAGCGGGGTGACCGGGTGACCGGGCTGGTACGGAACCCGGCGCAGCTGCCGGACCTGTCGCAGCTCGGGGTACGCGGGGTCGTGCTCGACCTTGAGACCGCGACGACGGCTGAGGTCACCGAGGCGCTGCGCGGTGCGGACGCGGTGGTCTTCGCCGCGGGCGCCGGCCCGGGCAGCGGCGCGGCCCGCAAGGACACCGTCGATCGTGCGGCAGCCGTTCTGGTCGCCGACGGCGCAGCGGCGGCCGGCGTTCCCCGGCTGCTGCAGGTCTCGGCGATGGGAGTGGGCTCCGTACGGGACGGCGGTGTCCCCGGTGGGCGCGAGGAGGTGTTCGTGGCGTACCTGCGGGCGAAGCTGGCGGCCGAGGAGGACCTGCGGGCCCGCAGCGCGAGCGGCACGCCGAGGTGGACCATCATCAGACCCGGACGGCTGACGGACAGTCCGGGCACCGGACGGGTGCGCCTGGCCCGGTCGGTTCCGCGCGCCTCCGTGTCGCGAGACGACGTGGCAGCGGTCCTCCTGGCGCTTCTCGACGAGCCCGGTACGGCGGGGATGACGCTGGAGCTGGTTGCCGGCGAGACGCCCGTCGCCCAGGCGGTTCGGGAGCTGGTCGAGGCGTCCTAGCCCCGACCCAGCCCCGACCTAGCCCCGACCCAGCCCCGACCCAGCCTGCAGCGGGTCTCTAGCAGACTGTCCCGTCGTCGTTGAGGTAGCAGGAGTCGCCCTGGAAGCGGTTCCACTGTTCCACGACGACCCGCAGCTGCTCGAGGTAGGCGTCCAGCTGTGACGGAAGCACCCGCCGTTCGCCGTCGACGATGGTCGGGGCCTGGCCGCCCGGCACGTCCCGAGCCGCCACGACACGTACGGAGTGCGCGACAACCAGGTCACGCAGCGACTCCTCGACCCGGTCGGCGAGCTGTGATGGTCCCGCGGTCCGGTAGAGAACGATCACATCAACGCAACGCCTCGGTGTCCGCGGGTGTTCCGGACCCGGGAGCGACGATCGCTCCCAGACGCGCTCAGCGGTAGTTGGTGAACTGCAGCGCCACCGGCAGCTCAGCCTCCTTGAGCATCCCGATCACAGCCTGCAGGTCGTCGCGCTTCTTGCCGGTGACCCGAAGCTGGTCGCCCTGGATCTGAGCCTGGACCCCCTTGGGCCCGTCCGAGCGGATCATCTTGGAGATCTTCTTGGCCGTCTCGTCGGGAATGCCCTGCTGGATGGCGGCGGTGACCTTGTACGTCTTGCCGGACGGGGTCGGCTCGCCCGCGTCGAGGGCCTTCAGCGAGATGCTGCGCTTGACCAGCTTCTCCTTGAACACCTCGAGCGCCGCGGCACAGCGCTCCTCGGTGTCCGCCTGGATGAGGACGGCGCTCTCTCCGGACCACGCGATCGAGGCGTTGGTGCCCCGGAAGTCGAAGCGCTGCCGCAGCTCCTTGTCCGCCTGGTTCAGCGCGTTGTCGATCTCCTGACGGTCCACTTTGCTCACGATGTCGAACGACGCGTTCGCCACTTCCACCTCACTGTGACTCTGCTGGCCCGGCTTCGATCCGGGCTGTCCTACAGGTATCCTGCCTGTCGGGGCGCGCGTATGTGAGCACATGCTCGGTTCGTGCGAAGCGGCGCGTGGGCCCTGAGGCAGGTTGCCCGAGTGGCCAAAGGGAGCGGTCTGTAAAACCGCCGGCTCAGCCTACGTTGGTTCGAACCCAACACCTGCCACCACAGCAGTCGTCCGTGTGCTCCGCTCCGTGCCGCCGAACACCGTTCCGTTCACGGAACAACCACGAGCACGAGGACGAGGGCCAGGACGGAGATGAACAGCGAGCCGATCAGCCCGGTCATCAGGGCCGGCCGTCCTCGGCTGATCAGGTCCCGGATCACCACGTTCGTGCCCACGCCGAACATGGCCGCCGTCAGCGCCAGATCCTTCACGGTGAGGGCGCCGTCGACCAGCCCAGCGGGGAAGTCGACGATGCTGTTGAGCGCCACCACGCCAACCAACGCCAGGATGAACGGGGGCACCAGCTGACCGGAGCGCACGCCGGTTCCCTCCGAGGACCTGACGGGGGGAACCTGGCGGGAGGAAGGAGTGCGATGCGACGACCTCGGTCCACGACGGAAGCAGTACCCTCTCCGGTCGCGGCCTCGTGCCCCGGTCGGCCGGCGAGCCTGGGATCCGGGCCCGTACCAACGCTGGCGCGGGCCGTTCCCGGGCTTGCGCTGGGACTCCTGATCAGCGCACCCGCGCTGGCCCGGTACCGGCGTATGGCGATGACGGACCCGCTGACCGGCCTGCTCAACCGACGTGGTCTGCGATGGCGGACCGGCTGGGTGATGCCCGACACAGCCCCCTCCGACGGGTGGCCACCCGACCCGCCGGTTCTCGTGCTCGACCTCGTCGGTTTCAAGATCGTCAACGCCCGGTACGGCTATCAGGCAGGGGACTGCTTCCTGCAGGAGTTCTCCCGACGGCTGCGGGCACGGGCGCCCCGCGGGAGCTGCGTCGCGCGGCTGGGAGGCGATGAGTTCGCGGTGGTCGCTGGCCGGCAGGGGACCTCTTCGGCGGGCCGGACCTGGGACGTCCAGGCCACCGCGCTCGTCGCGGCACTGCGCCGCGACCTGCGGATCATGTCCGAGGCACTGGCCGGGACCGGGGCCTGCCAGCCGCTGCACGTCGACATTCTGAGCATGTATCCTGATGCGAGGTTCCGAGGTGTAGGGACCCGCGCCCCCTTAGCTCAGTCGGCAGAGCGTCTCCATGGTAAGGAGAAGGTCTACGGTTCGATTCCGTAAGGGGGCTCGCCTGGCGCTGCGGCGCTGCAAGGCGGAGTAGCTCAGTCTGGCAGAGCAAGCGGCTCATAATCGCTGTGTCGTCGGTTCAAATCCGGCCTCCGCTACTTCTCAGGTGACAGTCACCAGCCAAGATCCGAAAGAGGCACACCATGGCATCCACAGACGTACGCCCCAAGATCACCATGGCGTGCCAGGAGTGCAAGAACCGCAACTACATCACGCGCAAGAACCGGCGCAACGACCCCGATCGCCTGGCGGTGCGCAAGTTCTGCCCCAACTGCGGCCGTCACACCGAGCACAAAGAGACCCGCTAGCGCGTCCCTTAGCGCCGACGGCCTCGTATCGGCCTGCGTTCGCGGGTAGCCTGCCGCCCGAAAACCCTGGACTCGCCAGGGTGTTCGGCAGGAGGATCACGTGGCGCACAAGCCATCCATCGGGCGGCTCGAGGATCGGGTCGCCATCGTTACCGGAGCCGGGAGAGGCATCGGGCGAGCCACCGCTCTGCGTCTCGCGGCTGAGGGCGCCAAGGTCGTCGTCAACGACCTCGACCCCGAGCCCGCGCACGAGACGGCGGACCTGATCAAGCACGCCGGCGGAGAAGCCGGGGTGAGTCTGACGAACACGGTCGACCTGGCTGCTGCCAAGGAGATGGTGGCACTGACCGTCAGCACGTTCGGCAAGCTGGACATCGTCATCAACAACGCCGGGATCACCCGGGACAAGACGTTCCACAACATGACCGACGAGCTGTTCGACGTGGTGCTGGACGCCAACCTGCGCACGATGTTCCACACCAACCTGGCCGCGATGCCCGCGATGCGGGAGAGTGCCAAGCAGGAGATCCAGTCCCAGGGGCGCCCTGCCTACAACAGGAAGATCGTCAACACCAGCAGCGTCGCGGCTCTGATGGGGAACAACGGCCAGTTCAACTACACCGCAGCTAAAGGCGCCATCATCGCGACCACGAAGACGCTGGCCAGGGAGCTGGGGCCGTTCGGGATCAATGTCAACGCGGTGGCCCCAGGGTTCGTCGAGACCCGGCTGACCGCCGCCAAGCAGGAAGGCGGCGAGCTCGGCATCCCGGAGCAGATGCGCCAGCTGTCGATCGGCCTGATCGCGCTGGGTCGCCCCGGCGAGCCGGAGGACATCGCTGCCGTGCACGCGTTCCTGGCGAGCCCCGACAGCGACTTCATCTCCGGTGTCACGATCCCGGTGACCGGTGGGCAGCTCGGCGGAATGGGCTGACATGGCACTGAACGCGTCGCTCGTGGGCCGGTCCTACCCGGCCACGCGCAGCTACGAGGTGTGTCGCGAGAAGCTGCGCGAGTTCGCCGACGCGATCGGCGACGGCAACCGTGTGTACCGGGACCCCGAGGCCGCCCGGTCGACCGGGCTCCCGGACGTGGTGGCACCCCCGACCTTCCTGTTCAGCGTGACCATGCCCTGGACCGCCCAGCTCATCGGAGATCCCGAGCTGGGCGCGGACTACTCCCGGCTGGTGCACGGGGAGCAGTCGTTTCACAGCACCCGCCCCGTCGTGCCCGGGGACGTCCTGTCGGGCAGCGTGACCATCGAGGACATCCTGGTCCGTGGGCGCAATGAGTACCTCGTCTACCGCACGGACGTCACGGACGCCTCGGGAGAGGCGGTGGCGACCCTGCGGTCCACCGTGGTCTTCCGTGGCACCGCACCACAAGAGGAGGGCTGACATGACGTCCACCGTCGCCTGGGCAGACGTCGAGGTGGGCACCGAGCTGCCCCCGTTGGTCGCTCCGGTTCAGCGCATGACGCTCGTCCAGTACGCCGGTGCCTCGGGTGACTTCAACCCGATCCACTGGAACCAGCAGTTCGCCACGCAGGTCGGGCTACCGGATGTCATCGCCCACGGAATGCTCACCATGGCCATCGCCGGACGGGTTGTCACGGACTGGTGCGGGGACCCCTCGGCGCTGGTGGACTACTGGGTGAGGTTCTCGAGCCCGGTCGTCGTACCCAACGACTGGACCGGCGTGAGCATCGAGGTCCTCGGGAGGGTCACCGAGAAGCGTGAGGACAACCTCGTCGTGGTCGGGATCACGGCGCGATGCGGGGATGTCGATGTCCTGGCCAACGCCGGAGCCGTCGTCCGGCTGGCCTGACGCTACCGGGGAGATCCCGGAACAGCAGGATCCCCGGAGTGGGGGCTGGGCCTCACTCCGGGGACCTGCTGGGCTGCCGCCGGCTCAGTAGAAGCTGACGTGGATGTGGTCGTTGTGGGCGTAGGCGGACGAAGTGCCGCCGGTGGGGTGGCTGTAGGGAGCCCAGCCCCGCTCGGGGTACTCGGCGTTCCACTTCTGCCCGTTCCAGATGATGTAGCTGATGTTGAGCTCTTCGGCGTTCTCGACCAGCCAGTCGGCGATCTCCCAGCCGAGGGCGATGCTCTCGTCGCTGATCGGGGTCAGCATGATGTCCAGGGCGTTGCCGGTGTAGTGGTCCGAGCCCGCGACATGTCCGCTGGTGGCGTATCCGCCAATGTTGGTGACGCCCCAGATGCCGGCGACCATCTGGCCTGCGGCCAGCGCGTCGTCGTCCAGGCCGTGCTCGTTGTCGAAGCTGGCCTGCGGAGCGTACTCCGGAGCCGGCGGCCACACGGTCGTGGGAACCACGCCGCCCGCTTCGAGGGTGTTGAGCACGACGCCCGGAGTGTCGGCGAACATCCGCTCCGCCGCCTGTGCTTCCGCCGAAGCGACGAATGATCCACCCAGGACGACGAGTGTCGCGGCGAGGGCGCCCCCGGCGATGGCACGAGTGCGCTTCTTGTTCGTGGTCATGAATATCTCCGGAACGTGTATGGCGGGCCTGTCCCTGGCGCCTTCGGTCGGTGCCGGTCGAGGACGACCCGTCTGTGAGGTGCGTCGTTAACGTGTTACGTTGATACTTCGACAATACCTGACGAGAGGATCACGGCAACCCCTGGTCGTGTGATATGCATCACTGTCGTGAAGTTATGCGATCTCCGTGAGGTCGTGGTCGGTCGATGACCGAGCGCTCCTGAGCCCCGTCGACGAATCGTGCGACTCTGGAGCCATGCTCGGACTTCCTGCCGTCGAGCGACGGAAGGTCCTGCTCCCGGTTGTTCTGCTCATTGCCCTCGCTGTGGTCGTTGCCGGCTCGATGTGGGTCTGGCAGGCGACCGGCTCTCCCGAGTCGGGTGGAGAGTCGGCCGCGGACCTTGGGGCGAAGCCACTCGACGAGCCCGGCGCACTCGACGGACCGGACTCACCTGGGTCGGGCGAACCGACAGAGCCCGGTGTCACCGCCACACCGGCCAGCTGTCCGGCGACTGCGGCTGCCCCGGACCCCGCTCGCCCTCGGGTCTCGCTGCGTTTCGACGTCTCTGACGACCGCACTGTGGTCACCGGTTCCGAAGATGTGACCTTCGTCCCCGACCTCCCGACCTCCGAGCTGGTCTTCCGGCTGTGGCCCAACGCCGCGGTCAGCTCCCAGGCGGGAGCCTCGCTGGAGGTGAGCGCGGTCCGGGTGGGCGGCCGTGCCGCGCCGTTCGGCTATGAGGGCAGCGGAGCGGGGGTGGGCGTACCAGGCACATCAGGCACATCAGGCACATCAGGCACGTCAGGCACGGTGCTCGCCGTTCCGCTGGACGCCGAGCTCTCGCCCGGGCAGCGGGTGAGCGTGTCGCTCGACTTCACGCTGCGACTTCCCCCGGCGGGCAAGGACCGGTACGGAGCCGGGCCGAGCAGCGCATGGTGGGGATCAGGTCATCCCATGCTGGCCTGGCTCGACGGGCGGGGCTGGCAGCGCGATCCGCCGCCGCGATTCCCCGGGGAGGGAGCCGGCTCGGAAGCTGCCGACACGGAGGTCCTCGTCGTCGCCCCGGCGGCCGACACGGTGCTCACGGTGGGCGATGTGACGGAGGTCCCCGTGCCCGCGGACGCCGCGCCCGGACGGCGCGCCTGGCAGGCGACGAACCCGGTGGCCCGGGACGTGAGCGTGGCGGTCGGGGACATCAGGATGGCTGAGAACCAGGTGCTGGATGTCGATGTGGCGCCCGGCGTCGCCGCGGGCTCGGGACTGCCGGTCATGGTGGGCGTCGCCGCGGACGCCTTCCCCACCGACGCGGCGGTGAGCACGGCTCTGAGCCGGGTCAGCACCAGCGCCCGGGCTGCGGTCGAGCGCCTCACCACCCATCTCGGTTTCTTTCCGTACCGCTCGCTGAGCGTGGTCGTGCTCCCCGGCCTCGGAGCCGCGGGAATCGAGTACCCGGGCGCCATCCTGCTCGGGACCGCGGCATGGCGGCAGGTGATCCCCCATGAAGTGGCCCACCAGTGGTTCTACGGGATGCTCGGCAACAACCAGTCGGTGGACCCCTGGCTGGACGAGGCGTTCGCCACCTATCTGGAGTCGATGTACAACGGGTCCGCGGCACTGCTGCTCGCGGTGGAGAGCGTGAGCGACCCGGTCGGCTGGCCGGTCTCACGCTTCGACGGACTCGTCGACTACTCCCTGGCGGTCTACTCCCGAGGCGGCGGGGCACTGCTTGCCGCCCGTAGCTCGGTCGGCGGTCAGGCCTTCGACGACGCCACACGCTGCTACGCCAGGGCGAACGCCTGGTCGGTCGTCGAACCGTCGGACGTGGAGGACGCCTACCGGCACCTTCCCGCGGTCCTCGCGACGCTGAACCGGGTCGGGGCGCTGAGCGGGGGGAGCGAGGGGTCGAGTGCCACGCTCCCCGGCCCCGGCTAGCGACGCATTCTCAGACGGCTTCGGCGAACAGCCTTTGCAGCCGTGACACCCCTTCGACAAGGTCCTCGTCGCTCAGCGCGTAGGACAGCCGCAGGAACCCCGGCGTGCCGAACGCCTCTCCCGGCACGACGGCGACCTCGGCCTCCTCCAGGGCGACCTCTGCGACGGTCAGCGAGGAGTCCAGCGCCCTGCCGCGCAGGCTGCGGCCGATCAGCCCGTGCACCGAGGGGTAGCAGTAGAAGGCCCCGAGCGGCTTGGGGCACTCCACGCCGTCGATCGAGCTGAGCATCTCCCACATGGTGCGTCGCCGCCGGTCGAACGCGGCCCGCATCTCGTACACGCTGGCCAGGTCGCCCGTCACGGCGGCGAGAGCGGCGCGCTGCGCGACGTTGCACACGTTGGACGACAGGTGTGACTGCAGGTTGGCAGCGGCCTTGACCATGTCGGCGGGCCCGATCATCCAGCCCACGCGCCATCCCGTCATCGCGTACGTCTTGGCGACGCCGTTGACGACGAGGGTGCGGTCGGCGATCGCGGGCACCAGCGTCGGAAGTGAGGCGAACTCCGCCCCCTCGTACACCAGATGCTCGTAGATCTCGTCGGTCACGACCCACAGGCCGTTGCGGTCGGCCCATTCCCCGATCTCGCGCAACAGGTCGGGCGGATACACCGTCCCAGAGGGATTGGACGGACTGCAGATCAGAACGGCCTTCGTACGGCTGGTGCGCAGCCGTTCCAGGTCTTCGACCGACGGCGCGTAGTCCCGCGCCGCCTCGGTGGGCACCGGCACCGTCACGCCACCCGCCAGCGCGATGCACTCGGGGTAGGTGGTCCAGTACGGGGTGGGCAGCAGGACCTCGTCTCCGGGGTCGAGCAGTGTGGCGCACGCTTCGTAGACGGCCTGCTTGCCGCCGTTGGTCACCAGCACCTGGTTCGCCGCGACCTCGTACCCGGAGTCCCGCAGGGTCTTGGCCGCTACCGCCTCGCGCAGCTCCGGCAGCCCGGCCGCCGGGCTGTAGCGGTGGTTGCGGGGGTCCCGGCACGCCGCGGCGGCGGCTTCCACGATGTCCTCGGGGGTCGGGAAGTCCGGCTCCCCTGCTCCGAACCCGATCACCGGCCTGCCCGCGGCCCGCAGGGCCTTCGCCTTGGCGTCCACAGCAAGCGTGGCTGACTCCGCAATGCCGCCGATGCGGTCTGAGACACGTTGGCTCACACCCAGAATCATTCCACGCCTGCGGGCTGGAGCCGGGGGAAAGGCACGTGCAGCCCCGTGCAGCCCCGTGCTGGGGCAGCCTCCAATCCGCGAGGACCTTGGCCGGGGAGGATCGTGCCCGTACACTCGGTTCGGGCGTGGCGCCTCTTTCGGTATGTCTGCGTTGAGCCGAGCGGCTCTTCGGAGACGTCGGCAGGTCCTCGCCCGAAGGGGCGTAGCTCAATTGGCAGAGTCCCGGTCTCCAAAACCGGTTGTTGCAGGTTCGAGTCCTGTCGCCCCTGCGGAGCTGTTCGGTGCTCCGTGCCACGGTGCGGCGAATGCCACCGAATGCCACCGACATGTTACGAGGAGGGCTAGTGAGCGAAGTGAGCAGCGTCGGCAGGCGGCGCGGTGGCGGGCCGTTCGGCCGCCTCGCGCGGCGGTTCCGGGAGACGGTCGCCGAGCTGCGGAAGGTCGTCTGGCCCACGCGCAAGCAGCTGGTGACGTACACGATCGTGGTGATCGTATTCGTCTCGGTGTTCTGCGCCTACGCCGCAGGGCTGGACTTCGTTTTCACCGAGTTCATGTTCTGGGCTTTCGGCTAGCGAGACCCGGACAACCCCCGCACCATTGCGCACACTGGACAAGCACGACCAGCAGCATCAGCAGAATCAGAGAACCCAGACAGGATCAGGAGGGACAGCGGTGTCGGAACAGGACGTGGCATCGTCCGAGGTCGTGGAGTCCACGGCCAGCGACTCCGGGGACCTCGAGACCGTCGGGGAGACCGGGTCTGAGAGCGAGGTCGGGCAGGCCGACGCCGGTCAGGCCGAGCCCGAGGAGGCGGAGGTCAACCCGGTCGAGGAGCTCCGGGATCGGCTCCGCACCCTGCCGGGTGAGTGGTTCGTGGTGCACTCCTACGCCGGGTACGAGAACCGGGTCAAGACCAACCTCACGAACCGAGTCCACACGCTGGGCATGGAGGACTACATCTACCAGGTGGAAGTCCCCGAGGAGACGGTCACCGAGCGGGACAAGAAGTCTGGCAAGGAGAAGAAGGTCCGGCGCAACCCCTACCCCGGGTATGTCCTGGTGCGGATGGATCTCACCGACGAGTCGTGGAGCGCGGTACGCAACACGCCGGGAGTGACCGGGTTCGTCGGCTCATCGTCCCGCCCGAGCCCTCTGACAGTGAGCGATGTGGTGCCCATGCTGGCGCACGGCATCACCGTCGAGACGCCCGCCAAGGCCAAGGCCGCAGCCGCGACGGTGGACTTCGAGGTCGGCGAGTCCGTGACCGTCACCGAAGGTGCCTTCCAGTCGCTGCCCGCGACAGTCTCCGAGATCATCCCCGAACAGCAGAAGCTCAAGGTGCTGGTGTCCATCTTCGGCCGCGAGACGCCGGTCGAGCTGTCGTTCGACCAGGTCTCCAAGATCTGATCCTCCAACCGGATCCCCCACCGCGGCCCGAGAACGCCGCCGACGCAAGGAAGAGAAATGCCTCCCAAGAAGCTCGCCGCAGTGATCAAGCTGCAGATCCAGGCCGGTCAGGCGACCCCGGCCCCGCCGGTCGGCCCTGCCCTGGGCCAGCACGGCGTGAACATCATGGAGTTCTGCAAGCAGTACAACGCCGCGACCGAGAGCCAGCGCGGCCAGGTCGTGCCCGTGGAGATCTCGGTCTTCGAGGACCGTAGCTTCTCCTTCGTCACCAAGACACCGCCGGCGGCGAAGCTCATCCTGCAGGCCGCGGGGACGCCGAAGGGCAGCGGAGAGCCGCACCGGACGAAGGTCGGCTCGCTGACCCGGGACCAGGTGCGTGAGATCGCCCAGACGAAGATGCCCGACCTCAACGCGCGCGACCTCGACGCCGCTGAGAAGATCATCGCCGGGACGGCCCGATCCATGGGGATCACCGTCACCGACTGAGTGCGCCTCGGCGCACGTGGGAGGGCTGTCGCGGCCCGCAAACCACACACCCCTGGCCGGGGTACGCCCCCGGCGCCGGCCCGTGGTCGTCACGGGCCCCGACCTCACAGGAGGAGCAATGCAGCGCGGCAAGAAGTACCGTCAGGCAGCCTCGAAGGTGGACGGCGCGAAGCTGTACACCCCGGTGGAGGCCGTCCAGATGGCCAAGGAGACAGCAACCACCCGCTTCGACTCAACCGTCGAGGTCGCCATGCGGCTCGGCGTCGACCCCCGCAAGGCGGACCAGATCGTGCGCGGCACCGTGAGCCTGCCCCACGGAACGGGCAAGACCGTACGGGTCATCGCGTTCGCCGCCGGCGAGATGGCGGCCGCAGCGGAAGCCGCGGGAGCCGAGGCGGTGGGCAGCGAGGACCTCATTGCGAGGATCCAAGAGGGCTGGCTGGACTTCGACGCGGCGGTCGCCACGCCGGACCAGATGGCGAAGGTCGGGCGCATCGCGCGTGTCCTGGGCCCTCGGGGCCTCATGCCGAACCCGAAGAGCGGCACGGTGACCCCGGACGTGGCGAAGGCGGTCACGGACATCCGTGGCGGCAAGGTCTCCTTCCGAGTGGACAAGAACTCCAACCTCCACCTGATCATCGGCAAGACCTCGTTCTCGGAGCAGGCGCTGCTCGAGAACTTCGGGGCCGTCGTCGACGAGGTCATGCGCGCCAAGCCGTCCGCGGCCAAGGGTCGCTACCTGAGCAAGATCACGCTGGCGACCACGATGGGTCCCGGTATCCCCGTGGACCCGAGCCAGCTGAAGGTGACCGGAGGCGAAGCGGCCTGACGGCCAACTCGTTGCGGTACCGCCGCGACGATGCGTATCCTCAATCCTGGACTTCAGTCTGCCGAAGACCGCTGGTTCCGCGAGAGATCGCGGTGAAGGTCCCCGTACGGGGCGACCCGCGCAGGTGGGCGGGTTTCCTGCCGACCGGACCACCGGTCGTTGCCGGCCCCGTGCGCCTTGCGCCCGGGGCGTTTTCTATGGGTCCCCCGCCACGGGTCTTCTCGTCGAAAGGAGGCACATGGCACGCTCGGACAAGGAGGCGGCGGTCGCATCGCTGACCACCGACCTGCAGGAGTCGAACGCAGTGCTGGTGACCGAGTACCGCGGGCTCACCGTCGGTCAGCTGACCGAGCTGAGGACCACGCTGGGCAGGGACACCCGCTACACCGTTGCCAAGAACACCCTGGTCCGGCGAGCGGTCGCCGACGCGGGCATCGACGGGGTCGCGGACCTGCTGAGTGGCCCGACCGCGTTGGCACTGGTTTCCGGCGACCCGGTCGAGGCCGCCAAGAGCCTGCGTGACTTCGCCAAGCGCCACCCGATGCTGGTCGTCAAGGGCGGCGTCATGGACGGCAAGGCGCTCTCCCCGGAAGAGGTGGGCAGGATCGCGGACCTTGAGTCCCGCGAGGTTCTCCTGGCCAAGCTCGCCGGCGGGATGAACGCGTCGCTGGCCCGCGCTGCCGGCATGTTCGCCGCTCCGCTGTCGCAGGTCGCGCGACTGGCCTCCGGGCTGCAGGAGCAGAAGGCTGCCGAGGCGGCGCCGGCGGACTGACCGCTCACCGGGCCGGCAGTGCCCGATCCACCCGACGGGGAAACACCCACCCACCGCAACGACGCATCACTAACCGGACCGACGGACAACCGATCCCAGACCGAGCAACACCAGCACGAAAGGAACCCGCCCGATGGCGAAGCTGAGCACTGAGGAACTGCTCGACGCGTTCAAGGAGATGACGCTGCTCGAGCTCAGTGAGTTCGTCAAGCAGTTCGAGGACACCTTCGGCGTGACCGCTGCCGCACCTGTGGCGGTGGCTGCCGCCGCACCGGGTGCCGCGGGCGGCGAAGAGACCGCAGCTGCCGAGCAGGACGAGTTCGACGTGGTCCTCGAGGCCGCGGGCGACAAGAAGATTCAGGTGATCAAGGAGGTCCGCGTCCTGACGAGCCTTGGCCTCAAGGACGCCAAGGACCTCGTGGAGGCTGCCCCCAAGGCTGTCCTCGAGAAGGTGGACAAGGAGACCGCGGAGAAGGCCAAGGAGGCGCTGGAGGGCGCCGGGGCTTCCGTCACGGTCAAGTAGCGTTCCTCCGGGGCTCAACCGGCGATCGCGCCCGCTGTCCTGCCGCGGGGAGGTACTGCCTTCCCGCGGCACGGCCGCGTGAGGCGGCGCCGAGGCTGCCCCGGCCATGCCGACGTCATCTGGCTCGAACCCACCGGCTCGGGCCAGGGGGCGTACGGAGTAACTGAGTCACGCAATTCCCTGGAAAGCCCTTGACGGCTCGCTGCTCAGACGCCACGCTCTCGGGCAGAGACGCAGCAATTCGGCGCCTGTCGACAGCAGTGCCCGTCCGGGGTAGACTGCTCAGTTGCGCTACCCTCACGTACCCGTATGCCGTTCTGCCGCTGTGCCTGGCCCGTGCTCAGGGCTCGGCAGTGCAGACGGTACCCGGCTCCAGGGTGGCCTGACGACTACGGCAGTTGTCTTGGAAGGACGCACCTTTGGCTGCTTCTCGCGCCACCACGAGGTCGAACACGAAGTCCGGGCAGCAGGGGGCCACAGTCCCCGGAGCCCGCGAGCGGATCTCATTCGCGAAGATCAGGGAACCCATCGAGGTTCCGTCCCTGCTATCGGTCCAGCTGGACTCCTACCACTGGCTGGTGGACAACAAGGGGGGACGCTCGGCCTATCCCGACGGCGGACCCTCGGGCCTGGAAGACGTCCTGACGGAGATATCGCCGATCGAGGACTTCAACGGGACGATGTCCCTGTCGTTCTCCGACCCCACGTTCGAGCCTGTCAAGGCCTCGGAGGAGGAGTGCAAGGAGAAGGACCAGACCTACGCCGCACCGCTGTTCGTCACCGCGGAGTTCATGAACCACGAGACCGGCGAGATCAAGAGCCAGACGGTCTTCATGGGTGACTTCCCGGTGATGACCCCGCGCGGGACGTTCATCATCAACGGCACCGAGCGCGTCGTTGTCTCGCAGCTGGTCCGCTCGCCCGGTGTCTACTTCGACAGCACCACGGACAAGGTGGCCGACCGCGAGGTTCTCGGCTGCAAGGTGATCCCCAGCCGAGGAGCCTGGCTGGAGTTCGACATCGACAAGCGGGAGACCGTCGGTGTCCGCGTGGACCGCAAGCGGCGTCAGCCGGCGACCGTCCTGCTGAAGGCGCTCGGGTGCCACTGCGAGCCCACGGACCAGACCGGAGACACCTCCGCCCCCGACTACGTCTGTTCCAACTGCGGGCACCGCCGCTGGGACGACGAGTGCTTCAAGGCGGTCTTCGGCTGGGCGGGCTACACCGAGCTCGACCGTGAGGGCAACCCGGTCAGCGGTGACAACGGCGAGCCCAAGCACCGCAACCTGATGCTGGAGACGCTGGAGAAGGACGGCGTCGCTGACCGGGAGACCGCGCTGCTGGACATCTACCGCAAGCAGCGTCCCGGAGAGCCCCCCAACCGGGAGTCGGCCCAGAACCTGCTCGACAATCTCTTCTTCAACCCCAAGCGATACGACCTGAGCAAGGTCGGCCGCTACAAGGTGAACAAGAAGCTCGAGCTCGACGTCGACCGGAGCGTGGGCAACCTGACAGAGGGCGACCTGGTCGCTGCGCTGTCGTACCTGCTCCGGCTGCAGCTCAAGGCGGTGTCCGAGGTCCGTCCCGGCGGCGAGCCGGACAACGACCCGGGGCTCGTCGAGACCGATGACATCGACCACTTCGGCAACCGTCGGCTCCGTACCGTGGGCGAGCTGATCCAGAACCAGGTTCGGGTCGGCCTCTCCCGCATGGAGCGCGTGGTGCGCGAGCGGATGACCACCCAGGACAAAGAGGCGATCACGCCTCAGACCCTGATCAACATCCGCCCCGTGACCGCGGCGATCAAGGAGTTCTTCGGCACCAGCCAGCTCTCGCAGTTCATGGACCAGACCAACCCGCTCGCCGGGCTGACGCACAAGCGGCGGCTGTCGGCACTGGGTCCGGGCGGTCTGACCCGCGACCGAGCCGGCTTCGAGGTCCGCGACGTGCACCCCAGCCACTACGGCCGGATGTGCCCGATCGAGACGCCGGAAGGGCCGAACATCGGCCTCATCGGGTCGCTGTCCACGTACGGGCGGGTCAACGCGTTCGGTTTCATCGAGACCCCGTACCGCAAGGTCCGCGACGGGGTGGTCACCGACCGGATCGACTACCTCTCCGCCGACGAGGAGGACCGTCACGTCATCGCGCAGGCCAACGCGCCGATCGATGACGACGGCAACTTCCAGGAGGACCGCGTCCTGGTCCGCACCCGGGGCGGCGAGGTCGACATCGTCCCGCCGACCGCGGTCGACTACATGGATGTCTCGCCACGCCAGATGGTCTCCGTGGCGACGGCGATGATCCCGTTCCTCGAGCACGACGACGCCAACCGGGCCCTGATGGGCGCGAACATGCAGCGCCAGGCCGTGCCCCTGCTGCGGAGCGAGGCTCCCCTCGTGGGCACCGGCATGGAGCTGCGGGCGGCGGTGGACGCTCGCGACGTCCTCGTCGCGGAGCAGGCCGGGGTCGTTGCGGAAGTGACCGCCGATCTCGTCACCGTCCGGCACGACGACGGCACCCGGCGCAGCTACGCACTGGCCAAGTTCCAGCGCTCCAACCAGGGCACCTGCATCAACCAGCGGCCCCTGGTCTCCCAGGGTGACCGCGTGGAGGCGGAGCAGGTGATCGCCGACGGGCCCTGCACCGACGCCGGTGAGATGGCGCTGGGGAAGAACCTGCTGGTCGCGTTCATGCCGTGGGAGGGCCACAACTACGAGGACGCGATCATCCTGTCCCAGCGCATCGTTCAGGACGACGTGCTCACCTCGATTCACATCGAGGAGCACGAGGTCGATGCCCGGGAGACCAAGCTGGGCGCCGAGGAGATCACCGCGGAGCTTCCCAACGTCTCCGAGGACATCCTCGCGGATCTCGACGACCAGGGCATCGTCCGGGTCGGGGCCGAGGTCAAGCCGGGGGACATCCTGGTCGGCAAGGTGACGCCCAAGGGTGAGACCGAGCTGACCCCGGAGGAGCGGCTGCTGCGCGCCATCTTCGGCGAGAAGGCCAAGGAGGTCCGCGACACCTCGCTGCGCGTTCCGCACGGGGAGAGCGGCACGGTCATCGAGACCCAGGTCTTCAAGCGCGACGACGGGGTCGAGCTGCCCCCGGGCGTGATCGAGCTGGTGCGGGTCTACGTCGCCCAGAAGCGCAAGATCCAGGACGGCGACAAGCTGGCCGGGCGACACGGCAACAAGGGTGTGATCGCGAAGATCCTGCCGCCCGAGGACATGCCCTTCATGGCCGACGGCACGCCCGTCGACGTCATCCTCAACCCGCTGGGAGTTCCCGGCCGCATGAACATCGGCCAGGTCCTCGAGACGCACCTGGGGTGGGTCGCCAATGCGGGCTGGAAGCTGGAGGCGGATGCCGAGCCCTGGCAGAAGCGGCTGCACGAGGTGGGTGCCGCGGAGGCGGCCCCCGGGACCCGGGTGGCCACGCCGGTCTTCGACGGTGCCCGCGAGGAGGAGATCGTCGGACTGCTCGACGCCGCGCTCCCGAACCGTGACGGGGACAAGCTCGTCGCCCCGACCGGCAAGGCACGGCTGTTCGACGGGCGTACCGGCGAGCCCTTCCCCGCGCCCATCTCGATCGGCTACATCTACATCATCAAGCTGCTGCACCTGGTCGATGACAAGATCCACGCCCGGTCCACCGGTCCGTACTCGATGATCACCCAGCAGCCGCTGGGAGGTAAGGCGCAGTTCGGCGGGCAGCGCTTCGGCGAGATGGAGTGCTGGGCGATGCAGGCCTACGGCGCGGCCTACGCGCTGCAGGAGCTGCTGACCATCAAGTCCGACGACGTGCATGGGCGGGTCAAGGTCTACGAGGCGATCGTCAAGGGCGAGAACATCCCCGAGCCGGGCATCCCCGAGTCGTTCAAGGTGCTGCTCAAGGAGCTGCAGTCGCTGTGCCTGAACGTGGAGGTGCTCAACAGCGACGGTGTGGCCATCGAGATGCGGGACACCGACGACGACGCCTTCCGTACGGCAGAGGACCTGGGCATCGACCTTTCCCGGCGGGAGCTGAGCAGCATCGACGAGATCTAGTCGGGGGCCCGGCTGCCTCGGCCGCCGGGCTCCGCACCACCAGCACCAACTCCATCCATCGCACCGGCCCCGGAGAAGGATCACCACACCGTGTTGGACGTCAACACCTTCGACGAGCTTCGTATCGGCCTCGCGACCGCGGACGACATCCGCCGCTGGTCGTTCGGAGAGGTCAAGAAGCCCGAGACCATCAACTACCGCACGCTGAAGCCGGAGAAGGACGGGCTGTTCTGCGAGAAGATCTTCGGTCCCACCCGGGACTGGGAGTGCTACTGCGGCAAGTACAAGAGGGTCCGCTTCAAGGGGATCATCTGTGAGCGCTGCGGCGTCGAGGTAACCCGGGCCAAGGTGCGCCGTGAGCGCATGGGCCACATCGAGCTGGCAGCCCCGGTCACGCACATCTGGTACTTCAAGGGTGTCCCGAGCAGGCTGGGATACCTTCTCGACCTCTCGCCCAAGGAGCTCGAGAAGGTCATCTATTTCGCCTCCTACATCGTGACCAAGGTCGACGAGGAGGCTCGGCACCGGGACCTGCCCTCGATCGAGGCTCAGCTGTCGGTGGAGCGCAAGCGGATCGAGGACCGGCGGGACGCCGACCTCGCGGCGCGCAGCGAGCAGGCCGAGACCGAGCTGGCCCGCCTCGAGGAAGAGGGTGCCAAGGCCGACGCCCGCAAGAAGGTCACCCGCGAGGCCGACCGGGACGCCAAGCACATCCGCGAGGGAGCCCAGCGTGAGCTGACCCGGCTCGAGGACCTCTTCGACACGTTCCGCAAGATCGTGCCTCGGCAGCTGGTCAACGACGAGAGCCTCTTCCGTGACATGCGTGACCGCTGGGGCGAGTACTTCTCCGGCGGCATGGGGGCCGAGGCACTCCAGGAGATCCTGGCCGACTTCGACCTCGCCACCGAGGCTGAGTCGCTGCGCCTGACCATCCGGGAGGGCAAGGGCCAGAAGAAGACGCGCGCCCTGAAGCGCCTGAAGGTGGTCGCGAGCTTCCTCAACACCCGCAACAGCCCTCAGGGCATGGTGCTGGACTGCGTGCCGGTGATCCCTCCGGACCTGCGGCCCATGGTCCAGCTCGACGGCGGGCGCTTCGCCACCAGCGACCTGAACGACCTGTACCGGCGCGTCATCAACCGGAACAACCGGCTGAAGAAGCTGCTGGACCTCGGTGCTCCCGAGATCATCGTGAACAACGAGAAGCGCATGCTTCAGGAGTCGGTGGACGCGCTGTTCGACAACGGGCGGCGGGGCCGACCGGTGACCGGGCCGGGCAACCGTCCGCTGAAGTCGCTGTCCGACATGCTCAAGGGCAAGCAGGGCCGGTTCCGCCAGAACCTGCTGGGCAAGCGGGTCGACTACTCCGGCCGCTCGGTCATCGTCGTCGGTCCGCAGCTCAAGCTGCACCAGTGCGGCCTGCCCAAGCTGATGGCTCTGGAGCTGTTCAAGCCGTTCGTGATGAAGCGCCTGGTCGAGAACAACGACGCGCAGAACATCAAGAGCGCCAAGCGGATGGTGGAGCGTCAGCGCCCCGAGGTCTGGGATGTCCTGGAGGAGGTCATCAGCCAGCACCCGGTGCTGCTCAACCGGGCGCCCACCCTGCACCGACTTGGCATTCAGGCCTTCGAGCCGCAGCTGGTGGAGGGCAAGGCGATCCAGATCCACCCACTGGTCTGCACCGCCTTCAACGCCGACTTCGACGGCGACCAGATGGCGGTGCACCTGCCGTTGTCCGCGGAGGCACAGGCCGAGGCCCGGGTCCTGATGCTGTCGACGAACAACATCCTCTCGCCGGCCAGCGGTCGCCCCGTCACCGCGCCCACCCAGGACATGGTCCTCGGGCTCTACCACCTCACCCGCGCCGACGGTGGAGTCACCGGTGAGGGTGGTGTGTACTCGGGACTCTCCGAGGCTGTCATGGCCTACGAGCGGGGCGCGCTGGACATCCATGCTCCGATCAGGATCCGGGTTCCCCACATCACCCGCGTCCACGAGGCACCGGGTCGTGCCGAGCCGGCTCCGGAGGGCTGGGAGCCCGGCACCGCCCAGCTCGTCGCCACGACCCTGGGCCGCTGCCTGTTCAACGCGGCCCTGCCGGAGGGGTACGCCTTCGTCAACTACGTGGTGCGCAAGCGCGAGCTGTCCTACCTCGTCAACGACCTTGCCGAGCACTACCCCAAGGTCGAGGTGGCGAACACCTTGGACAACCTCAAGGAGGCCGGCTTCCACTGGGCCACCCGATCCGGTGTGACAGTCGCGATCGAGGACGTGGCCACGGTCGCAGGCAAGGCGGAGATTCTCGACGAGTCGGAGAAGAAGGCTCTGAAGGTCGAGAAGGCCTACAGCCGGGGGCAGCTGACCCACGCCGAGCGCCTGGACGAGCTGACGGTGATTTGGACGCAGGCGACGAACCGGGTCGAGAAGCAGGTCGAGACCACGATGGCGCCGGCCAACCCGGTCAACGTCATGGTGCAGTCCGGCGCCCGAGGCAACATGATGCAGATCCGCCAGATCATCGGGATGCGTGGACTGGTGGCCAACCCCAAGGGTGAGACGATCCCCCGCCCGATCAAGTCCAACTTCCGCGAGGGTCTGTCGGTGCTGGAGTACTTCATCTCCACACACGGCGCTCGCAAGGGCCTGGCCGACACCGCGCTGCGGACGGCGGACTCCGGCTACCTGACACGCCGCCTGGTGGACGTCGCCCAGGATGTGATCATCCGTGAGGAGGACTGCGGTTCCCGCGACTCCGTCGTGGTGAACCTGCTCAGCGGCGAGGAGGTCGTCGGTGAGCAGGATGTCGCCTTCGACTCGAGGTACCTGGTCTCGCGTCGCACCAGCAAGGCCGCGACGTCGGTGTACGCGAGGACGCTGGCCGAGGACGCGGTCGCCGAGGACGGCACTGTCGTCGTCGCGGCCGGGGCGGACCTCGGGGACCGGGAGCTCGCGGCGATCCGGGAGGCCGGAGTCACCTCCGTACGGGTGCGCTCGGTTCTGACCTGCGGCTCGCCGGGGGTGTGCGCAAGGTGCTACGGGCGCTCCCTCGCGACCGGCATCGCCGTCGAGGTGGGCGAGGCCGTCGGCATCATCGCCGCGCAGTCGATCGGTGAGCCGGGGACCCAGCTGACGATGCGTACCTTCCACACCGGCGGTGTGGCCGGGGACGACATCACGCAGGGTCTGCCCAGGGTCGTGGAGCTGTTCGAGGCCCGGGTGCCCAAGGCCAAGGCCCCGATCGCCGAGATGGCCGGCACGATCCGGATCGAGGAGACCGAGAAGGGTCGCAAGATCCACATCATCCCGGATGACGGCAGCGACGAGCACGAGGTCGAGAAGTTCCCACGTCGGGCCCGCCTGCTGGTCGAGGACGGCCAGCACGTCGCGGTCGGCAGCCAGATCGCCGAGGGCGTCGTGGACCCCCGCGACATCCTGCGGATCCTCAACGCCCGGCACGCGTCCACCTGGCTCGTGCAAGAGGTCCAGGACGTGTACCGGATGCAGAGCGTGGACATCCACGACAAGCACATCGAGGTCATCGTCCGACAGATGCTCAAGCGGGTGAACGTCCTGGAATCGGGCAGCACGGACTTCCTGCCCGGCGCGCTCGCGGAGCGGCACCAATTCATCGCCGAGAACAAGCGGATCGTGTCGGAGGGCGGCGAGCCGGCCACCGGTCGGCCTGTCCTGCTGGGCATCACGAAGGCGTCACTGGCGACCGAGTCGTGGCTGTCGGCGGCCTCGTTCCAGGAGACGACGAGAGTTCTCACGGATGCCGCCATCCAGGCCAAGAGCGACCAGCTGGTGGGGCTCAAGGAGAACGTGATCATCGGCAAGCTGATCCCCGCCGGCACGGGCATCGCCCGCTACCGGGCGGTGACGGTCGAGCCGACGGAGGAAGGTCGGGAGCGGGCGGCAAGCTACGCCATGCCCGACTACTCCGACGACTACACCCGCGCCTTCGGGCCGGGCGGCGGACAGGCCGTGCCGCTGGACGAGTACGACTTCGGCGACTACCGACAGTGAGGTCTGGGGTCCCCGGCGGTGTGGCACTGAGCACCATACCGCCGGGATCCCGGATCCGACTTTGACTCTCCACCTCGCTTCGGTATTCTGATCAGTCGGTGCCCACAACGGGCAGCCCCGCTCGACCCTGGAGTTCCTCAGCGGCCTGGCCGCGCCATCGGCGACATTTCGTCACTGGTGAGGGGTGTTCCGGGCGCGACACACCCGACCTCGGGGGTCGGGGAAGCGCGAGCGGCGAAGACGGACCACACGACGATCGACAGCCCCGGACGATCCACCCACGTGGGTACGTGGGTGCGGCACCGGGGTTGAGATGGCCGCGGTGTCCCGGACGTGTCCGGACACGGTGGCCGGCACCACCAGACGTAGCGACCGGAAGAAGGAGACCGAGGCATCAGATGCCCACCATCCAGCAGCTGGTCCGCAAGGGCCGCACGGCCAAGCGGGATAAGGCTAAGACGCCCGCGCTGAAGGGGAGCCCCCAGCGCCGCGGTGTGTGCACGCGTGTCTACACGACCACACCGAAGAAGCCGAACTCGGCCCTGCGCAAAGTGGCCCGCGTGCGCCTCACCGGCCAGACGGAGGTCACCGCCTACATCCCGGGTGAGGGCCACAACCTGCAGGAGCACTCGATCGTGCTGGTGCGCGGCGGTCGTGTGAAGGACCTGCCGGGCGTCCGGTACAAGATCGTCCGTGGCTCCCTGGATACCCAGGGCGTGCGCAACCGCAAGCAGGCCCGCAGCCGGTACGGCGCGAAGAAGGAGAAGAGCTGATGCCTCGCAAAGGCCCGGCCCCGAAGCGCCCGATCATCGTCGACCCGGTCTACGGGTCACCGCTGGTGACCTCCCTGATCAACAAGGTGCTCACCGACGGCAAGCGCAACCTCGCCTCCCGCGTCGTCTACGACGCCCTGGAGGAGACGCGCGAGAAGACCGGCTCGGACCCGGTCGTCACGCTTAAGCGTGCCCTGGACAACGTGCGCCCCACGCTGGAGGTGCGCAGCCGGAGAGTCGGCGGAGCGACGTACCAGGTGCCGGTGGAGGTGCGGTCCGGCCGTGGCACGACGCTGGCGCTGCGCTGGATCGTGACGTACTCGCGGCAGCGCCGTGAGCGCACCATGCAGGAGCGTCTGGCCAACGAGCTGCTCGACGCCAGCAACGGCCTCGGTGCCAGCGTGAAGCGCCGCGAGGACACCCACAAGATGGCCGAGTCGAACAAGGCTTTCGCCCACTACCGCTGGTAGTTCCGGGCACCGACACAACGCAGCAACCAGACCCAGCCAGGCAGAAAGCATCTAGAGGAGACATAGTGGCGAGCGACGTCGAGCGGTTGGCCAAGACCCGGAACATCGGGATCATGGCCCACATCGACGCGGGCAAGACCACCACGACCGAGCGGATCCTGTACTACACCGGGGTCAACTACAAGATCGGCGAGGTGCACGACGGCGCCGCGACGATGGACTGGATGGAGCAGGAGCAGGAGCGCGGCATCACGATCACGTCCGCGGCGACGAAGTGCGAGTGGAACGGGATCACGGTCAACATCATCGACACCCCCGGCCACGTCGACTTCACCGTCGAGGTGGAGCGTTCCCTGCGGGTGCTCGACGGTGCCGTCGCGGTATTCGATGCCGTCGCGGGTGTCGAGCCGCAGACCGAGACGGTGTGGCGCCAGGCCAACAAGTACTCGGTACCCCGCATCTGCTTCGTCAACAAGATGGACCGGGTGGGAGCGAACTTCTCCCGCACCGTCGACATGATCGTGCAGCGGCTCGACGCGAAGCCGCTGGTCCTGCAGCTTCCCTGGGGCACCGAGGCCGATCTCGTCGGCGTCATCGACGTCGTGGCGATGAAGGGCATCCGCTGGATGGGCGAGGACCTGGGCGCCAGCTACGAGGTGGTGGACATCCCCGCCGAGTACGCCGACGAGGCTGCGCAGGCTCACCACGAGCTGGTCGAGAGTCTGGCGGACGTCGACGACGAGACCATGGAGGCCTACCTCGAGGACGAGGACTCCATCACGGCGGAGTTGCTGCGTGCCGGCATTCGCCGCGCCACGATCGCATCGGCCGCGACGCCGATCCTCTGCGGGTCCGCGTTCAAGAACAAGGGCGTGCAGCCCATGCTCGACGCTGTCGTGGACTACCTCCCGAGCCCGCTCGACGTTCCCGCGGTGACGGGTCTCGAGGCCGACGGCGAGACCCCGGCCCAGCGAGAGGCCAGCAGCGACGAGCCCTTCTCCGCGCTGGCCTTCAAGATCCAGACCGACCAGCACCTCGGCAAGCTGACCTACGTCCGGGTGTACTCCGGAACCGCTGCGACCGGCTCACAGGTACTCAACAGCACCAAGGAGCGCAAGGAGCGGATCGGCAAGATCTACCAGATGCACGCCAACCGCCGCGAGGAGCGCGGATCGGTGTCTGCCGGTGAGATCGTGGCGGTGGCCGGCCTGAAGCAGACCACCACCGGTGACACCCTGTGCGATGCGGGCAACCCGGTGATCTTGGAGGCGATGACCTTCCCCGACCCGGTCATCTCGGTCGCGATCGAGCCCAAGACCAAGTCGGACCAGGAGAAGCTCTCCACGGCGATCCAGAAGCTCGCGGAGGAGGACCCGACCTTCCAGGTCCGCAACGACGAGGAGACCGGTCAGACGATCATCTCCGGCATGGGCGAGCTGCACCTCGAGGTGCTGGTGGACCGGATGCGGCGGGAGTTCAAGGTCGAGGCCAACGTCGGCAAGCCGCAGGTTGCCTACCGGGAGACGATCCGCCGTGCGGTGCTCAGCCACGACTACACGCACAAGAAGCAGACCGGTGGCGCCGGGCAGTTCGCCAAGGTCGTGATCTCGATCGAGCCGCTCGAGGCCGAGCACCCGGACGAGTACGAGTTCGTCAACAAGGTCACCGGCGGCCGGGTGCCGCGTGAGTACATCCCCTCGGTGGACCACGGTGCCCGCGACGCCATGCAGTACGGCGTCCTGGCCGGTTACCCGCTCGTCGGTGTCCGGGTGACGCTCGAGGACGGCCAGTACCACGAGGTCGACTCCTCCGAGATGGCCTTCAAGGTGGCCGGCTCGATGGCCATGAAGGAGGCCGCACGCCGCGCCGACCCGGCGCTGCTGGAGCCGACCATGGCAGTCGAGGTCGTCACCCCCGAGGAGTTCATGGGGGACGTGATCGGCGACCTGAACTCTCGGCGCGGCATGGTGCAGTCCATGGACGAGCGCGGTGGCGCCCGGGTGGTCACCGCTCTGGTGCCGCTGTCGGAGATGTTCGGGTACGTGGGGGACCTCCGCAGCAAGACGCAGGGACGGGCGAGCTACACGATGCAGTTCGACTCGTACACCGAGGTGCCTGGGAACGTGGCCAAGGAGATCATCGCCAAGGCGACGGGAGCATAGCGGTGCGGGCGCCCCGGACGGGCCGACCGGACTTCGAACGGACAGGCAGCAACAGCTAGACACGCAAGCAGGCAGGACCGTAGGACGCGCGGGACACGGCGTCCGAGAGCCCACAGGAGGAGAAGTGGCGAAGGCGAAGTTCGAGCGGACCAAGCCGCACGTCAACATCGGCACGATCGGTCACATCGACCATGGCAAGACGACGCTGACTGCAGCGATCACGAAGGTCCTGCACGACGAGGACCCCGAAGCCAACCCCTTCACGCCTTTCGACGAGATCGACAAGGCGCCCGAGGAGAAGGCTCGAGGCATCACGATCTCGATCGCGCACGTCGAGTACCAGACCGCCAACCGGCACTACGCACACGTGGACTGCCCGGGTCACGCGGACTACATCAAGAACATGATCACCGGTGCCGCGCAGATGGACGGCGCCATCCTGGTGGTCGCCGCGACCGACGGCCCGATGCCCCAGACCAAGGAGCACGTGCTGCTGGCCCGCCAGGTGGGTGTGCCCTACATCGTCGTTGCGCTGAACAAGTCCGACATGGTCGACGACGAGGAGATCCTGGAGCTCGTGGAGCTCGAGGTACGCGAGCTGCTGAGCAGCTACGAGTTCCCCGGCGACGATTTGCCGGTGGTTCGGGTCTCCGCGCTGAAGGCGCTCGAGGGCGACGCCGAGTGGGGTCAGAAGATCCTCGAGCTGATGCAGGCCTGCGACGACAACATCCCGGAGCCGGTTCGCGACACCGACAAGCCCTTCCTGATGCCGATCGAGGACGTCTTCACCATCACCGGCCGCGGGACCGTTGTGACGGGCCGGGTCGAGCGTGGCATCGTGAAGGTCGGCGAGGAGATCGAGATCGTGGGCCTGCGCGAAGGGGCCCACAAGACCACGGTCACCGGCGTCGAGATGTTCCGCAAGCTGCTCGACGAGGGACGCGCCGGCGACAACGTCGGACTCCTGCTACGCGGCCTCAAGCGTGAGGACGTGGAGCGCGGCCAGGTCGTCTGCAAGCCCGGTACCACCACCCCGCACACCGAGTTCGAGGCGGCGGTCTACATCCTGGGCAAGGACGAGGGCGGGCGTCACACCCCGTTCTTCAACAACTACCGTCCGCAGTTCTACATCCGCACCACCGACGTGACCGGCGTGATCACCCTGCCGGAGAACGTGGAGATGGTGATGCCGGGTGACAACACCGAGATGAAGGTCGTGCTGATCCAGCCCATCGCGCTTGAGGAGGGCCAGCGCTTCGCCATTCGCGAGGGCGGCCGCACCGTGGGCGCCGGTCGGGTCACCAAGATCATCAAGTAGCGGCCAGGAGGTTCCCGGGGGTCCCAGATCCCCGGGAGCCCCAGGGCGGCGTAACACCTTCGGCGGCGACCGCCACCGGAGCAGCAGTACAAGTCAGCCCCAGCGGCTGCGGTCTCGGCCTGCACGGCCGAGCCGCGCCCGTGTGACAGCTAAGGACAGCACAGCCACCATGGCGGGACAGAAGATCCGCATCAGGCTCAAGGCCTACGACCACGAGGTCATCGACTCTTCCGCGCGGAAGATCGTTGACACGGTCACCCGTACCGGTGCGCAGGTTGCAGGGCCGGTGCCGCTGCCGACCGAGAAGAACGTCTACTGCGTCATCCGCTCGCCGCACAAGTACAAGGACAGCCGCGAGCACTTCGAGATGCGCACGCACAAGCGCTTGATCGACATCCTCGACCCGACGCCCAAGACCGTCGACTCGCTCATGCGGCTGGACCTGCCCGCCGGCGTCGACATCGAGATCAAGCTCTAGGGGACGGGAACGGACGATGTCAACAGCGACGAAGGGGATTCTGGGCTCCAAGCTCGGTATGACCCAGGTCTGGGACGAGCAGAACCGCCTGATCCCGGTGACGGTGATCAAGGCCGGTCCCTGCGTGGTGACCCAGGTCCGATCCCCCGAGAAGGACGGCTACTCCGCCATCCAGCTCGGGTACGGGTCGGTGGACCCACGGCGCGTGAACCGGCCCGAGGGCGGTCACTTCAAGGCGAACGGTGTCGCACCCCGGAGGCACCTGGTCGAGCTTCGGACCGGCGACGCCGCCAGCTACGAGGTCGGCCAGGAAGTGACCGCGTCGGTCTTCTCCCCGGGGGAGACCGTCGACGTGGTCGGCACGACCAAGGGCAAGGGCAACGCCGGCGTGATGAAGCGGCACGGTTTCGGCGGACTGCGGGCAAGCCACGGTGTGCAGCGCAAGCACCGTTCCCCTGGCTCGATCGGAGCCTGCGCCACGCCGGGCCGGGTGTTCAAGGGCCTGCGCATGGCGGGACGGATGGGCGGCGAGCGCGTGACGACGCTGAACCTCTCCGTCGTCCGCGTCGACGAGGACAACGGGATTCTGCTGATCAAGGGTGCTGTTCCGGGACCCGACGGCGGTCTCGTGATGGTGCGCACGGCGGTCAAGGCCGCCACGAAGGATGGTGCTGCGGCGTGACCACGCTTCAGATCGACGTCCGTACGCCGGACGGCGACACGGCCGGGACCGTGGACCTCCCCGCGGAGGTATTCGCGGCGAAGGTGAACGTTCCCCTGATCCACCAGGTCGTGGTGGCCCAGCGGGCGGCGGCCCGCAGCGGTACCCACGACACCAAGACCCGCGGCGAGGTGGCCGGCGGAGGGCGCAAGCCGTACCGCCAGAAGGGCACCGGCCGCGCCCGCCAGGGCTCGACCCGAGCCCCCCAGTTCGCGGGCGGCGGCGTGGTGCACGGGCCGACGCCGCGCTCCTACGCCCAGCGCACGCCGAAGAAGATGAAGGCGGCCGCGCTGCGCGGAGCGCTCTCGGACCGGGCGGCGCACGGCCGCATCCACGTGGTCAGCGCGCTGACCTCCTCGGATGTACCGAGCACGAAGTCCGCGATCGCTGCCCTCAACGCGGTGACCGACGCCCAGAAGGTGCTGGTCGTGGTGTCCCGAGCGGACCAGATCAGCTGGAAGAGCCTGCGCAACGTCGTGGACGTCCATCTGATCGACCCGGGGCAGCTGAACACCTACGACGTGCTGGTCAACGACGTCGTGGTGTTCGTACAGGAAGCTCTCGAGCAGTTCCTCGGCGGTCCGGCTGCCGGGTCCGACGGGTCCGAAGAACCCGACGCGACCGAGGGATCCGACGCAATTGAGGGATCTGACGCGACAGAGGGCTCCGCCGTGGCTGAGGAGGATGAGAAGTGACCCGCAGGGACCCACGAGACGTGATCCTCGCGCCGGTGATCTCCGAGAAGTCGTACGGCCAGATGGAGGAGAACCGGTACACCTTCGTGGTGGCGCCGGATGCCAACAAGGTGGAGATCCGCCACGCGGTCGAGGAGATCTTCCGCGTCCGGGTCACCGGTGTGAACACGCTCAACCGACCCGGCAAGCGCCGCCGCACCCGGACCGGGTGGGGGAAGCGCAAGGACACCAAGCGCGCGATCGTGAGCGTGGCAGCCGAGGACCGCATCGACATCTTCGGAGGAGCGGTCGGCTGACGCCGGCCGTACCCGCGGCGAGCGCGAACCGCCGAAGAGACAGACACCAGGTAAGAGACGACAGGACGGGCCAGGACGATGGGCATCCGCAAGTACAAGCCGACAACGCCGGGGAGGCGTGGGTCGAGCGTCAGCGACTTCGCTGAGGTCACCCGCGATCACCCCGAGAAGTCGCTGCTGCGTCCGGTGCACGGCAAGGGCGGGCGCAACGTTCACGGTCGCGTCACCGCACGGCACCAGGGTGGTGGCCACAAGCGGCAGTACCGCGTCATCGACTTCCGCCGCGGCGACAAGGACGGCGTGCCGGCGAAGGTCGCGCACATCGAGTACGACCCGAACCGCACCGCACGGATCGCGCTGCTGCACTTCGCGGACGGCGAGAAGCGCTACATCCTCGCCCCTGCCCGGCTGCGCCAGGGCGACCGCGTCGAGACCGGTCCCGGGGCGGACATCAAGCCCGGCAACAACCTGCCGCTGCGCAACATCCCCGTCGGTACGGTCGTCCACGCGGTGGAGCTGAAGCCGGGAGCGGGCGCCAAGATCGCCCGTTCTGCCGGTGCCAGCATCCAGCTCGTCGCCAAGGACGGCCCGTACGCTCAGCTGCGTATGCCCTCCGGGGAGATCCGCAACGTCGACCTGCGCTGCCGCGCGACCGTCGGCGAGGTCGGCAACGCCGAGCAGGCGAACTTGAACTGGGGCAAGGCGGGCCGCAACCGCTGGCGCGGCAAGCGCCCCAGCGTCCGCGGTGTCGCCATGAACCCTGTCGATCACCCGCATGGCGGTGGCGAGGGCAAGACCTCCGGTGGACGCCACCCGGTCAACCCGAACGGAAAGCCCGAGGGCCGCACCCGCAAGCCCAAGGACAGCGACAAGTACATCGTCCGCGGCCGCAAGGCCGCCCGGAAGCGCTAGGGAAGTACGAGGACATGCCGCGCAGCCTGAAGAAGGGCCCGTTCGTCGACGACCACCTGATGGCGAAGGTGGAGGCTCAGAACGAGAAGGGCACCCGCAACGTCATCAAGACGTGGTCACGACGCTCCACGATCACGCCGGAGATGCTGGGGCACACGATTGCCGTGCACGACGGCCGCAAGCACGTACCGGTCTTCGTGACCGAGGCGATGGTCGGCCACAAGCTCGGCGAGTTCGCACCCACCCGTACCTTCCGCAGCCACACCAAGGACGAGCGTCGGGTCCGCCGCCGCTAGGCGGACACCCGGACGCACGACCCAACCGCACCACACGACCTGAACCAGCAAGGGGAACCCATGGACACCACCGACGCGAACTCGAGCCCGGCCTCGAGCCGCGCGCGGGCTCGCCACGTCCGGATGTCGCCGACCAAGGTGCGCCGCGTCGTTGACCTGGTACGCGGGATGCCGACGTCGGAGGCGCTGGGTCTGCTGCAGTACGCGCCGCAGGCCGCCAGCGAGCCGGTCGCGAAGCTGATCGCCAGCGCCGTGGCCAACGCCGAGCACAACGACGGGCTGGACCCCGATCGCCTGGTCATCAGCGAGGCCTACGTGGACGAGGGTCCGACCATGAAGCGGATCCGCCCCCGCGCCCAGGGCCGGGCCTACCGCATCCGCAAGCGCACCAGTCACATCACCGTCGTCGTCAGCGAGCAGCCCGCCGCGGACACTGCGGCCACCGCCGGCAAGAGCAAGAGGAGGGCCCGATAGTGGGTCAGAAGGTTCATCCCAACGGCTTCCGGCTGGGTATCAGCACCGACTGGACCTCCCGGTGGTACGCCGACAAGCTCTACAAGGACTACGTCGGCGAGGACGTGGAGATCCGCCGCAAGCTTGCCGGCCAGCTCGAGCGGGCCGGTCTGTCCAAGATCGACATCGAGCGGACGCGTGACCGGGTCCGGGTCGACATCCACACCGCGCGCCCCGGCATCGTCATCGGGCGCAAGGGCTCGGAGGCCGACCGGATCCGCACCGAGCTGGAGAAGCTGACCGCGAAGCAGGTGCAGCTGAACATCCTCGAGGTCAAGAGCCCGGAGGCGGACGCACAGCTCGTCGCCCAGGGCGTGGCCGAGCAGCTCGCTGCTCGGGTGGCGTTCCGTCGCGCGATGCGCAAGGCGATGCAGAGCGCACTGAAGAACCCTGCCGTGAAGGGCATCCGGATCCAGGTCTCCGGTCGCCTCGGTGGCGCCGAGATGTCGCGCACCGAGTTCTACCGCGAGGGCCGGGTGCCGCTGCACACGCTGCGCGCACACATCGACTACGGCTTCTTCGAGGCGCGTACCACCTTCGGTCGGATCGGCGTGAAGGTGTGGATCTACAAGGGCGAGGTCCCCGCCGGACAGTATGCCCGCGACCAGGTGGAGCCGGGTGGACGAGGCCCGCGTCGTGAGCGTCCCGCGCGGCGGCCGCGTGCCGGCCAGGCGGGCGAAGGTCAGGCGGCTGCTGAAGGCGCGGCCGAGGCCGCGCCTGAGGCATCGCAGGCGCCGGTGTCCGAGGCCGCCGCCCCCCAGGCGGCAGCGGGGGCAGCGGTGGCAGAGGTGCCAGCGGCGGAGTCAGAGGCGGCCCAGGGCGGCGAGCCGGCCGGGTCGCCAGAGAGCACGGAGGCTTCCTGACATGCTGATCCCCCGCAAGGTCAAGCACCGCAAGCAGCACCATCCCAAGCGCTCCGGGATGGCCAAGGGCGGCACCTCGATCGCATTCGGCGACTATGGAATTCAGGCGCTCGAGCCCGCGTACGTGACGAACCGCCAGATCGAGTCGGCACGTATCGCGATCACCCGTCACGTCAAGCGCGGCGGCAAGGTGTGGATCAACATCTACCCGGACCGTCCGCTGACGAAGAAGCCCGCGGAGACCCGGATGGGTTCCGGCAAGGGCTCACCCGAGTGGTGGGTGGCCAACGTCAAGCCGGGCCGGATCATGTTCGAGCTTTCCTACCCCGACGAGCAGGTGGCTTCCGAGGCGCTGACCCGCGCCATCCACAAGCTTCCGATGAAGTGCCGCATCGTGCGGCGTGAAGGTGGTGAGTCGTGATGGCAAGTGATGTCAGCACAGCCAACGACCTGCGCCAGCTGACCGACGAGGAGATCGCCTCCCAGTTGGCCGACGCCAAGGCGGAGCTGTTCAACCTGCGCTTCCAGTCCGCGACCGGCCAGCTGACCAACAACCGCCGGCTGCGTACCGTGCGCCGGGACATCGCCCGCATCTACACCGTCCAGCGTGAGCGTCAGCTGGGGCTGACCACGGCGCCGGACGGGGTGTGAGGCGTAGGACCAGCCGGACCAGCCGGCACGAGGACAGGACGAGGCAGAGACAGTGACCGAGGAGACGACAGTGGCAGCGAGCCCCGAGCAGGACGCCGCATCGCGTGCGTTCCGCAAGACCCGAGAGGGCATCGTCGTCAGCGACAAGATGGACAAGACCGTGGTCGTGGCGGTCGAGGACCGCGTGCAGCACCCGCTGTACAGGAAGACGATCCGGCGCACCAAGAAGTACAAGGCGCACGACGAGCAGAACAGCTGCGGAGTGGGCGACCGGGTGCTTCTGATGGAGACACGACCGACCTCGGCGACCAAGCGGTGGCGGGTCGTGGAGATTCTCGAGAAGGCCAAGTAGGTCGGGTCGGTCAGGCAGGGCCAGCAGGGCCCGAGCTGACTGAGGACGACGACGAGCCCAGCAGCACTCCCGTGCGGCTGGGAGGACGACACAAGAAGCAGGCGCACCGCAGCCGGTGCGCACCGAACGAAGGCGTGGGGTTGACGTGATCCAGCAGGAGTCGCGACTGAAGGTCGCCGACAACACGGGTGCGAAGGAGATCCTCTGCATCCGCGTGCTCGGCGGCTCCGGGCGGCGCTACGCGGGAGTCGGCGACATCATCGTGGGCACCGTGAAGGACGCGCTGCCGGCGGCGGGCGTCAAGCGCGGCGAGGTCGTACGGGCCGTCGTGGTGCGCACGGCGAAGGAGAAGCGTCGCCCGGACGGGTCCTACATCCGCTTCGACGAGAACGCCGCGGTGCTGATCAAGGCCGATGGTGAGCCCCGAGGCACGCGCATCTTCGGTCCCGTGGGCCGCGAGCTGCGAGACAAGCGTTTCATGAAGATCATCTCGCTCGCCCCGGAGGTGCTGTAGCTATGAAGATCAAGAAGGGTGACGAGGTAGTGGTCGTCTCGGGCCGCAGCAAGGGCCTGCGGGGCACCGTGCTGGAGGCCTACCCGGACACCGACCGCGTCCTCGTCGAGGGCGTCAACCGGATCACCAAGAACACGGCGGTGTCCTACAACCAGCGAGGCGCGAAGTCCGGTGGTGTGGTGACCCAGGAGGCCCCCATCCACGTCAGCAACGTGATGCTGGTTTCCGGTGGCGAGCGCACGCGCGTGGGCCACCGCTTCGACGAGGACGGACGCAAGGTTCGCGTGGCGCGCAAGACGGGCAAGGACGTCTGAGATGACGACGACTGACACACAGAACAGCGCCGCTGTGGCGCCCCGGCTCAAGCATTCCTACCGGGACCAGCTCGTACCGGCACTGACGGAGCAGTTCGGCTACGGCAACCCGATGCAGGTGCCCACCGTGACCAAGGTGGTCGTCAACATGGGCGTCGGGGAGGCCGCGCGCGACTCCAAGCTCATCGAGGGCGCGGTACGCGACCTGCGGCTGATCACCGGTCAGAAGCCGGTAGTCCGGCGCGCGACGAAGTCGATCGCCCAGTTCAAGCTGCGTGAGGGTCAGCCGATCGGCGCCAAGGTGACGATCCGGGGCGACCGGATGTGGGAGTTCCTGGACCGGCTGCTCAGCCTCGCGCTGCCACGCATCCGTGACTTCCGCGGGCTGTCCGACCGTCAGTTCGACGGCAACGGCAACTACACCTTCGGTCTGACCGAGCAGGCGGTGTTTCCGGAGATCCCGCTGGACAGCATCGACCGGCCGCGGGGGATGGACATCACGATCGTGACCACCGCGACGACCGACGAAGAGGGCCGGGCGCTGCTGCGCGGCCTCGGCTTCCCCTTCAAGGAGAACTGACAGATGGCCAAGAAGGCTCTGATCGCCAAGGCGTCCGGCACCCCGAAGTTCAAGGTGCGCGGATACACCCGCTGCCAGCGCTGCGGGCGCCCACGCTCCGTCTACCGCAAGTTCGGCCTGTGCCGGGTCTGCCTGCGGGAGATGGCCCACCGTGGCGAGCTCCCCGGCGTGACCAAGTCCTCGTGGTAGCACGAGCCTGCGACGGCGGCCGGACCGCCGGAGACGGAACGACCTCATCGGTGACGATCGCACAGGCCCCGTACGGGGAACCGGGCGAGAAGGGTAACCACCAGCTATGACCATGACTGACCCGATAGCGGACATGCTGACGCGTGTCCGCAACGCCAACTCGGCCTACCACGAGTCGGCCCGCATGCCCTACTCCAAGCTGAAGGCCGGCGTGGCCGGAATCCTGCAGCAGGAGGGCTACATCGCCGGCTGGCGCGTGGAGGAAGGTCCCGACGGGGCGCCGCACCAGCGGACCCTGGTCATCGACCTGAAGTACGGCGACAACCGGGAGCGGAGCATCGCCGGAATCAAGCGCGTGTCCAAGCCGGGACTGAGGGTGTACGCGAAGGCGGACAACCTGCCCCGGGTGCTCGGTGGCCTCGGAGTCGCCATCGTGTCGACGTCGTCCGGCCTGCTCACGGACAAGCAGGCCGCCAAGCGTGGCGTAGGCGGGGAAATCCTCGCCTACGTCTGGTGAGGAGTCGGCATGTCACGCATCGGACGCAGGCCGATCACTGTCCCCCCCGGGGTGGACGTGACGGTCGACAAGCAGCAGGTCGACGTGAAGGGCCCCAAGGGGACGCTCTCCTGGGAGGTCCCGGCCGGCATCGCGGTGGATCGCGCGGAGGACGGGTCGATCGTCCTGACCCGTCCCAACGACGAGAACCGCAGCCGCGCCCTGCACGGCCTCTCCCGCACGCTGGTCGCGAACATGGTGACCGGCGTGAGCGAGGGGTACAGCAAGACCCTGGAGATCGTGGGAACCGGCTACCGGGTGATTGCGAAGGGCAGCGACCTGGAGTTCGCGCTCGGCTTCAGCCACCCCGTCGTCATCAGCCCTCCCGAGGGCATCCGCTTCGAGGTCCAGGCCCCGACCCGCTTCGTCGTGCACGGCATCGACAAGCAGCTCGTGGGCGAGGTGGCGGCGAACATCCGCAAGCTGCGCAAGCCTGAGCCGTACAAGGGCAAGGGCATCCGCTACCAGGGCGAACAGGTTCGGCGCAAGGCCGGAAAGGCAGGCAAGTAACCATGACGGCCAAGAAGGTTGCCGGCCGGGTCGTGCCCCGTCGTTCGGGCGCAGCGGCCGGATCCCGCCAGGTGGCGCGGCGGCGCCGCCATCTTCGACTGCGGCGCAAGGTGGTCGGCACCACCCAGCGGCCTCGCCTGGTGGTGACACGCTCCAACCGCCACATCGTGGCTCAGATCGTCGATGACTCCTCCGGTCGCACGCTGGTGTCGGCCTCCTCGATGGACTCGACGGTCCGGGCGCTGTCGGCGGACAAGACCGAGCGCGCGCGGGCTGTCGGCGCGCTCGTCGCGCAACGGGCCACCGCAGCCGACATCGAGCAGGTCGTCTTCGACCGGGGCGGCAACCGCTACCACGGTCGCATCGCGGCGCTCGCCGACGGTGTGCGGGAAGGCGGGGTGCAGTTCTGATGGTGAACCTGCTGACGAATCCCGTGATGATTGCGGCGAAGACGATGACGGAGAGGGACGCCTGATGGCGAGAACGCAACGAAGCAGCGGCGCCGGAGGGGACCGTAAGGGCGGCCGGGAGGGCGGCCGGGCCGGTGTCGGCCCGGATCGCACTCCGTACCTCGAGCGGGTCGTGACGATCAACCGGGTGGCCAAGGTCGTCAAGGGCGGTCGACGTTTCTCCTTCACCGCGCTGGTCGTGGTCGGGGACGGCAACGGCACCGTGGGCGTGGGCTACGGCAAGGCGAAGGAAGTTCCCTCCGCTATCGCCAAGGGTGTGGAGGAGGCCAAGAAGAACTTCTTCACCGTGCCCCGCATCGGCACCACCATCCCGCACCTGATCCAGGGCGAGAAGGCTGCAGGCGTGGTGCTGCTGCGTCCTGCCGCTCCCGGTACTGGTGTCATCGCCGGTGGTCCGGTCCGCGCGGTGCTGGAGTGCGCGGGCGTGAGCGACGTCCTGACCAAGAGCTTGGGGTCGGACAACCCGCTGAACATCGTTCACGCGACCGTGGCTGCGCTTAAGGGGCTCGCCACGCCCGAGTCGGTAGCGGCCCGCCGGGGCCTGCCGGTGGAGGACGTGGCACCGGCAGCGATGCTGAAGGCCCAGGCAGACCAGGGGTCGGCCGCCAGGCCGGTCGCCGCGGGGGCGTGAGGGACATGTCGAAACTGAAGATCACCCAGGTCAAGTCAACGATCGGGGCAACTCCCGCACAGCGTGACTCGCTGCGATCCCTGGGACTGAAGAGGATCAACCACGAGGTCATCAAGGAGAACCGCCCGGAGATCCGGGGCATGGTCGCGGTCGTGCCGCACCTGGTCTCCGTGGAGGAGGTCGACGACCAATGACGCTGAAGATGCACCACCTCCGGCCGGCTCCCGGGGCCAAGCGGTCCAAGGTCCGCGTCGGCCGTGGTGAGGGCTCCAAGGGAAAGACCGCGGGGCGTGGCACGAAGGGTACGAAGGCCCGGTCTCAGGTGCCCGCCCGCTTCGAGGGTGGTCAGATGCCGCTGCACATGCGGCTGCCCAAGCTCAAGGGCTTCACCAACCGCAACCGGGTCGAGTTCCAGGTGGTCAACCTGGCTCGGCTGGTCGAGCTGTTCCCGGAGGGCGGCACCGTCGGTCCCGAGGAGCTGGCCGGGGCCGGGGCGGTCCGTGCCGGGCACCCGGTGAAGGTCCTGGGCCAGGGAGACCTGGGGTCGGTGGCGATCTCGGTGACCGCACACGCCTTCTCCGCCTCGGCGAAGGAGAAGATCGAGAGCGCCGGCGGGACCGCCACAACTCTGTGAGCTGCTGCCGCTGACGTGCACAGACGGTAAGTGATACCCGCTGGGACGGCCCAGGTTCGCCACGGTGGACCTGGGCCGGACTGTTACCCTCGGGCAGCGGCCTGAGCACCCCACAGGGTGCTGGCCGCATCGCCCGAAACCGGAAGGTGTGGCCACAACCGTGACCGAACCAGTCGCGACCCATTGCGTGAGGCAGGTGGCCGCCGCAGTGCAGGGCTGTCGAGCGGAGCTTCCATGCTAGGAGCGTTTCTCCGGGCATTCCGCGTGCCCGACCTGCGCAACAAGATCCTCTTCACGCTCGGCATGGTTGCGCTGTACCGTCTCGGGTCGACCCTGCCGACACCGGGCGTGTCGTACTCGGTCATCCAGCAGTGCCTCACGGACATCCCGGACAGCAACGTCTACTCGCTGATCAACCTGTTCAGCGGCGGAGCGCTGCTGCAGCTGTCGGTGTTCGCACTCGGGATCATGCCCTACATCACGGCCAGCATCATCGTGCAGCTGCTCACGGTCGTGATCCCGCGCTTCGAGACCCTCAAGAAGGAGGGCCAGCAGGGCCAGAACAAGCTCACCCAGTACACGCGGTACCTGACCGTAGCGCTGGCGGTCCTGCAGTCGACCAGCATCATCGCGCTCGCGCGCAGCGGGAACCTGCTCCCCGAGTGCCCGGGCATCATCCCCAGCGACTCGGTGTTCACCCTGGTCACGATGGTCATGACGATGACCGCCGGTACCGTTCTTGTGATGTGGTTCGGCGAGCTGATCACCGACCGCGGCGTCGGGAACGGCATGTCACTGCTGATCTTCACCTCGGTGGCATCCGCGCTGCCGGCGGAGGGCGCCTTCGTACTGCGGACCCGGGGCGGCTTCGTACTGGCGATGCTTCTGCTGCTGGCGCTGGTCGTGATCACCGTCGTCGTCTTCGTCGAGCAGGGCCAGCGCCGTATCCCGGTGCAGTACGCCAAGCGGCAGGTGGGCCGCCGTATGTACGGCGGCACCTCGACCTACCTGCCGCTGAAGGTCAACCAGGCAGGCATCATCCCGGTCATCTTCGCCTCGTCCCTGCTCTACATCCCGACACTGCTCGTCACCTTGTCGGACTCGACCGGCGGTTTCGCCCAGTGGGTCGAGCGCAACCTGGTCAGCCCTACCAGCCCGGTCTACCTGGCGGTCTACTTCCTGCTCATCGTGGCGTTCGCGTTCTTCTACGTGTCGATCACCTTCAACCCCGACGACGTGGCCGACAACATGAAGAAGTACGGTGGCTTCATCCCGGGCATCCGTCCGGGCCGCTCCACCGCCGAGTACCTGCGCTACGTGCTGAGCCGGCTCACCTGGGCCGGGGCGCTGTACCTGGCAGTCATCGCGGTCCTGCCCCAGATGCTGTTCGCCTTCACGGGGAGCGGAACCAGCCGCGGTTTCTTCGGCGGAGCCGCCGTCCTTATCCTTGTGGGTGTGGGTCTGGACACGGTCAAGCAGATCGAGAGTCAGCTGATGGTCCGCAAGTATGAAGGGTTCCTCAGGACGTGAAACTGATCCTGGTGGGGCCCCCGGGCTCCGGAAAGGGCACGCAGGCCAGTGCGGTGTCCGCGGAGCTGTCGATCCCCGCGATCTCGACGGGGGAGATCTTCCGTGCCCATGTCCGGGCGGGGACGGAGCTGGGCCGCGTCGCCAAGAAGTACCTCGACTCGGGGGACCTGGTGCCGGACGACGTCACGCTCGGCATGGTGGCTGAGCGGCTGTCCGAGCCGGACGCGGTCGGCGGGTGGCTCCTGGACGGCTTCCCGCGCAGCATTCCGCAGGCGGAGGGTCTCGACCGTCATCTCGCGGAGCAGGACACCCATCTCGACGTGGCGCTGGAGCTGGTCGTGGATGAGGACGAGGTCGTCCGGCGTCTCTCCGGCCGCCGTACCTGCCGACAGTGCCAGCGCCTGTACCACCTCGACTTCAACCCCCCGAAGGAAGCGGGCGTCTGCGACAACTGTGGCGGCGAGCTGTTCCAGCGCGACGACGACCGCAAGACGACGATCCGCCACCGGATGGTCGTGTACTACCAGTCGACGGCACCGCTGCTGGGCTACTACTCCAGGGAGAGCCGTCTGGTCGGAGTGGACGCGATGGGGCCTGTGGAGGACGTCAGCCAGCGCATCGTTCGTGCCATCCGGCGCTTCGTGGAGTAGCGCTCAGCGCGCCACCGTGGCACCGACGAGCGCGCGCCCACGTCCGCGCCCGGCTGGCGAGGGACGGCGCGCAGATGGCCGGGCGTCGTCCGGATGGGGGACTCTGTGTGGAGGAGAAGGCGCCTCATGATCCAGATCAAGTCCGACACGGAGATTCTCGCCATGCGGCGGGCCGGCTTGGTCGTGGCTCGTACGCTGGCCGCGCTGCGCGAGGTCGTCGCCCCGGGAGTCACCACCGGGGATCTGAATGACCTGGCCGTGGAGACGATCGCCTCCCAGGGAGCCCACCCGTCGTTCCTGGGCTACGGGGGACCCCCACCCTTTCCCGGCGTGATCTGTGCGTCGGTGAACGAGGAGATCGTGCACGGCATTCCCCGAGCCTCCAGGCGCCTGCGGGAAGGCGACATCATTGCGATCGACTGCGGTGCCATCGTGGAGGGCTGGCACGGCGATTCGGCGATCACGGTTCCGGTCGGAGAGGTTGCTCCCGAGCTGACCGATCTGTTGACGGTGTGCGAGGACTCGCTGTGGGCCGGTCTGGCGGCCGTGCGCGTCGGCAACCGGCTGTCGGACATCAGCCACGCGGTGGAGTCCGCCGTACGTCCGCACGGGTACGGGATCGTGGAGCACTACGGTGGCCACGGCATCGGGACGGAGATGCACCAGGACCCCCACATCCTCAACTACGGCCGCCCAGGCCGAGGGCCACGGCTGGTCAAGGGCATGGCGCTGGCCGTCGAGCCGATGATCAACCTGGGGTCGCCCGACGCCAGAGAGCTGGAGGACGGCTGGACGGTGGTCGCGGTCGATGGCTCGGCCTCGGCGCACTTCGAGCACACCGTGGCGCTGACGGAGTCCGGGCCGTGGGTGCTGACCGCAGTCGACGGAGGACGTGAGCGGCTCGGCGCCCTGGGCGTGTCCGTGCCGACGGAAGCTTCCTGAGGGGGTGCGTCGCTGAAGCCCTGTCTCGCAGGTCACCCCACCCCGTCACAGGGCTGTGTGGAAGGCCCGGCGACAGCCGCGTACACTTCAACCTTGGTGCGCCGTGTGCGCGCCGCGGTCAGTGATGTTCAGCGACGTACGAAGAGTATTGGGGATCAGCGGAGGACATGGCGAAGAAGAGCGGTGCCATCGAGGTCGAGGGCCGTGTCGTCGAACCTCTTCCCAACGCGATGTTCCGGGTCGAGCTGGACAACGGCCACAAGGTTCTCGCGCACATCAGCGGAAAGATGCGCAAGCACTACATCCGCATCATGCTCGAGGACCGTGTTGTGGTCGAGCTGTCCCCGTACGACCTCACCAGGGGACGGATCGTCTACCGCTACAAGTGAAGGACCTGAGGGTGACCGGAGGCCGGCGAGTTGCGTCGGCTGGCGGCTGGCCCGGATTCCAGGGAAGGACAACGTACAGCCGTGAAGGTCAAGCCGAGCGTCAAGAAGAACTGTGACAAGTGCAAGGTCATCCGCCGCCACGGGCGCGTGATGGTCATCTGCGAGAACAAGCGACACAAGCAGCGCCAGGGCTAGGTCACCGGACCGCACCCTCTGGCTAGACAGCGTCACCCAGCAAGCCCAGCTACATATCGCGACATCCGCACCTCGACTGCGGGCCGGCCTCCGGGTCGTCGCCCGCGGGGTACCCCCGGACGGAGGCCGGGGCCCGGGCCGCCAGCCCGGGATGAGGGAGCGGCAGACCTCCGAGGATCGAAGGAGCACGACCCATGGCACGTCTTGTCGGCGTTGACCTGCCTCGCGAGAAGCGAGTAGAGGTCGCCCTGACCTACATCTTCGGCATCGGCCGCACCCGTGCCCAGCAGACGCTGGCGGGAACCGACGTCAGCCCCGACACGCGAGTGCGCGACCTCAGCGACGACGAGCTGGTTCGCCTGCGCGACTGGATCCAGGAGAACTACCAGGTCGAGGGCGACCTGCGCCGCGAGGTTGCCGGGGACATCCGCCGCAAGGTGGAGATCGGCAACTACCAGGGCATCCGGCACCGCCGGGGCCTCCCGGTGCGCGGCCAGCGCACCCACACCAACGGACGCACCCGCAAGGGTCCCCGTAAGACCGTCGCGGGCAAGAAGAAGGCAACCAAGAAGTAGACCCGCAGTGCGCGTCGAGCGCGCGGGTCCGACCAACTCTCGCTGTCGAGGAGAAACCAGCAGATGCCACCGAAGGCGCGCACCGGCGCGAAGAAGGTACGGCGCAAGGAGCGCAAGAACGTCGCCCACGGGCATGCTCACATCAAGAGCACGTTCAACAACACGATCGTGTCGATCACCGACCCGCAGGGCAACGTGATCGCGTGGGCGTCGGCCGGGCATGTCGGCTACAAGGGCTCCCGCAAGTCCACTCCGTTCGCCGCTCAGCTCGCTGCCGAGAACGCCGCTCGCCAGGCGATGGACCACGGCATGCGCAAGGTCGACGTCTTCGTCAAGGGCCCCGGTTCCGGCCGGGAGGCGGCGATCCGCTCGCTGCAGGCTGCTGGCCTGGAGGTCGGCACCATTCAGGACGTGACCCCCGTACCCCACAACGGATGCCGCCCGCCCAAGCGGCGCCGTGTCTGACCTTCCTAGCCTGCAACAGAGAACGGAGAAACCTGCGACATGGCCCGATACACCGGTGCTGACTGTCGTCGCTGCCGACGCGAGAAGATGAAGCTCTTCCTCAAGGGTGCGAAGTGCGAGAGCGCGAAGTGCCCGATCGAGATTCGTCCGTACCCGCCCGGACAGCACGGCCGCGGACGGACCAAGGAGAGCGAGTACCTCCTGCAGAAGCGCGAGAAGCAGAAGGCTGCGCGCATCTACGGCGTGCTCGAGAAGCAGTTCCGCTCGTACTACGAGGAAGCCAACCGCCGCCAGGGCAAGACCGGTGACGAGCTGCTGCGCATCCTCGAGTCGCGACTGGACAACGTCGTCTACCGGGCCGGGTTCGCCAAGTCCCGGGACATGGCGCGGCAGCTGGTGCGCCACGGCCACTTCACGGTGAACGGGCGCAAGGTGGACATCCCGTCCTACCGGGTGACGGAGAAGGACATCATCGAGGTGCGCCCGTCGTCACGGGGTCTCACCCCGTTCGAGGTGGCCCGCGCCGAGGCCGGCAGCCGTCCCGTTCCGGCGTGGATCGAGGTCATCGCCAGCCAGAACCGCATCCTCGTGCACTCACTGCCGGCGCGACAGGTCATCGACACGCCGGTTCAGGAGCAGCTCATCGTCGAGCTGTACTCCAAGTGACGTACCGGCCACTGGCCTGACCCAACCACCAGCCCACACCAACGGTCGGCCCGGACGCTGCGTGCCGGTGCCGACCACCCGTACGACTCGAGGCGTCAAATAGCGGGCGCCCGGGAACGGAAGGTAGACCGCCTTGCTCATCTCGCAACGTCCCACCCTTGTCGAGGAAGAAGTAGCCGAGCACCGCTCGACGTTCGTCCTCGAACCCCTCGAGCCCGGGTTCGGCTACACCCTGGGCAACTCCCTGCGTCGCACTCTGCTGTCGTCGATTCCCGGCGCAGCGGTGACCAGCATCCGCATCGAGGGCGTGCAGCACGAGTTCTCCACCGTCGAGGGCATGAAGGAGGACGTCACCGAGCTCATCCTCAACATCAAGGGGCTGGTCATCAGCTCCGAGCACGATGAGCCGGTGGTTCTCTACCTGCGCCGCCAGGGTCCCGGGAACATCACCGCCGCCGACATCGAGGTCCCCGCCGGCGTGGTGGTGCACAACGGCGACCACCACCTCGCCACGCTGACCGAGGCAGGCCGGCTGGAGATGGACCTGGTCGTGGAGCGGGGCCGCGGCTACGTCCCGGCGGCGCAGAACGCCGACGCCGACGCAGCGATCGGGCGCGTGCCGGTGGACTCGATCTACTCGCCCGTCATGAAGGTCACCTACCGCGTCGAGGCGACGCGTGTGGAGCAGCGTACGGACTTCGACCGCTTGATCCTCGACGTCGAGACCAAGCCGTCGGTGGCCCCTCGGGACGCGCTGGCCAGCGCCGGGCACACCTTGGTGGAGCTGTTCGGTCTGGCCCGCGAGCTCAACCCGGAGCAGGAGGGTGTCGAGATCGGCCCCTCGCCCATGGAGCAGACCAAGCAGGCCGAGCTGCTCAAGCCCATCGAGGAGCTGGACCTCACCGTCCGGTCGTTCAACTGCCTCAAGCGCGAGGGCGTGCACACCGTCGGTGACCTGATCTCGCGGACCGAGGCGGACCTGCTCGACATCCGGAACTTCGGGCAGCGCTCGATCGAGGAGGTCAAGGGCAAGCTGGTCGGCCTCGGCCTGTCGCTGAAGGACAGCCAGATCGACTTCGACGTCCAGCGAGCCTTCGAGGGCGGCGCGGGACCGGACGAGTTCACCGACTTCAGCGAGACCGAAGAGTTCTGACCGCGGCACCGGTTCGGTCACACCGGTCACATACGAGGAGAGAGCGATGCCCACGCCGACACGCGGCCCCCGGCTCGGAGGCAGTCCGGCCCACCAGCGACTCATGCTGGGCAACCTGGCCACCGAGCTATTCCGCCACGAGCGGATCACCACCACGGAGGCGAAGGCGAAGCGGCTCCGGCCGCTCGCCGAGCGCATGATCACCTTCGCCAAGCGCGGTGACCTGCACGCACGCCGGCGGGTGCTCACCGTGGTGCGGGACCGCGACGTGGTGCACAAGCTCTTCGACGACATCGGAGCGCGGTACGAGGCGCGGCCCGGCGGCTACACCCGGATCGTGAAGATGGGTCCTCGCAAGGGTGACAACGCCCCGATGGCAATGATCGAGCTTGTCGAGCCACTGACGGTGGCGCAGCAGGCCGTGGGTGAGGCGGAACGGGCCCGACGCGGTGCCGGCGCCACCAAGGCCGAGACCAAGGCCGAGACCAAGGCCGAGACCAAGGCCGAGGCTGAGGCAGAGCCGAAGGATGAGCCCGAGGCTGCCGGGGAAGCACCGCAGCCGGAGGAGGACACCTCCACCGAGGTCGCCGAGGGCGAGTCCGCTGAAGCCGCTGAGTCCACCGAAGCCGTCGAGTCCGCCGAAGCCGCTGAGGGTGCCGGGGAGTCGGAAGAGGACGAGTCCGGCGCAGAACAGGACCGTACCTCCTGACCACTCAGGGACCGTCGGACTCCGGCACCGGTTCCGCGGTCCCTCCCGAGAGTCTCCGGCTGCGTATCGACTGCGCCTACGACGGAACGGACTTCTCCGGGTGGGCCGCCCAGCCGGGGCGACGCACCGTCGAGGGTGAGCTCGGGGGCGGCCTACAGCGCCTGTTCGGAGTGCGAGCGGTGCTGACGGTCGCCGGCCGTACGGATGCCGGGGTCCATGCGATCGGCCAGGTGGCACACACCGACGTGCCGGCTCGCAGCTACGTAGCACTGACCACGGATCGCGCCGGGAGAAGCGATTCGGACCGCCTGCTGCGACGGCTCGGTGGCGTCCTGCCCGACGATGTGCGGGTCACCGCGGTCGGCCCGGCGCCCCCGGGGTTCGATGCGCGCTTCTCGGCAGTGGCACGGACCTACACCTACCGGCTCGCCGACAGCGCATGGGGCGCAAGCCCACTGCGGCGCCACGACACGACTCCGTGGCGCCGCCCCCTGGACGAGCACGCCATGAGCGAGGCTGCGGCGGCTCTCACCGGTGAGCACGACTTCCTTGCCTACTGCCGTCCGCGCGAGGGTGCGACCACCGTACGGTCGCTTCGGCAGCTCCAGGTCGTCCGAGACGACAGTGACGTGATTGTGGTCACCGCTTCCGCGGACGCCTTCTGCCACCACATGGTGCGGGCCCTGGTGGGTGCCCTCATCGCGGTAGGGGAGCAGCGGCGCGCCGTGGCCTGGCCCGCCGAGGTGCTGGCGCGGGCGGTGCGGGACTCGAGTGTCCTTGTGGCGCCGGCGCGCGGCCTGACGCTGACGGCAGTGACCTACCCCGAGGAGACCCTGCTGGCGGCGCGTGCCGAACAGGCACGGCAGGTACGGACTTTGCGCGCCGGCCCGCCTCGTCGGTACACTGACGTGTCGCGGGTGTCGCGCAGTGGACTTCCTTGTCCTCCGGCACAGCATCCCGCGTCGCCCGACTCGTAAGCCACCCAACCAGCCTGAAGGTCGCAACCGTGCGCACGTACACCCCCAAGCCCGGCAGCGTGGAGCGTCAGTGGCATGTCATCGACGCCACCGACGTGGTCCTGGGCAGGCTTGCCACGCAAGCCGCCGTGCTGCTGCGCGGCAAGCACAAGCCCGTCTACGCACCTCATGTCGACACCGGCGACTTCGTCGTGATCATCAACGCGGGCAAGGTGGCGCTGACGGGATCCAAGGCGGAGAACAAGAAGGCGTACCGGCACTCGGGCTACCCCGGTGGGCTGCGGGCCCAGAGCTATGTCGAGCTGCTGGACACCCACCCGGAGCGCGCGGTCGAGAAGGCCGTCCGTGGCATGCTGCCGCACAACTCGCTCGGGCGGAAGATGGCCAGCAAGCTCAAGGTGTATGCGGGGCCGAGCCACCCGCACGCCGCGCAGCAGCCCGTACCGTTCGAGATCACTCAGATCGCCCAGTAACCGCGACCCAGACGGCGTCGCAGAGCCAGGAGTAAGACGCGTGAGCCAGACCGTAGCCAGCCCCAAGATCTCCGTGGGTCGCCGTAAGGAGGCGGTTGTCCGGGCGCGTCTTGCGCCGGGCACGGGCACCTTCACCCTCAACGGCCGGTCGCTGGAGGACTACTTCCCCAGCCGCGTCCACCAGCAGATCGTGAAGGAGCCGTTCGTGACCCTGGGTCGCGAGGACTCCTTTGACGTGGTCGCCACCCTCCGTGGCGGCGGCGTCACCGGCCAGGCCGGGGCGCTGCGTCTGGCGATCTCCCGGGCGCTCATCGAGGAGAACGGCGAGGACCGGCCCGCGCTGAAGAAGGCCGGCCTGCTCACGCGTGACCCGCGCGCCAAGGAGCGGCGCAAGTACGGGCTGAAGAAGGCCCGCAAGGCGCCCCAGTACTCCAAGCGCTGAGCCTTCCGACGACAGACTTCACAGCGGCCTCCCGACGTGTCGGGGGGCCGTTGTCGTGGGGCAGGCCACTGCTTGCGGGGACGTGGGTGCGCTACGTTGACGCGGAGCGGCGGTCGACCCTGACCGCAACAAGCCCAGCTGCGGGAGGCCCTGATGGCACGACTGTTCGGTACCGACGGCATTCGAGGGCTGGCCAACGCAGACCTGTCCCCGGAGCTGGCGCTCGGGGTGGCCATCGCTGCCGCTCGGGTCCTGGTCGAGGTGGACTCGGGCCGGACCGGCAAGCGTGTCGCCGTGGTGGGAAGGGACTCGCGGGCCAGCGGGGAGATGCTCTCCTCGGCCGTGAGCGCGGGCCTGACCAGCGCCGGCATGGACGTCTGGAACGTCGGTGTGCTCCCCACGCCCGCGATCGCCTTCCTGACCAAGGAGCTCGAGGCTGACCTGGGCGTCATGATCTCCGCCAGCCACAACCCGATGCCGGACAACGGCATCAAGCTGTTCTCCCAGGGCGGCCACAAGCTGGACGACGAGATCGAGGATGCGATCCAGCTGACCATGGACCAGGAGTGGCAGCGTCCGACCGGGGGCGACATCGGGCGGCTGCGACGCAGGTTCGAGGCCCGGGAGCGCTACTCCGCACACCTGCTGTCCACCGTGACCTACCCACTGAGCGGGCTGCGGGTGGTCGTCGACTGTGCCCACGGGGCGGCCTCGGCGGTCGCTCCGAGCGTCTACTCGGCGGCGGGGGCGGATGTCATCACGATCGGCGCCAACCCGAACGGCTTGAACATCAACGACGGTGTCGGGTCGACCTACATCTCCGGGCTCCGCGAGGCGGTGCTGTACCACCGGGCCCACATCGGTCTGGCGCACGACGGCGACGCCGACCGTTGCCTGGCCGTGGACGAGCGCGGACGCCTCGTGGACGGCGACCAGATCCTGGCGGTCTGCGCGCTGGCGATGAAGGAGCGAGGCCAGCTTCGCAAGGACACCCTGGTGGCCACGGTCATGAGCAACCTCGGACTGGACATCGCGATGCGGGAGCGCGACATCCGGCTGGAGAAGACCGATGTGGGCGACCGCTACGTGCTCGAGCGGATGCGGGACATGGACCTCTCGCTGGGCGGTGAGCAGAGCGGGCACGTCGTCTTCCTCGACTACGCCACCACCGGGGACGGCATCCTGACCGGGCTTCAGCTGATGGGGCGGCTCGCGCAGACCGGGCTGACGCTCTCCGAGCTGGCGAGCGTCGTGCATCGGCTTCCCCAGGTCCTGCTCAACGTCCCGGTGCAGGACAAGGACACAGCCGTGTCCTCGCAGGCGGCCGTCGATGCCGTCGCCGAGGCGGAAGCGGAGCTCGGGGACCAGGGTCGGGTGCTGCTTCGCCCCTCCGGTACGGAGAACCTGGTCCGCGTGATGGTGGAGGCCGCCAGCGAGTTCCACGCCAAGGAGATCGCCGAGCGGATCGCAGCAGCGGTGGCGCACCCGGCTGACCCCGGCTGACCCCGGCTGACCCCGGCTGGCCCCGACTGACCCCGACTGACCCCGGTCTGGAGACCGTCAGACGCGCACAGGTGGTTCTTGAGTAGGCTCCTGACTCATGTGCGGCATTGTGGGATACGTGGGCTCCCGTCCGGCGCTCGAAGTGGTCCTGGAAGGCCTCCGGCGGCTCGAGTACCGCGGCTACGACTCGACCGGCGTGGCCATCGTCGACGAGGTGGGCATCCTCCGCTCGGTCAAGAAGGCCGGCGCGATCGTGAACCTCGAGGTCGCGCTCGAGGGACAGCAGCTGCCGGGCACCACCGGGATCGGCCACACCCGGTGGGCGACGCACGGCCCGCCCAACGACCGCAACGCCCACCCCCACCTGAACCGCGAGGGCTCACTGGCGGTGATCCACAACGGGATCATCGAGAACTTCGCGAGCCTGCGGGCGGAGCTGGAGGCCCAGGGCGTGGAGTTCCGCAGCGACACCGACACCGAGACGGTGGCGCACCTGGCATCCGCGATCTACCCGACGACCGGTGGTGACCTCCCCGCGACGGTCGAGGCCGTCTGCCGGCGCCTGGAAGGTGCGTTCACCCTCGTCTTCGTCCACAGTGACCACCCGGGCATGGTCGTCGGCGCGCGCCGCAACTCCCCGCTCGTGCTCGGCGTGGGCGACGGAGAGTGCTTCCTGGCCTCGGACGTCGCGGCGTTCATCGCCTACACCAAGGAGGCTGTGGAGCTCGGCCAGGACCAGGTGGTGGTCGCGACGCCCGAGGGCTACCGCGTGACCGACTTCCACGGGGAGCCCGCCGACGTCACGCCCTTCACCATCGACTGGGACCTCTCAGCCGCCGAGAAGGGCGGCTACGACTACTTCATGCTCAAGGAGATCCAGGAGCAGCCCGAGGCGGTCGCGGACACGCTGCTGGGACACCTGTCCGAGGACGGGCAGGTCGTGCTGGACGAGCGCCGGCTCACCGAGCAGGACCTGCGGGACGTGGACAAGGTCTTCATCGTCGCGTGCGGGACCGCCTACCACGCCGGGCTGATCGCGAAGTACGCCATCGAGCACTGGTGTCGGCTGCCCTGCGAGGTCGAGATGGCCTCGGAGTTCCGGTACCGGGACCCGGTCCTCGACCGGGACACGCTCACGGTGGCGATCTCCCAGAGCGGTGAGACGGCCGACACCCTGGAGGCCGTACGGCACGCCAAGGAACAGAAGTCCCGGGTGCTGGCGATCTGCAACACGAACGGCGCCCAGATTCCCCGGGAGTCCGACGGCGTCCTCTACACCCGGGCTGGGCCGGAGATCGGCGTCGCCGCGACCAAGACCTTCATCTCGCAGATCGTGGCCACCTACCTGGTCGGGCTGACGCTGGCCCGCGCCCGCGGCGTGAAGTACTCCGACGAGGTGGTCCGCGAGTACGAGATTCTCGAGCGGATGCCCGGCCTGGTGCGGGAGACCCTGGGCGTGGTGGAGCCGGTACGCGAGCTGGCCCGCTCGATGGCGGAGGAGCCCAGCGTGCTCTTCCTCGGGCGTCACGTCGGCTTCCCGGTCGCGCTCGAGGGCGCGCTGAAGCTCAAGGAGCTGGCGTACATGCACGCCGAGGGGTTCCCTGCGGGGGAGCTCAAGCACGGGCCGATCGCCCTCATCGAGGAGGGGCTGCCGGTGTGGGTCGTGATGCCCTCACCGCGCGGACGGCCGCTCCTGCACGCCAAGATGCTGTCCAACATCCAGGAGATCAGGGCTCGCGGTGCCCGCACCCTCGTCATCTCCGAAGAGGGGGACAGCACCGTCCGTCCCTTTGCCGACTATGTCATCGAGGTGCCTCAGACGCCCACGCTGTACTCTCCGCTGCTGACCTGCATCCCCCTGCAGGTATTCGCCGCGGAGTTGGCGGAGGCACGGGGCTACGACGTGGACAAGCCCCGCAACCTCGCCAAGTCGGTCACAGTCGAGTAGCGGGCATCGACGAGCAGTCCGTTTCGGGAGTCACCATCGACGGGGTCTGGCGGGTAGAAGAGGTCCGGGCGGCCGAGGAAGCGGTCATGGGGCGGCTGCCCGAGGGGGTTCTCATGTCCCGGGCGGCCACCGGTCTGGCTGTGAGCTGCATGCGGGTCCTGAGGGCGCGCACGCCCGGCAGGGTCGTGGGGGCGTCCGTGGCCATCCTGTGCGGGGCCGGCAACAACGGAGGGGACGCTTTGTACGCGGGTGCGTCCCTGCGGCGCCGCGGTGCCCGCGTGACCGCCGTGCTGCTGGCGCCGGAGCACGCGCACCCGGGCGGCCTGAGCGCCCTGCGCCGCGCCGGGGGCCGCGTCGTACCGGCCTCCGAGGCCGCGCCTGCCGTGCAGGCGCTGAGCCGGGCGGACCTGGTGCTCGACGGAGTGGTCGGCATCGGAGGGAGCGGCCCGCTGCGCCCCGCGGCAGCGGAGCTCGCGGCGGCTGCTGAGCGGGGACCGGCTGCCGTTGTCGCGGTCGACTTACCCAGCGGTGTGCAGCCGGACACCGGCGAGGTCCCGGGTCCGGCGGTCTGCGCCGACGTGACCGTGACCTTCGGGTGTCTCAAGCCCGGGCTGGTGGTGGCTGCGGGGCGGCGCTGCTCCGGGGCCGTGTCCGTGGTGGACATCGGCCTGCTCCCGGATCTGCGTGCCGCCACAGAGCCGGCGCTGGTGCGCTACACCGACGCGGATGTCGCCCGCCTGCTGCCGAGGCCGACGTCGACCGACTCCAAGTACTCGCGGGGTGTGCTGGGCATCGTGGCAGGGAGTCGACGGTTCCCCGGCGCCGCGGTGCTCACGGCCGGCGGTGCGCTCGCGGCCGGGGTCGGGATGGTGCGCATGGTGTCAGTCGGTCCCGTCGTGTCCGAGGTCCGCACCCGGTACCCGTCGGTGGTGGGCACCGAGGTTCCCGATGCGCCGGGGTCGGAAGGAACGGTCAGCGACCCGGAGGCGGTGCTGGCGGCCGGCCGGGTACAGGCCTGGGTGATAGGCCCCGGCCTGGGTGTGACCGCGGGCGCGGCCGCCGTCGTGGAACGCATCCTGGCTCAGGACGTGCCCGTCCTCGTCGATGCGGACGCCCTGACGCTGCTGGCCGGCTCCGCCGCCGTGCTGCGGAGCAGGAGCGCACCGACGCTGCTCACCCCGCACGACGGTGAGTTCGCCCGGCTCTTTCCCGCCGTACCGGCGGAGGACCTCGAACGTGACCGTGTCGGGGCGGTACGGGCCGCGGCGTCTCTCGCCGAAGCCACTCTGCTGCTGAAGGGAGATGCCACCCTGGTGGCGGATCCGGCGAGGGACGGCCGGGCAGCCGGACCGGTGGTCGTGAACGGAACCGGGACTCCGTGGCTGGCGAGCGCAGGCAGTGGCGACGTGCTCTCCGGTGTCGCTGGGGCGCTGCTCGCCACGGGTCTGGCACCCCGGGATGCCGGCGCGGTGGCGTCACATGTGCATGGACTCGCGGGTCAGCGCCGCGGCGGCGGGTCGAGCAGTGACCTCGCCTCCGAGGTGGAGGCGACTGTGGCCGAGCTGCGGAGGGAGGTGGCGTGAGCGTTCTCAGGGCGCAGGCACACGTCGACCTGCGGGCGATCGAGGACAACGTCGCGCTGCTGCGACAGAAGGCGGGCAGCGCGCTGACCATGGCGGTGGTCAAGGCGGACGGGTACGGGCACGGACTGCTGCCTGCCGCCCACGCCGCTCTCGCCGGAGGCGCCGACTGGCTCGGCGTGGCGGTGCTCGACGAGGCCCTCGCGCTGCGTGAGGCGGGTGTCACGACGCCCCTGCTGTGCTGGCTGGCCGTACCGGGAGAGTCACTCGCCGACGGCATACGGCACGACGTGGACCTGTCGGTGAGCTCGCTGTGGTCGCTGTCCGAGACGGTGGCAGCAGCCCGAGCCGAGGGTCGGGTCGCCCGCATCCACCTCAAGATCGATACCGGCCTGTCGCGCAACGGGTGCCCTGCTGCCGGCTGGGCCGAGCTGGTCCGGGCCGTGGCGGCGGCGCAGGCCGAGGGCGCGGTGACGGCCGTCGGCATCTGGACCCACTTCGCGTACGCGGACGCTCCGGGCCACCCGACCATCGCGGCCCAGCTCGAGGTCTTCCGGGAGGCTGTCGACGTTGCCCGGGCCAACGGGGTCACTCCTCAGCTGCGCCATGTGGCCAACAGTGCGGCGACGCTGACCCTGCCGGAGGCCAGGTTCGACCTGGTGCGTCCCGGCATCGCTGTGTACGGACTCTCCCCGGTGCCTGAGCAGGGCAGCTTCGGGCTGCGTCCCGCCATGACCCTCAGGGCCCGCGTCGCGCTCGCCAAACGTATGCCGGCCGGCAGCGGGGTGTCCTACGCCCACCGGTACGTGACGGACCGCGAGACCACACTCGCCCTCGTACCGCTCGGCTACGCCGACGGCGTGCCGCGCAACGCGACCAACTGCGGGCCGGTCCTGCTCGGAGGGCGCAGGCGTACGGTGGCGGGGACGGTCTGCATGGACCAGTTCGTGGTGGACGTCGGGGACGACCCGGTCGCGGAGGGGGACGAGGTGGTGCTCTTCGGCCCGGGCGACGGCGCCGAGCCGACGGCCCAGGACTGGGCGGATACCGTGGGGAGCATTCACTACGAGATCGTGACCAGGATCGGGGCACGGGTGAAGCGCACCTACTCGGGTGGCTCGGAATGAGCGCGGGCAAGGGGCTGGGCCTGGTTGCCGTCGGTCTGGCGGCGGCGGGTCTGGGCCTCGCGGTGGGCAGTGTCGCGGAGCGCAAGGTGGTCCGGGCCCGCAGGGAGGGACCCGACCGGGAGCACGACGAGCCCTTCGGGGCCCTTCCGTCGGACCGTACGGCGATCGTGGTTGCCGACGACGGCGTGAAGCTCCACCTCGAGGAGGTCGGACGGCCCGACGCCCCGCTCACCGCGGTGATGGTGCACGGGCTGGCGAACACCCTGGGCTGCTGGCACTACCAGCGCCGGGACCTGGTGCATCCCGACGACGAGGACCTCCGCATGGTTCTCTACGACCAGCGGGGTCACGGTCGGTCGGGGCGCGGAACGGCGGACAACGCCACGCTGGGTCAGCTCGCCGAGGACCTGCTGCGGGTCCTCGAGGAGCGGGTGCCGGACGGCCCGCTGGTCCTGATCGGTCACTCGCTGGGTGGCATGACCATTCTGGAGTTCCTGGCGCTGCGACCGGACCTGCTCGACGGCCGTATCCTCGGCGTGGGGCTGTTGTCCACGTCGTCGGGAGCCTTGGCCGAGACGTTCTTCGGGCCCGCCGCGACGGCGGGCCGGGTCCTGCACCCGCTGCTGGACCGGCGGCTGGCCGCGAGCCCCGGGGTGCGGCGCAGCGGCGCGGTGATCGACGCGAGGCGCCGCGGCAGCGACCTGTCGTTCGCACTCACGCGCCGGTTCGGCTTCGGTGGAGCCGATGTCAGTCCGTCGCTGGTGGAGTACGTGCAGGCCGTCATCGACGCCGTGCCCGCCGAGGTCGTGGTCGAGCTGCTGCCGGCCCTGCTCGCACACGAGCGGGAGGACTCGCTCGACGCGCTCGCCGAGGTGCCCACGCTCATCGTCTGCGGCGACGGCGACCGTATGACGCCGCTGGCGCACAGCCGCGCGATGGCCGAGCGGCTGCCGCGTGCCCAGCTGGTCACCGTCTCCGGAGCCGGGCATCTGGCGCACATGCAGAGCCCGGGCTACGTGACGATGCGGATGCGGGCGTTCATCCGCCAGGTCGCGCGCCATCACGGGCTGTACGTGCGGCCGCACGGTCCGTTCCCCACGTAGTGCCGTGAACGGGCCCGGGTGGCGGGTGGAGCTGCCGACGACCGAGGACACCATGCGCCTGGGGCGTGCGGTGGCAGCCGTGGTCCGTCCCGGGGACCTGGTCGTGCTGGCCGGTCCGCTCGGCGCGGGGAAGACGGTGCTCACACAGGGCATCGGAGCGGGTCTGGCGGTCCAGGGAAGGGTGACCAGCCCGACCTTCGTGATCGCCCGGACCCACCTGGGCGGCCGGGTCCCGCTCGTCCATGTGGACGCCTACCGGCTGGGAAGCGTGTCGGAGGTCGATGACCTCGACCTCGACTCCGACCTGGCAGATGCCGTCACCGTGGTGGAGTGGGGGTCGGGTCTGTTCGAGCACCTGTCGGACAGCTTCCTGACCGTCCGGATGCAGCGGCACACCGACGGCGATACCCGTACCGCTGTCCTGTTGCCGACCGGCGAGAGCTGGGTGGAACGGGTACGGCAGCTGCGCAGCGGCTGGGTCCTACCCTGAAGGGCGTGCTCGTACTGGCCCTGGACACCTCGACCCCGGCGATCAGCGCCGGACTTGTGGAGCTCGTGCCCGGGGGCGAGCCGCTCGAGCGCGGCCGCTGCGTTCGCGTCGATGCCCGGGCTCACGCGGAGCAGCTCGCCCCCGCCATCCAGGAGTGCCTCGAGCGTGCCGGCGTCGACATGCCGGCGGTCCGTGCCGTGGCGGTGGGTGTGGGCCCCGGGCCGTTCACCGGGCTGCGCGTCGGCCTGGGTACCGCCGCCGCGATCAGTGCGGCGCTGGGGGTTGCGACCTACGGCGTGTGTTCTCTGGACGCGATCGTGCCCGAGTCGGGAGCAGGTCCGTACGCTGCGGTGACCGACGCCCGGCGCAAGGAGGTGTACTGGGCGCCGTACGCCGCCGACGGGCACCGCCTCGCTGACGCCGCGGTCACCAGACCCGCGGTTCTCCCCGACCAGCTCGCTTCCTTCGGTGTCGTCCGGCTCGTCGGGGCAGGTGCCCAGCTCTACGCGGACGTACTAGGTCTGCCGGTGGGCCCGCCCTCCTACCCGGACGTTGTGCAGCTGGCCGCCCGGACGGCGGAGCGCGCGCTGCGCAGCGCTCCCACGGAGCGGCTGCAGCCGCTCTACCTGCGGCGTCCCGACGTGGCGGAGCCAGGACCGCGCAAGTCGGTCCTGCCCCGCCGGTGAGCGGAGTCTTCGTGGACGACCTGCCCGCTGATGCGACCGCGGCGCTGCGCGGGCACGGGCTCCGGCTCCGGCGGATGCGCTGGTGGGATCTTCCCGCGGTGCTCGCCCTGGAGACGACGCTCTTCGGGTCCGGCGCCTGGACGACCGGCATGTTCCTGTCCGAGCTGGCCGACTGGCAGGGTCGGTGGTACGTGGTGGCCCTGACTGACCGGGGAACCGAGAGTGACCGGGGAACCGAGAGTGACCGGGGGGACGAGGGTGACCGGCTGGTGGGCTACGCCGGGCTTCAGACCTACGCGGACGAGGCGTACGTCAACACGGTGGCGGTGGATCCCGCCTGTCAGGGCCAGGGGATCGGGGCACTGCTGCTCGACCTGATGGTGCGGCAGGCGCAGCTGCGAGGTGCGGCCCTGATCGGACTGGAGGTGGCTGCGGGCAACGTCGCCGCGCAGCGGCTGTATGCCTCGCGTGGGTTCGAGTCGGTCGGCGTGCGCGAGGGCTACTACGAGTCCACCGGCGAGGACGCCGTGGTCATGGTGAAGAGCCTGGCTGATCCGGGTGATGCCGTTCCGGGTGGTGCGGGTCCGCCCGACTCGGGCACCATGGCGTGGTGAGCGCTTCTGCGCCGTCCGTGCGCCATGCGGACGCTCCCCTCGTGCTGGGGATAGAGACGTCCTGCGACGAGACCGGCATCGGGCTGGTGCGGGGGCACGAGCTGCTCGCCGACGCGGTCGCCTCGAGCGTCGCCGAGCACGCGCGGTACGGGGGAGTGGTGCCGGAGGTGGCCAGCCGGGCGCACCTGGAGGCGTTCGCGCCCACCCTGAGCCGAGCGCTCGCCCAGGCCGGGGCACGAGCCGCGGATGTCGACGCCGTCGCCGTGACCGCCGGGCCGGGCCTCGTCGGCCCGCTGGCGGTGGGACTGGCCGCGGCGAAGGCGTACGCCCTAGCGCTGGGCGTACCGCTGTTCGCGGTGAACCACCTGGCTGCGCACGTCTCGGTCGACGTGCTGGAACACGGTCCGCTGCCACAGCCCTGCATCGCGCTGCTCGTCTCCGGCGGGCACACCTCGCTGCTGCGGGTCGACGATGTCACCGAGCGGGTACAGGTGCTCGGCGCGACGATCGACGACGCAGCCGGCGAGGCCTTCGATAAGGTGGCTCGGGTACTCGGGCTGCCGTTCCCCGGCGGCCCCCCGATAGACGAGCACGCCCGGCACGGCGACCCGGCGGCGATCACGTTTCCCCGGGGGCTGACCGGGCCCCGGGACCCGGCGCTGGACTTCTCCTTCTCCGGTCTGAAGACGGCCGTTGCCCGATGGGTGGAGCGTCGGGAGGCCGACGGTGGGACGGTCCCTCGGGCCGATGTCGCCGCGTCGTTCCAGGAAGCCGTCGCGGACGTTCTGACGGCGAAGGCGGTCGCCGCTTGCCGCACGGAAGGGATCGGCGACCTGGTGCTGGGGGGCGGCGTGGCGGCGAACTCCCGGTTGCGGTCGCTGGCCCAGCAGCGCTGCGAGGCTGCCGGCATCCGGCTGCGGGTCCCGTCGCGTCCGCTGTGCACGGACAACGGGGCGATGGTGGCGATGCTCGGGTCCCTGCTGGTCCAGGCAGGGCGACCAGCGTCGGACATGGCTGCCTCGGTGGCCTCCTCCTGGCCGGTCACAGAGGTCACGCGGTGACCTCCAGGCCCCGGGTCGTTGCCCGGATGTGGGAGGCGAGGGTGGCGCCGGGCCGCCTCGACGACACCGTACGGTGGCTGAGCACGCAGGTGCGACCCCAGGCTCTGGCGTCCGGAGCACTGGAGGCCGCGGTGTTCGCGGCCCCGGCCGATCCCGTCGCGGGGCAGCCCGACCGCGTGGTGCTGCTGACGCGCTGGCTCGGGTCACCCGGCATGCAGCCGGCCAGCGCGCCGACCGGTGCGGTGGTCCGGGCGCACTCCTGGGACTTCGAGGACGTCACCCCCGAGGTCTGAGCCGCCGCCCCCGGGAGTCACCAGGCGCGCGGGAGATACCGTCGGTGCGTGACTGATGCACCCAGGGTGACGGTCGTCGGTTCCCTCAACGTCGACCTGGTCGCCACGATGGAACGGCTGCCCCGGCCTGGCGAGACGGTGACAGCCCTCGAGCTGGCGCGCAGGCCGGGCGGGAAGGGAGCGAACCAGGCACTCGGCGCTGCTGCCGCCGGCGCGGCCGTCGAGATGGTGGGTCGCCTCGGCGACGACCCCGACGGGGCCGCGTACCGCCAGGCTCTGAAGGATCGTTCGGTCGGGGTGGGCCACGTCGCCCTGACGGCCGAGACGTCCTCCGGGCTGGCGCTGGTCATGGTGGACGCCCGGGGGGAGAACAGCATCGTCGTCGTGCCGGGGGCCAACCACCACGTCGGCGTGGACGACGTCGACCGTGCGGCCGCTGCCATCGAGCAGGCCGACGTCCTGGTTCTGCAGCTGGAGCTGACGCTGGAGGTGGTCTCCCGCGCGGCTGAAACCGCCCAGCGGTCCGCGACCCGGGTGCTCCTCAATCCCAGCCCCCTGGTGCCCCTTCCGCCGGCCCTGCTCGGCGCGGCAGACCCGCTGGTCGTCAACCAGCACGAGGCCGCGGAGCTGCTGGATCTCGCCGGGATGTCGGACGGATCGTCCGCCCGGACGGGTGCGCACGAGCCCGAGGCGGCGGCTGCCGCAGCGCGCCGCCTGCGGTCGCTGGGACCGCGCTCCGTCTGCGTGACCCTGGGGGCGGGAGGCGCCGTATGGGTCGATGACCGCGGTGCGGTGGCGCTGCCGGCGAGCAGCGCGCGCGTGGTCGACACCACCGGCGCGGGCGATGCGTTCGCGGGGGCCCTCGCTGCCGCGCTGGCCGCCGGTCTGGCACCGCGCGAGGCGCTGGCGCGCGCCGTCGCCGCGGGAGGCGAGGCGGTCGGACATGCCGGAGCGCAGCCCTGGACGCTGTAGCGGGACTGCTGGCACTCGCGGACATGGAGTGCTAACGTCTGGTTGGCACTCACACACGTTGAGTGCCAAACCAGGGACTCGGTCCTGGCACCCGCGACGGCAGGTCCCCCTGGTCCACCCGGAACTCCCAACGTCCCTTTGGAGGTCAGAAGGTGACGACCGCTACCAAGGTCCAGATCAAGCCGCTCGAGGACCGGATCGTGGTGCAGGCCAGCGAGGCCGAGACCACGACCGCATCGGGACTGGTCATCCCCGACACTGCACAGGAGAAGCCGCAGGAGGGCAAGGTCATCGCGACCGGTCCCGGCCGATGGGAAGAGGGCAAGCGCATCCCGCTTGACGTCTCCGTCGGCGACACCGTCCTGTACAGCAAGTACGGCGGCACGGAGGTCAAGTACGGAGGCGAGGAGTACCTCGTTCTCTCGGCCCGTGACGTGCTCGCGATTATCGAGAAGTAGGCCGACGGGGTAGCCACCCCGTACCAGCCGACCGACGTCCGCCCGGCCGCCCCGCACTGGCAGGGCTGCCGGGCGGAGGTCTTTTCGACCGGCGCTACCCGCGCGGACCTGTAGTGGTCCGTCGGAGATCATCGACACAGGAACAGGACGAGTAATGCCCAAGATTCTCGCCTTCGACGAGGAGGCACGGCGCGCGCTGGAGCGGGGCGTCGACGCCCTTGCCGACACCGTGCGCGTGACCATCGGTCCGAAGGGCCGCAACGTGGTTCTCGACAAGTCGTGGGGAGCCCCGACCATCACCAACGACGGCGTGACCATCGCCCGTGACATCGAGCTCGACGACCCGTTCGAGAACCTCGGAGCCACGCTGGTCCGCGAGGTCGCGACCAAGACCAACGACGTGGCGGGCGACGGGACCACCACCGCCACCGTGCTCGCGCAGGCGATGGTCCGCGAGGGGCTGCGCAACGTCGCTGCCGGCGCGGGCCCACAGTCCCTCAAGGTCGGCATCGTGCAGGCTGTCGAGGCCGTGTCCGACGCCCTGCGCGAGGCCGCGATCGAGATCGACTCCAAGGAGAGGGTGGCCGCCGTGGCGACCGTCTCCGCCCAGGACCCCCGGGTGGGCGACACCATCGCCGAGGCCTTCGACAAGGTCGGCAAGGACGGCGTCATCACCGTCGAGGAGTCCAACGCCATCGGGGTCGAGCTCGACTTCACCGAGGGCATGCAGTTCGACAAGGGCTACATCTCCCCGTATTTCGTCACCGACCCCGAGGCAGGGGAGGCGATCCTGGAGAACCCCTACGTTCTCATCGCCAACCAGAAGGTGAGTGCGGTCAGCGACCTGCTGCCGATCCTCGAGGCGGTCGCGCAGGCCAAGCGGCCGCTGCTGCTGATCGCGGAGGACGTCGACGGTGAGGCGCTCGCCACGCTGGTGGTCAACTCGATGCGCAAGCTGGTCGAGGTTGCGGCGGTGAAGGCGCCCGGGTTCGGCGAGCGTCGCAAGGCCATGCTGCAGGACATCGCCGTGCTGACCGGGGCACAGATGATCAGTGCCGAGCTCGGCCTCAAGCTGGACCAGTCGGGCCTGGAGGTCCTCGGAAGCGCCCGTCGGGTCGTGGTGACCAAGGACGACACGACCATCGTGGACGGTGCGGGAACTCACGAGGACGTTGCCGACCGCGTTGCCCAGATCCGCCGCGAGATCGAGGCGACGGACTCCGACTGGGACCGCGAGAAGCTCTCCGAGCGCCTGGCCAAGCTCACCGGTGGGGTCTGCGTGATCCGTGTGGGCGCACCCACCGAGGTCGAGCTCAAGGAGAAGAAGCACCGTATGGAGGATGCGGTCTCGGCCACGCGCGCTGCCGTGGAAGAGGGTGTCGTCGCCGGGGGCGGAAGCTCCCTGGTGCACGCCGGCTCCGTGCTGGACGGCGGTCTGGGCCTGACCGGTGACGAGGCCACGGGTGTTTCGCTGGTTCGCAAGGCTCTCAGTGCGCCCCTGTACTGGATAGCCTCCAACGCCGGGTACGAGGGTTCGGTCGTCGTCGCGCACGTGCGGGACCTGCCGGCGGGCCAGGGCTTCAACGCCGCGACCGGCAGCTACGGCGACCTCGTGGCGGAGCGCGTGATCGACCCGCTCAAGGTCACCCGGTCGGCACTGGAGAACGCGGCGTCGATCGCCGCCATGCTGCTGACCACCGAGTCGCTGGTGGCCGACAAGCCGGAGGAGCCCGAGGAGGAAGAGGCTGCGGGGCACGGGCACTCCCACGGCCACGCACACTGACCAACAGGCACCAGCTGCGTCCCCCGCGGACCTGTACGAAGAAGGGTCCGGCCGTATAACGGCCGGACCCTTCTCGACGTCCCGGGGCGGGGGAGGGAGCGACCCGGACGTCCGTCTACTAGCTTGCGAGGGCCTCCCGGTCGCCACGTGCCCGGGCGTAGATGGCCTCCCGGTCGCTCTCACTCAGGCCACCCCAGACCCCGTAGGTCTCGCGGGTCCGCAACGCGAACTCCCGGCATTCCGAGATCACGGGGCAGGTGGAGCAGATCGACTTGGCTGCCCGCTCCCGAGCAGACCGGGCGGGACCGCGCTCGTTCTCCGGGTGGAAGAAGACGCTCGGATCGGCCGTCCGGCACGCCGCGTGGAGCTGCCAGTCCCAGAACTCAGCAAGCGGTGCCGGTAGGCGGCGGATGTCGGCCATGGTGCCTCCCCTGGGTCACACGTCGGGCCTTGGTGGGTGAACAAGTTGCGTGTGCAGTTTCTTCCATGGACCACCGTGGAGCCTGTCCGTACAGGATCGAGAGTACTAAGCGGTGCAACACCTAGTCAAGTAAACGGTTCAAACCTGTGGCAAAATTGTGGGTGGCGTCCGGGTCGGTCAGGCGTCCAGCACCCGGGAGGTGACGTGGCCAAGCAGGTCGAGATCTCAGCGCAGAGAGCATCGGACCAGGGCGGCCCGTCTGATCAGGGCCCGTCAGAGCCGGCGCAGCCCACCCTCACGGTGAGCGCGGTGGCGCGGCGTCTCGGGATCGAGCCGACCACGTTGCGGACCTGGCACCGTCGCTACGGTCTCGGTCCCTCCCAGCACGACGCCGGCAAGCATCGTCGTTACACCGCGAGTGACCTTGAGCGTCTGGAGGCGATGCGCCGACTCGTACAGTCGGGCGTTGCGCCGGCCGACGCTGCCAGGCAGGTAGTCGCGGGGCCTGCGGAGCACTCGCTGGACAGCGCGGTCCAGAGCCTTCGCGGACCCGCTGGCCCGTCGAACGGCCCGTTGGAGGGCCCGTCCGACGGCGCGGTGACGCGCGGGATCGATGCCGACAGCCGTGCGGCCACCCCTGACGTGCGCTGGGACCGACCGGTACGGGACCGGCCCGGGGGTCCGGGAGGTCGCGTGCTCTCTGCCGGCCCCGGGGCGCCTCCGGTGTCGAAAGGCCTCGCTCGTGCCGCCGCCGCGCTCGACGGCCGTACGGTGGCGTATCTGATCGACGAGTCGATCGCGCAGCGCGGGCCCACGACAACCTGGCTGACGGTGGTGGCGCCCCTGCTCGCCTCCGTGGGTAGCCGGTGGGAGTCCGACGGCTCGAGCGTGGAGATGGAGCACCTGCTCAGCGACATCGCGGGCGCCGCCTTCCGGCGGTACGCCCTCGGGGCACCCGAGCCGGCGCACGGCAGGCCGATCCTGCTGGCCTGCGTACCGGAGGAGGAGCACAACCTCCCGATGGCCGTACTCGCGGCTGCGCTGGCCGAAGAGCTGGGAGTCGGCAGCAGGCTGCTGGGCGCGGGAATGCCCGCGGCGTCCCTCGGCGCCGCAGTCCGGCGGACCGGCCCGGCAGTAGTCGTCGTCTGGGCACTGCTGGCGAAGGCCGCAGATCCCACGGTCTTCGCGGCGCTTCCGGCCAGCAGGCCGGCGCCCGTCGTCGTGGCTGCGGGACCGGGCTGGGAGGCCGTGCCGACTCCCCCGAAGGTGGTCCGGGTCAGCGGGCTGCACGATGCGGTCGACGCGGTCCGGGCTGCGCTGCCGGAGGACACCGTTGTGGGGGCGGGGCAGCGTCGGTGACAGACCCGCCGCGCGAGCCACGGCTCGTTCTCGACGAGGTTCGCGCCCAGGCTCTGGCCGGTGACCCGGCTCTCGCTCTGCGGGTCCTGGCGACGTTCCCCGCCGCCCACCGGGAGCCGGACGCGGCCTGGCTGGCAGGCGTGGCGCTCGGCGCCCTCGGTCGATACGCGCCGGCAGTCGAGAGGCTGACCGGCGCCGCCGCAGCGACCACGCGAGGTGCCCCTCGCTGTCAGGCGACCGTGGCGAGTGTGTACCGGCAGGTGGGCATGCACGCCCGAGCGCGTGAGTGGGACCTGAGGGCCGCGCGGGGAGCTTGCTTCGCCGGCGACCGGGTGGCGATCTTCGACGCGAGACTCGGTCTCGCCGCCGACGCGGTGGGCTCCGGGGATCTCCGTACCGCCCGCTCCCACCTGCACGGCGCCGCTGCGGTGCTGCCGCGCGCCACCGGGGGCGACTGGGCCCGGGACCACTGGCCCCGGGAGCGGGTCCGGATGAGCTGGGTAACGTGCGAGGTCGGACTCCTCGCAGGTGATCTGGACACGGCCGCCGCGGCGGCGGAGTCGGCGGTCGGCGCCTGTGAGGGCGCCTCGCCCCGTCACCTGTCCAAGTCGCTGATGTTCCGCGGAGTGGCTGTGGCCCGCCCTCACGACGGCCTTGATGACCTGCGACGTGCGATGCGAATCGCGTCCGAGGTGGGGGCCGTGCCGCTGGTCTGGCCGACCGGCCTGCTGCTCGCGCGTCACTGCCCCGACCCGGACGAGCGGGCCCGAGCGCAGCGCAGCGCGGCGGATGCCTACCGGGACATCGGTGCGCATCTCACGCCCGAGATGGCTGCGGTGTGGTGGCGCGCACCTGCTGCCCTCGAGCTGGGTCTCGAGCAGCGCGGGGACGTACCATAAGGCCTCTCATACGCACACCCGGGGACGGTGCCATGCTCCAGCCGTACGGCGTACCAGAGAAGCTGGCGACCTTGGGCCTCACCTATGACGACGTGCTGCTCGTGCCCGCAGAGAGCGACGTCGTGCCCAGTGAGGTGGACACCGCCACGCGGCTGACGCGGGGGATCGAGCTGCGGATCCCGCTGGTGTCCTCGGCGATGGACACCGTCACCGAGGCGCGGATGGCCATCGCGATGGCGCGGCAGGGAGGTATCGGGATCCTGCACCGCAACCTCTCGGTCGAGGATCAGGTGCTGCAGGTCGACACCGTGAAGCGATCCGAGGCGGGCATGATCGCGGCACCCGTCACGTGCCGCGGCGAGGACACCCTCGACGACGCCGAGCGGATCATGTCCCGCTACCGCATCTCAGGCGTCCCGGTCACCGACCCGGACGGACGGCTCGTGGGCATCCTGACCAACCGCGACATCCGGTTCGAGCCCGACGGCACGGTGCTCGTGCGCGACGTCATGACGAAGCCGCCGCTGGTGGTCGCTCCCGTCGGCACCAGCCGCGCGGATGCGCTCGCGCTGCTGCGCAACCACAAGGTGGAGAAGCTGCCGCTGGTGGACGACTCGGGACGGCTGCGCGGCCTGATCACGGTCAAGGACTTCGAGAAGAGCGAGCAGTACCCGTACGCCACCAAGGACGCCCAGGGGCGGCTCATGGTGGGGGCCGCGGTGGGGGTCGGCGAGGATGCCGTGAAGCGGGCTCTGGCACTGGTGGAGGCCGGCGTCGACGTCCTCGTCGTGGACACCGCACACGGCCACAGCCGAGCCGTGGCCGATACCGTGCGGCGCATCAAGGCCGAGACCGACCACGAGGTGATCGCGGGCAACATCGCCACCGCTGAGGCGGCCCGGGCTCTGGCGGAAGCGGGCGCTGACGCCGTCAAGGTGGGCGTGGGGCCGGGATCGATCTGCACCACGCGGGTCGTGGCCGGCGTCGGCGTTCCCCAGGTCACAGCGATCCACGATGTGGTCACCGTGGCACGCCCCGCGGGTCTGCCGGTGATCGCCGACGGAGGACTGCAGCACTCGGGGGACATTGCCAAAGCACTCGCCGTCGGCGCGGACACGGTCATGCTCGGAGGCCTGCTCGCCGGCGTGGAGGAAAGCCCGGGCGAGCTGATCCTCGTCAACGGCAAGCAGTACAAGACCTACCGGGGCATGGGGTCGCTCGGGGCGATGCAGAGCCGCGGAGAGGGACGCTCCTACTCGCGGGACCGCTACTTCCAGGACGACGTCCTCTCCGAGGAGAAGCTCGTTCCGGAGGGGATCGAGGGCAGGGTCCCCTACCGTGGTCCGCTCTCGCGGGTGGCCCACCAGCTCGTGGGAGGGCTGCGGGCGGCCATGGGGTACACCGGCTCCCGAACCGTGCGCGATCTGCAGGAGCGCAGCAGGCTGGTACGGATCACCGCCGCCGGCCTGCAGGAGAGCCATCCCCACGACGTGCAGATGACCGTGGAGGCACCGAACTACTTCCTGCGCTGATCCGCGTACTCTCGCTGGCGTGACCAGAGTTGAGATCGGCCGGGGCAAGAGCGCCCAGCTCGCGTACGGGCTGCAGGATGTGGCCATCCTGCCGTCCCGGCGTACCAGGGACCCGCAGGACGTCTCCCTGGCCTGGCGCATCGACGCCTACTCCTTCGACCTTCCGGTTCTGGCGTCCGCCACCGACAGTGTCGTCTCCCCCGCCACAGCGGTCGCGATCGGCCGGCTGGGCGGCCTGGGTGTCCTCGACCTCGATGGGCTGTGGACCCGCTACGAGGATCCCGAGGCGCTGCTCGACGAGGTGGCCAGCCTCGACCCCGACGTGGAGACCCGGCGGCTGCAGGAGATCTACTCGGAGCCGATCAAGGACGAGCTGATCGTCGCCCGGATCCAGGAGGTCCGCAGCGCGGGAGTCGTGACTGCCGCGTCGCTGTCGCCCCGCGAAGTGGTGGCTCACCATGAGGCCGTCCTGAAGGCGGGTGTCGACCTGTTCGTGATCCGCGGCTCGGTCGTCTCGGCGGAGCACGTCTCCTCCGGCAGTACGCCGCTGAACCTCAAGGAGTTCATCTACCAGCTCGACGTCCCGGTGATCGTGGGAGGCTGCGGTACCTACCAGTCGGCGCTGCACCTCATGCGCACCGGGGCCGCGGGAGTGCTGGTCGGTGTCGGCGCAGGGAGCACCGCCGCGACCCGCAACGTGCTGGGCGTGGCGATGCCGATGGCCACCGCCATCGCGGACGTGTCCGAGGCTCGGCGGGACTACCTCGACGAGTCGGGCGGACGGTACGTCCATGTCATCGCCGACGGCGGCATGCGCACCGGTGGCGACATCGCGCGCGCCGTTGCCTGTGGAGCCGACGCCGTGATGATCGGGTCGCCGCTGGCCCGGGCGATCGAGGCGCCGGGGCGAGGGTGGCACTGGTCGCCCGAGGCGTTCCACCCCGACGTGCCGCGCGGTACGCGTGTGAAGCTCGGGGTGGTGGGGTCGCTGCGGGAGGTCCTCGTGGGCCCGACGACGACCTCGGACGGGTCCACGAACCTCGCGGGGGCGCTGCGCCGGGTCATGGCCAACAGCGGGTACTCCGATCTCAAGGAGTTCCAGCGGGTCGAGGTGGCGGTACTGGCCTGACAGGGGCCGGGGAGGTCGGCGGCTGCCAGCCAGGGGGCGGTCGTCGGGCCCGGGAGTCAGACCCAGCGGCTAGGCTCAGGGCCAGGGCGTGGTGCCGCGGGCACCGAGGAGGTCTGACGATGGCAGGGACAGTCACTGACTCGCCAGCCGGGCGGTCGGCAGGGCCGGCTACAGGGCCGGCTACAGGGCGCCGGGCCAGCGGGGCCTGCAGCGGGGCCGGACAGTGGGTCAGGTGCCGGGCCGGGCGGTCGCTTGAGTCCCGACGTCGTAGCACGACTCGTCGCGCACATCGCCTCCGACGGCGCCACGTCACTCACGACGCGCAGCCCGATGGACGACGGGCCCATGGCGTCGATTCCGCAGTCCTCCGACGCCGACGTGCTCGCAGCGGCGGCCCGCGCGCGTGAGCTCCAGCGGGACTGGGCCCAGACCAGCTTCGCAGAGCGCCGCGCGATCTTCCTGGACTTCCACGACCTGGTGCTCGATCGCCAGTCCGAGGTTCTGGACCTGATCCAGCTCGAGGCGGGAAAGGCGCGTCATCACGCCTTTGAGGAAGTGGCCGACACTGCGCTGGTCGCCAAGTACTACGCGCGCAGCGCGAAGCGACACCTGAGCCCCCGGCGGCGGGTGCCGGGCCTTCCCGTGGTGATGCGCACCCACGTGGAGCACCATCCGAAGGGTGTGGTCGCGATGATCACCCCGTGGAACTACCCGCTGTCCATGGGAATCACCGATAGCATCCCCGCGCTGATGGCCGGCAACGCCGTGCTGCACAAGCCGGACGCCCAGACTCCGCTGTCGGCGCTGTGGGCGGTGGACCTGCTGGAGGAGGCGGGCCTGCCGGCGGGCCTGATCCAGATCGTGACGGGACCCGGTCGTCGGCTCGGCGGCCCGATGATCGACCACTCCGACTTCGTGTGCTTCACCGGCTCAACCGCCACCGGGCGACTGATCAACGAGCACGCCTCGCGTCGCCTGATCGGCACGTCCCTCGAGCTCGGCGGCAAGAACGCCCAGATCGTGCTTCCGGACGCCGACCTCGACAAGGCTGCCGCCGGTGCGGTCCGTGCCGCCTTCTCCAGCGCCGGCCAGCTGTGCATCTCCATGGAACGTGTCCTGGTGCACGAGGAGGTCTACGACGACTTCATGGACCGGTTCGTCGCGAAGGTGTCCGCGCTGAAGCTGGGTGCGGCGCTGGACTTCAGCGCCGACATGGGCAGCCTCGCCTCGGCCGACCAGCTCGAGAAGGTCTCGGCCCACGTCGAGGACGCGCGGGCCAAGGGCGCGACCATCCGCACCGGGGGCAGGGCCCGGCCGGACCTCGGACCATACTTCTACGAGCCCACCGTGCTCACCGACGTCGGTGAGGACATGGCGGTCTGCCGTGAGGAGACCTTCGGGCCGGTGGTCTCGGTCTGGCCCTACAGTGCGGTCCAGGATGCGATCGACTGGGCCAACGACACCCCGTACGGACTCAACGCGTCGGTGTTCGGCAGGGACCTGGCGCACGCCCGAGTGGTCGCCCGGCAGATCCGGGCGGGAACCGTGAACATCAACGAGGGCTACGGTGCGGCGTGGGGCTCGGTGGACGCTCCGATGGGTGGCATGGGGGACAGCGGTCTCTCGCGCCGCCACGGCCGGGAGGGCATCGTGAAGTACACCGAGCCGCAGACGGTGTCCTCGCTGCACCACGTCACGATCGAACCGATGTACGGCATCTCGTACGAGAACTGGGCGCGGATGCTCACCACGGGTCTGAAGGTCATGAAGAGGGTGGGGCTGTGAACACGTCCATGGACCGCTCCGACAGGTTCGACTACGACGTGGTGGTCGTCGGCTCCGGCTTCGGAGGAAGTGTCTCGGCGCTGCGCCTGGTCGAGAAGGGCTACTCCGTGGCGGTTCTGGAGGCCGGACGACGGTTCGGGCCGGACGACCTGCCCTCGGGGACGTCCGACATCCGGAGATTCCTCTGGGCGCCGGCGCTGGGCATGCTGGGCATCCAGCGGATCGTCCCCTTCAAGGACGTGCTCGTGGTTGCCGGCGCGGGCGTCGGCGGAGGGTCGCTGAACTACGCGAACACGCTGTACGAGCCCCTCGAGGGCTTCTACCGGGATCAGCAGTGGGCGGCTATCACCGACTGGCGGTCTGAGCTGGCGCCCTACTACGACCAGGCCAAGCGCATGCTCGGGGTGACCGCCAACCCGCTGGAGACCGACGCCGACCGGGTGCTGCAGAAGGTGGCGGCGCGGATGGGGGTGTCGGGGAGCTACCACCCCACCGAGGTGGGTGTGTTCTTCGGCACCCCGGGGGAGACCGTTGAGGACCCGTTCTTCGGTGGTGCCGGTCCCGCCCGGACCGGCTGCATCCACTGCGGCGAGTGCATGACAGGCTGCCGACACGGCGCGAAGAACACCCTGCTCGAGAACTACCTCTACCTGGCGGAGCGGGCGGGAGCGGAGATCCGCCCCGAGACAACCGTGGTGTCGGTGCGCCCGCTGCGCTCCGGGGGGTTCCTGATCGAGACGAAGAAGACGGCGAACCCGCGCGCCAAGTACCGTCGGACCCTTCGCGCCGAGCAGGTCATCTTCTCTGCGGGGACCCTGGGGACGGGCAAGCTGCTGCACCAGATGCGTGCCGAGGGCAAGCTCCCCCGGCTGTCTCCGATGCTGGGCCGACGCACCCGTACGAACTCCGAGGCTCTCGTGGGGGCGTTCCGCACCAGGTCGGACTGGCAGGCGGACCCGGAGCGGTATCACGCGACCGAGGGCGTGGCCATCACCTCCTCCATCCACACGGACGAGCGGACCCACATCGAGCCGGTGCGCTACGGCAAGGGCTACAACGCCATGGGACTGCTCGCGACCTACGCCACCGACGGCTCGTCGCACGTGCCGCGGTGGCGCCAGTGGGTACAGCACGTCGGGCGGAACCCGCGGTTGCTCAAGGAGATACTCGACATTCGCAACTGGTCCGAGCGGGGCATGATCCTGCTCGTCATGCAGGACCTCGACAACGCGCTGACGACGTACTGGCGCCGGGGACTCCTCACGAGCCGGATGTCCACCCGACAGGATGCCGACTCGGGGGCGAACCCGACGTGGCTCAGAGCAGCGCACGACGCAAGGGAGATCGCAGCCGAGGAGATCGGGGGCCACCCGGGGGGCTCACACGGCGAGGTCTTCGACGTCCCCCTGACGGCTCACTTCATCGGCGGGTGCCCTATCGGGGAGTCGCCGGAGACCGGCGTGATCGACGCCTACCAGCGGGCGTACGGCTACGAGGGGCTGCACGTCGTGGACGGCTCGGCGCTGAGCGCCAACCTCGGTGTCAACCCGTCACTGACGATCACCGCCCAGGCCGAGCGGGCCATGGCGCTGTGGCCCAACAAGGGCGAGGTGGACCAGCGGCCGGCGGTGGGTCAGGGCTACCGCCGCGTCAGGCCCGTCGCGCCCAAGAACCCGGTGGTGCCCGATCACGCGCCGGGAGCGCTGCGCCTGCCGATCGTCGAGGTGCGCTGACCCGGCGAGGCAAGTACTCGCCGACCCGCCTACCCACCGACCCGCCTACCCGCTGGTCAGGTCCGCACAACGGTGCACTATGTGTCCGTACCGGGGACCTGACCGGCGAGTAGCCACCTAACCTGGCTGCGTGACCCCCACGAGCACGTCATCGGCCGGTCCTGTCCTCGTCGTGGACTTCGGGGCGCAGTATGCACAGCTGATAGCGCGACGCGTGCGTGAGGCCAACGTCTACAGCGAGATCGTGCCGTCCACGATGCCAGTGAGCGAGATGCTGGCTCGCCACCCCGCCGCCATCGTGCTCAGTGGCGGTCCTGCGTCGGTCTACTCCGACGGCGCACCCGGCATCGACCCTGCGCTGTTCGACAGCGGAGTGCCGGTGCTCGGCATCTGCTACGGCTTCCAGCTGATGGCCGCGACACTCGGCGGCCACGTGGCGCGTACCGGCACCCGGGAGTACGGCGGCACCGACCTGGAGGTCGTCTCCGACGTGGCGGCTATCGCGGGCGGAGCCGCCCCGGGTGGAGTGCTGTTCGTCGGCACCCCCCAGGAGCAGTCGGTATGGATGTCCCACGGCGATGCCGTCACATCGGCACCGCCCGGGTTCATGGTGACCGCACGCACGAGCGCGACCCCCGTCGCCGCGTTCGAGGACCCGGCTCGCAATCTCTTCGGGGTGCAGTTCCATCCCGAGGTGGCCCACACTGCCCACGGGCAGCGCATCCTGGCCCGCTTTCTGCACGACGCGGCCGGCATACCGGGTGACTGGACGACCGAGAACGTCGTCACCGAGCTGGTCGCCGACGTCAGCGAGCAGGTGGGCGAGGGCCGGGCTGTCTGCGGACTGTCCGGTGGGGTGGACTCGGCGGTCGCCGCAGCACTGGTGCAGCGCGCCATCGGCGACCGGCTGACCTGTGTGTTCGTGGATCACGGGCTCCTCCGGGAGGGAGAGGCCGAGCAGGTCGAACGAGACTTCGTGGCGGCCACCGGGGTCGAGCTCATGGTGGTGGACGCCAGGGACCGGTTCCTGGACGCGCTGGCCGGGGTCACCGATCCCGAACAGAAACGCAAGATCATCGGCCGGGAGTTCATCCGGGTGTTCGAGCAGGCCCAGCGGGACATCGTGGCCCGGGCCGACCAGTGGGGCCAGGGTGTCGACTTCCTGGTCCAGGGAACGCTCTACCCCGACGTGGTGGAGTCCGGCGGTGGCACCGGTGCCGCCACCATCAAGAGCCACCACAACGTCGGAGGTCTGCCGGAGGACCTCGAGTTCTCCCTGGTGGAGCCGCTCCGCCGGCTCTTCAAGGACGAGGTCCGAGCCGTGGGCGAGGCGCTCGGGCTGCCGGCCGAGATCGTGTGGCGCCACCCCTTCCCTGGGCCCGGCCTCGCGATTCGCATCGTCGGGGAGGTGACGGCCGAGAACCTGGCCACGCTGCGGGCCGCTGACGCGATCGTGCGGGAGGAGACCTCCGCTGCGGGTCTGGACTCCGACATCTGGCAGTTCCCGGTCGTGCTGCTGGCGGGGGTGCGCAGCGTGGGAGTGCAGGGAGACAGCCGCACGTACGGGCACCCGGTGGTGCTGCGACCGGTGTCCAGCGAGGACGCGATGACCGCCGACTGGACCCGGCTGCCCTACGACCTGCTCGCGCTCATGAGCACACGGATCACCAACGAGGTGGACGGCGTGAACCGGGTGGTGCTCGACGTCACGAGCAAGCCGCCGGGAACCATCGAATGGGAGTGACGTGGATCCCGGCGCTGCGAGCCGCCGGTACTAGTCTGTCCGGGTGACGACAAGCGAGTCCCGGCAATGGGTCCGTTCCCTCGGGGTCGCCCTGGGACTTGGCCTCGTGGCGGGAACGCTCGGCCTGGCCTACGTCACCGTCGAGCACTGGCTGCAGCACTTCCTGTGGACCGAGCTCCCAGACCTGCTCGGTGCCGCGGAGGGCGACGTCCAGTGGTGGCTGGTGCTGCTGCTCCCCGCTGCTGGTGGCCTGCTCACGGCCGCTGCCAGGCTGCTGCCCGGGGAAGGTGGACACGACCCGCTGGAGGGTTTCGGGGGTGGCCCGACCCCCCCGGAGTACGTGCCCTCCGCGCTGCTGGCTGCGCTGGCTTCGCTCGCCTTCGGCGCGGTGCTCGGCCCGGAAGCCCCCCTCATGGCGCTGGGGACGGGCGTGGGCCTGCTCGTCGCCCGGCTGGTCAAGGCGCCGCCGAGTGCGACCGCGTACTACGGGTTCGCCGGTGCGTTCGCAGCGTTCGGAGTCGTCTTCGGCAACCCGCTGAACTCTGCGGTGCTGCTCATCGAGGTCGTGGTGGTTGGCGCCGGAGCGAAGGTCGTCCCCATGTTGCTGCCCGGCCTGGTAGCCGCGGGAACGGGCTATCTGCTGTTCACCGGCGTCGGGGGGTGGGTGGGTGTCGAGAACAGCAGTCTTGCCATCCCGGGGATTCCGGTCCCCGACTCGGTCCGCCTCACCGAGCTCTTCTGGGCCGTCGTCATCGGAGTCCTCGTTGCGCTGCTCGTCCACGTCGTGCGACGGGCCTTGCCCGAGGTCGCCAAGCCGATCCGTCGCCTGTCCCCCTTCCCGCTGCTCGCCGTGTCGGGTGCGACCATCGGAGCGATCGCGCTGCTGTATGCGGCACTGACCGATCACAGTGCGGTGGAGGTGCTGTTCTCCGGCCAGAGTGAGCTGGGCGGTCTTGTAGCCGAGACGTCGGTCAGTGTGCTGGTGATCTTCGGCGTGCTGAAGCTGTCGGCGTACGTACTCACGGCAGCCGCCGGTTTCCGGGGCGGGCTCATCTTCCCGATGCTCGCAATCTCGGTGGCTTTGGCGCTGGCCGTGTCCCAGGTCCTGCCCGGGCTCGGGACGGCGGCAGCCGTGTCGGCCGCTGTTGCCGCATCGATGAGCGGCTTCCTCAACGCACCGTTCACGGGTGTGCTCTTCGCCGTGCTCCTGCTGGGGCCGGCCGGGGACGTCACGACACCGGTGGCGATCCTGGCCTCAGCCGCCGCGTACGTCGTGGCTGCGCGACTCGAGCACGCGGGCGCGACCGAGGTTCCGGCGGCTCCGGTGCAGTCGGCGCCGGTCTGAGGTGGCCCGCGCCAGAGCGAGGTGGCTGACTACAGAGTGGGGATGACCCGGTAGGCCTCCGCCAGCCGTCCGCGTGGCATCCCCGCTGCCTGCGCGTGCTCGCCGAGCCAGGAGCGCACCCAGTCCTCCAGCTCGCCGAGATGGGATGTCTGGCTCACGTGGGCGCGCAGCGCTGCGATCTTGGTCGGGAAGCTCTCCGTGACGTCCACGTGGTGGTTCGGCTGCGGGCTCCCCGTCAGCCACACCTCGGGCACCTTCCAGTCCTCGAGACCCTGCTCGCGCAGCTCCGGGAACGCGTACGGGTTGCGCGCGTCCGGGTAGACCGCGCACAGCGTCGCCTCCCCGGCGGCGAGGTGGTCGGGGTGGCTGACCGCGATGTGGTCGAAGTTGCGCTCCGGCGAGTGGCACAGCACCCGCTGGGGGCGCACCCGGCGGATCTCCCGAGCGAGGTCCTTGCGCAGGTCGAGGCCCACGTGGACGCGTCCGTCCGGGTAGCCGAGGAACGTCACGTCCGAGACGCCGCAGATCTCCGCAGCCCGGCGCTGCTCCGCCTGCCGGATCAGTGGCATCTTCTCGCGGGGCGTGGCGTCGTCGAAGCCCCCGGCATCCCCGTTGGTGACGAACACGTACGACACCTCGATGCCCGCTGCGGTCCACTGCGCCACCGTGCCGGCCGCGCCGAAGTCCACGTCATCGGGGTGCGCCGAGACGACCAGTGCGCGACGGACCTCGGAGTCGTCCATCGGGATGTAGGCAGCACTCACCCCCGCGAGCCTAGACTCGGCAGGTCATGGGGAGCGACGCAGCCGAGGCCCTGCTCGAGGGGCTCAACCCGCAGCAGCGGGCCGCGGTGCTGCACACGGGCACGCCGCTGCTCATCGTGGCGGGGGCGGGGTCGGGCAAGACGCGGGTGCTGACCAACCGCATCGCCTACCTGATGGCGGCCCGCAACGTCGCGCCGGGCGAGATCCTCGCCGTCACCTTCACCAACAAGGCTGCCGGTGAGATGAAGGAGCGTGTCGCGAGTCTGGTGGGAGGCCGCTCGCGCGCGATGTGGGTCAGCACCTTCCACTCCACCTGCGTGCGCATCCTGCGCCGGGAGCACAAGGTCCTCGGGCTGCCGTCCAACTTCACCATCTACGACCAGGCGGACAGTCAGCGCCTGATGGCGATGGTCGCTCGGGAGGCGGAGCTCGATCCCAAGCGCCACCCGCCCCGCGCGCTGCTGTCCTCGGTCAGCGCCGTGAAGAACGACCTGGTCGATCACGAGACCTACCTGGCCCGCGCCGAGACCGACAGCGAGAAGGTGCTGGCCCGTGCGTACCGGGACTACCAGCGGCGGCTGGCCGAGTCCCGGGCGCTGGACTTCGACGACCTGATCATGAGCACGGTGCACCTGCTCCAGGCGTTCCCGCAGGTGCGCGACCACTATCGGCGCCGGTTCCGGCACGTGCTCGTCGATGAGTACCAGGACACCAACCATGCCCAGTACGTGCTGGTCCGCGAGCTGGTTGGTGCGATGGGCGACTCAGCGGTGACCTCCGAGGTCTCCTCGCTGCCGCCAGCCGAGCTGTGCGTGGTGGGGGATGCCGACCAGTCGATCTACGCCTTCCGTGGCGCGACGATCCGCAACATCCTGGAGTTCGAGCGGGACTACCCGGACGCGACGGTGATCCTGCTGGAGCAGAACTACCGCAGCACGCAGACGATCCTCAACGCTGCCAACGCCGTGATCGCGCGCAACCCGCGCCGGACCGAGAAGCGGCTCTGGTCGGATGCGGGCAGCGGCGTGCCGGTCGTCGGGTACGTCGCCGACTCCGAGCACGACGAAGCGGCCTGGGTCGCGACGGAGATCGACCGCCTGGCGGACGACGAGGGCGTACGAGCCGGGGACATCGCCGTCTTCTACCGCACCAACGCGCAGTCGCGGGTCTTCGAGGAGATCTTCATCCGGGTGGGGATTCCCTACACCGTGGTCGGGGGAGTCCGGTTCTACGAGCGCCGGGAGGTCAAGGACCTGCTGGCGTACCTGAAGGTGCTGTCCAACCCCTACGACACGGTCGATCTGCGACGCATCCTCAACGTGCCCAAGCGCGGAATCGGGGACCGGGCCGAGGCCTATGTGGAGGCGCTGTCGGCCCGGCTCGAGATCCCGTTCGCGGACGCGCTGGAACGGGCCGACGAGGCACCGGGTATCCCGAAGCGCTCGCTGGCCGCGATCCGGGCCTTCACCGACCTCATGGCCGAGCTGCGGGCCCTGGTGGCTGCCGGCGAGCCCCCCAGTGCGGTCGCCGAGGCGGTGCTGGAGCGCACCGGGCTGCTCGCCGCGTACGCCGAGTCCGACGACCTCCAGGACGCCGCACGTGTGGACAACCTGCAGGAGCTGGTCAGCGTCGCGCGTGAGTACGAGCAGTCCGAGCCGGAGGGCGGTCTGGACGGCTTTCTCGAGCGTGTCGCGCTGGTCGCCGACGCGGACTCGATACCGGACCGCCCGGGCGAGGACTCCGAGGCCGGGCCGGCTGAGACCGACCAGGGCGTGGTGACACTCATGACCCTCCATACCGCGAAGGGCCTGGAGTTCCCGGTGGTCTTCCTCACCGGTTTGGAGGACGGGGTGTTCCCCCACCAGCGCACCTGGGGTGACGAGCATGAGCTGGAGGAGGAGCGTCGGCTGGCCTATGTCGGGATCACCCGGGCCCAGCAGCGGCTACACGTGTCGCGGGCCGTCGTCCGCACCAGCTGGGGTCAGCCTCAGTTCTGGCCGCCCTCGCGCTTTCTGGAGGAGATCCCCGAGGACTGCATCCGGTGGGAGCGCAGCGAGCCGGAGGTGCCCAGCGCCCGCAGCCCGTACGGTGCCGCCTCGGGTGGTACCGGACCTGGCGGCGCCGCGGATCATGCCGGCCGGGGCGGGCGACCGACCAGTCCGCCTGCCCAGGAGACACTGGCGAAGCGGGCCCTGGCCACGGGCAGGATGCGCGGTGGCGCCGGGAACCGTCCCATTCCCGCGCTCGCCGTCGGCGACCGGGTCAGCCACGCCCAGTTCGGCAGCGGCACCGTGGTCGAGGTGGTCGGTGCCTCGGAGCGGTCCCAGGCCACGGTCGACTTCGGTACGAACGGGGTACGTCGTCTGCTGCTGCGCTACGCGCCGGTGGAGAAGGTGAGCGAGACATGACGCCAGGTACGGGGGGCGGCCCGGCACCGTGGACTCCGGAGCAGCAGGCGCTGGTCGACCAGATGGCGCGCAGCGGCGGGTACGTCGGCGACCAGCTGGCCGAGCGCATGGGTATCGAGGTGACCAGTGTCGTCCCGGGCCGTGTCGAAGGCCGGATGCCCGTGGACGGCAACCGCCAGCCGTACGGGCTGATGCACGGCGGGGCGTCATGCGTCCTCGCGGAGACCCTCGGCTCGATTGCCGCGGCGGTGCACGCCTGGCCGGAGAAGGTCGCTGTGGGGCTAGAGATCAGCGCCACCCACCACCGTGCCGCGCGGGACGGGTACGTGACAGGGGTGTGCACGCCGGCTCACCAGGGCGGCTCGGTGGCCACCTACGAGATCGTGATAACCGACGAGCAAGGACGCCGAGTCTGTACGGCGAGGCTGACCTGCGTGCTCCGCGCCGCCGCGCCCGGTGCTACGTGACCCGGTGTGCGTGATTCGGCGCCTGCCTCAAACGGTCAGGCTTCGCCGACCTGACGTCCGTTGTACTGCTTGAACAGGGGGTTGCCCTGGGAGTCGGTCACGGTGTGCGCGCGGTGCGCCACCACCCACGTCTCGCGGCCGTTGACGACCTTCTTCTGGATCTGCGGCAACGAGCCCTTCCACTGCGAGCGGCGGTGGCGCGTGTTGCTGCGCGACATCCTGCGCTTGGGTACAGCCACGGTGGTCTCCTGTAGTCTCCGACCGGCTCAGGCGGCTGAGCTCGGCGCTTCTCGTCGGCCGGATACCCGCGTCCCAGAAACCCGCGTTCCCAGAAACCGATGCAGGTGCCTGTCAATGCCTGGGTGGACCCGATGCCAGGGATTCAGGGTATCTCAGGCGCCCCGTGTCGTCACAGACCGCGTGGCTCGCACTCTCGGTTGCGCTCCGCCGCCGTTGCGGAAGGCGGCCGATGCGGCCCGGAAGCAGCCCCGAAGCAGCCGGGAAGCCGTCCCCGAGCCATCTCCCAGCCACCTCAGAGCCACCTCAGAGCCCCGTACCTCCTCGCGCCCATGGCGCTCGCGTCGCCGGTGCCTCAGCGCTGGACCGGGGGCGGACGGCGGCGATGGAGGTCGCCCCGGCGGTGGCTGTCGTTCCGTCGGTCTCCAGGTGCGCGAGCGCGGTCACGATCTCGTGCACGACGGTGCGGTCGACCGGGAACGCCAGATGTCCCACGCCCTTGATCAGTACGTTGCGTGCGTCCAGGTCGGGATGCTCGATCCGGGCTGCCTGCTTGGGCACGACCATCTGGTCCAGGTCGCTCCACAGCGCCAACATCCGGGTGCTGACCTGCGGAGCCGGTTGGGTGAGCTCCTCGAGCAGCGGTGAGCCGGGACGCATCTGCTTGATCACCGGCAGCGGCAGCAGGTGCGCGGCCCGGGTTCCGGCATGGGGAGTCCCCATGGTCACCAGCGTGTGGATGCGCGCATCTCCGTCGAGGCGCTGGATGTAGTAGCGGGCGATGAGTCCGCCCATGCTGTGGCCGACGATGTGGATGCGCTCGTAGCCGGTTGCCTCGCACACGTGCTCCACCCGTACCGCGAGCCGGTGGGCCACCTCGCGGATGTCGCTGGACAGCGGGCTGTAGTTGAAGGTCGTCACCCGGCCGAAGCCGCGGCGGGCGAGGGTACGACGCAGCATCGTGAAGACCGACCGGTTGTCGACCACCCCGTGCACCAGCAGGATCGGTGTGCCGGCTGCTTCGACGTCGTGCATCAGCAGGCTGCGCTGCAGCGGCGAGAGGTGCTCGAGCCGGTAGACGTCGTGGCGGTCGCGGAACCCCTCGGCTGCCAGACCCATGGGATAGGTGGCCAGATGCGTGGCCCACCAGGTGAGCTCCAGTCCCGTGCCCAGCAGCCCACGGCGGTTGAGGACTGCGTCGGCTCCGCGCTGCACGGACACGCGGGCTCGGTCCAGAGCGTCGGACATGCAGACCTCCAGCGACTGCCTGGTCAGTCGCCCGCGGACGGGCATGAGGTGAAGACGTCAGCGTAGCCGGACGCTCAGCTGAGTGACCCGGATCCATGGGCGTGTGTCCCGGCTGTCCACCGGGCCAGGCGCTCGCTCATGCGTTCCGCGGGGTCGCGGGCCAGCAGCGACCGCAGGGCCGCGGTCACCGCCGAGGTGACACCGGGTGGGTCGCTGGGGGTCAAGCCGTCCGCGATACCCATCCGGAGCAGGCGCTCCGGCGTCATCTCGCCGAGCTCGGCGGCGGTCCGCGGGTCGGTCTTGAGCGCCTGGGCGGCCCCCTCGGGGGCAATGGCGGCGAAATAGCCCAGTGGGGAGACCAGCACCCGGTCGGCTACCGCCGCGGCCAGGGCCCCGCCGGACCCGCCCTCCCCGTGCACCACCGCGACGGTCGGGCTGGGGCAGCGCAGTACGGCGTCCATCAGGGTCCCGATCCAGGACGCGATGCCGTTGTGCTCGGAGTGGGGCCGGGGATCTGCCCCGGGCGTGTCGATGAGGGTCACCAGGGGCCAGTCGAGGCGACCGGCCAGCCCAGCCGCGCGGACCGCCAGGGCGTAGCCGGCCGGTCCGGGCCGCTGGCCGCGGTGCGCCGACAGCGCCACCGCAACGGCGGAGTGCCCGTGGAGCAGACCGACGGCGGCGCTCACCGCAGGATCGGTCCCGTGCAGCGGTACGGCGTCGGAGAGCAGTCCGTCCATCAGCTCGGCGCCGCTCGGACGGGGGGCCTCGCGGCAGGCCACGACCTGCGACCAGCCGTCGCGCTCGGGGATCTCGACGGGCGGGAGCGGACCCTCGTCGGGGAGCGCGGCCCGGCCGCTGACGGCTCGAAGCGCGCGCGCCAGCCATACGGTCGTCTCGGAGGGCGTCACCACGGCGTCGAGCAGCCCGTGCCGGTGGGCCGACTCTGCCGTGTGCTCGCCGGCAGGCAGCGGTTCCCCGGTCATGGCAGCGACGACCCGGGGCCCGGAGAAGCCAACGGTTGCCCCGGCAACGCCGACCCGGATGTCCGCCGGACTCGTGATGCCGACCCACACCCCACCCGTCGTGGGGTGGTCGGCGATGGCGATGTGTGCCAGGTGCGCCTCGCTGAGCCTGCGCATCGCCAGCAGGCTGGAGGGGATGCCCACCAGCGCTCCCATGCCCTCCTGCAGCCGGGTACCGCCGGTCCGGGCCCACGTCACCAGCGGGAGTCCGGCTGCGACGGCCGCATCGACCGCCGCGGCCAGTGCGTTGGTCTCCGCCGTCCCGAACGACCCGCCGTACACGCTGAAGTCCCACACGCACGTGACCGCCCGCGTCGGTGCGCCGGCGACTCTGGCATCGGGCAGCTGTGCGAGGGCCGCACGGCCGGGAACCTCTCCCACCCCCCAGCTGACCGAGCACCGGGGCTCGTAGCCGGGCCAGTTGAGGGGGTCGGCCCCCTCCAGGTCGCCGGGAGTGAAGGTGATGCCGTCGACAACGGTGTCTCGCCAGTCCGTCACATGGTTACTCTGCCAGAGGAGGCCTGCGGACACGCCAGTCCGAGCCCCCCGAAAGAACAGACCGGGGAGGGATCCGAGTGAGCGGACGCATCCGGGTAGTCGTCGCCAAGGCCGGACTCGACGGGCACGACCGCGGGGCGAAGGTCGTGGCCCGGGCCTTGAGGGACGCGGGCATCGAGGTCGTCTACACGGGGCTGCACCAGACGCCTGAGCAGATCGTGGAGACGGCAATTCAGGAGGACGCCGACGCGATCGGGCTGTCCATCCTCTCGGGGGCGCACATGACGCTGTTCCCCCGCGTCGTGGAGCTGCTGCGGGAACGTGACGCAGCGGACATCGTGGTCTTCGGCGGCGGAATCATCCCGAACTCCGACATCCCTCAGCTCGAGGCCGCCGGGGTGGCCCGGATCTTCACACCGGGAACCAGCACGCAGGTCATCCTGGAGTGGGTGCGTTCCTCGGTAGGTGTGGCCGCCGCCTGAGCGCGTGGCTGTGAGGTGAGCCACGGCGCCCGCCGGCGGTCCCGGTCAGCAAGCGGCCAACCGACGACGGCGCTCGCGTTACCCTGCCAGCGTTGGCGGCCACCGGGCGCACGCGGGGGGTCGGTGCTTCGCTGCCTCCCGTCGCTTCCCCCGTGAGGACGGACTTCTCGTGGATCTGTTCGAGTACCAGGCAAAGGCGCTCTTCGCGGAGTTCGACGTTCCGGTCCCGGCCGGTGGCAGGGTTGCCAGCACCCCTGAGGAGGCCGAGTCCATCGCCACCGATATCGGAGGCGTGGTCGTCGTCAAGGCGCAGGTCAAGACCGGCGGCCGAGGCAAGGCCGGGGGTGTCAAGCTCGCGCAGGACGCCGCCGCCGCGCGCGCGGCGGCCGAGGCGATCCTCGGCATGGACATCAAGGGCCACACGGTGCGGGCCGTCCTCGTGGAACCTGCCAGCCAGATCGCCGAGGAGTACTACGCGTCATTCCTGCTCGACCGCGCCAACCGGACCTTCCTCGCGATGTGTTCGCACGCGGGCGGCATGGACATCGAGGAGGTTGCCGCGACCCAGCCCGAGGCGCTGGCGAAGATCCCAGTGGACCCCCTGGTCGGTGTGGACCCTCGGACAGCCGCGGCCATCGTGGCCGAGGGCGGCCTGCCCGAGGAGGTTCGGGGCCAGGCAGCAGCCGTCCTGGTGCAGCTGTGGCGGGTCTTCGCCGAGTCCGATGCCACCCTGGTCGAGGTCAACCCTCTGATTCGGACAGCCGATGACCGGATCGTGGCGCTGGACGGAAAGGTGACACTCGACGGCAACGCCGAGTTCCGGCACGACTGGGACGCGTATCACGACGTCGAGGCGACGGACCCGCTCGAGGTACGGGCCAAGCAGAAGAACCTCAACTACGTCAAGCTCTACGGCGGCCAGGTCGGCATCATCGGCAACGGTGCCGGGCTGGTGATGAGCGCCCTCGACGTCGTCGCCTACGCGGGCGAGGACTACGGCGGCATCCGTCCGGCGAACTTCCTCGACATCGGTGGCGGTGCCTCGGCCGAGGTGATGGCCAACGGCCTGGACATCGTGCTCTCCGACCCGGACGTACGGTCGGTGTTCGTCAACGTCTTCGGCGGGATCACCGCCTGCGACGCCGTGGCCGACGGCATCGTCTCGGCCATCCGGATGGTCGAGCAGGACGGCTCGCTGGACAAGCAGCTCGTGGTACGTCTGGACGGCAACAACGCCGCCGAGGGCCACCGCATTCTCGACGAGTTCGACCATCCGAGGATCACGCGGGTGGACTCCATGGACGACGCGGCCCGCCGGGCTGCTCAGCTCGCCGCAGCAGGAGCGTGAGGTAGCGATGTCGATCTGGCTCAACGAGGGCTCGCGGGTCCTGGTGCAGGGAATCACCGGCTCGGAGGGGACGAAGCACACCCGGCGCATGGTCGCCTCGGGTACGAACGTCGTGGCCGGTGTCACCCCGGGCAAGGGCGGGCAGGACGTGGACGGCATCCCCGTCTTCTCGTCGGTGGGAGACGCGGTCGCGGAGACGGGGGCCGACGTCAGCGTGGTGTTCGTCCCGCCCCGGTTCGCCAAGGGCGCCGTGACCGAGACGATCGACGCCGGAGTCGGCCTCTGTGTGGTGATCACCGAAGGCATTCCGGTGCACGACTCCGCGTACTTCTGGGCGTACAACGTCAGCAAGGGTGAGCGCACCCGGATCATCGGGCCGAACTGTCCCGGAATCATCTCTCCGGGGCGCTCCAACGTCGGCATCACCCCCGCGGACATCACCGGGCCGGGCCGCATCGGGCTGGTCAGCAAGTCCGGGACGCTGACCTACCAGATGATGTACGAGCTGCGCGACATCGGGTTCTCCACCTGCGTCGGAATCGGTGGCGACCCGATCGTGGGCACCACGCACATCGATGCGCTGCAGGCCTTCGAGGACGACCCCGACACCGACGCGATCATCATGATCGGCGAGATCGGCGGCGACGCCGAGGAGCGCGCGGCCGCCTACATCGAGCAGCGCATCAGCAAGCCGGTCGTGGGGTATGTGGCCGGCTTCACCGCACCCGAGGGCAAGACCATGGGGCACGCCGGCGCCATCGTGTCGGGCTCGGCGGGAACCGCGGCGGCCAAGAAGGAGGCGCTGGAGAAGGTCGGCGTCAAGGTGGGACGCACGCCCTCCGAGTCGGCGGCCCTGATGCGGGAGATCCTCACGTCCGCCAGCACCCGGTAGCGAGGGCCGCCGCAGCTCCCGGCCCTCCTCCCGCGCTCTGAGCGTCGGGCGGCGTGAGCAGCAGCTGGCGAGCTGCGGCGTGGCACCTCCCCGATCCTCCCCGGCGCTGTCAGGCTGGTCTGGTGGCTGACCTGCGCTCGGCTCCCTCGCCGCCGCCTCGCGCCACGAGGCGACCCACCAGTCGGCCCGCCGACCGCTCGCGCGAGCGACTTGCCACGGTGTCCCTCCGGAGGCTCCGGTCGGGTCTGGCCTCGGCGCGGGAGACGGCCGCCGGCGTCGCCGCTCCGCGCGAGGACGCGCCCCTGTCGATCGTTGCCGCGGGTGTCACGGCAGCCATCGGCGTGGCAGTAGCGGGGTACCTGGCCATCACCATCTTTGTGCTCGTCACCTGGGCGTTGGACGCAGCCTCGACCGGCACGGTCTCCGACGTGCTGGCTACCTCGGCGGCGGGGTGGCTCGTCACGCACGGCGTCACGGTCACCACGCCTACGGCCGTGCTCGGTGTGCCGCCGCTGGGCCTGACGCTGCTCCTCGCCTGGCTCATGGCCAGGGCAGGACGGGTCGCCGCCACGTCGGCCGGTGTCTCCTCAGTGGGACAGGCGATCCGGGTGGCGACGGCTCTGGCGGCCGCCTACGGCGTGCTCGCCCTGGTGATGCTGGCGCCACTGGCCGCGCTCGACGTCAGCGCCCACCCGGTGGGTGCTTTCCTCGGCCCCTACCTGCTGGCGTTCCTGGCGGGCGGGGTCGGCGCCTGCCGGACCTCAGGTGTGTGGCCGCAGCTGAGGGCGTTGCTGCCGGGGCCGGTGAGCGCGGCGATACCCGGCGTCGGCATCGTCGTGGGCACGCTGCTCGGGGCCGGGGCCCTGTGCCTGGCGCTCTCCCTGGTTCTGCGCCGCGACGCAGTGTCGGGCATGCTCGCCGACCTCGACCCCAACCCGGCGGGCCTGGTGCTGGTCGCAGTCCTGTCGGTGCTGTCCGTGCCGACCGCGGTGGCCTGGACCGCGAGCTACGTGACCGGAGCAGGTGTGACGCTCGGCGCGGGTACGGTGGTGAGCCCGCTGGAGCTGGCCCCCGGCCCGCTGCCCTCCTTCCCGCTGTTCGCGGCTGCCCCGACCGACGGCCCGGACACGCTGCTGTGGCTCCTGCTGGGGGTGCCGCTGGCCGCCGGCACTCTTGCCGCGCTGCGGGTCGTGCGAGACGTTCCCCGACAGGACCGGTGGTGGAGAACTGCCGGTCACCGGATGGCCGCCGTTGTTGTGGTCGCTGCCGCATCCGCGGTCGCCATGGGAGCTCTCGCGCTTCTCACCGGGGGACCGCTGGGCGGGAACCGCCTGTCGTGGCTCGGGCCGATGCCTGGGTGGCTCGCCCTTGTCGTCTTCTGCGAGGTTCTCGCCGGCGGTGCTGTCGGGCTGCTGGTCGGGCTGCGCGGCGGAGGCTCAGCCGCTGATCCGGTTCCAGATCAGCAGTAAGGCTAGAAGCAGCGCGGTCAGTACGAGACCGGCGAACCCGAGGTAGACAGCCCACTCACAAACCTTGCGGGGGACGTTCTCGCCTCGGTCGGCGCGTCGGCGACCCACTTCCCCGAGCGCGACACCCGCGGCAGCGGGGAGGAACCCCACGATCATCGGGGCGAGCAGCAGGCCGACGGCCGACAACGTGAGCGCCCCGTACGCGAGTCCGTTCTGGGACCGGTCCGGGGCGCTCTCGGAGTTCTGGGAGGGAAGAGACACCTAGCTACGCGGAGGCTGCAATCGCGAAGAGCACGACGAACACGACGGTGAGCAGGCCCAGGATGATATTGACCCATCCGAGGATCCGTCCAGCAGTGGCCATCCCGCTGCCGCCGATCGCGCCGTTGGAGGCGGCGATCTCGTCCTTGGCCTTGTTGCCGTACACGATGGCGATGATCGCGAGAATGAACGGGCAGACGAAGAACGAGAGGATGCCCATCACCAGGGACAGGACCGCGTTGGACGACGTGGCCGGCTGGGCAGGCGCCTGGTAGCCGGGCGCGGGGTAGCCGGGCGCGGGGTAGCCCGCGGCAGGGTAGGTCCCCGCGCCGTAGCCCGCAGGGGGCTGGCCCACCGGTGGCGGGGGAGGGACCTGGGGGGACTGGGACACCGGCGGCGGGGGCACCGGCTGAGGAGCCGGGGCGGGAGCCGAAGGCGGCGGGGGCGGAACGTCGCCGCTCGAAGGCGGCGGAGGCGGGCTGCCGAAGGAACCGGTGGCTGGCTCCTCGAAGGGCTTCTTGGGGGCCCCCGGCTCGTCGGGCCCGGTGTTCTCAGGTCGGTCCGACTGGTCGGTCATGTGGAACCTCCGATGTCGACTGGGCGGTGACTGGGCTCGCCAGTTGCGAGCACCGTAGCGCGAACCGTCACACGGTGAACGACGCTGATCCCGTGTCGGCGGCGCTGCCTGCGATCGCGACGATGATCATCAGTGCGACGAAGAACAGAATGCCGGCAGCAAACAGGCCGATGTTGATCCACGAGACGATCTTGGCGGCGGTGACGAAGCCGCCACCTCCCACAGCGCCCCCGCTGGCGGCGATCTCGGTCTGCGCCTTGCTGGCGAACACCAGGGCGATGATGGCGGGGATGACGGGGCAGAGCACCCACGACACGATGCTGAGCACCAGAGCGGTGACTGCGTTGGTGGACGTGGGCGGCTGCGGCTGAGCGGGGTACGGGGCAGGGGGGTACGGGCCGTACGGGGCAGGCGGGTACTGGCCGGGCTGTCCGGGTGGGCTGTACTGGCCCGGCTGCCCGTACTGGTCGTACGGGCCGTACTGGTCGTACTGGTCGTACTGGCCGGGCTGGCTGTATTGGACCGGCTGTCCGTACTGGTCGTACTGGCCGGGCCCGGGGCTCGTCGGAGGGACGTGGGGCGGCGGTGGCACCGTCGGCGGCGCGTAGGACGGCGGTGGGGGGACTGGCGGACTGGCGGCGGGGGCATCGGTGGGGCGGCCTGCTCACCCGGCTCGCCCCGGGGGCCAGGCGCGGGCGGCTCCGACATGCGTTGCTCTGGGGACGGAGAGTCCGGTCCGGAGGTGGGTTCGGACGGACGGTCCGGTGAGTCAGTCATCAGGCACCTGCTGTGGTCGGATCGCGCGCCGCGGCGCAGGACATGCTCCAGTTTGCCGGAGTTTCACAGCAGGTCGAAGCGGAACAACTGCCATACCCACGCGGCCGCCAGAGCAGTCCCGAGGATCACCAGGTGACGCCGGCCCGCCAGACCCCACCACAGCCGGCTCAGGCCGAGAGGTCCCAGCACCCAGAGCCCGCCGACCAGAACGGCGAGCGGGTTGGCTCGCAGTGCCCCGGCGACATCGCCCGTTCCGAGCTCGACGGCGCTGGTCGTGCTGCCGCACAGCGGGCACGGGATGCCCGTCAGCGCCCGCAGCGGGCACACGGTGGCAGGGCGAGGAACGTGAATTGCCGCGGCGATCAGTGCCAGAACGGTCACCAGGGCCACCCGGACCCCGACCCCGGTCCAGCCCTCACGCCCCGCCAGCGCAGTGAGGCGGTCCGTCCAGCGACCCAGACGACCCAAGCGACCTCGGCGACCCTGCCGACCAAGCTGACCCTGTCGCCCCTGCGACCCTGCGGACCCGGAGAAGCCTCACAGCCGCTCTGCGCGGTTGTGGGCGACGGGGCACCCGCGGCGGACATATCCTCATCCTGCCAGGTGCTGGCCATCCCCGCGCGGGTCCCCCGCCGGGCCGGCCGCGGAGGGGGAGTCAGCTGTCTACTCGTGTTGCGCCCGCCGCCCGCGACGGGCGCGGAGCCGCCCTTGCCGTCCTGGTGTCCGGCAGCGGCACGAACCTGCAGGCACTGCTCGATGCCACCGGCGACCCGGGCTTCGGAGCACAGGTGGCGGTCGTGCTCTCGGACCGGGCGGATGCCTACGGTCTGACCCGCGCCCGTGCGGTGGGAGTGGCCACGGAGATCGTCGAGCTGCCGGCAGGCGCCGGTGCCAGTGCCGCCGCGAAGGCGTCGGCGAGGTCGCGCTGGGATGCCGAGGTCGCCCGGAAACTGCGGTCCTACCAGCCCGACCTCGTGGTCTCGGCCGGGTTCATGCGCCTGCTGGGACCGGAGGTTCTGGAGTCGTTCCCGTACCGAATCGTCAACACGCACCCCGCGCTGTTGCCGTCGTTCCCGGGAACGCGCGCCGTGCGTGATGCGCTGGAGTACGGCGTCCGGGTGACGGGCGCGACGGTGCACCTCGTGGATGCCGGTGTGGACACCGGACCGGTGCTGGACCAGGTTGCCGTACGGGTGGAGCCCTCCGACGACGAGGCGACCCTCCACGAGCGCATCAAGGTCGAAGAACGTCGCCTGCTGGTCGAGGTGGTTGGCCAGCTGGTGCGGAACGGGTACGAGGTGAAGGGAAGACGGGTGACGGTTCTGTGAGCGAGTCCACGCAGCGTCGTACGGGAGCTCGTACGACAGGCGGTTCGGGGGGAGGCCCCGCTGGGGGCGCGGGACCCGCGCCGGTACGCCGAGCCCTGGTGAGCGTCTCCGACAAGCAGGGCCTCGTGGAGCTGGCCACAGCGCTGGGAGAGGCCGGTGTGGAGATCGTCTCCACCGGCTCCACGGCCGCCGCCGTCGAGTCCGCGGGGGTCGCCGTGACCCAGGTCAGCCAGGTGACCGGGTTCCCCGAGTGCCTGGACGGGAGGGTCAAGACCCTGCATCCCGCGGTGCATGCCGGGATCCTTGCCGACCGCCGCCTTCCGGAGCACCGGGAGCAGCTGGCCGACCTGGGCGTGGAGCCGTTCGACCTCGTCGTGGTCAACCTCTACCCCTTCGAGGCGACCGTTGCCTCGGGCGCCGGTCCGCAGGAGTGCATCGAGCAGACCGACATCGGCGGGCCCGCGATGGTGCGCGCGGCTGCGAAGAACCACGCCAATGTCGCCGTGGTGGTGGACCCCGCCGACTACCCAGCCATCGTCGCGGCGCTGGCCGCCGGCGGGTTCACGGCGCACGAGCGCCGTCGGCTGGCCGCGAAGGCCTTCGCCCACACTGCTGCCTACGACGTGGCAGTGGCCTCGTGGTACGCCAGTGTCCTGGCACCGGATGAGGTGGCCGCAGCGTCAGGCTTCCCGGACTTCCTCGGGGCCACCTGGAAGCGAGCGCAGGTGCTGCGCTACGGCGAGAACTCGCACCAGGGCGCAGCGATGTATGTGGGAACCCACGGCGCACCGGGCCTCGCCCAGGCGCAGGTGCTGCACGGCAAGCCGATGTCCTACAACAACTACGTCGACGCGGACGCGGCCCGCCGCGCCGCCTTCGATCACGAGCCACCGTGCGTGGCCATCATCAAGCACGCCAACCCCTGCGGGATCGCCGTGGGCGACGACGTGGCCCAGGCGCACCGCCGGGCTCACGCCTGCGATCCCGTGAGCGCGTTCGGAGGGGTGATCGCCACCAACCGGTCCGTTTCGGTGACGATGGCCGAGCAGGTGTCCGAGATCTTCACCGAGGTACTGGTGGCACCCGGCTTCGACGAGGGTGCCGTCGAGATACTCGCTCGAAAGCCGTCCATCCGCCTGCTGGAGTGCAGCCCGCCGACGCCCGCCGGCGGTACGGAGCTCCGGCAGATCAGCGGCGGGGTCATGCTCCAGACGACCGACCGGGTCGCCGAGGCCGGTGACCTCCCGAGCGGATGGCAGCTCGTGGCGGGAGAGCCAGCACCGGAGGACGTCCTGGCGGATCTGGCCTTCGCCTGGCGCGCGGTGCGCGCCGTGAAGTCCAATGCCATCCTGCTCGCCTCTGGCGGCGGGACCGTGGGGGTCGGCATGGGGCAGGTGAACCGGGTCGACTCGGCCCGACTGGCGGTGTCCCGGGCCGGCGAGCGGGCCAGCGGAGCGGTCGCGGCCAGTGACGCGTTCTTCCCGTTCCCGGACGGGCTCGTGGTGCTGCTCGACGCGGGAGTCCGCGCGGTGGTTCAGCCCGGAGGGTCGGTGCGGGACGACGAGGTCATCGCGGCGGCGCAGGCTGCGGGAGCAACGATGTACCTGACCGGAGTGCGCCACTTCGCGCACTAGGTCACCGGTCGCCGGTGTTCCTGGTCAGGCGGGTAGCACCACGGTGCTCACGATCTTGTCCGAGAAGGTCTGGCGCTTCGGCGTGTCCCACAGCGGCCAGAGATAGCCGACGTAGCAGGGCAGCGCGTCGAGGATGTGGAGCAGCCAGCGCAGGATGCCCATGCCGCCACCGATGGTCCGGCCCTGCATGTCCACCACGCGCGTGCCGACGTACTTCTTGCCGATCGACTGCCCCGTCTCGCCCTGGGTCCACATGTTCCAGACCACTACGCCGAGCGCGGCCAGCCCGGCGATGCTCAGCCAGAAGGTGTCACCGGGCAGGATCAGCGCCGCCAGCCAGCCCACGGCGTAGATGGGCAGCGGGATCGCGATGTAGTCGATCAGCCCACTGGTCATGCGGGTTCCCCAGGTGACCGGTTGTCCGGGGAGCACGGGTGCCCCGGCGGCCGGGGCGGCGGGCGGCATCCCACCCCCGTACTGCTGGGGTGGGTATCCCCCGCCGGGAGGGGGTGGCACGGGGCCCTGTCCGGGAGGGGGTGGCACGGGGCCCTGTCCGGGTGTTGGGGGAGGCGGCGGGCTTTGGCCCAGGGGAGGTGAGAGTGGCACGGACGGCGGGGGTGGAGGTGGCGGTGGTGACGCCGGTCCCTCCCCGCCGGAGGGGGGCTCCACTCCTTCGGGCTGACTGTTGGGATCGCTGCTCATCGAGGCCCCTCTGCGTGGGCGGTAGGCGGACCCGGCATGTCCGGGCACAACGCCCGAAACCACATCTATCTAACACCCTGACGGCACTGGGCGTCAGTCGCTACCCCTGTGCTGCCACGCGTCCCCCGGTCACGGTCCGCCAGGCGAAGGCCACCGCGATCGCGCTCACCGGCAGCGTGACCAGCAGCCCGATGCCGCACAAGAGTGCGCCGACGAAGTTGAGCAGCATCAGGACCAGGGCGAGAACGAGCAGGCTGCCCAGGTTGTCCTTCACGAGGTTCCACGAGCGGGTCAGTGCACCGATGGGGTCGGTGGTGTCACCGTCGGCGATCGAGTAGCCGAAGAACTGCCACATGAACGCCAGGATCAGTCCCGGAATGACGCACAGGAGCATGCCCAGGCCGACGCCGATGCCCGCGACGATGGCCGCGGCGACGTACTGGCCGTATCCCTCGGTCGCGAAGAGCATCTCGGCAGCGGGCTGGCGCCCGTCCACGACCGCGAGCGCGGCCCGGATCAGGCCCAGTGCCAGCAGCAGGGCCACAAGCCATCCGGCGAAACCCACCACCGTGGACAGCAGCCAGCTGTCGAAGACCCACTGAAGCGCCCCGATCACCCAGCCCACCAGGACAATCACCAGGGCGATCACGATCAGCTGTCCGACGTTCTTGGTGAAGCCCTTCCAGCCGTAGCTGACGGCGTCACCGACTTGCAGCGGCGAGCTCATGTGGCAGCGCTCCCTCGTCCGTCGTGTCGCCGTCGATCATTGCGTACCCCGATCGGGGTGGTGATCATTGCCACGCGGGCACTGGGCTCGACTGGCTCGGCGCTCCCGTCGCGGGGGTCTCAGATGACACACTCAAGAGGTGACTGCCCAGATCCTCGACGGCAAGGCGACCGCAGCAGACATACGTCGCGACCTCTCCGCGCGTGTGTCACGGCTTCGCGACCGCGGGATCACCCCGGGCCTGGGGACCGTCCTGGTCGGTGAGGACCCCGGCTCGGTCTCCTACGTCGCGGGCAAGCACCGCGACTGCGACGAGGTCGGCATCCGGAGCATCCGCGTCGACCTCCCGTCCGATGCCAGCCAGGCGGATCTCGAAGGCGAGATCCGCAGGCTGAACTCCGACCCCACGTGCACCGGCTACATCGTGCAGCTGCCGCTGCCCGACCATCTCGACACCGCGCGTGCGCTCGCCCTGATGGATCCTGCCAAGGACGCCGACGGGCTCCATCCGGTCAACCTGGGCCGGCTCGTGCTGATGCAGCCGGGTCCGCTGCCCTGCACGCCCCGAGGGTGCGTGGCTCTGCTGGAGCGGTACGGAGTGAGCCTGCCGGGGACAGAGGTTGTGGTTGTCGGACGCGGTGTGACGGTCGGCCGCCCGCTCGGCCTGCTGCTGACCCGGCGACGGGAGAATGCCACTGTCACGCTGTGCCACACCGGCACCCGCGACCTCGCCGACCACACCCGTCGCGCCGACGTCGTGGTCATGGCCGCCGGGGTGCCGGGACTGCTGACCGCGGACATGGTCCGCCCCGGCGCAGCTGTGCTGGACGTGGGGATCACCCGTACCGGGGCAGGCCTGGTCGGTGACGTCGACGCCTCGGTGCGGGAGGTCGCGGGCTGGCTGGCGCCCATGCCGGGCGGTGTCGGACCGATGACCCGTGCCATGCTGCTGGTCAACGTGACAGAGGCGGCCGAGGCAGCTGCGGACGGTACGCCGGATCTGACGGAGGCGGCTGCTCGGACGGAGGACTGAGATGGCCCTGCCGCGCTGGATGGTGCGGGACCGACCTGAGGTCCCCGCGGAGGAGGCTCCCGGAGCGGAGCCACAGCTGCGACGCGAGCGGCGTACCGACCGGATCCGACCCTGGCTCATCGTTGTTCTCATTGCGGCGGTCGGGTTCGCCCTCGTTCTCGAGCAGTACTGGCGGCGCGGCGTCGTCCTGGTGGGCGTTGCCTTTGCGGTGGCGGCCCTGCTCAGGCTGGTTCTGCCGAACTCCTTGGCGGGCATCCTCGCCGTGCGGTTCCGCTCCTTCGACGTCGCCGTCTACGGCGGCCTGAGTGCCGCAGTTCTCATCGGGGCGTTCGCCGTCCCGCCCCCCGGGACCGGCGGGTAGCCTCGACAGCGGGCCACGGCTCGGTGCGGCCGGCCCGTACGAACCTGCTGAGGCGACCGAAGGCGAGCGAGTGATGGCGACACATCGTGCAACGCTGATCCCCGGTGACGGTACGGGTCCCGAGCTGACGGAGGCCACCAGGCGCGTTCTCGAGGCCGCGGCCGCCACAGTCGGCAGCTCCTTCGACTGGGAGGTCAAGCAGGCCGGCGTCGACGTCATGGCCACCGCCGGGACTCCGCTGCCGGAGGACACCCTGGCGTCGGTCAAGGACACCCAGGTCGCGCTGAAGGGCCCGATCACGACACCCATCGGGACCGGGTTCCGGTCCGTGAACGTGGCGCTGCGCCACGAGCTCGGTCTCTACGCCTGCGTCCGGCCGTGCAAGACCTACCAGGGCGTACGGTCCTTCTTCCCCAATGTCGACGTGGTCATCGTGCGGGAGAACACCGAGGACCTCTATGCGGGCATCGAGTACGAGGCGGGCACGTCGGAGGCCGACGGGGTCATCTCGTACCTGAACGGCCTGCAGACCAAGCAGATTCGAGCCGGCTCGGGCATCTCCATCAAGCCGATCAGCGAGCAGGGGTCCGAGCGGATCATTCGCTACGCGTTCGACTACGCCCGGGCCAACGGCCGCTCCCGGGTCCACTGCATCACGAAGGCGAACATCATGAAGTTCACCGACGGACTGTTCCTGTCGGTCTTCCGCGAGGTGGCCAAGGACTACACCGACATCGAGCCGTGGGAGAACCTGGTCGACGCGACGTGCATGGGGCTTGTGCAGCGGCCCGACGAGTGGGACGTGCTGGTGACCCCGAACCTCTACGGCGACATCCTCTCCGACCTGACCGCCGGGATGGTCGGAGGCCTCGGCGTGGCTCCGGGCGCCAACATCGGACCGGACGCCGCGGTCTTCGAGGCCACGCACGGGTCCGCGCCGAAGTACAAAGGCCAGAACAAGGTGAACCCGACCGCCATGATCCTCTCGGGCAAGCTCATGCTGGAACACCTGGGCGAGCGGGAGGCCGCGGCCAACCTGGAGCAGGCCGTGGCAGCGGTCATCGGCGAGGGCACGGACGTCACCTACGACCTCAAGCCGCGTCGGGACGACCCGACCGCGGTCGGCACGTCACAGTACGCAGACGCGATCATCGCGAAGCTGCAGGGAATGGGGGGCTAGTTACCGATGGCTGAGAGCACCGGCCGATCCGGCAAGGTCACCGTTGTGGGCGCCGGCTTCTACGGCAGCACCACGGCGCAGCGGCTGGCAGAGTACGACATCTTCGACACCGTCGTGCTGACCGACATCGTCGAGGGCAAGCCGGAAGGGCTGGCCCTGGACATGAACCAGTCCCGCCCCATCGAGGGTTTCGAGACCAAGGTCGTGGGCCAGACCACGGGCACCGACGGCTCGGGGTACGAGGCCACCGCCGACTCCGACATTGTGATCATCACCGCGGGGCTGCCGCGCAAGCCGGGCATGAGTCGCATGGACCTCATCGGGGTCAACGCGAAGATCGTGCGTCAGGTCGCCGAGAACGTCGCCAAGTACTCGCCCGACGCCGTGATCATCGTCGTGTCCAACCCGCTGGACGAGATGACCGCGCTGGCGCAGCAGGCGTCCGGGTTCCCCAAGAGCCGCGTGATTGGACAGGCGGGGATGCTGGACACCGCCCGGTTCTCGCACTTCGTGGCGGAGGCCGTCGGGGTCGACGTGGGTGCGGTGAGGACGCTGACGCTGGGCTCCCACGGCGACACCATGGTGCCGGTGCCGAGCGCGTGCACCGTCAACGGCCAGCCGCTGACGGACTACCTGTCGGCCGCGGAGATCGAAGCCTTGGTGGACCGCACCCGCAACGGGGGTGCCGAGGTGGTCGCCCTGCTGAAGACCGGCTCCGCCTACTACGCGCCGAGTGCCGCAGCCGCCCGCATGGCCAAGGCCGTGGCAGAGGACTCCGGCGCGCAGATGCCGGTCTGTGTCTGGGTTGACGGGGAGTACGGAATCTCCGGCGTCTACCTCGGAGTGGTCGCCGAGATCGGACGGGGCGGGGTGCGCCGGGTAGTGGAGCAGCCGCTAACCGACGAGGAGATCGCGGCACTGCGGGAGGCGGCCGAGGCCGTACGGGCCAAGCAGGCTGACGTCGCAGACCTGTAGTCCCTGGTAGCGAGACTCAGGTCACGTCCCCGTCGCCCTCGAGCGTCGATCCGTCCGGGAACCGAACCCGGTAGTGGTAGTCGTGGGGGAGCTCGTCGGCCTGCATGGCATCCTCCGGCTCGCGTCCCTGCTCGGTGAAGCGGCCGACGAGCGACCCAGCCGGGTCGCGCAGGACTCCGGTGACGTGACCGGCGGCCACGGTGGCGACGCCGGTGATCATCGCCCGCGTGCGGGCCGCGCCGGCGTTGAGCACAACAACGATGTCGAACTCGTTGCCGTCGTCGGCCACCACGTGACCCTCGACCTCGCGAGCCGCCACCCGCCTGCCGGCGGAGGATGCGGTGGACCGTGCGAAGCCTCCGACGGCACTGATCGCGGACTGGACTGCGGTGGGACCGATGGGCATGGGCGCTCCTTGCCTGCGACCGGGCTCCCGGGGGTGCGTCGGGTGCGGTCCAGGGTGTCGACGGTGTGCCGAAGAGGTGTGCCCCGGAGTCTACGCACCCGCGTCAACGGCGATCCAGCGGTCCGGCCGGACGTGGGTCGCCCACCGCAGCCGCCCGGTCTGACACCCTGGGTCGGCAGACTCTGGAGGTGAGTGGTGGAGGTAGGAGCACAGATCCTGGTGATTGTGCTGCTCACGGCGGTCGGAGGGTTCTTCGCCGGTTCTGAGATCGCTCTGGTCTCGCTGCGTGAGGGACAGGTCAACGCGCTGCGCCAGAAGGGCAGGCGGGGCGCGCGGGTGGTGAAGCTGCTCAGCGACCCGACGAGGTATCTGGCGACGATCCAGATCGGCGTAACCCTGGCCGGCTTCCTGTCGGCAGCCTTCGGCGCCTCGGCGCTGTCGGTGCCGGTGGGGAAGTGGCTGGAGGGCTTCGGTATCTCCGCCGCGGCGGCCAACGCCATCGCTTTCGTGGGTATCACGTTGATCATCACCTACGTGTCCCTGGTCTTCGCCGAGCTGGTCCCCAAGCGACTGGCGCAGCAGCGCGCGGAAGGCGTGGCTCTCGCCGTGGGAGGCGTGCTGGACCGGCTCGCGACCGTGCTGCGCCCGTTCATCGCCTTCCTGGCGGCGTCGACGAACCTCGTCGTGAAGGTGGTCGGCGGAAGCTCGGCCACCGAAGGTCAGATGAGCAGCGCCGAGCTGCGGGCCCTGCTGCTCACCGAAGGCGTGCTCGGCGCGGACGAGCGGCGCCTGATCGATGAGGTCTTCGGGGCGGGAGAGCTCCAGGTGCGCGAGGTGATGCGACCCCGGACGGAGGTCACGTTCCTGCGCGCTTCGATGCCGGTGCGACGCGCTCTGCCTGCGATGGTGTCCGCCGGCTACTCCCGGTGTCCCGTGATCGACCGTGACGTGGACGACGTGGTGGGCTTCCTGCACTCTCGCGACGCCGCCGCGGCCTTGCTGCGCCGGGACCCCGGCCGGGCGATCGGCGAGCTCGCTCGGGAGGTGCTGCGGATCCCGGGCACCAAGCCGGTTCTGGCGGCGCTGGCCGAGATGCGCCAGCGGGGGGCGCATCTCGCGATCGTGGTGGACGAGTACGGAGGCACTGCCGGCATCGTGACCCTGGAGGACCTCATCGAGGAGGTCGTCGGCGACATCCGTGATGAGTACGACGTCGAGGCGGACTCGTCCCGACAGCTCGAGGGTGGGGATCTCGACGTGGACGGCCTGATGAATCTGGAGGACTTCGCGGAACGCTCCGGCGTCTCGCTCCGCGAGGGACCGTACGAGACCGTCGCCGGGTTTGTCACCGCGTCGCTGGGCCGGCTGGCCCGGGAGGGAGACCTGGTGGAGGCCGACGGCGTCCGACTCGAGGTCACCCGCATGGACGAGCGCAGGATCGAGCGGGTCAGGGTGCGTCGACTCACCGAGAGCGAGTCACCCTCCGCCGAGAGCCCGCACGCGCCCCTGGAGAGCTAGCGGGCTGGGAGAATGTCGCCATGAGCGAGGACGCCTCTTCCGGCCGGCCGCGGGTCCTGTCCGGCATACAGCCCACCCACGACTCCTTCCACGTGGGCAACTACCTGGGCGCGCTCAAGCAGTGGGTCGACCTGCAGAACACGCACGAGGCCTTCTACTGCGTCGTGGACATGCACGCCATCACCGTGCGCCACGACCCGACACTGCTCCGGCGGCGTACCCGGGTCTCCGTGGCCCAGCTGCTGGCACTGGGGCTCGACCCGGACCGCTGCACGGTCTTCGTGCAGTCGCATGTCCCCGAGCACGCCGAGCTGGAGTGGGTGCTGGCCTGCATCACGGGCTACGGCGAAGCGACGCGGATGACGCAGTTCAAGGACAAGGCGGGCAGTCAGCAGGTGGCGACGGTGGGGCTGTTCACCTACCCGGTCCTCCAGGCCGCCGACATCCTGCTGTACCAGGCGGACTCGGTTCCGGTCGGCGAGGACCAGCGCCAGCACCTCGAGCTGACCCGCAATCTCGCGCAGCGGTTCAACACCCGGTTCGGCCGGACGTTCACCGTCCCGGAGCCTCACATCCTCGCCTCGACGGCGAAGATCATGGATCTGCAGAACCCGACCGCGAAGATGAGCAAGTCCAGCGACTCGCCGGGCGGGACTCTCGAGCTGCTGGACGAGCCTTCCCAGCTCCGGCGCAAGATCATGCGTGCGGTCACGGACACCGGCACCGAGGTCAGAGCATCCGATGACAAGCCTGGCGTGACGAACCTGCTCCGGATTCTCGCGGGCATCACCGGAGCTCGGGTGTCCGACCTCGAGCTCCGCTACGCCGACAGCGGGTACGGGGCCTTCAAGAAGGACGTGGCCGAGGCAGTGCTGGAGTGGGTGGCCCCGGTGCAGGAGACGGTACGAGACCTGCTCGACGACGAGCGGCACCTCGACACCGTGCTTGCTGATGGGGCTCAACGGGCACGTGCGGTCGCCCTCACCACGATGGCGGAGGTGCGGGACCGGATCGGCTTCCTACCGCTGACGCCCCCCGCCGGGTGAGCTGCCTGCGGGCGGTCGGGGACCACTCTGGGTAGCTCGGCCCCGCGCCGCGCTCCTGCTCGGACCCGGGTACCTGGCGGGTGAGGGCTGTCGCGGCGCCTCGCGCCGCACGGGCCGGGGTCCGGCGCCAGCCGACCCGGCAGCGCCCCTGCCGCCCGTTCCCGCCGCTGCTGACGCAGGTACGGGGCGCGGTCCGCGGGCCGTCGGTACGGCACGCGCTGACAGCAGCAGGATCGCCACTCCCGCGAAGGCCACCAGCAGCAGGGACAGCGTGGCCTCCGTACCGAATCCGAGGCCCCCGGAGCCGCTCGAGGCGGCCGCGGAGACCGACTCACCGGAAGCCTCCGACGATCCCCCCGTGCTACCGGAACCGGACTGGTCCGCATCTGTGCCGGAACCGGCGGCAGTGTCACCACTCGCGGCGCCGTCGGAGTCGCTAGCTTCGAGATCCTGCAGTGCACTGGCCGTGGTGACGAAGGAGGTCGCGGGTGAGGCGAGCGGCTCGACGAGATCACCGATCGGCTCGATGTCGGTCGGAAGCGCGAACGCCCAGTCGAACATCTCCATCGCCTGCGGCGCCACCTTGTCCGCCGAGGCCAGCAGGACGAGCAGCAGCGTCCGACCGTCCCGCGTGACGGCTCCGACGTAGGTGCCCCCGGCCGGAGCGGTCTCACCGCTCTTCATCCCTACGGTTCCGGGGTACTTGCCGAGCAGCTTGTTGTCGTTGGTCCAGGTCAGCGGCCCATGTGAGGTCTGCGCAACGTGCTGCTCCGTCGAGACGTAGCGGGCGAGGTCTCCGTTGCGCAGTCCCTCGCGGGCGGCGAGTGCCGTGTCGTAGGCCGATGTCACCTGACCCTGGGCGTCGCTCCCGGTGGCGTTCACGACGAGGGTGTCGTTCGCCTGCAGACGCTTGGCCTCCGCGCGCATCGCGGCCAGGCCGATCGTCGACCCTCCCGGGGCGGAGTCGATGAGCACGTTGGCCGCATCGTCCCCGGACGCCAGCAGCATGCCGTAGAGGAGGTCCTCCACGGAGTACTCGGCCCCCTGCTTCAGCCCGGCCTTGCTGCCTCCCGAGCCGAGGTGGTCGGCTTCGGCGACGAGCTTGTCGCCCGGGTCGAGCTTGGGGATCAGGGTGAGAGCCGTGAGCAGCTTCTGAATTCCGCCCGGCGCGTAGCGGCCGTGCGGGTCCCGCGCGGCCAGCACCGTGCCGGTGTTCGCCTCCGCCAGCACGAATGACTGGGCGGTGGCGTACGAGGGGAGCGGCGGCGCCCCCTCGGGCAGGACGGTGCCGGTGTCGGCGAGCAGCGGGCCGCCCACCGTTGTCGACAGGGAGCCGCCGACGGTGCTGTCGCCCGCCGCCCCAGATGCTGCGTCGGCGAAAGCGCATCCGGGGGCGACCCCGAGGAGAAGGGTCGCAGTGGCCGCGCCGGCCAGAATCGTACGAAGGATCGCTGGGCTCACAGTCTCCGGAGGTTAGTCGCCCGAAGACTCGGGACCTGCCCTGGCGCGCCGATCCTCAAGTTCAACTTGAGGGATTACGACGGTGGCGTCTCCGGTCAGACACGCCCGAACATCAGGGCCCGCTTGACCTCCTGAATGGCCTTCGTGACCTCGATGCCGCGAGGACAGGCGTCCGTGCAGTTGAAGGTGGTCCGGCAGCGCCAGACCCCTTCCTTGTCGTTGAGGATCTCGAGCCGCTCTTCAGCACCCTCGTCGCGGCTGTCGAAGATGAAGCGGTGTGCGTTGACGATGGCTGCCGGACCGAAGTAGTCGCCGTCATTCCAGTAGACCGGACAGGACGTCGTGCAGGCCGCGCACAGGATGCACTTGGTGGTGTCGTCGAAACGGGCGCGGTCCTCGGCGGACTGAAGCCGCTCCGCGGAGGGCTCCTGGCCGGTGGCGATCAGGAAGGGCTTCACCGATCGGTAAGCCTCGAAGAACGGCTCCATGTCCACGACGAGGTCCTTGACGACGGTCAGCCCCTTGATCGGCTCCACCGTGACGGTGCCGGGAAGGTCCTTCACCAGCACCTTGCAGGCGAGTCGGTTCACCCCGTTGACGCGCATCGCGTCCGAGCCGCAGATGCCGTGGGCGCAGGAGCGTCGGAACGTCAGCGAGCCGTCCACGTGCCACTTGATCTGGTGCAGCGCATCGAGCAGTCGGTCGGTGGGGTCAACCTGGACGGTGAAGCTCTGCCAGAACGGGGCTGCGTCCTCTTCGTCGGGCAGGAAGCGTCGCACCTTTATCGTCATCTCGCGGAGATGCGCGGGTGCCTGCCCATTGTCGGCGTCCGCGGCGAAACCGGCCTGACCGGCTGCGACGTCCGGGGCACCCATGGCGGTGTCAGTGGTCATCAGTACTTGCGCTCCATCGGCTGGTAGCGGGTCACCGTCACGGGCTTGTAGTCCAGGTGCACCTCCGCGGCGGCCCCGTCGCCGACCCGGTAGGCCATCGTATGGCGCATCAGGTTCGCGTCGTCGCGCTGCGGGTAGTCCTCGCGGAAGTGGGCACCGCGGGACTCCGTGCGAGCTCTCGCCGAGGCCACCATCACCTCGGCGAGGTCCAGCAGGAACCCGAGCTCCACGGCTTCCAGCAGGTCGGTGTTGAAGCGCGAGCCGTGGTCGGTGATGGTCACGTACTCGTAGCGCTCGCGCAGGCCGGCCAGGTCGATCTCGGCCTGCTTGAGGGTGGCCTCCGTACGGAAGACCATGGCGTTGACATCCATGGTCTCCTGCATCTCGGACCGGAGAGTCGCCGTACGCTCACCGCCCCGGTTGCTGCGGATGCGCTCGAGCATGTCCACCACCAGGGCCTCGGGCTCGGGGGGCAGCTCGGCGAAGCCCACCTCGGTGGCGTACTCGGCGGCCGCGATTCCCGCCCTGCGCCCGAAGACGTTGATGTCGAGCAGCGAGTTGGTGCCGAGCCGGTTCGCCCCGTGGACCGACACGCAGGCCACTTCGCCGGCCGCGTACAGCCCCGGCACGACGTCGTGGTTGTTGCGCAGCACCCGGGCATGGATGTCGGTGGGAACGCCACCCATCGCGTAGTGGGCGGTCGGCTGGATCGGAATGGGGTCGGTGTAGGGCTCGATCCCGAGGTAGGTCCGGGCGAACTCGGTGATGTCGGGGAGCTTGGCGTCGAGCTGCTCCGGGGGGAGGTGGGTCAGATCGAGGTAGACGTGGTCGGCGTTCGGCCCGCAGCCCCGACCGGCGCGGATCTCCGAGTAGATCGCGCGCGAGACCATGTCCCGGGGGGCGAGGTCCTTGATGGTCGGCGCGTAGCGCTCCATGAACCGCTCGCCGTCCCGGTTGCGGAGGATGCCGCCCTCGCCGCGGGCGCCTTCGGTGAGAAGGATCCCCATCTTGTAGATGCCGGTGGGGTGGAACTGGTAGAACTCCATGTCCTCGAGCGGCAGCCCGCGGCGGAAGGCGATGCCCATGCCGTCGCCGGTGAGCGTGTGGGCGTTGGAGCTGACCTTGAACACCTTGCCGTATCCGCCGGTGGCGAAGACGACTGCCTTGGCGTGGAAGACATGGATCTCGCCGGTCGCGAGCTCGTAGGCGACCACACCGGTGCAGACCGGAGACCCGCCCTCGTCGGAGAGGATCACGTCGAGCACGTAGAACTCGTTGTAGAACTCAATGCCCTTCGCGACGCACTGCTGGTAGAGCGTCTGCAGGATCATGTGACCGGTGCGGTCGGCGGCATAGCAGGAGCGGCGGACGGGGGCCTCGCCGTGGTTGCGGGTGTGCCCGCCGAAGCGGCGCTGGTCGATGCGGCCCTCGGGCGTCCGGTTGAACGGGAGTCCCATCTTCTCCAGGTCCAGGACGGCGTCGATCGCCTCGCGGCACATCACCTCCGCGGCGTCCTGGTCGACCAGGTAGTCGCCCCCCTTGACGGTGTCGAAGGTGTGCCACTCCCAGTTGTCGTCCTCCACGTTCGCCAGCGCCGCGCACATGCCCCCCTGGGCCGCGCCGGTGTGGGAGCGGGTCGGGTACAGCTTGGTGAGCACCGCCGTACGGGCCCTGCTGCCCGACTCGAGGGCGGCCCGCATCCCGGCACCACCCGCGCCCACGATGACGACGTCGTACCGGTGGTTCTGCATAGGGTCGCTCCCGGGTGGTTCGCCGTACTCCGGATCAGATGTTGGGGTCGAAGGTGAAGATGACCAGTGTGCCCAGCGCCAGCGTCAGGGCCGCCGAGACGTAGAGCAGGATCTTCAGCCAGAAGCGCATCCCGGGCCTGGTCGCGTAGTCGTTGATGATGGTGCGCAGCCCGTTGGTGCCGTGCAGCTGCGCGAGCCAGAGCATGAGCAGGTCCCATCCCTGCCAGAACGGCGATGACCAGCGGCCGGCCACGAACGCGAAGTTCACTCTCTGAACGCCGCCGTCCAGGATGTTCATGATCAGAAGGTGACCGAGGACCAGAACCACCAGGGCTAGTCCCGAGATGCGCATGAAGACCCACGCATACATCTCGAAGTTGCCGCTGAGCCGACCGGCCCTTCGCATGGTGCGGCGAGGTGTCCTCGGTGCCTCCAGAGACGGACTCGCGGTGCCGCCCCCGAGCGGTGCGGCCGTGCTCACTCGGTACCCCCGAAGATCTCCAGCAGCGTGTGCTCCAGCATGAAGTAGGTGCCCGGGATCATCACGATCAGCCACACGGCTGCGATGAGCACGGTCATGGCCCGCTGGTAGCGGGGACCGGACGACCAGAAGTCCACCAGCATGATTCGGATCCCGTTGAGCGCGTGGTAGAGAACGGCGCCCACCAGTCCGACCTCCATAAGGTTGACCAGCGGCGTCTTGTAGCTCTCGATCACCCGGTTGTAGGCGTCGGGGGAGACCCGTACCAGCGCGGTGTCCAGGACGTGGGTGAACAGGAAGAAGAAGGTCAGAGCGCCGGTGATGCGGTGCAGGACCCAGGTCCACTGCCCGTCCCCACCGCGGTAGAGCGTGCCCCGGGAGCGTCCGCGTTTTCGGGTGCTCTGAGGCCCCCGGGGTGTCGCCGCGGAATCCGGCGCGGCCCCACCCTCCATGGTCGATGTCGCCACGGGGCCAGACTACCTGCGGCAATGGCCGCCGGCATGCAGTGCGGGGGAGCGATCGCTCACGTCGCAGGTGACGCCTTTGCATCGACTCGATAACACTCGCGCGCCCCACCTTCTGGCGCGTGCGTCGCGCTCGTTAGGTTACTCGCAGAGGCAGTGGTGTCTGTTTCCACGGCCACGGATGAAGGAGGCACGGGAGTGCGACGGACCAGGGCAGTACAGGCCGCCGGCCTGCTAGCCGCGGTGGCCCTGACGGCTGCGGCGTGTGGCGGCGACGACGAAGGTAACGGTGACGGTGGCGCCAGTGACGTCACCGTCGGCATCGGGCTGACGGACGCGGGTACGGGCGACTTCTCGTTCAACGACTCGGCCGCGGCAGGCGCGGTTCGCATCGAGGACGAGCTGGGCGCCAGCACGCAGATCCTCACCCCCAGCAAGGGGCAGGAGCAGCAGAACCTCGAGACTCTGATCGGAGCGGGTGCGGATCCGATCGTAGCCATCGGTTTCACCTACGAAAGTGCGCTCGGCACGGTCGCTCCGGCCAACGCCGATGCACAGTTCGCGATCGTCGACTCAGTGGTTCCGGGTGACAACGTCACCTCACTGGTCTTCGCCGAGGAGCAGGGCTCGTTCCTGATGGGCGCGCTGGCTGCGCTGCGCAGCCAGAGCGGCAACGTCGGCTTCATCGGTGCCCAGCAGGTGCCACTGCTGGAGAAGTTCGCTGCCGGCTACAAGGCGGGCGCGGAGGCGGCCGGTGCGGACCTCGGCAAGGACATCACAGTCCAGGTCCAGTGGATCGGCACCGGCAACGAGACCTTCTCCTCGCCGGACAAGGCGCAGGTGATCGCCGAGAGCATGATTGACAAGGGTGCGGACGTGCTCTACCACGCAGCGGGTGGCTCGGGTAACGGCATGTTCAACGCGTGCGCTGCCAAGGGTGCCGCCTGCATCGGTGTGGACTCCGACCAGTACGAGTCCTTCGCTGCTCAGCCGGACGTGCAGAAGACGATCATCACGTCCATGGTCAAGCGGGTCGACAACGCGGTCTTCGACTACGCCTCGGGCATCATCGACGGATCGATCACAGGTGGCGAGACACTCACAGGCGACCTGGAGAACGAGGGTGTCGGGTACTCCACCTCCAACCCGGACCTCAGCCAGGACGACATTGCCTACATGGACGGCTGGCAGGAGCAGATCATCGCTGGCGACGTAGAGATTCCGACGACCCTCTCCTAGGGGATCGGGACCGCCTGCCGGGACGGCTCCGCGGCTCGCTAGTATGCGCGTCGCGGGCCGTTTCCGGCCCACCGACCATCGCGGCTCAGCCGCCTGAGTAAGGAGCGTGGGTCATCAGCACGGCCGCAGCACCAGCACCGCCTCCAGCCGCGGCGTCTAACGAGCCGTACGCGGTGGAGCTACGGAATATCTGGAAGAAGTTTCCCGGCGTCATCGCGAACAAGAACGTCAACATGCGGGTCCGTCGCGCCGAGGCGCACGCGATCTGCGGTGAGAACGGCGCCGGCAAGTCGACCCTCATGAAGACCCTCTACGGCATGCACCAGCCGACCGAGGGACAGATCTTCATCAACGGCGAGGAGAAGAAGTTCGCCAGCCCCACCGAGGCGATCGATGTCGGCATCGGCATGGTCCACCAGCACTTCATGCTGGCAGGGAACCTGACCGTGACCGAGAACATCGTGCTCGGGGACGAGCGGGGCGCCATCGTCGACTTCAAGGCAGCACGCCAGCACATCATCGACGTCTCCAAGAAGTACGGTCTCAACGTCGATCCGGATGCGCTGGTGGGCGATCTCGGTGTCGGCGCCCAGCAGCGGGTCGAGATCCTCAAGGTGCTGTACCGCGGTGCCAAGATCATCATCTTGGACGAGCCGACCGCGGTGCTGGTCCCCCAAGAGGTGGACGAGCTGTTCGACAGCCTCCGCCAGCTCAAGGGCGAGGGCGTGACGATCATCTTCATCACCCACAAGCTCGATGAGGTGCTCGCACTCGCGGACGGCATCACGATCATCCGGCGGGGCGAGACGGTCGGCCAGGTGGACGACCCGAGCATGATCACCGCCAAGCAGCTCGCCGAGATGATGGTCGGCAGCGAGCTGCCGCAGCCGGAGCGGGGCGCGTCGACGGTCACCGACAAGCTCGTTCTGGAGCTGAAAGACGTCACCGTGATGGGCGGCAACAAGGCGGCCCTGGATCGTGTCTCGGTCAAGGTCCACGCCGGGGAGGTCGTGGGCATCGCCGGCGTCGAGGGCAACGGCCAGACGGAGCTGACCGAGGTCATCATGGGGCTGGAGACCCTGACCAACGGCTCAGTCTCGCTCGAGGGACGCGACATCTCGCAGGACGCGACCCAGAAGCGCCGCAGCGACGGTATCGCTTTCGTCCCTGAGGACCGCCACAAGCAGGCCCTCCTGCTGCACTTCCCGCTCTGGGAGAACCGCATTCTCGGCTTCCAGTGGGAGAAGTCGCTCTACCGGGGCGGTCTGATCGACGCGGGACGCGCCCGGCAGGACTCGCGGGAGATCATCGACGAGTGGGACGTCCGGACACCGGACGAGCTCACCTTCTCGGGTGCCCTGTCCGGCGGAAACCAGCAGAAGTTCATCATCGGTCGGGAGATGAAGGTCGGGCCGCGGCTGCTGATCGCCTCCCAGCCCACCCGCGGCGTCGATGTCGGCGCCCAGGCGCAGATCTGGGACAAGCTGAAGGAAGCCCGCGCCGCTGGCCTGGCGATCCTGCTGATCTCCGCGGACCTGGAAGAGCTCATCGGACTGTCCGACAAGCTGTTCGTCATGTACAAGGGCAAACTCGTCGCGAAGTTCGACCCCCGCGAGGTGACCTCCGAGCAGCTCGGTGGCTACATGACAGGTGCGGTCAAGGCGGAAGGTGAGGTAACGCCATGAGTCGCGGTCAACGGATCGGCTACGCGCTGGCGGGCCCGGGGATCGCGATCGTGGTCGCGTTCCTTATCAGCGCGGTCATCATCGCTCTGGCGGGCATCAACCCGTTCTCCACCTGGAGCACGGTCATCGACTTCACGACCTCGTCGAGCAACCTGATTGAGATCGTCAACCGTGCGATCCCACTGTTCCTCGCGGGTCTCGCGGTGGCCGTCGGCTTCCGGATGAACCTGTTCAACATCGGTGTCGAGGGCCAGTACCGGCTCGCCGCATGTGTCGCGGCTGCGGTCGGTGGGGCGGCGCTGGTCCCGGGCCTGCTCAACACACTGCTGATCATCATCGTGGCGATGCTGGTCGGCGCAGTGTGGGCCGGGATCGCGGGCGTGCTGCGGGTGACCCGCAACGTCAACGAGGTCGTGGCGACGATCATGTTGAACTACATCGCGTTCAACCTGGCGAACTGGTTGCTCAACAACCCCTTCAAGTTCCAGGTCGAGGGCAGCAGCAACGTGTCCACCGAACCGATTCCCGAGAGCGCATGGCTGGAGGGATTCGAGATCGGGGGGAACAACCTGTGGGGCTTCCTCTGGATCGCGATCCTGCTCGGCATCGGCTACTCGGTCGTCGTCAACCGGACCCGGTTTGGCTTCGACCTCCGGGCCAGCGGTGAGAACGCGGAAGCGGCCCGCGCCAGTGGTGTGAACGCCAAGCGGATGATTCTCGCGGCCATGCTGATCTCCGGGGCGCTCGCCGGCACCATCGGTCTTCCGATCCTGCTCGGCACCGCGCCGCACGCCTATGACCTGAGCTTCTCCGAAGGACTCGGATTCAACGGCATCGCGGTGGCCCTCCTCGGCCGCCTCGCACCGGTCGGCATGGTGTTCGGCGCCCTGCTGTTCAGCTTCCTGGACATCGCCAAGGGTGCGTTCCAGCTCGAGGGGCTGGCGCCTGAACTGGTGATCGTGCTGCAGGGCACGATCCTGTACGTCGCGGTCCTGGCAGACGAGTTCATGCGGGACAAGCAGGTCAAGAAGGCACAGGAGATCGCGGCCGCCCGCGTTGAGTCCCAGCCTTCCGATGCATCGGAGGTGAAGGCATGACCGCCACGGACACGGCAACGGCGGGGGGCGTGACCACCAGTAGGCGTGGCATGCCAGCCTGGGTCCTGGGACTCGTGCTGTTCCTCGCGTTCTGCGCGGTACGCACATTGACCGACGAGAGCGACATCACATCGGTGGGCACGTTCAATGCCGCGCTCACGCTGGCCGTGCCCATCGCCATGGCCGGTCTCGGAGCCCTGTGGTCCGAGCGCTCGGGTGTGGTCAACATCGGTCTCGAGGGCATGATGGCGCTGGGCACGTGGTTCGGCGCCTACTTCGGCTGGAAGCTGGAGAGCCCCTGGTTCGGCCTGTTGTTCGCCGCTCTGGCCGGCATGGCGGGCGGTGCGCTGCTGGCGCTGGCTGCGGTGAACTTCGCCGTCAACCACGTGGTCGCAGGTACTGCGATCAACATCTTCGCGCCGGGCCTGGCCTCGTATCTCTCCGGAGCGCTGTTCGTGGGCATCCCGGGAGCGGGGCCGAAGCAGTCGCCGCCGATCGAGCCCTTCACGACGGTGACCCTGCCGGGGGCGGGGGCGCTGGACGACCTCAACAAGGAAGGCATCTTCGTCGTCTCCGACCTTGCGGGGATCATCGGTGGATTGGTCACCAGAGTCAGCCTGATCACGATCTTCGCCCTCCTCCTGTACGTCCTCTCGTGGTTCGTGCTGTGGCGGATGGCGATCGGGCTGCGGATCCGTGCCAGTGGTGAGAACCCCTGGGCCGCGGAGTCCCTGGGTGTCAACGTGATCAACATCAAGTGGCTCGCGGTTCTGGTGTCCGGCTTCATGGCCGGTGTGGGCGGCATGGCCCTGGTCAACCAGACGACGAAGTACGTCGCCAACCAGACGGCCGGTCGAGGCTTCATCGGTATCGCCGCGATGATCTTCGGAAACTACATGCCGGGTGGCACAGCTGCGGGATCAGGACTGTTCGGGTACTCGGACGCCCTACAGCTGCGTGCGAACTCGGCGGTCGTTGCCCTGCTGCTCTTCGTGGCGATCGTGGCACTCGTGTTCGCTCTGAACTCGTTCCTCAAGGGCAAGGCGGTCAGCGGGATCGTGCTCGTGGTGGTGGCGGCGGCCATCTTCCTGCTCTGGCTCAGCTTCGGCGAGGGCGAACAGCTGGCGACGCAGTTCGTTGCCATGACCCCGTACCTGATCACCCTGGTCGTGCTCGCAGCGACCGCGTCGACGCTTCGAGCGCCGGCCGCGGACGGTGTGGAGTACCGACGAGGGGAGCACTAGCACCGGCGACGCCCGGTTCGGAAGAAGCACATCACCTCTCAGATCGGAACCCATCGATGCCAACACAGATCGACTGGGACGACTTGCGGCGGCAGGCGACTGCCGCCGCAAGTCGTGCCTACGCCCCCTACTCACATGTCCACGTCGGCGCCGCAGCACTGGTGGACGACGGCCGCGTCGTCCAGGGGGTGAATGTCGAGAACGCCTCCTACGGTCTGGGGACCTGCGCGGAGAACGGCATCGCCTCGGCGCTCGCCGCCAGCGGCGGCGGTCGGCTCGTCGCGATCTCCGTGGTCGCCGGTGACGGCCGGCCCTTGGCCCCGTGCGGACGGTGCCGGCAGGTGCTGTACGAGTTCGGGGGGAAGGATCTGATCCTCGACGGGGGAGCCGACGGGACTCCCGTCACGCTGGGTGAGCTGCTCCCGGGTGCCTTCGGCCCCGAGGACGTCGTCACCCGCAGGGAGCAGCAGTAGCAGTGGACGCCTTCAGTGTCGTCCGGACCAAGCGGCTGGGAGTGGCACGTGAGTGAGACTGAATCAGGGTCGGCTGTGTCAGCTCTGTCGGCAGAGGAGCTCGCTCAAGCACCCAAGGTGCTCCTGCACGACCACCTGGACGGCGGCCTGCGTCCGGCGACGGTGATCGAGCTTGCCGAGGAGACCGGATACGAGGGCCTGCCCGAAACCGAGGAGCACGCGCTCGCGCAGTGGTTCTACGACGCCTGCAACTCCGGCTCGCTGGTGCGCTACCTCGACACGTTCGAGCACACCATGGGCGTGATGCAGACGCACGATGCGATCGTTCGGGTGGCCGCCGAAGCGGTGGAGGACCTGGCGAACGACGGCGTGGTGTATGCCGAGATCCGCTTCGCGCCGGAGCTGTTCACCCAGCGGGGGCTCACGCTGGACCAGGCAGTCGCTGCGGTGTGCGAGGGATTGCGGGAGGGGTCCACTGGGCGGAACATCGTCGCCCGGGCGCTCGTGGACGGCATGCGACAGAACAACGTTGTGTCCCAGGCCTTCGAGGCTGCGACCGTGTACCGGGACCACGGTGTCGTGGGCGTGGACGTCGCCGGCCCCGAGCTCGGCTTCCTGCCGTCCCTGCACCGGGAGGCCTTCGGGGAGGCGTCGCGGGCCAACATGCACATCACGTGCCATGCGGGGGAGGCGGACGGGTACGAGTCGATCTGGGAGGCCCTGCACATCGCTGGAGCCGAGCGACTCGGCCACGGGGTGCGCATCGCGGATGAGGTCGAGGAGGCGCCGGGAGGGGGCGCGCCGCGGCTGGGCCGACTGGCCCAGTACGTCCTGGACCGCCAGATCCCACTGGAGGTTGCCCCGACCTCGAACCTGCAGACCGGCATCGCGGACACCTACGCCGCACACCCAATCGGGCTGCTGCACAGCCTCGGCTTCGCGGTCACCGTCAACACCGACAACCGGCTGATGAGCAACTGTACGACCACGTCCGAGCTGGCTGCGGTCAGCGATGCGTTCGGTTGGGGCTGGGCCGATGTGGCTCGCGTCGAGGTGAACGCGATGCAGGCGGCTTTCCTGCCGTACGAGGAGCGGGAGCGTCTGCTGCGCGAGCAGCTGGTGCCCTTCTATGCGGACCGCGTCTGAGCGGGGTGTGAAGCGACCCAGAGCGACGCGGTCCTGCGCGAGCGACGCTGGGTACCACGACACGAGGCCACGACACGCGACGGCCCCCGGGGTTCCCCGGGGGCCGTTGACGGTTTCGCTCTTGGCTTCAGGCCTGGTGGCGGACGCTCAGTAGCCCTGAGGCGCCGGCTGCGTGTCGTCGGCGACCGCGCCTGCGGCGATGTCCTCGAGAACCTTCTGGGTGCCCGATACTCCGAGTCGGCTGGCACCGGCTTCGATCAGTGCGAGGGCAAACGCGCCGTCCCGGATGCCGCCGCTGGCCTTCACCCCGATGTCCGGTCCGACGGTCTGTCGCATCAGCGAGATGGCGTGGACTGATGCGCCGCCGCTGGCGTGCATTCCCGTCGAGGTCTTGACGAAGTCCGCGCCGGCGGAAACTGAAGCCTCGCAGCACCGGACGATCTGGTCGTCGGTGAGGGTAGAGCTCTCCAGGATGACCTTGAGCAGCGTCCCGGGGATAGCATCCCGCACGCCTTGGATGTCCGCCTGGATCTCGCTGAAGCGGCCCTCCCTCGCCCATCCGAAGTTGATGACCATGTCGACCTCGTCTGCTCCGCTGGCCACCGCGTAGGCCGCCTCGGCGGCCTTGATCTCCGGGCGTACCGCTCCGGAGGGAAAGCCAACCACGACACAGACCTTGACGCCTTCCGGCACGGTGTCCACCGGCAGGGGCAGCATGGACGGCGACACGCAACAGGAGAAGACTCCCATCTGGCCCCCCTCCTTGAACAGCTCCCGAACCTGGTCAACGGTCGCCTCAGGCTTGAGAAGCGTGTGGTCGATCATGTGTGCGACGTGCGCGGCGTCCATGCGTCCTCCAGTCAGACACTCGTCCTCGCTGCGCAGTCTAGGGGTCGGTTCGGACGCCCCGAATGCGGGGTCGCGTCCGATACGGTGGCGGGGTGCGCCTCGTTCAGATCACCCATCCGCTCGCTGCTGACCGCCTGACCCGGATGCGGGACAGGACCGCGGGCAATGCCGCCTTCCGGCTGGCGCTGGACGACCTGTCGAGGATGCTGGTGTACGAGGCAGCCCGGGAGCTGCCGATGGCGTCGCTGACCGTACAGACGCCCCTCGCTGCGACCGACGGGGTGGCAATCGACGTCCAGCCCCTGGTCGTCCCCGTCCTCCGGGCTGGTCTGGGAATGCTTCCCGCCGCGCTCTCGCTGATGCCGAGTACCCAGGTCGGCTTCATCGGGATGGCCCGGGACGAGACCACCTACGAGCCGCACGCCTATCTGGAGTCCCTCCCGGAGGACGTCGCAGGTCGTCCGGTGTTCCTCCTCGACCCGATGCTGGCCACAGGTGGCTCGTTGCTGCGGGCGTGTCGGCTCGTGTTCGACCGCGGCGCGCGGAAGCTGACCGTGGTGTGCGTTCTGGCCGCGCCGGAGGGCCTAGCCGCCCTGGAGGAGTCCGGCCTCGATCTGACCGTGGTGACGGCAGCGGTGGACGAGCACCTCGACGAGAGCGCGTTCATCGTGCCGGGGCTGGGAGATGCCGGGGACAGGCAGTTCGGTCCGCGCTAGGGGCGCGGACCGCGGGAGGTTTGGTCGTCCAGCCGGGGATCCGCGCTCGATGTTCTTGTGCCACGGCGGGGCGATCATGCCGATCGCGGATCGCCGGGCCCGGCGATGCCAGGCCCGGCGATGCGAGTCCGATCCGTCGAAATCTCAGAAGCTATGCGAGGCCCAGGGCGACCCGCATCTCCTCCTTGAGCAGAGCGAGGAACTCGTCTCCGCGCGTACGCGCCGATGCAAGGTCCTCGTCCACTACCGGGACCACGACCTGCAGGTAGCACTTGAGCTTGGGCTCGGTGCCGGAGGGACGGACGATCGCCCGAACCCCGTCGGCCTTGACGGTAACAATCTTGTTCTCGGTGTCGTCGTTGAAGACCGTGACGGGCTTGCCGAGTACCTCGGTCACCGGGTTCGCCCGCAGGTGGTCCATCGCCTTGCCGATCAGGGACAGGTCCTCCACGCGAACCGAGAGCTGCCCGGTGGCGTAGTAGCCGTACTCGAGGGCAAGCTCGTCGAGACGGTCCAGGATGGTCTTGCCCTCCTTCTTCAGCGCAGCGGCGATGTCGCAGGCCATGATGGCGGCTGACACGCCGTCCTTGTCCCGGGCAATGCTCGGGGCGCAGCCGTAGCCGAGCGCCTCCTCATATCCGTAGATGATGTTGTCGCCGGCGTTCATGATCCACTTGAAGCCGGTGAGGGTCTCCTTGTGCTCCACACCGTGCTTCTTGGCGATCTCGCCCAGCAGTGAGCAGGACACCAGCGAGTTGGCCACCATCCGGTCCGGGCCGCTGGTGGTGCGGATGACGTAGTCACCGAGCAGGTACCCGGTCTCGTCCCCGGTGAGCCTCCGCCCGCCGATGGACAGCGCGATGCGGTCGGCGTCCGGGTCGTTGGCGATCGCGATGTCGGCACCTATGTTGGCAGCGAGCTCTTCCACCAGGTCCATCGCTCCCGGCTCTTCCGGGTTCGGGAAGTCGACCGTGTGGAAGGTGGGGTCGGGCGCCAGCTGCTGGGGTACCACGGCCACCGGCGGGAACCCTGCCTTCTGCAGCGTCGTCAGCACGCTCTCGGCGCCGATGCCGTGCATCGCGCTGTAGGCGATCGTGATGTTGCGGTCCTCGGCGCGTGCCAGGGCGGCAACCCGGTTGAAGTACTCCTCGACCACTTCCTCGGGTGTGTCGATGAAGCCGATCCGGCGCGGAATCTCGCTGATCGGGCGTTCGGCGACCTTGAGAATCTCCGCCTCGATCTCCCGGTCCATCGGGGGGATGATCTGGGCGCCGTTGCCCGCGTAGACCTTGTACCCGTTGTCCTGGGGCGGGTTGTGGCTGGCGGTCACCATCACGCCGGCGTCGCAGTCGAGGTGCTGGACGCAGAAGGCGGCGAAGGGCGTGGGCAGGATTCTGGGGGCGACGTAGGCGTCGAAGCCCGCACCCTGCAGGATCTCGGCGGTGTCCATGGCGAACTGGCGGCTGTTGTAGCGGGCGTCGTAGCCGATCGCGACACGGCCCTTGCGCTGCTCGGCGGGCGTACGCAGGAGGTACGCCGCCAGCCCGGCAGCCGCCTGGGCTACGACGACGCGGTTCATGCGGTTGGGACCGGCACCCAGGGCTCCCCGAAGGCCGGCTGTGCCGAACTTCAGACGGCTGCCGAAGCGGTCCTCGAGTTCCGCGGGATCATCGAGAACCTTGGTCAGCTCGTCCCGGGTGAAGGGGTCGGGGTCCTGGGCGATCCAGGCTTCGGCTTGGGCCCGCAGGGCTGCGGCATCTGTCATCGTCGAACCTCCTCGGTCTGACGCAGACCCTACTGGGGTGCGGGCTGCCGACAACCACGGGTCCCCACCCCGCGACAGGGAGATGATCAGGCCCGTGGCGTCTGGAATGTCTGCATCGCAGCGGTGAACACCGGCTCGAGCAGCTGCCAGGACTCCGCCGGCGTCTCCAGGGTGACGACGTACTGCTCGGGCTCGCCCGGCCGGGCCGGGTCGGTGAATGCACGACTGCGGATGCGACGCTGACCTGCGTCGGAGTCCTCCGTACGGTCCCACTCAGCGGCGTCGTAGCTACGGTAGTCCACCTGCTCCAGCGCGATGAGCTCATAGCCCGCCGTTCCCGCGGACGCCAGGTCGTGCTCCTGCTGCAGTGCGGCCAGTGAGCCCGCCGGATCGGCGGGTGCGGTCTCCACGCGCAGCACTGTGGTGCCGGTGGGGTCGGTCAACGTGGCTGCCTCGTCTGGTCCGGAGGAGACCCATCCCACCGGTACGGCAAGGGTGTATCCGACCGGGTGGGTGTAGATCTGGTACGTCTGCGGTGCTTCCGGTGCTTCCGGTGCAGCCGGCGGCTGGCTCGGGGCAGTCGTCGGGGCCGCGGAGTCCTCGGAGGCGCGGGTCGCGACGAATCCCACCACTACCGCGACCAGGGATGCGAGCAGGGCGACGAGTACCACGGTCCGCCGGCGTGGCGTCGGACGCCGCGTGCCTTCCGGCTGCGCTCGCGGACGCGGAACCCACGGCGGAGCCGGCTCGGGCACCGGAGGAGTACGGGGCTCTGGCGCCGGCGGCGGAGTCGTATCGGTAGGGGTCGCCTTCGGCGCGGCCCGTGGGAGCGGCGCAGCGCCACCCGGCGGCACCCCGCGCAGCGCAGCCCGCTGCAGAAGCTCTCGAGCGTCCGCCGCGTCGATGCGGGAGTCCGGATCCTTCTTCAGCAGACCTGAGAGCAGACCCTTGAGCGGGCCGGCGTTGCGCATGGCGAGGGGCTTGTCGTTGAGCACCGCGCTGACGGTCTCCAGCCCTCCGTCGCGGTGGAACGGCGCCCGGCCCTCCACCGCCGCGTACAGGGTGGCGCCGAGCGACCAGAGGTCCGACGGCGGCCCGGGCTCGGCATTGCCGCGAATCCGCTCGGGTGCGACGTAGTCCGGCGAACCGAGGACCACCCCGGCAGCCGTGAGGTGTGGGTCACCGGCCGATGTCACCAGACCGAAGTCGGTGAGCGTCACCCAGTCGCCGGCACCCAGCATCACGTTGCCGGGCTTGACGTCGCGGTGCAGCATGCCGTGCCGGTGGGCGTCCTCCAGCGCGGAGAGCACCTGCAGGCCGATCCGCGCCACCCGATCCGGCGGCAGCGGGCCGTCCTCCTCGACGACGGCCGCCAGGCTCCGGGCCCGAAGGAGCTCCATGACGATCCAGGGACGGCTGTCGTCGACGACCGCGTCGTAGACGGTCACGACGTGCGGGTTGGCCAGCCGACCCGCCGCCCTCGCCTCCCTCAGGGTGCGCTCGGCCAGCGTTCGGGCGTCGGCGTCCGAGGTCCCGGGTGGCTGTCTGAGCTCCTTGACGGCCACCTCCCGGCCGAGGAGCTCGTCGTAGGCTCGCCACACCGTACCCATCCCGCCGCGGCCGACGACCTGCAGCAGCCGGTATCGGTCGGCCACGCGCCGGGCAACCAGTCGGTCGGCCCCCGGGTCGGGGGCAGGTGTCGGAGGCATCGGAGGCATCGGAGGCATCGCACTCATCCTCCCGCTGCTCAGGCTCCCTGAGATGCTGCACACACCCGTCGGAACGGACTTCTGCGCATGACTCCGATCACGGCGGGGCCTGGATACCCTCGGCTCATGAGCCAGGAGCACTCACGACGCCCGGACAGCGCCGAGCGACTGACCGAGTCCGGTCTCCCGCTGCGACCTGTCTACCACGCAGAGGATGTCGCGCAGGGTCTCGAGGACCGGCTCGGGGAGCCCGGCAGCTACCCCTTCACGCGCGGTGTCTATCCGACGATGTACACCCAGCGACCCTGGACCATGCGCCAGTACGCGGGATTCGGGACGGCGAAGGAGTCCAACGAGCGCTACCACCAGCTGCTCGGCGCCGGCACCACGGGCCTCTCGGTCGCCTTCGACCTGCCGACCCAGATGGGGTACGACTCCGACGATCCGGTGGCCCACGGTGAGGTGGGCAAGGTGGGCGTGGCGATCGACTCCCTGGAGGACATGCGGACCCTCTTTCGGGGGATTCCGCTGGACAAGGTCTCCACGTCGATGACGATCAATGCTCCGGCCGCGGTCCTGCTGCTGCTCTACCAGCTGGTCGGCGAGGAGCAGGGAATCCCGGGGAGCGCCCTGACCGGCACGATCCAGAACGACGTGCTGAAGGAGTACATCGCCCGCGGGACGTACATCTATCCGCCCCAGGAGTCGCTGCGCTTCACTACCGACATCTTCTCCTACTGCCGCACCGAGGTACCCCGCTGGAACACCATCTCGATCTCCGGGTACCACATGGCGGAGGCGGGGGCCACGCCGGCGCAGGAGGTGGCTTTCACCCTGGCCGACGGCATCGAGTACGTCCGGGCGGCCATCGCGTCCGGGCAGCAGGTGGACGAGTTCGCGCCGCGTCTGGCGTTCTTCTTCGTCTCCCGTACGACGCTGCTGGAGGAGGTCGCCAAGTTCCGCGCTGCCCGGCGGCTGTGGGCACGCATCATGAAGGAGCAGTTCGGCACGACGAACCCCAAGTCGATGATGCTGCGGTTCCACACCCAGACGGCCGGGGTACAGCTGACCGCGCAGCAGCCCGAGGTGAACCTGGTCCGGGTGACGGTTCAGGCGCTGGCGGCGGTCATGGGCGGCACCCAGTCGCTCCACACGAACTCCTACGACGAGGCGATCGCGCTCCCCACGGAGAAGGCGGCACGGCTCGCGCTGCGAACCCAGCAGGTCATCGCCTACGAGAGCGATCTCACTGCGACCGTGGACCCGTGGGCGGGCTCCTACGTCGTGGAGGCCCTCACCGACGAGCTCGAAGCCGAGGCCGACGCGCTGATCAGGCGCGTGGAGGACGCGGGCGGGGCGGTAGCGGCGATCGAGCAGGGCTTCCAGAAGGGCGAGATCGAGCGTTCGGCGTACGACGTGGCGATGTCCGTCGAAGACGGTTCCCGCACCGTCGTGGGCGTGAACCGGTTCACCGTCGAGGAGGAGGAGAGCTACGAGCCGCTGCGCGTGAACCCGTCCATCGAAGCCGACCAGCGGGAGCGCCTGGCCGCCCTGCGCGCCCGGCGGGACAGCGCCGAGGTGGAGCGCCACCTGGCCGCGGTCCGACGGGCGGCGGCGGGCAGCGACAACGTGCTCTACCCGCTCAAGGAGGCGCTGCGGGCCGAGGCCACCGTGGGAGAGGTCTGCAACGCGCTGCGCGACGTGTGGGGCACCTACGTCCCCCGCGACACGCTGTAGCGGTGGGGTCGCGCGCCGATAGCCTGTCTGCGTGCGCGTGGCCTTCAACGCCTCCCGGCACGCCAGCGTGGGCGTGGAGTGGGAGCTCGAGCTGGTGGACCGGGTCACGCGTGACCTGGCTCAGGCCTCGGTGGAGGTGCTGGAGGAGATCCGGCCCGCCGATCTCGACTCGCATCCCAAGGCCAAGCATGAGCTGTACCAGTCCACGGTCGAGATCATCACGGGCGTCTGTGACAGCGTCCCGCAGGCCCGGTCCGACATCGCCGGCACGCTGGCCGAGGTGAGAGGCGCGGCAGAGCGCCGTGGGCTGGGTCTGGTGGGTTCGGGCACCCACCCGTTCAACCACTGGGCAGAACAGCAGATCAGTCCCAACCCGCGCTACCACAGCCTCGTCGAGCGGCTGCAGTGGCCGGCCCACCGGCTCGCCACCCACGGCGTCCATGTCCATGTCGGCGTCACCTCGCGCGAGAAGGTCATTCCGTTCGTCACTGCCTTGACCGCGTACGTCCCGCACATGCTCGGGCTGACCGCCTCGAGTCCCTACTGGATGGGACGCGACACCGGGCTGGCGTCGGCCCGCACCAAGATCTTCGAGAGCCTTCCCACGGCAGGCCTGCCCGAGCAGTTCAGCGACTGGACCGAGTTCGAGTCGTACGTGGCCGCGCAGATCACCGCGGGCAGCATCGACACGATCCGCGAGGTCTGGTGGGACATCCGACCCCACCCCAACTTCGGCACGGTCGAGGTCCGGGTGTTCGACGACGTGCCCACTCTGGACGAGCTCATGATGGCGGCCGCGCTGACCCAGTCGCTGGTGCAGCAGTTCGACGACCATATGGAGCAGGGGTACGCCCTCCCGCGTCCGCGGGAGTGGGTGGTTCGGGAGAACAAGTGGCGGGCGGCCCGGTTCGGTCTCGAGGCGGACATCGTGCTCGACGAGTCGGGACGGGTGGGCCCCCTGCGCGGGGAGATCGAGCGCCTGCTGGAGGACCTCGCCCCGACGGCGCGCCGGCTGGGCTGCGAGTCCGACCTGGAGTTCGCGCGGACCGTCCTCGAGGTGGGTCCGTCCTACCTGCGGCAGCGCCGTACGGCTGCCGAGCACGCCGGTGACCTGCGTGCGGTCGTCGACTCGCTGCTTCGGGAGATGGACGAAGGCGTGACCCGATGAGCGAGGACTGGCTGGACCGCTGGCTGGACGCGCACGGGCACGAGATCGTTGCCGCGCGGCGGCACCTGCACGCCAGCCCCGAGCTGGGATACCGGGAGTTCCTCACCACCGAGTACCTCGCGGAGCGGATGGCCTCGGCGGGGCTGGCCCCGCAGGTGTTCCCGGGCGGTTGCGGAGTCATGTGTGACATCGGGCCGGGGGCGGGTGATCCGTCCTGGCTCGGACCGACCGTCGCACTGCGGGCCGACATCGACGCACTGCCGCTGGACGACGTGAAGGATGTGCCCTATCGCTCGACCGTTCCCGGGGTGTGCCACGCCTGCGGTCACGACGCCCACGCGGCCGTCGTGCTGGGGGCCGCCCTGGCCCTGGCTGGCGTCGACCTGCCAGGACGGGTGCGGATCGTCTTCCAGCCCGCCGAGGAGACGCTGCCGAGCGGCTCCCTCCACGCGATCGAGTCGGGCGTCCTGGCGGGCGTGGACTGCATCTTCGCGCTGCACTGCGACGCGCGCCTGGAGGTGGGCATTTTCGGGATCAGGCCGGGACCCATCACGTCCGCCTCGGACCGCGTCGAGGTGCGGCTGTCGGGCCCGGGAGGGCACACCTCACGGCCGAACCTCACGGTGGACCTCGTCTACGCCCTGGCCAAGGTCGTGACCGACGTACCCGCTCTGCTCTCGCGCCGGGTCGACCCCCGATCCGGGATGTCGCTGGTATGGGGGGCCATCCGGGCGGGCAGCACCGCAAACGCGATCCCGGGCAGCGGCTCCGCGATCGGGACCCTCCGCGTCCTCGACCCCGAGAGCTGGCAGGGGGCCTCGGAGATGGTGCGCCGACTGGTGCACGACGTGGCCATGCCCCTGGGGGCGGTGGCGGAGGTGGACTACTCGGCAGGGGTGCCTCCCGTGGTCAACGACCCGGAGGCGACGAACATCATGCGGGAGGCGGCCGAGGTGGCGCTGGGGAGGGGCCGCGTGGTGACCGTTCCGCAGAGTCTGGGCGGCGAGGACTTCGCCTACTACCTCGACCAGGTGCCCGGGGCGCTGGGGCGCCTGGGCGTGCAGCGTCCCGGCGAGCCGCCCCTCGACCTGCACCAGCCGTCCTTCGACATCGACGAAGGGGCGCTCGAGGTGGGCGTGCGAGTGATGGTCAGTACCGCACTGGCCGCCCTGCGCGCCCGAGCCGCCGACGACGGTGAGCGAACCGGCTCCGCCCTGCCGGACTCCGAGCTGCTACAGGCCGAGTGAGCTGCAGGGCCTGCTGAGCAGGTCCGCGACGTAGTCACCGGGAGCGCCGGCGCTCTCGGCGGCTTCCGCAATGACCCCGAGGTACCGCGCCGACGGCAGTCCGCCCTCATAGGCGTCCAGGACGTACAGCCAGGCCAGATCACTTCCGTCGAGCGTCTGTACGCGTACCCGGATCTTGGTGTAGAAGCCGAGGTCGGCACCCTCCCACGAGTCGAGCTGCGCCTCGTCGGTGGTGGTGACGTCGTAGAGCATCACGAAGACCGAGGATCCGGTGCTCTCCACGACCGTGGCCAGCGCCCCTTCCCAGCCGACGTCCTCGCCGCCGAAGGTCAGCCGCCAGCCGTTCAGCCAGCCGGTGCCCGCGACCGGAGAGTGCGGACAGCGCTGGTGCATTCGGTCCGGGTCCAGGTTGGACCCGTAGGCGGCGTACAGCGGCACCGCCACAGAGTACGGCCGACTGCACCCCCTGCAGTCCCGTCCTGTGATCCGTGGGGGCAAGAATGGCCCCGTGACTCGGTTGGTGATCATCGGCGGCGGTCCGGCGGGATACGAGGCGGCTCTGGTCGCGGCCCAGCTGGGCGCACGGACCACCCTCGTGGAACAGGACGGCCCGGGCGGCGCCTGTGTGCTGACCGACTGTGTGCCGTCCAAGACCTTCATCGCCGTCTCCGACGTGATGAACGTGCTGTCCCGGCTGGAGGTCCTGGGCGTACGGGCCCGTCCCGCGACCGGTCTGCATGCCGACGCCCCCGCCGTCCACGGCAGGGTGGTCGACCTGGCGAGCGCCCAGTCGGCCGACATCGAGTCGCGTCTGGTCACCGCCGGCGTGCGGGTGGTGCGGGGGACCGGCCGGTTCGCCGGACCTCGTGAGCCGGACGCGTCCTACCGGATCTCTGTGCGCACCGGGGCCGAGGAGGAGGAGACGCTGGCCGCGGACGTCGTCCTCGTCGCCACGGGCGCCTCGCCGCGCGTGCTGGATGCCGCCCGACCGGATGGTCGCCGCATTCTGACCTGGCGCGACCTCTACCGGCTCGACGCCCTTCCGGAGCGGCTCGTGGTGGTGGGCTCGGGTGTCACGGGTGCGGAGTTCGCCTCTGCCTACTGTGCGATGGGTGTGGACACGGTCCTGGTCTCCAGCCGCGACCACGTTCTTCCGGGTGAGGACCCGGACGCGGCGGCGGTCCTGGAGGCCGTTCTGAGTGAGCGGGGGATGGAGATCGTCCCGCGGGCCCGGGCTCAGGCGGTGGCCGAGGCCGGGGACGGGGTCCGCGTGGCCCTGGAGGACGGTCGAACGGTGACGGGCAGCCACGCGTTGATGACGATCGGCTCGGTGCCCAACTCGGCGGGGCTCGGCCTGGAGCATGTCGGCGTCGCGCCCGCTCGTGGCGGATTCCTGGCCGTGGACCGCGTGTCGCGTACCGGTGCTCCGAACGTCTACGCGGCCGGGGACGTGACCGGAGTGATGATGCTGGCCTCGGTGGCCGCGATGCAGGGCCGGATCGCGGTCTGGCACGCCCTCGGGGAGGCCGTCGCGCCCCTGAACCTCGCCACCGTCTCCTCGAACGTGTTCACCAACCCGGAGATCTCGACGGTGGGCGTGACACAGCGCCAGGTGGATGCCGGAGAGGTGGCTGCCCGGACGGTGACGCTTCCGCTGGAGACCAATGCCAGGGCGAAGATGATGGGCCTGGGATTCGGTTTCGTGAAGCTCTTCTGCCGGCCGAGCTCGGGCATCGTGATCGGAGGCGTCGTGGTCGCGCCCCGCGCGAGCGAGCTCATCCTCCCGGTGACGATGGCAGTCCAGAACTCCCTGACCGTCGACCAGTTCGCCCAGACCTTCGCGATCTATCCCTCGCTGTCCGGCTCGATGACGGAGGCCGCGCGCCTGCTCATGCGAGGGAGCTAGCAGGCGCAGCGGGGCGCGTGCTTGCGCGGACGCCTCCGGCTGCTGTCCCGATAGGCTGCGCGCATGGTGGCATCCCCGATTCCCGAGCCTGAGGTCCTGTGGCGCCCGAGTCCGGAGCGGATTGCGGCATCCGGGGTCACCGCGTTCGCCGACTGGCTGCGGCAGCACCGGGGCCTGGACTTCGGCACCTACGACGAGATGTGGCGCTGGTCCACCGAGCGCATCGAGGACTTCTGGGGAGCGATCTGGGACTGGGCCGGGATCAGTGCGGACGAAGACCCTCGCGAGGTGCTCGTCGACCGCGTCATGCCGGGAGCGGAGTGGTTCCCGGGCGCCCGGCTGAACTACGCGGCGCACGCCCTGGCCCCCGGGCCGGGACGGGAGGCGGGGGCACTCGCGCTCGTGTTCGAGCGTGAGGACGGCCTGACCGGAGCCATGACGTACGGGCAGCTGCGCAACCATGTCGCAGCCGTGGCCTCCGCGCTGCGCAAGATGGGGGTCGGCCGCGGAGACGTGGTGGTCGGAGTCCTGCCCAACTCTCCCCACGCGGTCATCGCGTTCCTGGCCACCGCCAGCCTGGGAGCGATCTGGTCCTCGTGCGCCCCGGAGTTCGGGGCACACAGCATCCTGGAGCGCTTCGCCCAGCTGCGGCCGAAGGTTCTTCTCGGCGTGGACGCCTACCGGTACGGGGGCGAGGTCCACAGCCGGCTGGAGGTCATCGAGCAGGTCAGCGAGCAGCTCGACTCGCTGGTCGCCACGGTCGTCGTGCCCTACGCCGGGACCTCGGAAGAGCTGGCAGAGGTCGAGTTCGAGGGCGACTTCTTCTGGGCGGAGATGCTCGCCGACACCGCGGCGCTGCACTTCGAGCCGGTCCCGTTCGACCACCCGCTGTGGGTGCTGTTCTCCTCCGGCACGACAGGCCTTCCCAAGGGCATCGTGCAGGGGCACGGCGGCATCCTGCTGGAGCACCACAAGGCGCTCGGCATCCACGGCGACGTCACACCGGGTGACCGGGTGTTCTGGTACACCACGACCGGGTGGATGATGTGGAACTTCCTGGTGTCGGGACTGCTCCGGGGCGCCACCCTGGTCCTCTACGACGGCAGCCCCGCCGCGCGCGAGATGGACGTGCTGTGGAAGCTGGCCGAGGAGACCGAGCCCGCGCTGTTCGGCGTCAGCGCTCCGTACGTGCAGGCCTGCATGAAGGCGGGCGTCCGACCCCGCCTGAGCCATGACCTCAGTGGGGTCAGGATTCTCGGCTCGACGGGTGCACCTCTGACCGACGACGGGTTCGGGTGGGTCCACGACGAGGTGTCGCCGGAGATCCTGATCGGGTCGCTCTCCGGAGGGACGGACGTGTGCACGGCTTTCGTCGGCCCGGCGAGCGTGCTCCCGGTCCACCGCGGCGAGATCCAGTGCCGGATGCTGGGCGCGGCGGTGGCCGCGTTCGACGAGCAGGGCCGACCGCTCCTGGACGAGGTGGGCGAGCTGGTCATCACCGAGCCCATGCCCAGCATGCCGGTGGCGTTCTGGGACGATCCGGACGGCTCCCGGCTGCGTGAGGCATACTTCGCCGACTACCCCGGCGTGTGGCGACACGGAGACTGGGTACGGATCACCCCGCGCGGCGGCGTCGTGATCTCCGGCCGCTCGGACTCGACCCTCAACCGGGGCGGGATCCGGATGGGTACCAGCGAGTTCTACCGCGTCGTCGAGGCCCACCCGGCCGTGGCCGACAGCCTGGTCGTGGATCTCTCCCAACCAGGGGGAGCCGGCGACCTGGTGCTGTTCGTGGTGCCCGGTGCGGGTGCCGTCGTCGACGACCGTCTCCGCGAGGAGCTGTCGGGGGCGCTGCGTGAGCAGCTGTCGCCGCGCCACGTGCCGGACCGGATCGTGGCGGTCCCGGCTGTGCCTCGCACCCTGAACGGCAAGAAGTGCGAAGTCCCCGTCAAGCGAATCCTGCTGGGGGCCGACCCCGAGACGGCCGTCAGTCGTAGCGCGCTCGCCGACCCGGACAGCCTGACGCCGTTCCTGGCGGCGCGCGCTGCACGGGAGCAGGATTGACCCTCACCGCCGGGACGGACAGCGAAGCGCTGTGCTGGGGACCGGTGCCGGCGCACGTGACCTTCGACCTGCGGCAGCGTCTGCTGCGTCCGCACGAGCCGGTACAGGCGATGGCCCTCTCCGGGGACGAGGACGTGAGCTCGGGGTTCTTCGCGGTCTGGCGGCCCGGCCACCCTGCCGCGCCGCTGGGGGTCGTCAGCGTGCGCAGGCAGGCGCGAGTGGGCCATCCGGAGGATGCCTGGCGGCTGCGGGGGCTGGCGGTGGTTCCGAGCTGGCAGCGGGCGGGCCTCGGTACTGTGCTGCTGCGGTGCGTGAGGGAGCACGTGGTCCGCTACGGGGGGCCCTCGGTGTGGTGCGCGGTGCGGACCAGTGCGGAGGACTTCTACCGCAAGCGGGGCTTCGTGGCTCGTGGCGAGCCGTTCGAGCTGCCTGCGATCGGGCGCCACGTGCACATGGTCTGCTCGCTCGCCCCCCGGCCGGTCAGTCCTTGATCTCGCAGATGGCCGCGCCGGAGGTGACGACATCGCCGACCGCCGCGCCCAGCCCGCTGACCGTACCGGCCTTGTGGGCCTTCAGCGGGTTCTCCATCTTCATGGCTTCGAGCACCACGATCACATCGCCCTCCTCCACCATGTCGCCGTCCGCCACCGCGATCTTGACGATGGTGCCCTGCATCGGTGAGGTCAGTGCGTCCCCGCTGACGCCAGCGGCGGACTTGCGCCGGGCACCGGGCCGGGGTCGGGCAGCACCCGCGCCGCCCGGGCCGGGCATGGCCGTTCCCAGACCCGCGGGCAGGCCGACTTCCACCCGGCGTCCGTTGACCTCCACGACCACCGTCTCGCGGGCCGGCGTCTCGTCGTGCAGCTCGGCAGGGGAGTCGTAGGGCTGGATCGTGTTGTCGTACTCGGTCTCGATCCAGCGGGTGTGCACCGCGAAGGTGGCTGCCGGGTCGGCGGGGGCGAAGTCCGGGTCGATGACCACGGAGCGGTGGAACGGGATGACGGTCGCCATGCCGTCCACGACGAGCTCGTCGAGGGCGCGGGCCGCCCGCTGCAGCGCCTCGGTACGGTCCCGGCCGGTGACGATGAGCTTCGCGAGCAGGGAGTCGAACGCTCCTCCGATCACCGAGCCCGACTCGATGCCGGTGTCGACCCGGACGCCAGGGCCGAGCGGCGCGACGAACCGCGTCACGGTGCCGGGAGCCGGCAGGAAGTTGCGCCCGGGGTCCTCGCCGTTGATGCGGAACTCGATCGAGTGACCGTGGGGTGCCGGGTCCTCGGTGATGTCCAGGGCCTGGCCGTCGGCGATCCGGAACTGCTCGCGGACCAGGTCGATGCCGCTGGTCTCCTCGCTGACCGGGTGCTCGACCTGCAGCCGGGTGTTGACCTCCAGGAAGGAGACCGTTCCGTCCTGTCCGACCAGGAACTCGACCGTTCCGGCACCGTGGTAGCCGGCCTGGCGGCAGATCTCGCGTGCCGCCTCGTGGATGCCGGAGCGCTGGGACTCGGTCAGGAACGGCGCGGGCGCTTCCTCGACGAGCTTCTGGTGGCGACGCTGCAGCGAGCAGTCCCGAGTGCCGACGACCACCACGGTGCCGTGGACGTCGGCGAGGACCTGTGCCTCGACGTGGCGCGGCCGGTCCAGGTACCGCTCGACGAAGCACTCACCCCTGCCGAAGGCGACGGTCGCCTCGCGCACCGCGGACTCGTACAGCTCAGGGATCTCCTCGAGGGACCGGGCCACCTTCAGGCCGCGGCCGCCCCCGCCGAAGGCAGCCTTGATGGCGACCGGCAGACCGTGCTCGGTGGCGAATGCCACCACCTCGTCCGCTCCGGCCACCGGGTCCGGCGTACCCGGCACGAGCGGGGCACCGGCCTTCATGGCGATGTGGCGCGCCTCCACCTTGTCGCCGAGGGCCCGGATGGCGTCCGGCGTCGGCCCGACCCAGGTCAGGCCGGCGTCCATGACGGCCTGGGCGAAGTCGGCGTTCTCCGACAGGAAGCCGTAGCCGGGGTGGACCGTGTCCGCGCCGCTGCGATGGGCGATGTCAATGATCTTGTCGATGCGCAGGTAGGAGTCGCCGGGTGTGGTGCCGTCGAGGGAGAAGGCCTCGTCCGCCATCCGGACGTGCAGGGCGTCGCGGTCCGGATCGGCGTAGATGGCGACGCTGCCCAGGCCTTCGTCCCGGCAGGCACGGATGACCCGTACGGCGATCTCGCCCCGGTTGGCGATCAGGACCTTGCGCACAGCGAACCCCCTCGTTCCGGCACCGTCGAGGATAGGTGTCCGGCGACACCGTCGTACGGTGCTCGCACGTGACCTTCGCTATCCGGTGCTCTGGGCGCTCCCGGGGGTCTGGGTGCTCGAGGCGCTCGGCACGGTCCCGGAGCTCTCCCGGGCGTCCCGCGCTGCCCGGCGCGCTTCCCGCTCCTCGGCGTCCATCTCCTCGGCCTGGGTGAGGGTCGGGGCGCTGCCGCCCATGCGATGGGGCAGCCACCAGGGGTCCTCGTCCGGGCCAGGTCGGTCGGGGTAGGTCTCCTGCAGTCGGTGCAGGATCGTCCGCATCTCGGTGCGCAGGTGCTGGGTGGCGTGCCGGTTGTCGTCCCCGGGAGACACCTCGATCGGCTGGCCCACCTCGATCAGTACGGGGTAGCCGTTGCGCCCGAAGTCCCGGGGCCGTCCCTTCGTCCAGATCCGGTGGGCCCCCCAGATGACGGTGGGAAGGATCGGCACGCCCGCTTCCTTGGCCATGCGCACCGCGCCGGTCTTCAGCGGCTTGATCTCCCAGGAGCGGCTGATCGTGGTCTCCGGGTAGACCCCGATGATCTCCCCCGCGCGCAGCGAGTCCACCGCAGCCTCGAGCGCCCCGGCCCCCGCCTCGCGATCCACCGGAATGTGGTGCAGTCCCCGCATGATGGGTCCGGAGACCCGGTGCCGGAAGGTGGACTCCTTAGCCATGAACCGGACCAGCCGGTTCGAGGGGCGTGCGGCCAGCCCGGCGAACGGGAAGTCGATGTAGCTGGTGTGGTTGATGGCCATGACCGCGCCCCCGGAGCGTGGCACGTGGTCCGATCCGCTCACCGAGGTCTGCAGGCCCAGCGCGAGGAAGAACCCTCGGGCAAAGACGAGGATCGGCGGATAGAGCAGGTCCATCTCGCGGAGGTCGACCTGCGCCGGGTCGAGGCTGCGCGGCAGGCCTGACGTGAGGTCTCCCACCACGTCCCGGGCGAGAACCAGCAGAGAGGCAGGGTCAGGTCGTGAGGCCATGCCTAGCAGACTAGGCGCTCTGCCCCGGTGCTGTCTGCACGGGCCAGACCTCGGTCAGCGCTACTCCCAGGCGGGCCAGGAGGGTGCGCACCAGGGACGGCGAGACTCCGATGACGGTTCCTGAGCAGCCCGTCACACCCTCGACGAAGCAGGCACCGAGCCCGTCCAGCGTGAAGCCACCGGCCACCTGAAGGGGCTCGCCGGTGGCGATGTAGGCGTCCAGCTCCGCGCTGCTGGGCCGGGCGAAACGCACCGTCGTGGAGGAGACCTCGAGGGCGGTTGCCGCGCTGCCGACCTCCACCACCGCGTGACCGGTGTGCAGGGTCCCGCTCCGTCCGGCCATGCGCTCCCACCTCCGGCGCACCTCGGCGGCATCTACGGGCTTGCCGTAGGCGACTCCGTCGAACTCCAGGACGGAGTCGCAGCCGAGGACGACCTGCCGGAGCGAGCTCTCCGCTTCGGAACTCAGTGTGCCGGCCACCACGCTGGCTTTGGCCAGGGCGAGCTCGGTGGCAAGCACGGCGGGGCGGGTCCCCGGGGGCAGCCGCCGAGCGAGTGCCTCCTCGTCCACCCCGCTGTGCCGGACCACCGGGTCGATCCCGGCTGAGCGCAGCAGGCGCAGGCGGGCGGGTGAGGCGGAGGCGAGGACGAGGGTCACACTCACCGTGCGTCCGGGATCCCGTTGAGGGTGTCGACCACGCCGAGAACGTCACCGTTTCCGTAGAAGTCGACGGCCACCACGTTGGCCGGCACGCTGCGCTCGGTCTGGCAGCGCTGGACCCGCTCCAGGAGACGGTCATAGTCGTTCACGATGGTCGCGTTGCTGGGCTTGGGCGCCGGCGCCGTCTCGATCCAGTTGTTGACCAGGAAGAGCGAGCCGTCCGTACCCCCACGGTTCGGCTCACAGGACATCTCGTCGGGGCTCTCGAACTTGTACGGAGTCTCCTGGAAGGTGTCGTACATCAGGTGGTACCAGGAGGGCGCACCCTCCACCCGGTTCTCGGCGAACACCATGACCCGCTGGTTGGCCTCCACCATCTCGCCCAGGGTCGGGAACTCGCCAGTGCCCTGCCGGGTGGGCACGTCACCCTTCCATACCAGGTCCGACAGGCCTGTCTCGGTGAAGACCGCCGAGATCTGCTCGGGGGTTCCGCCGTCGTCCTGGATGACGATGGCGAGCACTTCGCCGGGGTTGCTGACCAGGAAGCTGCGGATGGACGTGAGCACCGCTGCCATGGGCTGCGCACCGAGCTCGCAGAACCCGTGGCAGAGGTACATCGCCGGGTCGCCGGTTGGCTGACCGGCCACCCGGTCCCTGATGCGTAGGGCCGCGTCCAGGCCCTCCTGCCCGACGTACTCGACGTAGGTCTCGGTGGCGTCGGGCTCGGCATCGAGATCCGTCACCACGGTGTCCCCCGTGGGCAGCCCCACGTGGGTGTCGATCATCAGCGCCCGGATACCGTCCGCGAGCTGGTCCGGGATGTTGCTGCCCTGGTTGGGGAACAGCCAGCCGGGCACGTCTGCCGCAGCCATCGAGTTGTGGGTCCCTGCCAGCGCCACCTCGTCGAAGGGCTGGTCACAGAGGTCCACCGAGCCGTTGCAGGCCCCGGCGAAGGCAGCCTGGACCGGGGGCGTCCGGGTGGCGAGGAACGCCACCCCCACGCCGACGAGTGCCATCCCTACCACCGCCAGCATCGCCAGACGCCACGGAACGGCGCCCGGGCCCTCCATAGGTGCCCCGATGGTGGCGGGGGCCGGACCGGCGATCATGCCCAGCAGCTCACGCAGCCCGAGGAAGGCGAGAAGCACGCCGCCGAGCACGACGAGCAGCGTCACCGTGGCCGTGGGGTGCCAGGCGACAAGGATTCCGGCAGCCAGCAGCGCGACCGCCCGGACCGCGGCCCAGAAGCGCGAGGCCGGCGTACGGGCGAGTGCGCGGGCCGCCGAGCGAAGCCATGCGTCGAGGTCCATCCGGTCGAGCAGTGCGGCCGCGGCGGCCGCGATCACCACCCCGATGAGGGCCAGCGCGACGCCCCAGCTCAGAAGCGGACCCACGTAGGACTGGTAGAGCGCGTCGACGAGGGAGCTGTTGTCGCCGGCAGCCAGCACGGCGGTGAGCCTGCCGACGACAACCCCGACCGCGACGAGCAGACCCCCCGTGATCAGGCCGACGCCGGCGGAGAGCATGGCGTGTCGCCGTGACCTTGCCAGCAGGATCCCCGCCAGCAGGAGACCTGTCCCCAGCACCAGAGCACCCCACAGCAGCCACCGCGCCTTGGCGGCCTGCTGGGCGAGGTTGACCGTGTCATCGGTGGCGTCGCCCGCGACCGGAACCTCGACAGGGATCTCCGCCTCCGAGATGCTGTCGGCGGCCTCCGGAGCGATGGTCCGCAGCGCAGTCTTCACGAGAACGGCGAGGTCCTGCAGGTTGAGCAACAGCGTGTTGCCCTGCTCGCTGAACGCCACGTCGTGTGCGGTCGAGGCGGCCAGCCGGATCGCTCCTGCAGCCACGTCGCTGGTCAGTGCGACCTCGACCGTCGAGACGATCAGCGGTCGGATCGCGGTGAGGTCCTCCTCCGCGGCGAGGATGATCTCGTCGGTGACGACCTCGGCGATCTCCGAGGCGACGGCGGGCTGCTGCAGGGCCTCCACGGTGGCGTCCGCGAAGCCCTCGGCGTCCAGCAGGGTCCGGTTGGCCCATCCGAGCAGCACGGTCAGGACGAGCAGTACGACGCCCACCCACCGCATGGCCGTCGCCCAGCGGGGTCCCCGCACCCTGGCCGGGGTGGCCGGGGTGGCTCGGGGTGGTCGGGGTGGTCGGGGCGGTCATGAGTGCGGCGTGGCAGAGAAGCGCCACGCGCCCGGACCCGGGGTCACCTGGCGACGCAGCAGGCTCGCCCGGTCGGTCCACACCCCGGCAGCGCCGGAGTCCTGCGCGGCAGACGCTGCCCGGGCGGCTCGCGCGGCGGCGTCGACTCTGGCGAGGACCGCTACCACTGCCGCCAGCTCGCAGTCGGTCGGGTTGCCCTGCCGCACCCTGACCAGCGGCGTCCCTTCGTCGTGGGCGGTCACAGCGGAATGTTCCCGTGCTTCTTGGGAGGCTGGGTCTCCCGCTTGGACCGCAGCAGGCGCAGCCCCTTGACGATCTCGGAGCGGGTCTGACGCGGATGGATGACCGCGTCCACGTACCCGCGCTCGGCGGCCATGTACGGGTTGGCGAAGTGGTCGGCGTAGTCCTGAATCAGCTCCGCCCGACGCTTCTCGACGGCCTTCGGGTCCGGTCCCGCGGTGGCGATCTCGCGTCGGTGGATGATGTTGGCCGCGCCCTGGGCTCCCATCACCGCGATCTCGGCGGTGGGCCAGGCCAGCTCGATGTCGCTGCGCAGGTGCTTGGAGCCCATGACCACGTATGCGCCGCCGTAGGCCTTGCGGGTGATGATCGTGATCTTCGGGACCGTCGCCTCCGAGTAGGCGTAGATGAGCTTCGCGCCGCGGCGGATGATTCCTTGCCACTCCTGGTCGGTACCCGGGAGGAAGCCCGGGACGTCTACGAAGGTGATCACCGGGATGTTGAAGGCGTCGCAGGTCCGTACGAAGCGGCTGGCCTTCTCGCTGGCGTCGATGTCGAGCGTCCCGGCGAAGTGCATGGGCTGGTTGGCGACGATGCCGACCGGATGACCTTCCACCCGACCGAACCCGCACACCATGTTCTGCGCGAACAGCGCATGTACCTCGAGGAACTCCTCGTCGTCGACCACGTGCTCGATGACCGTCCGCATGTCGTAGGGGACGTTGGACGAGTCCGGCATGAGGTCGTCGAGCTCGGCGTCGTAGCTGCTCACCCCCAGGTCGGAGGCGGCCGGGTCGGGGTCCCAGGCGGGGGGCTCGGTGAGGTTGTTGCTGGGCAGGTAGGACAGCAGTGCCCGGGTCAGCTCCAGGCAGTCGGCCTCGTCGCTGGCCTGGAAGTGGGCCACCCCGGACTTCGTGTTGTGGGTGTGCGCCCCACCGAGGTCCTCGAATGCGACGTCCTCGCCGGTCACGGTCTTGATGACGTCCGGGCCCGTGATGAACATGTGGGAGGTCTTGTCGACCATCAGGGTGAAGTCGGTGATGGCCGGGGAGTACACCGCTCCACCCGCGCACGGTCCCATGATCAGCGAGATCTGTGGGATGACCCCGGAAGCCTGCACATTGCGGTGGAAGATCTCCCCGTACATGCCCAGCGAGACCACTCCCTCCTGGATGCGCGCGCCGCCGGAGTCGTTGATCCCCACCACCGGGCAGCCGATCTTCATCGCCAGATCCATCACCTTGATGACCTTCTCGGCGAAGACCTCGCCCAGCGAGCCACCGAAGACCGTGAAGTCCTGGCTGAAGATGCACACCGGGCGGCCGTCCACCGTGCCGTAGCCGGTGATCACGCCGTCGCCGTACGGTCGCTGGGCGGCGAGGCCGAACGCCGTGGCGCGGTGCCGGGCCAGCGCGTCGGTCTCGACGAACGAGCCCGGGTCCATGAGGGCCTCGACTCGCTCCCGAGCCGTCATCTTGCCCTTGGCGTGCTGCTTCTCCACGGCACGAGCGGAGCCGGCATGGATGGCGTCGTCGATGCGTGCGTCCAGGGCGGCAGCCTTGCCGCTGGTGGTGTGGATGTCGTACGAGGGCGTTTCTTCCGCCGGGACCGCGGACACTGGCATTTCCCCCCGAGGTAAGAAGATCAGACGAACCCAGACTAGGTGGGCCCGGCCGCTGGGGCGGGCAGGTCCCACCAGGTCTACATTCCGCGTCATGGTTGACGTGCGCCTGATCACAGCGGACGCAACGAAGGACTGGTTCCGGGCCGTCTCGGCAGGCTTCCTCAGCCGGCCCAGCGACGAGGAGGTCGAGGCCTGGCTGCCCGGGCTGCCGTACGGGCGGATGCGGGGCGCGTACTCGGGCGGCTCACTGGTCAGCACCTTGGCCAGCTTCGGTTTCGACGTCTCGGTCCCGGGGGGCGAAGTGGTCCCCGCCGCTGGGATCACCATGGTCACCACCCGCCCCAGCCACCGGCGCGGCGGCCTCGTCCGCGGCATGCTCGAGGCCGAGATCGCCGACGCGGCCGAGCGGGGTGAGGTGGTCAGCGTCCTGGTGGCCTCCGAGTACCCGATCTACGGACGGTTCGGGTTCGGGCCCGCCACCGATCACGTCTGGCTCGACGTGGACGCGCGGGCGGCGCGGATGAACGCGTCCGCCCCGGGCGTGGACCACACCGTCGAGGAACTCTCCGGCGCGGATCTGCTGGCCGTGGCGCCTGCGCTGTTCGAGAGGCAGCGGCGGCGCTACCCGGGCGGGGTCTCGCGGAGCAGCTGGCGCTGGGGCACCGAGCTGGGAACGCTGGCTCGCGTGCCTCAGCACGCGCCTGCGGCGTTTCACATCCTGTGCCGTGACGGTGGCGGCGAGCCGGCGGGCTTCGCGCGCTTCGACGTCCGCCAGAAGTGGGAGGCGCGCGTGGCGCAGAGCGTGCTTCAGCTGCGGGAGCTGGTCGCCGTCTCGTCGGCCGCCGAGGCGTCCCTGTGGCGCTACCTGCTCGCCGTCGACCTGGTCGGACGCATCCAGGCGCAGGACCGGCGGGTGGACGACGACCTGCCGTGGCTGCTCCAGGACGCCCGCGCGGTGAGTCAGGCCTGGCGCAGAGACATGCTGTGGCTGCGGCCGTTGGATGTGTGCCGCGCGCTGCAGTCCCGCCGCTATCCGGTGGACGGGACTCTGGTGATGCGGGTGCGCGACCCCGGAGGCCCTGCCGAGGGCGTCTACCGGCTGGTCGCCGACGGCGGAAGGGCTAGCTGCGAGCGCAGCAGCGACGAGCCGGACCTGAGCGTGACCGCCGCCGGCCTGGGCGCGCTGTACCTGGGCTCGGGCCGGCTGGCCACACTGGTCGCGTGCGGCCAGGCGGTCGTGCCGGATGCCGGCGCCGTGCCCCGCCTGTCGGCTCTGCTCGGGTGGCCCGAGCCTGCGTGGTGCAGCACGTGGTTCTGAGAAGGGTTCTGAGAACCCTGCCAGCGACCCGCCCGGAGTCGTGGCTCCGAGGCGGGATCGGTGCGAGTCTGGTGTACGCCGCGGCAACGCCGTACTGACATTCAAGAGGGGGTCCGGTGGCTGAGCGTGAAGCACTGAATTCCGAGCGGATTCGCGAGCACGTCATCCGGGAGGGCGGACTCTGGCACACCGTCAGGGTCCTCGGCCAGACCGGTTCGACGAATGAGGACGTGGCGGCGTTCGCACTGCGCAACGAGCCGGAAGGGCTGGTCACGGCCGCCGACTTCCAGACGAGCGGGCGCGGGCGGTTCGACCGTCAGTGGGTGTCTCCGCCGCGGGCCGGACTCATCTTCAGCATGCTGCTGCGACCGGTCGACGTGCCGCGGTCACGATGGGGATGGGTGCCGTTGCTGGTGGGCACCTCTCTGGCGGTCGCGCTGTCCGAGGCGACGGAGATCGAGACCAGGCTGAAGTGGCCCAACGACCTGCTGCTGGGCGCGCGGGCACGCAAGGCCGGCGGAGTGCGCTCCGAGCTGGCAGGCGACGCGATCGTCGTGGGAGTCGGGGTCAACGTCACGACGACGATGGCGGAGCTCCCCATCGCGGAGGCGACCTCGCTCGAGCTCGAGGGCGCCTGGACGGTGGATCGGGACGTCCTCATCGGTCACGTGCTGAACCAGGTCGAGCACGACTACCGGAACTGGCGGCAGTGCCACGGGAACGCCCGTACCTGTGGCCTGGTTGCCGCGTACCGCAAGCGCTGCGCGACGCTCGGCAAGGAGGTAACGGTGACCGTGCCCGGCGGCGAAGCCCTCGTGGGCAAGGCTGTGGACGTCGACGGGTCGGGCGGACTGGTGCTGCAGACGGAGTCCGATCGGGTGACGGTCGCCGCAGGTGACGTGGAGCACGTGCGATGAGCCTCGTCGGCGATCTGCCGACGTCGCTGTCCCTGCGAGAGGTGGGTCCCCGCGACGGGCTTCAGAACGAGCCTCCGGTCGACACCGCCGGCAAGATCGCGCTGATCGACGCCCTCGCGACCACGGGGGTGGCGCGCATCGAGGCGGTCTCCTACGTCCATCCCCGAGCCATCCCCCAGATGGCCGACGCGGCCGAGGTCTGGGAGGGCATCGACCGGGCGGACCCGATCCGATACAGCGCCCTGGTGCCCAACCTGCGTGGTGCCCGGCGGGCCCTCGACGCCGGGTTCCGGGAGATCGAGGTGGTCGTGAGCGCCTCGGACACCCACAACCGCGCCAACCTGAACCGGACGACAGCCGAGTCGCTTGCCGAGATTGCCGAGCTGATCGGAACCGCGCACGACGTCGGCGCCACCTGCCAGGTGATCGTCTCCACGGCCTGGGGATGCCCGTACGAGGGGGATGTCCCGCTGGAGCGGGTCCTCTCGGTGGCCCGTGAGGCCCTCGAGCACGGTGCGGACGGTCTGTCGTACGGGGACACGACCGGTATGGCCACGCCGACGCGGGTGACCCGGCTCGTCGGCGAGACCCGGATGGCGTTCCCGGACACGCCCCTGAACCTGCACTTCCACAACACCCGGGGGACCGGGCTGGCGAACGTGCTGGCGGCGCTGCAGCTCGGCGTGTCCGACTTCGACGCCTCCGTGGGCGGGCTGGGGGGCTGCCCGTACGCCCCGGGCGCCAGCGGGAACATTGCGACCGAGGAACTGGTCCACATGGTGGAGGACATGGGCATCAGCACCGGCGTCGACCTGGAGCGCATGATCGAGGTGGCGGCCCAGGCGGAGCAACTGGTCGGCCATACGCTGCCCTCGCAGGTGCTCAGGGCGGGTCCGCGCACCCGCCGCACGCCGGTCCCCGACCACCTCCGATAGCGCGGTCGTACGTCGTCCCGCCGTGACGGTGGGGGAGTCCCCGTACCCTGCCAACGTGAGCACCCACGGACGCGAGCACCCTCCGGTCGGCGAGCTGCGGGCCACGATCGGCAAGGGTGGGGCGGACAAGTATCACCAGGCGAACGCCCGGCGGGGCAAGATGTTCGCCCGGGACCGGGTCGAGTCGCTTGTCGACGCGGGCAGCTTCGCGGAGGACGGCATGTTCGCCAACGTCCTGGCGAACGGCCTGCCCGCCGATGGTGTCGTGACCGGGACTGCGACGATCGACGGCCGACCGGTCTGTCTGATGGCCAACGACTCGACCGTGAAGGCCGGGTCGTGGGGCGCCCGTACGGTCGAGAAGATCGTCCGGATCATCGAGACGGCCTACCGCACCCGCGTGCCCATGGTCTACCTGGTGGACAGCGCCGGTGCGCGGATCACCGACCAGGTGGACCTGTTCCCGGGACGACGCGGTGCGGGCCGGATCTTCCACAGCCAGGTGCGGGCCAGCGGTGCGATCCCGCAGGTGTGTGCGCTGTTCGGCCCGTCGGCTGCCGGGGGCGCCTACATCCCCGCCTTCTGCGACGTCGTCGCGATGGTCGACGGCAACGCGTCGATGTACCTCGGCAGCGACCGGATGGTCGAGATGGTGGTCGGCGAGAAGACCACGCTGGAGGAGATGGGCGGCGCCCGGATGCACTGCACGGTCTCCGGCTGCGGCCACTTCCTGTGCAAGGACGAGCAGGAGGCGCTCGGGGTCGTGCGCCGCTATCTGTCCTACCTGCCGTCGAACTGGCAGAGCACCCCTCCGGTGGCCGATCCTGCACCCGCTGAGGTGAAGTACGACCTGCGCTCACTGGTGCCGGACAGCGAGCGACAGGCCTTCGACATGCGGCGCTACGTGCGAGGGCTGGTCGACGAGGGCAGCTTCTTCGAAATCCAGGCGCTGTGGGCCAAGGAGCTCCTCGTCGGATTCGCGCGTCTCGACGGCGAGGTGGTCGGTGTCGTCGCCAACAACTCGATGTTCAAGGGCGGCGTGCTGTTCCCCGACTCCGCCGACAAGGCGGCGCGGTTCGTGCAGACCTGCGACGCGTTCAACGTGCCGCTGCTGTTCCTCGCAGACGTCCCGGGCTTCATGGTCGGCACTGCGGTGGAGCGTCAGGGCATCATCCGCCACGGTGCCAAGATGATCTCGGCCGTGTCCGAGGCCACCGTCCCCAAGATCTGCGTGGTGGTGCGCAAGGCCTACGGAGCCGGGCTGTACGCGATGGCGGGGCCCGGGTTCGAGCCGGACGCCACCCTGGCGCTGCCCACCGCGAAGATCGCGGTGATGGGTGCCGAGGCGGCCGTCAACGCTGTCTATGCGAACAAGATCGCGGCCATCGAGGACGAGGCCGAGCGGAGTGCTTTCGTCGCCGAGCGCCGCGCAGCCTACGAGCAGGACATCGACATCGTTCACCTGGCGGCGGAGATGGTGGTCGACGCCATCGTGGAGCCGGAGGACCTGCGGGAGGAGCTCGTCCTCAGGTACCGCGCGTACCAGGGCAAGGAGCGGGACTTCTCACGGCGCCGACACGGCATCACCCCGGTCTGACGGGCTGAGCTGCCGGGCAGGCTGCGCGACTGGGAGCTGATTGCTGGTTCCTCAGCGGCGCCTGTGCAGCTGGGTGGCGCTACTGGGGAGCGCCCACCAGTCCGGCCGGGAGGTTCCCGACGGGCGAGACAGCGACCCCGACGGGGACCACGGAACTCGCGGGGCCGACTGAGCCGACTGAGCCGACTGAGCCGACTGGGCCGACCGGGACAGCCTGCGGTGGGATGCCCTTGGTCCTCCGTCCGCTGAGTACCTGTCCGTCGCTCGGGAACACCCAGCGGTGATAGGCCCAGAACCTGAAGACCAGCACGGACAGCACGGCAGCGACGTTGACCAGGTTCAGCGCGACGAAGCTCTGCGCGTCGAAGATCCGGTTGGCGCCGGCGACGAACGCCGCCCCCATGGCGATCCCGATGCCGTTCACCACGAGAAACAGCAACGCCTGTGAGGAGAGCCGGGCGCGCGGCCGGTGCCGGAAGGACCAGTGGCGGTTGCCGAGGTATGCGTTGACCATCGCGGCAGCCGTGGCGATCACCTTGGCGGTCACCGGCCCGAACGCCAGCGCGAACACCATCGCATTGAACAGCGCGAACTCGATGGCAGTGCTGATGACCCCGACCGTGAGGAACCGCCACACCTCGTGGAAGCGAGCCTCTAGGGCCGAGATCACTCGGGAAGCCGAGAGTCCCCCTGAAGCGTCCCCACCGGCGAGCATTTTTCCATCGTAGAGTGCGAGTCAACGGATGTCCGGTAAGGAGACGAACTTTGCCCCGTTTTGCCCTCACCGCCGAGCAGGAGCAGTTTCGCAGGACTGTCGAGGACTTCGCACGCACCGTCGTGGCTCCGAGCGCTGCCGAACACGACGAGTCGGGTGAGTTCCCCTACGGGGTCGTGAAGGCGATGGCCGAGCTGGGACTGTTCGGTCTTCCGTTCCCCGAGGAGTACGGGGGCATGGGTGGCACCTACTTCGACCTGTGCCTGGCCATCGAGGAGCTGGCCCGGGTGGACTCCAGCGTCGCGATCACGCTGGAGGCCGCGGTGAGCCTCGGGGCGATGCCGATCTACCGCTTCGGCACCGAGGAGCAGAAGCAGACCTGGCTGCCGTTGCTCACCAGCGGGACGGCGCTGGCCGCGTTCGGGCTCACCGAGCCGGGGGGAGGCAGTGACGCCGGTGCCACCAGGACGACTGCCCGACTCGAGGACGGCCACTGGGTGATCAACGGAACCAAGGCCTTCATCACGAACTCCGGGACGGACATCACCCGCCTGGTCACGGTCACCGCCGTGACGGGTCAGTCGCCAGGGGGGAGCCCGTCCGGCAGGGAGATCAGCTCGATCCTCGTACCGGTCCCCACTGCCGGCTTCAACGCCTCCACGTCGTACTCGAAGGTGGGCTGGCACGCCTCCGACACGCGCGAGCTGTCCTTCACGGACGTGGTCGTGCCGCAGGAGAACCTGTTGGGCCAGCGGGGACGCGGGTACGCGAACTTCCTCTCCATCCTCGACGAGGGCCGCATCGCCATCTCCGCCCTCGCGGTCGGCCTGTCCCAGGCGTGCGTGGACGAGTCCGTGGCCTATGCCCGACAGCGAGAGGCCTTCGGGCGCACGATCGGCGGGTACCAGGCCATCCAGTTCAAGATCGCGGACATGGAGTCGCGCGCCCATCTGGGACGGCTGGCCTACTACGACGCAGCAGCCCGGATGCTGGCGGGAGAGCCGTTCAAGCGCCAGGCATCGATCGCCAAGCTGTACTCCTCGGAGTCAGCGGTCACCAACGCTCGCGAGGCCACCCAGGTCTTCGGCGGGTACGGGTTCATGAACGAGTACCCGGTGGCGCGGCACTGGCGTGACTCCAAGATCCTCGAAATCGGCGAGGGAACCAGCGAGGTGCAGAGGCTGCTGATCGCGCGAGACCTCGGGCTCGGCTGAGCGGGGCGCTCAGCTATCGACCGGCTCCACGCTGTAGCCGCCCCTGGTCTGGGTGATCACGTAGACCATGGGGCTGCGGTCGTCCGTCGCACTGGTCCGAGTGCTGACGAACAGGTCGAACTCCCCGGCCGGGTCGGAGTCTGCCGAGCGCCACCACCGGCCTTCCGGGCGGCACAGTATGGTCGTCGCCTGCGTCGAGCACCTCCAGGGCCGTTCCGTCTGGGAGCCGAAAGACAGGAACGTCGCGCCTTGGGCCGAGCTGATGGCCACGCAAGGCTGGCTGAGCAGCCGAGCCGCGGTGACGTCGACCAGCATGGCGGAAGCCCCGTCGGCGACCAGCGACGCCACGGTGGTTCCGTCCGGCCCGAGTGCGACGGGGGTCTCCCGCGACGGTACGCCCACGATGCCTGGACCCGCTTCACCCCGGGGTCCGCTGCTTCCGGCCCCGTACCCCGGCCTGCTGCACAGCTCGGCGAGTCGCGACAGCTCCTCGGCACTCAGCACGGCGTGGGTCGTCGAGTACTCCGCACCCGGAGCCGGGCTGTCGCTGTTCAGCAGGTACAGAGTGCTGCCGGTGGCCACGGTGAGGGTCCCGCCGAGGGCGAGTCCCACCAGCATCAGCTTCGTGACCCCGGCACCGGCGCTCGCACCGGTGAGCGACGAACCGCCAACCGTGGCGGAGCTGGTGAGCAGTGCCGCCGACGAGCCCAGGAGCGCGGGCGCCATGGCGGCCCGCAGGGTCGCGTTGACCTCGCGGACCTCGTTGTTCAGGGTCCGACAGCGCTCGCACTCGTCGAGGTGACTGCGAACTCGCGCTGACTCGCGCTTCGGCAGGCCGCCTCTCGCGTAGGCGGCGAGCCGCTCTATGGTCCAGTCGCAGTCGACGCTCTGTGGCTGCTGTGTGATGTGCGCCTGCAGGTACGCCTCCCGCAGACCCTCGCGGGCGCGGTAGAGCAGCGCGGCGACGGCGGAGGGCGTCGTTCCCAGCTCGCGCGCCACCTGCTCTGTGGAGTGCCCCAGCACTACCCGGTGCCACAGGACCAGCCGCCAGCGCTCCGGCAGCGTGTTGAAGGCGTCGGAGGCCATGCTGGCCTCCAGCGCGGAGGCAGTGGTGTCCCGGAACGGTACGGCGGTGTCCAGACCCGCGTAGTCGCTGGTGCTGACCAGTCGACGGCCTGAGCGAGTCCGGTCGTAGGCCAGCCGCCGCACCGTCGTCAACAGGTAGGCGCGGAAGGCCGCGTCGGGACCCCGGCCGTCGTCCAGGACGCTGCGGACCTTGAGGAAAGCGTCAGAGACCAGGTCGTCAGCCTCCGAGGAGTCTCGCGACAGCTGGCGTGCCAGTGACTGGGCCGCGCCTCGGTGCCGCTCGTAGAGCACGCCGTAGGCGTCCGAGTCGCCCGCGCGGACCTGCCCGATGAGGAACTCGTCGGAGAGCTCGCCGGCCACGGAGGAGTCGGAGGGGCCGACCGGCACCTCGTCCTGACCGTCCACGTCTCTCCCCGTCTGCCCTGCTGTGATGGATATCACACAGTATGAGCGCACCTTCTGCGAACTCAAGGCTCGCTTTGCTCGTCTCATACGTGTGAGCGATCCGAAGGGAACGAGGTCCATTGTGCCGCTGTTCATCGGCGCCCCGGGCCGGCGGCGAAACACGGGGTCCGGACCGCCTATTGACGATGCTTCCGGACGGAGCTCGGAACCCGGCCTCGTCCGCATTCTGCAATCCCCCGGGACCGTGCTGGTCCGCCTCACCCCTGGTAGACGGGTACCGCGCGACAGTCATCGGCTCATGGACCGATGGCAGGCGGCCTCGCTGAAACGAGGCTGGAGAGTGCCGTCGGATTGGCATGCGCCATCGGTGGACGGACTTGTCGCATCGCTTGTGGCGAAGCCGTACGGCGCTGTCGGTGAAGAGTATTTCGAGGGTCTGGGGAGGGATCGGGCTGAGATCGGTGCTGGTATGACGGAGGCTCTGGAGGACCTCGCCGCCCTCGCTGATGCGCTCGGCGTGGAGTCGCTGGACCCACAGGTGGCCGTCGCCCTCGCGCGTGGCTGGTCTCAGGCGAGCTCGTACGCCGCCGCGGAGCCGGCCGTGGACGCGCTCACCGGTCTCGGGACGCCCTCGTACCTGCAGCTTCGACTGCGCGAGGTGTACGAGGAGGCGGAGTACCGCGGCGTTGCACCCGGCCGTCGCTGGGCCCTCGTGGTCGTGGACTTCGGGGACGTGCGACGTGACGAGCTGACGGACTCCGAGGCTCTCATCGAGGTGTCACGCAGCCTGCGGCTGCTCTACAGCAGTGGGCAGACCGTGGTGCGACTCGGCCCCGCGAGGTTCGCGGTTCTCACACGGCAGTCCGGTGCGATCATCGAACAGGCGGAGATACTTGCCGACCTCGTCCAGGAACGGCTGGAGCGGATCGGCCGGGCCTCTGGCTGGGGGGTGCGATCTTCGCTGCAGTGGCATGCGATCGACCTGCCGGCCTCGCTCGGCGTCGCTCGTGAGACGGTCGACCGGCTCACCGGGTAGCACTGGTCACCGCGAGTCCTGCGGAGTCTGCGCTGACCCCGCCTGGTCGCCTACCCTGATCTGGTGGAGCGGGACACCGGTTTGCCCGTAGTCGGCATGGTGGGGGGCGGTCAGCTCGCCCGGATGACGCATCAGGCGGGCATCGCCATGGGGCTGTCGCTCAGGGTCCTGGCCGTGGAGCAGTCGGACTCCGCGGCTCGAGTCGCGCGTCACGTCACGCTCGGCCACCACACCGACCCGCAGGCCCTGCGTCAGTTTGCGGAGCAGTGCGACGTGGTGACGTTCGATCACGAGCACGTGCCCAATGATCTTGTCGCGGCGCTCTCCCGGGACGGCCACTGCGTCCACCCCTCCGCTGCGGCGCTGGTCTACGCGCAGGACAAGCTGAGAATGAGGCAACGGCTGACCGAGCTGGAGGTCCCCGTTCCTGCCTGGCGGGCTGTGGAAGGCCTCTCGGATCTCACCGACCACGCCGGGGACACCGGGTGGCCTGTAGTGCTCAAGACAGCCCGGGGAGGCTATGACGGCCGTGGCGTGTGGATCGCGCACAACGCGCGTGAGGCTGCCAGTTTGCTGCAGCCAGGCGCTGCCCCCGACGCACCGACCATGCTTGCCGAGGCGCACGTCGAGATCGTCCGTGAGCTCGCGTGCGTGGTTGCCCGGTCGCCGAGCGGTCAGGTCGAGGCCTGGCCGGTGGTCGAGACGGTCCAGGACCGGGGGATCTGCGTCGAGGTCATCGCGCCGGCGCCGGGACTGGACCCGGGTCGGGAGCGTGAGGCCCGGGAGCTGGCCGTCGCGCTGGCGACGCAGCTGGACGTCGTCGGCGTCATGGCGGTGGAGCTGTTCGACACCGCAGGGGGGCTGCTGGTCAACGAACTGGCGATGCGCCCTCACAACAGCGGCCACTGGACCATCGAGGGCAGCCGCACGAGTCAGTTCGAGCAGCATCTGAGGGCTGTGCTGGACTACCCGCTCGGCGACACCGGCACCACAGCGCCCTGGACCGTGATGGCAAACGTGCTCGGGGGTTCGCTCGGCGGAGTGAGTACGCAGGAGCGGATGCGACACCTGTACGAGCAGGATCCGTCCGTACGGGTGCACTGGTACGGAAAGGCAGCCCGACCGGGACGCAAGCTCGGTCACGTCACCGTGTCCGGGGCTGAGCTCGGCCCGACCCGGGACCGAGCCCGTCGTGCCGCGCGGCTTCTCAGCAGCGGACCGTCCCTGGGAGCTCGTGGGCCTGACGCCGGTGACGCGGACGTCGGTCAGCCGCACGATTCCCAGCCGCACGATTCCCAGCCCCACGGATCCCAGCCCCACGAAATCCCGGAGCGCACTCGGTGACCACGATGACGACGGTGACGAACCCAACGCAGCCCGCCGCCCCGACGGTGGCCGTCATCATGGGCAGTGACTCCGACTGGGACACGATGCGCCCGGCTTCCGAAGCGCTGTCGGAGTTCGAGGTCCGTCACGAGGTGCGCGTGGTGTCGGCTCATCGCACCCCGCGGGACATGATGGCCTACGCCTCGGCCGCAGCAGGACGCGGCACCCGGGTCATCATCGCCGGTGCGGGAGGGGCTGCTCATCTGCCCGGCATGGTCGCGTCACTGACGCCGCTGCCCGTAATCGGGGTTCCAGTCCCGCTGCGCCACCTCGACGGTCTCGACAGCCTGCTGTCGATCGTGCAGATGCCCGCGGGCGTCCCGGTCGCGACGGTCTCGGTGGGCGGGGCCCGTAATGCGGGACTGCTTGCGGTGCGCATCCTCGCGGCCTCGGACCGTGGTCTGCAGGAGCAGCTCGAGCGCTTCGCCGAGACGCTCGCCGAGACCGCACGCGCCAAGGACCACGCCCTTCAGCGGCGCAGCGACGTATCCTTCTAAGACGTGAACAACCCAGACTTCGACGCCTACCAGCTCTCCGAGGAACACGTCGCGCTGCGCGAGGCGGTACGGGACCTCAGCCAGGACAAGATCCAACCCCGCGCAGGGGAGATCGACGAGCAGGGAGAGTTCCCCCAGGACGTCTACGACGCTCTGGTGCGAGCCCAGCTGCACGCGGTTCACATCCCGGAGGCCTACGGCGGTATGGGGGCCGACGACGTGGCCTCGGCCATCGTGGTGGAGGAGATCGCACGGGTGTGCACCAACTCCTCGCTGATTCCCGCGGTGAACAAGCTCGGGACCACCGGACTGCTGGTGTCGGGCTCGGAGGAGATCAAGCAGCGCTACCTCACCGAAGTCGCCAGCGGGGAGGCGATGTTCTCCTACGCACTGAGCGAGCGCGAGGCGGGCTCGGACGCGGCGGCTATGAAGACGAAGGCCGTGCGCGACGGGGAGCACTGGGTTCTCAACGGGACCAAGTGCTGGATCAGCAACGCGGGCATCTCCAAGTACTACACCGTGATGGCGGTCACCGAGCCCGACCGTGGCCCTGCTGGAATCTCGGCCTTCGTCGTTCACGCCGACGACCCGGGCTTCAGCGTCGGTGCCAAGGAGCGCAAGCTGGGGATCAAGGGCTCTCCCACCAGGGAGATCTACTTCGAGGACTGCGCGATTCCAGCCGATCGGATCATCGGGGATCCCGGAACCGGGTTCAAGACCGCGCTGCGCACGCTCGACCACACCCGCGTCACGATCGGCGCCCAGGCCCTCGGCATTGCGCAGGGGGCGCTGGACGTCTCCGTGGAGTACGCAAAGCAGCGCAAGCAGTTCGGGCGGACGATCTCGAGCTTCCAGGCGATCCAGTTCATGCTCGCCGACATGGCCATGAAGGTCGAGGCAGCGAGACAGCTGGTCTACGCGGCGGCCGCGGCGTCGGAGCGTGGTCAGAGCAACCTCACGTTCCTGTCCAGCGCGGCCAAGTGCTATGCGTCCGACGTCGCCATGGAGGTCACCACCGACGCGGTCCAGGTGCTGGGTGGGTACGGCTACACCCAGGACTTCCCGGTCGAGCGCATGATGCGCGACGCCAAGATCACGCAGATCTACGAGGGCACCAACCAGATTCAGCGCATGGTCATGGCTCGCCAGCTGCTGGCCTGACTGGCTGCCCTCACAGACGGCGCGTCACGCGCTCCTCAGCGGCGATTCGCTGCTCCCGGTCCGAGCCCTCAGCGGCACGCAGGAGGAGCACGAGGCTGGCGCCGGCGGCGAGGGGGGTCAGTAGCTCCACGGGCTCGGCGGTAGTGCCCGCTGGGAAGGCGATCAGGACACGGTCCTGGGAGCTCAGCGCGAGCATCTCGGCACGCTCCCGCAGGGTGTGCGCGACCTGGTCGTAGGTGGGGTCGGAGGCGGGTGAAGGCTGGCCGCGTCCCGTCAGGGCGGTCAGACCAGCCGAGTCATTCGGCGGGCAGCGGTCCCCGTACCCGGCCACTTCCGCGGCGTAGTCCACGACCCCGGGCACGAGCCTGGACAGCCTGCGACCCATCGGCGCCAGCGAGAGGGCCAGACACGGCGTCGACTCTGCGACCGCGTCGAGATGCGCCTCGGCCACGACGACCAGATCAGCCTGCTCCTGACCCGCGGGGCGGGAGGGGAGGCCGGTCAGACACCCTCCGACGCGCCAGACGGCGAGCCAGAGGACGACGGTCTGCCAGTGGGGGGAAGCTCGACGGCAACCAGCGAGCCGGGGCCCACCCCGAGCTCCTCCTGGAGCAGGTTCGCCGTCTTGGCCACCCAGTTCTCCGTCGTGGCCCCCGACAGCTCGACGCGCTCACCCGTGCCGTCGTCGTAGTAGGTGATCAGCGGTGAGCCCGGACTGCGCCGTACGACATCGGCAAGCAGTGCGTGCAGCGGGTTCACGTGACTAGTTCACGCAGCTGGCGTCGTCGGCGTAGCGGGACTGGTACACGGGTTCCTCGGACGGCTCGGGGGATGGCGGGGGAGGTGTGTCCCCAGGCACCGTGATGGCACGAATCCCCGCGTAGTTGGCCCCGACGACGAGCCGGAGCGTCGAGCCCAGTGACTCGTCGTACTCGGTCTCGGCGCCCTCCACGGCGGTGGCCAGGGTGCGTGCCGCCTCGGACTGGCCCGGCCCGTAGAAGACGACGGAGGTTTCGTAGTCCTGCCGGTCGGCATTTGACGGATACCCGACGGTGTCGAAGCCCTTGGCCTGCAGAGCACGCTCCGCCTTGGTAGCTGCACCGTTGACGCCCGAGCCGTTGCGTACGGCGACGCTCACGTCCCGGGCCGGAACCGTCAGCACGGGTGCACCGGGCTCGGGTCGGTCCAGTGCCGGTTCCGGCTCTGGCGCGAGCTCGTTGAGGGACTCGAAGAACGCGGGCAGCTCGTCGTCGTTGAGACGGACCACCGACTGGCCGTCTTCGACCCCGAGACCGGTGACAGGTATGGTCCGGAACTCCACGTTTCCGGCCGCTATGCCCTTCAGGCTGAAGGCGAGGTCGCGCATCCGGTTCACTGTCAGGCCCTCGTCCACGACGAGGGCGTCGGTCGTGGCGTTGAGCAGCGCGTTCACCCGCCATGGGTTGAGCAGCGTCCCGGCGCTGGTCACTTTGCGCAAAGCGGCGGAGAGGAAAGCCTGCTGGCGCACGATGCGGTCGAGGTCTCCCTGCGGCAGCCCGTGGCGTTGGCGCACGAAGCGCAGCGAATCCACCCCGTCGAGCGTCTGCGGTCCTGCGGGCAGGACCAGCTGGGTGTACTCGTCGTCGACGGCGTGCTTGAGGCACACATCGACGCCGCCGATCGCGTCCGCGATAGAGAGGAAGCCGTTGAGGTCGACTTGGACGTAGTGGTCGATGTCGAGTCCGGAGAGGTTCTCCACCGTCGCGATGAGTGCCTGCGCGCCCTCCTCTCCTTCTCCGGCCTCGAGGTAGGCCGAGTTGATCTTGTTCATCCCGTACCCGGGGATGCTCACCCACGAGTCCCGGGGGATAGAAACCAGTACCGCCTGGTCGGGGGCGCCCGGATCTACCTTCGCGGGCAGGTGAGCCAGGATGATGGTGTCGGTCAGGGCGGTTCCGACATCCTCGGTCGCGATCTCCGCAAGCTGCGTCTTGCTCAGGTTCGAGCGGTCGTCGACGCCCACCAGCAGCACGTTCATGGCCGGGTGTGTGGAGTCCGGGGACGTGGCCGAACCGCTCAGCGAGGTAGGAGGACCTGCGGCGACTCCGCCGCTGATGTCCACTCGGGACAGGTTGCCGTCGAAGGTGGCGTAGCCGGCGTAGAGGGCACCGCTGAGCAGAAAGACGCCGCTGGATGCGATCCCGGCCACGATGGCTGCCATCCCTCGGCGCGGGCTCCGGGTGCTCACCGGTGCCGGTCGAGGCGCGATAGGAGGCCGAGGTGGGCGACCGCCCCGGGGCGTGGCGGACGGGGGCTGCCTTCCGGTCGCCAGTTCCGTCATGCTCCGCCCTTCGGACATACCCACGTAAACACTACGACGCTGCTGATTCGCCGGCCGTTCCCGAAACGCGGGTACCGAAAGCCTAGATTCTCGTGCTGGCGCCGGGGCGTGTTCGCCGTGGCGAGCGACCGCGTGTTGCGGTCCGGGCGCCTCACACCCCCAGAGCGGCGCGTGTCTCGGGGCCGGCCATCCCGTCGACCGTCAGGCCGTGATCCGTCTGGTACCTGACGACGGCGGCTCGCGTGAGCGGGCCGAACCAGCCGCTGGCGGGGATCCCCAGCTTCTTCTGGAGGTTCGTGACCTTGCCACCTCGCGAGCCGTACATCAGGGTGTCCACCGCCTTCCGCGAGGAAACCGGTTCCAGCTCCTGGCCCTGGCCGAAGAGTCGCTGCCAGGTGATTGGTCCGACGTCTCCGTCGGGGGTGAGTCCGTGGGCCTGCTGCCAGCGGGTGACGGCGGCGTCGGTGTTGGCTCCGTACTTCCCGTCGGCGGGGAGGCCGAGGGCGCGCTGGACGGCGCTGACGGCGGGTCCGGTGGCGCCGGGTTTGAGGGGGTAGCCCGGGTATCCGACCCTGCTGGATGCGCCGGCAGCGCCGGTTGTGCCGGTATGGCCGAAGAGTCGGCGCCAGGTGATGGGTCCGACGTCTCCGTCGGGGGTGAGTCCGTGGGCCTGCTGCCAGCGGGTGACGGCGGCGTCGGTGTTGGCTCCGTACTTCCCGTCGGCGGGGAGGCCGAGGGCGCGCTGGACGGTGCTGACGGCGGGTCCGGTGGCGCCGGGTTTGAGGGGGTAGCCCGGGTAACCCACGCTGCCGGTGCTGCTGGCGGTGCCGACAGGGCGGGCCGCTCCCTTCTGGCCGCTCGAGTCGTCGGTCGGCTGCTGCAGCGGAAGTGGCCAGGGTGGTCCCGACCGATGGGCGGCGACCGTGCCGGTGAAGAAGGACGTCTCGTGCAGGGCGCCTTCCCAGGAGAACGAGAAGTGGACATGGTCGCTGTGGCGGCTGGCCCCGTCGAAGGGAAGCCAGCCGGCGGATGCCCGGTACGACCGCCACATGCGTCCGTCCCAGATGATGTACATGATCCCCAGCCGCCGAGCCATGGCTGCGGGGTTGCCTGCGGCGTCCTTGGCGAGCAGCCAGCTCAGCAGCGCCTGCGCCGCAGCGTTCTGCGACGGCACGGCTGCGTTGACCCGCCAGTCCCAGGCGCGACCTTCCTTGTGCTCGCTGGTACCGCCCCGGTCGCAGTCACGGACGATCCCATAGTCACCGGATCCCGGGTAGGCCCGGAGAACGGCGGCACGGAAGGCAGCGACACCCGGTCGCACCACCGGGTCGCAGTACTGCTGGCCGACGTAGGGGGAGAAGCCCTCGATGGCGTTCGGAAGCTCGACCGGCACCCGAGGTGTCGCTGCTGCGGCGTGGGCGACGCCGGAAGGCAGGAGCGGGAGAGTCACCGCTGTCGCGGTCGCGAGAGCGAGCAACGCCCGGGACACGGCCGGACGACGGTGACTGTGGCTACTCGTGAGGCGTGACATGTCACAGGAGACTACGAGAGTCACATCAGTCACAGAAGAGGGGGGTCCACCCTAGTGAATTACAGCGGTGTAGTCCCGCATCTCCTGTCGGCGTGTCTCGCGTGCCGCGAAGCGAAGCCCAACGTGACAGCATGACGAGGTGAACGGCGCCACATGGCCTGTATCGGGGCCTGGATCCAGGCCTGCAGCCGGGTCTGCAACCGGGCCTGCTACTGCGCCCGGGACGGCACCTCTGGTGCGGGTGGTGATCGTCACCTACTCGCCCGGGCCCACACTTGCGATGTGCCTGGCCAGCCTTGAGCATGCGCTGTCAGTTCCCTACGAGGTGGTTCTCGCGGACAACGGGTCGACCGACGGAGCGCCCGAGGCAGCGATGCGCCCGGGCGGGGAGACTGCCCCGGTCCGGCTGCTGCGCATGCCGGCCAACCTGGGCTACGGGGCGGCGGCCAATGCGGGCGCCCGCAACACGGAATCCGAGTGGATCCTGGTCACGAACCCGGACGTGGTCTTCGAGCCGGGGGCCGTAGACGAGATGATCGCGGCCGGCCGCCGGTGGCCACGGGCCGGTTCGGTGGGTCCCGCCATCCTGACGCCCGACGGTGCCGTCTACCCGAGCGCTCGATCTGTGCCGCACCCGGTGCGGGGAGCAGCGCATGCCGCGCTCGGCTGGTGGTGGACGTCCAACCCGTGGACCGTTGCCTACCGAAGGGAGCGATCCGAGCTCGCCGAACACACCTGCGACTGGCTCTCAGGGTCGTGCTTGCTGGTGCGCTCGGCCGCATGGCGCTCGGTCGCGGGCTTCGACCCTGGGTACTTCATGTACTTCGAGGACCTCGACCTCGGAGAACGGCTCGGGGGCGCGGGCTGGCTGAACGTCTACGCTCCGACCGCTCGCGTGACACATGAAGGAGGGCACGCCACTAGCCGTCAGAGCGCCCGGATGGCGGCCGCCCACCACGACTCGGCGTACCGCTACGTCTCCCGGCGCTGGCCCGGCTGGCGTGCCGCGCCGTTTCGGCTGCTGGTCAGGTTCGGCCTCGCGGCACGCCTCGCGCTGACGCGAGCGCTGAACATCCTGGGGTCGGGCCAGGTCGCCACCCGCTCCCGCGAGCACCTACCGGACCGCCCCTCCGACGACTAGGTGGCTGTGGGAGGAACTAACGGACCAGTTTCGCCCATGTCTGGGGGCCCACGATGCCGTCCGGCTTGAGACCGTTGGCTGCCTGGAACGTCTTCACCGCGGCCGCCGTCTGAGGGCCGAACACACCGTCGGCGGAGATCTTGAGGGCTCGCTGCACGGTCTGGACCGCAGCCCCGCGGGTCCCGGTCTTGAGCGTGGTGCCGGGGTATCCGACCGGCTTCGTTGCTGACGCAGGCACCACGTTCGACCCTGCTGATGCCGCCGGCTTCGGGGCGGGTGCCGGCTTGGGTGTGGTTGCGGTGAGGGCGGCCACGGTGTTGGGGCCGGCGATGCCGTCGGCGGTGAGGCCCTTGCTGGCCTGGAACTTCTTGACGGCGGCGGCGGTCTGGCTGCCGTAGACGCCGTCGGCGCTGATGCCGAGGAGGCGTTGCAGCTCGGCGACGGCGGCTGCCGCGGGAGCCGACCTTGAGCAGTCCGGCGGAGGTCGGGGCGCTGGATGCGGCCGGTTTCGGAGCGGGCTGGAGCGGGCTGGGGGCGGGCTGGGTCGTGGTCTTGGGGGTCGGCTTGGGCGCCGGCTTGGGTGTGGTTGCGGTGAGGGCGGCCACGGTGTTGGGGCCGGCGATGCCGTCGGCGGTGAGGCCCTTGCTGGCCTGGAACTTCTTGACGGCGGCGGCGGTCTGGCTGCCGTAGACGCCGTCGGCGCTGATGCCGAGGAGGCGTTGCAGCTTGGCGACGGCGGTGCCGCGGGAGCCGACCTTGAGCAGTCCGGCGGAGGTCGGGGCGCTGGATGCGGCCGGTTTCGGAGCGGGCTTGGGAGCGGGCTTGGGAGCGGGCGCGGCGGGCGGGCTTGGGGGCCGGCTTCGGGCGCCGACACCGGAACCGCTGACGAGGCTCCGGACAGCGGCCTGCCCTTGCCGTCGAGGCCCAGGGCCGTCAGCGTCGTGGGCCCTACGACGCCGTCCGGCACGAGGTTCTTGCGGGTCTGGAAGGCGACAACGGCGGTGCGGGTCTGGTTGCCGAAGACGCCGTCGGCGTCGATCTTCAGGGCCTTCTGTACGGCCGCGACGAGCGTCCCCCGGTCGCCGAACTTCACGGTGGTGGACCCACCGCCGGCGGAGGACGTGGTCCCGGCGCCGTTGCCCGACACCCCGAAGCCGACCGGTGTGGTCGGAACGGTGGCGACCGACCGGGTCCAGAACGACGTCTGCTTCAGTGCCCCGGGCCATGAGAAGGAGAAGTGCACGTGATCGGTGTGTGCGCTGACCCCCGAGTAGGGTCGCCAGCCCTTATCAGCTGCGTAGGCACCCCAGATCTTCCGGTTCCAGATGATGTACATGATGCCGAGCCTGCGGGCCATGGCGGCCTCGTTGCCGTTCTTGTCCGGAGCCAGCAACCACGCCATCAGGGTGTCGGCCTGCTCCTTCTGGGTGGAGTTGTACGCGCTGACCTTCCAGTCCCAGGCGCGGCCTTCCTTGTGCTCGCTCGTGCCGCCGAGACCGCAGTCGCGGACGATTCCGTAGTCGCTCGTCCCCCTGTACAGCCCCATGACCATGGCTCGGAAGGCAGTCACGCCAGGTTTGGCGACTGGGTCGCAGGTGGTCTGCGGCAGGTACCCGGAGAACTTCTCGATCGCCGATGGCAGGCCGTTGGGGACCCGCGGTGTGGGGGCCGCCGCGAACGCGCTCGCCGAGAAGATCCGAGCTGGCGCAGAGCCCGGGTAGCTCTCGGTCACCACCAGCGCCGGGGCAGCGACAGCCACGGGGACCAAGGCCAGGGCCAGGGCCATGCGGGCACGCGTTCTGGGCGACAGCGGAGATGGTGCGGAGCCGTTCAACGGAGTCCTCTCCGAACGTTGTGAGTGCGCCTCAGCGCCCAATGTCCAGTCGACACGCTGCAACGCATGTGACTGGAGTGACTATTTGTGATTGGGGACTGTACGAGAGTGCGAACTCCCCGTCGAGGGGCACCCCCCCTAGACGAGGGCCGACACGCCGACCGGCGGACGACGACTCTTCGCGTGTTGGACGAGGCGGGGCGGGTCGCGGCGGGGCAGGGGCCGGGTCGGGGCGGTCGCGGTGGCGGAGTCCGAGCAGGTCACAGCGTCGGGGGAAGCGGGAACGTTACGGAGACGTCACAGTTCGCGCACAACTCGGAATCGGAGGCCCGAGCCGCCCGGCCTTTCGGGCGACCTGGACGGTCACATCCCGGTGCTAGTTGCCGATCTGACCGGCTTGTCCGAGTGCCTGGAAGGGGGTCACCGAGACCGACCCGGTGCAGACGGAGATGTCGCTGGACACGTCCACCGACCCCCCGTTGGAGGGCAGGCCCACGCGCACCGTGGCGGCGGAGGAGCAGTTGCCTCCCGACGGGGGAGGCATGGCCAGGAAGAACGACAGCGAGCCGTCCGGACGCAGCTCGTGCGGCTTGGGGCTGGTGGTGACCAGGCCGAGGCCGCCGTGCCGCACAGCCACCGGCACCGGTGCTCCTGCGGCGTCGAGAAGAGTGATCGAGGGATAGCCCTGCAGCGTGCACCCCGCGGGTGCGGCGGTCCGGAAGACGAACAGGACCTTGGTAGCGGAGTCGCCGAGGAGACGGTCAGCCTCGACGCCGGTGAGCTGGCTGGAGCGACATGCGTTCGTCGTCGCCCTCGCGGCCGCCTGGGACGGCGCGGGAGCCGGACTGGCGGCAGCTGGCTCTTCGGTCGCAGGTTCCGGCAGCGGGTCTGCTTGGGGGTTGCGGCCGGGTTCGGACTGCGGCGTCGGGGTCGCCGATTCCGTCGGCGACGGCGCCGCCGCCCGGAGCGGGTCGTCGCCACCGGTGCTGTTCCCCTGGTCAGCGTCCTGTGACGAGCAGGCGCCGAGCGCGCCCAGTGCGACTGTCAGCAGCGCAGCGGCTGCTGCCCGACGGTAGGCGTTCACAGTCCGCAAGCCTAGGCGAGCAGCGCCCGCGCAACTCGAGTCTGCCTCCGGTCGGTGAGTCGCGGTGGACGGGCGTAGTCTTGTCCGAGCGTTCCGATATCCGCGAGGTGAGTTGGTGGCAGGCGGCAAGCAGCCCCGGGTCCTGATCGACGCGACCGCGGTGCCCGCTGACCGGGGTGGCGTGGGCCGCTATGTCGACTACTTGATCACGTCCCTGGACGACCTCGGCGCGAACTTCGCCGTTGTGTGCCAGCGGTCGGATCACGAGCGGTTCGGCAGGATGGCACCGACGGCGTCCGTGATCGCCGGGCCTGCCTCGATCTCCCACCGGCCCGCCCGACTGTCCTGGGAGCAGACCGGCCTGCCGATCGTCGCCGAGAAGGTCGGCGCCGACGTGATCCACTCGCCGCACTACACGATGCCGCTGCGCGGGGACCGCCCCGTAGTCGTGACGCTGCACGACGTCACCTTCTTCACCGACCCCGGCGTCCACACCTCGGTCAAGGGAGTGTTCTTCCGCTCGGCCACCCGGACGGCACTCACTCGTGCGAGCCGCATCGTCGTGCCCTCACATGCGACCCGGGCCGAGCTGCGTCGCCTGCTCGAGGCCGACGTCGACAGGGTGGACGTCATTCCTCACGGCGTCGACACCAACACTTTCCACCCGCCTACGCAGACGGAGCGGGACGTGATCCGACAGCGGCTCGGCCTGCCGGAGGAGCCGGGATACATCGCGTTCCTCGGGACACTGGAGCCCCGCAAGAACGTGCCGGCTCTGATCGAGGCGTGGGTGCGGGTGGCGGCAGATCGCAAAGACCCGCCCGCACTGGTCATCGCCGGCTCCTCGGGCTGGGACGAAGAGGTGGACCGCGCGATGGCCAACGTGCCGAGCCACCTGCGCATACTGCGTCCGGGCTATCTGCACTTCGCGGACCTGCCCGCGTATCTCGGCGGGGCACTGTTCGTCGCCTACCCGTCGCGGGGTGAGGGATTCGGCCTGCCCGTGCTGGAGGCGATGGCGTGCGGCGCGCCCGTCATGACGACCTCCATGCTCTCCCTGCCCGAGGTGGGGGGAGACGCCGTCTACTACACCGGAATCGATGCGGACTCCCTGGCCGACGGGCTCGCGACGCTGCTCGACAACGCGGAGCTGCGCGCCACGCTCGGTGAGAAGGGCATTGCCCGCGCCAAGGAGTTCACGTGGGACAGCAGTGCGCGGCTGCATCTGGAGACCTACGAGCGGGCCTACCAGACAGCGAGCGCGTCCGTCTGACCACTGCTCCTCGCGGCGCGGCCCGGTATCGTCCGGTTCCGTGTCAGTAGATGCGATAGTGCTCGTCGGAGGTCAGGGCACGCGGATGCGGCCCCTGACCGTGACCACGCCCAAGCCCATGCTGCCCACCGCGGGAGTGCCCTTCCTGGAACACCTGCTCAGTCGGGTGCGTGAGGCGGGGATCGGGCACGTCATCCTCTCGACGTCGTACAAGCCCGAGGTGTTCCGGTCCCACTTCGGGGACGGCTCCCAGGTGGGGCTCGACATCGAGTACGTCACAGAGGAGGTGCCGCTCGGGACGGGTGGCGGCATCCGCAACGTGGCGGACCTGTTGCGGGCCCAGTCGGTCATGATCTTCAACGGTGACGTGCTGTCCGGACTCGACCTCCGCGCGATGATCGCATCCCATGAGCGACACGACGCTGACGTCACACTCCACCTCACGCGGGTGGAGGACCCTCGAGCCTTCGGCTCGGTGCCGACCGGGGAGTCCGGCCGTGTCCAGGACTTCCTCGAGAAGTCCCCGAACCCGGTCACCGACCAGATCAACGCCGGCTGCTACTTGTTCCGTCGGGAGATAGTCGAGGAGATCCCGGCCGGTCGGGCCGTCTCGGTGGAGCGCGAGACCTTCCCTGCACTGCTGCAGCGGGGGGCTGCCGTGTACGGACACGTTGACTCCACCTACTGGCTCGACCTGGGAACACCGAAGGCCTTCGTGCAGGGCTGCCGTGACCTCGTGAGAGGTATCGCGCCGACCTTCGCCCTGCCTGGACCGACCGGGGAAGCGCTGGTTCTGCCGGGAGCCGAGGTCGCACCGGATGCCGAGCTCAGCGATGGGACGACGGTGGGACGGGGGGCCCGCATCGGGTCGTCGAGCCGGATCCGGGGCTGTGTGGTCTTCGACGAGGCACGGGTCGGTGCCAACTGCCGACTGGAGCACTCGGTCGTCGGACGCGGCGCGGTCCTGTCCGACGACGTCGTGCTGGTGGATGCGGTGGTGGGGGACGGAGCTGTGATCGGTCCCCGCAACGAGCTGATCGGCGGGGCGCGGGTCTGGCCGGGCGTCGAGCTCGGAGCGTGTGCCGTCCGCTTCTCCACGGATGCCTGATCGCGGCGGCACCCTCGACGCTGAGGGCAGGCGCCACTCCATCATCGGGGGGCGGGAAGACACGCTGGCCCTCTGTATGACCTACGTCACACTCTGGCTGGTCTCGCAACATCTCGGCGCTCTGCGAGCGTCCTAGTGTGTGAAGGCGCCCCGTGCGAGGGCCGCAGCTGGTCGACCCCCCCCGACCGCGCGGCATTTCCCCCCCGCTCGCACGGGGCGCCTGATCCATGGCGGTGTGTAGCCATGCCGGGCTCCCTCCAGCGTCCCTCTGACGCGTCCTGTGGTGTCCCGGAGGTGTCGGGGGTCCATCCTGGGGTGCGTGCGCCCCGGCGACGACCCACAGACGCTGCGCTGGCGGCCGCCGTGGACGGAGCGCCCCCTTCCGCTTCGTGAGGTTCTTGGCCCGCTCGTGCGTGGTCGGAGGGACCCCGCGTTCCGGTGGTCCGGCGACGGCTCTGCGTGGCTCGCCATGCGTACCCCGACGGGTCCGGCCACGCTGCACGTGGTTCCGCAACCGGACGGAGCTGTCGAGTTCCGCGGACACGGGTCCGGCGCCGCCTGGGCGGTGGCGGCCGGTCCTGCCCTGCTCGGCAGCCGCGACGACATCGGTGGCTTCGTGCCCCACCATCGCCTCGTCGCGCAGACATGGCGACGGTTCGCCGGCCACCGGATTCCCCGTACCGGGCGAGTGTGGGAGGCGCTGCTGGCTGCGGTCCTGGAACAGCGCGTGACCGGCAAGGAGTCGCGTGCTGCCTGGCGCGGGTTGCTGGTACGACACGGCGACCCGGCGCCCGGGTCCCCACCCACCGGGTCCGTACCGTCCCAGTCCGTCCATCCCAGTCCGCACGGTCCCAGTCCGCACGGTCCCAGTCCGCACGGTCCCAGTCCGCACGGTCCGGGCCTGTACCGTGCGGACCTCCCCCAGGCCTGCACCTCCCGCCTGGCCCGCAGCAGGTGAGGCGAATCGCCGACTGGGAGTGGCATCGCCTCGGCGTCGACGGCAACCGGCGCCGGACGGTTCGAGCCGTTGCGAGCGTCGGTGACAGCCTGGAGCGGCTCGGGGCGGAGCTGCCGGCTGCCGACCTCGACCGGGCTCTGCGGAGCGTGCCCGGCGTCGGACCCTGGACCGCCGCCGAGACGCTGCAGCGCGCCGTGGGACATCCGGACGCGGTCTCGGTAGGGGACTACCACCTGGCGGCCTTCGTGGGACGAGCGCTGACCGGCCGTCCGGTGGACGACGAGCACATGCTGGAACTGCTGGAGCCGTACGGTGGCCAGCGCTACCGTGCGGTCCGCATGCTGGAGATCAGCGGGTTCACGCCGCCCCGCTTCGGACCTCGGATGACGGTCCAGGACATGCGGGCCCTGTGAGATCAGGCGCCGATCGCGCTCAGCGCTCCACGAGGAAGGCCGAGACCTCGCGCAGTCGTCGGGCAGCAGGGGACTCGGCGGCGTAGCCCAGCGCTACCGCGCCCATCGGCTCCCAACCGGTCGGAAGTGCCAGGGCCTCTCGGACCACGTCCTGGCAGAACAGCGTCGATGACACCCAGCACGACCCGACCCCCTCGGCCGCCAGCGCCACCAGCAGGTTCTGCACACCCGCGCCCATGGCCACGTCGAACATCGTGCGTTCGGCCGCCGACCGTCGAGCGTCCGGGTACGCGTGAGCGCCGTCGCGCACCAGACACGGCACGACAAGCCCAGGAGCCTGCCAGAGCAGGTCGCCGCGGGAGAGACGTCTGTCGATGGCGTCCGGGGCGAGGCCGTCGCCGGTGAGGTCGGCGCGCCACTGGTCCCGCATGGCGGTGAGGAGTCCCTGCCGCGTGGCGGGGTCCGTCACATGGACGAAGCGCCAGGGCGTGGAATGGTGTGGCGCCGGCGCGGTCACTGCTGCTGCCACCGCGCGTCGGATGACCGCCGCGTCGACCGGCCGCTGGGCGAAGCGTCGTACCGAGCGGCGTCGGACCACCGACTCCCTGAGTCCCTCTGCGAAGGCTTCGGCAGTGCCGAGCCGGAACAGGTCCTCCGGGGCCGGACGGTGCAGGTCACGCGCGGACCCCGAGCCGCCCACCAGCCCCGGGAGACCGCGAACCACTGCGACCGGGACGCCGCTGGTCTTGCCTTTCACCAGGTCTGCCGCCGCAGCGATCTCGTCAGCGACGGCCGTGGTCGTCATCGTGAGGGGAGTGCCGTGGGAGTCTGGGTGCCCCCGCAGGTCGACCAGCGGGGCCAGGTTCGCCACCCCCAGGGCGAAGTCCGTGAGCCCGACCCGCCAGGGCCTGCCGGAGGTGTCGCTGAGCACCACGCCGGTTTCCACACCGAGTCCACTGCGGATGCCGGCGACGATCCGCTCGGCGCTGGCGTCCGGGTCCAGTGGGAGGAGCAGCAGGCTGCCCGGCTCGGTGTTGGAGGCATCCACACCCGCCGCTGCGAGTACCGCACCGTGCCGCGTCTCGGCGATCACGGTGGAGCCCCGACGGGCGATCTCCCGGTGGGACTCCGAGCGGATCGCCCGCTCGCGGGCCAGTTCCCGGTGCTGTGCCCGCTCGGCGGCGGGGCGCGTCCCGTCGAGTGCCTCCGGGGGCAGCGGGTAGCGTCGCCCCTCGGCCTTGCTGGCGATCTTGGATGTGACCACCAGGATGTCCCCGTCCCGGAGCCACGGGGCGTGCGAGCAGATCAGCGCACCAAGGTCCATACCCTCGGTCACCTCCCCGATGCCGTCCACCGGCAGCACGCTCACCTGGCCGCTCACAGCTGCAGCCCTGCCAGCTGCAGGGCGGCCCGGGCGATGTCCTCCGTTGCGGGCACGTCGGTCATCATCAGGGGGCGCGCCCGAACGGTGACACCGGGCACGTCGGCTGCGTCACCGTCGTGCACCAGCCAGCCGTCCAGCAGTCCGAACTCGCCGGCCTCGGGGCTGCCGACGGGAGCCTGACGTGCTCCGTACCAGCGCCCCACGGCATCGGCGCGGGTCGCGACGCCGACAGCGGACAGGCACGCCTGGGCCATCCCCCGGACCGCGCGTCCGGCCACGATGGGGCTCACGCCGACAACCCGCGCGGGGGAGGACCGTACGGCGTCGAGAAGACCCGGCACCCGCAGGATCGGTGCGACGCTCACCACGGGGTTGCTGGGGGCAATGAGGATCGCGTCCGCCGAGGCGATGGCGTCGAGCACCGCCGGTCCGGGCCGGGCCTTCTCGGCACCGACCTGGACGAACTCCGATGCGGGAATCTCGGCCCCGAACCGTACCCACCACTCCTGGAAGTGCAGCGCCCGCCGGGCGCCGTGGGGCCCGTCCGCGACCACCACATGGGTCTCCACCCGGTCGTCGCTCATCGGCAGCAGACGCACCCCCGGCTTCCAGCGGTCGCACAGCGCTTGTGTCACCTGTGACAGCGGCACGCCGGAGTCCAGCAGCTGGGTGCGGATCAGGTGAGTGGCGATGTCGCGGTCGCCGAGCGCGAACCAGGTGGGCTCCACACCGTAGGCGCGCAGCTCTTCGAGGACGGTGAAGGTCTCGTTGGCCCGTCCCCAGCCCCGCTCCGCGTCACTGCCCCCGCCCAGGGCGTACATCACCGAGTCCAGGTCCGGGCAGACCCGCAGCCCATGCAGCGTCACGTCGTCCGCGGTGTTGACAATGGCGGTGGTACTCACCGCCAGCGAGCGCAGGCCGGCGAGGAACCGGGCGGCGCCCACTCCTCCGGCGAGGACCACGATGTTCACTGGGCGAGTGTCTGCCTCCACCGCGCCAGTGTCTCCGGCAACAGGGCGCTGTGCCGCGAACTTGCCGCCGTACAGTTGCCTATGGGCCACAGCTCCGTGATGCGTCGGGCGCTGCGGCGCGCAGCCACGGGCAGGTCCCTCAGCCTCGACGAAGCCGCGGTCCTGATGGAAGCTCGCGGCGACGACCTGAACGCACTTCTGGAGGCCTCTTCCGCGGTACGGGACGCCGGGCTGCTCTCGGTCGGTCGCCCGGGGGTCATCACATACAGTCGCAAGGTCTTCGTGCCGCTCACGCGGCTGTGCCGGGACCGGTGCCACTACTGCACGTTCGCGACCACGCCCGCTCGCGTGGCCAGCCCCTTCCTGGAGCGGGAGCAGGTGCTCGCCATCGCCTCCGCTGGGGCGGCTCTGGGCTGCAAGGAGGCGCTGTTCACCCTCGGCGACCGACCGGAGGACCGCTGGCCCCAGGCGCGTGCCTGGCTGTCCGAACGGGGGTACGACTCCACGCTGGACTACCTGCGCTCGTGCGCGATCGCGGTACTGGAGACGACCGGGCTGCTCCCGCATCTCAACCCCGGTGTCCTGAGCTGGAGCGAGCTGGTCCGGCTCAAGCCGGTCGCACCGAGCATGGGCATGATGCTGGAGACCACGGCGGAGCGCCTCTGGTCCCAGCCGGGAGGGCCTCACTACGGCTCCCCCGACAAGGAGCCGGCGGTCCGGCTGCGCACCCTGACGGACGCGGGCCGGGTCTCGGTCCCGTTCACCACCGGCATCCTGGTCGGGATCGGCGAAACGCTCACGGAGCGGGCACAGTCCCTGTTCGCGATCCGCGACTCGGCGCGCACCTACGGTCACGTCCAGGAAGTGATCGTCCAGAACTTCCGGGCCAAGCCCGACACCGCCATGCGGGGCGTTCCTGACGCCGACCTGGACGATCTCGCGGCCACGGTGGCAACGGCGCGACTCGTGCTGGGCCCCGGCATGCGCCTGCAGGCGCCGCCCAACCTGGTGGACGATGCCTTCCAGCTGCTGCTCCGGGCCGGTATCGACGACTGGGGCGGGGTGAGCCCGCTGACTCCGGACCACGTGAACCCCGAGCGGCCCTGGCCTCAGATCGACGAGCTCACCCGGCGGACCTCGGAGGCAGGGTTCCATCTGGCGGAGCGCCTGACGGTCTACCCGCCGTACGCGATCGCCGGTGAGCCGTGGCTCGACCCGCGGGTTGCTCCCCACGTCCGTGCCCTGATGGACGAGCGCACCGGCCTCGCCGACCCACAGGCGCGGCCAGAGGGGCTGCCCTGGCAGGAACCCGACGGGGGAGGCGTGACTCGCGGCCGGGCCGACCTGCACGCGAGCATCGACACCCGCGGGCGCGAGCAGCAGCTGCGCGGGGACGCCACGTGGGTGTACGGGGACCTGGACATGGTGGCGGCCGCTGCCGGACTGGCACGTGCGCCCGCCCCGAGGGCGGCAGCCGAGCCCAGCCCGCCCGTGAGCCCGGGCAGGTCCATGCGAGTGGGTTTCGTGGCCGCGCTCTCCTCCGCAGCCGAGGACCCCGCGAACCTGAGCGACAGCCACGCGCTCACGCTGCTGGAGGCGGAGGAGGGCCCCGAGCTCGAGGCGCTGTGCCGACTGGCGGACGACGTACGTCGCGATGCCGTCGGGGAGACGGTGACCTACGTCGTCAACCGGAACATCAACTTCACCAACGTGTGCTACGTGGGCTGCCGGTTCTGCGCCTTCGCCCAGCGGCGTACCGACGCCGACGCCTACCAGCTCAGCGTTGCCGAGGTCGCCGAACGGGTCGGCGAGGCGTGGTCCGCCGGTGCGACCGAGGTGTGCCTGCAGGGTGGTATCGACCCCGACCTCCCCCGCAGCGCCTACGTGGACCTGGCCCGCGCCGTCAAGGAGGCTGCCCCGGAGATCCACCTGCACGCGTTCAGCCCCATGGAGATCGCCACCGCGGCGGCGAAGGCCGGCGTGACCGTCGAGTCCTGGCTGCGGGAGGTGTCCGATGCCGGCCTGGACACGATCCCGGGCACCGCTGCCGAGATCCTCGACGACGACGTGCGCTGGGTCCTGACGAAGGGCAAGCTGCCGACCGCCGCCTGGGTGGACGTGGTCACCACGGCGCACCGGATCGGGCTGCGCTCGTCGGCGACGATGATGTACGGGCACGTCGACCAGCCCCGCCACTGGGTGGGCCACCTGCGGCTCATCGCCGAGCTGCAGGAGCGTACGGGGGGCTTCACCGAGTTCGTGCCGCTGCCGTTCGTGCATCACAACGCACCCGTCTACCTCGCGGGTATCGCACGTCCGGGCCCCACGATGCGGGACAACCGGGCGGTCCACGCCGTTGCCCGACTCCTGCTGCACGGCCGCATCGACCACATCCAGTGCTCGTGGGTCAAGCTCGGCGACGCGGGCTGCGCACAGATCCTCCAGGGCGGGGCGGACGACCTCGGCGGGACCCTCATGGAGGAGACCATCAGCCGGATGGCCGGCTCCCAGCACGGGTCGTCACGGCAGCCGTCGGAGATCGCTGCCATCGCCGAGGCTGTCGGCCGTCCGGTGCGGCAGCGGACGACGACGTACGGGGCCGTGTCGCAGGAGCGTCTCGCCGTCGCGCCACCCCGGTAGGACGCCTCCCGGCAAACTTCGGTCTTGACGGGAGCGTCATCCACGTATGTAATTTCACCCATGTCGTTTACCCCGACGACACGTGTACCAGCACTATCAGGCCGTTGCGCGCAGCGGCCACCTGCTAGGAGGCGTCATGCCCGACCGTTCCAGCTCCTCGGTCATGCTCACGATCACCTCGGGTGAGGGCATGGATTGGCACGAGCGGGCGCTGTGCGCACAGACCGACCCGGAGGCCTTCTTCCCTGAGAAGGGGGGCTCCACGCGGGAGGCAAAGCGCATCTGCAGCACCTGCGAGGTGAAGGCCGAGTGCCTGGAGTACGCGCTGGCCAACGACGAGCGCTTCGGGATCTGGGGGGGTCTCTCCGAGCGGGAGCGCCGTCGGCTACGTCGCCAGGCGGCCGTCTAGTGACCGGGTGAGTCGACCTCACCCGGCTCGATCCCCAGCACGTGCGCGACCTGCTCCACCACCACGTCGTGAACCAGGTGTGAGAGGTCGTGGCGATCCACCGCCCGCAGCTCCAGCGGACGCCGGTAGATCACGATGCGGGGGCGGCTCACCGGTGCGCCGAGCCCGCCCGGACCGCGTCCGTCGGCGTGCTCGGCCGGGAGGGCCGGTGCATCGCTCTGGGGACGCACGATCCGTGCCAGGGCCACAGATCCGTCCGTGAGCACGTCCGGTTCCCAGTCTGCGGTCTCGTCCGGCGGAACGTCCTCGACGGCGAACTCGATCGCGGCGAGCTCTCTGCCCCAGCGTGGCTCGAGGTGTTCGACAGCGTCGAGCACCAGGTCGTCGAAGCGCTCCGTACGGGTGCGGAACAGGGGAACTCCGGGGGGCACCAGCGGCGAGCGCAGCCCCCGACCATGGCGGTCGCGCGCCCGGGGTCGCCGCGGGAGGTCCTGGCTTCGGCGGAACCGGCCGCCCGCGAAGCGTCTCACGAGGACCGAGGGTAGTCCGGCACGGCCACTCGGGCGGCTTGAGCGGGGTCGGGGTCGCCTCAGGGTCACGCTCTGATCACGACACGCTCCGGTAGGCATCGAAATGGCTGGCATCCGAGGCGCCGGATGACTAGCGTCACGGCTCGTGAGCTTCTTCCGTCGATGCTCCCGGCAGGGATGCGGACGCCCAGCAGTCGCGACGCTCACGTATGTGTACTCGGACTCGACTGCGGTGGTCGGCCCGCTGGCGACGCATCACGAGCCGCACTCCTACGACCTGTGCGAAGGTCACGCGGTGCGGATGTCGGCCCCGCGCGGCTGGGAGATGGTCCGTCACGAGGGGGAGTTCATGCCAGCTCCGCCGAACCCGGACGACCTCGAGGCGATCGCGGATGCGGTACGGGAGTCCCGACGGACGCTGCCGAGCGCGCGAGCGGGTTCTGACTCCGCTCCGGAGCAGGAGCACACGGGCGGAAAGGCTGCGAGCGAGGAAGCGCTCGGGCGGGACGACCTCTCGCAGGGCACTGCGGGCAGGCGTGGAAGCAAGCGGCACTTACGGTCTGTCCCGGCTGCTCGGGCGGAGTAGGGGCCCGCCCGCTCCGTGTGAGAGCAGGGCAGAACGAGCTCACCGTAGGATGGACCGTCGTGAGGGATCTTTCGGCCATCATCAAGGCCTACGACATCCGCGGTCTCGTACCTGAGCAGCTGGACGAGGACACCGCCCGCGACGCGGGTGCGGCCTTCGTCCGGGTGGTGGGTGCGGATCGGATCGTCACCGCCTACGACATGCGACCGTCGTCGCCGTCCCTCGCGCAGGCCTTCGCCGAAGGTGCGACAGCGCAGGGAGCGGACGTCCTGGAAGCCGGTCTGGGGTCGACGGACATGCTGTACTACGCCTCGGGATCGCTGGACGTACCAGGTGCGATGTTCACGGCCAGCCACAACCCGGCCCAGTACAACGGCATCAAGATGTGCCGCGCGGCAGCGTCCCCCATCGGGGAGCAGACCGGGCTGTCCGAGATCCGCGGCCTGATGGAGTCCGGTCCGCTTCAGGCGGCCGGACGGACCGGCACGGTGCAGCGCCAGGACATCCTGGGGGGCTACGTCGACAAGCTCTTGTCCCTGGTCGAGGTGTCCGCCGGACGGCGGCTGAAGGTCGTGGTCGACGCCGGCAACGGGATGGCGGGCTACACGGTGCCCCCGGTCTTCGCTCGGCTCCCGGTCGACCTGGTGCCGATGTACTTCGAGCTGGACGGCACCTTCCCCAACCACGAGGCCAACCCGATCGACCCGGCGAACCTGCGGGACCTGCAGCGGCAGGTGCTGGAATCCGCCGCGGACATCGGGCTGGCCTTCGACGGCGACGCCGATCGGTGCTTCGTGGTCGACGAACGCGGCCGCTCGGTGTCGCCCAGCACGCTGACCGCTCTGATCGCGGTGCGGGAGCTTGCCAAGGACCCCGGCTCGCCCGTCATCCACAACTTGATCACATCCCGTGCGGTTCCGGAGATCGTGCTGGAGCATGGCGGCGTTCCGATCCGTACGAGGGTCGGTCACAGCTTCATCAAGCAGGTCATGGCGGAGACGGGAGCGGTCTTCGGGGGCGAGCACTCGGGCCACTTCTACTTTCGAGACTTCTGGCGCGCGGACTCGGGCATGCTCGCGGCCCTGCACGTACTCGCTGCGCTGTCCGAGAGCCCGCTGCCGCTCTCGGAGCTGCTCGGCGACTACGAGCGGTATGAAGTCTCCGGCGAGATCAACTCGGAGGTGTCCGACCCGCGGGAGAGGACCCGGGTCGTACGTGAGTCATTCGCCGCTCGTCCGGGCGCCGAAGTGGACACCCTCGACGGGCTGACCGTCTCGCTGCCGGGCCATCGCTGGTTCAACCTTCGACCGTCCAACACCGAACCCCTCCTGAGGCTCAACGCCGAGGCGCCCGATCGCGAGAGCATGGAGCTGCTCCGCGACGAGGTGCTGGAGCTGGTACGGGAGGGGTCCGATGGCCAAGACAGCTGACGTGGACGAGCATCTGCTGGGGATTCTGGCCTGTCCGGACTGCCACAGCCCTGTCGTGGTCGCTCCGTCGGGTGATGAGCTGCTGTGCACCGGATGCCCACTGGCCTACCCGGTGCGGGACGGAATTCCGGTCATGCTGCTCGACCAGGCACGGCACCGAGACGCGGCGGAGACCGGGCGGACCGGTACGCCGTGAACCCGCTCATCGACGAGGACGTCCTCAACGACCCGGCCCATCTCGCTGCTGCCGACAGGAGTGGGATGCTCCGGGCGCTCGCCACGGGCGGTGCCCAGGTGCGCCGTGCGGTGACGGCCGCCGCGGAGACCGACACCAGCCGCGTGGCCGGAGCCTTTCGGCCTCGCGCGGTGGTGGTGGCGGGTATCGGCGTCTCCGGGGTGGCGGGCGACGTCCTGTGCGCGATCGTCGGGAGCACCTCGTCGGTTCTCGTCACCGTGCACCGGGATGCCGGCCTTCCCGGCTGGGTCGGGGCCGCCGACGCGGTCGTCGGGGTCTCGGCGTCGGGTTCCAGCGAAGAGACGCTGTCGGCGGTCGGTGAGGGCATCCGCCGGGACGCAGCGGTTATCGGCATCGGTGCCACGGACTCGCCGCTGGCCGAGCTGTGCGCAATCGGCCGGGCTCCGTTCCTCGGCTGGGACCCGGAGCTGTCCTCGCGAAGCTCGCTGTGGTTCCTCGCGGCGTCGCTGCTGGCGGTCACCCGCGACTGCTGGGGACTCCATCAGGTCCCCGACAGCGACCTCATGGTGGCCGCCGACCGACTGGACGGCGTCGCGAACCAGTGCCGTCCGGGCAGCGAGGTGTTCGTCAACCCTGCCAAGTCCGCGGCGCTGGACCTGTCGGGCTGCGTTCCCGTCCTGGTGGGCACCTCGCCGCTGGCGGGGGTCGCGGCCTACCGTTTCGCGTCCCAGCTGGCGGTCAACGCGAAGTGGCCCTCGACCTGGGGAGTCCTGCCGGAGGCGGGGCGCACGATGGTCGGTGTCCTGGAGGGCCCGTTCGCCGCCCGGGAGAGCCACGACATCTTTCACGACCCGGTGGAGTCCGGGCCCGCGGCGATGCGTCTGCGGCTGATCCTGATGCGGGACTCCGTGGAACACCCCGTGATCACAGCCCGCGCAGACGCTCTGAGGGTATCCGCACAGGACCGGGGCGTGTCGGTCGCCGAGCTCAGGGCCGAGGGCGCCAACCCGGTCGAACGGCTCGCGAGCCTCGTCGCGCCGACGGACTACACCAGCGTCTATCTGGCGCTCGCGGGGGGCATTGACCCCACGCCGGCACGGATCCGAGAGGAAACCGAAGGCCGAGAGGTGCCGTGAGTACCGGGGGCGGTCGGAAAGCAATCTTCGCGGCCGCGACCGCCAACCTGGGGATCGCGGCGGCGAAGTTCGTGGGCTTCCTGGTCACAGGAGCCTCTTCGATGCTGGCTGAGGCAATCCACTCGGTCGTGGACACGACCAACCAGATGCTTCTGTTGCTCGGCCAGAACCGTGCCAGGAAGGCAGCGGACGTCGACCATCCCTTCGGGTACGGACGCAACCGCTACTTCTACGCCTTTCTGGTCGCCCTGGTGCTGTTCACAGCCGGTGGCCTGTTCTCGATCTACGAAGGCGTGCACAAGCTCAACCTGATCGAGGAAGGCGAAGGCGAGGTCGTCAGCCCGGGGGTGGCGATCGCCATCCTGTTGTTCGCCGTCGTGCTGGAGTCGTGGTCGCTGCGCACCGCGCTGAGGGAGTCCAAGCCGGGGCGCGCGGGCGTGACTCTCTGGCGCTACATCCGGCGCGCCCGGGAGCCGGAGCTGCCGGTGGTGATCCTGGAGGACACCGCTGCGCTCACCGGCCTGGTGATCGCGCTCGTGGCGATCGTGGCCAGTGCGGTCACCGGGGACCCCACCTACGACGCGTACGGCACCATTGCCATCGGTGTGCTGCTCGTCGCGGTGGCCGTGATCCTGGTCTTCGAGACCCAGAGCCTGCTCGTGGGAGAGGGGTCGACGAGGGAGGACACCGCCCACATCGTCGCGGCGATCGAAGGCGGTCCGGAGGACTCGGTCGACCGGGTGATCCACCTCAAGACGCTCTACCTCGGACCCGATGAGCTGCTCGTCGCGGCCAAGGTATCGGTCCGGCACGCAGACTCGGCCAGTGACGTGACGGCCGCCATCAACTCCGCCGAGGAGAGACTGCGCGCGGCGGTGCCGGTCGCGCTGGTGGTCTACCTCGAGCCGGACGTCTACGACGCGACGCGGGCACAGGCGGGAGAGGCCGAGCCGGGCGCGCATTCTGAGGGAACCCCCTACCGTGGCCTGCGCGAGGAGCTTGTGCGGGAAGCGGAAGCCCGGGATGCGACCCGGGAGGAAGCACGGGGCGATGCGACGGATCGGGACGCCTCCGAGCCGACCTGACGCCCGCGTCCCCGTACGCTGGTCGTCGTGAGCAAAACGAACGTCGCGAGCACGAGCGCCGCAGGCCACTCCTCGACCCCCGCCGGTCTTCCGCCGCACGATGTGGCGGATGTGTCGTTGTCCGATGCGGGGGTGCGTCGGGTGGATTGGGCGGAGCGGTCGATGCCGGTGTTGCGGCAGATTCGGGAGCGGTTCGCTGCGGAGCGCCCGTTGGAGGGGGCGCGGGTGGCGGCGTGCATGCATGTGACGACCGAGACGGCGGTGCTGATGCGCACGCTGGTGGCGGGTGGCGCGGTGGTGCGGCTGTGTGCGTCGAATCCGTTGAGCACGCAGGATGACACGGCGGCGGCGCTGGTGGCGGCGTACGGGGTGAGTGTGTTCGCCCGGCATGGGGTGGATCGGGACGGCTACTACGCGCATATCGACGCGGCGTTGGACGTGGGTCCGGAGTTCGTGTTCGACGATGGCTGTGATCTGGTGAACCAGTTGCATACCTCGCGCAGTGAGATGCGCGACGGGGTGCGGGCGGGGTGTGAGGAGACCACGACGGGGGTGATCCGGCTGCGTCAGATGGCGGCGGACGGGGCGCTGGCCTTCCCGGTGGTGGCGGTGAACGACACGGACACCAAGCACATGTTCGACAACCGGTACGGGACGGGGCAGTCGACGCTGGATGCGATCTTCCGGTCGACGAACACCTTGCTGGCGGGCAAGACGGTGGTCGTGGGCGGGTACGGGTACTGCGGCAAGGGTGTTGCCTCGCGCGCGCGGGGGATGGGCGCGCACGTGGTGGTGACGGAGATCGACCCGGTGAAGGCGCTGGACGCCACGATGGAGGGGTTCAGCGTGCTGCCGATGGCGGCGGCGGCCGGCGGTGGGTGATGTGTTCGTGACGGTGACCGGGAACCGGGATGTGCTGCGGGCGGAGCATTTCGCGGTGATGAAGGACGGGGCGCTGCTGGCGAACAGCGGGCATTTCGATGTGGAGATCGACGTGCAGGCTCTGGACGCGGCGGCGGAGACGGTGACGCGGGGGGTGCGGCCGAACACCGACGAGTACCGGATGGCGGACGGGCGGCGGCTGATGCTGATCGCGGAGGGCCGGCTGGCGAACCTGGGCGCTGCGGAGGGTCATCCCGCGGCGGTGATGGACATGAGCTTCGCCGATCAGGCACTGACGCTGGAGTGGCTGGTTGCCAAGTACGCCGACCTCACCCCGGGAGTGCACGAGGTGCCTGAGGCGATCGACGCCGAGGTTGCCCGGCTGAAGCTGGAGGCGATGGGCGTCACGATCGACACCCTCACTCCCGCGCAGGCCGACTACCTCTCCTCCTGGCAGTACGGCTCCTGAGGCCCCGGTTCAGGCACCTGAGACCCGGTACGTCTCCTCAGACCCGGTCCCTAGCTGTCCGCCCTCGAATCCCCCTGTAATCGGGCACGCACGGAATCGGGAACGTCGTTTTCCGGGATCCGCTGCCATAGCCGCCCCGGAGAGGCAAGACTAGTCGCCCGGGGGGTGTGGCGGATGGTCGAGGGACCGACTGCGGGGAGCGCTGACGACGCGCGCAGACGCGCGAGACGCGGCAGGCGCGGCACAGCCTCACCCTGCTGCCCCCGGATCTGCGTGGGAGTCGGTCGCCACCGCTCAGCGCTCCGTCGCGGCACTGATCACGGCGTTTCCCACGAGAGCGGATCTCCAGGCGCTGCGAATGGCGGTGGACCGGCTGCTCGACCCCGGAAGTCATGCGCATGACCTCGGACGGTCTCCCGCCGGCCCCCCTGCACCCGAGGGGCTCCAGCGCGTGGCCGGCCACTTGGGGGTGCTGGCCGACGAGGCGGACGTCGCAGCGCAGCCCTTCGGCACCGAAGGCGGGCTCGCCCTGCGGAGGGCGGCCGTGGATCTGCGCCGCGCTGCGTCAGCCGGGGATCCCGCAGCCGCCCTGCTCGGACTGCGCCACAGCATGGCGGGTCGCCTCGAAGCGCTGGCCACCTTCTCTCTGGTCGTGCGACAGCCGGCGACGGTGGTGGCCAACCTCTCCAGACTTCTCTCCGACCTGCGTCGGCGGGTGGACCAGGGAGAGGACAGGGTGGCGGTCGCTGCGGAGCTGCGGCGCGTGGCAGGAGTCCTGGCGGTCGAGGTCATCCCGTTCTACGGGGACGGCTCCCCCGGTGCAGCACTCGTCCGGTCGCGCGTCATCCTCTTCCGCAGGTCGGCAGACTGGTTCCAGCACCCGGCACACGGGCCGGTTGTGGCGAGCGGGCAGTCTCAGCGCAGGGCGTAGGCCCCCGCCGCCACGACGGCGGCGAGCAGGGCCGACATGCCCAGCGCCAGCATCCGGTCGGGTGAGGCGCTCGCGCCGAGGGCGGCGGCGGTCCCCGTCATCGCGATCGCCATCGCCCCGCCGAGCGCACCCAGGGCCACCGACGACAGTCCTGGCGACGCGGTCCGCAGCCGGGCGATCCGGGCAGGCCCGGCCGGCCCGGGAGGCGACCAGCCGGCCCGGGCGGCTGCGACTCCACAGATCAGCACCGCCGCCGGCAGCAGCGTCATCAGCCCGTGCAGGCCCGGCAGGGCGAGCGCGAGCCCGACCCCTGCGGCGGTTGTCAGGCTCGCGCACCCCGCGAACACCGCGAGTGCCGACTCTCCGCGCAAGCCTGACTCCATGCCAGCTGCCACCGCGCAGCCCCAGGTTGCGGAGGCTGCCACGAGTCGAAGCGGGGAGGCATCGCCGACGATGGCGGGCACGGCCCCCAGCCCACCCGCAGCCTGAGCGGGATCTGCCCCTCCGAGGACGGCCCCGGCGGCAATCCCACCGAGAAACGCACCCACGCATCCTCCGGCCGCGGCGCACAACGCGCCCCGCAACGGGGTACTGCAGGCTCCGTCGGTCGTCCTGCCCGCAGGCGCCTGACGCGATCGCAGCAGCTCGGTGCCGGCGGCGAGGACCCATAGCGGCGCAAGGATCACGACGAAGGACCTCGCTAGCGGTATCCCCGCGACGCCGAGGACGGTGCCTGCGGCTGCGGAGGCGAAGCGCATACCCGATTCCCCCTACCCGGCCCGACCAGTACAGCCCAGACCCGTCCGGCCCAGACCCGTCGGCCCAGACCAGTCGGCCCCAGACCAGTCGGCCCCAGACCAGCCGGCCCCAGTCCTGTCCCGCCCAGACGGTCCAACCCGTCCTGGCACTAGCCAGTCCGGTCCCCTCGACCGCACCATAACCTCTGGCGGGCGCGTGGCAGACGGGAACCTGCGGGTCGGTGCCCCAGACGGCGGAATCATTCGTACGTATGCCGCGAACCGGGCACAACCTGGCCGTCCACGACTGTGGTGGGCCTTCCGCGCTGCCCCGGCCCTCGGGGGCGGGGTCCGACCGGGGATGCGAAGAACTCCTCGGCACTGCGGGCCACCGCACGCATGAAGGTGGTGTTTCCCACTCCTCCGACCGCGGCCCCCAGACCCATCGGCAGCAGCCTCCCCAAGCGGAGGACGCCCGTCCGAAGCCCCAGCCGGGCGATCAGTCGCTCGGCGACCAGCCGGTTGACTGCGGCTCGTGCGCTGTCGCTGAGACCGGCGGTCGCGGCGGCCCCTCCGGGTCGGATCACCTCGGAATTGGGCCCGCTCGACGGAGGGTCCTCGAAGGCCAGCCACAGCACCGCGAGTACCCACGTACGACGCTCCTCGAGCGACTGACCCCGGAAGCCGTGCAGCTCGGCGGTGACCATGACCAGCTCAGCCGCCGAAGCGAGCGTCAGGCCAAGGTCGGCAGTGACCGCCACGGCAGCCGCCGCGGTGCCGACCGCGGGCACCGCTGCCAGCCCCCCGGTGGCGGCTCCGGTCACCCCGGCGCGCGTCGTCAGCCGGCGGCCGTGGCGCCGGGTCAGGTCGCCCGCCTCGAGCCATGGGAACTCCTGGCGCAGACTCTGCGCCTGCTCGCGGGCCGCATCGTGGCGGGTCAGCAGCGCAAGGTCGATCGGCGACAAGAGCGCATGGGAGGCCAGTGGGAAACGGTTGGTCGCGTATGAGGCAGCCTCGCCCGCAACGCGGGACGTAACACGCTGGCGGAACGTGGCCACAGCTTCGCGCACCTCTTCGCGGCGGGCCGCTACGGCGCGCCAATGATAGGAATGATAGAGATCGTGACCGAAGCGTTACGATTTCGCCACCGCGGAGGAGCGCTCATTCGGCAAGGGGGCCACGGTGCAGCACGGATACAGCAGGCCGCGCGTGCTCGTCATCGACGACGACGAAGCGCTCTCGGAGATGCTCGGCATCGTGCTGCGCTCCGAGGGATTCGAGACAGCCTTCGTCTCCTCCGGTGACCGGGCGTTGCGCACCTTCCGAGAGTTCCACCCTGACCTAGTACTTCTGGACCTCATGCTTCCCGGCCTGAATGGGCTGGATGTGTGCACCTTGCTCCGGGAAGAGTCCTCGATCCCGATCATCATGCTGACCGCCAAGAGCGACACCGTCGACGTCGTGCTCGGACTGGAGTCGGGTGCCGACGACTACGTCGTGAAGCCCTTCCGGCCCAAGGAGCTGGTCGCGCGGGTACGGGCTCGGCTGCGCCGTGGTGGCGGCGAGGATCCCGAGACACTGTCGGTGGGCGGGCTGGAGATCGACGTGCCGGGGCACACGGTCACCCGCGACGGCGAGGCCGTCGCACTCACTCCGTTGGAGTTCGACCTGCTGGTGTGCCTGGCGAGACGGCCCGGGTTCGTCTTCTCGAGGGATGCCTTGCTGGAGGAGGTCTGGGGCTACCGGCACCAGGCGGACACCCGGCTGGTCAATGTCCACATCCAGCGGCTGCGGGCGAAGATCGAGGCTGATCCGGACAACCCGACGATCATCCAGACCGTGCGCGGCGTCGGCTACAAGGCCACTGCGGGGCCGGCGCCGGGCACGGCCCCGAGCGGGTAGGAAAGGGACGGACCGAGACTCCATGGATGCGCGCACACTGTGGCTGCGGTGGTCCACCGGCGCGCTCGAGCTCGGCCGGGGGGCCTGGAGGACGCTGGGCAGCGCCGCGCAGGAGTCGCCTCCGGCGCGACTGTGGCGACGGTCCCTGCAGTTCCGGGTCGTCACCAGCACCCTGGTGCTCTCCGGCATCCTCGTCACAGTCCTGCTGGTCGTCGTCACGAACCTGGTGGTGAGCGGCCTGGTGGCAAGCCAGCGTGCCGCCGCGGTCGCCGAGACTCGCTCCGGCCTTCGTACCCTTGGTGTCGCTCTGGGGCAGGCCCCGGGCTCCAACGAGGACCTGAGCCGGGACATGGTCTCCCTGGTCGACACCCTCTCGGGCAAGGGCAGCCAGGCGGGCCTGTTCGACGTCGTCCTTGTTCCGCCCGGCGGCACGGTGGCAGCAGTGTCCTCCGGTGTTGTCGGCCTGGAGCAGATCCCCTCCGACCTACGTGAGGCGATCGGCGTGGCAGGGCTCGTACAGCTGCAGTACGTCAAGCTGCCCCAGCCGAACGGCGGGAACGGTCCGGGTCTGGTCGTGGGAGGGACCGCGGGCTCCACGTTCGGACCCTTCACGCTGTACTACCTGTTCCCGCTCAACGAAACGGCGAGCACCGCCGCGCTGGTGCAGCGGACCATGGCAGCTGCCGGTGTGGTCCTCGTGGTGCTCCTCGCCGGCGTTGCCGCCCTGGTGACGCGTCAGGTTGTGACGCCGGTCCGGCAGGCCCGCAGCAATGCCGAGGACCTGGCCGCCGGCGACCTCGACGTGCGCATGAAGGTCACGGGAGAGGACGACCTGGCCCGCCTCGCAACCTCGTTCAACAGGATGGCCGACAGCCTCCAGAGCCAGATCGCCGAGCTCGAGCGGCTCTCGGACGTGCAGCGGGGCTTCGTCAGCGATGTCTCCCACGAGCTGCGAACACCGATGACGACCTTGCGAATGGCGGCGGACGTCATGTACTCCGCCCGCGGGGAGTTCTCCCCGGACCTCGCTCGGGCCGCCGAGCTGCTCGATACGGAGGTCGACCGCTTCGAGAAGCTGCTGACGGACCTGCTGGAGATCAGCCGGCACGACGCGAATGTGGCCGTTCTGGATCCCGACTGGCTGGACGTCGGCGGCATCGTTCGGCGGGAGGTGGCGGCGACAGCCGCGCTGGCCGAGCGACAGGGATGCCAGCTCGAGCTGACCGTGCCCGACACGCCGCTGATGGCCGAGATCGACGCGGTCCGCTTCGAGCGGATTCTTCGCAACCTGCTCGGCAACGCGCTGGAGCACGGGCAGGGGGCGCCGGTCGAGGTCCAGGTGGCCGGCGACGACGAGGCCGTGGCCGTCGTGGTGGCGGACCACGGCAGAGGCCTGCGACCCGGCGAGGCAGCGCTGGTGTTCAACCGGTTCTACCGGGGGGACTCCTCACGGGCCCGGACCATTGGCGGCAGCGGCCTGGGGCTGGCGATCAGCTTCCAAGACACCCGACTGCACGGAGGCTGGCTGCAGGCGTGGGGCGAGCCCGGGCTGGGCGCCCGGTTCCGGCTCACTGTCCCGGTGCACGATGGAGGGGAGCTGACCAGGTCGCCGTTGCCACTGGAGCCCGAGCACTGGGGGGCGGACGGGCGCCGGACGGGTTCGGTGCGGGTTCTTTCGGTGACGGAGGCGCGGCCATGACAGCGCTGCGCGGCCTCCGGTCCGCCCTGGCTGCCGGGGTCGTGCTGCTCGGGGTGAGCGCCTGCGCGGGCGTTCCGTCCAGCAGCGAGGTCCAGAGCATGCCGGCCCAGCAGGAGGCGCGCCTGGTGGGCGGACCCGAGATCCGGGTGGACTTCAGCGGACCGGACGAGGACGCCACCCCGATCGAGGTCGTACGCGGGTTCCTGGCTGCGAACGCCACCACCACCGAGGGGCTGGACCGGGCCCGCAGCTACCTGCGACCGACCGTAGGAGGCCTGTGGCGGCCGGAGTCGGTGGTGATCGTCTCGGAGTCAGGTACCGAGATCTCCCAGCAGGTCAACGGCGGCGCCGACCGGCTGCTGTGGCAGGCCCCCGCGGTCGCCGAGGTGGACAGCGCGGGCCGCTACCAGCCCCGCGCCGGCCTGGTGAGCCACGAGTTCCGGCTCCAGGCGACCGATCAGGGCTGGCGCATCGACAACCCCATGGACGTCCTCGTGCTCACCGAGGAGGACTTCAGCCGGGTCTACCGTGACGTGAGCGTGTACTACATGGCTCGCGGCCGGCCGGTGCTGGTGCCGGACCGTCGGTTCGTTGCGGCCGGACGGGACGAGCTGCCGGGGCGAGTGATGGCGGCGCTTGTCGCGGGTCCCGCTGCGTGGCTGGCCCCATCGGTGCAGTACGAGGACACGATCACCCTGGATGGTGCCTCGGTGGTGGACGGCGTGGCGGAGGTACGTCTCGGCAGTGAGGCTGCGCTGCTCTCCGAGAGCAGACGCGCGGTGCTGGCCGCGCAGATCGTCACCTCGCTGAGCGGGCTCGGCATCTCCGGGGTCCGGATTGTCGCCGGCGAGCAGGTGCTCAAGGTAGACGCCCCCGACGTGTCGACCGCTTCCGACTGGAGTCGCTTCCAGGCCAGGACAGGTCCGGCCGAGCTCCACCTCCTGACGGACGGTCTGCTGACCGACTCCGCCGGTTCGCCGCCGCCGGGGACCGAGGAGATCGCACTGGCCGAAGCGGCGGTGTCCGCGGTGAATGGGGAGATTGCGGGCGTCGTGCGCGGTGGCGACGAGGACAGCCTTGTCGTCGTGCGCGGCAGGCGCGGCCTCGGAGGTCCTCGGTGCGGCCGGGCTGTCGTCCCCCGACTGGGGGGCAGAGGGCGAGCTGTACGTCATCCGTGACAACGCGTCCCTGCTCCGGCTGCGGCTCGACCGCGGGGAGGTGCCGGCGAGTCCGGCGTGGGAGACGGTTGCCGTGAAGGGGGTTCCGGCGCCGCTGCGGTCAGTGGCCGTGGCGCCGGACGGGGTACGGGTGGCAGTGGTGGCGGGACCGCCCGGGTCGTCGCGCCTCTACCTGGGGCGCATCGACGGGCTCCCGGGGTTCACTGCTGTGGAGGACACCTATGGGCCGGCGGCGTCGCTGGTCTCTGTCGACTCGGTGGCCTGGTCGGGAGAGACCGAGCTGCTGCTTGCGGCCAGAACCCTGACCTCCGCCCAGGCCGTGCCCGTCACCGTGGGGGTGGACGGCAGCGACCTGGAGATCGACAGCAGGATCGGGCTGCGGGAGGCTGTCACGGCGGTCGCGGCCCACCCACGGGGCCCGTTCGCCGTGCTCAGTGGCGGTCGCGCCTACCTGCAACGCGACGACGTGTGGGTCGCGGTCGGCGCGGGGGGAGAGTCCGGCTCGCAGCCCGTCTACCCCGGCTGAGTCCCGGGCCGTGCCGGGCCGAGCCGGGCCGAGCCGGGCAGGGACTTGGGGCGAGCACTTCCACGATTTCCACAGATCCGTCCGCTGACTGTGTTCACAGCGCGCCGGGACCGGACAGTGGACGGTGTGAGTCCACGTCCACCCCGAGGGGCACGGCGCTTCTGCCAGAGCGCGCTGAGCGATCTGTGCGACCTGCTGATGCCTCTCACGTGCGGGGGCTGCGGTCGTACCGGCACGAGGATGTGCACGTCCTGTACTCACTTCCTCGCCGGACCGGTGCGACTCGCCGCCCCCGACCCGGCTCCGCCCGACCTGCCACCGGTGTGGGCGGCCGCACCGTACGACGGCCCGGCGCGCGCGGCCGTTCTGGCGCTGAAGGAACGTCGCAGGCACGATCTCGGGCCCGGGCTGGGTGCGGCTCTGGCTCGGACGGTGGCTGTAGCAGCATCCGGTGCGGCAGTGACGTGGCTGGTGCCGATCCCGACACATCCTCGAGTGGCTCGCGCGCGGGGCGGCTGCCATGTCTCTCTGGTGGCGCGGCACGCGGTCACCTCGCTGCGTGCGCATGGGTTGCGCGCCGAGGTGGCCCGGCTGCTGCGGGTCTCGGGCTCCCGCCCCGACTCCGCCGGGCTCTCCGCGGAGCAGCGCGCTCGGGCCGTCGACAGTGCCTTCGCGGTGACGCCGGATGGGCGGTCGCAGCTGCGGGCAGCCACAGCTGACGCGCGGCCCCACCTCGTGCTGGTGGATGACGTGGTCACGACCGGGGCGACGCTGGCGGCCGCGGGCAGAGCGCTGCGTGGGGTGGCCGGGTCGCACGACATGCGGGTGTCCTGCGCCGTGGTGACGGCGACGATGCGGCGCCCGCAAGCCCGTCGACGGGACTCGCACTCCGATGTCACGCCCCGGCGGGTCCCCGATCGCCGGTCCTGACGTAGATTGGAGGCGTCGGAACGACGAGCGGAGGAATGCCTCGTGAACGTCGTGGTCAGGGGACGGAATGTCGAAGTCCCGGAGCACTTTCAGCAGAGGGTGACCGAGAAGCTCGCTCCGTGCGAGCGCCTCGACCCGAAGATCATGGACTGTGACGTGGAGCTGCACCATGAGCGCAACCCACGCCAGCAGTCGGTCGCGCAGCGCGTGGAGATCACGCTCAGGACCCGTGGGCCGGTAGTACGGGCCGAGGCGACGGCGGGCGACTTCTACTCGGCTCTGGACCTCGCAGCCGGGCGCCTGGAGACTCGGCTGCGCCGTGCGCACGAGCGCCGGACAGATCGCGCCGGGCGCGTCAACGGCAAGGCGAAGGTGAGCTCGACCGCCGTAGCGCCGCCCACGGGTGAGCCGCCGCTGGCGTCGCAGGAGCAGCCAGCCGGCGAGGGGCCGAGCGGCAGCGCCGCTCCCGCACCCGACTTCGAGGAGCGCGAGGACCTGGTCCCCGGGCTCGTCGTACGGGTGAAGCAGCACGAGGCCGAGCCGATGAGCGCTGAGGACGCCCTGTTCCGCATGGAGATGGTGGGGCACGACTTCTACTTGTTCTCGGACACCGAGACTGGTCGGCCCAGCGTCGTCTACCGGCGCAAGGGCTACGACTTCGGCCTGATCCAGCTGGTGCCGTGACGGACACTCCGCAGGCCGGCAACGCCGGTCCGATGGTTTCGGCAACGCCCGGTGAGGCGCCTGACCGGGCCTCGATCCGGGTGATGGTCGTCGACGACCACTCGGTGGTCCGTGCCGGGCTGAGTGTGGTGCTCGGCGCGGAGGACGACATCGTCGTGGTCGGAGAGGCCGGCACGGGCGACGAAGCTGTCGTCCGGGCGGTCGAGACCCTGCCCGACGTGGTGCTCATGGATGTCCGGATGCCAAACGGCTCCGGCATCGAGGCAGCACGACGGATCAAGGACGTGGCTCCGTCTGTCAAGATCATCATGGTCACCGTCAGTGACGAGGACGCCGACCTGTTCGAGGCGATCAAGGCCGGTGCTTCCGGCTACCTGCTCAAGAGCGTCGACTCCGACGAGCTGTGTGCCGGCGTCCGGGCAGTGGCGGCGAACCAGTCGCTGATCAGTCCGTCGCTGGCGGCCAAGCTCATGGCGGAGTACGCGAGGGCCGGGCGTGAGGAGGACCAGAGCTCGGTCACCGCGCCGAGACTGACGCCGCGAGAGCTCGAAGTGCTGCGTCTTGTCGCCCGGGGGCTGAACAACCGCGCCATCGCCAAAGAGCTGTTCATCGCCGAGAACACGGTGAAGAACCACATCCGGAACATCCTGGAGAAGCTCCAGCTGCACTCACGGATACAGGCCGTGATGTACGCCGTGCAGCAGGGCCATCTCAAGCCCACCGACCTGCGACTCGACATCGCCGACGGGTAGGGCGGCGGGACGTGGGTTTCCTCGATGAGGTGGGGCAGCGGATCGACCAGGTCCGCTACCGCGACTATGTCGACGCCGTCGCGGCGGTGTCGGCGTTGGTCGGGTGCGCGGACTCCGGGGGGCCGTCGCGCTCCCAGCGTCAGCAGGTCGCGCAGCTGGCTGTGACCAACCCGGTGATGGCGAGCTTCCCGGCCGAGGAGCTGCGCAGGCTGTTCGACGGGCTCGTCGAGGAGATCTCGGCAGACGCCGACTTCGGCCGCGCTGCGGCTCTGCAGCGTGTCGCCAAGGTGGCGGACCGCCCGGATCAGGCCAGGTCGGCGATCGAGGTAGGCATCGAGGTCGCCAAGGCCGATGGCTACCTGAGCCGGGCCGAGAAGGCTGCGCTGCGCGACGCCTGCGAAGCGGTGAACCTCTACCCTGGGGAGTTCGAGCTGTAGCCCGTTACCGGATCGTGACCTCCGGCCCTACCATGGGCACCACTGCGGTCGGAGGGTGCTGCGGTCATCTCACCCGGACAGGAAGCGATCAGACGACGTGATACTCGAACGAGTGCTCCGCGCGGGCGAAGGCAAGGCGCTGCGCCGCTACACCAAGATGGCAGCGCACGTGAACTCGCTGGAGGAAGACTTCACCGGGCTCTCCGACGCCGAGCTGCGGGCTAAGACCGATGAGTACCGTGAGCGCCTGGAAGACGGCGAGACCCTTGACGACCTGCTCTTCGAGGCTTTCGCGACAGTCCGAGAGGCCGCCAGTCGAACGCTCGGGCAACGACACTTCGACGCGCAGCTCATGGGAGGCATGGCCCTCCACGAGGGCAACATCGCCGAGATGAAGACCGGTGAGGGGAAGACCCTCGTCGCTACGCTCCCGGCCTACCTGAATGCGCTTGCGGGCAAGGGCGTGCACGTCGTCACGGTGAACGACTACCTCGCCAAGCGCGACTCCGAGTGGATGGGGCGGGTACACCGCCTTCTCGGGCTCGAGGTTGGCGCGATCCTGGCGCACCAGCCCCCGTCGGTGCGACGTCAGGCCTACGCCGCGGACATCACCTACGGCACCAACAACGAGTTCGGCTTCGACTACCTGCGTGACAACATGGCTCTGTCCCAGCAGGACATGGTGCAGCGAGGGCACTACTTCGCGGTCGTCGACGAGGTGGACTCCATCCTCGTGGACGAGGCGCGTACGCCGCTCATCATCAGCGGGCCGGCGGAGCACTCGGCACGGTGGTACAGCGAGTTCGCGCGGATTGCGCCGCTGCTGCGCCGGGACACCGACTACGAGGTGGACGAGGCCAAGCGCACCGTCGCGATCACCGAGTCCGGTGTCACTGTGGTCGAGGACCAGATCGGTGTGGACAACCTCTACGAGTCCGCCAACACGCCGCTGGTCTCCTACCTCAACAACGCGCTGAAGGCCAAGGAGCTCTTCCTGCGCGACCGGGACTACATCGTCACCGCCGAGGCCGAGGTCCTCATCGTCGACGAGTTCACCGGCCGGGTACTGCAGGGTCGCCGCTACAACGAGGGTCTGCACCAGGCGATCGAGGCCAAGGAGCGGGTCCCGATCAAGCAGGAGAACCAGACGCTGGCCAAGGTCACGCTCCAGAACTTCTTCCGCCTGTACGAGAGGCTCTCGGGGATGACCGGCACGGCTGCCACCGAGGCCGCCGAGTTCCACCAGACCTACAAGCTCGGTGTCGTACCGATTCCCACCAACCGCGACATGATCCGCCTCGACGAGCGCGACAAGGTCTACAAGACCGAGGAGTCCAAGTACGACGCGCTGGTCGAGGACGTGGCACAGCGGCACGAGGCGGGCCAGCCGATGCTGATCGGCACGACCAGCGTCGCAAAGTCCGAGCTCCTCTCGACGCTCCTGCTGCGACGCGGGGTCCCTCACGAGGTGCTCAACGCCAAGCAGCACGAGCGTGAGGCGGCCATCGTGGCTCAGGCCGGCCGCAAAGGTGCGGTGACGGTGGCCACCAACATGGCGGGCCGCGGGACGGACATCATGCTCGGCGGCAACCCGGAGTTCACCGCCGACGCGGAGCTGCGCAGCCGGGGTCTGTCGCCGGTGGACACGCCGGAGGAGTACCAGCAGGCCTGGGCCGAGACCCTGGAGCAGGCCAAGCGCGACGTCGCGGCTGAGCACGAGGAGGTCGTCGCTCTCGGCGGCCTGTACGTGATCGGGACCGAGCGGCACGAGTCTCGGCGCATCGACAACCAGCTCAGGGGGCGGTCGGGCCGACAGGGAGACCCGGGCGAGTCCCGCTTCTACCTTTCCCTCCAGGACGACCTGATGCGGATGTTCAACGCCGCCGCAGTGGAGTCGATCATGGAGCGGCTCAAGGTTCCGGATGACGTGCCGATCGAGAACAAGATGGTCAGCCGAGCGATCCTCTCGGCCCAGACCCAGCTCGAGCAGCGCAACTACGAGATCCGCAAGAACGTGCTCAAGTACGACGAGGTCCTCAACAAGCAGCGCCTCGTGATCTATGAGGAGCGGCGTCGTGTGCTCGAAGGAGCCGACCTCCACGAGCAGGTGCGACACATGGTCGACGACGTCGTCTCCGACTACGTGCTGGCGGAGACCTCGCAGGGCTACGCGGAGGACTGGGACCTCGACCGGCTGTGGACCGCGCTGAAGTCCCTCTACCCGGTGGGTACCACGGTGGAGGAGGTTGTCGAGGCGGCGGGTGGCGAGCGCGACGCGCTGACCGCGGAGTTCCTCCTCAGCGAGCTGACCGCGGACGCGCAGCGTCGCTACGACGACCGGGAGCAGGAACTGACCCCCGAGGTGATGCGTGAGGTCGAGCGGAGGGTCCTGCTCACGGTGCTGGACCGCAAGTGGCGCGAGCACCTCTACGAGATCGACTACCTGCAGGAGGGCATCGGGCTGCGGGCGATGGGACAGCGCGACCCGCTGGTGGAGTTCCAGCGGGAGGCCTACGACATGTTCAACGCCATGATGGACGGGATCAAGGAAGAGTCTGTCGGCCTGATGTACAACGTCGAGGTCCAGACACAGACGAGTCCCGCACCGGAGCTTGCAGCGGTACCGACGCCGCTGCCGGGCGGCAAGGCCATGCCAGCCATGCCAGCCGCGCCAGCCGGGCCGGCTGTGTCCGCCGGGCCAGCCGGGGGCGAGGAACCCGCCCCGGAAGCCGGTCGCGAGGAAGCCGGTCGCGAGGAGGCCGAGGAGCTCGAGGCGGCTGAGCAGGCAGCGGGGGAGCCGAAACCGGAGGAGCGGGAGGCTGAGGAGGAGCCCGCCGAGGCGAAGGCCGAGGCTGCTGTCGGCGTGGCGAAGCCCGTGGGTGTCGCCCTTCGCGGGGAGCCCAAGCCAGCGACTGGTCTGCAGTATCAGGGCGCCAGCATGGACAACCCCGATCATGTCGTTCGGTACTCCGAAGAGCCCGAAGAGGAGTACGCGGGCACTCCCTCGGGTGCAGGCGGGAGCGAGGCAGCCGGTCCGGGCAGAGGTCGCCCGCCCGGCTCCTCGAACCGGGGCGGATCGAAGAAGCGCAAGCGCAATCGCCGCTAGCTCCGTAGACGGCTGCGTCGACCGAATCAGTCCCTCGCAGGCCCCCGGCTTCGCGCGCCTCACGGCACGAGGAGGGTCAGCGCGGTGCACACCCACTGGCTCTGCTGCATCTCCAGGCGTCCTGCCACGGCGCGGTTGCGATCGCCGGTCCGCACCGTGCCGGCGAACTCGATGGCCCAGGGGGTGGGCTGAGACGCGGTGACACGACCCAGGGCGAGTCGGCTTCCTTGGCCCTCCGAACTACGCGCGGCACTGGCCAGCTTCTCGACGCAGGGCAGGGAGTCGCTGGTCATCCGTCCCCGCAGCTGATGGCGGGACCGCCGCCCGGTGGCGATCTCCACCAGTGACTGCAGGAAGCCCGCGGTCAGGCGGTGGGTCTCGGCGCGGGTCAGCGCGCGGGCGTTGTCCTCGCCGCGGCGACGGGTCCCGGTGGACTCGCGACCGGGACGAGAGTCGCGGCCGGCTGCTCGCGAGCGACTCCGGCGGCTGCGGTCGGCCAGCCAGTGCAGGGTGGCATCCTGCTCCGAACGGTCGAACGGAAGGGGCACCTCGACGCCCCAGGATCCGGGGACCAGACGGGGGTCGGCGACTCCGGCGGCCTCGTCCTCGTACATCGGGACGGTTCGCGGAGCGCGCACGAGTCGCACGCCCGCCCGGGCGGCGCTGGCGGTCATCGGCTGTCCTGACCGTCGCTGGCCGCGGACCCGTCCCGGAGCTCGAGACCGGGAGGAACCAGGACCTGCCCGGGGTGGATCAGACCCGGGTCCTCACCGATGACTGCTCGGTTCTCCGCGTACCACTGCCGCCACCGTTCATCAGTCACGGCAGGGTTCGTCTGTGAGCCGGCTTCCCGCTCGGCGATCGCCCACAGGCTGTCCCCCACCCGGACGGTGTATGCGATCCGCTCGCTCGGTGCGTCCGAGGGTGCGAGGCCGGGCCAGTCCACCGAGGCGGGGTGGCTCTGGCCCGGCGCCCCGGCGGGCGATGACGCCCAGACCGAGGTGGGCTGCTCGACAGCTGTCGCTGGACCGGCGGCGGACGCGACGGCGGTGCCGAGACCCACCTGGCCCAGCTGGCTGAGCCCCAGCACTCCGACCAGCAGCTTGCCCAGGGTGGGCGGGGTGAGTCGCCGGTGCAGCAGGCGTCCGATCCGACCGACACTGCCGGGCACTGAGGCCAGCACCGTGAGCAAGACAAGCCCCGCGACGAGCGTGAGCAGGCCCCAGGCGGTGAGGGTCGCCAGCCCGACCGCGGCGGACGCGACCGTCTCTCCCGTCGAGGCAGAGCCCGACGTGACGGTCGAGAGCAGCTCGGCGCAGGCCGACATCACCCGACTGGGTGACGGAGCGGCCCACTGCAGCAGTGCTGCGGCGCCAGCCAGCGCCGACAGCACGCCCAGCAAACGCCAGGGCTTGGTACCCGATGATGTCGTTGGGTGTCGTTGAGTGATGTGCGACGTCATAGGGTGCAAAATAGTGCCGCTGCGAGGTCGGCTCACCCCCTTGTGGAAAACGCTTGGACGAAATGGCTTGCGGGGTGGCGGAGTGCCGGGCATCGTGCCCTTGTGGACGAGCAGGGTGGTGCGTCGGGGGAGCGCTTCGACCGGCTCTTCGGTGACATCGATGCCGAGTTCGCAGCCGGCGAGGCGGCCGTGCGCAGCGAGGAGGTCGCCGAGCGGACTCGCTACGAGCGGGGCCAGCTGCAGCTGGCCGACCGACTTCGTGCCTCGCGCGGCCGCATGCTGCGATGGTCGGTGCGGGACGTCGGCGTACGGGAGGCGTCCCCGCGTGAGGTCGGTTCGGACTGGGTCATGGCAGAGGACCGGCAGGGCAGGCTCCTGCTGATCCCTCTCGGGTGCGTGGCGTGGATTGCCGGCCTTGCCCACGGAGCGGAGACCGGACCGCCCGGTCGGCTACACGCTCGCCAGGACCTCCGTATGGTGCTGGGGCGCCTCGGCAGGGACCGCAGTGTGCTTCGCGTACATGTGGCGGAGGCGGGGGGCCGGCATGACCAGGCGCCGTTGCACGGGATGGTGCAGTACGTGGGCGCCGACTTCGTGGAGCTTGCGACGGGCCCAACCCCGCTGGAGAGTGGCAGGCTGATGAGCGATCTCCGCACGGTGCCGCTATGGGCGCTCCGACTCGTCGAGCTGCCGCGCGACTGGCATGTCCTCGCCCCCGTCGGACTCTGAAGTCCGGCTTTCGGAGGGGGTGCTATACGCCTGGGCGATGAAGTCTTCCAGCTTCGCCGGCTCCACGCGCCACTGCTTCTTCCCGCCGATCTGGATTGCCGGAAGCTCACCGGACCGAACCAGGGCGTAGGCCTGCGGCATCGAGATGTTGAGGACCTCGGCCACCTCGGAGAGCGTCATCAGACGTCGCACGCCCGCTCCTTCACTGGAAAGGGACTGCGCTGGGGCCATTCGGCAGCGCATCTATCAATTGCTGGCAGGAGCAGGTGAGAAAGGGCAGTAATGGTGATCACAGTATCGGTGGGCCCCTCTCGGTGCGAATAGGTGTCGCTCCGTGCGTTATGCCCCACTCTGGATCAGGACGGCGTAGGAGTCCACCTCGTACGCCCGGCTGTGGATAACCGAATCTCGGGCCGAAGTGCGGTCACCCTCGTTCTCAGTGCTTGGCCCCCGCGCCCGGGGACTGATGCACCGCATGTCAGTCGGCCGCCCTGGAGACGCGATGACACCTGCCACGCAGCGCACCCCCGAACCGGGTCTGACGTCCTCGATCCCTGCCCGGCGGCGCCGCTTCAGCCGGCGCCCGGACGCGCGACTGCTGCTCGGTGTCGCGCTCGTCCTGGTCTCGGTCGTGGTGGGTGCCCGGCTGGTGGGCTCCGGCGAGCCGGGAGACGCGGTCTGGAGCACCCGAAGCCCGCTGGCGGCGGGTACCACGCTCACCTCCTCAGACCTGGTCCCCGTGACTGTGAGCCTGGGGGATTCCGCGACGCGCTACGCGACCACATCGGAGTCACTCGTGGGAATGACGCTCAACAGGGACCTCGAGCGAGGTGAGCTGATTCCCGTGGCCAGCCTCGCCGAGCCGGGAAGTGGCCGTCTGATCAGCATCCCGGTGGATGCCGACCACGCCCCCGCCGGACTGGAACGGGGCCAGCGCATCGACGTGTTCGCGACCACCGACGCCGGGACCGCCGGCGCACGCACCGAGCTCGTTCTGCAGGCAGTGCCCGTTCAGGAAGTTCAGCGCGGCGGGGGAGGGCTGTCGACAGCGGCCTCGCTGAGCGTGGTTGTGGTCGTCCCCACAGCCGAGGCGGTCCGGGTCGTTCAGGCCCTGCAGTCGGCGGATATTGACGTCAGCCGCGTGTTGGAGACGCAGTGAGCCTTCGTCTCGCCACCGCGCTGCCCGAGCTCGCCTGGGAGGCGAGACTGGTCTCGGCCTTCGACCGAGGTGAGCACGGCGTCACCGTGGCGAGACGAACGGTGGATACCGTCGAGCTGCTCGCCGTCGCCGCAGCAGGGCTGGTGGACGTCGCCGTGGTGTCCGCCGCACTGCCGCACGTCGACGCCGCCACGATCGCCGACCTGCAGCGGTTCGGTGTCGCCGTCGTCCTTGCCGTGCCGGCCTCAGAGGTGGGTCCGGCATCCCTGGGACAGGATGCCGTCGTCCCGCAGGGGCTGGAGGCCCCACAGCTCGCCGGGGCTCTCCGAGCGGCGGTCGAGGCGGCCGCACAACGGACTGTCGGCTCACGCGAGGTCTCCGGTACGGAGGTGCTCGCCTCGCACCCCTCGCATCCGGCTGCCCGCCCGGCCGGGCAGACCCAGCAGTCCCCGCCGACCCCGCCGACCCCGCAGCCCCCGCCGACCCCGCAGCCCCGGTCGCAGACTGAGCCGGGTGCCGCTCCGGCGCGCGTCGTTGCGGTCTGGGGTCCGACCGGCGCGCCAGGCCGGACGACCGTGGCCGCCACCCTGGCCGAGTGGCTGGCCTCACGCGGCGTGAGCACCACGTTGGTCGACGCGGACACCTACGGCGGCGCCGTCGCCCAGTCGCTCGGCCTCCTGGATGACGGATCGGGCCTTCTCGAGGCCTGCCGGGACGCCGGGGCGGGGCGACTCGACATCGCGACCTTGTCCCACCGCACCAGGGTGCTTCCGTCGGGACTGCGCGTCCTGACCGGCTTCGCCCGTGCGGACCGGTGGCCGGAGGCGTCGGGGCCGCTGGTCCGCAGAGTGCTCGATGCCTGCCGCTCCTTGTCTACCGTGACGGTCGTGGACTGCGGGTTCTGCCTCGAGGAGGACGAGGCCCTGAGCTACGACACGGCGGCGCCGCAGCGCAACGGTGCGACGCTGGCCGCGCTGCGCAGCGCGGAGGCGGTCGTTGCCGTGTGCGCGCCCGACCCCGTCGCGCTGCAGAGGTTCGTTCGCTCCTTGGACGACCTCCGCAGGGTCACCCACGCGCCGTTGTACGTCGTACTCAATGGAGTCGACCAGCAGCAGGGCCCGACCGGCGACCCGGTCGCCGTGCTGGAGCGCTTCGCCGCCGTCGTGCCCGTCGCCGAGATCCCCTTCGATCGCCCGACCATGGCCCGAGCCCTGGCCGAGGGACGCAGCCCGGTCGAGGTCGCGCCCCGCTCCCGACTCGTCGCGGAGGTCGGTCGGCTCGCGGTCGTTCTGGCCGGAGACGCCGCCGAGGGTGGGGAGGGGCGTGCGCGCGGCATACGGCGACGACTGCGCTGGGGCAGGGGCTCAGATGCTCGCCGTCAGGATGCCCGCAACCGTCAGAACAGTTCCGGAGAGTCCGGCGCCCACGCCGGCAGCCGACCTACCATGCCGGTGTGGACCAGCGCGGAGGGTCGGACGAAGGCATAGTCGACGAAGGCACAGTCCAGGAACGCACAGCCGGGGAAGTAGCCGACCCGCCGGCGACGGCGGCCGCAGCTCGGGTTCGCGGCCTGGTGGTCGACTACGGCGGCGTGCTCACCGTGAGCCTCGAGTCCTCCGTTCGGGCGTGGGCTGATCGGGACGCGGTGGACCTCGCCGACTTCGGAAGGTTGCTGCGCGAGTGGCTCGGGAACACCGCCGGCGACAATCCCGTACACGATCTGGAGACCGGTCGAATGCCGCCGGCGCAGTTCGAGCGCATCCTGGCGGATCGACTGCGCGGCCTGACCGGCGGGCGTGTCGAGGCCGCGGGCCTGCTGACGCGGATGTTCCAGCACCTCACGCCCGAACCAGGAATGCTCGACGTGGTCCGACGCGCCCGGGCGCAGGGCATCCGTACGGCTCTGCTGTCCAACTCCTGGGGCAACTCCTACCCGCGGGAGCACTGGGAGGACGTGTTCGAGGTGGTTGTCATTTCCGGAGAAGTCGGAATGCGGAAACCCGATCCGGACATCTATGTGCATACCGCGGGCCTACTGGGGCTCCAGCCGTCGGAATGCGTGTTCGTCGACGACCTGCCGCACAACGTTGCCGGTGCCGTCGCGGTCGGGATGGTCGGCGTGCACCACGAGGATCCGCGCCGCACGGTCGGAGAGCTCGAGGCTGTGCTGGGCGTCTCGCTGAGTCTCGATACTCCGTAGCGGCGTCGAGATGCGCCGCGCCCGCCGTACGGAGACACTCGGGGCACACACAGCAGTTAACGATGTATGGTGCTCGTATCGGCCTCGTGGTTCGGTGCGTTGGGAGTGAAAGTGGGATGTCGTCGGACCGGCTGAACCCGCTGGACGTGTCGTTCTTGTATTTCGACACGCGTACCACTCCCATGCATGCGGGTGGGATTCTGGTGTTCGAGCCCGATGCAGCGCCCCGGGCCTCTGAAGAGGGCACCCGAGGCGCGACGAGCGGGGCGAGCGGGGACAGCCGAGACGCAGCCACCGGCAGGTCAGAGGCAGGCCAGACAGGCACGGCAGGCCAGCAGGCAAGCCGGGCGAGGCAGGCCAGGCAGGCTCAGCACCCCCCGAGCCGCCCGACTTCGACACCGTGATGGACCTGCTGGAGCGACGGCTGACCACCGTGCCCCGCTTCCGGCAGAAGATCAAGTGGGTGCCGGGAAACGTCGCGAGCCCGGTATGGGTCGATGACGCGCACTTCGATCTGAGCTATCACGTACGGCGCAGTGCCCTTCCCCGGCCCGGGGACATGGACCAGCTCAGAGAGCTGGCCGGGCGACTCATGGCGCGTCCGCTCGACCGCACCCGACCGCTCTGGGAGCTGTACTACGTCGAGGGCCTCGAAGGCGGTCGCGTCGCCGTCATCGGGAAGACGCACCACGCCATGGTCGACGGCCTGGCGGCGGTCGACATCATGTCCCTGCTGCTCGATGTCAGCCCGCAGCCTCGGGAAGTGGAGTCCGAGCACTGGCAGCCCGCCGGCGAGCCGGGAACCGTTCGGATGCTCACCGATGCGGCTGCCGACTGGATTCGCCGTCCAGCCGGAATCACCGACGCCCTCGAGGTCAGGGCGCTGGACGTCAAGGCTGTTGCCTCCAAGCTCGCAGGGGCGGCCACCGGTCTGATGTCCGCTCTGGGGACGGTCGCGGCACCGCCCCCCAGCTCGCCGCTCAACGAGCGCACCGGTTCGCAGCGCCGCGTCGCGACCGCCGACACCCGGCTCGACGACTTCCGCGCCGTGAAGAAGACCCTGGGTGGCACGGTCAACGACGTCGTCCTGGCGGTGTGCACGAACGCGCTGCGTGGGTGGCTGCTCACCCGGGGTGAGGCGGTCACCCCCAAGACGACGCTGCGTGCAATGGTGCCGGTCTCCGTTCGGGACGCGGGGCACCAGGGTGCCGGCGGAAACTTCGTTGCGTCCTACTTCGTCGACCTCCCGGTGGGCGAGCCCGACCCGGTCGCGCAGCTGCACCGTGTCAGCTTCGCGATGCGCGCGCACAAGGAAGCGGGTCAGCAGGTCGGTGCCCAGACCTTGACCACGCTGGCGGGCTTCGCACCTCCCACGCTGCACGCGCTGGGCGCCAGAGTCGCCATCTCCTCCACGAACCGGCTGTTCAACCTGGTCATCACCAACGTGCCGGGCCCGCAGTTCCCGCTGTACATGGCTGGTGCGCGGATGGTGGCCATGTACCCGATGGTGCCGCTGACGGCTGCGACGTCGCTGGCCGTGGGCGTGACCTCCTACGACGGGGGCGTGTTCTTCGGGCTGAACGCCGACCGCGATGCCCTGCCCGACGTGAACGTGATCGCGGGACTCATCTCGGAGTCCCTCGACAGCCTCGTGGAGCAGATCCGGTGACCGCGCCGCGGCGAGGCCTGGTACTCGGAGCCGGGGGAATCCTCGGCTTCTCGTGGATGCTGGGCGCGTTGCGGGCGCTGGAGGAGGACGGCGTCGACCCACTCAGCGCCGACGTGATCATCGGCACGTCCGCCGGGTCGATCATGTCGTCGCTGCTCTCGGTCGGTGGAACGGTGGAACAGATCATCCGCCACCAGTACGGCATCCAGCACGAGAACGACTTCGAGCTGGACTTCGACTACGACGTCGATCCGGGAGGCTCGCTGCCTCCTCGCCCCGGGTTCGGTCTGGGATCCATGCACCTGCTGGTCAACTCGGTCCGCCACCCTCGCCAGATGACGCCGCTGGGCGCCCTGTCCTCGCTGCTTCCCCCCGGCAAGGGGACGCTGGAACCGCTGGGACGGGCCATCGAGAAGGTCACGCGCCAAGCCATGGGCAGTGGAAAGACCTGGCCGGAGCGCCAGACCTGGCTGGTCGCCATGGACTACGACACCGGCCGCCGCGTGGCGTTCGGACGCCCGGGCTCACCCCGTGCCCCCTTGTGGGACGCAGTGATGGCCTCGTGCTCGGTGCCGGGATGGTTCCAGCCCACGGAGATCGGTGAGCGTCGGTACATCGACGGCGGGGCGTGCTCCTCGACCTCGGCGGACCTGTTGGCAGGCTGGGAGATGGACGAGGTGTACGTGCTTGCGCCGATGGCCAGCTTCGCCGTGGATGACGCCGGCTCGGTCGCCTCACGGGTCGAGCGCCGGTTCCGCAAGACCGTCACCAAGCGGCTGATGGGCGAAGCGGAGAAGGTCCGGCGACTCGGTTCCAGGGTGGTCATGCTCGGTCCGGGCCCGCAGGACCTGAAGGCGATCGGTGTCAACCTGATGGACCCGCGTCGCAGGCTGAGAGTGCTGGAGACGTCGTTGCAGACCAGTCGGCAGGCGCTGGGCTCGCCTGCCGCCGTCGACCAGGTGAGAATCTGAGCTGTGCCTGTCGATGCCGACCCCGTCGTCGTGGGGGCGGCGATACTTCGCTTCGAGGACGAGTCCGGTGTCCGGGTGCTGGCGGCGCAGCGCCGGACGCCCGCGCACCTGGCGGGAATGTGGGAGTTCCCCGGCGGGAAGGTGGAGGACGGCGAGTCGGAGCCGGACGCGCTGCGCCGTGAGTGCCGTGAGGAGCTCGGGGTGGACGTCGAGGTGCTTCGGCGGGTGGGGCCAGACGTCTCGACAGTCCCTGGGCGTCGGGGTGCCCCGGTCCTGAAGGTCTGGTTGTGCCGTGTCGTCCACGGGCTTCCGGTGGCGCGCGAGCACGCCGACCTGCGCTGGCTGACACCCGGCGAGCTCGGCTCGGTGCCGTGGATCGCCGCCGACGCGCCGGTTGTCCGGGCCCTGGCCGGTGTGCTGAGCTGATGCCCCGGGCCACCTCAGCGTGCCCGCCGTACTGTTGCGGCATGAACGACCTCCGGATCGAGAGCCTCACCGAGACCTCAGGCAGAGGGATGGAGCGATGACGGTGGCAGGAGCAGGGCTCGGTGCCCGCCCGTCCCAACGCCCCGCCGTGGCCGCTGCGGGCGACCCCATCGCGGCTGTCAGCCGTGCTGTGGTCGGGTGGCCTCGCACTCATCTGTGTGCTCGTGGAGGTCTTCCTGATCCCGCTGCGCGTGTTCTCGCTGCCCGCGCCCGTGAGCGTGCTGGCTGCGGTGGTGGTGACTCCCCTGCTCGTTCGGTGGACCTACCGGGAGACGGGCAGCCTTCTGATGGCCGGGGTACCGGCGGTGGTGTGGGTCGTGGTCGCGATACCCATGTCGCTGGAACGGCCCGAGGGGGACGTCGCCATACCGGCGAGCGCGTCCGGTATGGCCTTCCTGGTACTGGGCATGCTGTCGGCGGTGCTGTCCTGGGCTGCCGTGTGGGCCTCGAACACCGGAGGGTCCTCGTGGAAGGGCCGGTGACGGGCTCCGCGCGAGGGCCGGTGACCGGTGTCGGCAGGCATGCCGAGAGATTGGCGGCCGAGTCCTTCAAGGATGTGATGGGCCGCTTCCCTACCGGGGTCGTGGTGGTGACCACGCGCTGGCGGGGCGGGCATCAGGCGATGACCGCCTCGAGTCTGACGTCAGTGTCCCTGGAACCCCCGCTCGTGCTGTTCTGCGTCGAGCGTCGCGCGAGCTTCCACGACGCCGTCCTGGGTGCCGGAGCGTGGGCGGTCAGCATGCTCTCCGAGGAACAGTCGACCATTTCGGACCGCTTCGCGGGACGAGCCTCGCGGACCCGACGCGACTTCGTCGGCCTCGAGCACTCCCACGGACGCATCACTGGTGCCGCGCTGCTCCGCGGGGCGCTTGCCACGGTCGAGTGCCGCACCTGGGCCACCTACCCCGGTGGTGACCACACGATTGTCGTGGGTCGGGTACTGGCAGCGTCGGTGAGCAGGCCCGACGGCCGGCCGCTGACCTACTGGCGCGGCCGGTACCGCTCCCTGAACCCCACCGACCCGGCGCCCCGCCCCCACAACCCCGACAACGATCCCCCGACAGCGCACCCTCCGACAGCGCACCCTCCGACAGCAGGTCCCGCGTCGCCGCACTGACCGGGCCGGTCGGAGCAGGAGCACCCCTTTGCTGTCGCGTTGCCGGATATGTCGAATCTGCAACAAGGCGACTGCTCCGGCCCGGAATCTCGTACTCTGTGGAGTGGATCATTCCACCGGACCGTTCGGGTGGAAGGCCGTGCCGAAACACCTTGCGGAGTGTGACATGACCGTCCCGAGCAGTCCCTCGCCGCTGCCCGGCGACGCCTCGTCGAACGAGGGAATCGGTACGGGGACGGCTGGCGACGCTGTGGCAACGACGTCGGCGGAGCCGGCTGACGGACCGGACACCTTTGCGCACTCGGTTGATGATGCCGTGGAGACGCCGAGAAAGCGCCGACGGTGGCGGTGGCTTGCGGTGCCGGTGGGCGTCGTCGGGGCACTCGGACTGGTGTACGCCGCGGACGTGGCAGCGAGCTGGGACGACGTACCGCGGAACACCACCGTCGAGGGCGTCGCCGTGGGAGGGATGTCCCTCAGCGATGCCACAGCTCTGCTGGAGAGCTCGGCGGTCGAGCGGGAGACGAGCGATGTCCCGGTACGGGTGGGGGAGGACACGTACGCGGTGGCGGCAGGCCCCGCGGGGCTGACCCTGGACGCGGAGGCCACCCTCGATCCGGTCTCCGACACCATGTGGAACCCGATCGACCGGATCACCTCGTTCTGGGAGCCCACCGAGCTCACGGCCGTGGTGACGGCCGGAGACGGGCTCGACGCGCGACTGCAGGAGATCGCCGAGGACATCGGAACCACGCGCGTGGACGCGGGGGTGCGCTTCGACGGCGTCACTCCGGTTCCGGTCTACCCGAGGGACGGCCTGGTCCTGGACGTGGAGGCGGCCAGGGATGCCGTTCTCGCCAGCTGGTTCGCCGGCGGCGTGGTCTCCCTGCCGCTCAAGGGCGACCCCGCGGTCGGCACCCGCCAGATGGTGGACACCGCCATCGCCTCCGTCGCGGCACCCGCGGTCGCTGGGCCGATCACCGTCACTGCCGCCGGCAAGTCCACCGAGGTGCAGCCCTCGCAGATCACCCAGGCGCTCCGCTTCAGCCTCAGCGAGGAGGGACTGAAGCCGACCCTGGATCCCAAGGCGCTCGAGACGGCCACCGGGGATGCCATCGCCGCACTCAGCTCGACCCCGAAGAACGCGCAGGTGCGACTGATCGCGGGAGTACCGACGGTGCTCCCGTCCACCAACGGGTGGTCCGTCCCTCCGCAGCGCTTCGCTGACGCTGTCTCATCGGTGCTCACCGCGCCAGTGCCCCGGGCGGTGGTGGTACCTGTCCAGGAGAAGAAGCCTGAGGTCACCACCGAGATCGCCAAGAGCTGGGGTATCAACCAGGTGATCGGCTCCTTCACGACGTACTATCCGGCAGGGCAGCCGCGGGTCACCAACATTCAGACCATCGCCCGCATCGTGGACGGGTACGTAGTCAAGCCCGGTGAGCGCTTCTCGCTCAACACGGCGGTGGGACCGCGCGATACCGCCCGCGGGTTCGTGGAGGCCCCGATGATCTACAACGGGGAGTTCCGCGAGTCCGTCGGGGGCGGCATCTCGCAGTTCGCCACGACGCTGTACAACGCGGTGTTCTTCGCCGGGCTCAAGGATGTCGCGCACAGCCCGCACTCCTACTACATCAGCCGGTACCCGCCGGGCCGCGAGGCGACGGTGTCCTGGCCGGCGCCGGCACTGATCTTCGAGAACGACTCGCCGTACGGCGTGATCATCGACACCTCCTACACCAGCACGTCGGTCACCGTGAAGATGTGGTCGACCAAGCGCTACGACATCGAGGCCATCGTCGGTCCGAAGCGCAACTTCACTTCTGCTCCGACGAAGTACCTCACCGGGGAGGACTGCCATGCGGCGTCTTCCAACGCGGGCTTTACGATCACGAACACGAGGGTTTTCAAGCAGAACGGCGCGGTGGTGAAGACAGAGGACTTCACCTGGACGTACAAGCCTCAGCCCACGATGGTCTGCAGGTAGCCGTCCCCGGCCGGAGCGCACCATGCTCCGGTCGTCGCGCCCCGGTCCGTGGGAGGTGACGATGGCACCCTGGCCACAACGTCACCTGCACGATCCCGCCATGTCCGACCGGCGTGCCGCCGCCGGCGTGGCGGTCGCTGCGCTTCTCATGGCCCAGCTCGCGGTCGTCCCACTCTGGCTGGGTGCCGAGGCTCCTGCTGCTGTCGCACCTCAGGGCGGGGCGGCCACCTCGACCGCGTCTCCGGACGAGGCGAGAGCCCCGGTGTGGCTGGGAGCGGTCGTGGGTCCGCAGGAACAGCTCGGTGGGGGCTGGCAACGTCGCTACAGCGGCGGAATCCTCTACTACTCGCCCGCCAGCGGCGTCGTGGCGCTGCGCAACGGGGGCCTGCTCGACCACTACCGTGCCTCCGGCGGATCCGCCGGGCCGCTGGGATACCCCACGTCCGACGAGGCGCCAGCGGTCTCCCGTACGGGGGAGACGCTGCGGGTCGCCTCCTTCTCGCGCGGCCTGGTCGTGAGCTCGCCGTCCCACGGCAGCGTGACTGTCAGCGGGGCGGCGCTGGGTGCCTACCGCGCACAGGGTCTGGCCACGGGGGCACTGGGCGCACCGACGGAGCCGGAGCGGCCGGCCGGCCCGGTCGAGCCCGGTACGGGTCGCGCACTTCGAGCACGGGAGCGTCTTCCTGGTGCCGGGAGCACCGGGGCCGGGGGCTGCGACCCAGCCGAAGACGATCGTGCTGACCGACCCCTTGCGCCGGGCGTACCTGGATGCGGGCGGCCCAGCCGGCAAGCTCGGCCCTCCGGCGTCGCCGGCGACGAGCACCCCCGAGGGGCTGCGGGTCGACTTCGCGCGGGGAGCCCTCGTGCTGGACGCGAAGACCGGGACGGTGGGGCCTCCCAAGCCGCCGCCCGCACCCGCCACGACCAGCTCACCCGGCTCCACCCCCATGACCCTGACAGCTGCGGACAAGCCCACCCGCAGCTACTACATGACACCCAACGGGAACCTGTCCGGGGACAGCTCCCGCGCCTACTCACTGGGCTGCAGTGACGCGCGAGAGGGTGTGCCGGGCCTACGGGTACTGGCCTTCGGGGGTCAGGAGACGGTCGGCATTCGCCGGCCCGGGCTGCCTGAGACCTGGCAGGGACCGCACCTGAGCTACGACGCCGCCACGGCGCTGGCGCAGAACTGGGTTCGGGGGTTCGTGGCGTGCCGTCCCGGCGGCCTCGCCGCGACCGTGGCGCTGGGCGCCAACAACTACCAGTGGGCCCGTCAGGACACCGGGGCCAACGGAGGAGTCCTGTGGGCCCGCTTCGTCGACCGGGTCGCGCGGTGGGCCGAGCAGTCGGGGCTCACGAACCTGACCATCGTGGGAGCCAACGACATCGAGCCGTCGTGGGGGCCGCCGGACCGTGCCCGTGCCTGGGCCGACGCCTACGCCCGTACGACGAAGCGCCCGATGTTCGCCTTCGCCTCGGCCGACGGCTGCCCGCCGAGCTCGGTCGGGGGCGGCTGCAACAACGGCTGGACCGTGGCCGACGTCTACCACGTCAGTACCGGTGCCGGACCCGGCTTCTACTCCGTGCCGCAGGTGTACCGCACCGACGGCATCATGGCTCGCCAGTGGGCGGCCATCAGTGCCTGGGGAGCGGCGGAGAAGGGCCAGCCGGTGCGGTTCGCGGGTGTGATGACCCAGCAGGCGGCGTGCGGCTCCAAGCCGGGCTGTGCAGGTACGGACAACTCGCCCCGTCAGGCTTGGGAGCAGACCCGTCAAGCCCTCGACGCGCGCTCGGCCACCCGCGGCTCGCCGCTGCCGGGGCCGACCGACATCACGTGGATGCGTTGACCGGGCCGGGCTGGTCCGTCAGCTCCCAGGTCTGGCCCTCACGGGTGTCGGTGACCGCCACACCCAGGGCACGCAGCTCGTCGCGGAGCACGTCCGACCGTGCCCAGTCCTTGGCCTGACGCGCCGCGGCGCGCTCCGCGAGCAGCTGGTCGGCGCCCGCCGGCAGGGGGATGTCCTCCGGCGTCCGCCCGACGTCGCGGGCCAGGTCGAGGCCGAAGAGCGCGTCGAGCTCGGTGAAGGCGCGGTACTTCGCCGAGGGAGGTATCGAGGGGTCGCGCTCCAGCTCCCGCATGATCACCACGGCAGCAGGCGTGTCGAGGTCGTCGTCGAAGGCCGCCACAACACGCTCGACGTACTCGGCGCAGGTCGGGCCGGCCGCGGCGGGGTCCTCCGGTGCCCACTCCGCCACCCGGCTTCGCCACCGCGTCAGGGTGCGCGCAGCCGCTGCGATGGCCTCCCAGCTCAGGTTCGCCTGCTGGCGGTAGCGGGTCTGCAGGAAGGCCAGTCGCAGCGCCAGAGGGTCGAAGCCTGCCGCGACCACGTCGGACACGAGCACCACGTTGCCGGAGGACTTCGCCATCTTGCGCCCGTCGAAGAGCAGGTGCTCCCCGTGGACCCAGTGACGCACCACCGAGTGCCCCACGGCGCAGTCACTCTGGGCCTTCTCGTCCTCGTGGTGCGGGAAGCGCAGGTCGATGCCTCCGGTGTGGATGTCGATGACGTCGCCGAGATAGGTCAGCGACATCGCGGAGCACTCCAGGTGCCAGCCGGGGAAGCCCCGGCCCCACGGGGAGTCCCAGACCATCTCGGTGCGCTCGGGACCTGCGTGCTTCCACAGCGCCCAGTCGGCGTGGAACCGCTTGTTGGACATCGCCTCCTCGGCGTCGATGCGGTGACCCGGGCGCAGCTCGTCGAGGCGGTTGCCCGAGATCTCCCCGTACTGCGGGAAGGACCGGGCGTCGAAGTACACCGAGGAGTCTGCGCCGACGTATGCGTGGCCGTTGTCCACCAGGGTGCGGACCAGGTCGAGCATGATGTCGATGCACTCGCTGGCCCGGGGGTAGTCGTCCGCGGGCAGCACTCCGAGGGCCGCCTGGTCGGCGTGGAACTGCTCCTCGTAGTACCGGGCGATGGCGAAAGGGTCCTTCTGCTCGGCGCGGGCCTGCGCGAGGATCTTGTCCTCGCCCGTCGGGTCGATGGCACTGTCGTCGGTCATGTGCCCGACGTCGGTGATGTTCTGGACCAGGTGCACCTGAAGTCCGTTCCACTGCGCGGTCCGCCGGATCAGGTCGCTGAGCAGGAAGGTGCGGAGATTGCCGACGTGGGCGTGCCGGTAGACGGTGGGACCGCAGGCGTAGACCGTCAGCCGTCCTGCGTGGGCGGGCACGATCTCCTCCACCCGGCGGGTTCGGGTGTCCATCAGGCGCAGCACACCTTCGAGACTAGGCGGTCCGACAGGACATACTGTTGGGTGTCCATGGATAGGACCGGGAGGACACCGCTGTGACATATGTGATCGCGCAGCCGTGCGTCGACGTCAAGGACCGTGCCTGCATCGAGGAGTGTCCGGTCGACTGCATCTACGAGGGCGACCGGATGCTCTACATCCACCCGGACGAGTGCGTCGACTGCGGCGCCTGCGAGCCGGTGTGTCCTGTGGAGGCGATCTTCTACGAGGACGACGTGCCTGAGCAGTGGCGTGAGTACACCAAGGCCAACGCGGAGTTCTTCGACGAGCTGGGTTCGCCCGGCGGGGCCGCCAAGACGGGTGTGATCAACAGCGACCACCCGGTCGTGGCGGCGCTGCCACCGCAGGGCGAGTGACTCAGGCGTCCGTGCCCCCGGCCCGGAGGCTGCCGGACTTTCCCTGGGACGCGCTGGCCCCCTACCGGGAGCGTGCGCGCGCGCATCCGGAGGGGGTGGTGGACCTCTCGGTCGGGACCCCGGTGGACCCCACGCCGACAGTGGTGCGGGAAGCGCTGGCCGCAGCCTCGGACTGGCCGGGCTATCCCACCACGCACGGGACGGCCGCGCTGCGGGGGGCCGTGGTCGGCTGGCTGGACCGCGTCGCCGGGGTCGCCGATGTCGACCCGGTGGCGGTGCTACCCACCATCGGCAGCAAGGAGCTGGTGGCCTGGCTGCCCACCCTGATGGGGCTGGGCGTGGGCGACGCCGTGATGTTCCCGGAGGTCGCCTACCCCACCTACGACGTCGGTACCAGACTGGCAGGTGCCGAGCCGGTCCCGTACGGGCTGGACGCGGCCTTCGGCACCGGCGGGACGCCCCCCGCGGTGCGGACCTCAGCCGGCAGCCGGGTGCGCCTGGTGTGGCTGAACAGCCCCTCCAACCCGACCGGCCGGGTGTGGTCGGCGCCCATGCTGGCTCGTGCGGTGGCGTGGGCCCGCGATCATGACGTTCTGCTTGTCAGCGACGAGTGCTATCTGGAGTTCCCCTACGCGGAGCCGCAGCCGGTGACCGTGCTCCACCCCGATGTCAGCGGCGGGTCCCACGAGGGACTGCTCGCCGTCCACTCGCTGTCCAAGCGCAGCAACCTCGCGGGCTACCGGGCCGGGTTCGTCGCCGGGGATGCCCGCGTGGTCGCGGAGCTGCTCGAGGTCCGCAAGCATGCGGGGATGATCGTTCCGGGTCCGGTGCAGGCCGCGGCGACGGCTGCGTACGGGGACGACGCACACGTCGCCGAGCAGCGGGAACGCTACCGCTCGCGTCGGGCGCGGCTGCTGCCGGCGCTGTCCGGGGCAGGGTTCGACGTCACCGACTCCACGGCGGGCCTGTACCTGTGGGCCACTCGTACGGAGGACTGCTGGACGACCGTGAGATGGCTGGCCGAGCGCGGCATCGTGGTCGCGCCGGGCGCGTTCTACGGTGCCGCCGGGTCGCGGCACGTACGGGTGGCGCTGACGGCGACCGACGAGCGGGTGGCGGAGGCAGCCAGAAGGCTGGGGTAGTCAGGATCCTGGGGTAGTCAGGATCCTGGGGCAGTCAGGCGGCTGGGAAGTCAGGCGGCTGGGAAGTCAGTCGTTGGAGTGCAGCGCCTCGTTCAGCCCGCCCCAGTGCTTGGTGCGCGGCACCGCCTCCAGGACCCCGGTTGCCGAGTTTCGCCGGAAGAGCCAGCCGTCCTTGCCCGAGAGCTCGCGTGCCTTGCGGACGCTGCCATCCGGCAGGGTGACCTTGGCGCCGGCCGTGACGTAGCATCCGGCCTCGACCACGCAGTTCTCGCCGAGCGAGATCCCGATCCCGGCGTTGGCGCCCACCAGGCTGCTCGGCCCGATGCGCACCCGCTCCTTGCCGCCGCCGGACAGCGTCCCCATGATGGACGCGCCGCCGCCGATGTCCGCGCCGTCGTCCACGATCACGCCCTGGCTGATCCGACCCTCGACCATCGAGGTGCCCAGGGTGCCGGCGTTGAAGTTGCAGAAGCCCTCGTGCATGACGGTTGTGCCCTCGGCGAGGTGGGCTCCGAGGCGTACCCGGTCGGCATCGGCGATGCGGACCCCGGACGGGATCACGTAGTCCACCATCCGGGGGAACTTGTCGATTCCGAAGACCTGCAGCGTCACCCCGGCGGCCCGGGCCCGCATGCGTACCGCGTCGAAGCCGGCCACCGGACAGGGTCCGAGGGTGGTCCACACGACGTTGTTGAGCAGTCCGAAGACCCCGTCCAGGTTGATCGAGTTCGGCTGGACGAGGCGATGCGAGAGCAGGTGGAGCCTGAGGTAGACGTCGTAGGTGTCGACCGGCGGGGCGTCGAGGTCGGCGATGACTGTCGTGACCGCCCGGGTGCGGACGTCCCGTACCGCATCGGCACCCAGCGCGCCCCGCACCGACTCGCCCAGCAGCGTGACGGCTGCTTCATCGGAGAGCTCGGTGGTTCCGGTCGGTCCGCCCGCGCCGGGTTCCCCCTCGCCCGTGACCCCAGTGGGTCCGCCCAGCCTCGGGGCCGGGAACCAGGTGTCCAGCACGGCCCCGCTGGAGTCGAGAGTTGCGATGCCGGCGCCGACTGCACGGCGGGTGTCGGCGGAGTCCTGTGAGGTGGGAGTCGTCACGCAGATACCGTACCGGCGTGGCTTCTTCGATCGACCTCACGGCAGACGTTGTCTCGCTGACTCGTGCTCTGGTGGACACTCCGTCGGTGTCCGGCTCCGAGCGGGAGCTGGCCGATGCGGTGGAAGCTGCGCTGCGCGGATACCCCCGGTTCACCGTGCTACGCGACGGAGACGCGCTGGTGGCCCGTACGGACCTGGGACGTGCGGAGAGAGTCCTGCTGGCCGGACACCTCGACACCGTCCCGATCGCCGACAACCTGCCAGCTCACATCGAGGGTGACCTGATGTACGGGTGCGGGACGGCCGACATGAAGTCCGGGGTCGCGGTGCTGCTCCGGATGGCGGAGCTGGTCCGCGAGCCGGCCTACGACCTCACCCTGGTCTGCTACGACCACGAGGAGGTGGAAGCTACCAAGAACGGGCTGGGGCGACTGGAGCGAACGCATCCGGAGTGGCTGGCCGCGGACCTGGCGATCCTGCTGGAGCCTACGTACGGACGCCTGGAGGCGGGCTGCCAAGGCACGCTGCGGGCTGTCCTCCACCTGGAGGGCCGCAGGGCCCACTCCGCGCGCGCCTGGCTGGGATCGAACGCGATCCACGCCGCAGCGCCGGTGCTCGACCTGCTCGCCGCCTACCAGCCACGGGAGGTGGACATCGACGGCTGCATCTACCGCGAGGGGCTCAACGCGGTCCGGGTCTCCGGAGGGGTTGCCGGCAACGTCATTCCCGACGCCTGCGAGGTCACGGTCAACTTCAGGTTTGCCCCGGACCGAACGGTGCAGCAGGCCCAGGCGTACGTTCACGAGCTGTTCGGCCAGGTCCTGGCCTCCGACGCCATCGAGTTCGTAGACCTCGCGGGCGGAGCGCTCCCGGGTCTGCATCACCCCGCCGCGGCCCAGTTCGTGGCCGAGGTGCGAGAGCTGACCGGTGGGGAGCCGGTCGCCAAGTACGGCTGGACCGACGTGGCTCGCTTCGCCGAGCTGGGGATCCCGGCCGTGAACTACGGCCCGGGCGACCCCGCGCTGGCTCACACGCGAGAGGAGCACGTCGAGACACCCAAGATCGTCGAGGCCGAGCGGGTGCTGGCGGACTATCTCAGCGCGTGAGCCGCGCACGGTGGTCGCTGGTCAGGCCGCCAGCCGTCCGGCCTTCAGGTCTGAGGCAACCCGGGCCACCCGCGACCCCTGGAAGCGGGCGGCCTCAAGCTCCGCGTCGGTGGCTGGAGTGGCTCCGTTGTTCGAGGTGAACGAGGAGCCGTACGGGTTGCCGGTGGAGGAGAAGATGATCGGGTCGGTGTACCCGGTCGGGACGATGATGCCGCCGAAGTGGTAGACGGCGTTGTTGATCGCAAGGATCGTCGACTCCTGGCCCCCGTGAGCCGTACCGCTCGACGTGAACGATGAGTAGACCTTGTCGGCGAGCTTGCCCTGACCCCACAGCGGCCCGGTCGAGTCGAGGAACGCCTTGAGCTGTGCGGCCGGCAGTCCGAAGCGGCTGGGGGAGCCGAAGACGACAGCATCGGCCCACTCGAGGTCGTCGAGACCGGGGGTCGGAACCCCCGCCTCCTGCACGGCGCGCCGGTGGGCGCTCCACTGGTCGTTGGACGCCACGATCGCGTCCGGAACCGACTCGGCGACGTGCAGCAGGCGGACCTCGGCGCCTTCCTTCTCCGCGCCCTGAGCGACGGCTTCGGCGAGGGCATGCACGCCGCCCGTAGCGCTGTAGTAGATGACGGCGACCCTGGTCTGTTCCGGGTGTGACATCGAACCCTCCATATAGTTGCATGAACAACTGTGTGCCGTCCTAGTCCACCAGAATCTGATTGCTAGTGCAACTGGATGCAGACGAGTCGGACACTCCCCGGTCATCCGACTCACCACCGCCCGTAGCGGAGGTGTCGATGACCGGGCGTACGGTACGGCCATGAGTCCGCCATCTATCGACCCGGAGCGGCAGCGGGCCAGGGAACCGCAGGTGGAGCGACGGCGCGGCCCGGTGACCCTGCGCGGCTCCCAGGTCCAGGCGACGACGACCGACCAGCGACTCCTGGACTCCCGCGGGGCTCCGGACTGGGTCCACGCCGACCCGTGGCGCGTCCTGCGCATCCAGTCGGAGTTCGTGGAGGGCTTCGGTGCCCTCGCGGAGCTTCCCCGGGCCGTCAGCGTGTTCGGCAGCGCGCGAACGCCTCCGGAGCACCCCTACTACGCCGCCGGTCTGAAGGTAGGTGGAGCACTCGCGCGGGCCGGGTTCGCGGTCATCACGGGGGGCGGCCCCGGCATCATGGAGGCTGTCAGCCGCGGCGCCTGTGAAGCTGGCGGACTCTCCGTGGGACTGGGCATCGAGCTGCCCCTGGAGCAGTCCCTCAACGAGTGGGTCGACATCGGCGTCAACTTCCGGTACTTCTTCGCCCGCAAGACCATGTTCGTCAAGTACGCGCAGGCCTTCATCATCTTGCCCGGCGGTTTCGGGACCATGGATGAGCTGTTCGAGTCGCTGACCCTGGTGCAGACCCGCAAGGTCACGCAGTTCCCGGTCATCCTCTTCGGGACCGACTACTGGGGCGGTCTGGTCCAGTGGCTGCGCGAGACCATGCTCCGCGAGGCGAAGATCAGCGACGGTGATCTCACGCTCCTGACACTGACCGACGATGTGGACGAGGCCGTGGACTTGGTCCTGGAGGCCGAGTCCCGACGCAGTCACCACGCCCCCCCGGCTCCGGTCGGACATCGTCCGCGCCGGGCAGCGTCCCCCCGGACCGCGGAGCAGGGCTAGCGTCGACAGCGCCGCATCCCTGGGCGCTCCGCAGTCGCCGTGCAGCCATTCATTCTCACGGGTCTTTTCCACGGGTCCGGCATGGGGCTGCCCGTGGATATCCACAGGTCCGGTACGGAAAGCCTGCGAATATCCACAGATGTGCTGGGTGGGATGCGCCCACCGCAGTTCAGTGGTAGTAGGCCAAGACTGACACGAACACGATCCAGGTCCCCGAAATGTTCTGAAAGAATCTTCCCGGGTGCCCCGCTGCGGGGGCTTTTCTGTCATACCCGGCGCCTACCGTGCAGGGTATGGGTGAAGGACCGGGTCAGGCGGAGCCGGGAGCGGACTGGGAGGAGCTGCTCCCGGCGCTGCTCGCGGCCGCGGAGGCGGCCGCGGCTGCGCCGTGCGGGCGGCTGCCCGACGCGGCCGTGCTGGACACCCTGGTCACCCTGGAGTCGGTGACCGCCAGGCTGGCCGCGGCACGGCTGGCGCTGGTCGCGGAGGTCGACACGCGGGGTCTGGCGACGGCGGCCGGCGCGACCGGGCCGGGCATGCTGCTGCGGGAACGGCTACGGATGCGTCCCGGGGACGCCCACGCCGACGTGCGGCTGTCCCGCGCGCTGACCCGCCATCCCGCGCTGCGTGAGGCGCTGGCCGCCGGCACGGTCAGCGCGGAGCAGGCCCGCAGCATCCACCGGGTGCTGCGGCGCCGTGCCGAAGACCACCGAGGCGCAGGTGGTCGAGGAGGTGACCGGGACGCTGATCGTGGAGGCGGGCCGGTTCGACCCGACCGACCTGGCCCGCCTCGGCCGGCGGATGCTGGCCCATCTCGACCCCGACGGCCCCGAGCCCGACCGTGCCGAACGACGCGGCCGGCTGCGCCGGGAGCTGTCCTGGAACGCCCGCGACGACGGCACCGTCAAGCTCTGGGGGCAGCTCGACGCGGACAGCGCCGCCACCGTGATCGCCGCGCTGGACCCGCTCTCCGCACCCCACCCCGCCGACGAGCACGGCCCCGACCCGCGGACCCCCGCGCAGCGCCGCGCGGACGCCCTCGTCCAGCTCACCCGGCACGCCCTGGACAGCGCAACCCTGCCGGTCACCGGCGGGCAGCGGCCCCATGTCACCGTCACCGTCAGCCTCGACAGCCTGCGCGACAGCCTCGGCACCGCGCTGCTCGACCCGACCGGCCCGGTCAGCCCCCAGACCGCCCGCCGGCTCGCCTGCGACGCGCAGATCATCCCCGTCCTGCTCGGCACCCGCGCCGAACCACTCGACGTCGGCCGGGCCAGCCGCACCATCCCCACCCCCATCCGCCGCGCCCTGGTAGCCCGGGACCGCGGCTGCGCGTTCCCCTCCTGCGACCGGCCACCCACCTGGTGCGACGGCCATCACATCCAGCACTGGGCCAACGGCGGACCCACATCCCTATCGAACCTCGTCCTGCTCTGCGGACACCACCACCGGCGCATCCACCACGCCGGCTGGCACGTCCGCATCAGCACCCACGGCACCCCCGAGTTCCACCCCCCAGGCCCGACACCCACCCACAGCCCCCTCTGGCGCACCAAACCCCGCTGGTAACAGGGGGAGTTCTAGGCGAGTCCACGTCGCGCGTACGGCGGCGACAAGGTGCCCTGGACCGCCGAGACAGTGTCAAGCACCCGACGGGTCGCAGCCACGTCGTGGGCGCGGTAGACGCGGGCTCCGAGCCAGGAGCAGACGGCTGTCGCCGCGAGCGTGCCCTCCAGTCGCTCGGGCGGCGGCAGCCCCAGCACCTCACCGATGAAGTCCTTGCGGGAGAGCGACACCAGGACAGGCCACCCCGTCGCGACCAGCTCACCGAGCCGCCGGGTGACCTCCAGGGAGTGAAAGGTGTTCTTGCCGAAGTCATGCCCGGGGTCGATCAGGACGGAGTCCTGGGGAACGCCGAGGCCGACCGCCCGCTGTGCCAGAGCTGTCGTGGTGCCGACCACGTCGGCCATCACGTCGTCATAGGAGACCCGATGCGGACGGGTACGGGGCTGTGCGCCACCGGCGTGGGTGCACACCAAGCCGACGTGCCACTCCGCGGCCACCTCGGCAAGTGCGGGGTCTGCTCCGCCCCAGGCGTCGTTGATCAGGTCGGCACCCTCGCCGAGCACGACTCGTGCCACTTCGGCCCGCCACGTGTCCACGCTGATGACCACGTCGGGGTGCCGGGCCCGTACCGCCGAGACGAAGTCCGCGGTGCGCCGCAGCTCCTCATCCACGTCCACTTCAGCCCCGGGGCCCGCCTTGACGCCGCCGATGTCCACGATTGCCGCGCCCTCGTCAACCGCTCGGTTCACCGAGTCGACTGCCGCGTCGAAGGCGTACGCGGCACCGCGGTCGAAGAAGGAGTCCGGGGTCCGGTTGATGATCGCCATCACCAGTCGCTCATCCTCGGCGAAAGTGGACCGTCCCAGACGCAGCGGCATGAGGCTCAGGGTGGCACGATCAGGGACCATGGGCGATCTCGGTGCAGTCGTCGTGGTGGTGGCGCTCGTGGCGCTGGCAGCCGTGGCCGCCTTCGCCATCGCAGCTGTCGTGTTCGGCCGTGCAGACCTCACGCCCCCGCGCAGCCGAAGCGAGCCGCTCTCGCTCCCGACCGGCCCGCTCACGGCGGCCGACCTGGACCACATGAAGATCGCGTCGGCGCTACGGGGCTACCGCATGTCCGAAGTCGACCAGCTCCTGGCCCGCATCCGTCAGCAGCTGCCACCCGGCGAACCGGCCTCGGGTGACTCCACAGGTGAGGCCACGGGTGAGGCCACGGGTGAGGCCACGGGTGAGGTCACGGGTGAGCCCAGGGGTGAGCCCAGGGATGACCCTTCGCGCACGCCGGGCCAAGAGGGAACCTCGGCGTCGGAACCCCCGGTAACATAGAGGGGTGTTCTAGAGCCGTCGATGCGCGGCGGGCGAGAGGAGCTGCACATGGCGGCCATGAAGCCGCGGACAGGCGACGGTCCGATGGAGGTCACCAAGGAAGGTCGCGGCATCGTGATGCGCGTTCCGCTCGAGGGCGGCGGGCGACTCGTCGTCGAGATGTCCGCGGAGGAAGCCGCGGAGCTGTCCGAGCAGCTTCAAGCAGCGTCCGGCTGATCGCCGCCGCCATCACAGCACGCTCTGGTAGGCCTCCACAGTCTGGCGCGCCACAGCGTCCCACCCGAAGTCGTTGACGGCGCGGTCTCTGCCGGCCTGTCCCATCTGGTCGGCCAGGGCGCTGTCCAGAGCCACGCGGTTCACTCCGGCCGCAAGCTGTGCCTCGAAGTCGGCGATCCTGTTCTCGTCGTAGGGCACGAGCAGGCCCGTCGTGCCGTCCACGACCACCTCGGGGATGCCGCCGACCGCGCTCGCGACCACCGCGGTCTCGCATGCCATCGCCTCGAGGTTGACGATGCCCAGTGGTTCGTAGACAGAGGGGCAGACGAACACCGAGGCGTGGGACAGCAGCTGGCGGACCTGCTCAACCGGAAGCATCTCCTCGATCCAGATCACGCCTGAGCGCGTGCTGGTGAGGTGGTCGACCGAGGACCGGACTTCCGCGCCCAGCTCAGGCGTGTCCGGCGCGCCGGCGCACAGCACGATCTGGATCTCGGGGTCGAAGGCCCGCGCCGCCTGCAGCAGATGCGGGACGCCCTTCTGACGGGTAATGCGTCCCACGAAGATCACATAGGGTCGGCTCTGGTCTACCCCGTACCGTTCCAGCACGTCCACGGCGCCGTCGTGGAAGTAGCGCTCGGTGTCGATCCCGTTGTAGATCACCGGCAGCTTGGCCGGGTCGAGGTTCGGGTAGCAGTCCAGTACGTCCTCGCGCATCCCGTTGCTCACGGCGATCACCAGGTCAGCCGCCTCATAGGCGGTCTTCTCCGCCCACGAGGAGACCCGGTAGCCGCCGCCCAGCTGCTCGGCCTTCCACGGCCGGCGCGGCTCCAGACTGTGCGCGGTGATGACGTGCGGCACGTCGTGAAGCAGCTTGCTGAAATGACCAGCCATGTTGGCGTACCAGGTGTGCGAGTGGACGAGATCGGCCGTACCGGTGGCCGCTGTCATCTCCAGGTCCACCGCCAGGGTCTGAAGCGAGAAGTTGGCATCCGCCAGAGACTCAGGGGTTTGGAACGCCGTGGCGTCCGGCCGCTCGGCACCGAAGCAGAGCACGTCCACATCGATCAGCTTGCGCAGTTCGTGAGCGAGGAAAGTGACGTGGACGCCTGCCCCTCCGTAAACCTCCGGCGGGTACTCACGGGTCAGTATCGAAGCGCGCATGCGCACAGACTAGGGTCTGGGGTATGGCGAGCGGACACCACGTCCTCGGGATCGTTCTGGCAGGTGGCGAAGGCAAGCGGTTGATGCCGCTGACGGCGGATCGGGCGAAGCCGGCTGTACCGTTCGCGGGCAACTTCCGGCTGGTCGACTTCGTCCTGTCGAGCCTGGTCAACGGGGGCATTACGCGAATCCTGGTGCTGACCCAGTACAAGTCGCACTCCCTGGACCGCCACATCACCAAGACGTGGCGGCTGTCTCAGCTGACGGGCGACTACATCACCTCGGTCCCTGCCCAGCAGCGGCTCGGCCCGCGCTGGTATGCGGGCAGCGCTGATGCGATCTATCAGAACCTGAACCTGGTGTACGACGAGAACCCCGACTACATAGCCGTGTTCGGGGCGGACAACGTCTACCGGATGAACCCCGAGCTGATGCTCGATCAGCACATCGCAGGCGGCGCCGGCGCGACAGTCGCGGGGCTTCGGGTGCCGCGCCACCAGGCCACCGAGTTCGGCGTGATCCAGACGGGTGAGGACGGCCAGTCCGTGGCGGCGTTCCTGGAGAAGCCGGAGGACCCGCCCGGCCTCCCGGACTCCCCCGAGGAGTCCTACGTGTCCATGGGCAACTACATGTTCACCGCGGACGTTCTCACCGACGTGCTCAACGCCGACGCCGAGGACGCTTCCTCCAAGCACGACATGGGCGGGAACATCATCCCCACGCTCACCGAGCGGGGACAGACCCAGGTCTTCGACTTCACGTCCAGCGACGTGCCGGGAGAGACCGACCGCGACAAGGGGTACTGGCGCGACGTGGGGAACATCGACGCCTACTACGAGGCGCACATGGACCTGATCTCCGCGCTGCCGGTCTTCAACCTCTACAACAGGTCGTGGCCGCTGTACTCCTCGCCGCCGTCCCTGCCGCCCGCCAAGTTCGTCGCAGGCGGGTCCGCGACCGAGTCAATGGTCTGCGAGGGCGTGGTCGTCGGTGGTGGCACCGTCGTGCACTCCGTACTCGGACCCGGAGTCCGGGTGGAGGAGGGCGCGTTCGTGGCGGACTCGGTCCTGCTCGACAACTGCGTCGTGGGCAAGGGGGCGGTCGTACGCCGAGCGATCCTGGACAAGAACGTGGTGGTGCAGGACGGAGCCCGGCTGGGCGTCGATCCGGTGTCGGATCGTGAGCGCTACAGCGTCAGTGACGGTGGAATCGTCGTTCTTGGCAAGGGCCAGCGAGCCCTCTGAGGCGATCCGCCGTCCGGGCTATCCGCCGTCCGGAAGTCGCAGGGCTGCCACCACTCCCTCGGCTCCGGGGAACACGGCGGGCAGCAGTCGGGCGTCCTCGATCAGCTGTTCGCGCAGCTGGCGGAGAGCCACGGACTGCCCGTCGCGCGCAGCTGGATCAGCCGCCCTGCCGACGGCCTGGTTGAAGACGACAAGCCCGCCTGGGCGGACCAGTCGTACTGCCGCGGTCAGGTAGTCGGCGTACTCGGGCACGCCTTCGGCGCACCACACCAGGTCGTAGGCTCCGTCGGCCAGCCGGGGCAGAACCTCGCGAGCCCGGCCGGTGATGAAGCGGGTACGTGCGGCGGGGTGGCCGGACGCTGCGACAGCCTCCTTGGCGAGCCTGTGGTGCTCTGCTTCGGAGTCGATCGTGGTGAGGGTGCCCTCGGGTGCCATTCCCTCCAGCAGCCACAGGGTGGCAACGCCAGCACCCGTTCCCAGCTCGACGACGTGGGTGGCCGCGACCGCTCGAGCCAGCAGACGCAGCGTCGACCCGACGGACACCGGAATCGCGGGCACTCCGATCTCGTGAGCGTGCTTGGTCGCTGCCACGATGGCCGGCGCCTCCTCGAGGTAGCCCGTCGTCGGGTTCTGCGTCGCTGGCATTGCGCCTCCCACCGGTGTTGCAGCGTGACCGATCGCCACACTATCCGCGCGCCAGCCCAGGCGCCGCTGTCTTGATGGGTGGAAGCGGTGCCGGCAGCGGTCCGGACGCGACAGCAGAGCCACCCCACCATCGGGTCTCATGTGATGTATGTCACACCTCGTTCAGGAACTAACACGTTGTATCGAATGTTCTACAAAACATGGAGCTGAACCCAGAACAGAACGCGCAGCGGCAGGCGAGTCCGCAGCCGCGTTGCCTTGAGGAAGACCGCCGAAAGGTGCTGGGCTGGGCACTGCGTCTCACCGGCAACCTGCAGGACGCCGAGGACCTGACGCAGGACGTCATGGTGCGCTCGATCACCAGAGGTGCCACCGTGGACCACCGGGCCTACGACGCCTGGCTGTACCGGGTGACCCGCAACCTGTTCGTGGACGGCTACCGGCGGCGCCAGCGGGTGCGTTTCGAGGCGATCCCCGAGGACGCCGACCACCTGCTGCTCGACGAGCGCACGCCGGAGAGCCAGCTCGTCGACGGCCTACTCGAGCCGAGCGTGGCCGAGGCACTAATGACGATGTCGGAGGAGTACCGCACGGCGCTCCTCCTGCGCCACGTGTATGACCTGACCTACGAGGAGATCGCTACTCGTACCGACGTGCCGGCCGGAACCGTACGTAGCCGCATCCACCGGGGCAGGCGACACCTGCGTGCGGACGTCGCAGCTTCCCAGACATACGGCCTCGCCGCCTAGCGGACGCGACTCGGTGGCGCCGGACCCTCGCCTCACGGCCCCACGCCCTCCCGGCCGCGGGCGGGGACCGTGACGCCTACGATGGTGAGTCGGAAGCGTCTAGCTCGTACGTGCGGCTCGGGTCCGTCCCGCCGCAGGACATGCGGCGGAAGGTCGGCCCCGAGTGAGCAGCAACGGTGGTGAGACACCTCGGTCGGGCGGTACGCCGTGGCCGTGGGATCGGACGACGCCGTCTTCCGCCCCGGAGGCCTCAGAGCCGTCCGCTGAACCCGACGTACCGCAGTCACCGTCGAGCGAGGAGTCCGGCAGCCCGGAGCCGCCGGCGTCGGAGTCGCGGGCTTCTGAGCCGCCGTCGTCCCCGTACCGCCCTGCGGGTCCGTCACCGGTATACCCGCAGGCAAACCCCCAGCCCGGCTCACACCAGCCCGGCTCACACCAGCCCGGCTCACACCAGCCCACGACGCCCCCGCCTTACGGCAGCCGCCCACACGCCGCGCCCGGCAGCTACCAGCCCTACCCCTATCCGTACGGAACGAGCGCCACCGCGGGCATGCCCCCGGTGACCTCGCCGATACCGGGGTATCCGGGTGCCCCTCCGCCTGGCCAGATGGGCGGCGGAGGGGGCGCAGTGCCGCCGGTGGCCCCGCCCAAGAAGGAGAAGGCTCCCGGCCGGCACTCGACGACGGTGCTCATCGTGGCCGTGCTGATCGCCGGGCTGCTCGGTGGTGTCGCCGGGGGCACGGTGGCCTACCTCACCACCGACGAGACCGCCTCAGGGTCGTCCTCCTCCTCGGGAAGCTCCAGCTCCTCGGGAACACCACCCCTCGCCGAGCGCCCACCCGAGTCCGTGGCCGGCATCTCCGATCGCGTCCTTCCCAGCACGGTCTACATCGTTGTCGAGGGCGTTGCCCAGTCGGGCTCCGGCTCGGGGGTCGTGCTGGACAAGGACGGGAACATCCTGACCAACAACCACGTGGTCGAGCCCTCCCTGTCGGGGGGATCCCTTCAGGCCCAGCTGCCGGACGGCACGGTGGGCACGGCACGCGTGGTCGGCCGCGTACCCAGCATGGACCTCGCGGTCATCCGTATCGAGGCCGACCCCGACTCCCTGGTGCCGGCCCAGATCGGGGACTCCGATGCACTCGTGGTGGGCGACCCGGTGATCGCCGTGGGAGCGCCCCTGGGTCTCACCGGGTCGGTCACGTCCGGGATCGTGAGCGCGCTCGACCGGCCTGTCACGGTCGGTGGTACGCAGGAGCAGGCCATCTTCAGTGCCATTCAGACCGACGCCGCGATCAACCCCGGCAACTCCGGCGGCCCACTCGCCAACGGCAACGGCGAGATCGTGGGCATCAACTCGGCAATCGCCACCCTCGGTGGCGGGCTTCTCGGCCAGTCCAGCGGCAGCATCGGCGTGGGCTTCTCGATCCCGATGAGCCAGGCGAGCCGGATCGCCCAGGAGCTGATCGCCACGGGCAGCGCGACCCGGGCGACCCTGGGGGTCACCGTTGACGTCTCGCAGGAGACCGGAGGGGCACAAGTCCAGACCGTGGAGTCCGGTTCCCCCGCCGACGGCGCCGGGCTGCGCAGGGGTGACGTCATCGTGGAGTTCGGCGGCGTGCCGATCGCCAACGGGATCAGCCTGATCGCACAGGTGAGGGCCAGCGAGCCGGGGGAAACCGTGGAGCTTGTCTACAGGCGGGGCAGCGCCACCGAAACAGTGACCGTCACCCTCGACACGGCCCCCGCGGAGTGAGCCGTGCTGGGCAACCTGGGCTTCGGTGAGCTGCTGGCGATTGTCGTCATCGGGCTGCTCGTCTTCGGTCCTGAGCGGCTGCCCGGTGTGGCCAGGGATGCGGGCCGCGCACTGCGACAGATGCGCACGATGCTCACCGGGGTCCAGCGGGAGTTCCAGGAACAGCTCGGTCCCGAGCTGGCCGAGTTCGACATCGCCTCGATGGACCCTCGGCAGATGGTTCAGCAAGCACTGATGGGCGAGGACGAAGCGGCCGGAGGTACGCGTGCGGGTGGTCCCTCACCCCGGCAGCGGCGCACCCTGGCTGCCGGAGAGCCGGCACCCTTCGACCCGGATGCAACGTGAGGATGCGCGCTGAGGTGAGGATGCGCGCTGAGGTGAGGATGCGCGCGGAGCGAACGCGGCGGGGGCACCCGCACCGCTCGCGAGCCTGCGTCCTAGCGAGCCCTCATCGGGCTGATCCCCAGCGAGGCGCCGAGCAGCGAGCTTGACCGGACGGAGAGCTCGTCGGCAACCGCGGAGAGAGCCTGGGCTGCCTGGGCGGTCGGGTCGGACAGCACGAGGGGGACACCCTCGTCCCCGCCTTCCCGGAGTCTGATGTCGATCGGTATCGAGCCCAGGACCCGAACGCGCGAGCCGGTCAGCTGCGAGAGCGACGTGGCCACCGCGGCGCCGCCGCCGGAGCCGAACACCTCCACCATCTCTCCGCAGTGCGGGCAGGGTAGCCCAGCCATGTTCTCGATCACGCCCACCACCTGCTGCTTCGTCTGCAGCGCGATCGCACCGGCCCGCTCGGCGACCTCTCGGGCCGCCAGCTGAGGCGTCGTGACCAGCAGGATCTCGGCGCTCGGGATGAGCTGCGCGACCGAGATGGCGATGTCGCCCGTACCCGGAGGAAGGTCGATGAGGAGGACGTCGAGGTCTCCCCAGAACACGTCGGAGAGAAACTGCTGCAGTGCGCGGTGCAGCATCGGCCCACGCCAGACCACCGGGTTGTTGCCGGCGACGAACATGCCGATCGAGATCACACGCACCCCGTACGCCTGCGGCGGCATGATCATGTCCTCGACCTGGGTCGGCCGGGCGGAGATGCCCAGCATCCGGGGCACGCTGAAGCCGTAGATGTCGGCGTCCACCACACCGACGGACAGTCCCTTGCGCGCCAGCGCGGCGGCGAGGTTCACGGTGACGCTGGACTTGCCCACGCCGCCCTTTCCGGAGGCCACCGCGTACACGCGGGTCCGTGAGCCCGGCTCGGCGAACGGGATGCTGCGCTCGTCACCGCTGCCCCGCACCTTCTGCTGCAGCGCCTTGCGCTGCTCGTCGCTCATGACGTCGAGAGTCACGCGCACATCGGCGACACCGGGCACCTTGGCGACCGCCCGGGACACGTCCGCGGACAGGGTCTCCCGATGGGGGCACCCGGCCACCGTGAGGTAGAGGGCGACGTCCACGCTGCCGTCCGGTCCCACCTCCACAGACTTGACCATGTCCAACTCCGTGATCGGCTTGCGGATCTCCGGGTCGGTCACCACGGCGAGGGCCGCGGCTATGTCTTCCGTGCTGGGAGGTACTGCAGTCATGTCACGTCCGGATCGGCTGATTGACGGGGAGCGCCAGGGGCGCCGGCGAGGGCGCCCGGCAGGTCCATGGTAGGTCGCACGCTCCCAGGCTGCCGCCCGCGGCGGTGCGTACCATGACGGTGTGACCTCCACAGCCACATCCCCGCGCTCGGCGGATCTGGCGGTGTGGCGCTCCTTCCTGGTGGCCTACAACAGCGTGATGAAGCAGCTGGAGGCGGAGCTCGACCAGGCGGAGGGTATCCCGCTGCACCACTACGACGTGCTCGTCCACCTCGCGGAGGCCCCCGGCCGTCGGCTCCGGATGGCAGACCTGGCAGACCGGGTGCTGCTGTCCCGCTCCGGACTGACCCGACTGGTGGACCGTCTGGAGCGCGAGGGGCTGGTCTGCCGAGAGGCGTGCACCTCGGACGGCCGCGGGACGTACACGGTGCTCACGGATGCGGGCCTGGAGCGGCTGCGCGGGGCGTCAGTGGCCCACCTGGACGGGGTGAGGCGTCACTTCGCCGACGTTCTCAGCGACTCCGAGCTCGCGGCCCTCGGGCAGATCATGGACCGGCTTATCGCCCGCCAGGGCGCTCCGCACGCCGAAGCCCGTACCACCGTCTGAGCCTTCTCAGCTGCTCTCCGCAGCGTCACGCCGGGGCTCCCGGGGGGCGAGGCGCACCAGCTCGCCGCGGATGAAGTCCCTGGTGGCAACCTCACCGATGGCGAGGCGCAGGCCGGCCAGCTCGCGGGCGAGGTACTCGGTGTCCGCCTTCTGGCTCAAGGCCCGTACCCGGTCCTCGTCCATGGCGATGCGGTCGCGGTCGACCTGGCGGCCCTGGGCAAGCAGGATCAGCGGAGCCGCGTACGCCGCCTGCAGCGACAGGACGAGCGTGAGGAAGATGAATGGGTACGGGTCGAACCGTATCGAGGTGGGCGCGGCAACGTTCCACAGGACCCACACTCCGATCAGCACCGACTGGAAGACCAGGAATCGAGCCGTCCCTATGAACCGGGCGATCGTCTCCGAGAATGCTCCGAAGGCCTCCGGGTCATAGTGCGGCCGCGGTACGCCGCGCCGGAGCTGCCGGGGCTGGTCGAGTATGCGGTTGGAGCGTTGGGCCATTCGTGGGTCCCCTTCGCGATCAGTACCCTTGGTTCTCCCGCCAGTTCTCCGGGAGTAGATGGTCCAGGACGTCGTCGACGGTCACCGCGCCGAGGAGTCGGTGATGCTGGTCCACGACCGGGGCAGCCACCAGGTTGTAGGTGGCGAAGTGGGCCGTCACCTGCGTCAGCGTTGCACTGGGCCGAATAGGGTCCACGTCGATCTCGACGGCACCGCTGACCAGCGAGCCCGGCGGCTCGCGGAGCAGCTTCTGGAAGTGCGCCGTGCCGAGGTAGCGACCGGTGGGAGTCACCGTGGGTGGCCGGCACACGTAGACCTGGGTGGCCAGCGCGGGCGTCAGGTCCGGGTTGCGCAGCAGCGCGAGAGCTTCGGCAACCGTCGCATCCGGACCGACCACGATCGGTTCGCTGGTCATCAGACCACCGGCGGTCGAGGAGTCGTACTGCAGCAGGCGACGCACCGGATCGGCCTCCTCAGGTTCCATGCGGGCCAGCAGTTGCTCCCTCCGCTGCGTGGGCAGATCCCCGAGGAGGTCTGCGGCGGCGTCGGGATCCATCGCCTCCAGGACGTCGGCCGCCCGCTCGATGGCGAGGCGCTCGATGATCCGGATCTGCTCGCCCTCCGGCAGCTCCTCCATGACGTCGGCCAGGCGGTCGTCGTCGAGCGCCTCCGCGACCTGCTGGCGACGCGACTCGGGAAGCTCGTGCATCGCCTGGGCGACGTCGGCGGGCACCAGATCCTCGTACACCGCGAGCAGGCTGGCCGCCCCCTGCTCCTCCTCGGGACGGCTCAGCAGCCCGCGGACCTCCTGCCAGGCCACCTGAGTCACCGGGCCGCGCCGACGGAACGGACCGCGCCGCACCTCCGCGACGGCCAGCCGGGTGATGAGCCACTCGGCCGTCCGGGTCGGCTCCATGGCCACGTCGACGACGGCGAAGGTGCCCTCGCGTCCGGGGAGCTGGACCGGGCGGTCGAGGAGCTCGCCCACGGCGGTGACCTCGCCGGCACGGCGCTGGAAGCGCTTCAGGCTCAGTGTGCCCGTCACGACGACACCGTCCGCGTCGATGTGTCGTACCCGCCCCATGGGTACGAAGATCTGCCGGTGGTGCTGAATCTCGACGACGGCTCCGATCACCCGGGGCGGCTGCCCCGAGGTCCGCATGCGGGCGACCACGTCGCGCACCTTGCCCACCTGGTCGCCGTTCGGGTCGAAGACGGCCACGTTCGCCAGGCGTGCCACGAAGACTCTCTGCCCGCCTCCCACGTCGCGGCAGCCTAGCCGCTCTCGGGCGAGACACCTATCCGCGAGGACACTCCGCGGGCCCGCGAGGGCCTCCCACGGGACAGTGACCATGGCTCGGCGCGGCAGATCGTGGAAGCATCGGTCCATGAGCCAGACCCCGGAGCACTCGGGACCGGAGGACTCAGGACCGGAGGACCTCAGGACCGGAGGACTCGGGCCCGGAGGGTGCAGGACCCATGGATCCCGACGGTCCGGGTGCCGCCGGCGAGCCCGACGCCTTCAGCCGTGTGCCACCCGGGATCGTCTACGCGGGCGTGGTCGTCATGGTTGTGGCCACGATCGGCATCGTGGTGTTCTCGTTCCTGACGGGAGCCTGGGTGATGGGTCTGATCGGCCTGGGGATCCTCGGTGCGATGGTCTTCACCTCTCGGCCGAAGGGTTCCTCCTAGCCCGACAGCCTGGGCGGTCCCGGTCGGCCGCCCATACCCTGGACCCGTGACCAACAGCAGCGGAGAGCCCTCACCGGATGGCGCCGCCTCGGGTGGCGGGAACTGGCAGGACTGGGCCAAGCCGTTCGAGGACACGCCCGCCGGGCAGCTGGGCGGTCCGGCTGGATCACGCTCCGACCCGGTCACTGGCCCCATGCCCGGCACAGTCACCGGCCCGATGCCCGGTACGGGCCACGCGGGCAGCCCCTTCCCCGTGACCACCCCGCTGCCGGGTTCCGCACCGACCCCCTGGCCCCCCAGCGAGCAGGAACCGCCAGCCCCGCGGCGACGTCGGCCCCCGGGGCCGTTCCGCAGGATCATCGCGGCGCTGCTGATCGTGACAGCCGCCGTTGCCTGGGTGGCCGCGGTAGCCGCAGCCTGGTCGTTCTACACGCTCAGCAACACGGACCGCTTCGTCGCGGCGGTCGGGCCGGTCATCGAAGACCCCGCAGTCATCGACGTGCTCGCCGAGCGCACGGCCGAGGCAGTGGTGTCCGGTGTCGACCTGCGTGGCCAGCTCGCCGAGGCGCTGCCTCCTCCGGCGGATCTGCTGGCCGGCCCGATCAGCCGGAGCGCCGAAGCTGCCGTCCGGGACTCGACCGCCGCGCTGCTGGCCACGGACGCCGGACGGCAGGCCTGGGAGGACACGCTACGGGTCGCCCATCCGGAGATCATCGCGGCTCTCAAGGGCGAGGACGGGGCGCTGGCCGAGTCCTCCTCAGGGGAGCTCCGGGTCAGCCTGGGCCCGCTCATCGACGCCGCGATCACCCAGTCCGAACAGCTGCTCTCCGACCTGCTCGGCGTGCAGGTCGACCTTCCGGAGGTCTCCGCCGAGGACCTGCAGGCATTCGGCGACGCGATCGAGCGCCAGTTCGGCGTCACGGTGAGCGAGGACTTCGGAACGGTGACGGTGCTGACTGCCGCTGAGCTCTCCCAGGCCCAGGACGCCTACGCGGCGGCCAGGCTCGTTGTATGGGTACTGCCGGTGCTCGCCCTCGCGCTCACGGTGCTGGCCGGCTACGCCGCCGGACGGAGGGTTCGCGCTGTGCTGTGGATCGCGGGCCTGGCCGCAGTCGGCGTCGGTCTCGCCGTCCTGCTCGCGGACAACCTGCGGGGTCGGGTGGTCGGTTCGGTCCCCGACGAGGCTGTGGCTCAGGCCGTGGGCAACGCCTTCGCGGACGTGTTCAACCGGCTGAGCACCGTGGGGTGGGTGGTCCTGGGGACCGGGCTGGTCCTCGCCCTCGGGCTGGCGCTGACGGGTGGACCCGGGCGTTCGACGGGTGAGCAGCATCACCCTGCGGGCACACTGTGACCAGTGGCGGAACCTCGCAACCCGGACGCAGCAGCCCCTGCGACAGGTAGCCTGACCCCATCTGACGGACGTTCCCTACAGGAGGGTTGATCCCCGTGGCGAACCTTCGCCCCCGCCGCTCGTGTCTTGCTGTCCCCGGGTCCTCGCCCAAGATGCTCGACAAGGCCCAGGGCCTGCCGGCCGACCAGGTCTTCCTCGACCTGGAGGACTCCGTCGCGCCACTGGCGAAGGAAGACGCCCGCAAGAGCGTCGTCGATGCGCTGAACACCGGCGACTGGGGCGGCAAGACCCGCGTCGTCCGGGTCAACGACCTCACGACCAAGTGGACCTACCGGGACGTCATCACCGTGGTCGAGGGCGCCGGACAGAACCTCGACTGCGTGATGCTTCCCAAGGTGCAGACCGCCGAGCAGGTGCACTGGCTGGACATGCTGCTCGACCAGATCGAGGAGACGATGGGGTTCGAGCCCGGTCGGATCGGGATCGAGTGCCAGATCGAGAACGCCAAGGGCCTGGTGAACGTCGACGCGATCGCGGAGGCCTCGGACCGGGTCGAGACGATCATCTTCGGGCCCGCGGACTTCATGGCCAGCATCAACATGAAGTCACTGGTCGTCGGGGAGCAGCCGCCGGGCTACGACGTGGGCGACGCCTACCACTACATCCTCAGCCGCATCCTGATGGCTGCCCGCGCCAACAATGTGCAGGCCATCGACGGACCGTACCTTCAGATCCGCGACGTGGACGGCTTCCGACGGGTTGCCGGGCGTTCCGCGGCTCTGGGATTCGACGGCAAGTGGGTGCTGCACCCGGGGCAGATCGACGCAGCCAACGAGGTCTACTCGCCGCGCCAGGCCGACTACGACCACGCCGAGAACATCCTCGACGCCTACGCCTACTTCACCTCCGAGGCCGGGGGCAAGAAGGGCGCGGTCATGCTCGGCGACGAGATGATCGACGAGGCCTCCCGCAAGATGGCGACCGTCATCGCGGGCAAGGGGCGGGCTGGCGGCATGCAGCGAACCGAGATCTGGTCCCCCCCGGAGGAGTAGGGCCCGGAGGAGTAGGCCCGGCCGCGTCACCTGCGGTAACAAGTCGGCCACAGGGGGTGCTGCGTGTGCAGGACCGGGATCGGCAGACCCTAGTCTGCGGGTATGTCGGAACCCACCACCACGCCGATACCTGAGTCCGAAGTCGAGCAGCTGCGCCGCGAGGTCGCCGCGCTGCGGGGCCAGGTGGGGTCCGAGAGGCAGCAGCGCCGGGCGCGCACGCGACGCATCGTGTCCTGGATCATGGCCGTCCTGGCGATCCTCGCTCTGACGCTCTCCCTGACCGGCATCTGGACGTGGCGCACCCTGACCAACACCGACCTGTTCGTGGAGCGCGTCGGGCCCATCATCGAGGAGCCTGAGGTCGTTGCCGAGGTGAGCAACCGGGTGTCGACGGCGATCGTCGACGGCCTGGGGCTGCAGGAGCGCGTCGCTGAGGCACTGCCGGAGCAGGCGGCGATCCTGGCAGCTCCGATCACGGCGGCGGCCCGGTCCTTCGTGCAGGACTCGACCGAGGCCCTGGTGACGAGCGACCAGTTCCGGGCGGCGTGGGACACCGCGCTCGCGGCCTCCCACACGATCGCCATCGGCGTGCTCGAGGGCGACGACGAGGGCGCCCTCACGATCACCGACGGCGCGGTAACGATCAACCTTCTCCCCCTGATCAACCAGGTGCTCGTGGCCACGGAAGGCTTCCTCTCGGGCCTGTTCAGCCGGGAGATCGACCTTCCGACCGTCACGGAGGACCAGCTCGACGAGGCCATCACCGCGATCGAGAACCAGTTCGACGTTCAGCTGCCGGCGGACTTCGGACAGGTGACGCTGTTCGCGGCGGACGAGCTGGCCACCGCCCAGAACGCCTATCAGGCTGCCTCTGTGGCTATCTGGGTCGCCCCGATTGCAGCACTGATCCTCGCCGGGCTGGCCATCGCGATCGCCACGAAGCGGCTGAGGATGGCACTGAGTATCGTCGTCGGGACGGCGCTGGCACTGCTCTTCGTAGGGCTGGCGCTGTCGCCGGCGGAGAACGCTGTGGTGGGGGCGATCGCCGACCAGGGACTGGCGGGTGCGGTGGGCAGCGCCTTCGAAACTCTCTTCAGCTCACTCGTCGACGGCATTCTCATCATTCTGATTGTCGGAGTGGCGGCGGCGCTGGCGCTGTTCTTCAGCGGCCGCTCCCGGCCCGCCGAAGCCACCCGTGCGGCAGCCAAGCAGGTACCGGCCCAGGCGGGTCGCTACCGGACCTTCTTCGTGGTTGGGGGCGTCATCGCGGCGGTTGTCCTGCTCGCAGTGATCCCCGGCCGCAGCTTCGGCCAGTTCGCGCTGGTCATGCTCATGCTTGCGGGCTACCTGCTGGCCGTCTTCCTGGCGCCGAGCCCTCCCGAAGCCGACAGCGTCGAGGCGAGTGCTCAGCCGGCCGAGAGCTGACCCAGCCGGCCCTGCTGATTCAGCCGGTTCAACCGGAGCTTGCGACGATGCTGAGGACCGCCTCGCCGTACCGCTCCGCCTTGGCGGGTCCGACACCTTTGACCGCAAGGAGCGCCGGTACGGTCGTGGGTCGGCTGGTGGCGATCCCCGCCAGCGTGGCATCGGTGAAGACCGTGAAGGCGGGCGTGTTCGCCGCCCGGGACACCGTGAGGCGCCACTCGCGCAGCTGGTCCAGCAGCGCCTTCTGGGCCTCGGTGAGCGGTACCGCGGGTGCGCTGCCGGCGGTACCGGGTTGGCCTGCTCTCCCCGGGCCCCGGCTGCGGCGTGAGCCGCCCCCGGCGCGGGGGGACGCCCGACCGACCTCCTCGCGCGGGCGAAGTCCGTCGAGGAAGCGGCTCGGGGTGCGCGCCCAGGAGACCCACAAGTGCTCCCGGGCACGGGTCACGCCGACGTAGAACAGGCGGCGTTCCTCCTCGATCTCGGCGGGCGTCTCGGCGAACCGGATCGGCAGCCGTCCTTCGGACACCCCGACCACGAAGACCGCGTCCCACTCAAGTCCCTTGGCGGCGTGCAGGGTCGCGACAGTCACGGCGTCGTCGGCGGGCGAGTGCCCGGCCGCGGCCCGTGCGGTCATGAGCGCGACCCACTCGCGCAGCGTCAGGTCGGCTGCGTCCTCGCCGGCCGCCATCCGTGCCAGCGAGTCGATCGACTCCCAGCGCTGTCGAGCCGTCTCGCCCCGCGGCGGTGCGTCGCCGTGACCCAGACCTGCCAGCAGCGTGCTGACCGCCTCCTGGGCGGGCCGATCGCCGTGCTCGGTCTGTGCCGTACGGCGCAGCTGCCCGAGCACGCTGCGCACCTCGGGCCGGTCGAAGAACCACGTCGCACCCCGCAGCACGTACGGGATCGACAGGGAGTCCAGTGCTTCCTCGTAGACCTCAGCGCGTGCGTTGGTGCGGACCAGCACCGCGATCTCCCGCGCGGGGATCCCCTGGCCCAGCAGGGCCGCCACCCGCTCGGCCACGGCGCTCGCCTCGTCCTCGTCGCTGGCGTACTGCTCCAGACGCGGGGGTGGCCCGTCCGGGCGCTGCCCGACCAGGCGGATCGCCAGCCGGGCGCTCGGACCGCGGGCCGCGTCCAGAACCCGGTTGGCCACCTCGACCACCTGCGGGGTCGAACGGTAGTCGCGGACGAGGCGGACCGTCGCCGCGTCCGGGTACCGGCGCTCGAAGTCCAGCAAGTGGTCGGCGTCGGCGCCGGCGAACGTGTAGATGGTCTGCGAGACGTCGCCCACCACGCACAGCTCGGGGCTGCCGGCCGCGTGGTCCCCGAGCCAGGCCTCGAGCAGCTGCTGCTGGGCGGGCGAGGTGTCCTGGTACTCGTCGATGCTGAACCACCGGTACCGTGCGCGGAACTCGGACCCGACGCCCTCGTCCTCCCGGAGCAGCTGCGCCGCCCGGGTCAGAAGGTCGTCGAAGTCGAGCTGGTCACCTTTGAGCGCCTCGTAGGCGTCGATGATGTCCGCGATCGAGTCCGCTTCCAGCGGGGTCTCGCGGCGCGTCTGGCGGGCCGCCTGTGCGTACCGGGCCGCAGGGACGAGGCTGGCCTTGGCCCAGTCCACCTCGGAGGTGATGTCACTGAGCTGCCCGGGGGGCAGTGAACGCCGCAGCACCCTCGTGGCGGCACGGGCCACGGTCGGCAGCCGGCGGTCCAGCAGCGGCGGCAGCGACTCACCGTGCACCCGGGGCCAGAAGTAGCCGAGCTGGCGCAGCGCGGCCGCGTGGAACGTGCTGGCCTGTACGGGTGGTACGCCGAGGTGGCGCAGCCGGTCCCGCAGCTCACCCGCGGCGCGCCGGGTGAAGGTCACCGTCAGCACGGCCGAGGCCGGAACCTCCCCGCTGGCCAGCGCGTACGCGGTGCGGTGCGTGATGGTGCGGGTCTTGCCGGTCCCGGCGCCGGCCAGGATGCGCACCGGCCCGTGCACCGCCACGGCGGCTTCACGCTGCTCCGGGTCGAGGCCCTCGAGGACCGCGGCCGGGTCTGTCCCCGCACGCGGGTCTGAGTGCCTCACCGCTCCAGGGTGACGCAGCCGGGCGCTCGAGCCCAGGAAGTTGCCGATGCCCTCGGATCGACCGTGCGATCGCTCGCATCCGATGGCCGCCCGCGGGTCGGACGGGAATACTGGTAAGCAACAAACACCGTGGCTCCCGTGGGGAACGTTGCCGCGGCACACTCCGACAGCCGGGAGGCAGCTCGTGGGCCGTCTTGCTCAGACCGAAGGACTCACCGACATCCAGCAGGAGATCCTCCGCACGGTGCGGGACTTCGTGGACAACGAGATCCTCCCGTACGCGACCGACCTCGAGCACAAGGACGAGTTCCCCGAGGCGATCGTCGAGGGCATGAAGGAGATGGGACTGTTCGGCCTCATGATCCCGGAGGAGTACGGGGGTCTCGGGGAGAGCCTGCTGACCTATGCGCTCGTCGTGGAGGAGATCGCCCGCGGCTGGATGAGCGTCTCCGGAGTGATCAACACTCACTTCATCGTCGCCTACATGCTCAAGCAGCACGGCACCGAGGAGCAGAAGCAGAAGTACCTGCCCAGGATGGCCACCGGCGAGATCCGCGGCGCATTCTCGATGTCCGAGCCCGGCTGCGGCTCCGACGTCTCGGCGATCAAGAGCAAGGGCGTACGTGACGGCGAGGACTACGTCCTGAACGGCCAGAAGATGTGGCTGACGAACGGTGCGCGCTCGGCTCTGGTGGCGACGCTGGTCAAGACGGACGAGGGTGCCACAAACGTCTACGGCAACATGACGACGTTCCTCGTCGAGAAGGAGCCGGGGTTCGGCTCCGCGGACGGCATCACCGTTCCCGGGAAGATCGACAAGATGGGCTACAAGGGTGTCGAGACCACCGAGCTGATCATGGAGAACCACCGCATCAGCGCCGCTCAGGTGCTCGGCGGTGAGGCCGGTCTCGGCAAGGGCTTCTACCAGATGATGGACGGCGTCGAGGTCGGGCGCGTCAACGTGGCAGCGCGGGCGTGTGGTGTCGCCCTGCGTGCCTTCGAGCTGGGCGTCGACTACGCGCAGCAGCGCGAGACCTTCGGCAAGCCGATCGCCGCTCATCAGGCGATCCAGTTCACGCTCGCCGAGATGGGTACCAAGGTGGAGGCCGCCCACGCCATGATGGTCCGGGCCGCCAAGAAGAAGGACTCGGGCGAGCGCAACGACCTCGAGGCGGGTATGGCCAAGCTGCTCGGCTCGGAGTACTGCAAGGAGGTCGTCGAGGACTCCTTCCGGATCCACGGCGGCTACGGGTACTCCAAGGAGTACGAGATCGAGCGGCTCTACCGCGAGGCCCCGATGCTGCTGATCGGCGAAGGCACCCGGGAGATCCAGAAGATGATCATCGGCAGAAGGCTGCTCGAGGACTACAAGCTGCGTGGCTGAGCGCTCTCCTGAGGGCACCTGAGGCAGGATCGGCTCATGACGGAACTGCACTCACAGAACGCCTCCGTGCTGGCCACCTGGGAACAGGTGGCCAGCTACGACTCCTACGAGTTCGCCCAGCAGGCAGTTGACTACCTCTCGGACCAGAAGTTCCCGGTCCAGTACACCTCGATCGTGGGATCGGACCTGAAGTCCGTCGAGCGGGTCACCGGACGGCTCACGTGGGGGAGAGTGATCCTCAGCGGGATCGGTTCGGGTCTGATGATCGGGCTGTGGATCGGTCTGCTGTTCGCGATCTTCCTCGGCGACGGCACGGGAGCGGGCTGGGGGTTCATCCTCAACGCCATGTGGTTCGGAGCCATCCTCGGAGTCGTGCTGGCGACGATCGGGTACGCCTTCCAGCGCGGCCGGCGTGACTTCTCCTCCGTCAGCCGCGTCGTCGCGATGCGCTACGACATCCTGGCCGACCCCGCGCACGCGGCGCAGGCCCGTACGCTTCTGGGCTCCGGCGCGTGAGCCGAACCGCTGTCACCGGCGGAAACGCGTAGCGCTACGCTCCCCACGTCCGATTGCCGAGGCGTTGGGGAGCGGCTATGACCACCCAGGAACTAGATCCGCTCTTCCCTGGACAGACCTTCATCAGCACCGTCCTCGGCACGCTGGACACCAAGGAGCGCATGAGGGCGGACATGCTGCGGCGCTACCTGCAGCGCGCCGCGATGGCCGGTGTCCTCATCGGCGTGCTGTACCTGGCCAACTACACCTTGGTCTCGGTGTTCACGGACATCCCGGTGGGGGACACCAACCTGGCCAAGATCGGCACGATTGCCGGAGCCATGATCTTCGGCTGGGCACTGGTGTTCATCTACTACACCAAGTCCGAGCTGCTGACCTCCAACATGATGATCGTCTCGATCGGCGCGTACTACCGTCGGATGGGTCCGGTCAAGGGTCTACGGCTGCTGTTCTACTGCTACCTGGGGAACATCCTCGGCGGGCTGTTCATCGCCCTGCTGCTCGCCTTCAGCACCCTCACCGACGGCGGCGTGATGGACGCGATGTCGTCTTCCGTCGACCACAAGCTGGAGTACGTCACCGAAGGGATCACGGGGTGGGCTGACCTGCTGGTCCGCGCCATCCTCTGTAACTTCATGATCAACTTGGCCATGCTCCTCGTGTACAACGGCCTGATCAAGGAAGACATCATGAAGGCCGCCGTGATGCTGGTGGCCGTGTTCGTCTTCGTGTTCCTCGGGCTGGAGCACTCGGTGGCCAACACTGTCCTGTTCCAGATCGTGGGGCTGCAGGAAGGGATCGACATCGGTCCGGCGCTGGGGAACCTGGGGCTCGCGCTGCTCGGGAACTTCATCGGCGGCGGGATCCTCATCGGTCTCTACTACGCCTACGTCAACGACAAGGCGAGGCACCTGCGCAAGACCTCCGGTGCTGCCTAGGGAGGGCCGGCTCTGACGATGCCGGGTCGGAAAGTGCTGGATGCGGTGCAGACGCACCTGGTGAACAGCCTCGGGCCGGACTCCGGCCGCGGCAAGGTCACGTTCGTGGGAGTCCCGCCTCTGGAGGTGCTGAGGTTCGGGCCTCGGCCGGACGGGACGGTCACCTACGCGACGCTCGGGATGTCCGCGGACGCGATGACCGACCCCACGTCACCGGCACCAGACCCGGTCGCGGGCCCTCGCGCGGAGCTGATGCTCACGGTGCGGGGCGGGCACGACGCGCTGCTGCGGTCCCTGGCGACGCTGGCAGCCATGCCGGCCGTCGAGGGGGTGATCGTCGGTCCGGGGGCGACGTACGACCTGGGGGCGCCCCTGGTGCCTGGCTCGCTGTGCACCGGCGTTCTCGTCGACGACCCCAGGCCCGATGTACCCGACCTCGTCCTCGGGATGCTGGCCGGCTCGGACCCCGTACAGTTCCTGCCCCTGGTCCCGGTGACCGCCTCGGAGCTGGCGTTCAAGCGCGTGCACGGGCCCGACGCGCTGTGGGCCCAGTGGCATCGTGAGGGCACGGACCTCACCGACCTTGGCCGTTCCACGGTCCGACTGACGGCTCCTGACGGCTCCTGACCACCCCTGACGGCCCCTGACCACCCCTGACCCCCTGACGCCCCCTGTTGCCCTGACGCAAAGAAGGCGGCGGGATTCTGTCAGAGACCAGAACTGGTGGCTCGGGTCCGTGCGCGGCACGTCAGCATGTCGCACCGATGCGTGCCTCGCGTCCTGAGGGCACCGCGCCGCCGGAGTGACTTGCGTCATGCCACAGCGACATCACCGGTGGCCGTGCAGGCGACGCCGCATGATGGAGGGATCCGTAGTGGGCAGTGGCAGAAGGCGGGGTCCCCACATGCAGTTTGGTCGCTACTACGAGGAGTTCGAGGTCGGTGCCGTGTACAAGCACTGGCCAGGCAAGACGGTGACCGAGTACGACGATCACCTGTTCTGCCTGATCACGATGAACCACCACCCGCTGCACCTGGACGCGAACTACGCGGAGAAGACCACGCAGTTCAAGCGCAACGTGGTGGTCGGCAACTACATCTACTCACTGCTGCTGGGCATGAGCGTGCCCGACGTCTCCGGCAAGGCCATCGCCAACCTCGAGGTGGAGTCGCTGCGCCACGTCGCTCCGACCTTCCACGGAGACACGATCTACGGCGAGACCACCGTGCTGGACAAGACCGAGTCCAAGTCCAAGGCGGACCGTGGAGTCGTCTACGTCGAGACGCGCGGGTACAACCAGGACGGCACGCTCGTGTGCATCTTCCGTCGCAAGGTCATGGTCCCCAAGAAGGAGTACGCGCAGGCCGGCGAACAGCCCGGTCGTCCCGAGCCCGCCTAGAACGACCGGGCCTGACCGGGCCTGACCAGGCCTTACACGCCTGAGAGGCTTCTCCCCAGCCAGGCGACGCAGAGCACCGCAGTCGCCGCGAGCACCCCCTTCCGACCGGCGCCCGGCCCCGGTCGGAAGGGGGACTCACCCTTCTTCGGGCTGCTGGGACTCCTGCTGGGGCCCTTCCGTTGACTCCTGCTGGGGCCCCTCCTCAGGCAGGACCTCCCAGTCGTCCAGCGCCTGCCACAGCCCGCTCACCAGCGGCAGCTCTCGCAGCTGGCGACGTGTGAACCAGGCTGCCGCCGTTGCGTCGTCTCCCGCCGAGAGGGCCGCTGCCGAGGCCGGCATTCCCGGGTCGGTGCGCACGCGGCACGTGAAGTCCTCGATGACGAACAGGGTGTTCTCCGGGCCCGGTCGGAGGACCTGTCCCAGTCGCTGTCCGACGCTGACAGTGAGCCCGGTCTCCTCGCGTACCTCGCGCACCACGGCCTGCGCCGCGCTCTCGCCGGCCTCGATCCGCCCGCCGGGGACCGACCACAGACCGGCACCGGGCTCATGGGCCCGTCGTACGAGCAGCACCCTGCCGCGCTCGTCGTGAATCACGGCACCGACGCAGGGGACGGGCACCGGCTCATGCGCGCCCTTCGGTCGGGGCATGCGGTCAGCATGGCATGCGGTCCGCCCGGCATGCGGGCTGCAGGACCCGTCGTCTGGAGGCCCTGTTGACCGTCCGCGGGGCAGGACACACAGTGAAGGCGTGAGCGTGCGAGCGACATGCCCCCGCTGTGGCGCCGTAGCGCGCCCGCCGGGGCCGGAGCGAGCACAGTGGCGCTGCAGCGTGCACGGCGAGGTCGTACCGTACCGTCTGGCGCCCCACGTGGGTCCCCTCCTGCTCGACACAGTTCGGGACGGGTCCGGGGTACCAGTCTGGCTCCCCGCGCCCCTGCCCTATCTGTGGGGCGTGAACGGAGTCGCCTGGGCTGGCGACGACCGGGAGCCTAGCCGCGCGGTGGCGATGGCGATCAGCGGTCCTTCCCCCCTCGGCGGGCCCGTTGACCTCGTCCTGGTGGCCGAGGAGATCGGGGTGGGGCTCGGAGCCGGTCTGGCAGGGCTGGACCGGCTTGACCCGGGTCGCGAGGTGGGTATCGGGGCACCTACGGCGCGGGTGACGGCTGCCCGCCATGACACGCCGCTGTGGGAGGTCGCAGCGGACTCGCAGATGGTCGCGCTGGCTGGCGAGGCGGAGGGGATCTGGCTGTGGGTGCTGGCCTGGGCGGCGCGCGCCGACCTGCTTCTCATCGACGACCTGCGGCTGGAGGACATCCGTCGCCCGGGCGGCTATCCGGTCCCGCTCGAGGACCTCGCGTACGGCGCGGTGACCGCGCGGCTGGCGCATGCCGGGTCACGATCCGACAACGGTGCGTGATTTGTCCTTGATCGGGTACGGGCGTGAGAGGTTACGATGCAGACGGAAGTGGCGCGTGGGACTCCTGTGCCAGGTGCCTGAATTGGGGACGGGAGGGCAGTCGTGGGCAAGAAGCTGGCGCTGTTCCTGGGCGTGGCCCTGCTCGGGTACTGGGCGTTTTCCTCACCGGGATCGGCCGCGGACGCCGTGAGCAGCATCGCTCGTACCTTGCAGGACGGGCTTGCCAGGGCAGCCGACTTCGTCACGAACCTCTGACCGCAGCCGAGGGGGGCCGGGCCACGAGCACGCCGAGTGGGGTCAGCCCCGGCGGCCGCGGGGGAGACGCTCAGGACCCCAGCGCCCCGACCGACCCCTCCCAGCACTACGACCTGCTGGACTCCGGGGACTTTCAGCCCAGGGCGGTCCGCAGGTATCTGCTGCCCACCGAGCGCTGTGTCTTCGCGGTGCGCCGTCATCCGATGATGATGTTCTGGCCGCTCGTGGTCACGTACCTGGCCCTGATGTTCACCGCGTTCGTGTGGCTCGCCACGCCGCCCGGCAACCCTCTGCCCACCCTCGTCCTCCTGCTGTCACTGGTGGCGGTGGGGTGGCTGGTGTTCCGTGTCGTGGACTGGGCTGTCGAGCGCCTCGTGCTCACCGACCAGCGCATCCTGCTGCTCAGCGGCGTGCTGACCCGCAAGGTCGGCATGATGCCGCTGCCCAAGGTCACCGACATGACCTACGAGCGCAGCGTGCTGGGACGGCTCACCGGCTACGGCACCTTTGTCATGGAGTCCGCGGGCCAGGACCAGGCGCTGCACCGGGTTGCCTACATTCCGGCTCCTGACGTGCTCTACCTTGAGGTTGCCGACCTTCTGTTCGGTTCCCACGAGCGCTAGGACACCAAGGCCACCGGGCCGCGACGACCCAGGGCCACAACGACACCGGGACGCAGCTTGCGCATCGACCTGCACAGCCACAGCACCGTTTCCGACGGTACGGAGCCACCCGATGTCGTGGTGGCACAGGCGCGCGCCAACGGAGTCGACGTCCTGGCCCTCACCGAGCATGACGTGGCTCCCTGGCTCGACCCCGCCGCCCGGCGGGGCTGGCTCGACGCCCTCGCCGCCGCCGGGAGGTGCCAGGTCACCCTGGTGCCCGGCGCGGAGGTCTCCTGCCACTGGTGGGACCACGGCATGCGGCGCAGCGCGCACCTGCTGGCCTTGATGTTCCGGGAGGATGATGCGCTGCGTGCGGTGCTGAGCGGCGTGCTGCGGAGCCGCTCGACCCGAATGGAGGCGATGGTCACGCGCATCGTCGCGGACCGAGGACCGGTGATCAGCTTCGCCGACGTCCTCGCGGTCGCGCGGCGGGCCGAGGTGCCGGGCGGCTCGGACCCCCGGGGGTCGCGTGGCGATCCTGTGCTGGGCAGGCCACATCTGGCACAGGCACTCGCGGACACCGGCCTGTGCACGTACGAAGAGGCTTTCGGCGACGAGTGGCTGGGATCTGGTGGGCCGTACTACGTACGCAAGGCAAGTGTTCCGCTGGAGGAGGCCGTGGGCCTGGTGCGGGAGGCGGGTGGCGTCACCGTCCTGGCTCATCCCGGCCGCCGCGGCTATCACGTGCCCGACCCCCTGATCCGACGGCTCGCCGACGCCGGGCTGGACGGCATCGAGGCGAACCACCCGTGGCACGCCGCCGCCGAGCAGACTCGGCTCACCCGGCTCGGCGCGGACTGCGGCCTGCTGGTCACGGGCGGGAGCGACTACCACGGGGCGTTCAAGGCGGAGCCGGTGGGCGAGCGGCTCACCGAGCCTGAGGTCTACTTCAGTCTTGTCGCGCTGGCGGCTGATCGGGGCGGTCTCGGGCCCGTCCCGCCCGGTGAGTAGCGTCTGACCGGGTCAGCGGGCCCGCGCACGCCGGCCGCGGGGCTGCCGTGAGGCGGTTCCCGGCGCCGCCGGAGCGGGCTGACCGGGATGCTCCCGGAAGCTGTCCAGGCGCATGACCGGAGTGGCAGCGACCCGTCGCTTGGCGTCGGCGACCTGAGGAGCCTCCCGGACGCGCCTGGGCACCGCGCGCATCGCCACGCGAAGGGTCCAGACCGCCGCGCTGGCGGCCGCATCCGTGGTCGGCAGGCCCGGGAACCCGTACATGCGACGTGCCCATGCCGGGAGAAGCGCGAACCCGAGGGTCGTCATGCTGATCCAGATCGGCCGCGCCGGGGTCCCCAGCACGATCCAGCGACTGATGCGGGGCCAGAGAAGCGCGGCGGCGGCCTGCTTGGCTTCGCGGCTGGCGTCCAGCTGGGGCTTCATGCGTTCGAAGTACAGCTGGAGTGCGGCGGTGCTCGACGGGACGCTGTCCCTCGGCAGGCCGAGCAGCTCGGCGCTGCGCACCTGCTCGGCAACGTAGGCGTCGGCTTCCACGTCCTCGAGACGCAGGCCGGAACGACGCGCCACCGTAAGGTAGGAGTCCACGTTGCAGCAGTGCACCCAGCGGATCAGCTCGTGGTCCGATCCCGCCGCAGAGCGGTCCTCGTCGGAGACGTCGGGGTCGATACCCGGAATCGGTCGCATCAGCGCAGTGGCGCTGGCGGCCGCCCGGTTGGCTTCCTTGGTCGTGCCGAACGTCGTCGTCATGACGTACTCGGCCGCCCGGAGCGCCTGCCCCCACGACTCGCCCTTGGGGTGGTCGCGGTGGAGCACAGCGCCCGGGTAGAGCAGTCGCAGCAGCACGGCCCGAACCTCGGCCGCGGCGACGCTGGGGTCACCGTGAATCCGCCAGCTCACACTCCCAGGCCCGAAGAGTCCAAGGTCCGCGGCAGTCACGTCTGGATAGTGACACGAAGCGGCGGGTACTCGCACGACAACGCGCCTGCGGCGGGAACCGACCGCGCCGTACCCGTCCGACCAGCGCTGGCTGGGCCCGGTCGTGTCGAACGCTTGGGGGCCCCGCCGGCTAGCCTGCCTCGGCGTCCCGCCAGAACGACTGCAGAGCGGCGAACGTGACCCGGGGGTTCTCCACGGCAGGGGAGTGGAAGGCATCCGCAACGACCTCGTAGCGGGCTGCCAGGCGATGTGCCATGTCGGCCTGCAGGGAGGGGGCCCAGGCGTCGTCCCGGGCGCCGTGCAGCACGCAGATCGGAATGCCCAGCTCGGCCAGCTCCGCGACGCGGTCGGGCTCCTCACGCAGCTGGCGCCCCATCTCCCGCAGACCCGTCTCGGACTGGGCGAGGAAACGCCGGCGCAGGAACTCCCTGAGCTCGGGCTCGGGGGGCACGTAGTGCGGGTCGTTCGGCGCCAGCGCTTCCAGCGCCTCGTAGACACCCTGCAGGCCCACGGCGTCGAGCACGGGTGAGAGCAGCGCGAGACGCTCGGCCCGCGGGCCCCCGAGAGCGGAGGGTCCGGAGTCCATGAGTGTCAGCGAGCGGAACCGCTTCGGCTCGCTGAGCACCGCGGCCCGGGCCACCAGGCCGCCGAAGGAGTGGCCCACCAGGTGGGGGTGCTCGAGACCGAGGTGGTCGGCGACCCGAAGCACGTCGCCCGCGAGCTCCTTCATCGTGTACGGGCCGGGATGCTCCGGGCCGTGCGACTCGTGCTGGCCGCGCTGGTCCATGGCCACGACCTCGCGACCGCTGGCCGAGATCGGCCCCAGGATCGGGGCGAAGTCCTCTTTGCTCCCGGTGAACCCCGGCACCAGGAGCACCGCACTGCGCGTGGCCCGCTGCGCCGACGCCTCGGCGCGCAGGACCGCCAGCGGGCCGTGCGAGGTGGGCACGAAGTAGCGGTGCGCAGGGTGCTCGGATACCTGCCTCACAGTCCTAGTGTGCCCCGCCCGGTGAGCCGGCCTGCAACCCGGTCAGGTCAGCACCTCCTCGAGCGCCGCGAGCAGCAGCGCCACGTTGCGGGGCCGGGCTGCGTGGCCCATGCAGCCGATGCGCCAGACCCGGCCCGCGAAGGGCCCCACCCCGCCCCCGATCTCCACTCCGAACCGGTCGAGCAGAAGGCGTCTCACGGCGGCTTCGTCCAGCCCGCAGGGCAGTCGTGCCTCCGGCACCCACACCGAGGTCAGCTGCGGCAGCCGGTGGCCCTGCTGGGCGAACAGGGTCAGGCCCATCGCCTCGAGTCCGTCCTGGAGGCTGCGCCCGCACTCCGCGTGGCGCCGCCACACCTCGTCGAGGCCCTCCTCCCGGATCCGTCGTAGGGCCGCGTCGAGCATCACGATCATGGCGGTCGGCGCCGTGTGGTGGTAGGCGCGGGCTCCCTCACCCACGACATAGCGGCGGATCTGCTGAAGATCCAGGTACCAGGACCGGGGCCGGGCCAGAAGTGCTGCCTCGGCGCGTTCCGAGGCACTGAACGGCGCGAGCCCCGGCGGCACTCCGAGGCACTTCTGGGTCGCGGAGTAGGCAAGGTCGACGCCCCAGGCGTCGAGCGCGACCGGGGTCCCGCCCAGGGAGGTCACGCAGTCGGCCAGCAGCAGAGCGTCCCCCTTCCCGGCGGCGATCGCAGCGACGTCGTTGCGGACGCCTGTGGAGGTCTCGGCGTGGACGATCGCGATCACCGAGGGGGCCGGGTGGGCTCGCAGCACGGCTTCGGGGTCGAGCGGAGTGCCCCATGGGGCCTCCACCCGCACCACCGTCGCGCCGCAGCGCGCCGCCACATCGCACATGCGTTCCCCGAACAGGCCGTTCACTCCGACCACGACGACGTCCCCAGGTGCTGTCACGTTGACGAACGCGGCCTCCATGCCAGCCGATCCGGTCCCGCTGACGGGGAACGTCAGGGTGTTGGAGGTGCCGAAGACCGCACGAAGGCCCTCGGTGACGCTGTCGAGAACCTCGAGGAACTCGGGGTCGAGGTGCCCCAGCAGCGGACGGGCGGCCGCCTCCTGCACCTCCGGGTACGGGTTGGAGGGGCCGGGTCCCAGCAGGGTTCGCTCCGAGTGGCTCACGCGTCCATCTTGGCAACCCGTCGCGCTCCACGGCGCGCCTTGCGTTCGTGGCCCCCGGCGTGGGCCGGCGAAGGGTAGCCTCGCCGTGTGACGCATGTGCTCGCCGTTGCCAATCAGAAGGGCGGCGTGGCAAAGACCACAACCGTCGCTTCGCTAGGGGCCGCGCTGTCGGAGATGGGGCGCAAGGTCCTCCTGGTGGACCTCGATCCGCAGGCCTGCCTGACCTTCTCCGTCGGCCTGGACCCCGAGGTCCTGGACGTCTCGGTGCACGATGTGCTGCTCGGCCGCGTCTCCGCCGGGATGGCCATCACCCAAAGCGACGAGGGCCCGGACGTGCTGCCCGCGAACATCGACCTGGCGGGCTGCGAGGTGGTGCTGCTGACCAAGACAGGTCGGGAGTACGCGCTGCGCAGTGCGCTGGAGGATCTGATCGCTTCCAACGGCAGTGCGTACGACGACATCATCATCGACTGCCCGCCGTCGCTGGGCGTGCTCACGATCAACGCCCTCACCGCGGCCCACGAGGTCCTGGTCCCGATGCAGTGCGAGACGCTCTCCTACCGGGGCGTGGGGCAGCTGCTCGACACCATCAACGACATCCAGCGGCTGACTAACCGTGGGCTCGCCGTGCTGGGCGTCCTGCCGACCATCTACGACGGCCGGTCCAAGCACGCCCGCACGGTGCTCAGCGACGTCTCGCAGCGGTACGGACTGCAGGCGCTCGAGCCGCCCATCCCCAAGTCGATCCGGTTTGCCGAGGCACCGGCGGCGGGCCGCAGCGTGCTGAACGTGAGCAACGCCCGGAAGGGGGCGGACGCCTACCGCGAGGTGGCCCGTCTGATCCTCCAGGAGCGTGACGAGAGAGCGGCACCGCTGCCGGATCAACGGCGCGGGATAGCCCAGTGGGTGGGACGGCGGTGACCAGATGACCAGCGAAGGTGGCACTACCTCCGGCGGGACGCGGGACCCGGGGCTCGACCGGCTGCGTCCGCGCAGTGCCAGCCCCGGAGCAGCCTCCGGGGTGCCGGGTACGTCGGACTCCCCGGGAGCCGGAGGGCTGCGGGACACCGAGGGCAAGCAGGCCCTGTTCAGCGCAGCGGAGCAGCGGGCCGCCTTCGGTGGCATCACCATGACCTGCAGCCACTGCGGCCAGAAGTCGGTTCTCTCCGGTCGTCGGGCGCTGCGCAGCCTGGTGCCGAGCGTCCACGTACCGCGGCCCCGCAAGCAGTACCGGTCGTGGATGCGCTGCCCCGCCTGCGGGCGCCGCACCTGGGTGGAGCTGAAGCTGGGCGGCTGAGCTCCGTGCCTGCCGCCGGCCCGGCGGCCGCCGGGCGCTAGCCGCCGGGGCTAGGTGGCTCGGCTCCCGCCGATGTCAGAGCGCGGCGAACCCGACGCGTCGCGTCTCAGACTCGGCGATCTCCACGTACGCGAGCTTGTCCACGGGAACGATGATGCGCCGGCCCTTCTCGTCCTCCAGCGTCAGCAGGCCTGCCTTGTCGGTGACCGCGGCGGCGATGGCGTCGGCAACCTCCTCCGGGGACTGCGCACTCTCGATCACCAGCTCACGGCTCGCGAACTGGACACCGACCTTGACCTCCACAATGCCTCCCGGCTGTCACGTCGCTGCGGTTGCCGACCCCGACTGGGTGGCACCGGCAACCTCATTGTGCCGTGGGAAGCCGGATATTCCCCGCCATGCCAGCGCGGAGAGCAGTCGTACGGCTTCCTCACGAGTCACGGCGCTGCTGCCGTCCAGCCAGTTCCTGGCCGACGTCTCGGCCATCCCCACCAGGCCCACCGCCAGCAGCCGGGCCCGCTCCGGCGTGGTGCCGGTGTCCTCCGCGATGACCTCCGCGACGGCGTCGATGCACGCTCCCACGCTTCGCTCGACCCGCTCGCGCACGCGTGGGTCGGACCGCAGGTCCGACTCCAGGACGAGCCGGAACGCCTGGCCCTCACCGCCGACGAAGTCGAAGTAGGCGTCGAACGCGGCGCGGACCCGCGCCCGGTTGTCGGAGGTTCTGCGCATCGCGGTGCGGACCCGCTGCTCGAGCTCCGCCGCGTGCTGGTCGAGCAGCGCAAGGTAGAGGTCGAGCTTGCCGGGGAAGTGCTGGTAGAGCACGGGCTTGGAGACCCCGGCGCGCTCAGCGATGTCGTCCATCGCGGCAGCGTGGTAGCCGGACGCCACGAATACCGCCCGGGCTGCGTCGAGCAGCTGCGCGCGTCGGTCCTCGCGGGACATCCGGGGCGAGCGAGTCACCGACCTGGGCGGTGCGGAGGCAACGGAAGGACTCCCCGGAGATGGAGCCGTCACCGCCACTCTTCCTCGTCGAGCGGCACTTCCTGGCTCTGCTCGGCGGCGTCGGCCTCATCCACTTCCCAGCCGCGCTCCGCCGTACCGTCCTCCTCCGGCGAGGGTGCTACCTCCTGGTCGTCGGCCTCGCCCTGCTCGACCTCCTGGTGCTGTTCCACGACGTCAGCGACCGGGTCCTCGATCGGTGCCGAGCCCATGACGGCCTCCTCTTGTTCGGCGGAGTCGGTTCGGCGGTGTCTGCCGGAACTGCCCACCGTATGACTTGACCCTAGGTCGGCGCGTGAAGGCACGCCACCGTCGCGACGAAGGTCACCCGGTCAGCCTCACCGTCGCCGTGCGAGCCGGGGTGGCGCCGGAGGGGCTCACAGCCACAGCGGAGCCAGCAGGTCTCCGTGCTTGTGGAGCCGATCGAGCACGTCCGAGGCCTCGAAGACCAGCGGGAGCCGGCCCTGTGCGCACGCCTCGACTTCATCCCAGGTCACCGGGGTCGACGCGGTCGGGCGGGACCGTGCCCGCAGCGAGTACGCCGCAACTGTCGTCTTGGCAGCGGCGTTCTGGCTCCAGTCGACCAGCACCCGTCCCGGCCGCAGCGACTTGGTCATCCGGGAGACCACCAGGTGCGGGTAGGAGCGCTCCAGGTGCAGCGCGAGGGCGTGGGCGTGCTCGGAGACGGTGGAGGCCGGTTCGGTACCCGGCAGCCGCGCCAGCAGCTGCAGGCCCTTCGAGCCGCTGGTCTTCGGCAGCGGCTCCAGGCCCGTCTCCCGCAGCACTGTTCGGGCCGCCAGAGCCACCTGGCAGCAGTGCCGGACGTCGGCGGGGGCGCCAGGGTCGAGGTCGACGACGAGAAGGTCGGGGCTGGCGGCCTGACGCAGTCCCGCCGACCCGTCGGCGGCTACCCGCCACTGGGGAACGTGCAGCTCAAGGGCGGCGAGGTTGGCGGACCACACCAGGGCTGCCGGGGAGTCGAGGACCGGGTAGGTGATGGCATCCCGGTCCCTGGTGCTGCCCGGCGCGGGCAGGAGAGCGGTGCTGACCCATGGCGGCGTCCCCGCCGGGACGTTCTTGGCGTAGAAGCCGGCCTCGTCGGTGCCGTTCGGAAACCGACGCATCGTGACCGGACGCCCGCCCAGCGCGGGCAGGATTGCCGGGGCGACCGCCGAGTAGTAGGCGATGACGTCGCCCTTGGTCGTGCCGGTCTCCCGGTAGAGGACCTTCTCGAGGTTGGTCAGGGACAGCCGGTGCCCGTCCACGACGACCACCGTGGGCGGTGAGGTCGGGGCGGGCATGCAGGCATGGTGTCACCTCCCAGCGTGTGGGGACGCGCGTAGGGGCCCGTGTGGGGCGGGGTGTGTGTAGGGCGGGGTGTGCGGATTGCGGGGTGTGCGGATTGCGGGGTGTGCGGATTGGGTGGAGGGCGGGTGCAGGTACGGTCAGGCAAGGCACTGCAGCCGAGGGAGCAGGCGATGCGCGCGATCTGGAAGGGTGCGATCGCGTTCGGTCTGGTCAGCATTCCGGTACGGGTGTTCGCGGCCACCGAGCAGCGTACTGTCTCCTTCGTCCAGGTTCGTCGCTCCGACGGGTCCCGGATCAGGTACCGCCGGGTCGCGGAGGCCGACGGCGCGGAGGTGGCCTACTCCGATATCGCGAAGGGCTACCCGCTGGCGAGCGGCGAGGTGGTCGTCCTGGAGGATGCCGAGCTTGCCGAGCTGCCGCTACGGACGTCCCGCGAGGTCGAGGTCGTGGCCTTCGTGCCGGTGGCCGAGATCGACCCGATCCTCTATGCGAAGCCCTACTACCTCGAGCCCGATCCGCTCGGGCTCAAGCCGTACGTGCTGCTTCGCGAGGTGCTGCGGCGCTCCGAGCGGGTCGCTCTGGTGAAGGTCGCCCTCCGGGGCCGCGAGTCGCTCGCGGTCATCCGGGTGCGGGACGACGTGCTGGTCCTGCACACCACGCTGTGGCCCGACGAAGTGCGGGAGCCGGCGTTCGAGGTGCTCGGGACCGCGGTCGAGCCCGCTGAGGCGGAGGTCGCGATGGCGGAGACGCTTGTCGCGGCAATGAGTGGGGACTTCGATCCCTCGCAGCACACCGACCACTATCGTGAGGCCGTCGAGGCGCTGATCCAGGCGAAGGTGGACGGCATGGAGACGGTCACACCACCCGAGGCCGGAGAGTCCTCGGAGGCCGTGGTGGACCTCATGGCTGCTCTGAGGGCGAGCGTCGAGGCAGCGCGCCGGGAGGCGGGCTAGCCGGCTGACAACCGGGCCGGGGAGCTCAAGCAGGAAAGGGACGAGCATGACGATCTGTCTGCAGGGCGGCGGAGAGTTCACAGCCGGCTGCCGCGAGCTGGACAAGGCCATGCTGCGACGTGCCTCCGGGGGCCGACTGCTGATGCTGCCGCTCGGCGAGGAGCCCGGCGAGGCCTACGCCACGCTCGGCGAGACCGGCCGCCGGTGGTACTCGGGTCTGGGAGTCAGTGAGGTCGCGCTCGCCGGTGACCCGCGTGACGGGGTGACCTCCGCGGCGTCCGTGGCTGCTGCGGTCCGCGAGGCAGCGGTGGTCGTTCTGGCTGGGTCGTCGGTCTCCGGGGTTCTCGAGGCGGTGCTCGACACGCCCCTGGGCGAGGCCCTGCGCGAGGCGCAGTCCGCCGGTGGGCTGGTGGTCGGTGCAGGTGCGGGCTCCCGCGCACTGTGTGAATGGGTCGAGTCCGACGCCGCGCCGGGCGGGAGCCCGGTGGTGCGCGGACTGGGTCTGGTGCCCGCCACAGCTCTCCTGCCGCACTACGCCTCAGGGCTTCGTCCCGAGTGGATCACCGCGGTCCCGGAGGACGTGCTCGTCCTCGGGCTGCGTGACTGCAGCGGGGTGGTGGTGCACAAAGACCTGGTCACAGCGCTGGGCGCCGGTCGTACCAGCCTGATATCCGGCACCGACACGATCGCGGTTCTGGACCCCGGCACCACTCGGGACGTCTGGTGGCTGGAGTCGGTCGGCTGAGAACCCCGGGTCGGCCTGCCCCACCTACCCTGGAGCGCGGTTCCGTCAGGCGGCGGAACACCGCACAGATCCCGAGTGTTTCCCGGGTGACGTTCGCACGCTGGAGGATTACCTGTGTCGTCCCTGCCCCCCCTGGTCGAGCCCGCCGACAGCCTCTCCGTCGACGAGGTACGCCGCTACAGCCGCCACCTGATCATCCCGGACGTGGCAATGGACGGGCAGAAGCGCCTCAAGAACGCGAAGGTGCTCGCGGTCGGGGCCGGGGGTCTCGGATCGCCCACCCTGATGTACCTCGCTGCCGCCGGAGTGGGCACCCTGGGCATATCCGAGTTCGACGTGGTGGACGAGTCGAACCTGCAGCGCCAGATCATCCACGGGCAGTCCGACGTGGGCCGGTCCAAGGCGGAGTCCGCGCGGGACTCGATCAAAGAGATCAACCCGTACGTCGACGTGGTGATCCACGAGGAGCGGCTGGACACCCACAACGTCATGGAGATCTTCTCCGGGTACGACCTGATCGTGGACGGCACGGACAACTTCGCCACCCGGTACATGGTCAATGACGCCTGCGTGCTGCTCGGCAAGCCGTACGTATGGGGGTCGATCTACCGGTTCGACGGGCAGGCCAGCGTGTTCTGGGCCGAGCACGGTCCCTGCTACCGCTGCCTGTACCCGGAGCCCCCGCCGCCGGGCATGGTCCCCTCGTGCGCCGAGGGCGGTGTGCTCGGCGTGCTGTGCGGCTCGATCGCCTCGATCCAGACGACCGAGGCGATCAAGCTCCTGACCGGCGTCGGCGAGCCGTTGCTGGGCCGGTTGATGGTCTACGACGCGCTGGAGATGGAGTACCGCTCGATCAAGGTCCGCAAGGACCCCAGCTGCCCGCTGTGTGGCGAGAGCCCCTCGATATCCGACCTCGTGGACTACGAGGCGTTCTGCGGGGTGGTGTCCGAGGAGGCGCTGCAGGCGGCGGAGCACTCGACGATCACCGCGCAGGAGCTCAAGGACATGATGGACCGTGGGGAGGACGTCTACCTGATCGACGTCCGCGAGCCTGCGGAGTACGAGATCGTGCGCATCCCCGGGTCGGTGCTCATCCCCAAAGGCGAGATCATGTCCGGTGAGGCTCTCTCGGACCTTCCGGCGGACCGCCGGATCGTGCTGCACTGCAAGTCCGGCATGCGGTCGGCAGAGGCGCTGGCGGTGCTCAAGGGTGCCGGTTTCGCCGATGCCGTGCACGTGCAGGGTGGCGTGGTCTCGTGGGCGACGACCGTCGACCGCACGCTGCCGGTCTACTGAGGCTCGGACACCCCGACGACACCCGCCGGGACGACCTGTTCCGATCCGGCGGGGTCAGCCCCGACCGGCGTCGGGCGAGCGGTGAGGCCGGTGCAGCCACGGTAGGAGTCCTTGCGCTGCACTTCCTCCTTCGCGGCTTGTACCTGTCTCAGGGTGGGAAGGCCGTCGACGATCACGGCCGGATGCCACTGCGAGCCGACAACCTGGCGGCCCTGGACGGTGACGGTCAGGACCCCCGAGTCTGCCGCCTCGAGTGAGGACACCGGGCTGAGCGTGAGGTTCCCGAGCCCGAAGTCGACGTAGGCCGAGCCGTCGTACCCTCCGCCCTGCACGCCGTGGGCATGGCTGCCGACGATCACGTCTGCGCCGGCGCGTGCCAGGAGGTCGGCCAGGTCGGCCTGGTCATCCGTCGGGCAGTGCGGCTGCTCAGCCCCCCAGTGCAGGAACACGACGACGGTGTCGGCGGTCGCGCGGGCCTCTCGGACGGCAGTGACCAGACGGTCCGTGCGGGTGGCCGAGGCGAGGCCGGGCCGGTCCGCCGTCGCAGCCCCGCCGTACGCCAGGTTGCGCTCCGCCACCTGGGTGGCGGCGAGGATCGCGATCCGCTGCCCGTTGACGGTGCGCACGAAAGGCCGGTATGCGGCGTCGGCGTCGGTACCGATGCCGATCACGGGGAAGAGCAGGTCGGAGGCTGCCTGAAGGCTGTCCCGAAGGCCTTCGACCCCGTAGTCCATACCGTGGGCGTTGGCCATCGAGGCGGCATCCACCCCCGCGGCCCGCAGCGCTGTGAACGCCGTGGCCGGCGCGCGGAAGACGTCCGGCTTGGGTACGGGGCTGCCTCCGTCGGTAATGGCCGTCCCGAGGCTGACCACGGCGAGGTCCGCGGACTCGAGGACGGGCGCGACACCTCGCAGCACCTGGGAGGGGTTGTCGTTGAGCGCCGTCCCGACCCCGCCCGTGAAGCGCACGTCACCTCCGAATGCGAGCGTGACCGGCTCCTGTGACGCGCCCGCGGCCAGTGCTTCGGGACCCGTTGCGGGGACCGCGTCGGGCTGGTTCTGGGAGCTGGCCGCGACAAGGGCCGCGCACACGCCGACCGCCGCGCCAGCCGTGATCAGTCCCACGCCGAGTCGCGCCACGCGGGTGACCCGCTGCTGCACCGGCGAGGACGAGGGACTCGTGGGCGGGGGACTCGCGGGCGGGGAACTTGTGGGCGGGGGACTCTCACCCCCCGTGAATCCAGACACGAGCCCTCCCCAGCCCCACAGATGTGCGAGCACTCTCGCACGTCGGGGCGCTCAGGAGCGGGAGGGTGCGGTGCGTGTCGCAGCGTCAGAGCTCGCCCTTGCGCTGCATCTGGTTGAACGACAGCCACCCCGGGATCAGCGGGAGCCAGAAGGTGGCCAGCCTGAACAGCAGCACGGCCAGCACAGCGACGCCGCTGTTCACACCTGCTGCCGTGAGAGCCGCCGTCATCGCGGCCTCGACCCCGCCGAGGCCGCCCGGGGTGGGAAGGAGCATGCCGAGGCTGTTGCCGATGATGAACACCGCCGCGGTGCTGACGAAGTCGAGATCGGCGCCGAAGGCGAACAGGGATGCCTGCAGCGCGACGGACTTCATCAGGATCGTGATCGTCAGTCCGAGGAAGCCCTTCGCCAGCATCGTGGGCTGCTGCACCAGGCCGAGCAGCGCGGGTCCGACCCGGTTCACCAGGGAGCCGATCTGCCGTACCGCCCACCTGCGCAGCGGCGGGATCAGAACCACCACCGTTATCGCGGCAACGAGCGCGAGGCTGACCAGCCACAGCGCCTCGGCCGGAATCGAGAACTCGGTACTCGTGCTCGCCCCGAGCGCGATCAGGACGAGCAGCCAGAAGACGTTGACGACCAGGTTCGCGAGGGAGTTGACGCCCATGACTGTCACGCCGACCGCGGGGTCCACCCCGCGTCGCTGCAGGAAGCGGGTGTTGACGGCCAGGACCCCCACGAACGACGGGGCGATGAGCGAGGCGAAGGCGGCGGCGAGCTGGGCGCGGATCGCCGGGAAGATCGGGATCTTGGTGGGTACGAAGGCCACGATTCCCAGAGCAGCGCCGTAGTAGGAGAGGAAGGCGAACACGATCGCCACGGCGGCCCACGCGAGGTTTGCCTCGTCCCAGATCTCCTCGATGTCGAGGGTCGCGATCTGGGGCAGCACGAGGTACAGCGCCAGGGCTGCGGCCAGGATGGTCACCAGTCGCTGCGGCGACAGCCGCCGCAGCTCCTCGGCCTGTACATCCAGCGGGGGCATGCCGACCGCCGTGCTCGCCGTGTTGCGGAGGTCCTCCAGCAGACCCTTTGCCTGCTTCACAGCCGCCCGCGTGTTCTTGTCCAGGGCTAGCGGCTGCATCGCCGGCAGCGCCGCGGCCACGGTCGTCGGCCCGAGAATCTCCACAGCCGTCCGGACGGCACGGTCCGGTCCTACCCGCAGTGCCATGCTGATCAGCAGGTGGGCCACGTCGACGCGGATCTGCAGGTCGGTTGACGCGACGTTGCCCTCGGTGAACTGCGTGAGCCAGACGCGGTCCTCGGGGTCGAGGATCGCCTGCCCCAGGGTGGGCCGTCGGTGCGTGACCCTCGCATCGATGGCCGTACCCAGCTCCCGCCAGGTGTCGCGCAGGACGTCGTCGGTGACCTGGTCGAGGGGGAGCTGGTCGAGCGGGGTTCCGGGTACGAACTCGTACGCCAGCGCCAGGCCGTGGTCGCCGGCTTCGGCGGCTGCCAGGAAGGGAACCACCCGGGCTCCCGCGGCTGAGGCCGCGACGGTCACCAAGGCCTCCCGCTCCGCGAGGGCGCGCACCGTGGCCGCCGGCCCGCCGGCGTAGGTGCCCCGCAGCCAGAAGCGCCGCAGGAACCGGCCCACGAGTCCGGCGGAGTACTCGAACCGGTCGCGGACACGGATCCGTACCCGTCTCCCGTCGACCTCGGTCATCTCGTAGATGCGGACGCCGAGCTCCTGCGGGTTCAGCCGCTTCAGTCGCGCGGGAGACAGCCCGACGGCCGCCAGCCCGTCGGCGATCTCGTGCATGGTGGGACGGGGGTTCGGGCTTCCCAGCAGGTAGAGCACGAGGCTGCCGGTGCCCCAGCCGATGACCACGGCACCCACCACGGCCAGGAAGCTCAGGGGAGCCGAGACCAGCGAGTAGACCGCGAACAGCAGCACCGCCAGGCGCAGCGTCCGCTGCCACGTCGCCGGCAGGACGACCGCGGTGACCACCGTTGACGCAAAGGCGCTCGCGATGAAGGCCGCGCCCGCGGCTCCGCCCGGCTTGAAGGCGGCAGGACCAAGAATGGTGCTGGCGTACTCCGTGGACGCATAGTCCCGGATCACCTTCGTGATCAGCCCGAATGTCAGCAGTGCCAGTGTTGCGGCCAGCATGACCTGGGCCAGCACCAGCCACGAGCGACGCAGTGCCACCATCCCCAGCGCAGCGACCGGGAAGAGGACCCCGATCAGCGTGGTGATGCCGCCCAGCAGGCTCAGAATCGGCCCGGGGAGGAGGTAGATCGCGTTCTCAAGATCTTCCTCGACCCCACCCAGCGTGCTGCTGAGCAGTGATCCGACCGTACCGAGAAGTGCGAGCAGAGCGAGCGAGAGAAGGCTTCGTAGCAGGTCGCCCGGGTAGCGCACGCGCTCGGGGCGTTGCGGCTCACCCTCGACCGCAAGCGCCAGGTGGCTGCGAGCCGCCTCCCGCCGCCCGACGGCGCGGCCGTTCCTGGTTGCGGTCACGACGTCGACACCGGTCCGCTGGACCGTTCTAGCTCGGCTACCACGGCGCGGTGGTCAGACAGGTCGAGGGCCTGGGACTCCGCGGCGCACACTGCCGGAAGCGCCCCGTCGCCGAGGATGTGGTCGAGCTGAACCCTGGGCTCTTCTCGGGGGAAGGACGGCAGCTCTGCCAGCATCTGCCACCCCGTGATCACCCTGGGAAGCGGCGCGGGCAGGTTCAGGTCGCCGGCCAGGATCCGGGGGGCGGGAAGCTCGCGCAGCGAGGCGACGACTCTGCGCAGCTGCAGGCCGTTCCAGCCGGGCACGAACGACAGATGGGTCGTCGCGACCGTCATCGCTCCGAGCGGACCCTCGACCACGGCGGCGAGCATCACCCGCGGTTCGTCCGACAGCCACATCACCCGGCGCTTCGCGACCAGGACGGGGGACCGCACCGGGAGCGGTGCCAGTCGGCGGACATGCCAGGAGAGCACCGGCAGGCGTGTCAGCAGTGCGATCCCGTAGCTCGGCTCGGCGCAGTCCTCGGGTGCCACGCAGTCCTGATCGGTGGCGGCGCGCCACTCAGCTCCGGGCGTCCCGACCAGAGCGGGGACGTAGCGGTAGGAGATCCCGTCGGCGTACCGAGCCGCCTCGGCGGCGAGGTCGAGCCCTCCGGAGCGGCGCTGCCCCCGGTCGACCTCCTGCAGCCCCACCACGTCGGCCTGGAGCGAGACCAGTGCATCGCGCAGCCGCTGGGGGTCGACCCGGCCGTCCGACGGGGTTCTCCCGTGCAGAACGTTGAAGGTGGCCACGCGCACCTGGCAAGGCTACGGCTCGCGAGGGAGGCTGCCGGTCAAGGTCGATGTGGTGTTCCGAAGGTCCTGTGGCGGCCAGGTGGTGCATCGGGACACCCCTGGCCGTAGTGTCGTCAGTCGTGACGTCACCGTCTTTCCCGGTTGCGCGTACCACCCTGGACAACGGTCTGCGGGTGGTCGTCTCCCCCGACCGATCCGCGCCGGTTGTCGCGGTCGCCGTCTACTACGACGTCGGCATCCGGTCGGAGCCGCAGGGCCGTACCGGCTTCGCGCACCTCTTCGAGCACCTGATGTTCCAGGGGTCGGTGAACCTGGAGAAGCTCGCGCACTTCCGCTACGTGCAGGCCTCCGGTGGGACCTTCAACGGGTCCACCCACCTCGACTACACGAACTACTTCGAGGTGCTCCCGTCCAACGCCCTGGAGCGCGCCCTGTTCCTGGAGGCGGACCGGATGCGGGGCCCTCGTCTGACCGAGGAGAACCTCGCGAACCAGATCGCGGTGGTCAAGGAGGAGATCCGGGTCAACGTGATGAACCGCCCGTACGGCGGTTTCCCGTGGCTGTGGATGCCGGAAGTGCTGTTCGACACCTTCCCTAACTCCCACAACGGGTACGGCGACTTCGTGGACCTGGAGAACGCGACGGTTGCCGACGCGGAAGACTTCTTCCACCGCTACTACGCGCCCGCGAACGCGGTTCTCACGATCGTCGGCGACGTCGACGCCGACGAGGCGCTGGGGCTGGCCGGGCGGTACTTCGGGGACATCCCCTCGCGGGATGCCCCCCAGCGACCGGACTTCGCCGAGCCCGACCTCAGCGGCCGGCGCCGGTCCACGCACCCGGACCTCCACGCCCCGTCGCCCGCGGTGGCGGTGGCGTGGCGCGTGCCGGATCCGATGGACCTCGCTGCGTACCTGCCCTTCGTGGTGCTCAACGAGGTGCTCACCGACGGCGACGCGGCACGGCTGAGACGGCGCCTGGTGTCGGGGGACCGGCTGGCGACGGCGCTGTCGGGCTACGTCGGCTTGATGGGTGACCCGTTCGACGTGCGGGATCCCACCGCGTACGTGGTTCAGGCCCACCATCCCTCCGCGGTAGGCGTGGACCGCCTGCTGGCAGCGATGCAGGAGGAGCTGGACACGCTGGCGACCCACGGACTGGAGCCCGGCGAGCTGGACCGGGTCCGCAACCGGCTGACGGCCGACCTGATGCGCGGCGTGGACGGCGTCCTGCCGCGGGCTCTGTCGATGGCGGTGGCCGAGCAGCAGCGGGGCGACGCCGGACTGCTCGAGCGGATGCCCGAGATGCTGCGGTCGGTCGCCGCCGAGAGCGTGCGTGAGGCGGCGGCGACTCTGCAGCCGCATCGGTGCGCCGTCCTGGAGGTCGTGCCCGGAGGAGGACCGAGCGATGCCTGAGGAGTCCATGGCCGCCGTTGTTCCGCCGCTCGCCCCGCCCACGGAGCCCCGCTTCCCGCCCTACGACCAGCGGCTGCTCCGCAACGGACTGACGGTTGCCGCGCTGCGCCGCGTCGGCGTGCCGCTGGTCGAGGTGCGCATCCGGCTGCCACTGCTGGCGGGCAAGCCCAAGTCGAGGGCGCGGGCGGAGGTGCTCTCGGAGACCTTGCTCGCCGGCACCGAGCGGCAGGACAAGGTGCACATCGCGGCGCGGGTTCAGGGGCTGGGGGCCACCCTGTCGGTGGACTCCGACGACGACTGGCTGAAGATCTCCGGCTCGGTCCTCTCCAGTCGGCTGTATGACCTGCTGGAGCTGGTCGCCGAGGTGCTGTCGGGACCCACGTTCCCGGCCGCCGAGGTCACCGGAGAGGCAGCTCGCCTGGCTGAGCGGATCCGGATCGCTCGGTCCCAGGCCGGTGTGCAGGCGGCCGAGGCGCTGGCGGAGCGCCTGTACGGGACGCATCCCTACGGTCTGGGCCTGCCGGACCCGGGTGAGGTGAGCCGGGTCCGGGGTGCGGCGCTGCGCGCGTTCTTCGCGGCGAAAGTGGCACCCGCGGGGGGCAGCGTCGTGCTGGTCGGCGACAGCGAGCCACAGCGCTTGCTGGACAGCGCGGAGACCGCTCTCAGTGGCTGGACCGGCGAGGAGGGTGCGGAGGGCGGGCGTGCCAAGCCGCCGCGGTTCCGTACCGACGGACCGCTGCTGCTGGTGGACCGGGCGGGCTCGGTGCAGTCCTCCATCAGGCTCGGCGGGCCGGCCCCTCGCCGCGACGACCCGCACTACCCGGCGTTCCAGCTGGCGAACCTGGTCTTCGGCGGCTACTTCTCCTCGCGGCTGGTGACCAATCTGCGCGAGGAGAAGGGCTACACGTACTCCCCCCACAGCATGGTGACCCATCACGCTGCGTGCTCGCAGCTCACGGTGCAGGCCGACGTCGCGACCGAGGTGACCGGCCCAGCGCTGCTCGAGACCCACTACGAGCTGGGGCGGATAGCCTCGCTGGCGGTGTCGCAGTCCGAGCTCGACGATGCGCGCGAGTACGCCATCGGATCCCTGGCGGTCGGTACGGCGTCGCACGCCGGACTGGCTTCCACGGTGGCGTCGCTGCTCGCTTCCGGGGTGCCGGCCACGTTCCTGGTCGAGCACCCGGCCAGGCTGCGCCAGGTCACAGTGGATCAGGTGCTGGAACAGGCACGCCAGTTCCTCGCCCCGTCCCGGCTGGCGGTCATTGTCGTGGGCAGTGCCGACACCGTGAGCGCCCCGCTGCAGGCCCTCGGGTCGGTGGAGCGGGGGTGAGCTCGGCGCCGCGGCAACCGGACGCGGCCGGGACGCCGGCATCGCTGCTGCGCGACCTCGATCCGGGCCAGCGTGCGGCGGTCCTGGCACCACGCGGACCCGTCGTGGTGGTGGCAGGCCCGGGGACGGGCAAGACCCGGACCATCGCGCACCGGATCGCCTACGGCGTGCTCCGCGAGGAGACACCGCCCCGCAGGATTCTCGCGGTGACCTTCACCCGACGGGCGGCGGGAGAGCTGCGCGGGCGACTCTCCGGCCTGGGCGTGACCGGGGTCGCGACGCGGACCTTCCACAGCGCCGCCGCCCGTCAGCTGCGCCACTTCTGGCCCCGCCTGATCGGTGGCGAGATGCCGGCGGTGCTGTCGAGCCCACGGGACGCGCTGGCCGCGGTGCTCGCCGAGTACGGCTGGACGGGCGAGCCCGGGCAGCGCAGCCTCGTGCCCGATGTGCTGGCGGAGATCGACTGGGCGAAGGCGTCGCTGGTGGCGCCGGAGGACTACCCAGCCGCGGCGCGCCGGGGCGGACGACGTGTCCCCGGGGGTGACGCCGGCCGGATCTGCGAGGTCTTCGAGGCCTACGAGCGGTTCAAGGTGCGACACCGCAGAATCGACCTCAACGACATGCTGCTGCTCCTGACAGCGGGGCTGGAGGACGACCCTGGCGCAGCGCGTCAGGTCCGCGACACCTACCGCCACCTGGTCGTTGACGAGTACCAGGACATCAGCCCGGCGCAGCAGCGCCTGGTCGAGGCCTGGCTGGGGGAGGGCGACGACCTGTTCGTGGTGGGGGACCCGCGCCAGACGATCTACTCCTTCGCAGGCGCGAGCGCAGAGCCGATGCTGGCGATGCCGCGTCGCTACCCGACGGCCACCGTGGTGACGCTGGAGCGCTGCTACCGCAGCCGGCCCGAGGTGCTCGGCCTCGCCGCGCAGATCGTCACCGCGGGCTCGGAGTCCGGGGACCTGGGACGAGCACTTCGAGCGGTGCGCGCCCCCGCATCGCCGGAGGCGCCGGCGGTTGTCAGCGTCGCCCACGCGAGTGCCGCCGCGGAGCGACGCTGGGTCGCTGCTCGTGTGGCCGCCACGACCGCGCATCTCGCACCGTCGCAGGTCGCGGTGCTGGTGCGGACCCGGGAGCTGCTGGAGGACTACGTACGGGCCTTGGAGTCGGCCGGAGTGCCCGTGTACGCGCGTGATGACCGCGGCTACTTCCAGCGTGACGAGGTACGTGCGGCCCTTGCGCTGCTGCGGGTGGCTGCCCGACTGGAGGCCGGTACGCAGCGCGCCCATGAGCAGGACGAGCAGGGCCCCGACCTGACGACCCGGGTGGTCGACGTGCTCTCGGGAGTCGGCTGGTCCCCCGCGGGGCCCGCCCGCGGTGCCCGCGCCCGCCGGGAGAGCTGGTACCTCCTCGAGGCGCTGGTCAAGCAGGCGGAGGAGCTGGACAGTGACCCGAAGGCGAGCGTCGCCTCCCTGGTGGCGCGGCTGGACGCGATGGGCCGCGACGCGGTGGAGCCCACCCTGAGGGCTGTGACCGTGGCGACCATGCACGCGGCCAAAGGCAGGGAGTGGGATGCGGTCTTCGTACCGTCGCTGGTGGACGGTGTGGTCCCGGCGGCACGGTCGGGTTCCGGCGCCGGGCCGGAGGCCGAGGAGCGCCGGCTGCTCTACGTGGCGGTCACCCGGGCCCGGGACCAGCTCGTCCTGTCCTGGCACGACCGTCCCAGCCGACTGCTGCCGCCCCAGCTGACCTCAGCGGCGCAACGGCCGGACCGGGCGGGCGCAATGGGCAGCGCGGACAGGGCGGACACAGTGGGCACTGCAGGCACGCGAGGGGTCCAGAGGGGAGGTGCGCTCCGTGGCGGCACCCGCCGGCCGATCGCATGAGCAGCGGAACCGGGCGGTGGAGGTGCTCCGGGACTCATCGCTGGATCACGTCGTCGCACTGGCCGCGTGGCTCGACGGACGACCCCTCGCACGGCTCGCCGTGGCTGAACGTCGCCAACGCTGCCGGGCACAGCCGGGCGGCCCTCGCTGACATCGCAGCGGCCGGACGACAGGCCGACGTACCGGTGCAGGTGGTGGGCGGCTCGGACCCGCTGGCGGATGTCGACCCGGCGGGAGCGGGAACGCACTGCTACCCCTGGGGCTGGCAGCGGCTGGCCGCCGCACTGTCCGCGGGCGCGCGCGCCCCGGACATCGCCGTGGTGCACACCGGTGCCCACTTCTGGCCCGAAAGGGGCGGTCACCTCGGCGAGCACGGATCGCTCAACGAGCCGCAGTCCCGGGCTCCCCTCCTTGTCATGGGCGCGGGCGTGGCCGAGCGCGGAGTCGTGCCCGGTGTGGCCCGGACCGTGGACGTCGCCGCCAGCCTCGCTAGCTACGCCGGTGCCCCGCTGCCTGGCGGACCGGGGCGTGTCGTCGGCGAGCTGAGGGCTGCGGACGCCCGCCACGTCGTGGGCCTGCTGTGGGACGGCGTGCCCAACGCGGAGGTCCTCCGCGGGGTCGAAGAGGGCTGGCTGCCTCGTCTCGCGGAGCTGTTCTCGGGCGGCTACGCGCTGCGGGGCGGCGCAGTTGCCGACTTCCCCAGCGTGACCCTCGTCAACCACGTGAGCGCGCTGACCGGAGTGGGACCGGACGTGCACCAGGTGGTCCACAACGCGTTCTACGAGCGAGCCGGCGAGGCGGGGGGGAATGGCCGCAGCGTGGTCGCCAACGACTCGACCACCTGGCACCAGGCGTGCGACCTGCTGGCGCCCGGCGTGCGGACGATCTTCGAGCACGTGCGTCGGAAGCGGCCCGGAGTCGAGACCGCGTGCGTCAACGAGCCCGCCGACCGCGGTGCTACGTACAGCACGTTCGGGCTGATCCGGGCGAGCGGGGAGCGCAGCGGAGCTGCCGGACTGATACAGGGGCTGCCGGACGCCGCGCAGGACCCGTACGCCCACCACGACTTCGTCAGCGAGGACCGCGAGTACGCCCGGTCCACGGCGGTGGATGCCGCCGGCCTGCAGCAGATGCTGACACTGTTCGAGCGGGCCCATCCGCCAGCGCTGACCTGGTGGAACACGACCCTGACCGATACCGGCCACCACGCCGGCGGGCCGGGGTCGGAGATCGCGCGGGCGGCCATGATCGATACCGACCGACGCCTCGGGGCCTGGCTGGACCTGCTCGATCGACGGGGACTGCGGGAGAGCACACTGGTGCTGCTGACCGCGGACCACGGGTCGGAAGCGGCGGATCCGGCGTGTCGGGGCGACTGGAACGTGGCGCTGCGGGAGGCGGGCGTACCGGTCCGGGACGAGGCGTACGGGTATCTCTACCTGACGGCCCCCGACGGTAGCCGGCGCCTGGGCTGAGGAGCAGGGGAGTCGAGAGGGTCATCGGGAGGTGCGATGGACCGGCTGAACGTCGTCGTACGGACCGGGTACCCGGACTTCCTCGACCTGCCCTGGCACGTCCCCCTCGCGGACTGGGAGCACGAACGGCTGGTCACGGTCGTGACGGGCATTCACCGCCATGTGGTCCGCTTCGTCCAGTACCCCGACGGGATGTTCGCCCTCAAGGAGCTGCCCGGCGACCTGGCCGCACACGAGTTCGACACCCTCGCCTGGATGGCTGAGGAGGAGCTGCCGGCGGTGACCGCGGTGGGCGGGGTCTACGGGCGGCACACCCCGTACGGCACCGCGCTTCCCGATGTCGTGATCACCGAGCACCTGGCGTTCTCGCTGCCGTATAGGGCGCTGTTCGTCGGGCCCAGGATTCCGGATCTGCACGGGAAGCTGCTGGAGGCCTTCGCCGAGCTGCTGGTCCGGCTGCACCTGGCCGGGCTGTGGTGGGGTGACTGCTCGTTGTCCAACACCCTGTTCCGGCGGGACGCGGGGCTGCTGTCGGCATATCTCGTGGACACCGAGACCGCCCAGGTCCGTGCGCAGCTCACCAACGGCCAGCGCGAGCATGACCTGATCCTGGCGGAGGAGAACGTGCTCGGAGAGCTGCTGGACCTGGCAGCGGCGGAAACGCTGCAGCCCGACGTCGATCCGGTCGAGACCGTGCACCGGGTGCGCCAGATCTACCAGGCGCTGTGGCAGGAGCTGACCAGAGACGAGGTCTTCTCCAGCAACGAGCGGTACCGGATCGCCGAGCGGCTGTCCCGGTTGAACGATCTCGGCTTCGACGTGGAACGGATTCATCTCACCTCGGAAGGCGAGGGGTACCGTCTGGCGCTCGACCCGCACGTCGTGGAGCCCGGCCACCATCGGCGCCGCCTGGCCCGGCTGACCGGTCTGCATGTCCAGGAGAACCAGGCACGCCGGATGCTCAACGACATCGCGACCCAGTGCTCGCTGCGGGCGGCCCAGACCGGGGTGGAGATCTCCGTGCAAGCCGGATCCCTGCGGTGGCTCACCGAGACCTACGAGCCCACGCTGGCCATGGTGCCGCCGGAGCTCAGGCGCCGTCTCGACCCCCCGGAGATCTACCACCAGATCCTTGAGCACCGGTGGTTCCTGTCCGAGCAGGCGGGCCGCGACGTCGGGATCGACGTCGCGGTGGAGAGCTACATCAGCGAGGTCCTCAGCAACGCACCGGCGGAAGGCCGGGTGCTGGAGGGCGAGGACACGGCTGCGATGATCCGGCTGCCGCTGGACCCGTCCGAGTAGCAGGATCGACCGGCCGCAGGCTCAATCCAGGAGCCGGCGCAGCTAGGGGCCGATGGTGGGCTCGGGCGCGAAGCCGGGCTGCCAGCGTTCCATGATGCCGCGGACGGCCACATCGGCCTCGAGCTGACAGAGGACTCCCACCGAGCCCAGCGTGACGCGGTGGATCAGCAGGTAGCTCGGCGGCATGTTGAGCTTCATGCCCACCCGGTTGGCGGGACTGCGCGGGTCGGAGACCTGCACCGTGAGACCCCGCATCCACGCTCTTGTGAAGTGGAAGTGCTCACTGCGCAGCGGCTCCACGAACAGCCCCAGGTAGTCGAGCAGGTCCTCGGCGTTCACATCTACCTCGGGCTTGATGAACCCCCCGGCACGCAGTGCGCGCTCGGCCGCCTCGGAGTCCTCGTCGACGACGGCCCGCGCGACCTGACCGACGATGAGGTGCGGGCCATCCGGGAGGCGCGCGGTGGCTCCGAAGTCGAAGACCACCAACCGACCGTCCGGGGCGATCCGGAAGTTCCCCGGGTGCGGGTCGGCGTGGAGCATCCGTGCCCGCGTCGGACTGGAGAAGTGGAAGATCGACAACAGCTCCCCGGCGCGGTCCCGCTCCGCCTGGTCGCCCGTACGGATGATCTCCGACAGCGGCGTTCCGTCGACCCACTCGGTGACCAGCACCGCATTGCTGCGTCCCAGCACACGGGGGATGTGGATCTGAGGGTCCTCCGCGAATGCGCGCGCAAAGGCCTGCTGCGCGTGTGCCTCGAGGCCGTAGTCGACCTCCTCGGCGACCCGCTCCTGCAGCTCGGCCATGAGAGGCTCCATGTCCAGGCCGGGCGCCGCGACGGCCATGGCGCGCGCCAGTCGGGAGAGCTGCCGGAAGTCCGCCATCAGCGCCTCGCCGGCGCCCGGATACTGAATCTTGACCGCGACCTGTCGCCCGTCCTTCCACCGTGCGCGGTGGACCTGGCCGATGCTGGCCGCCGCGGCGGGCGTCTCGTCGAAGTCGTGCAGCATGGTGTGCCAGTGAGGGCCGAGCTCGCGGGCCAGCTGTCGCCGAATCGTGGCACGCGCCATCGGTGGAGCTGCTTCCTGCAGCTTGACGAGCGCCTCCCGGTACGGCTCAATCAGCTCTTCGGGCAGCGCCGGCTCCATGACCGACAGCGCCTGCCCCATCTTCATGGCGCCGCCCTTGAGCTGTCCGAGTACCTTGAACAGCTGCTCGGCGGTCCGGCGCTGTACCTCGGCGTTGACCGCCTCGGCGGGCGCCCCCCCCAGCCGGCGTCCGAGGCCGAGCGTGGCCCGTCCCGCGTACCCGATGGGCAGCGACGCGAGACGTGCGGCCCGACCGGCCGAGCTGCTAGGGATCTCCACGAGATCATTGTGATGCCCGGGCCGCGAGGCTGCCAGGCCGGCTCACCGGGCGGCGGCAGCGGCGCACGGACAGTCCGGGTGTCGCGACCACAGCTGGCGCCGGGTACGGACACTCCCTTCCCGCAGCTCCCAGACCGCACCGATGGTGTCCGGAGTGCGTCCGTCGACCAGCGCCAGGACCTGTCCGGCGGCCAGCGCCGCGACCGCGATCGCCAGCGAGGTGGCCGACCCCGCCGGTTCGCGATCGGCCAGCGCCGCCTGTGCCTCCAGCAGCGGCCAGGCGGGGTCCAGATCCGTGCGGTGCCGCCTCAGACAGTCCAGGCATGGCCCCTGACCTGGGACAACGAATGGTCCGACCTGACCGGTCGCCCCCGACGCGCGACAGCTCAGGTGAGGTACGCCTGCCTCTCGCACCGTTCTCAGCGAGGGATGGTGGGACGGGATGCCGTCGGCGAAGACGGCACATCGCACTCCGCCCCGCCCCGGGACGCTCTGCACGCTCGCTCCGGGGGCGCTGCGGTGGACCGCGGCGCGTGCCGCGGCTGTCCGCGGCGTGCCGACCTCGTCGGGAGTCACGCCTCCCGGCAGGCAGTCGGCGGCGCGAACCCGCCCGGAGCCGGAGAGCACGACACGGCCGACGCCGGCGGCGGCCAGGATGGCGGCCGCGAGCGGACCCACGCTGCGCACCCCGTACACCGCCACTGCGGTCTCCGCCCGTACCGCCAGGGTCTGCGCCCCCGGGCTTCCCTGGGCGGTCAGGGCGGACATCTCGGGGAGCCAGCGAGAGGCCTCGCTACCCTCGAGACCGACCGCGGGCCGCGACGGTGCATGCGTGTGATGGTCGGTGACGAAGCCGGCCGCTGCGAGCTCGCGGATGATCTCGAGCGCATCGGACTCCGACATCCCCTGTCTGCCCGCCTCCGCCACCACTGATGCCAGTGCGTTGCTGCCGTCGAGCAGTGTGAGCAGCTGCTGCGCGGGCAGACCCACGCCACAGAGCACGACGCTGCGTCCCGGCGCTGCCGGATCGACCAGCTGGAGCTCGCCCGGCGCCCGCCATGCCACGGTCATGCCGGGGCGCAGCAGCGGCCGCCGCAGCCTGGGCGTACTTGGTGTACGTGGCGTGCTTGGCGTACTTGGCGTGCTTGGTGTAGGTGGCGGCGTCACGGGTGGGTGGCTCGACTCCGGGGACATCACGGTCAGCCTGCCCGTCGTGCTCGGGTCGTCATCGATGTCCACAGGGTGGTCTGGATCACACCTACGGCGCCTCCGGCGCCCAGCGGCGGCCGTATCGTCGGCGGCATGACTGCAGACCCGAGCTCGACCGGGACGGAGTCCGCGCCGGTGCTGCTCTCCGATGCCGGTGACGGCGTCACGGTCCTGACGCTGAACCTGCCGGACCGGCGCAACGCCATGACCGAGGCGATGACCGCCGCCTGGACCGAAGCGCTGGCAGCGATCCGGGCCGACCCGGCAGTGCGGTGCGTCGTGGTGACCGGAGCGGGCCGGGCGTTCTGCGCCGGAGGGGACCTCTCGTGGATCGGTGAGGTCCCCGACATGACCGTCCCCCAGATCCGTGACCGGATGCTGACGTTCTACCGGTCGTGGCTGGCGATCTCGGAGCTCGAGGTTCCCACGATCGCGGCAGTGAACGGGGCCGCCGTAGGTGCCGGCCTGGCGCTGGCGCTGGCCTGCGACCTGCGCTACGCGACGCCAGAGGCGAAGCTGGCCGCGCCGTTCACGGCGCTGGGCATGCACCCCGGGATGGCGAGCACCTGGCTGCTGCCACAGGTTGCGGGCATGACGGTGGCGCGCGACCTGCTCCTGACGGGTCGTACCGTCGCGGGGACTGAGGCGCTGGGACTGGGCCTGGTGAACGGGCTGTGCGCCGCGGAAGATCTCGAGCGGGAGGTGCTGGCGACAGCGCGCACCGTCGCCCGCCACGCTCCCGTGGCGACGCGGCTCACCAAGGCCGCGCTGCGCGGGACGGGCCACGCCTCGATGGCGGATGCGCTGCAGTGGGAGTCGCTCGCCCAGGCGACCACCATGGCGGGGGAGGACCTCCAGGAGGGCCTCGCCGCACAGCGCGAGAGGCGAGCGCCACGCTTCACAGGCTCGTAGGCCGGCGAGCGATCCTGGGCGGGAGCGCGCTACCTGTCGGGGGTGTCCTCGTCAGCGTCCCCTGACTCAGCGTCTCCGGACTCAGCGTCTCCGGGCTGCTCGGGAGCTTCACCGGACGGGCCCTGCTCCGGCGAGACGTCCGCGTCGGTCACGCCCGAGGCGTCGTCGGGTACCTCGAAACCGCCGGTACCGGCAACGAAGGCCTCCGGGTCACCGAGGTCCTCCCCCGTCGGCAGGAGGTCAGGGTGGGCCCAGATCTCGTCGCGCCCGGCCGTACCACGCTCGTCGGCCAGTCGCTGCCACAGCGCCGCAGCCTCCCGCAGGCGCCGTGGCCGCAGCTCGAGCCCGACGAGGCTGGCGAATGTCTGCTCGGCCGGCCCTCCGGTCGCACGACGGCGGCGCAGCATCTCCCGCAGCGGGGCCGCCGAGGACAGGTAGGGCTGCGCGGCAGCCGCGGAGACGCAGTCCACCCAGCCCTCGACGAGGGCCAGCGTCGTCTCCAGGCGCGCCAGCGCCTGCTCCTGCCCAGCGGTGTTGGCCGGCTGCAGCATGCCTCCCTGCAGAGCCTCGCCGAGGCTCTCGGGGTTGGACCAGTCGATAGATCCTGCGGCACTCTGCAGCGCGTCGGTGTCGATCCGGATGCCGTCGGCGAACGCCGCGACGGCGGAGCGGACGTGACCCCGCAGCCAGGGAACGTGTCGGTAGAGCCGGTGGTGGGCAGCCTCCCGCAGTGCCAGGAACAGGCGGACCTCCTCGTCGGGCTGGTCCAGACCGGCTCCGAAGGCGGCGATGTTGGCGGGCACCATGGCGGCGCGGCCGGGCTCGGTGAGGGGTACCCCCACGTCGGTGCTGGTGAGCACCTCCCCGGAGAGCTCCGCCAGACCCTGACCCAGCTGGGCTCCGAACAGCAGCCCTCCCATCGTCCCCAGCACGCCGGCCATCGGACCGAGCTGTGCCTTCGCCTCCTCCGGTACGGACTCACCCATCGAGGCCACGATGCGGGCGGCGACCGGCTCCACCAGCGAGGACCAGCCGGGGACGGTCTTCTCGATCCAGTCCACTCGCGACCAGGCCTCACTGGAGGTGACCGCTGAGGGGAACGCGGTGGCCGGATCCAGCCAGAGCTCGGCCAGGCGGAGTGCCTCCGCGACGACCGACCGGTCGGCGGGAGTCACGGCAGTGCTCTCGCCCGCAGACTGCGCGATGGCTGTCTGCCGGGCCAGGTCCCAGTTGACCGGACCGCCGGACCAGGAGAGAAGGCGCTGCAGCTCGGCAAACAGCGGAGCCTTGCCGAGGAGGTCCTCGGGGCCGCCACCGAACGGGCTGCCGCCGAAGGGGCCCTGCGGACCCTGCTGGCCCGGTTCACCCTGTGGTTTGTCGGGATCGTTCGGCCCGCCGGGACCGAAGCCGAATGGAGGATCACTCATCACACTCCACGGTACCCTTCCGCGGTGATCCGGCCCTCCCTGCTTCCCGGTGCGCTGGCCGCGGGTGCTGTCGGGGCGCTGCTGGTTGTCGTGGCCTGGGTGGTGCCCGTCTCCTACGTCGCTCTCGCCCCCGGCCCCACGGCGGACACCCTCGGTGAGTGGGAGGGCGAGAAGCTGGTGACGGTCAACCCGTCGACGTCCGAGGAGTCCGACGGCGAGCTGCTCATGACGACCGTGCTGGTGCTGGAGAACCTGAACCTGGCAGAGGCGGTCATCGGCTGGCTCGACCCCACCGAGGCAGTGGTTCCCGAGGAGAGCATCTTTCCGTCCGACCGGACCCGGGAAGAGTACGAACAGATCAACGAAGAGCTGTTCACCGACAGCGAAGACGCCGCCACCACAGCCGCGCTGACCTACCTGGGGTACCCCACCGAGGTCAGGGTCGTGGACGTGACTGAGGGCGGTCCCTCGGACGGGAAGCTGCAGGCGGACGACGTCATCACTGCCGTGGACGGGACTCCGGTGTCCACGACCACCGACCTGATCTCGGTGGTGGGCGCCACGGAGCCAGGCACGACGCTGACCGTCGACTACACCAGGGACGGCGCGGCGGCCAGCGTCGATCTGGTCACTGAGCAGCCCGAGTCCGGACCCCACCGGTCGGTCATCGGCGTGCTGGTGGCAACCGAGCCCACGGCCGACGTGGACGTCGACATCCAGGCCGAGGGCATCGGAGGCCCGTCAGCCGGACTGATGCTGGCGCTGAGCATCGTGGACCAGCTGACGCCGGGAGATCTCACGGGGGGCCAGGTCATCGCAGGGACCGGTGAGATCAGCCCCGAAGGGCAGGTGGGCGCGATCGGCGGCGTGCGACAGAAGGTGATCGCCGCGGGCGACGAGGGGGCGCGCGTCTTCCTCCTGCCACCACCCAACTGCCGCGACGCTGTGAAGACGGTGCCTGAGGAAGTGCGTCTCGTTCCGGTCACGTCGCTCGAGGCCGCGGTGGACGCCCTGACATCGCTGGCTGACGACGGCGAAGCGGCGGATCTGCCCTCGTGCACGCCGGCCTCCTCGGATTGACGTGCCGCAGGCGGTCCGGGCAGTCATTCTGGGTATCAGACCACCTCGGGGGCTGGTACCTGCTGGGAACGGCCTGGCAGTCACCTGACTGTTGGCTGTGAACCCGTGCAGAAACGGGAGCATTCGGTCCAGTACCCGACGGTGGCTAGGTAGTGTCGAGAGTCCGTACCGACCCGCAACACCGACCCGCAACGCTGGAGGGCGACGCGTGACCGCACCAGCCACGGCACCTCCGAAGCCGTCAGGCAGGCCCAGGCTTCTCGTACCAGTCCTGACGGTCCTTCTGCTGCTGCTCCTCGGCATCGGAGGGATCGTCTCCTTCTATGTGGACTGGCTGTGGTTCGGCGAGGTGGGCTTCCGCGGCGTGTTCACGACGTCGCTGTACGCCCGGATCATGCTGTTCGTGGTCGGCATGCTGGCCACGGCGGCCGCCGTGGTGGGCAACGCGGCGATCGCCTACCGGCTGCGTCCGGAGTACCGGCCGCTGTCCATCGAGCAGCAGAGCCTGGAGCGCTACCGGGTCGCCATCGAGTCCCGCCGCCGGCTCATCGGCGTGGTCGCCGGCCTCGGTCTGGGGCTGCTCGTCGGAGCGGCACTGGCCTCGGGGTGGGAGACCTATCTGCTGTGGCGCAACCCCACCGAATTCGGCGTGGACGACCCCGAGTTCGGACGGGACGTCTCGTACTACGTCTTCACCCTCCCCTTCCTGCGCAACGTGATGAGCCTGCTCATCGCGCTCGCCGTGATCTCGATCATCGTCGCTGCGGTCGTTCACTACCTCTACGGCGGGATCAAGCTGCAGGGAGCCGGCGAGAAGATCACCCGGGGCGCCAGCGCCCACTTCTCCGTGCTTTTCGGGATCTTCCTGCTGTTCAAGGCGGCCGGCTACTACCTGGACCGGTTCACGTTGATGGTCTCCGACCGCTCCATCGTGACCGGCGCGTCGTACACGGACATCAACGCGGTGCTGCCGGCTCGCAGCATCCTGGTGGGCGTCGCGCTGCTCGGCGCGCTCGCCTGCTTCGCGAACGTCTTCCTTCGGATCGCGGCCCTGCCCGTCCTGGCGGTGGTGCTGACCTTCCTGGTGTCGCTGGTGATCGGTGCGGTCTACCCCGCGGTGATCGAGCAGTTCAGGGTGAAGCCCAACGCCAACGAGCTCGAGGCTCCCTACATCGAGCGCAACATCGCCGGCACTCGAGCTGCCTACGGTCTCGATGACGTGCAGTACCAGAGCTACGAGGGCAGGACGTCCGCGGGAGTGACCGATCTGCAGTCGGACGCCTCGACGATCTACAACGCGCGGCTGATGGACCCGAACGTGCTCTCGCCGACCTTCACGCAGCTGCAGCAGATCCGAAACGTCTACGGTTTCCAGGAGTCGCTGGACATCGACCGCTACGTGATCGACGGACAGCTCTCCGAGCAGGTCCTCGCGCTGCGTGAGCTGGACACCTCGCAGCTGGTGGGCAACCAGCTCAACTGGATCAACCGCCACCTGGTGTTCACCCACGGCAACGGTGTGGTCGCGGCGCCGACGAACCGGGTCGGTCCGCAGGGCTCGCCGGCGTTCGGGACCAGCGACCTGCCGACCACCGGGGAGATCGAGGTCGATCAGGGCCGGATCTACTACGGAGAGCTGAACACCGACTACTCCGTGGTCGGGGCCACCGAGGACGGCGAGCCCCGCGAGTTCGACCGTCCCTCGGAGGGCAGTGGCGGGAACGGACAGGTGACCTACACGTATGAGGGCGAGGGCGGGATCCAGCTCTCGAACCCGATCCGGCGGCTCGCGTTCGCCGTTCACTTCCGCGAACGCAACCTGCTGCTGTCCAGCGCCATCACGGCGGAGTCGAAGCTGCTCATGGTGCGCGACCCCGCAGACCGGGTGCAGAAGGTGGCACCGTTCCTCAAGCTCGACAACGACCCGTACCCGACGGTGATCGACGGCCGCATTCTCTGGGTCTTGGACGGCTACACCTCCAGCGCCGAGTATCCCTACGCCGAGCGCATCGACTACCGCGCTGCGGTGACGGACTCACTGCTCGCGCCCCAGGTCCAGCAGCTTCCCTCGGACACCGTGAACTACGTACGCAACTCGGTGAAGGCCACGGTCGACGCCTATGACGGGACCGTCACGCTGTACCAGTTCGACCCCGACGACGCCGTGCTGTCCTCGTGGATGAAGGTCTTCCCCGGCATCGTCAAGCCCGAGTCGGAGATCTCCGACGAGCTGCGGGCCCACTTCCGCTACCCGGAGGACATCTTCAAGATCCAGCGGGAGATCCTGACCCGCTACCACGTGGACGACCCCCAGCAGTTCTTCAACAGCCAGGGGTTCTGGCGGGTACCTCCGGACCCGACGACGGAGACCGGCGAACCGCAGCCCTCGTACTACGTCTCCGCTCAGGCGCCTGGGCAGGAGAAGCCCACGTTCCAGCTCACGGCCTCGCTGACTCAGCTGAGCAGGGACAACCTGGCGGCCTGGATGTCGGTCTCCAGCGACCCCGAGGACTACGGCACCCTGCGGGTTCTGGAACTGCCGGGCGACACGGCCATCCTCGGTCCGCGGCAGGTCCAGATCGCCTTCAACACCGACCCGAACATCAGCCGCGACGTGACGTTGCTGAACCAGCAGAACTCGCGGGTCATCTTCGGAAACCTGCTCACGCTGCCGGTGGCGGGAGGCTTCATCTACGTGGAGCCGCTCTACGTGGAGGGCACGACGGATACCTCCTATCCGCTGCTGCGCAAGGTGCTGGTGGAGTTCGGCGGCGAGATCGCCTACGAGAACACTCTTGCCGAGGCGCTGGACGAGTTGTTCGGCCCGGGGGCTGGGGAGATCGTGGCGGGGTTGGCGCAGGGCGGCGGAGATGGCACCACGCCGGACCCCGAGACTCCGGAGACGCCGGACGATGGTCAGGCCGACGATCTGGACGCGGCGGCCCAGGAGATCTCCGACGCCATCGCCGACCTGGAGGAAGCGCAGCGCAGTGGCGACTTCGCAGCCTACGGGGATGCGCTGGCGCGACTCGACGAGGCCACCCGCCGCTATCTGGAGCTCAGCGGCGGCGAACCGGCACCGCAGTCCGAGGTGGCCGAGTCGCCGTCTCCGTCGCCTCAGGTGGAGGCGTTGCCGGGGCCGACCGGGCCGCGTGGCCCGACGACTCCGACATGACGTCGCTGTCCTGATGGTGTGAGCGAGGTCGCCCGCGCGTGCGTTGTCGGCGTAGGAGCGATGGCGTACCCTGAGGGAACGCCGCGGGGTGGAGCAGTTCGGTAGCTCGCTGGGCTCATAACCCAGAGGTCGCAGGTTCAAATCCTGCCCCCGCTACCAGAGACGTAGCAGGTCAGAGGCCAGTTCCCGGGAAACCGGGGACTGGCCTCTGACGTTGATGTCCGCAGAATGTCGGCAGCGGACGCCGGCGTGTCGCGGCGGACGGGGGCGAACGAGGGCGGACTGCGGGCCCCGGCGAAGCCGGACGACCCGCGATCCACGAGGCTTCCCCGCTGGCCTGCCACCCAATCGGGACCAAAGACCTGCGCGCTATCGAGTCAGCTTCTTGAGGCGAGCCTCTGCCGATTTCAAGGCCTCTCGAAGGTCCGCCACTTCTCTTTGCGCCTCCTCCAGCTCCCGAACCTGGGTAGTGGGAGGTGGCGCGTCCTGCGGGGGCTGAGTGAACGCTGCCCCGACTCGTGTGACCGAGACCACGCCCTTCTTCGCCCCACACTCTGGGCAGTCGCGGACCCCGCTTGCGCGGTAGTGGGGGTTGTCGCGGTTGACGTTGCCGAGCACCTCGTGCCCGCAAGCGAGGGTGTGGGACCAGGTCGACGAGGTCAGCCTCGCGGACGCTGACTGAGTTCAGAATGCTCGCAATCCTGCGAGCCTGGTCCTCGCTCATCGGCGGAGGTGGGCAGCACTCGCCGCAATGCTGGGCTCGCGAGCCGCTCATCGACCAGCGCACACCTCGGCAATCCCGATGTCGTTCGCGGAAGGCCGCATCCTCGGCGTCGTACTCTGCCTTCTCGTCAGGGGTCCAGTACATGGACCCCTTGCGCTCGTGGTTGCTTCCGTCGATGACGGGCAGCCCACACGACCGACATGGTTCCCCCGCCAGAGCCTGCTCGCGGGTCAGGTACATGCCCTCGGCCTCCCAGCGCCCGCGGGCCCGGGTGGAGCGCTTGTGCTGGTCTTCCGCGTCCAGTGCCAGTGTGCGCGCTCTGGACAGAGCACGAACCTCAGCGCGGGAGGCCTTCTCTTTCTCAGACATCTTCGCCATGACCCGAGCCTCTCGGACGGGCCAATGGGTACGTCAGTCGGCCCCCCGGCCTTGCCCACGATAAGACCAACCGCCGCAGCTTGGACGAGGCTGACACCGACCTCGACCACGCCTACCTCATCGCCGACGACGGCACCGCAACCGCCCTGCACGGGCCGGGTGAGTTTTCGAGTTGGTACTAGGAGTCGCAGTCGTTGCAGCGTCGGGTGGCGATCCGATCGAGGTTGCCCGCAGTCGCTCTCAGCGCGTGCCCGTTGCCGATCCGGCTCCATTGCGTCGCGTCGCTCGACCAGCCCCACCGGGGCGGAATGAGCCATGCGGCTTCGGGGAGGTGTGTGCAGCCCGAGCGGTGTGCGATCCCGGTGGGTGAGATCAGGATGTCCTGAGGGCGAGGGCGCGGGCCGTCGTAGTCCGGGGGCGCGCTGGGCAGCTCGACGGGCTTGGCACGCGCGATGACAGCTGCGCACTGAGCGCACCATGTCAAGCCGTGAAGATCACAGGGTTGTGCCTGGACCTCGTGGGGCTCAGGCGCGGCAGGTGCATTCGGCATACCTACCGGGATTGGCGTAGCCGTTCCCAAAGGACGGAAGTCGGCATCGGCGGTAGGGGCGGTTGGTCCCGGTATGGGTCGACCCTCCAGAGCCTCGCGGAGCAGGCGCAGACCGAGGGCGGACCGGGGGTCCGATGGGTGGAGACGGAACACCCACTGCGCAGGGGTCTCGTCCTTGGCGGGGCCTAGTGCTGTGGTGAGCTTGGTGACGAGGTCCCTGCTGCCGCCGGTGTTGCAGCCGACCATGAGTTGGGTGCCGGTTCCCGCGAGCCGGATCTGGTGGCTGATCTGGGTGCGCGCGTTGCCTGTGCCCTCACGTCGCAGGACCCAGTGGTGCCGGGCCCCCAGCGGGATGTCTCGGACCAGCTCGAGCACTGCGTACTGGAAGTCTTCGGGCCAGTCGCGCTGGCGTACCTCGTCCGCCGGGCTGAGTCGTACCTTCTGCACTGCTGGACGCGCGGTCGGATTGTCCGGGGAGTACTCGAGATGGGTTGCCATCCAATGGGTCATCCCCAGGGTCAGCGCCTCGGTGCGGATCCTGACGAATGTGCGGTAGGCCACGACGCCGTCTGCGTACCGATGGTCGGTCAGCGCGTCGACCGCCGTCCGGTAGGCGGCCAGAAGGTCCCGGCTGTCGAGGTGGTGCGCGGCCAGAAGCCCCGGGTGGGCGTGCTCAAGGGCGACCGGGTCAGCTCCATGGTCGAAGTTGAACTGGGCGGACAGGAATGTCAGGTTTCCGATGGCGTTGGCCTCGTGGGCCCGGCTGTGCCCGGTGGCGGTCAGGTTCGGGTAGGCGGTGTGCAGCAGGGAGAACGGGACGATGTGCTCCTTGTGGGCCTTGCTGTGCAGCGTCAAGGGCAGGTACCAGCCACCGTAGTCCCGGGCTTGTCGGGTCCTTTGGTGCCAGTACATGATCGACACCCACGGGTGCTGCATGGACTGCGCCCCGGCCAGTGAGTCGCGGACCGCGGTGACCAGGTCCGGGGTGGGGAGGCCTGCCACCGCGTCTTCCAGCCGGTTGGAGGCGCGGAGGCGGCGCAGCAGGCTGCCGGACCGAGGTCGGCTCCGGCAGGAGCGCGTCGATCTGGCAAGCCAGCACCGCCCGGGCGATCAGGGCGTCCTCCACGTCGGGATACTTGAGTTGCAGCGCGATCGCCGGGCGGATCGCCTCGGCGGACGGCAGGAACCGGTAGTCGTCGCACGCGAGGACGTCGCGCAGGACCCGGGCAGTGTTGGCCAGCACCTGCCTTGACTCGTCGAGCACCTGGGTGCGGGCATCCCCAGCCTGCTGCCAGACGGGGTCGGCCAGCAGTGAGGGCAGACCGTCGATGTCGGCACCGTCGCGGTCCAGGTGATGAGAGGCGGTCTGCGCGAAGGACCGGATGAAGAGCGGGAACCCGAACCGCTGTTCCCGCTCCCGGTTCACCAGGGTGGTGTGGGTCAGGGCAGTCGGATCGGCGCCCGGGACCTTGTGCGGGTGGGTCTCGGCGAAGCAGTCCGCAACCACGAGGCGGCCCCCGGTTCGAAGGCGACCATCGCGGCGAACGACTTCTCCTCCTGACGGACCGTGACGCCAGCACTATTGATCCGGTTGTACAACTCGACGATCGCGCGCAGCGGTTCCCGCCGCTTGACGACCACCTGCAGGCGGCGGCCGCGGATCGCTTGGACCCCCTCCACCATGGCCGCCCAGAGGGCCACCCACGTCTCCATGGGTCGGCGGGGCCTCGTAGGGCCAGGCCGCCACCCCCGACCGTTCGATCGCCGGCAGGGGCACCAGATCGCGCAGGTTGGCCGCGTGGCTGGCCCGGCGCCGCTCACTGGCCCGAGGGGGACATCATCGGGGATGGGTGCGAACAGGGGCCGGGCCCTGAGGCGACGTTCCGGGACGAACGTCGGCGGTATCCAAGAACTCCGGCACGGCAGCCAGGTTCAGCGCCCAGCGCTGCCCCGATCCCAGGACAAGGCCCATTGATGTCAGCCGCTGTTGGCCATCGACGACGAGGAACTCCGGCTGAGTCGTCCCCCAAGCCTCTACCGGCTCGCCGAAGTCCAGGACCTCACCGGGTGGCTCCCACAGGATGATCGACCCACACGGGGTGTCCAGCATCAAAGACTCGAACAGCAGCGAGATCGAGTCCTCGCGCCACACCTGCCCACGCTGGAAGTGCGGCAACGCGAAGCGGGGCAGGCGATCTAGGAGGGTGTCGACTGTCACGAACCCGTTGCCATCAGCAGGTGGAAACCGCACGTGCGCCCCCATTCGCTACACTGGACCCTGCCGGCCGCCGAGGTCAGCGCAAGCACCCGGTACGAGGCTCCTTTCCCGCTTGGGCCAGAGACCTGCGGAGCCTCGACACAGACGTGGATCCAGCCCTCGCGGCGTGCGGCAGCGAGTTCGTCCTCGTCGCGGGGCAGCAAGGTTGCGCCCAGCGTGCGTGCGCGGGCGACCAACGCGCACACGACCGCGTCGCACGCGTCGTCGCTGGCCAGCGCCTGCTCATGCTCCGGCGCCGCTGTCAGGAAGCTGAAGTGCTGCTGAAGGCCCGGCCAGTCGAGTTTGCCTGGGCTGCGGACTCCCCAGCCCGCCAGGGCTGCACGCGGGTACGTCTCGCATACCTGGCCCTGAATTCCGGCCCGGTCGATGGCGACCCCCAACCCTGCGAGGCGAGCCTCGATCAGCGTCCACATGGCGGCGGTGGCGCCGAGGAGCTGGAACGACACGGGCAGTGGTCGGGTTCGGATTCGAGGGTCGTGTGTGAGGAACGCATCGGTGCGGCGTTGCGCGACCGTGTGGGTGCGCCATCGTTCCCAGTAGGCCTCATCGGGGATGGTCCCGGGCGCCATCGGTGCCTGCTCACGTCTGCCCATTAGCGACACGAACGCGTCTGGCCATCCGAACGGCACGTCCACGGCCCACGGGGAGGCGTGGGCGCGCGATGAGGGGCGCGATTTCGACCGCTGCCAAGGGGTGTCGGACCTCGGCCACGCGCGCACCGTCCTGGGTCCACTCGAGGGCGACGGCTGCGGTCTTTGCCTTCGATGTGGACATGTCGAGCCCCCACGTGAACGTTGACCGCGGAGCCTGCTCGCCGGTCATGCGTCATCTGGCTTCCTGCGCTCGGGTGGGCGTTGCCGGGGTGCCCGCCAGGCCCTGTGCCGGGTCGAGAATGCTGGCCTGGGGCGGCTGATGGTCAGGCCTCGATTCCGAAGGCTGTGGCCAGGTCGCTCGACTAGTTCCGGGTTGCGCAGTCGGCATGCGGTGGTCTGGTTGGCGAACCATCCGGGCTTCCACAGGGCGTCGTCGACGTCGCGCGTCACCTGCCAGGTCACCGGTACGGCGTACTCGGCCCGAACGGGGTCGGCTTCGTGCTCCCACATGTTCGGCGCGTGAACGGGTTGGCCGCGCAACGGACCGGAGGTGCCGTCCGCACCTGTCACCTCAAGCTGGCTCGCCGGTTTCGCGGTGTCCTGAACGAGTCCCACGCCGACGTAGCCGTGCCCGGGTGCGTAGGCGAACACGCGGTCCCCGGGCTTGAGCAGCTGCAGTGGTTGGCTGTACCAGCGGCCCCCGCCCGCGGAGACGAACCCGTACGTGCGGGCGTCGTCCCAGTTGCGATGCTCGCCCTGGCCGAAGGACGACGTAGTAGTCCCGCGACTGCCGGCCGCGGTCCCGCCGTCCAGACCGAGGGCTGCGGGGCCCACACCTGCTCGCAGATGCGCTGGTACAGGTCCTGCCGCTCGTCGATGCTCGCGGAGGTGAACGGGCCCGGGATGGCGCTGGAACGGCAGGCCGGTGCGTTCGATGAGGGCGAGGAACGTCGGGTTGTGCTGGTAGGCGTTGGGGTGCAGGGACCGGGCCAGCAGGTTCTGCCCGAAGTAGTGCTCGCAGCTTGTCGGCGTAGGGCTTGTCGCCGTAGGACGCGTTGAAGTCCTTGGGCAGCAGCAGCAGGTCGCCGAACCGGTTGCGCTTCTCGGCGAAGTCGTACGGGTTGTCGAACTCGTCGGTGTGTCGCTCGGAGTGGTTGGCCCAGATGTGCTCGACCTCGAACGGGTTCTTGCGGCAACCGGTCGACGTACTCGGCGAGCCCGACGCCGTGGCCCTCCTCGAGCCAGGCGGTCATCCGGGCCAGCAGGTAGGCGATGTGGGAGCGGTTGCGTTCGGTGAGCCCGAAGGTGGCGACCCCGTCGAAGGTCTCCTCGAGTCCGGCGACCCGGTCGGCCAGGACGCTGCGGACGTCGTCCGGGTCGCGGTCGCGCAGGTCCTTGGCCAGGTTGAACATCGTGTAGACGATGGTCGAGTAGCCGAAGTTCCGGTAGTTCGACCATGCGCCGGGCGACCATCAGGTCGAGGTAGGACGGCGATCATCTGGGCCTTCGCCCGGAACGTCGCGTCGTCGTCGTCCGGCGTGACTGCGGCCATGATCGGCAGGTACTGCAGCGTGAGCCCGTTGTGCGCGTTGTAGAAGACGCGCTCCAGCCCGGAGGTGTACCGCGCTGGACGGCGGCGAGCAGCTTGCAGGTAGCGCTTGGACATCCGGTCGAAGTCGGTGTTGACGAAGGTCGACGAAGTCCGCCGGGCGTGTCCAGGCCGAGCCGCGTCCGGTTGTCCCGGACCCACTTGTGGAACGCGGTGCCGATCAGGTCGAAGTCCCGCGGCACGGCGTCCTTCTTGCGTTCGCGGATGGTGTCGGCGTACTTGCCGCGCAGCCACGCCTTGATGAACTCCGCCGTCGGCGTTGCGGTCCACGCGATGAGCTCCTCGACGCGGGCCCGCCACAGCTTGTTGGCGGTCGCGATCGCCGCCGGGTCCTCCATCCGGGCGATCAGGAAGCTCTTGAGCATGTCGGTGTTCGACAGCCGCAGGCCGCGGTCGTTCATCGTCTCGAAGATCTCCAGGGCCATGTCCTGGTCGGTCGTGCCGATCTCGACGAGCACGACCCGCTCCAGCAGCCAGTCGAAGAAGTGCAGCAGCGGCGCCACCGGTGACCTCGTCGGGAACAGCTCCGGACGATGTCGGTGTAGCGGTCCCAGATGTTGCGGCAGGACTCGCGAGGCGTCCTCGGTGTCGAACTCGGTCCCGGCCAGGATCGCCTGCCATCACCTGCTCGCGGTCGGGAACGTCGAGGTTGAACGACTTCTGCCCGTACTGGCTGGAGTACACCAGCGGAGCCAGATCGTCGGCCTCGGGCAGCTCGGCGGTCAGCCGCTTGAGGTGGATCAGCAGCAGGGTCAGGGTGGTGAGCCGCTGCTGCCCGTCGACCAGGTAGCGCACGTTGTCCACCGCGGCTGGTCACCACCGGCCCGAGGAAGTACGGGCGGTAGGTGGCGACCCGGGCTCGCGGGTCGCCGTCGGTGTAGTCGGCCAGGAACGCCCCGGTGAGGTCATCGACCAGCTCCAGGACGTTCGTCTCGGTCCAGGTGTACTCACGCTGGTAGAAGTCCAGGCCGTACTTGCGCCCGGTGAACATCTCGCGGACGGTGTGCGCGCTGCCGTCGATGAACTTGGCGTCGATCAGGCTGGCCATCAGGCATCCTCAGGCTGGGGAGCTATGTGATTCCGGATCCACGCGTGCCCCGGTACGGCTGCGGGGAAGCCTGGTAGCCCACGAATGAGTTCGCTCCGCTGACGCGACTGCCGAACGTTCGCTTGCCCTTGACGGGCGATGGGGCCCGTGCGGAGACGGGACCAAGTCGCGACCGTCACGTCCGTCGCGCGGGTGAGGGCGACGTACAAGAGCCGGCGCTCCTCTTCCAAGTCCCCCTTCGGCGGTGGCATCGGAATCAGTCCATCTTCGACGCCCATGACGATTGCAGTGTTGACAGTGAGTCCCTTGGACCGTGCCATCGTCATCAGTCGTACGCCATCACTCTCGCTCGCCGCAAGATCCTTCCCCATCGGCTCCAACTGGGACATGAAGCCTGCGAGTCCGTCTTCGGCTGGCAGTGCAGCGCCTACCATCACTAGCCGTCTCACGGCTTCGTCGGTCAGATCTGGTGTGAGGGCGTTGTCGACGATCCGAGCCGCCCCACCCTCGGCCGTCCAGTGTCACGCCCAAGTCGAGACTCCCCACCACGGACAAGACGTTCTCGATCGCTGCGATCGCCCGGCTCTGCCGGCTGGAGCACCCGGGAACTGAGCTGCAGCAAGGCGCAAGAGCGCAGCCCCGAACTGCTCGCCGGGCTCGCGCGACTCGTAGACGGAGTCGACGAGCCGATCGCCGACCCCTGACGTGAGCCGAAGGACGGTCCACCAAGCCAGAGAATCTGCCCGTTCGCAGGCAAGGGTGCAGATCGCGACCGGCCCTACGCAGCCCGGGTGACGACAGCGCCTCGTCAACCCAGTCGGTGGAAGCGAGCGCAACCCCATGTCGGCCGAGTGCCTCGGCAAGTGCGTCCGACCACTTGTCGACCCCAGACCTCACGAGAATGGCGATCTCGCCCGGGGGCACCCCCTGAGCGATCCGTCCAGCAATGAATCGGGCAGCCTCCGTTGCCTCGTCGTGATCGTTGTCGAACCTCAAGTGGGCGAATGTCCCCGGCGGAGCCCCCGGCGAGGACCGGAGGGGTCGTTTAGCAGGCCTGCTCGGTGCAGCGCTGATAACCGCGTTGGCGGCCGCGATCAGGCTGCTGCCACAGCGCCGGCTCTCAGTCAGCGAGTAGTCAGCAGCCCCCGGGAAGGTCCCCGTGAACTCACGGATCCCTTGGGGCGCGGCCATGCGGAACCGGTAGATGGACTGATCGTCATCCCCGATGGCCAGGACCGAGACACCTCGCCGCGCGCATCTCGGAGACGAGCTTGATGTCCGCCCGATTGAGGTCCTGGTACTCGTCCACGAGGAGCAGGTCGAGGTCGACAGATGCGTCAGTGTCCTCCAAGTACATCGCCGCCTGGTATGGCAGATCGGCCAGAAGCACGTAGCGAAAGGCGGACCGGTGTTCGCGCCACAGGCCGGCGAACGCTGTCAGCCAAGGCGGGGTCCGTGGCTCTGACGGTCACGCGATCCGGTTCAAGAGACTCCCAGCCCGCGCCGAGTTCGCTCATCAGTTGGCGCACCACCCGTACGTCAGCCTGGAAGCCTCGTGCTTTCAGCCTCCGCGCAATGTCCGGTTCGATCAGTGAGCGCATCTCCCATCTCCCCCGGGATTCGCAGTGGTCTCGGAAGATCTGGTGCCCCGTGGCCAAGGAGCAACTGAAGGGCGAATCCGTGAACAGTATTGGGCCTTCTGCCGGATTGCAGTAGTTCGTTGGCCGTTTGCTTCTGCGCGAACTCGGCTGTGGCGGCACGCGTGAACGTGATCATCTGACAACGCAATGGGGGCTTATCCAGTGCCAGCCGCTCTAGCAGCGCGACGCTTGTGAAGCTCTTGCCAGTCCCCGGGCCTGCTAGGACTCGCGCATGCCGGGCGGGATCATGGCCGACGATCTGCTGCTGCTCCTGGGTGAACATGAACTTCGGGGGGTCGGGTGCTTGGCTAGTCATGCAGACTCCCCTTGCAGGTCACGCCGTAGGATCCATGGGGTTGTTCAAGGAGCGCCTCACCGGACCGGGGTTTCTCGAAGGAGGCGTTGAGGACTGCCTTGGGGCCTGATGCCGGTCGGTGATGGCGTCGCTGATTGGCCGGATCGGCATCCGCGGATCGCCGGGCCGATCGACGAACCTAGCCACCTGCGCCTCCCGTGGGCACCACGACGCCGGAGGACCCGGACGTAGAGCATGGCC